>NZ_JAPIVR010000010.1:0-19567 GCF_026239715.1 Pedobacter sp. GR22-10
CTATACCTTTGCTCCGGCCTTAGTGGGTACCGATACTTTTACCGGTTCCTTAAACAGATCACCTGGCGAAAACGTAGGAACATATGCGATCAACCAGGGTACGCTTGCACTGAATGGTAACTATACTTTAACTTATGTAGGTGCTGATTTAACGATCGGTGCAAAAACGGTGACGGTAACAGCTGCCGCGAAAAGCAAAACCTATGGTGATGCTGATCCTGCACTGACCTATACCTTTGCTCCGGCACTTCAAACCGGCGATAGCTTCTCCGGAAGTTTAACCCGTTTGCCAGGCGAAAATGTAGGTTCGTATGCAATTAACAAGGGAACACTCGCATTAAATAGTAATTATAATATTACTTATGTTGGTGCCAATCTGTCCATTACTAAATCTGTACTCACTGTTACGGCAAGCAATGCGGTAATGTGTCAGTCAGATGGTTTCCCAACCTTTGGCGTAACTTATACTGGTTTTAAAGCAGGAGATACTGAAAGTTCATTGAGTACAAAACCAGTTGTCAGCACTACAGCCAATAGAAATACAGCCGGTAATTATGTACTTGTGCCATCTGGTGGTTTATCAAACAACTATAGTTTTGTATATGTAAACGGTACATTAACAATCAATGCTGTTCCATCGGTAAGTATTGTGAGCAATAAAGGTGCTGAAATCAGTAAGGGCGAAACAGCAGTATTAACGGCCAGCGGTGGCACTACTTACAGCTGGTTTAGCGCTAGTGGGATGATCAGTGGACAGAATATGGCTTCTCTTACCGTTCGTCCGGCTCAAACTACCACGTATACCGTTCAGGTTACCAATGCCACTGGTTGTAACAGTTCAGCGTCGATCACCATTAAGGTAACTGAAGATTATAAACTGGTTGCAAATAATATCTTAACGCCAGATGGAGATGGTATAAATGATACCTGGATTGTGCAGAACATTGATATGTATCCGAATAATGAAGTCAGGATATTTGATCGCAACGGCAGGGAAATGTATAGTAAAAAAACGTATGATAACAGCTGGAACGGAACCATCGGAGGTAATAACCTTGCTGAAGGTACCTACTATTACATCATTACCTATGGCCCAAATAAACTAGTACAAAAGGGATTTATCACGATTATCAGAAACCGTTAAGAAAATGAAAAGGATGAAAACAACAATAATGATAATGGCTGCTCTGATCGGTTTTTCAAAAGTAAAAGCGCAGACTAGTCCATTATTAAACCAATATTTTAACAATACTTATCTTGCTAACCCGGCCATGGCCGGGCTGGCAGAAGGTGCAACTGCAGATCTCACCTTCCGTTCACAGTGGAATAATATTCCTGGCGCCCCTATCGTACAAAATCTCAGCGCCACTTATGGCTGGGAAAGAGTAGGTGTGGGATTAAATATGAATCTGGATAAAGCAGGCTTGCAAAGGCAAACGCGAATCCTGGCAAGTTATGCTTATCATCTTCCACTTAATGAGTCGGCTAAACTGAATTTTGGTTTGTCTGCAGGGTTTATGAATCAACGGGTTGATATGCAGGATCTCATCGGAAATCCAAATGATCCACAGGTTGGAGCTTATAATAGCGACCATAAAACTTATTTTGATGGTGATTTCGGTATCGGGATAACCTCACAAAGTTTTAATGTAGATTTTGCATTGGTGAACCTTAAAAATTATTTCAAAAAAGATAATTTTAAACTGATTAACACGCCGGTTATTTATGCCTCTACCGGGTATATCTTTCATCTTGGTGAAAACTTGCTCCAGCCAAAGGTTGCCTATCGGTCCTTTACAGATATAGCTGACATTGTTGATGTTGGTGCACAATTTGGTGTTGCCAATCAACAGGTATTATTCACTGCAATGTACCACACCAGCAAGGCTGCAAGTTTTGGTGTTGGATTACATTACAAAAAGAAATACAACATTAATACGGCATATACCACGCAAACCGGTGCCTTAAGTGGTTATACTGCTGGGAGTTTCGAGATTAATCTTGGTATCAATTGGTAAAACACCCAAATTACCCGATTAGTTACCAAGGGTTAACATATTGATACTATAAACTTAAATTTACAATGGTCACAGCATAAGCGGTGGCCATTTTTATTTCAGTCAGTACAGTTGCTTTTTAAAAATCAAATTCTTTTCGTGTATCAACAATTGTGACTAAACTTAGCAGTCTATAAATTCTAAAAAACAGTCGGTAAAATCAATACGCTGAAATGTTAGCCCTATAAACTTATTTATTTTCCGATTTAAAAGCACTTATGTAAATGAAGGTAAGAAGTATTTATAGTCAGGATGGAATTTATTTTTCAAAACAAATTTGATTTGGCTAAGGTTATCTACAGTAATAATATCAGATCCAGTTGATTTTTAAACGGATCATCATGTGTAACTGATTATTTTTAAAAGGATGTCATCATCACTTTGTTTTTCTGTCAAAACTTGTAAATTGCAGTAGTTAAGGGAAACAATTTGTCAGGTCATACCAGCAGAAAAATCCTTACACTAAACCGACAAAGTTTGAATGCTGATAGCGTACTCCATTTGAAAGTACTTTTAAAACCATTTAAACAGATATTACGTAGATACTTATCAGAATAAGCCTGTTAAAGGCAACAGTAATCTTACACAAATTATTGGGTTCTCAGCAGTATTAAACACTGTTTATCTACCCACATGGCGCAATTGTTGATAAAATAAAAAAAACAGTACCCTCTTTTTATAATTATTTTATAGTTTAGGGACGTAGCTGTTAAGAAAGGTATTATGGAAGCAAAATTTTCACCGCAGGTTAAAGATGTAATCTCTTTTAGTAGGGAGGAAGCGCTCCGTTTAGGGCATGATTACATCGGAACCGAGCATTTATTATTGGGCCTCATCCGCGAAGGCGATGGCATGGCTATCAAAATTTTAAGGTCATTAGGAGTTGATACAGGTAAATTGCGCCGTTCAATTGAAGATGCTGTTCGCGGTACTTCGAGCGTTACTGTTAATTTAGGTAACATCCCTTTAACAAAACAGGCAGAAAAAGTTTTAAAAATTACTTACTTAGAAGCTAAGATATTTAAAAGCGATTTAATTGGCACCGAGCATTTATTGTTGTCGGTTTTGAGAGATGACGACAATATCGCCTCTCAAATTTTACTGCAATATGGAGTTACTTATGATGTCTTTAAACAGGAAGTTGAAGTAAATAAAAATGGCTTCAGGGATGATATTTCAAACAGCGCCTCAACAGGTGGTGATGATGATTATCGTGAAGAAGAAAGCTTCAGTACACCTAAAAAAGTTTCAGACATCAAATCTAAAACACCGGTTCTTGATAATTTCGGTCGTGACCTCACAAAGGCTGCAGAAGAAGGCCGGTTGGATCCAATCGTAGGTCGCGAAAAAGAAATTGAACGTGTATCTCAGATTTTATCCCGTAGAAAAAAGAACAATCCAATTTTAATCGGAGAGCCTGGCGTGGGTAAATCAGCTATTGCCGAAGGTTTAGCTTTACGTATTGTTCAGCGGAAAGTTTCACGTGTGCTTTTTGGCAAGCGTGTTGTTACTTTAGATTTGGCCTCTTTGGTGGCAGGTACAAAATACCGCGGCCAGTTTGAAGAGCGGATGAAAGCCGTCATGAATGAGCTGGAGAAATCTACCGATGTGATTCTGTTTATTGATGAGATTCATACCATTGTAGGTGCCGGTGGTGCATCAGGTTCACTTGATGCCTCAAATATGTTTAAGCCGGCATTGGCCAGGGGTGAAATTCAATGTATTGGTGCTACTACTTTAGACGAGTACCGTCAGTATATTGAGAAAGATGGTGCCTTAGACCGTCGTTTCCAGAAGGTAATGGTTGAACCGGCTACACCAGATGAAACAGTAGAAATTTTAACCCGGATTAAAGATAAATACGAGGAGCATCATGGCGTAACTTATACTGATGAAGCTATCCAGGCTTGTGTAACTTTAACTTCACGTTACATTTCTGATCGTTTTCTGCCTGATAAAGCAATTGATGCTTTAGATGAAGCTGGTTCAAGAGTACACCTGACGAACATTCATGTACCGCAGAACATTATTGATGTCGAGGCTAAAATAGAAGATATTAAGCTGGAGAAAAATAAGGTTGTCCGCAGTCAGAAATATGAAGAAGCTGCAAAACTCCGTGATACGGAGAAAAATTTAATTGAAGAATTAGATAAAGCGAAAGCAGAGTGGGAGGCAGAAACCAAAACCAAACGCTATGAAGTTTCTGAAGATAACGTAGCAGAGGTCGTGGCCATGATGACGGGCATTCCGGTTCAGCGTGTGGGCCAGACGGATAGTCAGAAACTGTTGAACATGTATGATAAAGTGGCCGAGAAAATTATCGGTCAGGATGATGCGATTAAGAAATTAACCAAAGCCATCCAGCGTACCAGAGCAGGATTAAAAGATCCGAAGAAACCAATTGGTTCATTCATTTTCTTAGGCCCTACCGGTGTTGGTAAAACAGAATTGGCAAAAGAACTGGCTCGTTTTATGTTTGATAGTGATGATTCACTGATTCAAATTGACATGAGTGAATATATGGAGAAATTTGCTGTCTCACGTTTAGTGGGTGCGCCTCCGGGATATGTAGGTTATGAAGAAGGTGGACAGTTAACGGAAAAAGTAAGAAGGAAACCTTATGCCGTTATTTTGCTGGATGAGATAGAAAAAGCACATCCTGATGTATTTAATATCCTTTTACAGGTTTTAGATGAAGGTCAGTTAACTGATAGCTTAGGTCGTAAAGTTGATTTTAGAAATACAATCATCATCATGACCTCAAACATTGGTGCCCGTCAGTTGAAAGATTTTGGGCAGGGTGTTGGTTTCTCTACTTCAGCAAAAACGAACCAGGCGGAATCTCATAGTCGTGGGGTGATTGAAAGTGCTTTAAAACGTGCCTTTGCACCAGAGTTTTTAAACCGTGTAGATGATGTTGTGGTGTTTAACAGTTTAGGTAAAGATGAAATCTTCAGGATTATTGATATTGAACTAAAAGCTTTATTTGGCAGGGTTCATACTTTAGGATACGAGATTGCTTTAACTGAAAATGCAAAGGATTATATAGCCGATAAAGGTTTTGACAGTAATTTTGGTGCCCGTCCATTGAAACGTGCAATTCAGAAATACCTGGAAGATCCGATTGCAGAAGAAATTCTGAAAGGTGAATTATCTGAAGGTGATGTGCTGGAAATCGATTATGATAAAACTACAGAACTGATTTCAGTCAATCATAAGAAAGGTGAAAAGAAAAAAGAAGAGCCAAAAAAAGAAGAAGATTCTTCAAATAAATAATTTAAACTCCCGATGGAAATCGGGAGTTTTTTTTGCTTTATGTGCAGGTAAACAGCGATTTGTGGAATGAATACAATTGTCCGTTATTGCTGATTTAATTTTATAGCTTTCTTTCCAGAATAAAAAATAACTCTCCGAACATTAAATGATATAGTCAATCATATTTTAGTTTCAATAGCGAGTAATACTGTAGCATTACCTTGTCATTCATTTTTATATTCTGAGCTGATAACCGATATATTTAATTCGTGAAGAGGTGATTGATGATGTTTGTTGATCTATATCAATATAAATAATTAAAATATATAAACAATGTGTATTTCTGGTCATACAAAATGCATTGATATATATAATTTTTATTTTATATTTGCGTCATGAGAACCACTTTCGCTCTTTTGCTCATATCTTTATTAGGTATTTCAACACACATTCAGGCACAAACTAGCCTAACAGTTAATAATAGCTTCATTTCAATTCAAAAACTCGCTGATACCCGTATTAATTTTAATAAAACACTCATCAAATCGCGTCATATTCAAGCTGCAAGTCTACCCCAATCAAAATATATTTTTAATCATCCAGGTTTATACAGGGTGAATATAGAGGGTTTAAACTTTGTTGTAAAAAACAATGCAATTATTGCGATAGAGGAATTTATTTTATCAAAAGCGGCATTAAATATGATTAATGATCGTCTGATGGTATTGGATAAAATGCAATATGCTTATAGTGAAAGTTCAAATCAGGGATATTTGGATGGTGAAAAAAATACTTCTTTGGCCTTTAACAATGATCGCCAGTTTTTCTCTGTATTAAAAAACCTGAAAGATACCCTTAAAGAGATCAGTAAAATGGCTAATGATCATCAAAATACAGCATCTGTTGAACTGAGTCTGGCGAAATGGAAACAACCAAAAATCGACTGGGAATTTTACTGTCAGATTGTGGAAAGAGAAACAAAATCTCAGTTAAGTAAATAATTTTCAGTGAAGAACTGAAGCGTAGATTTTAACAATATTCAGGGATAAATTTAGAACTTTCATTTCCTTTAGTTAAGCTGCATCAATTCTTTTAAAGCCTGATAATACCTTTCATAGTTTTGAGGATCTGTATTTAGGAATAAAAAGGGTTCAATCAATTCCAGTTCCATCAGCAGAAATTTACCGCTCACAAAAGTTCCATCAACCCGGGCATAAAGACAATTTTTGGCAAAGCGTTTTACATACGCTGCTGCAATAGCAATTAAGGCCTCGTCAGGGTTTTGAGGATAAACCGATCCACCGTGCGATGGCTGTACCCTGAAATCACCTGTTTTAGCTTTTTTGATTAAACTATGGCTGTACAGGCCGTTAAAGAAAATAAATGACCATTCACCATTATCAACAATCTCCTGCAAAAAAGGCTGAACAATAAAGTTTTCGTTTTGAATCAATCTGTTGAGTGTTTCATTAATTTCCATAACATTATCTTCCGTAACCTTGAATGTGTTTTTTGCACCACCACTTATGCAGGGCTTTACAATCAACTTCTTTGTTTTAAAAATCTGGAAAAAATCCGCCAGTTTCAACACTGTATTTTTATCTAAGTAAATACCAGGGGTAGTGCTCAATCCTACTTCTTCTATTTCTTTTAGGTATGTTTTATCCATATTCCACCGCACAATGTCAATGGGGTTAAGCAATCTGACCTTCTTATCTTCCAGATGGTTGAGCCAGGTATGAAAATCATCAACTAAATCAAAATAATCCCAGGGCGATTTAAGTATTGCCAATTGATAGTTTTCCCAGTTTACTTCCGGATCATTCCAGATTACCAGCTCTATATTTAACCTCTTCGCTTTTAGAAAGGTTAAAAGACGGTCATCTTCACTTTCAACGGTTTGACTATCATATGCCCCTTTATCCTGATAGGTTACTAATGCTATATTCATTTTCAAAACTAAATTTATATCCTTACACGACCAAAAAAATTAAAATAAAGACATCTGATCACTGGGTACTTTAAATAAAGAATGATCAAGAATAATTTCGTTTGTATTGAGACCGTTTAGCCTGCAATGTAACTTGAAATTGTCTTTGATCATTTTTGCAATGTTTCCCTCTCCCCGCATCCGATCACCAAATCTGCTGTCATTTACATTACCACCGTGGCAACTTTGTATCATGTGCCAGACTTTATCAAAGCGGTCAGGAAAATTTTTATGCAGCCAATCTTCAAATATTTGCCCAATGGCTCCGTTTAATCGTACAATTGTATAACCCGCTTTAACTGCACCTGCGTCTGCAACAGATTTTAATATTTTTGGAATCTCATGATCGCTTAATCCCGGAACAAGTGGAGCAACCATAACACCTACAGGTATTCCGGCTTTGCTGAGCTGATCAACCACTTTTAAACGCTGCTTTGCCGTAGTGGTTCTGGGTTCCATTAGCTGGCGTAAAGTTTCATTGAGGCTATTAATCGAAACATAAACCATGCACAAATTTTGTCTGGCCATTTCCTGCAAAATATCCAGATCCCTTAAAATCAATGCATTTTTAGTGATCATACCAATGGGTTGCTTATATTCCAGTGCGATTTCCAGCAATTGCCTGGTGAGTTTAAATTTGCGTTCGGCAGGTTGATAGCAATCTGTATTTCCAGATAAGGATATGGTAGCGGCATCCCATCCTTTCTTTTCTAAAAATTTTTTAAAGAGGGTGGGCGCATCTTTTTTAACAATAATTTTCCGCTCAAAGTCCAGTCCGGCACTGTAACCCCAGTATTGATGAGAATTACGGGCATAGCAATAGGTACAGCCATGCTCACAGCCCTGGTAGGGGTTTAGTGAATAGGCCATCCCAACATCCGGACTATCTACTTTGTTCACAATGGTTTTAGAATTTTCAAAAACGAAGGTAGTTTTACGATCGGTTTCTTCCCAATCATCAATTCCTTCATCATGTTCCTTCACATAAACATCTTTTAAAAATTTGTTATGTGGATTAAGCTGGGCACCCCGCCCCCTGAAATATTGTTTTTCTTCCTCGTCAGACATAAGTATAAAATTACTAATATTTTTAGTAATTAAGCTCGATGTTGAAAAGATGTTAATTTTTATTATTCTTTTTTAGGAAGGGGAATATAATCCATTGGCACCATGTCAGCGACTTTTTCATAGGCCCAATAACCTTCATAAAGTAGCGAGCGGGAGTCGTAAATGCCTCCATTTTCATAAAAACGTACGCCTTCACTCATTAGGTTGGCCACTGAAATTTCATTTTCAGGTACATCAAGAGGTCTGAAAATCCAAAAACCGGTTTTAGAATAAGCCAATGATTCCTTTTCTTTCGTGTACTGGATCAGTAAGGCATCTGTATAGCTGATGTATTTCAGGTTTTCATTAAAAGGATGTACTAAAGTGTCAGTAAGTACTTCAGCCCTTGAAAATTTATCGATTGTTTTGGGCATTTCTTTTTGTTTGGTCCAGAAAGAAAGTAAAGCCGTATCTATTTTACCTGCTGTTTTTCTGATCCCGGTTTTTTCGGGAAGTGTTTTTATTTTTTCCAGGTTGGTATTAATTACATATTCAGGATAACGGTTCGGATTAGGTATTTTAATCATTTTATTAATGATAAAACCCTCTTCCCTGGTTTTATTCGCATAGAGCGACCTGAAAAAATGCTGTGATGATCCGTAATAAGCAATTTCTCTGGCGGCAATATATTTCTTCTTCTTTGCTGCCGAGGCTTTTAACTCTTCAAAAAATGGGTGGCCGGAATAGTAAATAATGCGTGTTCTGGAGTTGTATTCAAAATGGTCAAGCATGTATTTTAACCGGTAGCCTAACGCTTTATTCTCCACCACCAGAAATTCGGTTGTG
Organism: Pedobacter sp. GR22-10; assembly: GCF_026239715.1. Classification (NCBI taxonomy): domain Bacteria; kingdom Pseudomonadati; phylum Bacteroidota; class Sphingobacteriia; order Sphingobacteriales; family Sphingobacteriaceae; genus Pedobacter; species Pedobacter sp. GR22-10. Next base: position 9,196 of record NZ_JAPIVR010000010.1, read on the forward strand.
GAGACGGTTAATGTACTTTTGGTAATATCGAAATCTACATTTAAGACCTGAGGATTTAGTATTTTGCATTGCAGCGCGTTAGGCGTTTTGCCGATAAAAAATTCCTTGAACTGGTTAATGTATTTTTGCCGGTTAGGATCAGCGCGAACTACAACTTCATCCAGCTGCGCCACATTTTCCTTTAACACGAGATCAACCACAACTGATTTATCGGAAACAATTACACTTTTTGAGTAGGGGAGGTAACCTACAATTTGTACAAGTAAATCATAACTTCCAGGCTTTAAGTTTGAAAGTTTAAATTTCCCATCATTATCCGCAACGGTAGCAATTTTGTAGCCACTCAAATAAATACTTGCACCAGGCAATCCGTCTTTATTGTCTCTCACGGTCCCGCTAATGGTAAATGTATTCTGAGCAATGACATGAGTACCTATGATGATGAAAACCAGCGATGCCAAAAGGCTTTTAATCATAAGTGCGAATGTAACCAAAAGCAATAATATTCTGATTGCAAGTGAATGATTTTAACAAATTTAACGCGTGCTATTATCTCCATTTAAGGGCATGTAATCCATTGGTACACTGTCTGCAATTTTTTCCCATGCCCAGTATCCAGAAAACAGCATACTTCTGGGATTGTAGATTCCGCCATTTTCATAAAAATAAACCGGACTTACCTGTAAAGTGATGGATGATGCCTGATGATTTTTCATATCGGGTGGCCTGGATAAAGACATGCCAATAGCATTGCTAAATGAGAGATCCTCCTTTTCCCTGGTATAAGATATAAATAGCTTATCTGTAAAGTTAATTTTTCTGATATTGGCATTTACCTTTTTAACCAACGTATCTTCCACTACTGCAGCTCTGTTTAGTATTGCAATTTCAGCTGGCAGATTTTTCTTTCTTATCCAATAATTCAATGAATCATCTTTATTGAGATCAATGGTACCTGAATGGATGCTTTTTTTAGATAGTCGCCTGATATTTGCCTGGATCATACTGTCGGATGGTTTCTCAGGATTGGACCTTAATATTAATTTATTAATCGTGAAGCCTTCAATAGCCGCTTTCTTTTGGTAAAGGGATTTAAAAAAGTGTTGTGGCGAACCCCTGTAGGCGATTAAGCGTTTCTTTTCCCAATTTCTTTTCTGTCGCGAAGAGCCTTTTAAATCATCATAATATGGAAAACCCTCATAATAAATGATATTGGATTTATAGTCAAACTGAAACAGGTTGAGCAGGTATTTAATCTGATAACCCAGTGCTTTATTCTCTATGATCAGAAACTGATTGGTTTTTACGGTTAATCTGGAATGTTCTTTTTCATAATCAATCATTAATACATTGGGATTAATAAGCTTACATTTTTTGGCATTTGGTGTGGTTCCAATAAAAAAATCTTTAAATATGTTGAGGTAATGTTCACGGTTTGGATCAGGTTTAATGGTTACTTCAGCGAGTTGCGTTACGCTTTCTTCCAAAGTGAAAGTGGTATTAATGGATTGATCTGCGATGATTACATTTTTACGCAGTGATTTATAACCAATCAGTTGCACCAGGATATCATAATTTCCGGGATTTAAACGCATTGTAAACTTCCCTTCCGGATTGGAAACGGTGGCCATCTTATAACCACTCACATAAATGCCAGCTCCCGGCAGTGCTTCACCATGCCGGTCTTTAACCATACCGGTTAAATTAAACTGCTGAGCAGTGCAGGTAAAAATAAAAATATGTAGAAAAAAGAAAACGCAAAACCATTTCATCTTTAAAACTAATATTTTAGTTTTAAAATTGCAAATGCCATTATTATTTTATCAGGCTAACAATTCTTTTGCATTTTCGATGGCAGAAGATCCCGGATTTTTACCGCTTAACATTTCAGCAATAATACCAATCCTTTCGTCTTGTTTTAATTTTCTGATTCCGGTAGTGGTTTTTCCTTTCTCATCATTTTTATAAACAAAATAATGAGAGTGGCCTTTTGCCGCAATTTGAGGTAAATGGGTGATGGAAATCACCTGCATGTTTTCACCTAGAACCGATATCACTTCGCCAACCTTTAAAGCTGTTTCACCCGAAATCCCGGTATCAATCTCATCAAAAATGATGGTTGGTAAGGAAGTGTGTTTGGCCAGTAAAGTTTTTATGGCGAGCATGAGGCGCGAAAGCTCACCGCCTGATGCTACTTTATTAACAGGAGCAGGTGCTTGTCCGGCATTGGCACTAAACAATAAATGAATTTCATCCAGGCCATCCTTATTTAATTCAGTCAGTTTATTTTGATCCAGTACCAATTTTGCATTCGGCATACCCACTTTTCTTAGTGTATTACTGGTTTCCTGTTCTACCACTTTAATGGCCTTTTTACGGTTGGTACCAAGCTGTTCAGCCAGCTTTTGTAATTCCTTTTTTAAGGCGTCGATCTCTTTTTGTAAGCTTTCAATGTTTTCATCTGAAGAAAGCAGCTGGTTAAGGTTTATTTCCAGCCGTGCTTGTATTTCCAACAATTCCGTATTACCAGCTACCCTGTGTTTCTGCTGTAAAGCATAAAACAGGTCTAACCGCTGCTGAACAATTTCCAGGCGATCTGCACTATGTAAGGTATTTTCCTCTATGCTGGAAAGCTCCTGCGCAATATCTTTAACTTCAATAATGGATGAGCGTAAGCGTTCAAAAAGTACATTAATGGCCGGATCAAATTTTTCAATGGCCTGTAATTGTAGTGATGCTTCTTTCAGCATTTGCAATCCTGAGGGTTCAACTTCATTCAATAATCCTGCTGAAGTGAGTAAAGCCCTTTTAATAGTCTCTGCGTGCGTTAAACGCTCCAGCTCCAGTTCCAGTTCTTCCTGTTCTCCCTCTTTAATGCCGGCCTGCTCCAGTTCATTAAATAAAAATTGTTCGTAATCTTGCCTGCTTCTGGCTTCAGTGGCGTCACTGATCAGTTTTTGTAACCGATTATTTTCCTGTTTTAGTCGTTTAAATCCGGTGCGGTACTCAAATAACACCGTTTGATGGTTGGCTAGTGCATCAACAATCAACAATTGAAAGTCTGCATTATTGATCTCTTGTGTCGCATGCTGAGAATGAATATCAATCAGCCTTTCGCCGATTTGTTTTAATATAGAAAGGTTAACTGGCGTGTCATTAATAAACGACCTGGTTTTTCCATCGATGGATATCTCCCGGCGAAGGATGGTTTCATTTGCAAAATCAAGATCATTTTCTTCGAAAACTTCAAGCAATTTTTGATCAGCCAGGAGAAAATTTCCTTCTATAACACATTTTTTATCCTGGCTAAAGAAATATTTACTTTCAGCCCTTTGACCCAGAATAAGTGAAAGTGCGCCGAGTATAATGGATTTTCCGGCACCGGTTTCTCCTGTGATAATATTTAAGCCTTTATCAAATTCAATATCAAGACTATCAATTAATGCGTAATTACGTATAGAAATTTTTTGTAGCATAACTACAGCGAAAATACTAAAAAGTTATTTCAAGCAAGCCATTCCAAACAAAAACAGCGAAGATTATTCTTCGCTGTTTTGCCATTGTTTGTTTGGTTAGTTGGTTTTAGATTTTTCTGTTTTTTCCTTTTCTATTTTCGCTTTCAATTCCTTAACCTCTCTATCAAATTTTTCTTTCAACTTTTTATATTCTTCAGTCTGTTTTACTTTATTATTGGTTTGATCATCTAAATAATATACGGAACCATTTGTAATTATCATGCTCCGGCCTTTGGTTAATGAATCAGCATTGATGCCTGGTAATTTGGAGAATCTTTTGGCATCCGGATATTTTGTCTGGTCCAGATCAGTCTCCATCCTGAATACACTGGTATTCATTTTAGCTGCCATATCTTCTCCCATTTTTCGCCACTTTTCTTGTGCTTCAGGTGATCCATATTCCTTTGCAATATCTTCACCAAATTTTTTCCACTTTGCCTGCTCCTCCGGAGAGTTCATTTTAAGGGACATTTCTTCTCCCATTTTTTTCCACTTTGCCTGCGCCTCAGGCGATCCATATTCTTTGCGTACATCTTCTGCAAATTTTCTCCATTTTGCCTGTTCTTCAGGAGAATTCATTTTCTTTTGCATATCATCACCCATCTTTTTCCATTTAGCTTTTGCCTGTGGAGAATTGTATTCACGGGCGATATCATCTCCAAATTTTCTCCACTTTTTCTGTGCTTCAGGGGATTGAAATTCTTTATATAATTTCGCTTTAAAAGTAGAATCTCCGTAAGTAAATGTGCTATCTCTGTTTAAGCTGATTAAATTTCTAACTCCTGCAAATTCATCGGCATAGATGCTTTTTTTCAGACTATCAGGTACCTCTTTTATTGAATTATATTCAGTTCTTTTTCCGTTTGCATCAACAGTTACAATTTTTATTTTACGCTTTTTGGTAGTATCCTGAGGCATTGTAATGCTTTCTATAGCCTTATTTAGGCTAGCCATTTGCGTTTTTAGTGCTTTGTTAATTTCTTTCTTTTTTTCGCTCGGATTAATCCATGCGATGGAGAACAGGCAGGCAACGCCCAGTGTTAAAGCTGCCATTTGCTGTTTAGCATTCAAATAATTTGTTTTCATGTTGGTGATTCTTTTAATGCGTTGATACAAATTCTGTGTTTTGCCGGTGGCTGCTAAAGCATAAGCCGGGCTTTTATTATCTTTCAGTAATTCAAGTTTAAGTAGGGCATGAGCATAATTTAAGGGTTTACCAGTGATCTTCACTACCAAATCATCGCAGGCGTGTTCGCGTTCAATATGAATAAATCTTCCGGCCATCCATACAAAAGGGTTATAAAAAAGGAGTGTTTCAATAGCTGTTTTAATCAGGTTGAGTAAAAAATCATTTCTCCTGATATGCGAGAGTTCATGAATTAAGATCGCTTCTACCTGATCATGATCCAGTTGGTTTACCAGTGCAATCGGGAATAATACTACTGGCTTCAAATAGCCGATCACCAGCGGGACATTTACTATTGATGATAAATCAAAGCGGATATCTTTTTTAATGCCCATAGCAGATTTTACACGCTGAAATATCAGCTTCCAATCTTCAGGAATGGCGCTTAAGCATTCCTTTTTTAGTTTTGAAAGCTGATAATAGCCTTTAGCAATAACAAATAGCTGTAAAAGGATCCCAATGATATAAAAGACCACTACAACGGGGAAATACTGCTCTGCCTTACTGCTGAAAGTTTGCGGAAGGTTTTTCAGATATTGATCAAACTGCAACTGTTGAGGCTGAGCCATTGCCAGATTTGTTGTTTTATTCAGCATCAGTTGTTCACCCATATTATAGCTAAACGCAAAAAACATCAAAATTATAGCCGCAAAAGCCAGATTGTGCCTGTGTTTAGATGCCAGTTTTGGTAGTGTCAGCATCACGATGAATAAAATGCCATAAATAATGGCACTTTGCCAGAGTGAGTTTAATATACTCCAGCCCATTGCTTTGATAAATTGTGGTATTAAAGTTTCCATATCAATGGTTTATTTGAACGAATAATGATCTTTACTATAACCTAATTGTTTTCACTAATGACTAATGACTAATGACTAATGACTAATGACTAATGCTTACTTCAGGCTATCCAGGTATTTTTTAATCTCATCAATTTCGTCGGCACTTGTTTTATGATTACCCAAAGCCTGCATGACCAGGCGTGCGGCTGAACCATTAAAAACATTGTCGATCATTTTATTTACCAATTGTTTTTCTGTTTTATCCTGGTTAACCAGTGCTTTATAAATGTGGGTTTTCTGGTTGGTATCTCTTTCTACCAGTCCTTTTTCATGCATGATCTGCATCAGCTTCAGTGTAGTGGTATAGCCGGAATCCTTTTTATTTAATGCTTCATGCACTTCTCTTACTGTTGCCCGACCGTTTTGCCATAGTACCTGAAGGATTTCCATTTCACCTTCGGTAGGTTTGATATTATGAATGCTCATATGTTACAATGGTATACGAATTATTTCGTATTCAAATGTACGAAGATATTCGTATAATGCAAATATTTTTTTAATTGTTAAATTGGTTAATTGCCAAATTGTTTATCTGAAAGGAGAAGTATATAAGCAGAAAGCCATTAGATAGAAATGTGCATTGATGTAAAAGTATTCGTATGTAACCGGTTAATCAGGACATAAGGCGATGGAATATTTGTTCAGTAGGGATCTACTTACCAATTCCGTAGCTTACTCATTCAAAGAATTATTTCTTTAATCCTTCGTACTTGCCGATATTTGCAGGATCTATTTCTGCCAGCATGTTGTAGGCTTTTAAACGCTCCTGCATATTTAATTTGGACAATACATTGGTTACTTCTTCTGCTTTTGATGCAAAGTATACATTGGGAAAAATGGAACCCAGCTTTTGTTTATCCATTTGTTGTAGGGCTGGAAGCGCCGCAACAATTTGGGTGATGCCTTTATCATTATCGGTTAACTGATCCAGACCATTCAGGTGATAGCTGTAAATAAAAGCACGAAGCTCACTGAAAACAGGGTTAAGCACATTTTCATTAAACCAGAAGCGGTTTCTTAACCCATCGGCAGCTTTCCAGCCGGCATTACCGGAGGCCTGCGCCAGGTTAATGATATTCTGGGCTTTCTTGTAATAGGTGGTTCCACCCATTTTAGCAAAACTATCCTTATCTAAACCTATAATAGTATAGGCATAATAGGATAGCAGGGCACTTATATTAGAGATATAATTTTGATCTGAAAAATCGATGGTAGCACCATCATTGTAACTAAAGTCGAAATTTTTATCGCTCATGTTCAGCAGCGTACTGTTATATGAGCTATTAAAAACCGGCCTGCTACTTTGGATTTGTGCTTCAGCAGTATAGCCCGATCCGCCATCCCAGGAGTTAATGGTGATCACAAAGCTGCAGTCGATCCGTTCTGTTGGTTTATAACTCTCCGAACTGAATTTATTGTTATTTAAAAAATCGCGTATGGTTCGCTGAAGTGCATCTACCGTAGGTTTGCTAATGTTGGAAACCTGTGGTGCCAAAATGGTTACCCTGGCATTTAATTCCTGAGCCTGTAGTTTACCAAAGCCTGCCAATAACAATATCCAGAGAATCCTTTTCATTATTTTAAGATTTTTAAAATAGCGGTGCAAATATCCTTGGCAACTGCTGTCTTGGATTTCATCTCAAAAACAGTACGTTCCAATGCTTTATTAAAAATAGTAATTTTATTCGTATCAGATTTAAATCCTGCACCTTTATCATTAAGCGAATTTAACACCACCATGTCAAGGTTTTTCTGCGCTAGTTTTCCTTTGGCATAATTTTCTTCATCATGAGTTTCCAAAGCAAAACCAACTAAAATCTGATTTGCCTTTTTGCTTTTCCCTAAGGTTGCTAAAATATCAACGGTTTTTTCTAATTCCAAAACCAGGCTATCTGCTTGTTTTTTAATTTTCTGATTGGCGATCACTTTTGGACGGTAGTCGGCAACTGCGGCACACATGATGGTAATATCCATTTCTGAAAATATGGAAGTACAGGCATTTAGCATCTCCTGTGCGCTTAAGATATCAATTCTGGTTAAGATTTGATTTTCCTTCTGCGCTGTTGGTCCCGCGATTAAAGTAACCGATGCACCGAGTCTTGCCAGTTCATCTGCCAATGCGAAGCCCATTTTACCGGAGGAATGGTTTCCGATAAAACGAACCGGATCAATAGCTTCATAGGTAGGACCTGCGGTTACCATTACTTTTTTGCCATATAAAGGCATAGAATGTTTAATAGCATGATCCAGGAATGAAATAATTTCTTCAGGTTCAGCCATTCTGCCTGCACCATAGAGCCCGCTCGCCAGTTCTCCATCACCTGGTTCAATGATGAGGTTACCAAAACTTTGGATTTGATGAATATTGGTTTGCGTTGTTTCGTGCTTCCACATGTCTAAATCCATTGCAGGGGCAACATAAACAGGACATTTAGCAGACAGATATACAGCAGTAAGCAGGTTATCGCAAATGCCGGTAGCCAGTTTGGCCAGCGTATTTGCACTAATGGGTGCAATGAGAATTAAATCAGCCCAGAGGCCTAATTCAACATGATTGCTCCAAACACCCGTTTCCTCATCAAAGTACTGGGTATAAACCGGATTTTTAGAAAGTGTGGCAAGGGTAAGTGGCGTAACGAAATTAGCGCCATCAGGAGTCAGAATAACCTTAACGTTTGCGCCAGCTTTTACCAAAAGCCGGACCAGGAATGCCGACTTGTAAGCAGCGATACTACCGCAAACGCCAAGGATTATATTTTTATTTTTAAGCATTGAGCAAAGAATTTAAAGCATAGGGCAGAGGGCGTGTGCACAAAACGCTTTGCTTAAAACTCCATGCACTATACCACTATTACTTTTGTTCTTTAGCAGGATTTCTGTGATAAATTTTATTGTTTAAAAATTCATCTATTGCAACCAAAACCGGTTTAGGCATGCGCTCATAGTGCTTGCTGATTTCAATTTGCTCACGATTTTCAAATATCTCTTCCAGGTTATCATTGCTTGATGCAAATTCTGCTAGTTTACCATGTAACTCTTCTTTAACGTTGTTTGAGATCTGATTGGCTCTTTTTGCAATCACTACTAAAGATTCGTATAAATTATCAGTAGTTTTATCTAGATCGTGTACGTTTCTGGTAACTGTAGTATTTGGTACAGCGGGTTTGTTAGTATTCATGTATGACTTATTTTTTAATATCTGTATTATCTGCGTTAGTTGGTTTTGTAGAAAGGGTATCTTTAACTTTACCCGTTCTGATCAGCATCTGCTTGTATTTTTCCTGATCGGCAGCATATAGGGCAAGCTCTTGTTTCGTGGCTACGATTCCCGCTTCTACATCCGATTTTACGAGTTTAGCATCTTTTATAAATTTACTATCAGGATGATTTTCGGTAAACTCTGTATATAAGGCTAAAGCTTCATTATAGCGGTCTTGCTGACGAATAACATAACTGTTTTTGGCATATAGATATTGCGCCTTAATCATCAGGTAGTCCATTTCCTCAGCATATTTAATATCTGGATAATCACGTTGAGCATTTCTCAAAGCAATAACGGCCGCTCTGTAATTATCTACATTACTCGGCCCTGTTGTTAAATACATTTTAGCATTTTCGAAAGCTTTGTCTTCCAACTTTCCTCTTAAAACTGTGATGTATTTTCCGGCTGCTGCAGCTCTTTCGCTTGTAGGATATAAATTGATAAATAATTGTAAAGCATCAATGGCTTTATAAGTGTTTTCCTGGTCCAAAGAAAAACTTGGTGATTCCAGGTAGTAGCAATATGCACCCATATAGCGGGCTTCTTCTGCATTTTTACTAGCCGGGTAGGTTTCAGCAAAGCTTTTGAACTGATATCTTGCAGTAGTATAATCACTTAATCTATATAAGGTATAGGCGTAATAATAGTTCAGGTCTTCAGCCTCGGCACGGCCACGGTATTTCTGAGAAAGATCCTCAAAAAGTACCAATGCTTTGCTGTAATCTCTTTTATTATATAAGCGAAGCGCCTCCTGATACTTTTTAGCCACATCATTGCTAGCCCTCAATTTCTCAAAACGACTTTTACAGCCCGCAAAGCCCAATGCGGCAACAAATACTAAAATAATTAAGTGTTTAACTTTAAACATTCTGCAAAGATAATTAATAATACGATAACATCAATAAAAACAATTCGCCGCTAAGCTATGCAAAGCAATTCAGTACATATATACAGTTAACAATTTTTAACAAAAGTTTGTCATCTATATTATCATCCGGATACTTAAGACCGCGTGAATTCAAAGTTAGCTCATGCTTGGGTCACTCTCTGCTCGGGTACGATTGTCATAAGCCCGACCAAGCCCCCCTGACTAACTCCCGATTTAATTTGTCGCAAATCATTCACTCAATAAGGATTTTCCTGCTATTTGTATATAATAGAATTGTCGTTGATTTGTGTTATACTGAAATAAGTTTAAACCAGCTACGAATTTTATTAGTGGCCTTGTAGCGTTCATAAGGATATTTCGGCTATATGTAGCAAGCGGGGCTATATATATTATAGCAATTGTATATGGAGTTGTTATTTAATGATAAGCCTTATGAGCCATTATTGTTTACAGTATCCTTTATTTACATCTAGCTTTTATAATAGGATATCGAATCTTCCTTTCCTTTAATAATCACTATTACCTTCTCTATGTTCTCTATACCTCTATGGTTTAATATAACTTGATCCGGTCTTTCTTCCTGAAAACCGCGCTTGCAAACACTCCTGATTTAAAAATGTTTTATTTATTTTAATTTTTTATGGATGATTTACAGTGGGTTATGTTTTTAGGGGAATG
>NZ_JAPIVR010000011.1:0-5792 GCF_026239715.1 Pedobacter sp. GR22-10
AGATATATAAAAAGGGCGACCGTGAGGGATTAGCCTGATAAGTTCTTAAAAGAGATGTCAATGTAGCGAAAGCGGGTTTAATGAAGTACTGATCGAAGTACATGATTAAGTAGCTTTATTTTAAAGGTGATGTCTAACAGACAAAACAAAAGAAGACTATTTTTAACAATAGTTAAAACTGGTCAGAATCAACAACATTTTACAATGGAGAGTTTGATCCTGGCTCAGGATGAACGCTAGCGGCAGGCCTAATACATGCAAGTCGAGGGGTAGAGGGAGCTTGCTTCCTTGAGACCGGCGCACGGGTGCGTAACGCGTATGCAACCTACCTTTATCTGGGGGATAGCCCGGAGAAATCCGGATTAATACCGCATAAAATCACAGAATGGCATTATTCAATGATCAAACATTAATGGGATAGAGATGGGCATGCGTGTCATTAGCTAGTTGGCGGGGTAACGGCCCACCAAGGCGACGATGACTAGGGGATCTGAGAGGATGACCCCCCACACTGGTACTGAGACACGGACCAGACTCCTACGGGAGGCAGCAGTAAGGAATATTGGTCAATGGAGGCAACTCTGAACCAGCCATGCCGCGTGCAGGAAGACTGCCCTATGGGTTGTAAACTGCTTTTATCCGGGAATAAACCTAAATACGTGTATTTAGCTGAATGTACCGGAAGAATAAGGATCGGCTAACTCCGTGCCAGCAGCCGCGGTAATACGGAGGATCCAAGCGTTATCCGGATTTATTGGGTTTAAAGGGTGCGTAGGCGGCCTGTTAAGTCAGGGGTGAAAGACGGTAGCTCAACTATCGCAGTGCCTTTGATACTGATGGGCTTGAATGAACTAGAGGTAGGCGGAATGAGACAAGTAGCGGTGAAATGCATAGATATGTCTCAGAACACCGATTGCGAAGGCAGCTTACTATGGTTTAATTGACGCTGAGGCACGAAAGCGTGGGGATCAAACAGGATTAGATACCCTGGTAGTCCACGCCCTAAACGATGAACACTCGCTGTTGGCGATACACAGTCAGCGGCTAAGCGAAAGCGTTAAGTGTTCCACCTGGGGAGTACGCTCGCAAGAGTGAAACTCAAAGGAATTGACGGGGGCCCGCACAAGCGGAGGAGCATGTGGTTTAATTCGATGATACGCGAGGAACCTTACCCGGGCTTGAAAGTTAGTGAATCATTTAGAGATAAATGAGTGAGCAATCACACGAAACTAGGTGCTGCATGGCTGTCGTCAGCTCGTGCCGTGAGGTGTTGGGTTAAGTCCCGCAACGAGCGCAACCCCTATGTTTAGTTGCCAGCACGTTAAGGTGGGGACTCTAAACAGACTGCCTGTGCAAACAGAGAGGAAGGAGGGGACGACGTCAAGTCATCATGGCCCTTACGTCCGGGGCTACACACGTGCTACAATGGATGGTACAGAGGGCAGCTAGCTGGCAACAGTATGCGAATCTCACAAAGCCATTCACAGTTCGGATTGGGGTCTGCAACTCGACCCCATGAAGTTGGATTCGCTAGTAATCGCGTATCAGCAATGACGCGGTGAATACGTTCCCGGGCCTTGTACACACCGCCCGTCAAGCCATGGAAGTTGGGGGTACCTAAAGTATGTAACCGTAAGGAGCGTCCTAGGGTAAAACCGATAACTGGGGCTAAGTCGTAACAAGGTAGCCGTACCGGAAGGTGCGGCTGGAATACCTCCTTTCTGGAGTAGCATCACCTACTCAGCTTTCGCAACATGATATTTCACATTAAGGTATATGATTAAAGTAAAAAGACTAAAGCTGAAAGTCTAAAGGCCTTGCTACTTGATACTGACTACTTTAAAAAAAACAAGAGAAAAAAAGAAACACCCAGAGGAAAACGGTGGGCTGCTATCAAGGTAAGCACAACGGAACATCAGATGGGGAAAGCCAAAGGATAAGCAGTAGCGGTAAGATACTATATACTGCATACGGAAGCTGACCTTAAATCAAGAAGTCCCGTAGCTCAGCCTGGTTAGAGCACTACACTGATAATGTAGGGGTCTCCAGTTCAAATCTGGACGGGACTACCATTAAAGTTGGGAGTAAAGAGAATAGAGTTGGGAGTTATGAATACTCCAAACCAATGACTCCAAACTCAAGACTAAAAATCTGGGGGATTAGCTCAGCTGGCTAGAGCGCCTGCCTTGCACGCAGGAGGTCAACGGTTCGACTCCGTTATTCTCCACTTTAGAGCTGTAAAGCTTAAAGACCAAAGCAGAAAGCTTTTAAAAAACAGAAATACCTTATTACCGGGATCGGTAATCTACATTGACATAAAGATTAAGACAAGAAGAAAACGCCACGGGGCACATACGAGAAAAAGTATGAAACGGTTCGAGACCGCAGTTTTTAACTAACGAAGCTGAAACGAGGCTTAGGTTGGGGCACATGACACCCTATACCTTTATACCTTCGTCCATCAGCCTCAGTAAAGTTCTTTGACATATTGGAAGAAGTTAAAAAAGAAGAGCAAACAACAATAGGCGACTGTTGTGTTTGTGCTCGCTTAACGAAGCGCAAGCAGAACTTAAGTATGAGACATCATAACAAGAGCAAAAAAGCATACTATACGGCGCAAAAGGCGTATAAGTAGAAGAAAGTAATAAAGAGTACACGGGGGATGCCTTGGCTCTCAGAGGCGATGAAGGACGTGATAAGCTGCGATAAGCTTCGGGTATTTGCAAATAGGAATAGATCCGAAGATTTCCGAATGGGGCAACCCGGCTGGTTGAAGACCAGTCACATATAATGAGCAAACCTGCCGAACTGAAACATCTAAGTAAGCAGAGGAAGAGAAAATAACAATGATTTCCTGAGTAGTGGCGAGCGAAAGGGAAAGAGCCCAAACCTACTTTGTTACGGCAAAGTGGGGGTTGTAGGACTACGATGTGGCATTGGTAAACAGAAGTGGAACGGGATGGGAAGCCCGGCGATACATGGTGATAGCCCAGTACACGTATAGAATACCAGTCTAGTAGTATCCTGAGTACCGCGAGGTCGGAGACGCCTTGTGGGAATCTGCCGGCACCATCCGGTAAGGCTAAATACTCCTGAGAGACCGATAGTGAACCAGTACCGTGAGGGAAAGGTGAAAAGAACCCCGAACAGGGGAGTGAAATAGAACCTGAAACCGTGTACTTACAAGCGGTCGGAGCGTCCAGGTGGCGTGACGGCGTGCCTTTTGCATAATGAGCCTACGAGTTACTCTTCTCTGGCAAGGTTAAGTGCTTCAGGCACGGATCCGAAGCGAAAGCGAGTCTGAATAGGGCGTATAGTCAGAGGAGGTAGACGCGAAACCTTGTGATCTACCCATGGACAGGTTGAAGGTGCGGTAACACGTACTGGAGGACCGAACCGATAAACGTTGAAAAGTTTCCGGATGATCTGTGGGTAGGGGTGAAAGGCTAATCAAACTGGGAAATAGCTCGTACTCCCCGAAATGTTTTTAGGAACAGCGTGGATATAAAGTTTAATAGAGGTAGAGCTACTGATTGGGTGCGGGGGAGTCAAATCCTACCAAATCCAGACAAACTCCGAATGCTATTAAATATGATCTGCAGTGAGGCGCGGGGTGCTAAGGTCACGCGCCGAGAGGGAAAGAACCCAGACCATCAGCTAAGGTCCCCAAGTTACAGTTAAGTTGAACTAACGAGGTCCGATTGCACAGACAGCTAGGATGTTGGCTTGGAAGCAGCCATTCATTTAAAGAGTGCGTAACAGCTCACTAGTCGAGCGATCGGGCATGGATAATAAACGGGCATTAAATTGTACACCGAAGCTATGGGATTGAAATATATCGGTAGGGGAGCATTCTATCGGCAGCGAAGGTATCTGGTAATGGGTGCTGGAGCTTATAGAAAAGCAAATGTAGGCATAAGTAACGATAAGCGGTGCGAGAAACACCGCCACCGAAAGGATAAGGTTTCCTGATCAACGCTAATCGGATCAGGGTTAGTCGGGACCTAAGGAGAACCCGAAGGGGAAATTCGATGGACAACGGGTTAATATTCCCGTACTTTTTATAACTGCGATGTGGGGACGGAGTAGTGACACTGCCGCGATCTGACGGAATAGATCGTTAAAGGCTGTAGGTATTAGAACGGTAGGCAAATCCGCCGATCTAGCTGAACGCTGATAGTACCGCAAGGCTTCGGCTGAGTGGATAGTGCAGGTAATCAGACTTCCAAGAAAAACCGCTAAGCTTCAGGTTATAAAAACCCGTACCGCAAACCGACACAGGTATCCGGGAAGAGGATTCTAAGGTGCTCGAGTGAATCATGGCTAAGGAACTCGGCAAAATGGCCCTGTAACTTCGGGAGAAGGGGCGCTTGCAGCAATGTAAGCCGCAGTGAAAAGGCCCAGGCGACTGTTTAACAAAAACACATGGCTTTGCAAAATCGAAAGATGAAGTATAAGGCCTGACACCTGCCCGGTGCTGGAAGGTTAAGAGGGGATGTCATCTGTAAGGAGAAGCATTGAATCGAAGCCCCAGTAAACGGCGGCCGTAACTATAACGGTCCTAAGGTAGCGAAATTCCTTGTCGGGTAAGTTCCGACCTGCACGAATGGTGTAACGATCTGGGCGCTGTCTCAGCCATGAGCTCGGTGAAATTGTGGTCCCGGTGAAGACGCCGGGTACCCGCAACGGGACGGAAAGACCCCATGCACCTTCACTACAATTTAACATTGACATTGGATACAGGATGTGTAGGATAGGTGGGAGGCTTTGAAGCGGCGTCGCTAGGCGTCGTGGAGCCAACGTTGAAATACCACCCTTTCTGTATTCGGTGTCTAATCCCGCCAAGCGGGAGACATTGTTTGATGGGTAGTTTGACTGGGGTGGTCGCCTCCAAAAAGGTAACGGAGGCTTTCAAAGGTAAGCTCAGTACGCTTGGTAACCGTACGCGGAGTGCAATAGCATAAGCTTGCTTGACTGTGAGACATACAGGTCGATCAGGGTCGAAAGACGGATATAGTGATCCGGTGGTTCTGCATGGAAGGGCCATCGCTCAAAGGATAAAAGGTACGCTGGGGATAACAGGCTGATCTCCCCCAAGAGCTCATATCGACGGGGAGGTTTGGCACCTCGATGTCGGCTCGTCACATCCTGGGGCTGGAGAAGGTCCCAAGGGTTCGGCTGTTCGCCGATTAAAGTGGCACGCGAGCTGGGTTCAGAACGTCGCGAGACAGTTCGGTCCCTATCTGTTGTGGGCGTAGGAATTTTGAGTGGGGCTGACCTTAGTACGAGAGGACCGGGTTGGACTAGCCTCTAGTGAATCTGTTGTTCCGCCAGGGGCATTGCAGAGTAGCTACGCTGGGAATAGATAAGCGCTGAAAGCATCTAAGTGCGAAACTAGCCACGAGATGAGAATTCCATATAGGACCGTAGCAGACTACTACGTTGATAGGCTATAGATGTAAAGCTGGTGACAGCACAGTCGAGTAGTACTAATCATCCGAAGCTTTCAAAGCAAACAGAACTGTTGTTTGTTCTTCAAAACTTAACTTCTTTCAATAATATGTCATTTAAGTTGTAAGTGATAAGTTGTATGTTGTAAGTAGAGATACTTATACCTTCATACTTAAAACCTGCCACTTATTTAAAAATATTTAGGTGCCTATATCGGTGGTGTCCACCTCTTCCCATTCCGAACAGAGAAGTTAAGCCCACCAGAGCCGATGGTACTGCGGTAACACGTGGGAGAGTAGGTCGGTGCCAAATCTTAAAAGCCTTAAGCAGGCATTTAATCA
>NZ_JAPIVR010000012.1:0-2259 GCF_026239715.1 Pedobacter sp. GR22-10
GCGGATTTGCGCTATAATTGAGAATTTCTTCGGAATCATTAAATCCGAAATGTTCTACCTTAAAAAATACACCTCAGTTGATGAACTTAAAAAGGACATAACGGAATATATTGAATACTATAATAAAGACAGAATTAAACTCAATTTAAACGTAATGAGCCCGATAAAATACCGGGCTCTTAATCCTAATTAATTTTTAACTTCGTCCAACTTTTGGGGTTCAGTCCATCCCTGCCGGGCTTTACTACAAATTATTCATCTCTCACACGCGACACGCGTGCGCCAGCTTTGAGCATTGGCTGCTTATTCATTTTTCCCAAAAAAACCGTCACTTAATATTCAATTTGAAAATTCAAATCAATTATTACTTGCTGCTTAAACCGAACTCACGTTAAATTACATTCGCGAACTTATGGAGCTATAAAAGCTAGACTTCTCAAACTTGGGTTACTCAAGAAATAACAAAGCCCAGCAACTTTAGACTGCTCGGCTTTGTTATAACTTTGCTTATTGCACGTCAAAGAGACATCAGCTTAGATTAGCTTCAATCTTATTGACTTATAAAAAAATATACCCATTAAGAGAATGCCAATAATGGTATTGTAGACTCCAAGAGTTTTATCAGAAGGAGAAAAGAATTGGGTATAGATAAAAAATTCAGCAACATAAAAAGCAATTAACAGGATCAAAAAATAAATACCTTTTTTTATCTTCAAAATATAGTACAACGGGGCACAGAAAAGCAATATTAAAAACACTATATAAAATAAAATATATAATACATATCCAAGAGTAAGCTTGAATACTTCCTGTGTAGTTTCTGCATTATTTATTACTATATTTTTAAATCTATCTCCAATAAACGCAAGAAAAAAAGAGAATATTATATACTTTATTAGTAAATAATAAACTCCATTAAAAAAACTAATCTTAAACATACCTTATCGTTTAAAAAACTTTGATGGATAATATGAAAAATCCTGGTATCTTTTAGAACCTGCCGTTCCTACAAACGGTGCTTTATGAGTTTTCATAAAAGATGGTTGATCATATTGCATCATACTGGCACCATTCATCTTAAGAGTAGCCGAAGGAAAAATATTTGTATAAGAAGAAACGGAAAGATTACCATTTTTACTATTGTAGTTAATATCTAATTTTTGTGCTACATCTACGATTTTAAACCCTATAAACCTTAAACTAACTTCTTCACTGGGAGAGACACTAGCGTGCTGTTCAAAATTCATATTAATCCCTGTGGCTGTTGACTTCACATCAAACACATTGTTATTCCCACCTTTCCCAGGATAGCTATCTCGCGCTGTACCAAATGGCGTTTCCCCTGGACGGACATTGGCTTCACCAATTATACTAGTTAATTCACCACTGGAGTTTTCTCTAGCAGTTAAAGTAATATTACTTGTTAATTTATCACCTGAAGGATCTATTAAACCTCCCATTGTTGGACCATCCCAAAGATTTCCATCAATGTAACTATTAAATTCAAACTTTAAAGTTTTTCCTAAATAAGTTTCTCCGGATTTTGTGCTAGCTTGGTCGTTAGCTTTATTATCCCAATAAATGCTACCATCTTTTCTTTTTACAAAATCATTCCCTTCCATTCCATCGGGGTCCACAAACCTGATCGGGTTGTTGAACACAAAAGCGTAAGGAGAATAACGTCTCATCTTCTCTGCTAATGGGTCAATCGTATTCCACCTGCCAATCACCGGGTCGTAGAACCTTGCCCCGTAATCATACTGTCCCAATTCCTCCTGCAACTCCTTGCCGTTATAAAGATATTTATTATTTCCGAATTGTGTATTTTTTCTTAATCCAAATGCATAGTAATCGTCTCTTTGTAACACTTCCAGCTGATGGGTGCTCGGGTTTTTGTAAAACGTCGTCCGTACATTGCCCAAATGATCAGACAGGTGATATTCGTAACTGTAATTCCCACTGCCGTTGTTTCTGGCCAAACCTTCCTCCGTCTGGATGAAATCGATGCTCTTATCTGGTTTATACTGGATCCCATCAATGTAATTAATGGTTCCAGCCGATGTGCTCTTTTTGAGCTTGTTACCAGCCGCATCATAAGTATAGCCTGTAACCAGGTCAATGTTGTTCGCAGCCCTCACCTCATGGGGCAGGTTAAGCACATTATAATCAAAATGATATCCCGAACGCCCGTCAATTACCGCATTCCCATTCCGGTCATATTCATAGCCATTGGTTACCTCCGCCGCAAACCACAGCTGA
>NZ_JAPIVR010000013.1:0-1387 GCF_026239715.1 Pedobacter sp. GR22-10
ATGGATTTGCACCTGCAGACCAATACTGCCGGCCAATATTCCCGTTATACCAACCGCTGTTATTTTCCTGGTAATCCAGCTGCATGCTGAACTGGTCATTGATACTGCTTTTCAGCCAGCCCCGCTCATTATAGGCTAGGCCGGTGCTCTGCAGGAAGTTCACCTTATCCTCACTGTGCCGGCTTTTGTTCTTCAGCTGACCGAGTTCATTGTAATCCAGTTTTGATAATACCACCTCTCCCTTACCGTTGATCTCTTCAAAGCCCGCCAGCTTACGCCCCATATGGTCATATTCATAACGGTTGGCAATCTGCGTATCTCCGGCAGTAGTATGGTGGATCCTCAGGCTGGAGGTCAGTTCACCGACAAAACTATAGCTATTGCTGGTCTCATCATAATTGGAGGGATCGATCCCCCCCGACAGGTAATGCTGGCTGAAAGTCTTTACTACCCTGCCCTCCTCATCGTAAAAGTGTTCACTCAGCAGCATATCCGAACTGCCCAGTACGTTGACCCTGCTTCCCGTAGCAAGCCCTTTGGTCTTTTGGCTTCTTCCGCTATAGCTAAAGGTATTCCCACCCACAAAGTCATAATCATCATAATAGTTTATACTCAGGTAGGCAGAAATATCACCCTGCGGCATGGCCCTGCTGGTATAGCCCGTTACCGTGGAACTGTTGTCCCTGGCTTCCCACAATTTGATTTCCCCGTTTTCATTCTTTTGGGTATTGGCATAATCCTGCAACCCGTTCTTGTAACTCCTTTCCGGATTCACCCGGTTGGTATCCGCAACAGCCGTGTTATATTGGTATAGTCCCGTCATCACCACCCGCCCTAAGGCATCATATTTATGAAATGACCATTCCTGTGGGCTTTTGTTCCGCTGGTTACCATCCTGGCTCATCACCACCTGGTCCAGTAAATTGTAAACCATAAACTCCCAGGCCTTACCCGGGATCTTTTTCTCCGTTACCCGTTTCCTGCCATCATAACGGTAGGCATAGATATAATAATGAAATTCAACCTGGCTTTCAGTGAAGCTGCTCAAGGCAGGTGAAAAACGGTCTGTACCCTCATTCACCGCCGGGGGCAAAACATATCTTAAGTTCCCCAAATCGTCATATACATAATACGTACAGAGCCCCCTGTCATTGGTGCCCCACGCTCTCTTCAATACCACACGGCCTTCAAAATCCTTGAATTCATCGGTGGTACCCGCACGTCCGTCAGATGCCTTCCAGTTTTCATCTTTTGTGGTGGTTCTATACAACTTGCCAGCCGGATAGTATTGGTTGTTCGTTGAGGCCCCATCTGCAGTCAGTGCCCACAACCTCACCTCATTGTCTGTATTGGTGCCATATTCCATCTTCAAGGTATGGCCGGCATT
>NZ_JAPIVR010000014.1:0-745 GCF_026239715.1 Pedobacter sp. GR22-10
TATTTCTACACAGACACTATCTGCCATTTTGATCACTTACTGGCAGATGATCATTTTAAGATGATTGTTATTAATTCTCTTCAGTATCTAACTCAACAGAAATTAATAGAGATTTATGGTTATGTTATTATGCCTAATCATATCCATCTCATCTGGAAGATGTTAAAGCTAAATGGGAAAGAAAGTCCTGCAGCAAGTTTCACAAAATTTACCGCCCATCAATTTAGAAAACATTTAATAACTCATTCGCCAAATTTACTTAAGAAATATAGATCAATAAAAGAAGACCGTAGCTACCAGTTTTGGAAGCGAGACCCTTTGGCTATCCCCTTAAGTTCTGAAGGTATATTAATTCAGAAATTAGATTATATACATGAAAATCCAACTAAGGAAAAATGGAATTTATGCGAAGCTATAGAAGATTATACCTGGAGTAGTGCTGGTTTTTATGAAAACGGGATTGATAATTTTAAAATACTTACTCATTTTAGAGATTAATTGAAGCGGTATTAGGTTTCGGTTGGTGAGACACCAACCGATAAAATCTAACTTTAATTATGTAAACTTTAAATAGCCTGGTAGAAGTTTATCAATTAGCATGATGATTAATTTTTAATTCCTGAACAAATACAATGTATCAAGCAAATCTTCATGAAATAATTTTTAGAGTTAATGAAGCAGTTATAACCACATTAAACCTTACAGATTATAAAACCTACAAGGTTTGTGAACTAAACCGTGCACC
>NZ_JAPIVR010000015.1:0-698 GCF_026239715.1 Pedobacter sp. GR22-10
ATCCTGCATTGACCTATACTTTTGCTCCGGCCTTAGTGGGTACTGATACTTTCACGGGAAGTTTAAGCCGTTTGCCAGGCGAAAACGTGGGGACATATGCGATCAACCAGGGTACGCTTGCACTGAATGGCAACTATACTTTAACTTATATTGGTGCTGATTTAACGATTGGTGCAAAAACAGTAACGGTAACGGCAGCTGCGAAAAGCAAAACCTATGGTGATGCTGATCCTGCACTGACGTATACCTTTGCTCCGGCCTTAGTGGGTACTGATACTTTCACGGGAAGTTTAAGCCGTTTGCCAGGCGAAAACGTGGGAACATATGCGATCAACCAGGGTACGCTTACGCTAAACGGCAATTATACTTTAACTTATATTGGTGCTGATTTAACGATTGGTGCAAAAACAGTAACGGTAACAGCAGCTGCGAAAAGCAAAACCTATGGTGATGCTGATCCTGCACTGACTTATACTTTTGCTCCTGTCTTAGTGGGTACCGATACTTTCACCGGTTCCTTAAGCAGATTACCTGGCGAAAACGTGGGTACTTATGCGATCAACCAGGGTACGCTTGCACTTAACGGCAACTATACCTTAACTTATATTGGTGCTGATTTAACGATCGGTGCAAAAACGGTAACGGTAACGGCAGCTGCGAAAAGCAAAACCTATGGTGATGCTGATCCTGCACTGACG
>NZ_JAPIVR010000016.1:0-494 GCF_026239715.1 Pedobacter sp. GR22-10
TATACCTTTGCTCCGGCCTTAGTGGGTACCGATACTTTCACGGGAAGTTTAAGCCGTTTGCCTGGCGAAAACGTGGGTACTTATGCCATCAACCAGGGTACGCTTGCACTGAATGGCAACTATACTTTAACTTATATTGGTGCTGATTTAACGATTGGTGCGAAAACGGTAACGGTAACAGCAGCTGCGAAAAGCAAAACCTATGGTGATGCTGATCCTGCACTGACGTATACCTTTGCTCCGGCACTTCAGACCGGCGATACTTTCACGGGAAGTTTAAGCCGTTTGTCAGGCGAAAATGTGGGAACGTATGCGATCAACCAGGGTACGCTTGCACTGAACGGCAACTATACTTTAACTTATGTAGGTGCTGATTTAACGATTGGTGCGAAAACGGTAACGGTAACGGCAGCCGCGAAAAGCAAAACCTATGGCGATGCTGATCCTGCATTGACTTATACTTTTGCTCCTGTCTTAGTGGGTACCGATACTTT
>NZ_JAPIVR010000017.1:0-480 GCF_026239715.1 Pedobacter sp. GR22-10
ATGACCAGCATGACAGATCCAAAAGGAATGACTACTTATTATGAATATGATGAGTTTCAGCGCTTAAAGAATATGAAGGATCAGAATGGAAACATTCTTAAAAATACAACCTATCACTACAAAAATTAAGGCCTCATGAAGATACAGATCAAACAGCTGGTGGCAGGTTTTTTCCTGCTCATCGGCATGCAACAGGCGAGTGGCC
Organism: Pedobacter sp. GR22-10; assembly: GCF_026239715.1. NCBI lineage: Bacteria > Pseudomonadati > Bacteroidota > Sphingobacteriia > Sphingobacteriales > Sphingobacteriaceae > Pedobacter > Pedobacter sp. GR22-10. Next base: position 206 of record NZ_JAPIVR010000017.1, read on the forward strand.
AGCTGGTGCTCAGCCAATATAACAATGAGTCGCAGATTAGTGCGCCCAGCAGCGTTACGCTGGTGAATGGTTTTCATGCCACGGGCAATGTGCGGATTTTCACCACGGGTGTGAGTTATATCAATTGTCAGCCCTATAGCGCCACAGCGAGCAATAATCAGAACTACATCAGTACAAAAACATTTAGGCAGGGTGGGATTGATCCAAATAACCTGAACGGGCGAAGCATCTGTGATGTGAATGAGAGCATCCAATACTTCGATGGTTTGGGTCGT
>NZ_JAPIVR010000018.1:0-439 GCF_026239715.1 Pedobacter sp. GR22-10
GGGTCGGGGGTTCGAACCCCTCATTTCCCACACTAAGCCTTTCAGGAAACTGAGGGGCTTTTTTTATTAAATTTCCATATCTTCATGTATGTTTTATGCATACATTTTATATTCCCAAACCCGTAATAAATATTACGTAGGTTCAACATCTAATCTGAAAGCAAGAATTATAAAGCATAATACAAATCATCCGGGCTTTACCGGACATACAGGGGACTGGCAAATTGTTTGAGTACAATCTTTTACTGAAAAATCTGATGCTGCTAAAAGAGAAAAACAAATCAAAAGCTGGAAGAGTAGAAGGATGATCATAAATTTAATTAACACAACTGTATTGTCAAATCCTGATACTATTGGTGATAAGATAGGATAACTTTCAAAATAATCAAAGGGAAATTAGCTCAGCTGGTTCAGTGCATCCCGACTTTATCAGTCGGGA
>NZ_JAPIVR010000019.1:0-353 GCF_026239715.1 Pedobacter sp. GR22-10
AAAGGGTTGGGATGGGTTTGCCGGGGTATGATTTTTTGCTACCTTTGCATCCCGCTTCGGAGGAAAGGGTTAGGGTTGAAAAGCGTGTTGATGATGAGTAGAGGGGATAAAGGGAGCAGAAATTATTTCAAATAAAATTTGCGGAAGTAGAAAAGATCATTACCTTTGCAGCCCGGTTCGGAAGGAACGGGGAGCTGGTTTTAAGGACTGGCAGATTGAAGGGTTGGAAAGAAAATAGGGATAAAAAAATAAAATTATTTTATTTGGAAGTTCAGAAAAGATTTCTACCTTTGCACTCCCAACCGAAAGGGAAGGGAAAAAAGAATCAGGTGGCGGATGTCATGATGATTATC
>NZ_JAPIVR010000002.1:0-1219187 GCF_026239715.1 Pedobacter sp. GR22-10
TATAATCATCATGACATCCGCCATCTGATTCTTTTTTCCTTCCCTTTCGGCTGGGAGTGCAAAGGTAGAAATCTTTTCCGAACTTCCAAATAAAATAATTTTATTTTTTCATCCTTCTTTTCTTTCCAACCCTTCAATCTGCCGGCCTTTTAAACCAGCTCCCCGTTCCTTCCGAACCGGGCTGCAAAGGTAATGATCTTTTCTACTTCCGCAAATTTTATTTGAAATAATTTCTGCTCTCCTTATCCCCCTACACCCATCATCAACACGCTTTTCAACCCTAACCCTTTCCTCCGAAGCGGGATGCAAAGGTAGCAAAAAATCATACCCCGGCAAACCCACCCTAACCCTTTTTTCTCCCTAAAAACATAACCCGCTGTAAATCATCCATAAAAAATTAAAATAAATAAAACATTTTTAAATGAAGAGTGTTTGCAAGGGCGGTTTTCAGGAAAGAAGACCGGATCAAGTTATGTTAAACCATATAGGCATAGAGAACATAGAGACGGTAATGGTGATTTTATTTTAGGCGTGGGGAGGTTGAAAGGTTAATCGCGAATGTAAAGGATTATTCGAAGAACGAAAACTTATGGTTTATAGCTCGAGATGCTTTAGCGGGAAAGTGAGGAAGCCATTTACTCCATAATATATAGGTGAGAAAGAAGCCTATATTAAGCAGCATGCAAGTGCGTGGGTATTAATCCGAATGTAAACTCATAATCTATAGGCATAACAAAGAGGTTAACTGCGCTGAATAAGAAAATAATTAAGCGCTATTCCCTTCCTAACTATATTTTCTAGTTGTTTAAAACCAGAATTTTTAAGGACTTTCTGCGAGCCTATGTTTCTTACATCTGTCAGTGCTACAATTTCGTCCGAATTAGTGTTAGCGAATCCATAACATACAAGTGCTTTTGCGACTTCAGTACCAATGCCTTTACCCCAATATGATCTACCTAAACTGTATCCGATTTCCATTTGTCCGGGAATTTCGATAAAAGGCCTGAAAAGGCAATTACCCATAAAATCATGGTTTTCAGCATCAAATATCCCCCAGCGCCCAAATGGTCCGAGCTGATAATCCTTTATTGCAACATCAAATAAGTTTTTATATTCGTTTGCCAACAATTGTGGCAAATACTGTGTAACCTGCTCATCATCGAAAAATGAACAAAACAAGGAACTTTCTGACGGTAAGAATTCGCGGATCAAAATTCGATTGCTTTGATAGATAATGGCCATAGACTATTTTAACTTGAAGTGAAAACGAATGTAGAAAAATAGTTCTGAAACAAAAAAGGATACCGTAGCGGCATCCTTTAAATAATTTAAGTTATTAAATATTAAGCAATATCGAATCGATCAAGATTCATCACCTTTGTCCATGCTTTTATAAAATCTTTCACGAATTTCTCATTCCCATCGAAACTTGCATATAATTCAGCAATTGCCCTGAGTTCTGCATTGGAACCAAATACTAAATCTGCACGACTGGCCGTCCATTTTGGTTGTCCTGTGGTCCGGTCGCTGCCCAGATAAGTTTCTTTATCTTCAGAACTCGCTTTCCATGAGGTGTTCATATCCAATAAATTTATAAAAAATTCATTGGTGAGCTTTCCTGGTGTATAGGTAAACACACCACTTTTAGAACCATCAAAATTAGTATCTAAAACACGTAAACCACCTACCAGAACTGTAAGTTCAGGTGCTGTTAAAGTAAGTAAATGTGCCCGATCAATCAATAATTCTTCTGTTGAAACAGATGACTTTGATTTACGGTAGTTTCTAAAACCATCAGCTAACGGCTCCAGATAACCAAATGATTCCACATCTGTTTGTGCTTGCGAAGCATCCATCCGCCCTGCGGTAAAAGGCACTGTAACTGAATATCCTGCTTCCGTTGCAGCTTTTTCAACACCAGCATTCCCCGCTAATACAATCAAATCGGCAAGAGATATCTTTTTTCCGTCAAGCTGCGCGCTGTTAAACTCCTGCTGAATGCCCTCTAAAACATTCAAAACTTTCTGCAATTGAGCTGGGTTATTTACTTTCCAATCTTTTTGTGGCGATAAGCGTATTCTTGCACCATTGGCACCTCCACGTTTATCTGAACCACGGAAAGTGGAAGCCGAAGCCCAAGCAACAGAAACTAACTCAGATACGGTCAAGCCTGAAGATAATAATTTCGACTTTAATATTTCAATATCGCTATCACTTACCAATGCATGGTTTACTGCAGGAATGGGATCTTGCCAAAGCAACTCTTCCTGAGGTACATCAGGGCCCAGGTAACGGCTTATTGGGCCCATATCCCGATGTGTTAATTTATACCAGGCACGCGCAAAAGCATCAGCGAATTCATTAGGGTTTTCCAGAAAGCGTCTGGATATTTTTTCATATTCGGGATCAAAACGCAAAGCAATATCTGTGGTCAGCATTGATGGAAGATGTTTCTTATTGCTATCATAAGCATCAGGGATAATTGCTTCTGCGTTTTTGGCTATCCATTGATGTGCCCCAGCCGGGCTTTTGGTTAATTCCCATTCATAGGCAAAAAGATTTTCGAAGAAATTATTGCTCCATTGAGTTGGTGTGGTTGTCCAGGTTACTTCAAGTCCGCTGGTAATCGTATCTGCACCTTTACCGCTTCCATAGCTGTTATCCCATCCAAATCCCTGGCTTTCAATTCCAGCGGCTTCAGGTTCTTTACCCACATGATCTGCAGAAGCAGCACCATGCGTTTTCCCAAAACTATGTCCGCCCGCAATCAGGGCTACTGTTTCTTCATCATTCATAGCCATTCTGCCGAAAGTATCACGGATATCTTTAGCCGCCAATACCGGATCAGGATTTCCATCTGGCCCTTCAGGATTTACATAAATTAAACCCATTTGTACCGCTGCAAGTGGTTTTTCAAGGTTACGGGAATGGGTATCTCCGTCAGCATCATCATCACTTACCAATACGCCATGTGCCTTATCGGCACCATCCGAACCATGGCCATATCGAAGATCACCACCTAACCAGGTTGTTTCTGATCCCCAATAAACTGATTCATCTGCTTCCCAGGCATCTTCCCTCCCGCCAGCAAAGCCAAAGGTTTTGAAATTCATTGATTCCAGGGCAACATTCCCGGTCAGGATGATTAAATCTGCCCATGAAATTTTATTCCCATATTTTTGCTTGATCGGCCAAAGTAATCTTCTGGCTTTATCTAAACTCACATTATCAGGCCAACTATTTAATGGCGCAAAACGCTGCAAACCAGCACCGGCTCCACCACGGCCATCTCCAACGCGATAGGTACCTGCACTATGCCAGGCCATGCGGATAAATAATCCACCATAATGACCAAAATCTGCCGGCCACCAATCCTGTGAATCAGTCATTAATAATTTCAGGTCATTTTTTACCTCTTCCAGATTAAGACTATTAAAAGCCTCAGCATAATTAAAATCTTTATCCAATGGATTTGATAGGGATGAATTTTGTCGCAGAATGTTTAGTTTTAGTTGATTTGGCCACCAGTCGTGGTTTCTGGTTCCGCCGCCCCCAACATTCTGTTTCATACTTCCATTATGAAACGGGCATTTGCTGATATCATTTGAATCTTTTTCCATTTTCTTATGTTTTGCTATTTGAATTATGTTTATTCAAGGGTAATTATAATTTTAAAGTTAAAGGTTCCTTTTCAGAAATCACAATCGAATAATTCTATATTTCCATAGTCAAAATCTATCCATGTTTCAGTTACTTTCAAAAGCTGTTAATATACTGCATTGCACCAATCACAAAAACATAGTGATGAATTATCCAGAATAAGTCAGGATTTAATCTTTATATAGCATATTTGCATGACAGTATATTTTAAAAAATCGATGAAGGAACAGAAAAAGGTTTATGCCATAATTACGGGAGCAAGCAAAGGCATCGGCAGGTCAATTGCGACAGAACTGGCTAAGAAAGGTTTTAACCTGTTACTTGTTGCACGATCTGCTGAAGAACTGGCCTCACTTGGTCATGATCTTGAAATACAATATGGTATAGCAACTGATTTTTTAGCAATTGATTTAAGTATTCCAACTTCACCTAAAGTAGTATCAGATTGGATTACTGATAAAAATTATGGTATTAATGCCCTAGTTAATAATGCTGGTTATGGGCAATGGGGACAGTTTAAAGATTTAGACCTTCAGGCTCAAATGGAAATGTGCCGGTTAAATATGGATACGCTGGTCTCTTTATGTCACCTCCTTATACCTTCGCTTATCAAAGAAAAACAATCTTACATTCTGAATATATCCAGTACGGCGGCATATCAGGCTGTACCTACACTTGCCATTTATTCTGCAACGAAGGCTTTTGTGCTTTCTTTTTCACGCGCGTTGAGATTTGAATTAAAAAATACATCCATATCAGTTACCTGTTTAAGCCCCGGTCCTGTAGATACCGGGTTTGCACACCGGGCGGGATTAGATGCCTTTAGTAAGATGGCAGAAAAATTTAATATGCAACCGGATGAAGTGGCCAGGATTGCAATAAAGGGCATGCTTGCCAAGAAATCAGAAATTGTTCCGGGCTTAACTAATATGGTCAGTGTTTATGCCAATAGATTCCTGCCAAAAGCCTTTATAGAAAAAATGGCTGCTGGTATATATAAGGTATAGCTATTTTAATCATACCACACTTCTACTTGAAATTTTAACCCAGGTATATATTATCCCATATTAAGACAAGTTATTAACGAACCAAAAAAAAGACTACTAAAACTATAGATTTAATATATTTTTATATATTTGTACCTGATTCAGTTATTAAATCAATAATTGAATTAAAAATAGTCATGTGGCCGAGTGGTTGAGGTACAGGTCTGCAAAACCTTTTACGGCGGTTCGAATCCGCCCATGACGTCTATAGCACCGGTAAGAACGCTATACAGCCTCTTTTAATCTGTATTGATTGTTTAGTATAGTACTATTCAACAGAAAAGCCCTCAGCTGAAATACCAAGGGCTTTAAAAAAATTCACAAATGCTTATTTAGCACTGTTTTTTTTCTCTGTAACTTCAGCTCTGATTTCCTGAGCCAATACTTTTAAGTCTTGCATTGCTTTACGAACACGAGTTCCGGCTGCTGCATTTCCACCATCATAGAATTTAGCAATATCAGCTTCTACTGAAGCGATAACTTCTTGTACCTGTTTGAATTTTTCCATATTTATGAATAATTAAGATGAATAAATCCACCTGTAAATTGTTTTAACCCTCTTTTGGGGCTCACAAAACTAATAAATCCCATCAGATTACAAAAAAAATCTATCAAAGACTTTCATTTCAGAATTGAAAGGTTATCTGATTTGTTTATCTTTATTAAAAATGATCAGCAGATCAGTATGGTTATTTCCATATTTTTAGTCTCATTTGGCATGCTGATATTTCAATTTTTAAATATAGCATGTACCATTCTTGCCGCCATCTCTATTACCATCTTCACCTTTAAATATATACTAAAAAATAAATGTTAAGTCAAACAAACAATTAACAGCTTAATATGTATTGTTAGCATGAAAATAACATTCATGCTGCCTGTTATACTCTTGGTTGTTGCCTGCCATAATACCAACCCTGAACAGGGTTCTGGCGGGAAAAAAGTTGACCGGCAAATTTCTCTTTCCAGTTCAGGCATAGTTGATTCAGCAAAAGCCATTATTAATCAACAGGTTGCTCTAAAGAATCAATACCTTAATGGAAAAATCAATCAATATCATTTTCAGGAAAGGAACAATAGCTTAATGGCGACTTATAAGGTATTATTCAATAGCTTGTCTCCGGCAGATACGCTTGAGATTTACAAACACAGGTTATTGAAAGAAAAAGAAATGCTCCAGGATTCTATCAACAAAACAAAAATTCAACAATGAGCATAGAACAAGAAAAACCAGCTGATACACCGAAGCCTGTGAGCAAGCTTGGCAATTTTTTTATCACTTTGTACCATGTATTTGGATTTATAGGCCGGTTTTTCAAGGAAGCTTTTCTTCCACCCTATGAGTTTAAAGAACTGATGAGGCAGTGTTATGAAATTGGTTATCGCTCGGCGCTACTGATTTCTACTACCGGCTTCATTACCGGGTTGGTATTTACAAAACAATCAAGACCTTCTTTATCAGAATTTGGTGCCACCTCATGGTTGCCTTCCCTGGTGGGAATTGCTTTATTAAGAACACTCGCGCCATTGCTTACCGGACTCATCGCAGCCGGGAAAGTAGGCTCAAGCATTGGTGCAGAACTAGGCTCGATGAAAGTTAGCGAGCAAATTGATGCCATGGAGGTAAGTGCCACAAACCCGTTTAAGTTTTTGGTAGCTACACGGGTACTGGCCGCAACCATCACCATGCCTATTCTTACCTTTTATACCGCAATGGTCGGCATGTTGGGCGCACTGCTCAATGTTTCGGTAAACGAAGGTACCAGTGCCACCACATTTTTTCAGAGCGCATTAGAAAACATCACTTTCCTGGATATCATTGCGAGTACAATTAAAGCGATAATATTTGGTTTTACCATCGCCATTGTAGGTTGTTATCAGGGTTATCATTCGTCAAAAGGTACAGAAGGTGTAGGAAAGGCAGCCAACTCAGCAGTAGTAACGGCGATGTTCCTCATTTTTGTTGAAGAAGTGGTTTGTGTTCAGATTTTTAGTCTTTTTAATACATAACTGAAATATGACATCAAAAAACATGACCGATTTCAGTGCAGAAAAAGTAATTGAAATCAAGGAACTGGATAAGGCATTCGGATCTTACCAGGTTTTAGAAGGTGCAAACCTTGATCTTTATAAAGGCGAAAACCTCGTAGTACTTGGAAAAAGCGGAACGGGTAAATCAGTGCTGATTAAAATAATTGTCGGCCTGCTTCGTCCGGATAGTGGATTGGTAAATGTACTCGGCCAGAAAGTAGATGAAATTTCTTACCAGGAATTACTGGACCTCCGTTTAAGGATAGGTTTCTCATTTCAAAATAGTGCCTTATATGATAGCATGACTGTTCGGGATAACCTCGAGTTTCCTTTGGTGCGAAACCGGAAAGACCTCACAAAATCTGAAGTGAATGCCCTGATTGAAGAAATGCTGGATGCTGTAGGATTGGCTCAAACCATTAATCAGATGCCATCAGAATTATCCGGTGGACAAAGGAAACGGATTGGAATTGCAAGAACATTAATTTTAAAGCCAGAAATTATGCTTTATGATGAACCCACCGCAGGTTTAGATCCAATTACTTCGAAAGAAATTAATAAACTGATTAATGATGTGCAGGAACGATACCATACCAGTGCCATAATCATTACTCACGATTTAACCTGTGCCAAGGAAGTGGGCAATCGTGTTGCCATGCTAATGGAAAGGCGATTTGAACGGCAGGGAAGTTTTGAGCAGATATTTAATTCAGGCGATCAGCTGGCACAACCATTTTTTGATTATAATTTTATACAATAACCATGAACGATAACAAAAAGAAAATAACAGTCGGCATTTTTATTGCCATAGGCATACTGATATTTGTGGTGGCGATTTTCACCCTCGGCAGCCAGAAAAAAACCTTTGTAAAAAGCTTTACCCTTAATGTAGTATTTAATGATATACAGGGTTTAAAAAAGGGAAATAATGTATGGTTCTCAGGTGTTAAAATCGGAACAATCAAGAAAATTGATTTTTTTGGCACATCACAAGTAAAAGTTGCGCTAAGCATTGAAGAAGACATGCATAAATATATCCATAAAGATGCCGGGGCCAGCATTGGAGCGGATGGATTAATTGGCAATAAAATCGTTGTACTTACCGGTGGTAACCCAAAATTTCCATTTGTGGAAGATGGCGATATGCTAAAGGTAAACAGTTCGTTATCTACTGATGATATCATGAAAACACTTCAGGTAAACAATAAAAACCTGGTAGACGTAACTTCTGATTTTAAACTGCTTTCCCGTAACCTGGTAGATGGAAAAGGGGCTGCAGGTGCACTCCTGTCGGATGAAGAATTGGCAAATAATTTCAAATCTATGGTGGCTAACCTGAATAAAACCTCAATGGCAACCTCAAAAATGGCTTTGGAACTCAATACCTTTGGTCGGACTTTAAATAATAAGGATGGTTTGGTGAATAAGATGATGACGGATACTGCTGTTTTTGCAAAGCTGGAAAGATCAACTCAGAGCCTGCAAAAACTTACCCAATCGGCATCCGTAATGGCTGCTAACCTGGAAGCCGCCTCCGGTAAACTTAAAACTTCGGATAATGCTGCCGGATTATTATTAAATGATGCGGCCACCGCACAGCAGGTACGATCAATCATGGTCAACCTGGAGAAGAGCAGTAAAAAGCTGGATGAAGATCTGGAAGCTTTGCAAAGCAACTTCCTGTTGCGGGGTTTCTTTAAAAAGAGGGCAAAAGATTCACTTAAAAGACAGCAGCAGTAAACAAATCAATTGTTAGAAATGCATTCAATTTTACATAGGAATTGGATGCATTTTCATTTTATAGAAATTCAGTTCAAAGTCATGATCATAACAAAACTTGCACAGCAGTACCGAATGTTGTATATTATCGAAAACCTCAGATTAACGGTCCTCAAAAATTTATTATTCACTAAAACTTTAAAAATTTGGCATTAAAAAAAGCAGGATTTAACAGAGGGCCACGCTTACCCTTCAGAAAGAAAGAAGCAGAACATAAAATTAATCAGCTAATCACCGCTTCGGAGGTCAGATTAACCGGAGAAAATGTAGAAACGGCAATTTATCCCATTGCCGAAGCATTAAAACTGGCAGATGAACAAGGACTCGATCTTGTTGAAATTTCGCCTAATGCAGTACCCCCCGTTTGTCGCATCGTAGATTACAGTAAGTTTCTTTATGAACAAAAGAAGAAACAGAAAGAAATCAAATCTAAAGCCAAGCAAACCATCATTAAAGATATCAGGTTTGGTCCGAACACGGATGATCATGATTTTCAATTTAAATTAAAGCACGCGATATCATTCCTTGAAAGCGGAGAAAAAGTCCGGGCATTTGTACATTTCAAAGGAAGATCAATCGTTTATAAAGACCAGGGAGAAATCTTATTATTAAGGTTTGCTCAGGGACTGGAAGATGTTGGAAAGGTAGAACTGCTTCCAAAGCTTGAGGGAAAAAGAATGTTCCTGACACTGGCACCCAAGGCTGGAAAGAAATAATAATCAACAGGTTTTTCTTATACTATTCGATCTGATGCCTGATAGCCTGGCATCAGATCTATACGTATTCCATACCCTTTTGTTATTAATAAGAATGACAAAACTTATTTTTTTACTTCAATTATCTTTTTGATTCGGGAAGGATCATAATGAAGTCCGGGAGATAGCCAATACAATAATACCAAACGGGAGTACCTATAATTTAAGGGAGAAAAAAGTAATACACCTGCAAAAATAATGGTTACAAAATACCATAAGTTTTCGTAAACAATATCTAAGCCCAATACATAAGCAGCCACGCCTAAAAAAATAATTTCGGCAACATTCATGGCATAGCTTACAAACATGGACACGTAGAAATATCCGGGTTCCCGCTCAAACTTCAGCTCACAAACATCACAAACCTCTTTCATCTTCTGAATCTTAAATCCATACATTGCACCGGTAAATATAGCACCCCGGCGGCACCTCGGGCATTTGGCATGGATGAATGCAGACCATTCAGAAACCCGAAATTCTGTACTGTTTTGTTTTTCCAACTGAGTATGCTCCATATTAATAAAATGATTAATTATTTAAACTGAATACCATTTTAGAACAGTAAAGATCATGGTTGGTTTTTTATAATATTTACAAGTATCCAAAACGAAATCAGGAATACCCAAATCTGGCAATTATTATCCTATACTATTGATTTTAGAAAATCACCCTTTAAAAGGTAATCGGAAAATACAATATGTTATCGGAAAAGGAATAGCACTTTCGCTATCTCTGAACTAATGAAGTCATAATTATTGGAAACTGAGCAGCAAATCTACTCAACTCAGTTTCCTGAAGTTTTATGAGCGAAGATTCACTTCAAAACCGCCGTAGCTTACCATATCTGCACTGTGCGCAATATTTAAGTTTAACTTAAGCTTTTCTATAATATCTTTTGCCGTTTGGATGGCCTGGTGAATATTACTTACCCCTCTGATTTCTATGCCTGAACGCATTACTTTAAATTTTGTAGGTTCATAACGATCTATAAACTTCTGCAAATCTTTTGCTATTGGTTTTTGTGTGCTCATTTAATATATTTTGCATTAATAAGCATGCTCAGTCCATAATTGTTTAGAAAAAAGATAAATTTCTTACAACGCCCGGTATTCAAAAAATTCAGCTATATCCCCATTGTAAATAAGTCAGATATATATTATAAATCGATATTAAAATTAATATATAGAGCCCAAAAACCATTTAAAAAGATTCAAAATCATAATTATCAATTAAAAAACAATAAAACACAGATAAAAAATTATAAAAAAATCAAAAACAAGATATTATTTAATTAAATCATTCAAGTTTTTAAACAAAAACGCAGTCAAATATTAAATATTCAAAATAAAACATCAATTAAATGATAATTAATATATAAAATATAATTAAAACAACTTTAAATACTATATTTGACTATCATTTATCATATTAAAAAGCAATTATTCTATATATTAATTTAATTATCATAAAAAAAACAGAAGATTTATATTTTTTTCAAGACATATACTAACCAAATATATTAATTGTTCAATTTTTAAATTTAAACCCAAATAAAATGACAGAAACGTCAAATAATTGGTTAGCCGCTTGTCGGGTGGAGGATGCGGTAGAAAATGGTGGGGTATGTGTAAAAAATGGTGATGATCAAATCGCATTATTTTACTTTACCAGAAGAAATGAGTGGTACGCCACACAGAATGAATGTCCGCACCGTAAACAAATGGCTTTAAGTCGTGGAATGATTGGTACTGCTACCGATGAACCTAAGGTAGCTTGTCCATTTCATAAGAAAAACTTCTCCTTAAAAACCGGTGAATGCTTAAGCGGCGATGAATGCGCCCTTAAAACCTATCCTGTTAAAATTGAAAACGGAACGGTTTATATTGGCATCAATCCCAAATAATGATCTGATTGAACATCAATATCAGATGAAGAGATAGCAGCAAGGCTATAATAAAATGGATGCTTTATTCATTGAATGGAATCACGTGGAGCGCGGATCATTGGCCAGGCAAAGGCATATCATTTAATCATGCAAACCAAACAAACCTTAAAATGTTGAACTCAACTAATCAACCCCTTAGCAAACTCAATATATTCTCATTGAAAGGCGTTCAGATGAAAACCTTTCACATTACCTGGCTTACCTTTTTCTTTTGCTTTTTCGCCTGGTTCGGGATGGCCCCGCTTATGAAAATGGCCAGAGAACAATTAAACCTGACTAAAGACCAGGTAGGGAATATCCAGATTGCATCGGTATCCGCTACCATACTTGCCCGTCTGATGATCGGCAGGCTCATTGATAAATTCGGTCCTAAACGCATTTATACCTGGTTACTCGTGTTATGTGCCATCCCGGTCATCTTCATTGGCACCAGTCAGTCTTATCTGTCTTTTCTTATTTTCCGCCTGGCCATCGGCGTAATTGGCGCCTCATTTGTCATTACACAATTTCACACCTCTATTATGTTTGCGCCAAATATTAAAGGAACGGCCAATGCTACGGCAGGTGGTTTTGGAAATGCCGGCGGAGGTGCGGCCAACTTCTTTATGCCACTTATTGCATCAGGGCTTAGTGCCATCGGGCTTTGTACCTCGGCTGACAGCTGGCGATATGCCATGATTTTTCCGGGCATCATGCTGCTCTTGTGTGCATTCCTTTATCATAGATATACCGAAGACAGTCCGGCGGGGGACTTTAAAAACCTTGATATGGGCAAGAAAAATAAGGAAAACACTTTTTTGCTTGCCGCCAAAGATTACCGTACCTGGATTTTAACCATTGCCTATGCGGCCTGCTTCGGTGTAGAGATTACAGTTGATAATTTTGCGCCCATTTTCTTTACCGATTCATTCGGTGCCACCATAGCAGTCGCCGGAATGGTGGCAGGTATTTTTGGCTGGATAAATATATTCGCCAGACCTGTGGGTGGCATCCTTGCTGATAAAATTGGCAAAACCTGGGGATTTGATGGAAAGACACTGTTATTGGCTTCCTTACTTTTGATAGAAGGCATTGGCTTAATCTGGTTTGCAAAATCCGGAAATATCGGCATGGCTATTTTAATGATGTTTGTTTTCGGCCTGAGTTTAAAAATGGCTAATGGAGCCACCTATAGCCTGGTTCCTTTTATTAATCCTAAAGCCGTGGGAAGCGTAGCCGGCATTGTAGGTGCCGGAGGAAATATTGGTGCCATGCTCATTGCCTTTATGTTTAAAGCAAAAGCCAACCATTTGTCTAAAAACCTGACCGGTGATCATGCCCTGCATAAAGATTTAATTGATTACACCAGCGCTTTTACATTATTGGGTTATATCATTCTGACCATAGGCATTGCAGTATTTATTTTCAGAACCGTTATGGCACAAAAACAGCGAAATATCAATGAGCTTGTTTTTAATCCTTCAAAATAATTCATTTACCATCTCAAACATCTTTTGGAACCAGGAAAACACATATCAAATACCACTACCTGCTGCTACTGCGGCGTGGGCTGTGGTATTGTTGTACATAAGGATGCTCAGGATAACCTCACAGTTGCGGGTGATGAAACACATCCGGTTAACCGCGGTATGTTGTGTAGTAAAGGGATGAATCTGCATTATACGGTTAATGATAAAAGCGACCGCTTGCTTTATCCGCAGATGCGCTACAATAAAAACATGCCTTTACAGCGGGTAAGCTGGGACACCGCACTTGAACGAACGGCGGCTGTTTTTAAGGCTTTAATAGAAAAACATGGTCCGGACAGCGTGGCATTTTATGCCAGCGGACAATGTTTAACGGAAGAATATTATGTGGTCAATAAACTGATTAAAGGTTTTATCGGTAGCAATAATATCGATACCAACAGCCGCTTATGTATGAGCAGTGCGGTTGTTGGTTATAAAATGAGTTTGGGAGAAGACAGTGTGCCGATCAGTTATGATGATATTGAACTGGCAGATTGCATTTTCGTAGCCGGAGCTAACCCCGCCTGGTGCCATCCCATTTTATGGCGGAGGGTAGAAGCTGCTAAAGCGAAAAACCCAAAGCTTAAAATCATTGTCAGCGACCCAAGAAAGACTCAAACCTGTGCACTGGCTGATGTATATTTACAAATAAACCCAGGAACCGACATTACCTTACATCATGCACTGGCAAATTGCTTAATTACTGATGGCAAAACCAATCCTGATTTTATCCGGCAGCACACCAATGGCTTTGCCGCCTATCGTGAAAATGTATTGCGTACGTCCATCGCCGATGCAGCTATAATTTGCGGAATCACAGAAAGCGATATTCGGACGGCTGCTTCGCTTATTGGCCATGCCAAAGGCTTCCTCACCATGTGGACGATGGGCCTGAACCAAAGCGTGGTGGGTACCCATAAAAACCTTTCGCTCATTAACCTGAACCTCATTACCGGACACATCGGAAAACCAGGCAGCGGACCGTTTTCACTAACCGGGCAGCCCAATGCTATGGGTGGCAGGGAAGTTGGCGGACTCAGTAATTTGCTGCCGGCACACCGCAACCTGGCTGACGAAAAAGACCGGAATGAAGTGGAAACCTTCTGGAATATTCCGTTAGGCAGTATTAATCCAAAACCGGGGCTTACGGCTACGGAAATGTTTGATGAACTAAATACGGGCAAACTCAAAGCCATCTGGATTTTATGTACCAATCCACTGATTAGTTTGCCTGATGTGAAAATGGCTGAAGCCGGACTTAAAAATGCCCGCTTTGTAGTGGTTCAGGACATCAGTAATAAAATTGAAACGTTAAAGTATGCTGATGTGGTTCTGCCTGCAGCCGCCTGGGCGGAAAAAGAAGGCACCATGACCAATGCAGGCCGTTACATTTCTCATTTAAATCAAATGGTTGATGCACCCGGAGAAGCTTTGCCTGATGCTGAAATCATTTGCCGCTTCGCAAAAAAAATGGGTTATGCCGGCTTTGATTTCCAAAACCCTTCAGCCATTTACCTTGAACATGCGGCACTTACCGCCGGAACCAGCATTGATATCAGTGGATTGGATTATGAGATCCTTCAAAAGCAGAGGGCTGTTCAATGGCCATATCCAAAAAACAATACTTCGGGCACCTCCAGGCTATTCACCGACTATAAATTTCATACGCCTGATGAACGGGCAAACATTCTTTCCTTTTCAGATAAAAACCAGTCTGAACCTTTAAGCCCTGAACATCCGCTGATCCTCACTACGGGAAGAATTAGGGATCAATGGCACACCCGGAGCAAAACCGGTAAAGTAACGAAGTTGAACCAGCACCTTGGTGAAACTTTTTTAGAAATTCATCCGGCAGATGCCGCTAAGCGAAAAATTAAAGACCAGGATCTAGTAGTAGTGACCAGCTTACGCGGCGAGGTACGGGTGAAAGCCAAATACAATGAGGACATTAAACCAGGCGTGGTGTTCATGCCCATGCACTGGGGCATCATCAACCATTATGACCATCACCGGGTCAATAACCTCACCAATAACCTGGTTGATCCCATCAGTAAGGAACCTGATTTTAAATACAGCGCCGTTGAAGTCAAATTGTATCAGAAGCCCAGACAAAAAATCATCGTAGTGGGCGCTGGTGCGGGTGCCTGTGGTTTTGTAAAAAGCTACCGGACCTTAAATATGGATGATGATATTGAAATTTTCAGCAAGGAAGACTTTCCATTTTACAACAGGGTACTCCTCCCCGATTACATTACAGGCACTTTGCCCTGGCATAACCTCATCAAAATGAGTAATGATGAAGAAAATCATTACCACATTAAACTACACCGCGGTATAGAAATCCGCCACCTTTCAACCGCAGCAAAAACCGTTACCGATAGCCGGGGCATTATTCACCAATATGACATTTTAATACTGGCCACGGGCAGCAGACCTTTCGTACTGAAAGATATGCCCCACATGAGAGGGATATTTACCATGAGGAGCAGGACAGATGCCGATCAGTTTAAAGCACACCTGGCGAACACCAATAAGGAGGTTGTTATTGTGGGCGGAGGTTTACTGGGTATTGAACTGGCGACCTCTCTTAAGGAAACAGGTGCACAGGTAACCATTATACAAAGAATTTCGCGCTTAATGGGACGCCAGCTGGATATGATGGGCAGCCAGCTGCTTCACGAAGAAATTTTGAGCAAAGGCATTGATATCATTTATAATGATGAGGTAGACCGCTTTTTAGGAGAAAAGGAAATAGCAGGCATTCGCTTAAAAAGCGGACGTATGATTGCCTGCCAGTCGCTGGTTATTGCCATTGGTACCGTTCCGAATATAGAACTGATCAAACAAGCCGGTATTGATTGTAAACGGGGGGTGGTGGTGGATGAATATTTAAGAACGAATGCAAAAGACGTCTTCGCCATTGGCGAAATTGCAGAATTTGAAGATCAGCTTTATGGCATCACTGCCGCTGCCGAACAGCAGGCCGAAGTAGTGGCCAGGTTTCTCTGTGGCGACATCGGCAAGTACTACACCGGAAGTTTACTGATGAACATCCTGAAGATGCACAGTCTGGCGCTTTGCTCACTTGGGCTGTCAGAAATTCCGAATAATGGAAAGGGTTATGAAGAAATTATTTTTATAGACAAGGCGAAACGCTATTATAAAAAGTGCATTGTACACCAGGATAAACTGGTAGGTACCATCCTCATTGGCGATAAAAGTGAGTTCCTCGAATTCAGGAATTTAATTGAAACCAAAATGGAGCTAAGTGAAAAAAGACTTCAGTTGCTGCGAAGCGGAAAAATGGCTGAGCCGCTTATTGGTAAAACCATTTGCAGCTGCAATAATGTGGGTGAAGGTAATTTAATCAATAAAATAAAAGAAGGATGCAAAGATCATTTGCAGCTCTGCCAGCTAACCGGTGCAGGTATGGGTTGTGGCAGCTGCAGGCCAGAGATCAAAAACATCCTTGATGCTTTCATCAATATCCCAAAGGAAGCCAAACCATTAATTCCTGTTGAACAAGATTAATCAAAGTAAAATGAGCAGAAAAACCACCAGTCCTTCAGAATTCATTAACGTAAAGGGCATAGAATATTTTCGTTTTGAAGAAGATTTTATGGAAGATAACATCCGTTGCATCCCTATGGTTGTCCGTTTTAAAATGGATGCCTGCGGAATTAAGTTAAAGTTAAGCGAATGGAGTAAATTTAACGCAACTGAACGGGTAAAACTGGCTTTAATGTCTATTGATAACGCTGAAGTGACCGAACGCTACCATCAATACCTGATTGCCCTGATTACCAAATACACGGGCAATATAGCTACAAAGCTGGCCATAGACCCTGCACCCGCCTGGGCCAATTTGCAGCAGATTCCGGAAATGTTACTGGAAAAATCAGCAGAAATTGGACTGAACCTTTCACTGAAACAATGGAAAAAACTAACTGATATCCAGCGCTTTGCCTTATTAAAACTCTGCAGACCCGGCCACGAAAATAAAAACTTCCCTAAGGCAGCTGTAGAATTTGGATTATTAAACTAACAGTATGCAGCCACTCACCGTTATTATTAATTTTCCCGGCGGGATTATTTCACCCGGAAACCTGTATAACATCCTGGTGGCGGCCACAAGGGCAAAAATCCAATATGTAAGGTTTGGACTAAGGCAACAGCTCTACCTGGATACCATCAGCTATAACGCAGCAACATTTACTGGTGAACTCAGCCGCCTCGCCATTGATTATGAAATTGACCAGAGCCAATACCCCAATATCGTAAGCTCCTACCCTGCTGAAGAAATTTTTATCCGGAACTCCTGGCTTACCGAAGGGGTTTACCAGGATGTGCTGGCTGCTATAGATTTTAAACCCAGCTTAAAGGTAAACATCTGCGATCATAGCCAGAGTTTCACGCCCATGCTCACCGGCAATATCAACTGGATCGCTTCTGCAGCGGCCGAACATTACTGGCACCTCATTATCCGCTTCCCTAAAACCAATGTAGTTTATGAGTGGGATCAGCTGTGTTACACCAACAGCATTTCCAGATTAACCAGGCAAATTGAAGCCCTGATTACTTCACAGCCTGCAGATTTTATCGATAACATACAAGCCAGCGGAGCAGAACTTTTCAGCCTGATGCAAACCGATGATTACATCTTAAAAAAAGCCACACAACCGGTCTCCACTGTACCATTTAACCTGCCCTATTATGAAGGCCTTAACCGCTACAATAACAAATACTGGCTTGGCATTTACCGGCGGGATGAATTGTTTAAAGTGGCTTTCTTAAAAAAACTCTGCCTGTTATGTACAGATACGAAAGTGGGACAAATTTGCTGCACCTCATGGAAAAGCATCATTATCAAAGGTATTGCTGAACAAGATAAAATCCGCTGGAACAATTTGCTGGAAGAATTTAACATCAACATGCGCCATGCAGCCAATGAACTGAATTTTCAGGTAGAAGATAACTGTATGGAAGGCCTGCAGCTAAAAAACTACCTGGTGAAATACCTCAGCATAGATGATATCCGTACTTTCGGGATTTGCGTTGGTATTAAAACCAGGAAAAAAAGTGAAATATTCAGCAGCATTCTAATTCGCAAACGTTACCTCGTCCATTTTATGGGCATCAAACTATTTCCCGTTTATGACATTCTCAGGGCAAAAGATTTTAATCCGAATGAACGTACAGAAGAAGTTTTTAGCAGTGGCAATCTGAAAGCCATGCTACCCGAGCAGTTGAGAAGGGTTATTATGAAGTTTTATACTTTCAGAAAGGAAACCAGCCAGTATAAAAAAGCTGTTTCGCCCACTGCCAAAGTAAATACTCCTTTATTGGAAGAAGAAAACCTTTATCAATGCAGCCGGTGTTTTACCATTTACAACGAAGCCATTGGCGAAATGGAATCAAACATCCCGCCACATACGGCCTTTCAGCACCTTGCAGAAAGCTATTGTTGCCCGGTATGTGAAGGTACGAAACATGAGTTTATCAAAATCAGCCATTCCGCCCTTGCTTATACTCCATCATAAGTATTGAAATTTTTAAAAGCCCCTGTTTTACCTTCAGGGATGATGAGTTCGCAAACCTTCAGCAAACTTAAAACATGTTTCATGCTGTGCCTGGTTAGCCTGCCCCCCTTTAGTTCATGCATAACTTTGGCTAAACTTCCGGCTTTATAAATGGCACAAAGTGGCTCCGGGTTTCCGTCATGGCTAAAAACAAAAGCTTCCTTAGCGGGTAATTTATTTTCTGCGTCCAGTAATTGTGTTAACAGGCTGGTTTCCATCAGGGGTAAATCGCAGGCCAGCACCAACAAGTCAGCCAACGGGTGTTTCGCATGTACCGATAAAAGTGCCAGCACCGGGCCGGCTATATCCAGTGATGGATCATCAAAAATGAATTGTTCTTCTTTAAAGAATGGAAGGTAATTTTCACGCTGACTTTCATTAACCGATATTGCCACTGGAATACCCAGGCCTTTCAGCTTCTGGAAAGCATGTGTAGCCCAGTTGCCATTCCCAATAGAAATCAGCCCCTTATCGGTTCCCATCCTGGTGCTTTTTCCCCCGCAGCAAACGATGCCTAACATTTATTTCGAAGCAAGTTCAATTAATCCGGCTTCGTTCATAATACCCAGAGCTTTCCCGTTTACTTTAATCAGCTGTTCTGCCAGCAATTCATTCATGGTGCGGAATACCGTTTCGTAAGTGGCACCTGTAAAGGCTGCCAGATCCTGCCGGCTCAGCTCCAATGAAAGATAGCCATCCTGGTCTAAACCAAATTGTGCTTTCAGCTCCAGCAAGGCCACAGCCAAGCGTCCTTTAACTGACATTAAAGCCAGGTTTCTCATTTTTTTCTCTGAAGCATGTAACTCATCTGCATAAAACATTAGCATCTGGTAAGAAAATTCATGATTAACCTTCAGCGTGGTTTTAAAAAATTCAATATCCACAACACAAAAATGCGTGGTTTCTAAAGCCGTGGCAGAAATGGGGTAAGCATCTATTTTTGAGGTTATGCCCCGGTGCCCAAAAATAGCACCACGGTTTGCGAAACGCAAAATCAGTTCTTTATCACCCCACTTTTTATGGATTTTCACATTACCGGAGGTAACAAAATATACCCCTTTAACTGGTTCACCCTCACTAAAAATCGATTCGCCTCTTTTGGCAATAAAGTTTTTTCTGTGGTGCGCAATGGCAGGTTGCCATTCAGGTAATGCCAGCTGGCACATCATACAGGTATTAAGGTCGCAAGCACTATCCTTCTTCATAATTTCAACGTATAGGGTAAAAGTAATCAATCATCATTGATTTTAATTATAAAATATGATGTAGCAGAAGTACTGTGGGTATCTTTCCTTAAAAAGAAAAGAACGATGTGACTTCTATTTCAAAAAACTCATTCTTCAAATTCAACCTCCTTTAGCTTGTTGAATAAAACTAAATTCCATTTTACTTGATACAAGTCCTAAAGAATAGAAATAAAACAGGGAAGTACCTTCATCGCGAAATGACTGTATTTTACATAGATAATGTTTTAGCCTAACAAATCAGATCGCTTAAATTATATCTCTATCAGCTAAGGCTTACTACAGATTTGATACATACAAAATGTAATTAAACCCTTTAATCAACGTTTTTATACATACATCCACTTTATGATACCGAATGAAATTTTTGCCCCTTATTTTGACAATTTTATTTTCTCAGATCGCCTCCGCTCAAAAATCATTTGTGTTTCCTAAAGTAAAACTGCAAGGTTCTGCCGTTGAACAACTTCAACTGAAAAACTGGACGGTAATTGAAACAGCTCAGGGCGATTTAAATAACGACCAGGCAGCAGATCTGGCATTGGTTTTTGAATCAAACCAAACCATTGAGGAAACACGAACCTATGGCGATAACAATTCCGAAATTATTAAGGAAACACAGAAACCACGTATTTTAGCCATTTACTTTAAAGATAAAACAACGGGTAATTATCATTTATCAACCCAGAATAACGATTTTATCCTAAGATCTGAAGAAGGCGGAAAACTTGGAGATCCACTACAACAGGTAGAGATTAAAGATCAGCAGCTATTTTTAAGATTCAGAGGGGGTAGTGAGTGGCGATGGGAATTGGGTTACACTTTTAAATTCCAGCAAAAGGATTGGTTTCTTACCAGTGCAATTAACCTTTATTTTAACCAGAATACTGGAGATATGACAGAGCGGATTTACGATTTCAATAGCCGCCAGCTCTTTACTACCATAGGCAATCTGCATCAGCGCGACATCGCCAATCAAAAAACCAGTGAGGTACTATTTTTCAGTCAGCTGAGAACATTCAAAACTTTTAAAAAGCCATGGGCCTGGGAAATCATGCCCAATGTTTATTTATGATGATAAGCTATATAAATTAAATCTGCTGTGCAATGACAAAGCCACTGGCCCAGGCCCATTGAAAATTATATCCCCCAAGCCAGCCTGTCACATCTAAACATTCACCACCAAAAAAGAGATTTGGAATTTTTTTACACTCCAGCGTTTTAGAAGATATCTCATTCGTATCAATTCCCCCACGCATTACTTCTGCCTTATCATAACCTTTATCTCCTGCAGGCTTTACTTTAAAACGATGTATTGTTTGATCTATTAGCTCCATTTCTATTTTGGTTAAGGCAGCAACAGGTTTATTTAGTGGCAAAAACTTCCCTAAGGCATCCGTCAGCTTTTTGGTGTAAAAACGGTTCAGCAAAGTAGAAACCAAAGTTCGGCCATTGAGTTTACGCTCCTCATCTAACAATTGAAGGATATTTTCTGCGGGAAGAAGATTTAAATTCACCACCTCACCTTTGCGCCAGAAGGAAGAAATCTGCAAAACCGCCGGACCGCTCAATCCCCAGTGTGTAAAAAGAATATTTTCTTCAAAAGATATTGCTTCATTACTCACTTCGCAAAAAACCGAATTGCCGGAAAGCTGTGAAAACCATTCCTCATCTTTTCCTGTGATAGTTAAAGGAACCAAAGCCGGGGCGGTTTCTATAATGTTTAACTGATGTTTCCTTGCAAAACGCAAGGCAAAATCAGTGGCACCCATTTTCGGAATTGGTAAGCCTCCGGTGGCAATCACTAATTTTTCCGCACGCAGTGAGATTATTTTTCCGTGTTTCTCGTAGGTTACTTTAAATTCATCTGCCAAAACTTCAATTTCCTTCACATCAGCTTTGGTTCTGATTTCCTGTCCAAAATCGGCACAGACCGAGGTAAACACATCCACCACATCCTTGGCGTTTTTATCATCAGGAAACAATTGCCCCAGCCTTTTTTCTTTTCCCTGAATACCATAAGTCTCGAAAAAACCAATAGTATCATCAACTGTCCATTGATTAAAGGCAGATTTGATAAAATGAGTATTTGCAGAAATAAACTGCTCATCTGAAGCAAACAGATTGGTATAATTACAGCGCCCGCCACCGGAGATTAAAATTTTAGCACCGGGTTTTTCATTCTTTTCCAGCACGATGACCTTTTTACCGAGATAGCCTGCCTGTACTGCACACATTAATCCACAGGCACCTGCACCAATAATAATCGCATCTGCATCCATCATTAAACCTAAATTGTTACTTTTGTACAAAATTAGCATAATTTTCAACCCTTCATGGCAAAACAGATCAGCGAATTAAAATTAGGTATTTTAGGTGGTGGACAACTCGGCAGGATGCTGATTCAGCAGGCGATTAACTATAATGTAACCAGTTTGGTTTTGGATCCGGATCCGGATGCGCCCTGCAAGCACCTGGCAAACTATTTTGAAAATGGTTCCATCACAGATTTCGACACCGTTTATAATTTTGGAAAAAAGGCTGACATCATCACTATCGAAATAGAAAAAGTTAATATCGAAGCTTTAGAACAACTGGAAAAAGAAGGCAAGCAAGTGTTTCCCCAATCGAGGGTAATTCGTTTGATTCAGGATAAAGGCATACAAAAACAGTTTTTTAAGGAAAATGATATTCCAACCTCTCCTTTTCAGATTGTGAATACCAGAGAAGATCTTGAAAACAGCCAGATTCCTTTTCCATATATTTTAAAATTGCGCAAAGACGGGTATGATGGTAAAGGCGTAATGAGGATAAACAGTGCAGATGATTTGAAAAATGCTTTTGATGCCCCCTGCATTATTGAAAAACTGGTTGATTTTGAAAAGGAAGTTGCAGTTATTGTAGCCAGAAATGCAAAAGGCGACATGAAAACCTTTCCAATGGTAGAGATGGAATTTAATCCTGAAGCGAACCTGGTTGAGTTTCTGATATCCCCTTCTACTTATGCTGAAAGTCTACAGCAGAAAGCCGAAAATATTGCTAAAAACATCGCATCAGCCATGAACATTACCGGAATTTTAGCGGTAGAAATGTTCGTTTCCAGCGATGGAGAAATCCTGGTAAACGAGGTGGCCCCGCGTCCACACAATAGCGGTCACCATACCATAGAGGGCAATTATGTTTCTCAGTTTGAGCAGCACTTGAGGTCTATCTATAATTTGCCTTTGGGCGATACCACCAGCATTACCAATGCCGTAATGATTAACCTGTTGGGCGAAAAAGGTTCAGAAGGCGTTGCCAAATACGAAAACCTGGAAAAAATAATGGCTATTGACGGTGTTTTTGTTCACCTCTATGGAAAAAAATACACCAAAGCTTTTCGTAAAATGGGACACGTAACCATTGTTGACATCGACAGGGATAAGGCCATTGAAAAAGCAAGATATGTACAAAAGACTCTTAAAGTAATTGCTTAAATAAATAAAGAGCAAGGAACAAAGATTAAAGAGCAAAGACTAAGGATTAAGGACAATAAGCGATAAAATAAATATCATGAGTGCAAAAGTAGGAATAATCATGGGCAGCAAATCAGACTTACCTGTTATGCAGGATGCCGCTGATGTGTTAAAGGAATTTGGGATTGATTATGAAATCACCGTAGTATCTGCGCATAGAACACCTGAACGCATGTTTCATTATGCGAAGGATGCCCATGCCAGAGGTTTAAAAGTAATCATTGCCGGAGCTGGCGGTGCAGCTCATTTACCCGGAATGGTGGCTTCTATTACCACATTGCCTGTAATTGGCGTTCCGGTAAAATCTTCCAACTCCATTGATGGCTGGGACAGTATTTTATCTATCCTGCAAATGCCTAATGGCATTCCGGTAGCCACAGTTGCACTTAATGCCGCTAAAAATGCCGGCTTACTGTCTGTTCAGATTTTAGCTACGGCAGATGAATCTTTAACCTTAAAAATGCAGGCCTACAAAGATGAGTTGAAAAGAAAAGTGGAAGAAAGCGCTGAAAGCATGTAATCCCCTATTTCCATTTGATGAACGCTCAAACTGAACTACTCAATGCTAAAAACCATTATCAGATTCTTGATGGTTTACGTGGTGTAGCCGCTTTTTTTGTGGTGATGTTTCATATTATGGAAGCATTTGCGATGGGCAACCGTTTCGAACAGCTGTTAAATCATGGTTATCTGGCCGTTGATTTTTTCTTCCTGTTATCTGGTTTTGTAATTGCTTATGCTTATGATGACCGTTGGGAAAAATTAACAAAATGGGCGTTCATTAAACGGAGAATGATCAGGTTACAGCCCATGGTCATCATCGGGACGATTATTGGTGCCGTTTTATTTTATCAGGGCGCAGGAGCAACATTCCCACCCATTGCGCAAACGCCTGTCTGGCAGCTGATATTAATTATGTTAGTTGGTTTTACTGTAATCCCCGTATTGCCTTCTATGGATATCAGGGGCTGGCAGGAAATGCATCCTTTAAATGGTCCGGCATGGTCCTTATTTTTCGAATACATTGGTAATATTTTATATGCCCTACTGGTAAGAAAATTTTCTAAAACCGCATTATCCATTCTGGTTTTATTGGCTGCCTGTTTATTAATTTACCACACCGTATTGGGGAAGCAGGGCGATGTAATTGGCGGCTGGTCTGTGAATACCGAACAACTTACCATAGGTTTTACCCGGTTATTATTTCCTTTTTTTGCAGGTGTGCTGTTATGCAGGTTTGGGAAACTCATTCATATAAAAGGTGGATTTTGGATCTGTGCCGTTTTATTGCTTACGGTATTATCCTTTCCGAGGTTGGGTGGACCAGAAAAGCTTTGGATGAATGGATTATATGAATCAGTTGTAATTATTTTTATTTTCCCACTGATTGTTTCTATTGGTGCCGGAAGCCATATCGCTGGAAAAACCAGCCAGAAAATATGTAAATTTCTGGGCGATATCTCCTACCCGCTTTACATCACCCATTATCCACTTATTTACGTTTACACGGCCTGGGTGATTGACCATAAAATTCCAATGGAAAAAGGACTTCCAATGGGCTTATTATTATTTGCCGGAAGTATTGGTATTGCCTATTTAAGTTTGAAATATTACGATGAACCCGTTCGAAACTGGTTGCAGAAGAAATTTTTGAAAAAATTTAAAGCCTAATTTAAACTCGGATCAATCGGAAAATTGCTTACATGTGCATATTTGGGGCCGAGATTTACAATTACATCCCGCCAGAGTTTTTCATCATCATTACCAAAAATAAGATCGAGATCAGATACCTCGCTTACCATCCAGGCATTTTGTTGCAATTCTCTGTCCAGCTGCCCGTTATCCCAACCAGAATAACCCATAAAAAACTTAACCTCATGCTCATCGATGGCATTGGTATTGATTAAAACTTTAAGCGTTTCAAAATTACCGCCCCAATACAAGCCATTGCCAATGGGCTCCCCGCTTTGTAGTTTATCATAAGCCCTATGGATAAAATGCAGGGTATCAGCAGCAACAGGTCCGCCGAAATAAATATGATTTTGAGCTTCCCATAGATCCTGCATCACATCTTTCAAAATAACATTCGCCACCTGATTTAAAATATAACCCACAGAACCGTCATTGCCATGCTCAGACAATAATACCACAGACCGCTTAAAATTAGGATCAGACATAAAGGGTTCAGAGATCAATAAACGACCTGTTTTTGGTTTTATATTGTTAAGCATGATGATAATCATTTGTAGCACCATAAAAGATGCCTATTTTTGTTTTATGCAAGTTACTAATGAATATCTACAAAACCTGCGCCAAGAATATAAAAGCGCCACGTTAGATGAGTCTGACGTAGATAAAAATCCTATTACACAATTTAAAAAATGGTTTGACCATGCAGTTGAAGCGCAAATTTATGAGCCGAATGTGATGACCCTGGCTACTGCTGATAAATCAGGAAGACCAGATGCCCGTATTGTGCTATTGAAGGGAGTGGATGATGATGGATTTCGCTTTTACACCAATTACTTAAGTGCAAAAGGTAAAGAATTAAAAAGAAATCCTTATGCCGCACTGGTATTCTTCTGGCCGGAGCTGGAAAGACAAGTAAGAGTGGAAGGAACGGTAGAAAAGCTGGATAAGGAAACTTCAGAAGCCTATTTTAATACCCGTCCGGTAGCAAGCCAGATTGGTGCCATTGCATCACCCCAAAGCCAGGTGATTCCAGACAGATCTTTTTTAGAGGAAAAATTTGAGGATTTAAAAGCCAAAAGTGAAGATAAAGCCATTGTAAAACCAGCACATTGGGGTGGTTATGTCGTTAAACCCACACGCATCGAATTCTGGCAAGGCAGAAGAAGTCGCCTGCACGACCGCGTGAATTTTGAATGGATTAAAAATGAATGGGTTAGAACCCGATTGGCACCATAATAATCTATCTAAAATACAATGGAGATCTCCCATCCGGCAAGATCTCTATCT
The DNA here is from genome assembly GCF_026239715.1 of Pedobacter sp. GR22-10. Taxonomy (NCBI): domain Bacteria; kingdom Pseudomonadati; phylum Bacteroidota; class Sphingobacteriia; order Sphingobacteriales; family Sphingobacteriaceae; genus Pedobacter; species Pedobacter sp. GR22-10. Next base: position 26,042 of record NZ_JAPIVR010000002.1, read on the forward strand.
TTAATTCAAATCATAAGCTATAATTTCAAAGGAAGTGTATATATGAACAAAACAGCCAAAACGATTAAAAACATCTCAGTAATCGGGTCCGGAACGATGGGAAATGGTATTGCACATTTGTTTGCACAGTTTGATTACCAGGTTAGCCTGATCGATATCAATGCATCTGCACTTGAACAGGCCATAAAAACCATTGATAAAAATCTGGACAGACAAGTGAGTAAAGGATTATTAATTCCTGCACAGAAAACAAGTGCCCTCCAAAACATCAAAACCTTTACATCCATCAGTGAAGGCGTGGCTCATGCAGATTTAATTGTGGAAGCGGCAACTGAAAATGTGGATCTGAAATTAAAAATATTCAAGGATCTTGATCTTTATGCGCCAACCGGTGCCATTTTGGCGTCCAACACTTCATCCATTTCCATTACACAAATCGCGGCGGTTACACATCGCGGAGCACAGGTTATTGGAATGCATTTTATGAATCCGGTTCCGGTGATGAAACTGGTAGAGGTAATCAGGGGTTATCAAACCAGTGATGAAACCACCAAAACCATCATGTCGCTTTCCGAAAAGCTTGAAAAAGTTCCTGTTGAAGTAAACGATTACCCCGGTTTTGTGGCTAACCGGATCTTAATGCCCATGATTAATGAAGCCATCTATACTTTATATGAAGGAGTTGCTGGCGTTTATGAAATTGATACCGTTATGAAAATGGGTATGGCTCATCCCATGGGCCCGCTTCAACTGGCTGATTTTATCGGGCTTGATGTTTGTCTGGCCATCCTGAAAGTACTACATGAGGGATTTGGAAATCCTAAATATGCACCATGCCCGTTACTCATTAATATGGTTGCTGCTGGCAAAAAGGGTGTAAAATCAGGTGAGGGATTTTATAAATATCATGCCGGTTCAAAAGATTTAGTTGTTGCTGACAAATTTATTAAATCCTAATTTTTTTAGTATTTTATTTTATATTTGCAATATGAACGAAAATCTTGATCCGGATCCAAGCCAGCTTTCACCTACAGATCGTGACATTGAAAGGGTACTGAGGCCACAGGCATTTGAAGATTTTACGGGCCAGGAAAAGGTGATGGAAAATCTGCGCATTTTCGTTCAGGCAGCCAAATTACGTGGTGAAGCACTCGATCACGTATTGCTGCACGGCCCGCCGGGTTTGGGTAAAACCACACTTTCTTATATTATTGCCAATGAAATGGGCGCCGGAATTAAGGTTACCTCAGGCCCGGTATTGGATAAACCGGGAGATTTAGCCGGACTTTTAACCGGCCTGGATGAAGGCGATATCCTTTTTATTGATGAAATCCATCGCTTATCACCTTTGGTAGAAGAATACCTATATTCTGCGATGGAAGATTTTAAGATTGACATCATGCTGGAAACCGGCCCAAATGCCCGTTCTGTTCAGATCTCGCTTAATCCTTTTACATTAGTTGGTGCCACCACCCGATCTGGTTTGCTGACTGCACCGCTTCGGGCAAGATTTGGAATCAACTGCCGTTTGGCTTACTATGATGCCAAATTACTAACCACCATTGTTCTTCGTTCGTCAGATATTTTAAATACCCCCATCAGTGATGAAGGTGCTTTTGAAATTGCCCGCCGAAGCCGGGGTACGCCGCGTATTGCCAATGCCCTGTTGCGCCGAACACGTGATTTCGCACAAATTAAGGGTACAGGCAGCATCGATCCTGAAATTGCCAACTATGCCTTAAATGCACTAAATGTGGATGAACATGGCTTGGATGAAATGGATAATAAAATACTGACTACTATTATCGATAAATTTAAGGGCGGCCCGGTGGGTTTAAAAACCATTGCCACAGCTGTTGGTGAAGATGAAGGTACCATTGAGGAAGTTTATGAACCTTTCCTGATCCAGGAGGGATTCATCATGCGTACCTCACGTGGAAGAGAAGTAACAGAAGCTGCCTATAAACACTTGAAAAAGAATTATCCGGCACAAACCGGGAAATTATTTTAACCTCATCATATACACTATAGCTGCATGTTAATAATAATGATGCTATGCAAAATGGGTTCCCGCTGATTAATAGGGATTCTCGCCGATTGAAATTGTCAATACCCAAACATCATTTAATGTCTGCATTTATCTTCAAAATCTACGGGAGAATATAAATGGTGATGGTTCCCGCTGATCGATAAAGATTATCGATGATTGAAATTGTTAATATCCACAACATCACTTAAGATCTGCGTTTATCTTCAAAAATCTGCAGGAGAATATAAATGTTAATGGTTCCCGCTGATCGATAAAGATTATCGCTGATTGAAATTGTTAATATCCACAACATCACTTAAGATCTGCGTTTATCTTCAAAAATCTGCGGGAGAATATAAATGTTAATGGTTCCCGCTGATCGATAAAGATTATCGCTGATTGAAATTGTTAATATCCATAACATCACTTAAGATCTGCGTTTATCTTCGAAAATCTGCGGGAGAATATGAAAATACTGTCATTCAAAAGGTCTCGCAAATCAATTAACCATCAGTAAAATATCCTGAAAAGGATATGAGCTACATTTTTGAATCTGTTTTACTATTATAATTATTATTTAACCAAACATTTAGTGACGCCATCCGTTCAGTTAGGGTAAAACCAGCAAATTATGAATATTGAATTACGTAAGCTAACGCTAGAAGATTATGCCGACTTAAAAGAATCCATGTTGCAGGCCTATGATAGTATGGGCGGGTCTATATGGCCAAAAACCAGTATCGCCAAACTCCTGAATATTTTTCCTGAAGGACAAATCTGTATCGCCGTTGATAATAAGGTGGTAGCCTGTTCACTTTCCATTATTGTAGAGTATGATGAATATGGCGACCGGCATACATACAAACTTATTACAGGTGATTATTCTTTTACAACACATGATCCAAATGGTGATACGCTTTATGGTATCGAAATTTTTGTTCATCCTGATTTTCGCGGATTAAGACTTGGAAGAAGACTATACGAAGCCAGAAAGGAACTTTGCGAGAGTTTAAATTTAAAAAGTATCATTGCCGGCGGAAGAATCCCCGGATACCATACCTATGCCCAAACGTTGACACCAAGGCAATACATTGATAAAGTAAAGGCGAAAGAAATTTATGATCCAACCTTAACTTTTCAGATTTCCAATGATTTCCACGTGAGAAAGGTTTTAAAGAATTACCTGCCCGGGGATAAAGAATCAAAGGAGTTTGCCACCTTAATTGAATGGAACAACATCTATTATCAGGGGGTAGATGCCTCTGCTCGTTCGGCCATGACGATCAGGCTTGGTTTGGTTCAGTGGGAAATGCGTTTGTTCCCGGATATGGACGTATTTTATGAGCAGGTAGAGTTTTTTGTGGATGCCTTGAGCGGATATAAAGCTGATTTCATCATGTTCCCCGAATTGTTTAATACCCCGCTCCTTCAACCTTATAACCACCTTCCGGAAATTGAAGCCATGCGTAAGCTGGCCGAAAAAACACAGGAAATTGTTGACAGAATGCATGAATATGCCTTAAGTTATAATGTTAACATTATTACAGGTAGTATGCCTTTACTGGAAAATGGCAAACTATACAACGCCACCTATTTATGCCACCGTACAGGTAAAATAGATGAGTATCGGAAAATACACATCACCCCAAATGAGCAAAAATATTATGGAATGATCGGCGGAGATAAAGTACAGGTTTTTGATACGGATTGTGGTAAAATCGGAATTTTGATTTGCTATGATGTGGAGTTTCCTGAACTGAGCAGAATTTATGCGGATCAGGGGATGCAAATCCTCTTTGTACCATTTTTAACCGACACACAAAATGGTTATACCAGGGTAAGGCATTGCGCACAGGCCAGGGCCATAGAGAACGAATGTTATGTAGCCATTGCGGGTTGTGTAGGGAATTTACCGAAAGTAAATAACATGGATATACAATTTGCGCAATCAGCTGTTTTTACACCATCTGATTTTGCTTTTCCAACCAATGCAGTAAAGGCTGAAGCTACACCCAATACAGAAATGGTACTGGTAGTTGACGTGGACTTACATTTACTGGATGAGTTACACCATTATGGAACGGTTAAAGTCCTTAAAGACAGAAGAACAGACTTATACCAAACCAAATTATTAAAATAATTTTTTTTTGCAAGTTCACGTTCTGCTTCAATCTGAACCTAAAAAAACATCATAAAAAATGCCGGTTGCATCAACAACCGGCATTCAATTTAATCTAAAGCTACTTATTTTCTTAAAGCAAACCATACGATCAATCCGATAATTACAGCAATCGGTAGGATCCATTTTAAAACAGAACCTGCGCCATTCTCATCTTTTTCCGTCACAGCTGGCTTTGCTGGTCCGGGATCTTCTTTATGATTTTCATAATCTTTCTCAATCGGTTTAGGAGCTTCTCCTGATTCCGTATGTTGTGGATCTATATTTTCCATATTTAGTTTATTGAGTAAACCCCTTAAATCTTCATTTATGATTCATTAAGAAATACTATAAATTAATTTAGTTTCTAATTCAAGAACACGTGATTAATCAAAATGTTTTAAATCCTAAGCCTTATCTTTGCGTCAACGTGTACAATAATGCCGCAAAATATAGCCTGCTAATAAAAAATGAAGCCAAACGTCTTGGGTTTTTAGATGTGGGTATTTCAAAGGCCGAATTTCTGGAAGATGAGGCACCCCGGCTGGAAAAATGGCTTCATCAAAATTACCATGGTGAAATGAAGTACATGGAAAATTACTTTGATAAACGCCTTGATCCGAGATTGCTGGTGGAAGACGCTAAATCTGTTATTTCATTATCGCTCAATTATTATACGGACGAAAAGCAATTGGATCCTGATGCACCTAAAATCTCCAAATATGCCTATGGTCAGGATTACCATACCGTCATTAAAGATAAACTGAAGGCACTGACCTTTTTTATTGAAGAAAATATCGGAGCAGTATCAGGTAGGGCTTTCGTAGACTCTGCTCCAGTTCTGGATCGTGCCTGGGCAAAAAAGTCAGGTATTGGTTGGATAGGAAAAAACTCCAATCTGATCAGTAAAACAGAAGGCTCCTTTTTCTTTCTGGCTGAACTGATTGTAGATCTGGAACTGGATTACGATCATCCCTTTCAAACCGATCATTGCGGTACCTGCACGCGCTGTTTAGATGCATGCCCAACAGATGCTATTATTGCCCCACAGGTGGTAGATGGAACGAGATGCATATCTTATCTGACTATTGAGTTGAAAAATGAAATTCCTACAGAATTCAAAGATAAAATGAGCAACTGGATGTTCGGCTGTGATATTTGTCAGGATGTTTGCCCATGGAACAGGTTTTCAAAAGCCCACAACGAAGATGCTTTTAAACCAGAAAACGGACTTCTGGATTTAAGTGTTCAAGACCTGACCGAAATTACAGATGATGTATTCAAAAAGGTGTTTAAGGGTTCGGCTGTCAAACGCACTAAATTTGCAGGATTGAAAAGAAATATTGATTTTCTTAAACCAGAATAGCTTTAAAAGCAGAATAGCCTTAATAATTAAGGCCACTCTGGTAAATATAAATTTAGCTATTTAATTCACATTAAAAGTATTATCGCCTTTTGCTTTATCCGGAACATGGCTGCTACCCATTACCACTTTATTGAGCTTTTTAGTTGTTTTAACCGGAATTAAAACTTCCTTGGCCCCCTTTTCCCATACCCCGATTGTCGTATGGCTTTTCGCTGTAGTGCCATCGCTGTAAGTCAGCGTCAGGTCTACAGGCAGTGGTTTGATTCCTTTGTTTTCTACAGCAACCGTATACCCGTCATTGGTTTTATTTACAGCTTTAATACCTAAATCTAAAACGCCACCTTCAAAAAACCAGGTTTTCCAGAACCAGTTCAGGTTTTTACCGCTTCCTTCATTCATGCTGTTAAAAAAATCGTATGGCATAGGATGTTTGCCGTTCCAGTTTTTAATGTAGGTATGCAGTGCTTTGGTAAACAATTCATCACCCAGGTAATCTTTCACAAACAGATAAGCTAAACCGGGCTTAGGATAAGAATTTGTAAATGAACCCGAACCCTTCAAATCCGTTGTCAGCGTCATAATAGGTGAATCATCTTTTCCTCCTGATGATGAAGCAGTAGGCTGAACGCCGTATTCATCCACCATTGTCGAATCAATCATAGGAGAAATCAGCCACTCCCCAATCGTTGCCCAGCCCTCATCCATCCAGCCATATTTGGTTTCATTAATCCCCATATAAAATGGAAACATGGTATGGAAAATTTCGTGATCGGTAAGGGTAATGGCATCCTCGCGATTACTAACCGGATTGTCATTTACCATCATCGGATATTCCATTTGATCTAAACCATCAAAAATAGTTTCATGATTGTATGGAAAAGGCCATTTTGGAAAAACAAAACTCATCGATGATACTGTTTTACGCGCAAAATCTATCACCTCGTAATAATCTTTATGCTTTGGATTAAATACCGCATCTACACGCGTTCTTCTCCTGGTTTTCGGATCAACCACCAAGCTGGTTGATTTCCATAAATAATGATCACTCAAGGCGAAAACAAAGTCAGTTACATGCTCAGCTTCAAACTTAAAAGTATTGAATGCATTGTTTTTAGTCACTTTTTTAGTTGTCAAATCCTGATCTGTGATCACATCAATCACTTCATCCTTCTTTTCTGCAGCTGCAAGTCTGGTCACAATCTGCTCCTGAAAAACGTCTGACGCATTTTTTAGATCACCTGTTGCCCAAACACCGTATCCGCCCGGAACTGTGATTTCTGCGTTAAACTGATCAAAATCATTATAGAACTCTTCGGCACCGGTATATGGAAATTTATTCCACCCATCCACATCATCATATACTGCTATCCGTGGAAAAAAATAAGCCACAAAATAAGCACCTTCATCTACCTGACCGGTACGCAGATGTGAACCTTCATTTAAGGTATAATGATAATCGATATCAAATTTAATTGTTTTGCCAGGTAGAACTGCAGGTATTTTAACCGTCATGTTTGTACCGTTAATCTGGTAATCGCTGATGATCCTTCCTGTTGCAGTTAGTTTTTCAATGGCTACTCCTTCGCCTAAATCAGATTCTGCGATTTTAGATTTACGGGGGGTACCTTTTTGGTAAATATTAGGATATAGCTTAAACCAGATTTCGGTTAAGGTATCCGGACTGTTATTGGTATAGACTACGCTAACCTTACCTTTTAATAAGCGATTTACCGGATTGAAATCTATTTTAAGATTATATTTAGCAGCATTTTGCCAGTAATTTTTACCGGGCTTTCCATTGACATTTCGGGTTTCATTTTGATAGGTTTTCTGAAATTCAGGCGCTATGGGTAAAATGGTTTGTGCACTGGCATAAAATGCCGTGCCCAATAGCAGGCTAAATATTTTTATAAAATTCATTTTTTTTAAACTTTAGGGCAAAGTGCCTGGCACATGGCAATCAGTCAAGCAATTAAACAATTTACGTTTCGCAAGCAATTAAATAATCTAAACAGTTACCTAATTATCTATTTTCCAAACTTCATTTTTAATTGTTCCAGCATATCGGTATTGATCGGCTCGGCAGGTTTTTCAGGTTTTGGCTGCGGTTTTTTAAACTGCGGACGAGGTGCGGATGGATTTTGCGGTGGCTTCGGTGTCTTGTTCTCGTTTTTCCGGGCATTAAACTTCGCCCATTCCTCATCCAGTTTCTTTTTGGTGTAAAGCGGGAAATCACCATTTTTCATCCAGGCATAATAGCTTGGTTCTACCGCAAAAACCTGTTGCGCGGTTTTGCCTTTATGCTTTCCGAAGTTAAAACAAACTTCATCCTGATCATTATAAACTAAACGACCAGCAAAATCTACAGGCTTATTTATGTTGGTAAAAGTGTGCAAAGCATCTACATCATTTACAACCGGAATGCTTTTAACCCCCTGTTTGCTTTCAAATTCAGTTTCCTTATACATTTCCAGCTGACCCAAAAGCACTTTATAGGTTGCTATTACATCTGCTTCAGCGGCATGTGCATTAACCAAATCTTCCTGGCAATAGAATTTATAAGCTGCTTTCAATGTGCGCTGCTCCATCTGATGGAAAATATTCTGCACATCAACAAACTTTCTTTCAGTCATGTCGAAATCAACTTCTGCCCTCAAAAATTCTTCCAGGAGCATCGGGATATCAAATTTATTGGAGTTATAACCGGCAAGGTCACTATCACCGATAAAATCTGCTATTTCTGTGGCCAGCATTTTAAAGGTGGGTGCATCGGCAATGTCTTCATCATAAATTCCGTGAATTAAGGAGGTTTGCAAGGGAATAGGCATTTCAGGATTTACACGCCAGGTTTTAACCACTTCAGTTCCGTCAGACATTGCTTTTAAAACCGCAATTTCTACTATTCTGTCTGCTCCTACATTTATACCTGTTGCCTCAAGATCAAAAAATGCCAGAGGTCGCTTTAAATTTAATTTCATCAGTTTTACTATCAGATTGAGATGAAGCTGTAATCAACATCCATTAATATATATTTATTCAAAAGTGCTAAAAAGGATTGGTTTGTTTGTACAACACATTTATTTAATTCAAAATATTTCCTGGTTATCTTTCCGAATATTAAATTGCGAAAAAATTACGCTTTACATGAAAACCTTCTTGTTATCTCTTGTGCTTTGCTTTTCTGCATGGTCTGCATTTGCTCAAAATTTTACTTACGGACAGGTTACCCATGATGAGATGGACTTTGACCGGAAAAAATCGACAGCAATGCGAATGCGGTTGTATTGAAAGAATTCGGAACAGCTTGCATCCAGAAGGATGACATCAGTGGGCAGCTTGAACTGGTTTTCGAATACCATACCAAAATTAAAATATATAATAAAAACGGTTTCAGTGCAGCAAATATCATTATCCCAACCTATAAGGGTGCCAATTATGAAGAGCTTATTACTGAGTTGAAAGCCTCTACATTTAATTTTATCGATGGAAATTTCGCAGAAACCGTTATGGATAGAAAAGCTGTTTTAAAGAAAACAGATCGAAATACATCCAGTTAACGAAGTTTACTTTACCCAACCTGAGAGAAGGTGCGATCATTGAATACAGTTACAAATTAAAATCGCCTAGATTGTTCAATTTTAAAACCTGGGAGTTCCAGTCTGATCTGCCTAAAGTATCAAGTGAATACCAGGTTTTTATTCCGGGTATATACAACTATAATGTTTCATTAAAGGGCTACCAGAAGCTTAGCGACCAAAAGGCTGAACTTTCTAAAGAGTGTTTAAGATTTGACGGGGCAAATATAGATTGTTCCAAAATCACCTACCTGATGAAAGATATTCCTGCATTTTTGGAAGAAGAAAATATGACGGCTCCAAGTAATTTCAAGTCTGCTATTTACTTCGAACTATCTGATTTAACTTATCCGAACGGTGCTAAAACTTCATATACCAAAACCTGGAAAGATGTGGATTATGAACTTACAACTGATCAGTCATTTGGTTCGCAAATGAAGAAAAAAGACATTTATAAAGATCTGATTGCAGGTATAATTCAAAATGCTCCGGATGACTTGCAGAAAGCCAGGGCCATTTTTAATTATATTAAAAAACAAATCAAATGGAATAATTACTATGGCGTATTTTCAGAAAACAGTATCAAAAAATCTTTAGAAAGCAGATCCGGCAGCGTGGCTGATATTAATCTTAACCTGATAGCAGCCTTATCTGCTGCTAACCTGGATGCAGAAGCCGTTATTTTATCAACCAGAGAAAACGGCACCATCAATAAATTATATCCTGTCATCTCTGATTTTAATTATGTGGTAGCTAAAGTGAACATTGGCGATAAAAGTTATTTATTAGATGCTTCCGAACCCCTGCTTCCATTTGGTTTATTACCATTGCGATGCATCAATGATCAGGGCCGGGTGATTAACCTTAAAAAGGCCTCTTACTGGATTGATTTGAATGCAAGCCAGAAAAGCATAACCAGTTATATTTTAGCAGGCAAATTAAATGCTGATGGTAAGTTAACCGGAAATTTAATTACTTACACACAGGGTTATGCGGCATACAATAAAAGAAAGGACATTCAGAAATCCGGGTCAATAGATGAATATGTAGAGAAAATTGATGAGCGTTTACCGCGAATAAAAATCTTACACCATGAAATTGATAATTTGGACAGTATTGAGAATATACTCACTGAAAAATATGAAGTTGAATTTACGGTGAGTGACGGCAGCTCAAACAAACAATTTTATCTGAGTCCGTTTTTTATTAATGCCATTACCAAAAATCCTTTTAATCTGAATGAAAGAAACTATCCGGTAGATCTGGGTGCAGCTACCGATGAGCGGATATCCATTCAGATTACGCTGCCTGATCAATATGAATTATTGGAAAAACCGAAAGACATGGCCATAGGTCTACCTGAATCCGGGGGAAAGTACCTGCTAAATACCTCACTGGAAAACAATCAGTTATCATTGCATCAGGTTTTACAGTTGAACAAAGCAGTTTATGAGCCATCGCAGTATCTGTATCTGAAAGCATTTTACAGTAAAATCATTCAGAATCAAAAAAGTGAGTATTTACTTAAGAAGGCAAATTAATGAAATATATCATTGCACTCGTATCGCTTTTACTGCTACCGAGGCCGGGTTTTACCCAATTACATTTTGATGCCGACCTGATCTCGCCACAGCTTCGCAACCGGGCAAATGCCTGTATCAGAAATGAAGAAATTACGGTAGATATGATTGCAGACGATCATGTAACTTACCTGCAGAAAAAAACAATTACCGTATTTAATCAAAATGGAGATGATAATGCACGCATAGCTATTGGTTATGATAAAAATAATGCTATCAAAAGTATTAAGGGTGAAATATACAATGCTGGCGGAATATTGATCCGGAAATTTAACCAGAACGATTTTTCTGATATGAGTGCCGTAGATGGGTTTTCTTTATTTACAGACAGCAGATTAAAGCTTTTTACACCGTCCGTAAATCAGTATCCCTATACCATTTCTTATGATGTGGAAATCAGAAATAAACAGAACCTGATCATTCACGACTGGATGCCAACAGCTCAGCATAATGTTTCTGTTGAAAAGAGCAGTTATACTTTTATCAGTAAACCTGCGGATCAGGTTCGGATTAAAACCCAAAACTATCCCGGTAAGCCTATAGAAAGCACTGATGAAAAGCATAAAAAACTATGCTGGTCCGTTAGTAACCATTTTGCCACGAAATCAGAACCTTTTAGTCCTGACCCTGAAAATTACCTGACTAAGGTACAGATTGCCCCCCGGCAGTTTTATTATTACGGGCATAAAGGAAATTACAATAACTGGCAGGATCTCGGTCAGTGGATATATGATGACCTGTTGAAAGAGAGAACTGTATTACCTGCAGCTACTGTACAAATGGTTAAAGACCTAGTTAAAGGCGAAAACAATGATAAGGAAAAAGCCCGAAAGATATACCGGTTTTTACAGGAAAAAACACGCTACATCAGTGTTCAGATTGGCATTGGTGGTTTCCAGCCTGTTGCTGCCAGTGAGGTAGACCGGCTTGGCTATGGAGATTGTAAGGCACTGGTGAATTATATGCAAAGCTTACTTAAAGCTGCTGACATCGAATCTTATTATTGTGTTGTGCAAGCAGGATCAGTTAAAAAAAGTGTTGATCCCGATTATGCGAGCATGACGCAGGGCAACCATATCATTTTATGTATGCCACTCAAGGGAGATACCACCTGGCTGGAATGTACCAATCAGAAAATCCCTTTCGGATTTTTAAGTGATTTTACAGATGACAGAACCGTTTTTGCCTGTACGCCAACAGGCGGAAAGCTCATGCACACGCCCAAATTAACTACACAGCGTAATCTTCAGATCCGTAAAGCAATGCTGACCGTTAACCCTGATGGAGATGTTACCGGTAAAATGAATACGATATTTTCAGGAGGACAGTATGATAACCGTGAATCAATAACCGATAAGCCTTTAAGTGAACAATATAAGCTTTTAAGAGCCGTATATAATATTGATAACATCAATATTGAAGGTGTTCTTTTTACCGAAAAAAAAGAAAGCAACCCTCAGCTTACGGAGGATGTTCAGTTTAGTATCAGAAGTTATGCACCTTTAAATGGCCGTAAAATGTATCTGCAGTTGAATGCGTTTAACGTTCAGCCAACAGTTCAGGAATTGCGAAACCGCACGTTACCGGTTTACATTAACCGCGGTTTTACAGATGAAGATACGCTGGAATTTAATTTACCAGATAACTTGAAACCGGAATTGGTTTTGGTGGAAGATAAGCATTTTAATAATCCATTTGGCGAATACCTGCTTAAGGTGAGTAAAGATGGGAACAAGCTAACCTACTTCAGGAAACTGGTGCTGCATGACGGCACCTTCCCTGCTGAAAAATATGCTGATTTTTCAAAGTTTATCAACGATGTTCACATGGCAGACCGCCTAAAACTGGTGCTTAGCTTAAAATAATAATGCCCAGCCCGATTCCGATGATCATGATGAGATACATAATAATTTCAGTTGATGCAAAGCGTTTGTATTTGGTCCAGAAAGAGTAATCATGATCTTGATTTGGCATAATTGAAATTTAAAACGCTAAAATAAGTAAATTCAGCTAATGATCAGGCCGGTATTTTGTGATTTGTCTGGCCATCCCCCTGAAGAGTACCAGATGAAAAGGCCACATGGTGTACCAATACATGCGTCCCCACAATCCGCGGGGCCTAAAAGTGGCAACCTGTGATAAAAATGCCTTACCATGAAAATTCACCAATTTTAATTCCAGCCAGGCCTCTCCCGGAACCTTCATTTCCGCATAGAGCAAAAGCCTTTTATTTTTTTTATCGGCCAGTAATACCCGCCAGAAATCCAGAACATCTCCGGCCTGCAAATCCGTACTGCTGGTTCTACCACGTCTGGCGCCCACTCCGCCGAACATTTTATCTAAAAATCCCCTTAACTGCCATAGCCAATCCATATAATACCATCCCCGCTTTCCACCAATGCTCCATATATTTTCAAAAACTTCTTCTGCTTCCCTGTCAAACTGCATTTTCACCTTATATTCCAGCGTGCCATTTTGCGGAACTTTTATCTGATCCATAAAATCATTATCCAAATAGCCCCTGTTGAGGGCATCTTTCCAGCTGGAAACAATAGAATTCTGATCAATTTTTTCAAATGCAAGGTGCAAAGCTTCTGCGTAAGTTAAGCACTTTCTAGGCACCACCCTCTGAATACGGTTATCTTTACAAACGACCTCATTTTTCATGCTATCAACCAAACTTCTGGCCAGCGCATATGGCACTGGTGTAATCATATTCAGCCAGAGTGACGATAATCTTGGAGTTAATACGGGTACGGTGATAATCCAGCGTTTAAGTTTTCGCTCTTTGGCATAACCTAAAAGCATATCCCTATAGGATAAAATATCGGGTCCGCCGATATCAAATGTTTCATTATAAGCTTTTTCATTATCCAGTACTCCCGTCAAATAAGCCAGCACATCACGTATACCGATAGGCTGACAAAGTGTTTTAACCCATTTAGGGGCCACCATCACGGGGATTTTCTCTGTTAAATCACGGATAATTTCAAAAGAAGCACTACCTGAACCAATAATAATGGCAGCTCTTAAAATGGTACAGGCTATTTGTGATGATTTCAATTCATCTTCTACCGCTAATCTGGAACCAAGGTGTTTGGAAAGATGCATATCATTTGCAATTCCGGTTAAATAGATAATCTGCCTGCAATTCGTTTTTTTTATGGCTGCAGAAAAATTTGCAGAAGATTTTCTTTCCATATCAGAAAAACCCTCAGCACTTGACGACATGGAGTGTACCAGGTAATAAGCCGCATCTATATCTTCAGGTATTTCGTTCAGCGCATCGGCGTTTAAAAGATCACCTGAAATCACCTCTACTTTACTTTGCAACTCTGATGCTAAAATAAACCTTCTTTTATCCCGAACCATACAAACCACTTCATGATTCTGATCCAAAAGTAAAGGCAATAAACGGGTCCCGATATATCCATTTGCGCCTGTCAATAAAATTTTCATCTGGTATTTATTTTATGCATAACAGATTTGACGGTACTTTGTTACAAAATGCCGCATGAGTTTAAAAGTTTAATGATAGCCAAGTAAAACCTGGATTATCAGTCACAGAAAAGTAAAACACTTTGTAATGATAAATTTACAGCATTTCGCTTACAATAAATCTTTTTCTACCTCGTATAAGTACCAGTAATTTACCAAATATTCCTGAATGAGAAAAAGCATCCCTGGCCTTGCTGTGATTTTATTGGTGATCAGCATGGTTTGCACAAGTTGGACGGTAGTGGAATTTCCAAAACAACAATTATCTTTATTTACACCTGTTAAGGATAGTATTTATAATCTCTATGTTTCTAATATTTATCATCAGGCTAAACTCGACTCTGCCGGGTTAAGTGAGGTTGTATTTGAAAAAGCATTTACAGGTTTCTACAATCTGAAATACTCAGGCTTAACACAATCAAAAGACATCCTGTCTATTGTGGATTTTGATCAGGAAAGTTGTAAAAAGCGCCTTTACATTATTGATCTTAAAGACAATAAACTGCTGATGAATACCTGGGTGGCGCATGGTCAAAATAGCGGAGATGATAAACCCGACAGTTTTTCGAACAAGCCCAATTCCAATCAGAGCAGCCTGGGTTTTTACCTTACCGGTGAAATTTATAATGGTAAACATGGCCGCTCGCTTAAGCTTGACGGAATGGATGTTGGTTTTAACGATAAAGCCCGTGAAAGAGCCATTGTATTGCATGGCGCGAATTATGTTTCGCAGGGAACAATTGATCAGCTCGGGCGGTTAGGGCGAAGTCAGGGTTGCCCGGCAGTTGCTTCCAAACTTTCAGATCCGATTATTAAAATGATATCAGGCCGAACGGTATTATTTATAAATCGTTCTGATCAAGGTTATAATTCTCAGTTTTTAAATGAAACCCTTGCTGCAAGTATGGTGTCCAATCAGCAGGAAGTTTTTGCTGTAAAAATGGATTAAAATCAAAATAATTAAAATTTTTCACTTATTTAAACTTCAAATTTGTAATTTATTTTATACATTTAAAGTATAATCAAAATCACTCTATTTTTTATACATCCCGGTTAATACCTGATTATGAAAATATTGTGTTTTTTGGTGATATATGTATCTGCCAACTGCGTTTATGCGCAAAATAGTCAAGGGCCCAGGCTCACCGCTCTTGCTGATAACGGAACTGCCGTAAATGATATATGGACATTACAGGCCAATCCTGCCGGAATTACCTTTCTCAATCATCCGGCTGTTTCATTAAACTACATCAAACATCTTTTAAGTGATGAAATCAGCACCCAGGCATTCGTTGCTGTAATTCCTTTTAAAAATAATTATGCAGGTATCAGTTTTCAGCGTTATGGATTTGCGTCCTACCATGAAAGTAAAATAGGCTTCGCCTACGCTAAAAAATTCGGACAAAAACTATCATTAGCACTCAATGGCAATTATCATCAGTTAAAGATCGAAGATTATGGCGCATCAACTGCTTACACTATCGATGCGGGTGTATTATATCAATTTAATCAGCATTTCAGCATAGGTGCTTTCAGCAGTAACGCATCACGGCAGCAGTATAGTGCCAGTTTGCGCTCCGCGAAAATACCTGCTTCATTTAATATCGGGGCCAGTTATCTGGCCAGTAAAAAAGTATTAATTGCAACAACGGTATCCAAAATTACAGATCAACCAATTGATGTCAGGATAGGCATAGAATATCAACTTTTTGACTTACTAAGTCTGCGGGGCGGCTTAAGTACAAAGCCTTTTAAGCAATATGCGGGTTTTGGGATCAATTGCAAAAAATTTGTATTGGATATGGCTACTACTTATGAAGCCAGTCTGGGTTATGCACCTCAAATTGCAATCAGCTATGTATTTTAGGATCTTCACCGCCTTATTTGTAATAATGGGATTTATTGCAAATGCACAAGTTTCAGAACAACAGGTAGAAATAAGGGACATCCTGGAAAGTGTTGCAGATCATCTTCCTGATGATTATGACCTCACTGAACTGGTCGATGTTTTAATGCGTTACCGTAAAAATCCGATTAACCTCAATCAAACCAATCCGGATGAACTAAAAACGATTATTTTCCTTTCTCCCTTACAAATCAGCAATTTCTTTAGTCATATTAAAGAAAACGGAAACCTGGTTAATGTCCTGGAGCTTCAGTCCATTGATGGTTTTGATGAAAGAACAGTTCAAAATCTTCTGCCATTCGTTACCCTTCAGGATATGGGCGAATATGAAAAACTATCTTTTAAAAATATGATGCAGTCTGGCGAAAATGATTTTTTGATGCGTTTTTCACAAATTCTGGAAAAGCAGAAAGGATTTACAGATTTACCCGGCAACAGGTATTTAGGTTCGGCAGAACGTTTTCAAAGCCGGTATCGATACCACTATGGTACTATATTATCTGCGGCCATTACCTTAGATAAAGATGCGGGTGAAAAATTCATAGCCAGGCCTTTTGACTTTTATTCAGGAAATATTGCACTGTTTAAACTTGGAAAGATCCAAAAACTGGTTATGGGCGATTACACCTTGCAGTTTGGACAGGGATTGACTTTATGGTCCGGGTTTTCATTTGGTAAGGGTCCTGATGTCACCAGCGTTGCCAAAAAGGACCTTGGGTTAAGACCTTATAACTCCACCAATGAGTATTCTTTTTTCAGAGGAGTTTCAGCAACCATCAACCTGTACAAAGGCTTTGATATTACACCGTTTATTTCGTTTAGAAAACTGGATGCAAGTCAGGCTCTAGACAATAATGGAGATTTGGTACAGTCAACCGTTAACCAAACTGGTCTGCACAGAACACCTTCAGAAATCGCCAATAAAAATGCATTAAATCAACAGGTTTATGGTGCCACACTGCAGTACCATAAAAATGAATTTTCACTTGGTACCATTGCTTACCATAGCCAGTATGGAAATCGTTTTATTACCCAAAAAGCATTATATGATCAGTTTAGTTTTACCGGAAAATCGCTAACTAATCTTGGCATATATTATAATTATACTTATAAAAACATTTATCTCTATGGCGAGGTTGGCAAAAGTATGCCGGGGGGCATGGCCTATCTGAATGGTGCACTTATCAGCTTATCGCCAACGATATCAGCAGCCATTACACATCGGAATTACCAGCGGAATTACCATAACTTTTTTAATCAGGCTGTGGCCGAATCAAGTGAAGCAGTCAACGAAAAAGGAATTTATATGGGTTTGAATATCAATCCCGATAAACACTGGGCCTTCTCTGTTTATGGCGATTATTTCCGTTTTCCATGGCTGAAATACAGGGTTGATGCCCCTTCAAAAGGTTATGAATTGTTAGGTCAGGTGATTTACACGCCAGATAAAAACTATAAAATACTGCTTCGTTTTAAAACAGAGATCAAACAGCAAAATACAGATGCAAAGGTCCCTGTAAATTTTTTAGATGATGTAAAAAGAGAGGGCTACAGGCTCGAATCTATCTGGCAGGCCAGTCCGAAGTGGCGTTTCCAAAACCGAATGGAAGTATCTCAGTACCACAAAGGCCCTGGCACACCTGAATTTGGCTACCTGATTTATCAGGATGTAGATTATTCTCCCATGTTTGCGCGCATAACAGGGAATATAAGGCTTGCATACTTTCATACGCCAAGTTACAATAGCCGGATTTATGCTTATGAGGATGATGTGCTCTACAGCTTTGCTTTCGGCATGTATAGTGGCGAGGGATTCAGAACGTACCTGAACTTAAAGTGTAACCTCGGCAAAAAGTTAAATATATGGGCCAGATATGCCATGTTCTATTATCGGGATGTGGAAAGCATTGGCACCTATTTAGATGAAATTCAGGGAAACCGGAAATCAGAGATAAAGATTCAGTTGCGGTATCAATTTTAACAGATGCTTAAGGAAGAATATTTTTTCGTCAGAATATTGGCAGCCCTGATACCTGGAATTGTCTTTTTTTATTTGGTTTCAGGAGATCATATGATTAGTGTACTTGGTACGGTTTGTTTTTTGCTGTACCTAACCATCTGCTTGCTAAACATTTTTTATAAAAAACTAAATGCCTATCGGTTTAAAGGTTATACCGGACTGTTAATTTACCTCCTGTTTTTTTTCCTGGGTGGCTTATTAACTTTTATGAATAAGGAGGAGCTTAAGCCAGATTATTTCACTAAGAAAACTGTTGATTATTTAAAGATTATGGTAAACAGTGAACCGGCATTTAGTAAAGGGATACTCAGGTTGAAGGTTAAAATAATTTCAGGATACCTGGAAAACAAACCTGTCAAACTGAGCGGACAAATACTCCTGGCCATCAAAACAGATCGCTTTAAACCATTGAAAATCCGATATGGGGATGAATTATTTATTCTGGCTAAATATTCGCCAGTAGAGCCGCCCTACAATCCTGGAGAATTTAATTTTAAGCAATGGCTGGCTATACAAAACATTTATGAACAAGCCTTTATCAATCAAAACCAGTTCATTAAAACAGGTCGAAATACGGGAAATCCCATGCTTAGGTTTGCCATAAACTGGAGGGAACAACAGGTTATTAAATACAGAAAATACATTAAAAATGATGAAGCTTTTGCGGTAGCCTCTACACTCATTTTAGGCTATCGTGCCGATCTTTCTGCAGAAACACTGTCGGCCTATGCTAAAACCGGAACCATACACGCCCTTTCCGTGTCAGGAAGCCATGTGGCCATCATATTTTTTGCGCTCGATTTTTTGTTGGTATTTCTGGATAAACAAAAAGCACTTAAAATTTTTAAATTCCTGCTTATCTGTACACTAATATGGATCTATGCTTTAATTACAGGTTTATCCCCTTCGGTTGTTCGTGCTGCGATTATGATCACGATATTTATCATAGCAAAAACTTTCGCCCAAAATAAAAACAGTTACAATATACTCGCATTTGCTGCTTTTTGCCAGTTAATCTATCAGCCTTTTCTCATCTGGGATCCCGGGTTTCAGCTTTCCTATCTTTCTGTTTTTGGCCTGTTGTACCTGCAGCCTAAAATTTACAACTGGATTTATCTGGAAAACAAATGGTTGAATAAAATCTGGGAATTGACCGCACTATCCATTGCAGCACAGTTGGCTACATTTCCGCTCTGTGTATATTATTTTCACCAGTTCCCGGTTTATTTTCTGCTTGGAAACTTATTTATTTCCCTTCCGCTGATGATCATAATGGTTTTAGGTATTGTGGTACTGCTCCCCTTTTCAGGCAAACTTGCACCCTTATTTGAATGGATTATTGTAACGACGAACCAGGTTTTAAAATGGATTGCCGGTTTACCTTATGCTACTTTTTCATCCTGGTGGATCACACTACCCGGATTAATACTGCTCAGTTTATCACTTGCATTTTTTGTATATGCCATGGCAAAATACAATAAGACCTTTCTCTTTGCCGCTATGCTCACTTTCATAATTTACCAGTCAGTACTCTCCTATGATCGTTACAAAGCAGCCAGGCAACAAAAAATTATCTTTTTTACCTTGAGAAAAAATTATGCTGCAGCATTTATTCAAGGTTATCAAGCCATCTTATTAACAGATTTAAATCATGATGATCAGACATTTTACTTTTCAGTGAAACCGGCATTAGACCAATTGCAGGTGAGCCATATTAGCATAATGCATTTAAAAACAGATACCATTATATCCAATTTTATCTTCCAAAACCAACAAATTATCTTTCACGGGTATAAAATTCTCATTATCGATGAATCGTGGAATAATAAAAAAGTGCAGGCAGCAGGCAAATTTAATGCCATCTGGCTTACAGGCAATACTACTTTTAAAATTGAGAATCTTCCTGAAGAAATTCAATATGAAAATATTATTCTGGATGCCACTAATAAAGACTACAAAATTGAGTGGTTTAAAAAAAATGAATACAATTATAAAGCACGGCTTCAAATTTTAAAGAAAAATCCTGCATATTTGGTTCAATCAACAGAATAATATGGAACAACTGGTTTTATACAATGTAAGTGACCGAATAGCGACCATCACCATCAATCGTCCTGAAAAGCGTAATGCACTGAATCCGGAACTGATTGAAGCATTGACAATCGCCTTTCAGCAGGCCGAAGAAGATGAACGCGTTAAGGTTATCATATTAAACTCTAACGGATCAACCTTTAGTGCCGGCGCAGATTTAGAATATTTACAACAATTACAAAACAACAGCTTTGAAGAAAATGTGGCAGATTCAAAGCGATTAAAGAAACTTTTTACCACTATTTACTACCTTCCAAAAATTGTAATTGCCCAGGTAGAAGGTCATGCCATTGCCGGCGGTTGCGGCCTGGCTACCATTTGTGATATTATTTTTGCCACACCTGAAAGTAGTTTTGGTTATACTGAAGTAAAGATTGGGTTTGTACCGGCCATTGTTTCCTGCTTTCTGATGCAAAAAGTAAATGAAACCATCGCAAAGGAGATTTTACTTACCGGAAAAACCTTCCCTGCAGAACAGGCCTTAAAATTTAATTTAATCAATTTTGTAACAAAATCAGAAGAAATAAATCAAAAGGTTAAAGAATTTGCCTTAAGTTTGTGTGTAGGGAGTTCAGGTAATTCATTAATGATTACAAAACAGCTCATTAGCCACACCACTAAACCGCTTCTAGAAAAAACTTTAGAAACCGCTATACAAATTAATGCCCGTGTTCGGGAGAGTGCTGATTTTAAAAAAGGTATCGCATCCTTTCTGAATAAAGAAAAAATTAACTGGTAAATAACTAAAACTGAAATAAAAACATGTTCAAATCAATTAAAACAAGTGTTGTAGCCTTTATCTTGGTAGGTACAGCCGTAATCGCTCATGCGCAAAAGAAAATCACCGAGGGTACAATTACCTACGGATTGGAATATAAATTAACTGACGAGCAAAAATCTGCCATGGGCGGACAAGAGCCACCTGCTGAATTAAAAGTGAAGTTTAATAATGGCCTTACAAAAATTGAAATGGAACAAGGTCCGGCAATGATTGGAATCGTTTCCGATAACAATGATAAAACTGGTTTACTTTTAATTGATGTGCCTATTGCTCAAAAACAATTTGCCGTAAAACAATCAAAAGAAGATGTGGCCAAAGTAATGGGCGATATGCCAAAATATTCGGACTTCAAAGCGACCGGACAGAAACAAACTGTTGGTGGTTTCAATGCAGAAAAATATACTTTTAAAGACGATAAAGGAGGAGCACACGAACTTTGGGCAACTAAAGAATTAGATTTACCAAACGTTGGATCGCAGAATTATTTCCCAGGTCTTGGTGCTTTTCCGGTAAAATATACTTTGGTTCAAAGAGGTATAGAAACCACTACTACCTTAAAATCTATTGCTGAAGGTAAAGTTGGTACGATTTCTAAAGATGTTCCAACTGGATATGAAGTTGTAACCATGGAAGACCTTGCTAAAATGCAGGGTGGTGGTGAATAATTAAACACAATCAATTAATATATGGCTTTTTAACTGCCGGCTTTTTATTTAAATTAGCCGAAAAGTTAAAAAGCTTTTTTTATGATTAAAAATTTATGATTAAATACTTCCTATTCAGATTATCCATCATTTGCATTGCGCTTTTTGCTGTGTGCGATGCAAATGCTCAAGGTATTAATTGGGCAAAAGACGGAAATTCCTATTATCAAATCTCAAGTGGAGAAATTGTACTGGTTACCCTACCTAAAAATGACAAGAAAACTGTTGTTTCCAGAGGTTTACTTACACCCGCGGGTCAAAATAATCCCATCGCTGTCAGGAGTTTTCAGTTTTCAGCAGACGGAACTAAAGCATTAATTTACACCAACAGTAAAAAAGTATGGCGTTACGATACCCGTGGTGATTATTGGCTGGCCGATTTAACCAACAATAAAATCATCCAAATAGGAAAAGATAAACCAGCCTCTTCCCTGATGTTTGCAAAAATATCTCCTGATGGCACTAAGGTAGCCTATGTGAGTAAGCATAACCTCTATGTAGAAAATATCGACGGATCAGGAGCGAAAGCCTTAACCACTGATGGAACAGACCGGATGATTAACGGAACTTTTGATTGGGTTTATGAGGAAGAATTTGACTGTAGAGACGGTTTCAGATGGAGTCCGGACAGTAAAACTATTGCTTACTGGCAAATAGACGCCACCAAAATCAAAAACTTTCTGATGATTAACAACACAGATTCCATTTACCCTTATACCATTGCGGTAGAGTATCCAAAAGTTGGTGAAAATCCCTCGGCCTGCAAAGTAGGTGTGGTGAATATCGCAACAGCTAAAACCAACTGGCTAAAGGTTCCTGGCGATAAGATACAACATTACATTCCACGCATGCAGTGGGTTCCGAATAGCAATGAAATTATTTTACAGCAACTTAGCCGTGAGCAGAATGAAAGTAAGGTTTTTCTATGCGATGCAAATTCAGGTGCTGCAAAGGCAATTTATACTGAATCGGCAAAAGCCTGGATTGATGCACAAGATGAGTGGAAATGGCTGGCCGAAGATAAGGAATTCACCATTTTATCAGACAAGGATGGCTGGAACCACCTGTACAGAATAAGCCGTGATGGTAAGAAGCAAACATTGGTAACCAAAGGAAATTATGATGTCATCGATATTAAACTTATTGACGAAAAAAATAATTATGTTTATTTTATGGCATCGCCGAATAATGCCACACAAAAATATTTGTTCAAAACCAAACTGGACGGTAAGGGGAAACTGGAGCAGGTAACGCCATCCATCCTGCCGGGAACACATAACTATGATATCTCCCCGGGTGCCGCTTTTGCACGTCATACGTATAACAGCTCGGTGGTTAGACCCATTGCGGAATGGATGAATTTTACCACAGGAACCCCTTTTACGATGGACGGAAGCATTACCACACAATTATCTAAACAGGAAGCTCCAAAAAATAAAGTAGAATTTTTTAAAGTAACCACAGAAGATGGCGTTGAATTAGATGGCTGGATGAAAAAACCAGACAACTTTAACCCTGATAAAAAATATCCTGTAGTATTTTATGTTTATGGCGAACCGGCTTCACAAACAGCGGCTGACACTTATGGCGCAGGTGTGAACAAGTTATATGCGGGAGATATGGCTAAAGATGGCTATATCTATATTTCTATGGATAACCGTGGCGCACCTGTTCCGAAAGGAGCTATGTGGCGCAAAAGCATTTATAAAAATATTGGCGTCCTCAATGTACATGATCAGGCCATGGCCGCAAAAAAACTATTGGCAACAAACTCTTTTATGGATAAAGACAGGGTGGCCGTTTGGGGCTGGAGCGGTGGTGGTTCATCTACTTTAAACCTGATGTTCCAGTATCCGGAAATTTATAAAACGGGAATTGCCATTGCGGCAGTAGGCAACCAGCTGACTTATGATAATATCTATCAGGAGCGTTATATGGGTACACCTTTTCCAAGTAAGGAGGCCTATATTAAAGGGTCACCTATTACTTATGCCAAAAACCTGAAAGGTAATCTACTCTATATTCATGGCACAGGAGATGATAATGTTCATTACCAGAATGCCGAAATGCTGATCAATGAACTGATTAAAAACAAAAAGGTTTTTCAATTGATGAGCTATCCAAACCGGACCCACAGTATCTCTGAAGGCGAAGGTACCAGCGAACATTTATCACTTACCTACACCAAATTCTTAAAAGACAACTGTCCTCCGGGAGCGAGATAATTGGTATCACTTAAATCATTTAGCGGGGAATCGGTTGTCGATAGCCCCGCTTTTTTTTGGCCTGGTACCAGGTAATGATTAGTCTTTGCCTGAAATCCTTTTTATCTATTGTATACGTTTAAAAGATTAATTCTCTTTTTCAAAACAATTTACTAATTTTGTTAGTATTGAAACGATCAGGCAGCGCAGATTTACCATTACATTATGGCCACGTACCACCATGGCTGGCGCAGCGCATGGCCAGATTAGGTCTCGCCATTGTAGAGTCTATTTTAATGGAATATGGCAAGGCTGAAGTCATCCGCAGATTAAGCAGTCCGTTCTGGTTTCAAAGCCTGGGTGCAGTAATGGGTATGGATTGGCATTCATCAGGTATTACCACTTCTGTAATGGGTGCACTCAAAAAATCTGTTAATCCACTATCCAAAGAATTAGGGATTTATATTTGCGGTGGCAAAGGAAAATTTAGCAGGGAAACACCAAATGAACTTTTAAAAATTGCTGATCAAACTGGTTTAAATGGCCATGAACTGGTACGGGCAAGTAAATTGAGCGCAAAGGTAGATAATACCGCTGTGCAGGATGGTTTTCAATTGTACCTCCACAGTTTTATACTGAGTAATGAGGGCGACTGGGCAGTGGTTCAGCAGGGAATGAGTGATGCCAGCTCTACCGCCAGAAGGTATCACTGGCATTCTGAAAACTTAAAATCATTTATTGAAGCGCCACACTCGGGTATTTGTGGCATTAACCAGGGACAGATTCTTAATCTTACGGCTAATGAAGCGCATATTACGCGTCAAACGATGATGAATATTACCACAGAATCACCTGGCATAATGATGTCTGAAATTCAGAAACTGGTGCTGCCTGATCATCATGAAGTGAAAGCAAAAGATGTTGACCTGAAACGATTAGGCAGCATACTATGGTTGGCTCAGGAGAAACAACCGGGTGATTTTGAGGAACTTTTGTTACTGGATGGCATGGGTCCGCGGACCTTACAATCACTGGCTTTGGTGAGCGAAGTTATTTATGGTACTCCATCCCGTTTTTCAGATCCGGCCAGGTATTCCTTTGCACATGGCGGAAAAGACGGTCACCCCTTCCCTGTTCCCGTAAATGTTTTTGACGAAACCATCAATGTTTTACAAAAAGCCGTTGAGAAAGCTAAGATTGGAAATTCAGATAAGCAGCAGGCGATTAAATCGCTTCATCAGATTGCCAGGAATGCTGAAAAGGATTTTATTCCAAACCTGAATTTTGAAAAAGTGATTGAACAAGAAAAAGCAGAAAGCTGGAAACATGGTGGCAGAACAATTTTTCGAAAAGAGCAAGCACCAACAGATCAATTAAGTTTGTTTTAATGACTGTTTTGGTCGCTGTTGAATCAGGTTAAGTATGTTGAGCATTGCTAAGAATTGTAATTAAGCAAAATTATCATCTTTAGCAATTCAGAAAAATCATCATCCGCGTCATCATCAGGATCTGCTAAAAAAAGGTCATGGTTTGCACCATGACCTCAAAAAATATAAAAATTCAACCTACTTAAGCATAAGCAACTGCATCTTTGGAGGCGAGTTGAGTCACGCCCATTAAGTATTCATCTACTTTACGGGCGGCCTCTCTCCCTTCAGAGATGGCCCAGACTACTAATGACTGCCCTCTGCGAACATCGCCTGCGGCAAAAATTTTACCAATATTGGTTTGGTAGGTATGTTCAGAAGCTTTTACATTTCCACGGTTATCCAGCTCAACTCCTAATTTTTCAATCAAGCCTTGCTTTTGTGGATGCAGGAAACCCATGGCTAAAAATACCAGTTCACAAGGTAAATCCCTTTCGGTACCGGCAACCTCTTTAAAAGTTACCGGCCTTCCCAATGCATCAATTTCCCATTCTACATCCACTACCTTTAATGCTTTCAGGTTTCCATTTTCATCAGCAATAAAGTTTTTGGTATTAACTGACCAGGCCCTTTGTGCACCCTCTTCATGAGAAGAAGTGTTTTTTAACAACATGGGATAAGTTGGCCATGGCATATTTTCTGTACGTGCCTGTGGCGGCATAGGCATAATTTCAAATTGCGTTACTGACTTTGCCCCGTGTCGGTTCGAAGTTCCAATACAATCCGAACCAGTATCTCCACCACCGATTACAATGACATTTTTACCTGTAGCTAAAATATTTTCGGCAACAATTTCTCTATTGGCTACACGCTTGTTCTGTTGTTTCAGGAAATCCATGGCAAAGTGAACACCTTTAGCCTCACGTCCCGGAATTGGCAAATCACGTGGAATCGTTGATCCGCCAGCCAGAACAATGGCGTTGTAATCTCTGAGCAAGGTGCTGATTTCGACATTTTCACCCACATTGGCATTGCATTTAAACATGATGCCTTCTTCTTTCATCAAATCAATCCGGCGGTCGACCACATTTTTTTGCAGTTTGAAATCCGGAATTCCATATCTCAATAAACCACCCGGTGCATCGTCGCGTTCAAAAACGGTAACTTCATGACCAACCTTATTTAATTGAGCAGCGGCAGCTAAACCTGCCGGACCTGAACCAATAACCGCCACCTTTTTACCTGTTCTGATCAATGGTGCCTTTGCCTTAATGAAACCCTTATCGAAAGCGATTTCAATAATATGCTTTTCAATTTCTTCAATGGCAACCGGCGGACGGTTAATTCCCAACACGCAGGCTGATTCGCATGGTGCCGGGCATATTCTCCCTGTAAATTCAGGAAAATTGTTGGTGCTTAATAAGATATTGGCAGCGAGTTCCCATTTTGCCTGATATACAGCATCATTAAACTCCGGAATCACGTTACCTAACGGACAACCTGACTGACAGAAAGGTACACCACAATCCATACAGCGGGCGGCCTGATTATTTAATTCCTGTGCGGGTAATTCATGTAAGAATTCCCCATAATGTTTTACACGAGTTTTAGCCTCTTCTCTTGTGGGCGCAACTCTATCGTATTCCTGAAATCCTGTTACTTTTCCCATGGCTTAGTGTGTTTTTACTTGTTGATTACGTTTTGCTAAAACTGCTTTATATTCTTTAGGAAATACTTTTATAAAGTGGTTCGACTGTGTTTTCCAATCGCTTAAGATAAATTCGGCCACCTTACTGTCTGTCAAACGGATATGTGTTTTAAGTAAAGCCATTATCCTTTGTTCATCTTCAGCTTGTAACGGATCAAGATCAACCATTTCCTTATTGCATTTGCGTGCAAAAGTTCCATTGGCATCATAAATCCAGGCCACCCCACCACTCATTCCCGCGGCAAAATTGCTTCCCGTATCTCCAAGAATTAAGACTTCCCCACCAGTCATGTATTCGCATCCGTGATCACCAACACCTTCTACAACTGCTGTTGCACCAGAGTTACGTACAGCAAAGCGTTCACCAGCTTTACCCCGTGCGAATAACTCTCCTGAGGTTGCGCCATAAAGTGCTACATTACCAATAATAATATTTTGTTCCGGAACAAATGCACAATTAGCGAAAGGATAAATGGCTAAACGCGCACCGGATAAACCCTTACCCACATAATCATTTGCCTCACCCTCTAATGATAAGGTTACACCACGGGTGTTAAATGCACCAAAACTCTGCCCTGCAGAACCCACAAACTTAAAGTTGATCGTATCAGGCGGTAAGCCTGCGCCTAAATGTACTTTTGATATTTCATTGGATAACATGGTACCCAGAGAACGGTCTGTATTTTTTATGGTAAAGCTTGCAAAAACCGGTTCATTATGCGTAATGGCTGGCTGCGCAGCTGCAATTAACTGATGATCCAATACATGTGTTAGTCCATGATCCTGTTCTTCCGTATTAAATAAAGGCAGGCCATTATCTGCAGCTTTATAAAGAATGGCAGAAAGATCCAGGTGTTTCAGCTTCCAGTCTTCAGCGGGCAATTCACGCACTTTTAAAATATCGGCCTGTCCGATCATCTCATGAATCGTTCGGAAACCAAGCTCAGCCATAATCTCACGTAGTTCTTCTGCCAGGAAATGAAATAAATTCACCACATGATCTGCATCTCCGCTAAACAATTTTCGCAATTCCGGATCTTGCGTTGCCACACCCACCGGGCAAGTATTTAAATGGCACTTACGCATCATGATACAGCCTGCTGTTACTAAAGCTGCAGTGGCAACCCCCCATTCTTCGGCACCCAACAAGGCTGCAATGGCGATATCCCGGCCGGTTTTAAGCTGTCCGTCTGTTTGCAGCACAATACGGTTCCGCAATTTATTTTTCACCAAAGTCTGGTGTGCTTCAGCCAAACCAAGTTCCCATGGTAAACCGGCATGCTGAATGGATGTCAGCGGTGATGCTC
Organism: Pedobacter sp. GR22-10; assembly: GCF_026239715.1. Lineage (NCBI taxonomy): Bacteria > Pseudomonadati > Bacteroidota > Sphingobacteriia > Sphingobacteriales > Sphingobacteriaceae > Pedobacter > Pedobacter sp. GR22-10. The sequence continues at coordinate 54,336 of NZ_JAPIVR010000002.1, forward strand.
CGGTACCTCCATCAAAACCAGATACTAAAATCACATCGGCATGTGCCTTGGCCACACCTGCTGCAATGGTTCCAACACCTGCTTTAGAAACCAATTTCACATTAATTCTTGCGGCACGGTTGGCGTTTTTTAAATCGTAAATCAGTTGCGCTAAATCCTCAATAGAATAGATATCGTGGTGTGGTGGCGGAGAAATTAATCCTACGCCAGGTGTAGAGTGACGCACTTTTGCAATCCAATCATCCACCTTGTGGCCGGGCAACTGTCCACCTTCTCCGGGTTTGGCACCCTGAGCCATCTTAATCTGCAACTCATCCGCATTGGTTAAATAATAACTGGTTACCCCAAAACGAGCAGATGCCACTTGCTTAATCGCCGAACGCATGCTGTCTCCGTTTTCCATTTTGGTATAGCGCATTTCATCTTCCCCTCCCTCGCCGGTATTGCTTTTCCCGCCAATGCGGTTCATGGCAATGGCTAAGGTAGAGTGTGCCTCATGAGAAATGGAACCGAATGACATGGCCCCTGTGGCAAATCTTTTTAAGATGGCTTCGGTAGATTCTACCTCATGTAAAGGAACCGCAGGACGACTATAATTAAAGTCGAACAAACCGCGAATGGTATAAGCCTGTTGCGTTTGTTCATTTACCAGTTTAGAGTATTGTTTAAAGATACTGTAATCGTTTTTACGGGTTGCGTTTTGGAGTAGATGGATGGTTTGAGGATTAAACAAATGCGCCTCCCCCTTACGTCTGAATTTATAAGTACCACCTGCCGGCAATAAATTTTCCGTTTGCGTGGCTGGCCCAAAACTACGGTGATGCTTAATCAGCGTTTCTTTTGCAATTTCATCTAGGCCTAAGCCGCCGATACGCGAAACCGCACCTGTAAAATAAGTATTAACCACCTGCTTGTTGAGTCCTAAAATTTCGAAAATCTGTGCACCCTGGTAAGATTGTAAGGTGGAAATCCCCATTTTGGAAAAGATCTTCAGCAAACCGCTGTTAACTGCATAGATATAATTCTTGGTTAGCTGTTCTGCTGATAAACCAGATTCGCTCTGAAAACCATTAATGGTTTCTAAAGCCAGGTAAGGATTAATTGCAGTAACACCAAAGCCCAATAAAGTAGCGAAGTGATGTACTTCCCAGATATCCCCTGCTTCAATCACAATGCCAACTGCACCACGGTAACCTTTACGAATTAAATGGTGGTGAACTGCAGAAACGGCCAGTAAAGATGGCATCGCCGCATGTTCAGAATCAATTGCCCTATCTGTTAATACAATTACCTGGAAACCATCTTCCACCGCATCTACCGCATAACGGCATAAACGGTCAAGTGCTTTGGCCATGGCACCCGGTTTGCCATCCGCCCTGAAATAAGTTTGAAGTGTTTTCGCCTGGAATACCCCGGTATCGATACTTCTCAGTTTTTCCAGTTCCTGATTGGTTAAAATAGGATGTTTAATAGCCACACAATGCGCCTGCAAAGGATTTTGTTCCAGCAGGTTTCCATTGCTACCCATAAAACTAGCCAGACTCATGACCACCTTTTCGCGAATCGGGTCGATAGGTGGATTGGTTACCTGCGCAAATAACTGTTTAAAATAATTTGATAAATGCTGTGGGCGTTTGGATAAAATGGCCAGTGGTGTATCTGTACCCATTGAACCGATAGGTTCTTTGGCCTCGATAGCCATTGGTTTCAGCAATAAATCGATGTCTTCTCTGCTGTAACCAAAAACCTGCTGATATTTAAAAATAGATTCTTCAGATAAACCGGTGAACATTACCCTCGGATCAGGCAATTCTTCCAGGCGAATCTGGTATTGATTGATCCAGTCTGCATATGGACTACCACCACAAACTTTGGCTTTGATTTCTTCATCACTGATGATCCTACCCTGCTCCATGTCGACCACAAACATTTTTCCCGGGGTTAAACGGCCTTTTTCGATGATGGTGCTCTGATCAATTGCCAATGCACCTGCTTCTGAACCCATAATCACCCGATCATCTGAAGTGATGGCGTAACGCGAAGGGCGCAAACCATTACGATCCAGTGTTGCACCAATCAGTTTACCATCGGTGAATGCAATGGCTGCAGGTCCGTCCCATGGTTCCATTAAAGTAGCGTGGAATTCATAGAAAGCTTTTTTCACCGGATCCATATCTTCATTGCCATCCCAGGCTTCCGGAACCAGCATCATTAATACGTGTGGTAACGTCCTTCCGGCATGGAGCAATAATTCAATCACGTTATCCAAACAGCCTGAATCAGAGTTGGTTTCATCGATTACCGGCAATAACATATCCAGCTCTTCTTTGGTAAAATAGGCGGAAGCAAAAGATTTTACACCAGCCCTGAACCAGTTTAAATTTCCCTGCAGCGTATTAATTTCTCCGTTGTGCGCAATGAAACGGAAAGGCTGTGCCAACCGCCATGAAGGAAAAGTATTGGTCGCGAAACGGGAATGCACTAAGCCCAAAGCTGAAACCATGCGTTTGTCGCTCAGATCTGTGAAATAGGTACGTACTTGTAAAGAAGTCAGCTGGCCTTTATAAATAATGGTTTGTGCGGAAAGTGATACAATATAAAAATCTTTACCGCCGTTAACCGTGTTGGCAATTAATTTAATGAGGTAGTTTTTAAAAACATAAAGTTTCCGCTCAAAATCTACACCTGGATTCACCGCATAAGGACGGGCAATAAAAACCTGTTCAATTTCAGGTTCCACTGATAAAGCCATATTGCCGATATCAGTAGTATCTACATCCACTTTTCTGAAACCTAAAATTTCCAGCCCGAGTTTTTCAGCAGCACGGTAAATCAGTTCCCTGCATTCCTCTCTTGATCTGATATCCTTTGGCATAAATAGCATACCTACACCATAATTATTGGTTTCAGGAAGGCTAAAGCCCGCTTTTAAACATTCGTCATAAAAAAATTCGTGAGGAATCTGAATCATGATGCCCGCTCCATCGCCCGTGTTTGGTTCTGCTCCACATGCCCCTCTATGATCTAGATTTTCTAAAATAGTAAGTGCATCGGAGATGATTTGATGCGATTTTCGCCCTTTCACATGTGCAACGAACCCAATACCGCAGGCATCGTGTTCAAATTGCGCGTCGTACAATCCACTGTTTGGTTCCATTCTTTGCTCGTTAGTTTGTTAGTGTATAGGAAACACTAAGATATAAAAAACGATGGTTAAATTACAGAGTTGCTACAATTTTTGGAATAATTTTAGTTTTTAAACAATTTTAATCCATAATATTAAAATATAAACAAATATATAAGCTTATAATTACCATTTTAGCAATCAGTAAAAATAGCCTTTAATAGGTTATTTAAATGGCATTTTAGTAAAATTGTAAAGTTTCGAAAGGCAGAAGTATGAAGATCTTTTGCCATTTACCATATGATTCATCTGGCTGGTAGATCAGGTTATACTATAGTACTCACATTAGAAAGCTGCAGTAGCCTGATGAATGGCTATCTGCACACTACCCTACTGAAGCTTCGCCAGTCAAGTCAACTAAAAAGCCTAATGCATGGCCAGACTTTGCTAGTTTTAGGGTGACTTCGCCAGCAGGGTTAATCCCACGGCTATAACTATCTACCCCGACAAGCTCTCACCTCATCCGTCTCCATCATTTTATTCTCGTATTAATCAGCCAGATAGCCTGTATCATTAAAAAATTCCACAAATGCGTTTTGCAAAACAACTTCTTTTTCTACCTTTGTGCCGGGCAAGTCTTTTACGACCAGCTCCCTTTGAACTCCCCCAGGATGGGAACATAGCAAGGGTAGAAGGTTGTAGCGGTGCGATAGAAGTTGCTTGCCCATTTTTTTCTTTTCCCTTAATCCCCTGAAGGGGGAATTAAATTCTTCAGGGTTCAATCGTCGAAACTCAAATATTTAAGAATTATAACCATGAAATTTTTTATTGACACAGCAAATCTTGATCAAATCAGGGAAGCGCATGATCTTGGCATTTTAGATGGTGTAACCACCAATCCTAGCCTAATGGCGAAAGAAGGCATCACTGGCGAAGAAAATGTAATCAACCACTATAAAGCCATTTGTGATATTGTAGAAGACAACGTAAGTGCAGAGGTTATTGCAACTACTTTTGATGAGATTGTTAAAGAAGGTGAAGCATTGGCTGCTTTGAATCCTAAAATCGTGGTAAAAGTACCCATGATTAAAGATGGTGTTAAAGCCATTAAACATTTCTCTTCTAAAGGAATTAAAACCAACTGTACTTTAATTTTCTCTGCCGGACAAGCATTATTAGCGGCTAAAGCCGGAGCAACTTATGTTTCTCCATTCTTAGGCCGTTTGGATGATATTTCAAGCGATGGTTTGGTTTTGATTGAAGATATCAGAACTATTTTTGATAATTACGGATACGAAACTCAAATTCTAGCAGCTTCTATTCGCGGTCCATTACATATTGTAAACTGCGCAAAATTAGGTGCAGATGTAATTACTGCGCCTTTAGCTGCAATTACAGGCTTATTAAAACACCCATTAACTGATTCAGGCTTAGCCACTTTCTTAGCAGACCACGCTAAGGCAGCAGGTAAGTAAGCTTGAAATCTTGAGTCCTAAGTCTTGAATCTGTTTTCCGGTTTAAGACTTAGGATTTTTTGTTTTACAAAAGGCGTATGCTAAAATGAATAATGGATGATGTTGAAATTTATAATTACATCTCCATTTTCTCTCTTATATTTTATTTTTTGGAGAGCAGTTACAGTGCTTATCGGTTACAATAGTCCTGCTTTACATTATATTCCGGTGATTGTTTAGTGTAAAACTGATTTTTAACAAAACCGGAATGCCATTTCAATCAGGTCTAGGTGGCAGAGGCAGTCGAAGGCCATAAATATCAAGTGGGATTTCAGGCTTAGATTTTTTTATGTATAGTACAACAGACGCTAGACTAAAGACTCCCGGCTAAGGACTTCCTTCACCTTCTCATAACTAATCTGCTCATCCGGTTCGATTAGGATGCCCTTTACTCCTGCCCCGTTGGCCGCTTCCACATCCCTCGGTTTATCACCAATCATAACAGATAATGCCGGATCAATGTCATACATATCAATTGCATCTAAAATCATTCCTAAGGCTGGCTTCCTGCATTTGCATTCGCCACCCACCGTGGGATGATGCGGACAGTAATAGAAACCGGCAATATCAGCACCTTTAGCCACAAATGCATTTCTTAACATCTGATGCATGATGGCCAGTTCCTGTTCAGAATATCTTTTCAATGCAATACCGCCCTGATTTGTAATCACAATGAGTAAATAGCCTTCATCGTATAACTTTTTTAAGACAGGGATCTGGTAGTCGAGTATTTTAAAATCTTCCACGCGACAGATGTAATCGTATATTTCGTGATTCAATACACCGTCACGATCAAGAAAAATAGCTTTATTCATTTGCGAATTATTAAATTGGAGACTGCATATCTGAGGAGACAGTCTCGGGTAAAATTAAGCATCAAAATAAGCAAAAAATAATGGTATACAAAAGCTAAACCTGCCTGGCCAACATTGGTATTTCAACTATATCCGTAAGCGCGGGTAATCAAAGCTTCTTTTTTTCCCAAAATGCTAAGAAATAAAGAATAAACAGATGGGCAGGCACATCATCAATCAGATAGGCGATTTGTGCATTGCCTTTTATCTCCGCAATATAGCCATAAACCGAAAAAAGAATGAGACCACCTACAATGGCCATAATGAGCAAGGCTGATCCCATTTTGGTGAATTCACCCAAACCCGCTATGACTATGGGAAATATAACCAGCCACATCACTGAATTTGAAAAGCGCAGGAGCGTAAAAATCCATACGGACTGATGAGTGATAATCTAAATCACTGCCAATAATGTGAAGGTGGATATTACTGGGACAGCATGAATAAAAACCACCTGACATACCAATAGCATACTGAGGATGCAGGATATCAGTAAAGCATTTCTTTGCGAAATCCATCTGCGGATTGAAATAATATCGACCACATAACCTGGTAATAAACCATCACCCGTGTAGGTTATAAAACTCTTGCATATATCCAGTTTGTAACCTAAATACTTACCTTTTCCTCAAAGGTATCATAACTAATTACCTTCATCCCGACGTAGCAAAACAAGGCGAAAACGCCCACTATTAAATGTGGAAAATGATATATATTTTTGTTTGCCGAAGCTGTACCAGCATTTTCAGTTAAGGTTTGCAGATCGAGAATATCCTGTTCTTATCCAACTTCAGGGCAACTAAACAAAGAATAGTAAAATACCTACTATTGCAAATGAGGCAGCAATAAACACATAAGGCATACTACTTTTTTTGGAGGTGTTTAGAAACATATTTCTTGCTGCTTCATCCATCGTTTTTAAACTTGCTTCAAAGGCATCTTTGAATATAATGCTGCCCAATATGTAAACAACCAAGGACCCCAGCAATTTTGTTGCAGATGCCTTGAATACTGATCCGTTTAGCGTCACTTTTGCTGGGGCCTAATACTGATACATAAGGATTGGACGCAGTTTGCAGTAAAGCCAAGCCGTTGCCGATTAAAAGTGGAGAAGCTTTAGATATATGCCGTGGGAATACATATGGCAGCACCTGCAGGTATGTCAAATGAGCCAACTGACATTCCTTTTTTAGACCCTGTAAATTTTAAAACAAAGGATCAAGGTATGGTCATCACAAAATATGTGGCAAAAAATGCAGAGGTTAAATAATACGATTCGATGCTGGAGAGTTGGCAGTTATCATTGCCGTCAAGATATTGAAACATATTCTAAAAATGAAAGAATAATAATTAATTGCCTTATAAATCAATACAGTAGCACTTTTGCGGTATTTTTATTTGCAACAGCGCTGTCTGAATCCTATATTTGCAACACTTTAAAGAAAACAGAGGACGTTTTTAACAAAGTAGATTCCGTAGCTCAGCTGGTAGAGCATTACACTTTTAATGTAGTGGTCCTGGGTTCGAATCCCAGCGGGATCACAAGAAACAATATCAAAGAGAACTAAAACCCTGCAAATCAAATGATTGCAGGGTTTTTGCTTTTACGGGTTTTACCAAAATATGCACGAAATCGCATATAAAATGTGCGTCATTCGGAGCGTCGTTCTTTATAATATCAAACTCCCCTAATTCGTATTAAAGAATTGATATTCAACTAGTTTAATAGATTAACATCTTGTATGAATGAAACTGCAAAGCTATTTTTGTTTAACCTTAATGTTATCGTTATGAAAACTAATTTTAGCGTGCTTTTCTTTTTGAAAAAGCCAAAGAACTACACAAAAGGGGCTGTTTACTTTATCTTTTTAAGAATTACGGTGGACGGGGTTCGTGCGGAAATGTCCACAAGCAGAAATTGCGAACCGGAGCGGTGGAATGCAAAAGCCGGAAAAGTCATCGGCACAAAGGAAGATGTTAAAACTTTGAATGCCTATTTGGAAAATATGAAAGCGGAGGTTTATGCAGCCCATAGCCAGCTAAACCTAGACGGAGCTGTAATAACCGCTGATAGCGTTAAATGCAAATTCTTAGGTAAAGCCGAAAAAACACACACCATTATGGAGGCCATTAAAATGCATAATACAAACATGGCCGCACTTGTAGAAAAGGAAGATTATGCGGAAGGCACTCTTAGGCGATTTAAGGTACTGGAAAAGCACGTTAAGGAATATCTTTTACTGAAATACCAAACAGATGACCTCAATATCCGAAATATAGACCATGAGTTTATTGATGGTTTTGATTTCTACCTGCACACGTCAAAGGATAATGATACCAATACCGCCAGTAAGCACCTTAAAAATCTGGGAAAAATCGTCCGTATATGTCTTAGAAACAAATGGATCATCACTGACCCTTTCTTTGGTTATAAGTTGAAATCAAAACTCGTACAAAGGGAATACCTTACTGCGGATGAACTGCAAAACATTGCGGGCAAAAAATACAGTACCGCAAGACTTTCACAGGTTCGGGATTTCTTCCTGTTTAGCTGTTATACAGGGCTGTCCTATGCCGATGTGCAAAAACTCAAACAAACTGACATACGTATAGGTATTGACGGGGAAAAGTGGCTGTTCAGCTATCGCAAAAAAACAGGTACGCCTGTAGCCGTACCGCTCATTCCCTTAGCCACTGATATTCTGGAAAGGTATAAAGGTCACCCTTTCTGTGTTAATAACAACAGGGCGCTGCCGATTTCCAGCAATCAAAAAATGAACGAATATCTGGTTGAAATTGCCGCCCTGTCTGGCATCGTCAAAATATTGGGCAACCGGATTGCCAAGCGCACTTTTGCAACTACAGTTACCCTGCTCAACGGCGTACCTATTGAAAGCGTATCTAAAATGATGGGGCATACCAATATACGCACCACCCAACTTTATGCAAAAATGCTGGATGAAAAGGTAAGCAGTGACATGGCACCTTTAAGACAGATTTTCGCCTCTATTTAACCCTTTACGGTCGGCAGTCCACATGCCGACCACTTTTAAATACATAATAGAATGGAAACAAAGATCAAAATTTCTGATGAACTGGTTATGAACCAGATTTACATGATAAGAGGCCATAAAGTGATGCTGGATTCCGATCTGGCTGAACTATACGAAGTGGAAACCAAACAGCTAAAGCGGCAGGTAAAAAGGAATGCGGAGCGTTTTCCCGAAGATTTCATGTTTGAGTTGAATACGGAGGAACAGAAAATCTTAAGGAGCCAATTTGGCACTTTAAGACATGGGGCGCACTCAAAATATAATATTATGGCCTTTACCGAACAGGGCGTAGTCATGCTTTCCAGCGTGCTAAACAGTACAAGGGCTATTGAGGTAAACATCCAGATCATCCGCATATTTACTAAAATGCGCCATATGCTTTCCGACAATACAGAGATCAGGCTGGACATTGAAAAGATTAAAGGGAAACTGGATAACCAAGACAAAAACATGGAAATCGTTTTCCGCTACTTAGACGAACTGCTGGAAAAACAGGAACGGCCAGCGCCGAAAAGGACACGAATTGGGTTCAAACCCGACGAACTGTAGTTTTCTGTTACTGTCTTCTCCGTATATGCCCAAAGCGGGAACAGCAACGGCCAAGAGCGGAGCCGTTCCGCAGGCCGCAAATGAGCGGGGGATTTTTGCGATAATACAAATATAATGAGATTTGAAAACCATTTCCCAGCACTATCGAGTAGGAAGGTAATCATTAGTTGATTACCTGTCCCCTCACACCACCGTACGTGCCGTTCGGCATACGGCGGTTCATTAAACATAAACAGCTTTTGGGGCTACTATTTCTTTAAGACATAGTAGCCCTTCTTTCTTTAAAAACGTATTGTTGAGTGTTCTGGTTAAGATGGGACTGTGTACCGTTCTCCAGTGCCCTTTTCGGGTATTACCCCATTCATAGGCTGTATCAGGGTTGACACCCAACTTTTCCAACTGACGGATACGAGTTCTAACCCTCTTCCACTGCGCCCAGTAGCATAGTCGAATTCGACTTCTGACCCATTTATCCAGTTCGATAAAGACTGTCTTTGCCTCACTTAATTTAAAGTAATTTCCCCAGCCCTGATTGAGTTGTCTGATTCGCATCATTCGCTCTTCCATTGCATAAGGTTTGCTTCGACAAGTAATTGCCCTGATTTTATCTTTGTACGTATTAATGCTCTTACGGTGTACCGTAATGCATTTACATCCTTTCTTGTGATAAAATGTGAAGCCCAGCAATTTAGTTTGCCAGGGCCGGGTGACCATGCTCTTTTCTACGTTCACTTTGAGTTTCAATTCCTTTTCAATATAGGTACTGATACTTTCCATGACACGTTCTCCAGCACGTTTACTTTTCACGTAAATACTACAATCATCAGCATAGCGCACAAAACGATGACCCCGTCTTTCCAGTTCTTTATCTAGTTTATCCAGAATAATATTGGAAAGTAAGGGGCTAAGTGGACCGCCTTGGGGAACTCCTTGTTTACAGGGAATTTGATTGTTCTGATCTTGAATGTTAGCCCGAAGGATACTATGAATAAGCTTTAATAAGCGCTTGTCCTGTATTTTCTTACTCAATTCGTTCATCAAATAATCATGGTTTACCCGGTCAAAGAATTGCTCCAGATCAAGGTCGACAACATGGCTGTATCCTGCATTGATGTACTCTTTTGCCTTTTCTAAGGCCTGATGAGCATTCTTTTCTGCACGAAAACCATAGCTGTTTGCCGAGAATTCCGGATCGTAGAGTCCTACCAGTACCTGTGAGATAGCCTGCTGGATCATTCTGTCCATATAGGTAGGGATACCTAATAGACGAATACCACCGTTAGCTTTTGGAATTTTCACCCGTTTTACTGCCATGGGATGGTATTCTCCTTTTTCCAGCTGACTTTTGATCAATGGCCACTTCGCCCTGACCTCAAGGGTAAAGTCCAGAAATCCGACACCGTCTACTCCGGCCGCACCTTTGTTTGCAACCACCCGTTCAAAGGCTTGGTGCATATTGCTTTTACTGATAATTTCCTCGAGTAACATGTCGAATACATTTTTTTTTTTTTTTCCCCTACTGTTTCCTTGTGTTCATCCTTCCTTCAAGAAATCGCTCGGCGCTCCCTGCTACCTTTCTGCTTCCAGCATATTCCTCGCAGGGCAGCCCTCTATTCAGAGTTTTCTGCTTTCTTAACGATCATCCCATTTCCAGTGTCACTCGGACGTTTAATGTTCAGCCCTTCCCTAAAGATAGGTACTATGGCCTCTGCTGACTTCTGCGGAGCCAGTAATACATCACTGTATTACCTTGCCCCTTAGGGAGGCGCATCTCCCTCCGGCAACTGCTCGGCAGATCTCCCCGGGTAAGAACGCAAACTTTCTCTCCATATACCTGTCAGATATACAACAACATGTTTCGGATAGTTTTGGGCTTCGTTTTGTATTGCAAACTCACCCACATGTAATTGCCTCATCTGCTTCCTGTTCGTCAGGCCAGAGATTTACCGCCGGCTTCCTTCAGATTCCTGCTCACGCAGGACACCCTTGCCTTAAGTTAACGCTTCCCACTATCAAGGCGCGTTCGGGACTTGCACCCTAGAGTTTGCGCCCATGCCGGGCGCACAATAAAAAGAGCCACATTCGTGGCTCTTCCTGTATAGACCACAGCTATAAGCGTTATTGACTGATAAACACATAAATCATCCTTAACCGATCAACAAATTCTTTGAAATCACCATCATAATGCTTCTTCAGCACCAATAGTTGAAAATGACTCTTTTGGAAAAAACTAAGAAGTTTACTATCGATAACCGAATTTAAAAGCGCATATCTTCTCGGATTGTAAAACAGCATAGCAAAAAAAGCAGTGTTATAATTATATTGTAGCTGGTGGATTTTTCCGCTAAGCCGTAACCGAAGTTCTAGCTTGTAGTAATCGCCCTTATCTTTCCATAGAAAACAGATTTCCGGTGTCTCACTGTCAAAGCTACAAGCAATCATGGATGACCTTCTTGGTTTGCCCTTTACATTACGCATTCCATATGTATAATTGTAGTGTGTGTACAATCTTCCTGAAAGTAAAGGAAGCGCCTTTTGCCATAGCTCAAAAAGCTCATTGAAATTATATTGGTTCTGTTCCCGTTTTTCAGCAAGCTTACTAGCATCATCTTTATATGCTGGGCTTGCTACTAACGCGATCTTCCTCATGTCGAAGCAAATCTCCACGAGTTTTTGCTGCTCGTCCGTAAGATCAGTTTCCGGTAGCTGCGTTTCATTAAGCACATATATAGTGAAGCTTCTCAGCTCGGTTTTGGCCTTGTTCAAAATCCCTGTATAGGGAACCAAAAAGGGATAATGATTAGTTCGATACCATTCATTATTAGAATCGGCAAGGCAGAAACCTAATATCACATGTGTCTCTTTAGGTGGTTGTTCCTGAATGCAGGGAACTACTTTTCTTAACGGAACAGGATTTTGTGTTATTACAGGAAGTTGTTTTTTCGGTTTATAGAATCCTGTATATCGTACTTTTGAAGATACATGTAAATTGTCCTTCGACTTGTGAATCATCAGGTACTTAGATTCCCCTGTTTTCTGATCAAAGAAATCCGGCCAATAATAGTCTTCGAAATCATATTTAGTGTCATAGTACATCAATTGGGCAAGCGAAAAATAAGCGTATCGGCTCAAATAGTTTTCATGGGTATCAACGCTGCAACTTATTAATAGCTCGGAGGCGGTAACCTTAATGTAAACCATTTCTTCAGGCTCTTTATCCAGAATTACACCGATTACAAGCAGTTCATTGCTGAAAGAGATTTTTCTGACTTTAATGGGGAAATAACCCCTTTTGGGTTTTCTGATCTCAGAATATTGGTTCAGTGTATTTTCTGTAAGTATTTTTGTATTTGGCGTAAAAGGCAAATGAAAGAAGTTCGTTGATGGAATAGTTCTATCCGGCATAATCCACCTCACTTTCTTTTTTTAATTGCATATAAGATTCTGCTACTGTTGCAAGGGATTTTATCTTGTCACCGCACATCATTTCAGTAAGCTTTAGAAAGGTGGAAACACGCGTAAATATTTGCTCAGCATCGGCTTGTTCAACCTTAAAGTCATCCTTGTAACGTGCAGCAGAATAGCTTTTCACCATGATATCAAAAAGCCGTTTGTCCTCTTCACTGCCCGATAAAAATAGCCTTGATGGTGCCGGAGAAAAGCTATCGCACAACCGAAACTGTCTATATAGGTTGTGTATATCGGAACGGTAAGCCAGATGAACCCTAATCAAAACAATACAGCATTGTTCTACGACCTGATGCGCCATAAATGCACTTAGATTGTAATGTTGTTTTGTCAGGCATTCTTTTGCACTTGCTAAAAAACCTGTTGCCAATGGAAAGCGGTGGTTGTAATGTTTTTGGGCTTTTACTGCTCCCTGTGTAGGTATCAAACTTGTAGCTTGGAAAGGTTGTACCATACCATCCCGACTATAGAGAATTTTACCCTCATTGTAAACGGTGATGAAGAACCTGTTATTTGCCTGTATTGCGGCTGCAATGGTTTCTTTCCCATGAGCCAATATGGTGATCTTGCCGAAAGGGTATTTATTATTGGCAAAGTCTTGTACTTCGTGTTCAATTCTGGTAACGCTTTCGGTGACCATCAACAAAAAATAATGATAGTTTTCTGTACTGTGGTTCTCTATAAAGCACCCGTCATTGATTTTAAAATCGATGTTTTTTCCAAAGCTATAGATTTGCTCGGGCTTGAATTTTTGAACCAGCTCTTTGATAAAGGCCGAAAAGTTTTCTTTCTGGAACTGACCAGATTGCGAGAATTGTGTTTCCATAATCGTGACATTTTTGATTTCTAAGATCAAAAATGCGGTACGGCAATTCCGTAACCTACCAATAAAGCTGGTATCTTACTACAATAGATTGGTTCATTACTATCTTAGGAATTTATTATATTTGCTTTATGGAAACGCCTACAAAATCTAACAAAGTGCATATCGGCAGAAAGATCAGCCGTATCAGGGAAATACGTGGTATAAAACAAGATTTTCTTGCTATTGAACTTGGCGTAAGCCAGCAGACCATTTCTAAGATAGAGCAGAGCGAAGAAGTAGAAGAGTCGACTTTGGAAAAAATCGCTACTGTTTTGGGTGTTACTGTTGAAGGAATAAAGAATTTTAGTGAGGAATCAATATTCAATTATTTTAACAATTTTCATGACAGCAGTACTGGTGATTTCCGACAACACTGCACCTTCAATCCTTTGGACAAAGTCGTTGAGCTTTATGAGCGCCTACTTGCAAGTGAGCGTGAAAAAAATGAACTTTTAAAATAAAAAATAAGTAATTGAACTACTAGCTGCGTAGTTAAGACATAGATTGTAATCTATTTTTGTTCGTTACCTTTTTGCAAGCTGTTATTTATCCTTTAAATTATTGAAAACTCATAACCAAAAACTGAAAAATAAATTTGATTAATGAAATGAGTTTATGGAGAGTTTAAAGATGTGGAGAATGCATGTTGATTGTTGACCACTCTATTTTAGGACTTCTGATTTGAGTTCTCCAATAATTGAGGGAATAGTTAAGAATCACATTTGGTTGCATAATTTAAGAGATGTCAATTGAATAGATTAGCTCTATCTACCCTTAATAGGTTCATGCTTGAAGATTAGGTATTCTGTCTAATCATTGCTTTTGCTCTGACCAAATTTCTAGCTTTAGTATCCCAGCAGCGATAAAAACTTGCTACCAAATTTTGGCTTACTAAGATGGGGCTTACAAAATATAGAAAGATTACAACTGAACAATGCAATAAAGCTTCCTGGAAGTTTTATATTGTAAAATAATAGAACTTATAGAAGATGAATTTGAATATCGGTTTTTAGTTTAAAAATAACGTCATTACAAAAAATGAAAATAGAAAATTTAAAACCATTTGATGGACAACATTGCGAAACAACTACTACAGGAACTTTGCTAAGACACCTTGATATTGAACTTTCTGAACCAATGCTTTTTGGACTTGGGCAAGGACTTGGTTTTATTTTTTGGAATATGAAATCAATGAATTTTCCTTTCATTGGTGGGCGAATTAAAACTGATCTATTAACACAAAACCTTGCTAAGAATTTAAGCCTTGAATTAACAATTAAAGAAACTTCTTCAATGCTCAAGGCTTGGGAAGATGTAAAGCAACTTCTTGATAATGGAATCGTTGTAGGACTTAAATTGGATTGTTATCATTTAGAATATTTCTCGAACCCATTTCATTTTGCAGGCCATTATGCAGCAATTTATGGGTATGATAAGGAAACTGCATTTTTGGTAGACACGAAACAACAGGGCGGGCAAGTAAAAACAAGTTTAAGAAGTTTAGCACTCGCACGAAACGAAAAAGGACCAATGTCTTCTAGAAACTTGCATTACACTTTAAGCAAGACAGATAAAAAATATAACCTGAAAAGTGCTATTCTCATCGCCATTCGTAACAATGCGACAGATTATGTAAATCCACCAATCACCAATATTGGTTATAAAGGAATTCTAAAAACAAGCAAAGAAATACAAAATTGGTTTGATACAAGTAAAGACATTGAAAGTGAATTTAAAGCAAGTGCAATGCTTATGGAAAGAGCAGGGACAGGTGGAGCTTTATTCAGAAATTTATACAGGGACTTTCTGAACGAAAGTTACAACATCTTAAAACTTGATACTTTAAAAGAGGCACATGAAGAATTTGTTGAAATTGCTAGCTTATGGACAGAAATTTCAAATCTCTTTTTACAAGTCAGCAAAACCAAAGACAGAAAATACATTGAACAAGTGACAGACATTTTAAAACAACTTTCAACAAAAGAAAAAAACGCAATGGAACAATTGGCAAAAATATAGACGAACGATCTATACCTTTTTTCTTCTTACCTACCGGAGAATCTATCATATTTGATTGTGGCACAACATAAACAGGCTCCATTGGAGAACAAAGGAAGCTTGCGGGTGAACTGATCCCTACCGATGTAGGCTTACTAAAATTGCTTTGAAAGATTACAGATTACCTGCTCAAATTATTTGGATAGTTATCCAGTTCTACTATCAAAAAAAAAAGCAATGGGTTTGAAATGATCGCCCCTCAGATTTGCCATTCATTATTTATTGAATGGCAAATTATTTCATATTGTCACCTAGATTGCATTTAGTCGCACCTCTTATATTTATCATTTCACATAAACAAACTCACTCTTTGTTTTTCAGCGAATGCAGCCGCTTCCTGGCTTGCTTCGCCTCTTCAGCCGTTTGTCTGGCAACTTCTTCCGCATAGGCTTTTTCCAACGCCTCGGCTTCCAGCTTAATGGTATTCTCTTCCATTGTCTTAGGATTACGGATGTAGGTCGTATCTGCCCAATGCCCCCAAGTGGGAGCCGTCTGCCTGATCGCACGATATTTGAACTCATTGGCCGTAATGCGGCTGTTTTCGTGGTTTAGATACAGAGCTGTTCCGAAAGATGAGGCTGTGATTAGGAAAAAGACCGTTACTATATATTTCCAGAAAGTGCTTTGCCAAAAACTATTGTATTACCGTCGGGGTCGTTAACAGCGCAATCGCGCATTCCATATGGGCGGTCTTCTAAAACAGTATCTATTAATGCGCCACGTGCAGTGATAAGGGCATAGTAAATATCAATTTCATCACAATCTATACAAAAATGAGCATTGCCTGGTACTTTTTTACGCCCAGGATTTGATGGCCCACTTAAGTGAACGCAAATATTGTCATAAACTAATCCTATATAATCTCCAAATTTAAAATCATAGCTGAACCCCAGAATATTTGTATAGTAATTAAGGGCTTTGTCGAGGTCAGTGACATGAATGACAACAGATGAACTTAATGCTTTCATATAAAATAATAAATATGGTGCAATTTAATAATTACCAATAGATAAAAAAATTATACAAGATTGTTAAAGTAAAACTTTTCTAATTTCTATTTTAATGATTGCCTTTTCTTCTTCGCCCGGTCGTCATTGTATTTAGCAGCCATAATAGAATTTTGTTTGGCCATTTCTTTTTCTGCTTTCTCTATAAAGCCATTGGGGTCATCCCGTAATTTTTTTTCGATTGTCTTGGAAACTACAGGATACATCGCCCTAACCAACCAATAGTTATAAGCTTCACTATTAAGCCGGTTATTACGGTGGTTCAGGTACAAAGCTGTTCCGACAGATGAGGCTGTAATTAGGAAACAGGCCGCTACACCAATGATGAGGTTTTTTGACCATGCACCGAAATGGTGGTGATGTTCATTTTTTACGGTGATGATCTTGGGTATGGTACCCACTAGGTCTTTGACCTGATCGATCTGCTGGCTAATTTTCTGATCGTCATAACGCTTGTTGGATTTTTCTATCTGGCCAGAGATGTTAGCTAAAGTCTCTTTATACTGCTGCAAAAACGACTTTAAAAATCCTGGCAGTTCGCTTTCGATGACTTCCATTCGCTTAACTAAGCCCAGAATGAGTTCTTCGGCCATTGTTACTTTTTCTTCTAATTCGTCCTGTTCCATAACATTGAATTTTGTTGGTGAATAGTTTGTTTATTTATCTGGTTACTCCCTGGGATTGCTCTGCCTGATGTTTCTTTCGTTTCCTGCGGGCTATTTCTGCGTCTCCGACCGGGTCTGATGCCGATGGCACAAACTCCGGGCTAAGCAGGATATTCAGCAGGTTTTCAACTACACCAGACGCATTCGGACTATGCTGGTGCTCGGCATGAATGCCCTGCCAGATGGCCTCTCTCAACTGCTGCGCCAGTGAGGGTTGATTTGCCTCCCTTGCGGCATGGTAAGCCTGTACCTGCTGGTTGCGGTTCAACTGTGCATCCATGCGGGAAAAGCTTAAACTCCTATCAATAGCGGAACCCTTCATTTTCAGCCCGCCCTTTTCAAAAGAGATGCCCTGCACTTCTTTGGTACCGCTTTTGAACTTATAAGCGATACCGATGCCCCGCACGGTCAGCTTCGCTTCCAACTCTTTCCAGTTCGTGGACGTTTTCATAGCGGCTTTAATGGCATCATACAGTTCGTATCTGATCTTTTCCTTGCCATTTAAGGCCTGCCTGTTGACCTGCTCTTTGCCCATGCCCCAATGGTAACCGTATTTTAGGGTGAGCTCCCTGCAGGCTTTGATATTGCGTGGGTAATTATTCTTATCGGTGATCGTCTCCCCCTTATTGTCCACCCGGTTATAGATCACGTGTAGATGGGGGTGCGATCTATCATGGTGACGTACCACCACATACTGCGTATCCCGGATACCCATCTTCTGCATATATTCTTTTGCCCGTTCCAGCATGACTTCATCGGTCAGTTTAGGCAAGTCTTCCTTGCTCCAGCTTAAGACCAGATGCCCGACCGCCTTGCCCAGTTCCGGCGTCATTTTGCGTTGCAGGTTAAAATCATTTGTTAACGTGGTGGCGTTCTGCATCCTTACACCCTCGGCAAAAAGGATCTTCGCTTCGGGCTTATCCACGACGTAGCGGACACAGCCCCCGAAGCTTCTTCCCGTGATCGGTTTACCCATCATGGCGATTGATCTTGGTTAACAGTTCTTCTATTTGCCTGACCAGTGCCTGGCATTTTAAAGCTAGCGTAGGCAAGCCTTCCACGTGGGCAAGGTGTGTCAGCTGGTTGAGGTTATTGGCCATCCCTGATAACATCCTGAACCAGCCGCTTTCCTCGGGGGTGAAACGGGGGAAAACCCTGGCGCCCTTGGCCGCCCTGCGGAACCATTCGCTTGGTTTCAGCCCCGCATTTTTCGCCCGCTGGCCAATCAGTTGTTTTTCCGTCGGGGTTAACCGGATCATCAGCAGGTCACTACGGCTAATCGTTTTTTTTGGTCTGCCGGGTACTCTTTTTTTCTTTATTTCACTACTAGTTGTCGCTGTTTTCATTCCCTGCTTTCCTTTCCAAATCTTCTATAGATCCTTTCTTAATTTCTTTTTTTAACCGACCAACGGGAGCGAGTCCGGGGCATCCCTTCAGGGTGAATCCGGGTTTTTGTATAGCAAAAACATTAACTCGCTCCCTACAAAGCGCATAAGTTTGACGTGCTAAAAGCTTCGGCAAACCTTAGCGGTTTCCATGCCCTGATGGCTCCTTTAAGGAGCGTCAGGGTGCAAACTTCGCCGGGATTTCCCGGCACCTTTTTCTGGTCGGCTGCCCGCATCAACCGGGCGGCCAGTAGACCAGGCTGCCCCGGATCGGGTGGTAAGATGGCTGGTAGCGGATGTACCCAAATGCATCCAGTTCTTTGATGCATTTGTGATATGTGGCAATCGATGCAATCCGGCTGTATGCCATGAGCTTTTTACGTGTAACGGCAAAAGGACTGGTAAAACCTCCATGCTGCCAGCAGACAAAAAGTGCGGTAAAAAGACTCACATGAGTAGCCAGCATCCGGCTGTCTGCACCCATGCGCCTGACCAGTTTGCTGTAGTCCGCTGCCTTGTTATGAATGCTCATTTCTGTCATTAGTTACCTCCCTCTAATAGCCTGTTGATGTCTTCCAATTTGTAGTACATCATCCCACCAATCTTTGTAAATCTCAGCGTACCATTGATGCGCAGGTTTTGCAGGGTTCCCGGCGAGATGTTCAGCAGCCTGCGCACTTCAGCACTTTTTAGCCATTGCTTACTCTGCCTGTCTTCCGGTTTAATAAGCTGCCTGATCTCGGCCAGCATCTCGGTCTTAAATTGTTTTAAATCCTCTTTTGTGATGATTTCCATATTCATAATAATTCCCTCCTTAAATTAATCTGTAATGTCTTGTTGCATGATTTTAAGCACTTCGCTTTTTTTGAAATACACTCGCCTGTGCAAGCGCAAAAAGGGCAGCCCCTTTTTCATCCAGTCGGACAGGGTAACCAGCGATACGCCAAGCTCATCCGCCAGTTCCTGTTTGGACAAAAGCCGTTCTTCTTGCGGCGACTGGCTGTCACCAGTTTTGAAATGTTGTTGTAGTTCTGCCCTTACTGCATCCCGGATGCACTGGCTAAGGGCTTGTTCATTGATAATTTCCATAGCCTTTGTTTTGGGACAAAAGAATGCTATGGATTTAGCTTTTTGTTACCACCGGGTTTGCGTGGTAAATTGAGAAGGTTTGAGTACAAATAGAAAAGACTGCTAAAACGCTTATTGCCAGATTGATAGAAAGCCGGTTCTTTTAGATCGGATGATGAGTCGTAGAAACGTTATTTCTTCTTTTTTGCAGGAGTAATCGTATAAAGTCTGTGCTTTTCAGGTATTTCATTCTCCCTTTTTAGAGGATCTTTTGGGTCAATGCCCCGGAGATAGTAACGTAATTTATCTATCTTGATTTCTTTGACCTGGCCAATGTTTTCCTGGTCATATTCCCTAAAATACTTGCTGATCATTTTGGCCCAGGTATTTTGTGCAGGAGTGATCAACAATTCGTTGCCATCCGGCGCTTTCAATTTCTGCATTTGCAAGAATAGATCTAGTATAGCTAAAGCTTGTTCATTCCTGATGTTGATATAGCCATCCCACTGACGGGTTTCTTTTATTTCTGCCTTTAAATCTGCAATTTCTGTTTGTTGCTTCCTAATCAGTTCGGTTTGATCGGCAATAATTTCAGGGAGGGTTTTTTGGATATGCCACTGGTCAATTGAGCGAAGATACTTTTGGAAAGTTATAAGCTTCTCGAGTATTTCCATGTCCGTGGCATGGCTTGAATTAAATGGGTTTTTATGCTCAATAAAGTTAATACGCCTCAAAACGATCTGCCAGACAAAAGTGAAAAATTCCTCTTCGCCATCTGGTTCCTTTCCTAGAAAATAAGCAAGGTGATATTGATAAAAGGCCTGATATTCCAGTTCGGGCAAGGTAAATAGTTTTTTGATAAAAAGATTATCCTCGAATCCATTCTTCAGCCCGGTGAAAACACCTATATCATAGGAATGCGAATTTAGGTTAAATGCTTCGTGAGGTTTGAAATATTTGTTAGCCATCGATTCGGACTTAGTGATGTCATTAAATTAAAAATAACATAAGTAATAATTTGATACGGTAAATGAAACATGTGATTTACATGTAATTAAGTGCAAGTTCTCAAATCAGAATTCATGAAGCAAATATGAAAAGTTCTTAGGCATTATAAACGTCCCCTTTAGATCAAGGACTATTAATCTTGTTACTAACCGCTCTGTTATTAGTCAAATTCGATTTTCGGACTTACAGAAACAACTTACGAACTATTTTTGAAACCTCAAAATTTTACTCCATTACTGTTTTTTTACCTTTCCTTGAATCATACACTTTCTGCCAGAAATTCCAATTAATTCGCTGTATGCATATTGAAAAATTAGGAACATTTGCGTATGCTAAATTTTTAGATCGGACAATCTTTACTTTTAATAATGCTGCTAGTAAATGGTGTATGAAATTAAACTAACTGACATTGACAAAAGGAAAATCGAGACACTAGAACGTATGGTTGTCAGCAATTATCAATTCACGTACAACTAATGTTTTAGATTGGTGACGAACAATAAGATTTTGATTACGATAATCTTTATTAAGTGTACGGTAGAAGTTAATTATCTTCGACTTTTGAAAGGTAAGCTGTAGAGCTCAATAGATAAATCAAAAGTGACAAAGAACAGTAATTGTTGTAATTTACAATTAGAAAATCACCTTGCGAAAAGTCATCGAAATTCTAAGCAAACGGTTTACCCTATTTCCGTTTATCTCGTCAGCAAGTCTTGCGGGTATTCCATGTGACCAACTATATCGCGCCGCCCCTTGAATTGCAACAGCACTTCTTGGTTCTAAGAGTGCTTCCCGTTTTTCTTTCGTTTTTAAGTTAATAAAGTTCATGATACATGGTGCGGCCAGACTAATGGATATTACTGTATCTCCGAAGCATGGTTCGCAATCTACATGATTTGCAATCCCCTGACCAGGTTTATATTCATTAATTATAACCTGGTCGGCAACTTCTTTCATGATTTCATTTGACACAAGACGTTCCGCTAAAAGTTGAATCCAATCAGGAATAAGACCCAAATACATACCATAGTCCAGCTTTCTAGCTTTGTAGTCATATTTCCATCCATAATGTTGCACGCGTCGTTTTAGATCGCCAAGCCAATTCTCGGAATTAATTCTTTCTATAAGAGTTTGTTCTTCTTCGACTGAAATAAAATTAGGAACATATTTTAAACCCTCAATTGAGTAGGCGGTTTCTGCCTCTAAGTTGGGGCTGACAGGAAATACTTCTGGAGCTGGGTTGAAGAGGTCGAAGATTGTTTCTGGCTTCATAATATTTAAATATCCTAACGATTAACTACCGAGTCGACACAAACTTACTAATATTTTTAGTATAAAAAAGTGGCGTTATACAAAATTGACATTTATTTCGGAATTATTATAGAAATGTTAGATTTGCCTTTAGGGCATTATTCAAAATCAATAAGTGTCAAATCTAATTTTAACGTTCAAAAAAGACCAATATGCCGCATTTTAGGTTCAATCTCCCACAAATTACTCTGTTAACGAAAGATCAGAAACTCGCCTACAATCCTAAACTGCCTATGCTAGTCACGGGAGGTCCTGGAAGTGGTAAGACAGTAGTTACCATTTATAGATTTCTTAGAGCGGTGAGAAACGAAAAAAAAATCATTTTATTTACTTTTAATAGGACGTTGATATATTCTATCAAAGGAACGCTTCGAGATCGTGCAGAAGAGCTTTTTGGTAATCTTGATCAGAAGCAAATTGATGACATTGTTGACAATCAATTGTCTACATTTTTTATCTGGCATAAGAATAATGTTTGCCCTTTCAATGATACGGCTGATGAAGATATCGTTGCTGGTAATTTCGCCTCTTTGGCTGCTAATGGAAATTATTTCGAAGAACTTTTTATTGATGAGGGACAAGACTTGCCACCGGCTGTATACAGTAACATTTTTACCTTAGCAGACTCTGTTTCTGTCGGAGCCGACCGCGCTCAGAATTACCGTAGATATTATGAGGATGATGAAGTTGAGGATATAATCCTTGAGAACCTAAAGAAACAGAAACATACACAGGATCAGTATCTAGGGGAAAATTTTCGAAACACTATGGAAATCTTCGAATTGGCTAGAAAGTTTGTACCCAATAATCGAAGAGTTCAAGATATGGATGTATCAGAGTTTCGACGAGGGAATAAGCCGGATATTAGAAGCGGTTTAGACCAATTAGCTCAATTGGATATCATCATGCAAGTGATAAGCCAGAATAGAAATGCAAATATTGGAATACTCCTTCATTTCAGAAATGAATTTCCGGTATTACGTGCCCATCTGGAGAAAAATGGATATTCTTGCGCGCAAGATGCTCCGGAGGCATCATCTTATTCTTATTATTATAACGACATGAATGGCGATGACGAACTTGTAGTGAAGAAAAAGCTTTGTAGCCCATTTATTACTACCTTTGAATCGTGTAAAGGGCTTGAGTTCGATATTGTGATTATGCCATTCTTCGAGAATTCTGAGCCAGCGATGAGGAAATTGAATAGAGAGGGACGAGCATATGCAACCCAAAATCATTATTATGTTGCAGTAACGAGGGCAAAAAATGAAATATTTATACTTTGTAATGAACCACCGCCATCACTTCCTAATGTGACAGAAGAAGAAGAAGAAGAAGAATTGCCCTTTTAATTATAAAAAAATGCCAAAAAGAAATAAAACATTATACGTGGGTAAGAAAAAGAAAAAAGAGCCTATACAGCTGGAAATTACAAACAACACAGGAATAGAATCAAATGAGCTGCCTTCAGTTAAAGAAACAGATGTGCAGGAACAAAATCTAAATTCAACTGATGGTAATCCAGTTCTAGATCATATTTTCGATTCAAAAAGGCAGATTTATCTAGAGATTCACAAAGGAAATATTTATCATTATTTTTCCAGCGGAATCATTATTGCATCAATACACCTGAAAAATAGGGCATTTACTGATGTACAGTCACTTGTTCCTAATAAGTTGATACTATCTAATTTTCCGTCGGGATCTGACATTGATGATAACATCTTGCTAGAGCTTGATCTTAGCGACGAAATCAAACAATTTTTAACCATATCAGGTGAAGTTGCATTTTTAGATCATCCTGTACCTATTACCTGGATAAAAACAATAATAGTAAAGGAGAAAAAGCAACAAGATGAGATTATCAGTGATGCGTTATTATTTAGCGGTGGTTTTATTCCCGCAAAACTATTTGTTGTCAATTTTCCAGAAGAGCGTAGAAGCTATAAAATTGAATCGGACAATAATTTAGACGGACAATCAAAGTATGAAAAGGAGATCAATAAATTCGATAAGATTCTAGGATTATTCGCGTATCTAAGGAACTATTCTTTATTAGTAGCGGATAATACGAATAATTTTAAATCCCTTCCTGACCATTTCTTTTATGCGATGCAGGCAATAAATCCTTCCTTTGGATCAAAAATAGTACAACCCGGCTCCATTTCTGAATTTTATTCCTTTTTATTTTCAGGAGAGATCCCTGATGACAAACAATTGCTGAAATGGATATTTAACCGATTACATTTACCTGAAAATTTTAACGATCAGGATGTGGTTTCTTTCGGAACGTTAGCGAGTGAGCAAAAAGGAGAATCAATCACAATAGAGCAGTTACGGAATATATTTTTAAGTCTAAACAGAAATTTGGAACGTAAAAAGGTGCTGAAGATTATTGAATCCAGCAAGACTAAATCTGGACTGGCTATCTATTTATTTGCATTCCTAAGAAATTACGGAAATCTTAATAGTATTGAAATTTCCAGGAAAGACATTTCAGAGGTTTATTCGGCATCATATGGTGAGTATGCGTTTGCTTTATTGGGTTATTTCTTCGGTTATTCAATGCTTAGGAATACGGACGAACGGTTGTCTTTTGACAACCCCTTGATCGCCATGTCGAAAGTGGCTTCCACTAAACCCGCAATAAGGTTTAAGCTAGAAACAGCATTTGATAGCGCTGTAATAAACTTGGTTTTCGGATATGTCTTCCATAAAGACGAAGGCTTTATAGGTGATATTAAGGGTTTACAATTAAAAGATGAGTTAAAAAAGATCGGTGAACATAATCTACAAGTACGGTTTCTTTATTCCGAGGTTATCGGGATGCTCTACGAGAAGATTGAGACCGTTGCCGCTAAACTTGAAATGCAACCTGTTGATATTGAAAAAATACTAAAAGATATACCATCAAATATACCTTACCATTCCGAAATAGGCCAACTTTGTCGTCGGCTTAAATTGTTGCCAATGCCGTTGCAGAATTTTGGTCCTGAAATATTCCAAACAGGGATAAATGAAATGTTATCAAGATCAGTATATTCTAAATCGGAGTTAATCAATCAAATGAAGATTTCAAGACAGATGGTGAGTGCAGAAGAACTAACCCTAAGGATCACACTCTCAAAACTACTGAAGGAGCATTAATGGATATTTTAAATTTCAGTAATACAGTCCTTCAGAGTAATTCAGAGGAACTAATTGAATTTGTTGCTAAGAATAGGCAGGAAATAAAATTTATGTTTGTAAACGCAGGAACAGAAGGTGAAGTTCGGAAGGAGCTTCACAGCATTCTTGTATACCTTACAGAATTACAGGAAATTGCGATACCTCCAGAATTATATTATCCTGAAATCCAGTTTCTTTATTTCGAACTTGGCCTTTACTTTAAGCGCTGTAACGTTCATGGACCAGTCTCAACCTGTAAAAACAAAATTGAAAATCCAATTTTAAAAGCTAGGCTTAACGCTTGGCTTCATTACCATTTATACATCGACCCCGCTTCTGAGATCAAATTTTTATTCCGATATCTCTCCAAACTTTCAGAAGCAATTTCCGATGGAGAGGAAAATTATGAGAATGATGTTATTCGTGATCTCGATATCTATTATAAGGAGGCTATAGACCATATCAGTAGGCTCGGCACACCTGGGCAAATGAATGAATTTATCTCTGTGTTCGATTCGCAGGAGTTGGAGGAAATGTTTCCTATTTTATGCTTTTACAAAGAAAATAAGGAGCAATTTAATCTAGGATTCGAAATTATTCCACCAGCCCCAAGAATTTATCAACCGACCAATTTTTCTGACCAATTATTTCGTGAAAAATTTGCAGACTACATCCGTCATGATTTAAGAACTACTTGGTACAGTATTCTTTTAGGTATTCGACAAGATAGGATCAGACCCCTTATAGGATTTGGGCAGACAGATTTCGATCGCGAAGTCCCAGGACTTCAGGGCTTAGATATTGTGAAACTCTATGCTCACGCTAATATGAGAATGCATTTCTTTTCCGCAATCTATCTTTTTGAAAAATTGGACGTTTTCGTAACACTTCACAATTCTCCTGGAATTATAAAATTTATCGATATAGGTTGCGGTCCTGCCACTGCAGGACTGGCATTGATTGAACATATCCATGAAGCCACGGGCAATAAAGTTTCATTTGACTACTTCGGCGTGGACTGGTTTCAAAAAATGCGAGAGGGAGCGGAATATTTCTTGCAGACAGATATTTATGAGCCAGTAAACCTACCAACATTCGTTCAGACGCTTGCTGGAATAAATCTAGAATTAATGGAAGCGGCTAATAGCATCATTTTTAACGCAAGTTTTCTTTTCGCAAGCGAGTATTTAAACGTCGATGACCTAATAAAGGAAGTCCTTACAATTAGAAGAAGCAAACCAGATGTACCTTGTTATTTTGTATTCCAAAATTCTATTGAGTCATCCAACAACATAAAATGGGATGAGTTTAAGAAGAATATAGGTCCACATAAGCTTATTGATACGGCAAAACCAAGAATATTATACAACACTCAACGTGGCAATTTTAATCCAACACAACAAATTGTATATCAAGAGCTCCTATTGATTTATTAGTTAGGATTAAAGTAGCGACTACATCTCGTGCTCCAAAGAGTGCGATGCTGATTTCAAGCCTATCCCCTAGATAGAAAATAGTTGAGCCGTCCTCCATTCGACATGATATGTTATTAGCCTATAAGTTTTCTGATTAAGTGCATTGAGGGCGTTTGAGAAGCAAAAGGGCTCTAATGCGTAACCATACACATTATGTCGGGTCTTAAGTAAGCGATTTTACCTAAATTTAGAAGGCCCAAAATATGTGGATCATAAAAAGCATTGTAAATTTACAATAAATTTTCAACATCTAACTGAACTTAGTCAAGAAGTCGTATATTTGATTGTAAATTTACAATTAGATATTTATGTCAGACGGCAATCAAAATTTTAACGTTGATGAACTTTTAGGCAACCTGTTTCCTAAAGCTACATTAAATGTTTTATTTGAGCAAAGGATTCAAGAACTAAACATTACCCCTACAAAAGCATTGGAAATCCTTGAAATGGAATACCGCGCACTTCAATCGATAATTAATGGTAGTAGCACTAGAGTAGACATTCGCAACTTCATCAGTTTAGCCAGTTTTTTGAAGATCTCTAGAGAGGAAGTCATTAAACTTTATTATAATGCCTTAGAAGGCAATTTTCCAGAATTCACAGAATATTCCCAAAAAAAGAAAGATTTTATAAACAATAATTTTGATTTGGCTACTTTAAAACGTATTGGATTTATAGATAGCATATCTGATTACCAAAAGATCGAAAACAAGATTTTAAAACATTTTAATCTAAAATCAATTTTCGAATATAAACTCCCAAATCAAGAGATTGCTTTCAGTTCGGGGGTAAGAAAACCTAAAAATATTTATTCAAAAGGATTTTGGCTAAATTCTGCTATCGATGCTTTCGATCAATTTTCGAATCCTTATAGATATGATAGAGCTCGACTAATGGAATACTTCCCCGAAATTCGATGGCAGACTACAAATGTTGAAAGCGGTTTAATAAATGTGATTTCTGATCTATACAGACTTGGTGTAACAGTTATTTATCAGAGCCCAATCCCGTCATTACACCTGAAAGGTGCAACAATGGTAATCAATGATAAACCTTGTATTGTTTTTACAGATTATATGGGTTTTTATTCTACTTTATGGCATACACTATGCCATGAATTGAGTCATGTTTTATTTGATTTTGATGAAATCAAAAGATTTAAATACCACGTTTCTGACGATAATGATGAGTTACCTGTGAAAGAAAAGGAAAAATCAGCTGATTACTTTGCAAGTGAATTCCTATTATCTATAGAAAAAGTTGAGCAAGTTAAACCTCATATTAACAACAGAAGATTTGTAAAAGAATTCGCGAAACGTCATCAAGTACACGATAGCTTTGTATATACTTATTACGCATATCGTTATAAAGATATCGATCCGAAAGCATGGGCAAGAGCAAAAACTCATAACCCATCTTTCAATGAATTCATAAAAAATGTAGAAAATCCTTGGTCAGAGGCTCAGTCGATAGACGAGCACGTTAAAAGTTTAAAAAATAATAATATATATAGTTAACATGAAATCAGAAGATAATCTTGATCCATTAGATGGTGACCAGTTTCCTGTCGATAGACAGACTGAAATGTCAATGTTGCTTGATCTTTTCAATAAGAAAGCGGATGACAAAGCGGAAGTAGTCTTCCGCAGAAAATTGAAAATTGAAAGTGAAGTTTTTGAATTGCAGAATGGACTAAAAACCACGATTGCAATTGAAAGGGAAAAAATCCGCAAGGTAACGGAGGATTTTCCACAACCACATGATCCAAAGTTCAGGGACTTTTTTCCAGCTTTAGGTAAAATTGCAGGATGGACAGAAGAAGAAATGAAAGCCTATCATAAGCCAAGGATTGCACCAACAATTATTAAATCTTCAATCTATAACAGATTCCCCAAGGATGTAATGGCGCACATTCAATCAAAGAATCCGTATGTAAAATGGTTAACAAGGCTTCATAAACATTATCTTTTTCTCAACGAAGAAGGTATCTTGCTTCTAGAAAAATTCATAGATGATGCAATAACCTTAATGCAAGAGAGCAACACGGTTTATGAATTTAGAAAAAAACATGCCGAGAAATTTGGCACTGGCTTTCAACCTGTACTTTATGAAAAATACCTAGGCCTTATCTAGATGAAAACACACATCAGACACGCAAGGGCCGACTGACATTTTACATCAGTAAGCCCTTGCAATTTTGGCCTTTAATTTTATAGCTAAACACATTACTCCAAATTTATTGCTCTTCTCGTTTTCCTTCCAACTGTGCATTGTCGACAGAGAAATTAAGGCATTGGCAGCGAGCCACCAGCTCGCACTCATAGCACAATAAAGCCTATGAAGCTCTTATAGAATGTTAGTCAGTCCTTCGCGCGATAAGCGGCTTGGACAATGCAATAAAACAGATTGCAAACTTAGGAGTTAAGCTCATTGAGCTTGTCGCTGTCTAGAAAAAACGTATGCAAACACATAATAATCACCAATTATTCCGAATGCTCTTATCAAAAGCAACATAATTACTGTTGGCATTACTGTTAACTTAGGCGGTAATATTAAAAATAGATTTAAGTAGCATTGCTACTTTTCTAATTAATAGCTTTCTTAGTAAAATATATTATAACACAATTCCATTAATCAATTCTTAATTTGTAGGTTGTTTTAACCAATGGCGGAATCTAACCTGAACGATAATCTTATTTAATTAAATTTGGATTTTTTGATAGGAATTCTTATATTTAAATGGTAGCATTTGCAACAAAAAGTTTTAATAAGAAGGTGCGTTATTCGGGGAGTTCGAATTCCATAACCATTCTAGATATTGCGAAACGCTGATTTTAGCACTAGGTGCAAATCCCAGCGGGATCACACCAAAGACTATCAAAATGTATAAAACCCTGTAATCGCAAGATTAGCAGGTTTTTTGCTTTCAGGGAATTGCCAAAAATCGCATGAATTTTTAGAATTTGACATAAAAAACAAACCCCCTAAATTTATTATTTAGAGGGTTCTTCTGTTTTGTCGGGGTGGCAGGATTCGAACCTACGACCTCCTGCTCCCAAAGCAGGCGCGATACCGGGCTACGCTACACCCCGAACTCAGGTATCACCTTTTTTGTAATCCTTTTGAAAAGTGGATTGAACTTTTGTCGGGATGGCAGGATTCGAACCTACGACCTCCTGCTCCCAAAGCAGGCGCGATACCGGGCTACGCTACATCCCGAACTTGGTATCTCCTTTTTATTTCCCTATTTCTAAGGGCTGCAAAGTAACGGTTTTAAAATGACATTTTCATTTTTTTTTATTACTTTTTTTCTTCGTGCGGTGAGGGCGGGATTCGAACCCGCGGTACCGTTACCAGTACGACAGTTTAGCAAACTGTTCCTTTCGGCCTCTCAGGCACCTCACCTTTTCAACCTTCAAATTTGTCCTACCGACCTTGTTTTGAGGTCTGCAAATATAGTAAAACAAGTTATTCTACAAAAAAAAATTACAAAACTTGTTGATAATCTATCCGCACATGATAGATACTCATCAGCATCGTCTTGAATATCAATTTGATAGTTTCAATATCTTTTAATGTCAAATCGCAGTTATCCAATTGATTTTGCTCCAATTTGTAATTAATTATCCTTTCAACGATGTCATTTATGCTCTGTGCATCCGGATTTTTGAGGCTTCTTGAGGCAGCTTCTACTGAATCTGCCAGCATCAATACACCTGTTTCCTTACTAAAAGGGATTGGTCCGGGGTAGCGGAAAATGTTTTCATCCACAAATTTTTCAGGAGAATTCTTTAAAAACGACTGATAAAAATAATCTACCCGAGTATTCCCATGGTGGGTCCGGATAAAATCGATAATTGCTTCCGGAATTAAGTTTTTCCTTAAAATCTCAATGCCTTTGTGTACATGCTGGATAATAATCTGTGCACTCTGCTCATATGGAAGTTTATCATGCGGACTAACTGCTGTATTCTGATTTTCGATGAAGTATTGAGGGTTATCAACTTTTCCGATATCATGATATAGCGCCCCCGCCCTGACCAGCACCGAATTACCACCGATTTTAAATATAGCTGCCTCTGCCAGGTTGGCCACCTGCAAGGAGTGCTGAAAGGTACCAGGAGCTTTAAAGGCCAGCTCACGAAGTAATTTATTGTTTGTATTGGTGAGCTCAATTAGCGCCACATCAGAAGTAATTCCAAAAATACGCTCAAATAAATAGATGAGCGGATAAGCAAGAAGAGATAGCAATACGCTAAAGATAAAAGGAATAAAATTTGCCCACTCAATTTCGCGGAAAGAACCTTCCCTCAATAAGGCAATGCCTACAAATGAAACAAAATAAGCCAATAAAATAAATAGCGCAGACACCAGGAACCGTTCCCGCTTAACGAAATTTTTAATACTAAAAATGGCAACCATGCCTGCCGTAACCTGATAAAAAACAAACTCGAAACTATTGGCCACAAAGAAACCGGCAATTAAAATCACCAGCAAATGAAGATAGAGTGCCAGCCTGGTATCAAAAAGAATCCGGATAATAATAGGCACCACGCAAAATGGAATATAATACAAACTGGGGATTTCCATTTTAATGGCCCAGGTAAGTGCCAGCAGCATGCCGGTAGTTACAATCAGGATTAAGGACAGCTGGCGGTTATCGGAGAAGATATCCCTGCGAAACAGAAAAAGAAACGACATCAGGATGGCGAGCATGAAACTCACCAGCACGACCTGCCCCAGATATACCAATGCACGGCTGCCAATGGTTTTAGTTTGCGCATCGTAGGTAGCCTTATAAGATTCAAGCTTTTGATAAATTTCTTCATCAATCACATCGTTTTTAGAAACGATCAGTTCCCCTTTCTGCACCATCCCTTTGGTAGTCGAAATATTATCAACGGTATTTTGCTGAATAATCTGGGTTAAACGCTCATCAAAAATGATATTTGGTGTAATATGGTCTTCTGCCAGATTAGCCACCAGATCACTCATCACCTGGTTTGGAGACTGAAAGTTATGCTTGAAATAAAGTAAGGCCGTTTCAACCGTAAACACATCCTGCGTATTTTTTTGTTTAGCTACATTATTTTCCATCAGTGAAAAATCATAGTTTTTGCCATTCGTTTGCTGCTTGGCATTTAAACTGATGATTCCACGTGTATAAATATTATTTAGCAGGCGGTAAGATTCTGTTTTAAACCTGATCTTATCTTTTTCATCCAGTTGGGTAGATTTCCATTTAATATCAAATTCGTTTGTAAAGGCCTCCAGGGCATTCCTACCAATGGTCTGATCATACTGGTAAACAGGCAAAACATCTTTAAGCGCGTTCTTCTTATCCGTATTTACCTGAGGATTAGTCTTGAGAATAGCGAAGCTGAACGGAGAAATTAAGTCTTTATTCATCCACACTTTGCCCTTTTCAAACTCATACCTAAACCTGGGTTGCTTAGGGAGAAACAGTGTGATAACGAACACTGTAAAAAGCATCATCACATACTTCAGGTTGGATGAATACTTACGATAAAGGATTTTATGTGAATTTTTCTTGATTTTGGCCAAAACGATCTGATTATTGTATTGTCAAAAATAGCATTTTTATCTAATATACTTTTTAATGATTTTGTTTGGTATTACCAGATTTTATAATTTACTTTATGATATCAAATTAATATCAATTATGTATCAGGAAAAAATCATTAGCCCGCCATCCGGGTATTTAACATTTGTATTATCTTTAGTATTATTGGCGGGTGCCATATTCTGCTTTTTTTCTCAGCTCTTCGTCTGGGGCAGCATCATATTAGCCGTTGATCTTTTTCTGGTTTTTCCGGGCTTTCTGATTATAAATCCTAATCAGTCGATGGTGTTAACCTTATTCGGAAAGTATATCGGCACGGTAAAAGCAGATGGTTTTTTCTGGGTGAATCCACTTACCTCCAAAAGAAAATTATCATTAAAAGCCAATAACCTTAACGGTCAGCAATTAAAAGTGAATGATAAGTTGGGTAATCCCATTGAGATTGCTGCCGTGGTAGTGTGGAAGGTAAATGAAACGGCAAAGGCCGTTTTTGCTGTAGAAAACTACATGCAATATGTAAATATCCAAAGTGAAGCCGCCGTTAGACATTTGGCCAATATATTTCCTTATGATCATGCTGAAGGCGAAGAAACAAGCATTACCTTAAAAGATGGCGCGGAGCAGGTAAGTGAAATTTTAGAGAAAGAATTAACCGAGCGACTTTCCAGAGCAGGAATTGATGTCTTAGAAGCACGCATTTCTCACCTGGCTTATGCTCCCGAAATTGCCAGCGCTATGCTACAAAGGCAACAGGCTACAGCGGTAATTGCAGCCCGTAAATTAATTGTGGAAGGTGCTGTGGGAATGGTTGAAATGGCATTGGAAAAGTTATCAGAAAAAGGAATTGTAGAACTTGATGAAGAACGTAAAGCCGCAATGGTGAGTAATTTATTGGTGGTGCTTTGCGGCGACAGACATGTACAACCTGTAGTTAATACAGGAACACTTTATAATTAATATGGAATTAGAGGAAAAGCAATCAGCATGGCGTCGCCTACCAGTATTTGCCTCTACAGTTTAAATATAAAATGCAAAGCTGGATTAACATAGAAAAAGCATACCTCCCAAACTATGATGCTGTTTCTGAATATGGAGGCGTTACTCATCAATATAAAAACAAGATATAAGGTAAAAGCAATACAATAGATATGGCGGAGAAAGATAAAAAAGCTTTTGTGTTGAGGATTAGTCCAGCTTTATTGAAAGAGGTAGAAATATGGGCTGCAGATGAATTCAGAAGCACTAACGGACAGATTGAATTTCTGCTGAATCAGGCAATAAAATCAAGAAAAAAAGGAAAAGCAAAAGAGGAATAAAATAAGCTTATTGATTCTTTATAAAACTATTTTCACGTCCATTGTTTTAGTCTTAGATTTAAGTTAAAAATGACGCCTGATTCATTTTCTGCAATCAAAAATGTATAACTTAGCGGTCTAACCAAAAAGTTCATAAAAATTTTAATTCATGAAAGAAGTTGTAATCGTATCAGCGGTAAGAACACCAATTGGCAGTTTTGGAGGCGCATTATCTTCATTTTCGGCCACTCAGCTGGGTGGTTTCGCCATCAAAGGTGCAATAGAAAAAGCAGGTTTGACACCAGAACACATTCAGGAAGTTTATATGGGCAATGTGTTGTCGGCAAATTTAGGACAGGCACCCGCTACACAAGCCGCAAAACTTGCAGGCTTACCAGATATACCTGCTACCACCATCAATAAAGTTTGTGCTTCAGGCACCAAAGCCATTATGCTGGCGGCACAAAGCATTGCCAACGGTGATCAGGATATTATTATTGCCGGCGGTATGGAAAGCATGAGCAATGTACCTTATTACCTGGATAAAGCCAGAAATGGTTACCGGCTGGGGCATGGTCAAATTACCGATGGATTGGTGAAAGACGGGCTATGGGATGTTTATAATGATTACCATATGGGTTCAGCAGCTGAGCTTTGTGCCACCGATTGTCATATCAGCCGCGAAGATCAGGACAATTTCGCCATTGCGTCTTATAAAAGAGCACAGCAGGCACAAACCACCGGAAAGTTTGCTGCTGAAATTATAGCCATAGAAGTAAAAGATAGAAAAGGTGAAATCACAATCGTGGATACAGATGAGGAACCAACTGCGGTTAAATTTGATAAAATTCCTTCACTGAAGCCCGTATTTAAAAAAGATGGAACCGTAACTGCGGCCAATGCTTCTACTTTGAATGATGGTGCAGCAGCAATAGTTTTAATGAGCGCAGATAAGGCAAAAGAACTGGGCATTAAGCCATTGGCTAAAATATTAGGATATGCAGATGCGCAACAAGCCCCTGAATGGTTTACAACTGCTCCTTCAAAGGCCATTCCTTTGGCCTTGCAAAAAGCCAATATCGATATAAAAGACGTTGACTATTTTGAAATTAACGAAGCATTTTCCGTGGTTTCCATTGCCAATAACCAGAAACTGAGTTTAAATGAAAACCGGGTGAATGTAAATGGTGGCGCTGTTTCCCTGGGCCATCCGCTTGGTGCATCTGGTGCCAGAATAGTAGTGACCCTACTATCTGTTCTCGAACAAAATAATGGGAAAATTGGTGTAGCCGGAATCTGTAACGGTGGCGGCGGTGCCAGCGCGTTGGTGATCGAGAAAATTTAATACATGAAGCTTAAATACTGTGGCATATTGATTATTGCTTTGCTCGCTTTGCGTACCCAGGCGCAGCAAAGCAATAAAAAAATGGATGTTTTTCAGGATTCCCTGATCCGGATCGCAACGGCTACTATTGCCGCTGAAACCGATGTTAAAAAAACAACCAGCAATAGCATTTTTATCAAAACACTGGTGGAAGCCCTGAAAATGCAAAATTCTTTTACTTACCCTTTTGATTCTTTAAAAAACGTTTCAGTAATTCCATCGCCCGACAGGTCTTTCCGGATCTTGAGCTGGTATGTTCAGCAGGAAAATGGCACCTACCGTTATTTCGGAACCGTCCAGATGAATACTGGCGTCGGTCCCTTAAAGCTCTATCCGTTAATTGATCAAACGGACAACATTACAGATGCAAATGCTGTAACCAATCATCAAAAATGGTTTGGAGCGCGTTATTATGAGATTGTTCCGGTAACCAGCGGAAACCGCAAGCCTTATTACGTGTTGCTCGGATGGAAAGGAAATACTTCAAGTTCCACTAAAAAGGTGATTGAAATCCTTTCCTTTGATCAGGAGCAGGTCATTTTCGGCGCACCGGTTTTCGACGGAAAAGACCTTCAGCATAAAAACCGGGTAATCTTTGAATATACCAAATCAAATGCAATGACGCTTAAAGTGGATCAAAAAGCCGGTATGATCGTTTTTGACCACCTTGCTCCGGTAGACGCTGAAATGGAAGGCAGATATGAATTTTATGCATCAGATGGCACCTTCGATGGCTTCAAAATTATTGGCGGAAAACTTAAATTACAGGAAGGACTGGAACTCAATAACGATCCTCACGCCATGGATAAGCAATATGCTGATCCAAAGAAAAATGTTAAACCCATCAGAAAGTTTTAATTTCCATTATCTTAACCTGTTCATTACCATTCCGATAACTTAAAAATTTGTGAGTTTGCCCTCCGCTGACTATATTGCGCCTTGCAAATAAGCTAAAACAACACACAAATTCTGAATTCTTCAACTAAAACCAATAAATGTTTTATGCAAACATCCATTGAAACCAAAGACGATTTCTTTAGCAGTAAGGTACTGGGTCATCCGTCAGGTTTATTCGTACTTTTCTTTACCGAAATGTGGGAAAGATTTTCGTATTATGGGATGCGGGCTTTGCTCGTTTTATTTCTAACCTCATCTATATTAGGTCAAAATCCGGGTTGGGGCTGGCCCCGTGAACACGCCCTGGCTATTTATGGTTCTTATACTTCACTTGCATACCTTACCCCTATTTTAGGAGGTTATATTGCCGACAGATTTTTAGGTTATCGCTGGGCAGTTATCATCGGAGCTTTTTTAATGACATTGGGCCATCTATCGATGGCTTTTGAGTTTAATCCAATTTTTATGTACCTGGGCCTATGCCTTTTGGTGTTAGGTAACGGATTTTTTAAACCCAATATGACATCCATCCTATCTCATATGTACAAAAAACATCCTGAGAAAAAAGATGGCGCTTATACTATTTTCTATATGGGCGTAAATTGTGGTTCGTTTTTAGGAATGCTGTTGTGTGGTTATATCGGTGAGAAAATAGGCTGGAGTTATGGCTTTGGTCTTGCGGGAATCTTCATGTTTGTGGGTATGTTACAGTTTTATTTCACTAAAAATATTTTTGGCTCTATTGGTTTAAAGCCACTTAAAGACGAAGATAAAGTGGATGAAGAAGAGCATCCGGCTGAAGCCAAACGGAATCCATTCTCCATTTTTGATATTGTACTAATTGTATTTATTGCTGTTATCGGCCTGGTCTGGATCATTAATGATCCTTATGCTAAAGTTTCAGGCCATACTGTTTTTAATTTTTCTGTAGGTAACCTGACAGGAGATAACTTCGCGATTATTGTAGCGCTAAGCTTATTTATTTTTGTTTTGATTAAAAGAATCGTACAATATACGCCACAGCTTAGAGATAAAATGATTGTGGTTATTGTACTTGCCTTCGTAGCCATTTTCTTCTGGGCTTCATTTGAACAGGCCGGTGGCTCTATGACCATCTTTGCTAAAGATTACACTGCCAGAATACTGGAAGGCAATTCAAAAATCATTTTTAACGTTGCCAATACTTTAATTACCATTATTCCGCTCACTATCATTTCATATGTACTGTTTGAGTTATTCAGGCAAACATTTTCCAGGTTTGCATTGGGTAATATCATTCTGGCAATTGGTTTTGCAATAATCTGGTGCATGGTTATTTATATGCTCAAAAACCAGTTCAGTGCAGAAAAAACGGAGGTTCCGGCAACCTGGTTTGGTATTTTGAATTCTCTGTTTATCATTTCATGCGCACCAATTGTATCTAAACTTTGGGAAAGCAAATATAGTCCAACGGCAACCGTTAAAAACGGCATCGGGATGATCTTACTAGGGATTGGTTTTGCAGCACTGGCATACGGCTCAAGCTCCATACCGGCAGGTGCTAAAGTGGCATCAGTAAGTATGATCTGGCTTATTTTAGCTTATTTTTTCCATACCATGGCAGAATTATTCATCTCTCCTATTGGCTTGTCCTATCTGAGTAAACTGGTTCCTGGCCGTATGATTGGAATCATGTTCGGCATCTGGTATTTAGCACTCGCCATCGGAAATAAAATTGCAGGTACCATGGGTGGTATGATTGATAAAATTACCGCGCAATATTCCATGTCTACCTTCTTCCTGATCTTTACCCTTATTCCTGTAGGTTTGGGTATTTTCATCATGTTACTCACACCAATAATTAAGAAACTAATGCACGGGGTTAAATAAAATGCAGATCATTACTGAAAAAACACCTTCTATTGAAACTTTAGAAGCGATTCAAAATTTTGAAGGTAAATACCCGAAACAACTCTGGTATTTATCATTGGTAGAGATGTGGGAACGTTTCTGTTTCTACGGCATGCGTGGGGTACTCGCCTTTTTTATGGTGGATCAACTGGGTTTAAGTGATCAGAAATCCAACCTGCAGTACGGTGCCATCCAAGCATTTGTTTATGCCTTTACCTTTATTGGTGGAATTTTTGCCGATAAAGTTCTGGGCTTTAGAAAATCTCTTTTCTGGGGTGGCTCACTGATGATCATCGGAAACCTGATTCTCGCTTTTTCGCCCCACGATTTGTTTTATGTAGGTATTACATTATCCATCATTGGCACAGGTTTTTTTAAACCTAATATCTCTTCTATGGTGGGTGAACTTTACCATGAAAAAGATAACCGGAGAGATGCGGGCTACGGACTTTTTTATGCAGGTATAAATGTTGGAGGCTTATTGGGTGGAGCCATGTGTATTTACCTGGGTAAATATGTTTCCTGGCATTTATGTTTCCTTTCTGCAGCCCTGGTTATGGCATTTGGCTTAGGTACTTTCATCTTCACCAAAAAATACTTAGGTCCGATTGGTAATTCGCCACTGCTGCATTTACAAAAAGCGAAAAGAACCATTTATGAAATAGTTGTCTATGCAGGCTCACTTTTATGTATTCCGCTGATCTTTATCATGGTCAGAAATACTGCCTATACTGATTATTTTATGTACACGCTTGGTATAGTTGCGCTGATCTACTTTTTCTACGAAATGTTCAGTATCAGAGAAGTTAAAGCACGTTATAAATTACTGGCGGCTTTTATATTTATTCTTTGCTATTTTATCTTTATGGCCATTTCAGAACAGAGTGGCGGATCACTTTCTTTATTTGCCAAGGACAATTTAGATCATAGCCTTTTATTCTTTTCTATTGATCCGAATGTAGTAAATAATAGTGTCAACTCATTTTTTGTGATTGTATTTAGTCCCCTGGTAGGTTTACTATGGATTGGCATGTATAAACGCAAAATAGAACCCAATACTGTAGTGAAATTTGGATTAGGCTTTGTGTTATTGGCAGTGAGTTTCTACGTTTTTTATGCCACCAGGTTTTTCGCCAATGAACAAGGCATCAGTTCTTTAAATATTTTCACTCTGGGTTACCTACTGCTTACGCTGGGCGAATTATGTATCGGTCCAATCGGGATGTCTATTATCACAAAACTATCTCCTAAAAGAATGTTTGGCATGATGATGGGCATGTGGTTCCTGTTCAGTGCTTTCGGACAGCTTGCTGCCGGAAAGTTAGGCGCGGAAATGTCGAGCATTGAAAATGCATCCTTAATGACAAAACTTATTTCATATACGGAAGGTTATAAATCACTTGCCCTCTATTCATTAATAGCCGGTATATTTTTAATTGTATTCTCGCAGCTGATTAAAAAACTGATGCAAGAGGTCAGATAAAAGATTTTCAACAGATTTTAAACCGTATCAGCACTGTTGATACGGTTTTTTTAATTTATAATATTTACTTTCGCCCTCAGAAGTTAAAATCAGTTTTTTTAGCTTAACATGCAATTCACATCAATCAGAACAAACGTGTCAGACAGTTTAGTAATCATTCCGACCTATAATGAAAAGGAGAATATTGAAAGGATCATCCGGAAAGTATTTTCATTGAGTCAACCTTTTCATGTTTTGATTATTGATGATGGATCTCCTGATGGCACTGCAGACATTGTAAAAGCACTGCAGGTAGAATATGAAGGCCATTTATTTATCGCAGAGCGTGCCGGCAAGCAAGGTTTAGGTACGGCATACATTTATGGTTTCAACTGGGCATTGCAAAAAGATTATCAGTTTATTTTTGAAATGGATGCTGATTTTTCTCATAACCCTGATGATTTGGCCCGACTGCGGAATGTCTGCGTAAACGGTGCAGATGTAGCCATCGGATCGAGATATGTTAAAGGGGTAAACGTGGTAAACTGGCCGATGGGCCGGGTATTGATGTCGTATTTTGCTTCCATGTATGTGCGCTTTATTACCAGGATTAACATCCAGGATGCCACTGCAGGTTTTAAATGTTACCGTAGATTGGTGCTGGAAACGATTCCTTTGGATAAAATCCGATTTGTAGGTTATGCCTTTCAAATTGAAATGAAATTTACAGCCATTAAATTTGGATTTAACGTAGTTGAAGTACCCATTATTTTTACAGATAGAACGGAAGGCACATCAAAAATGAGCACCCGTATTTTCCGTGAAGCTTTTCTTGGTGTAATACAAATGAAAGTAAACAGCTGGTTTAGGGATTATAAAAGAAAAGGTTAGGTTAGAGAAGAAATTAGTAGTGGTAGAGGCTTAGTTAACCATCCGACTTAGGACTATAGACTGACGACTCATGACTATCAACCTACAACTCCAAACTCTTTTTACTTTCCCTGATCATTGTACCATAATCCTGTCGCTTTTCCATCGCATTAATAGTCATGACCAATCTTTTTGTACGCGTGGTTTCATTTTTGGCCTCATTAATCCATCTAATAAAATAGTTCTGATGGGATTTAGGTTGTTGCAGGAAACAAGTAAGCAGCCTTTCATCTTCAGACAGGCATATTTCCAGGTCTGCAGGCATTTCAATTCTAAAATCTTTATCCTCTTCCAGCCATAACTCTACTTTAGCACCAGCTTCCTTTCTTATTTTTTTACGAAGTGTAGCGTTAATGGCAATAATAAAATCGCCCTCACCCATTGGCACGGTAGCTATTCCGGAAATATCAAAATCATCGATTTTCCCTTTTACCCTGAAAGAAACCTTACAATCAGGCTTAATTTCATTCGCTAAGACAGCAGGAATGAAGACATAACTCCAACCCGTTTTTTCGCCCATTTGTCCAAAACGCTCTATTTCTGCATTGATCTGAATCATATATTCATTTAATGTATAAAATCATTTGCGCTTATGTTAAGGGTTTTAATTACAAAACATGAGCTCCTGGCTATTCTCCAAAAAGAGAAGAATCTCAATACTATCGAGTTTGACCTCATAAAACAGTGAAGAAATCTTTTTAATTAATTCCTGTCTTACTTGAGGATCAAAGCCTGTTTACTTGTAAATAAATGGCGAATTGCTAATTAACGCCAAGATTTTATATGACTTCTAAAGCCTTAAGAAATGCATTTAAAACTTTCTCGTGCATTTTATCCGGATGTACAAGGTAGTTCCCATTTTTACTTGATTTTTAGTTCAATATACAAATCTAAAAATTATTAGTAATAACTACTAAATCTGTTTCTACATCTATTACCCTATACTTTGCTAATTGGCTTAAAAACAGCTGATTCATGAGCCGATTAGCCATCCCATTCGGCTACGATTAATGAACAGCTACCGGATTCATTACAATATCCAGTTTGGCAAACTTCAACACTTCCACACTGGGGAAGCCGAAATCTTCCACTATTCTACCCAAAATCAAATAGCAACCCTTTCCTGTAAAGGGATATATGGGTGTTGTATTTGGAAAATGGGTAGTATCAAAAAAATCACCTTTCACATCCAGAAAAGTACCAAACCACATTTTAGTATTTTTAACCGTATGCACAGTTTTTTCGCAGACATAATTCCCCACCATGCGCACTGTTTCACCTACATATTTGCCCAAATCTGCTGCCATCACCTCTCCGCGGTAACTGGTTTTCAGGAAATCAAACATATTAAAGTTTAATGAGTAGCCTAACAGTTCCCATTCTACATAAGCATCTTCCAGTGCAGAGTTTTCTAATGCAGGCAGTACATATTCCTTACTTTCCAGATTAAATAATTCGGCTGAATGCGTTCGCTTTTGCCTATGCCCTAGATAATTATAAATCTCCCAAAGCAAGGTTTTCTTATCTTTCCCGGTACACCTTAAAGCTCCGAGCCGGATTAATAAAATGACTTGTTCCAGCGTAATCTGAGTACGTTTTACAAATTGCTCCAAATCTTTATAAGGACCATTTTTTCGGCGTTCTGCTGGTATTTGTTCGATCATTTTATTTTCTAATCCCATTATCCCCATAAACCCCAGGTAAACATCGTTGCCATTAATATTCACCACTTCATCGCTATGATTTACGCAGGGGAGATAAACCTTTGCGCCTGTTTTCTTTAGCTCATGAACATAAACCCAACGACTATAAAAGCCACCATAGTTATTTAAAACGGCCACCATAAATTCTTTTGGATAATAGGTTTTAAGGTATAAACTCTGGTAACTTTCTACGGCAAAAGATGCGGAGTGTGCTTTTGAAAAACTATAACCTGCGAAGGAAGAAATCTGCCGCCAAACCTCTACAATCAGTTCTTCTGCATGCCCCTGAAGCCTGGCGGATTGAAAAAATTTATTAACCAGCTCCTCAAAAGCAAGTTTTGACCGGTATTTGCCGCTCATGGCCTTTCGCAATACATCTGCATCGGCTAAATCCAGGCCTGCAAAATAATGACAGACTTTAATTACATCTTCCTGGTAAACCATTACGCCATAGGTTTCCTTCAGCTGCTCTTCCATTTCCTTACAAAGGTAAACCACTTGATCAGGTGCATGGTAACGCTCAATAAATGATTTCATCATGCCTGAACTGGCCACGCCGGGGCGAATAATCGAACTGGCTGCCACCAGTGTTAAATAATCTTCACACTTTAATTTTTTCAACAATTGCCGCATAGCAGGTGATTCGATATAAAAACAACCCACGGGTTGCCCTTCACGCAGAATCGCATTTAATTGAGGATCGTGTTTAAACGTTTTGAAATCATGGATATCAATCGCTTTACCTTGGTTTTTCTCGATCAGCTGAACAGCTTCGCGGATGTGTCCGATTCCCCGTTGACTTAATACGTCAAATTTCTCATAACCAATTGCTTCTGCTTCATACATATCCCATTGAACGGTTACATAGCCTTTCGGAGGCATATCAAGCGCAGTATAATAAGTAATTGGCTCATCAGAAATTAAAATTCCGCCCGCATGAATGGAACGCTGATTGGGCATACTTCTCATATACTGATGCACGGCAATTAATTTTTGGTAAGTTGCATTTTTCTGGTTTTCACGTTCTTTCGCCGGATCAGTAAAACCATCAATCTCTTCTTTTGGTAAGCCCAATACCTTTCCAATCTGCCGGATGATTGCCCGGTCTTTAAAGGTGCTCATCGTTCCTAAAAAAGCAACATGCCACCGGGGGTATTTTTCAAAAATATACTTTTGAATAACCTCCCGCTCATCCCATGCAAAATCGATATCAAAATCAGGTGGGCTGGTGCGTTTCTCATGTAAAAAACGCTCAAAATATAAATCAAGATCAATGGGGTCGACATCCGTAATCCGCATGCAATAGGCTACGATACTGTTGGCTCCCGAGCCCCGGCCTACGTGATAAAACTTATGCCGACCCATCGCATAGCGAACGATATCAAATGTAATTAAAAAATAGGCACAATAGTTTTTAAACTCTATGATACTCAACTCTTTTTCCATCCTTGCCCTGGCAACCGGGTGATCATTTCCGTAGCGGTAGGCCAAACCCTTGTAAGCAATTCGCCGGAGCAGGATGCGATCAAATATTTCACCTTCTTTGGTATATGAAAACCTGTTTTTAGATTTCACCTGTGGTTCAAAATAAACGCTCAGGTCACAGGTATCTATA
Organism: Pedobacter sp. GR22-10; assembly: GCF_026239715.1. NCBI lineage: Bacteria > Pseudomonadati > Bacteroidota > Sphingobacteriia > Sphingobacteriales > Sphingobacteriaceae > Pedobacter > Pedobacter sp. GR22-10. The sequence goes on from NZ_JAPIVR010000002.1 coordinate 97,668, forward strand.
AGCCGTTGCGTATTATCAGCCATAAAAGGAAAGGCTTCAAACTTTGCTTTCAATGCCTTTTCTGTAATCAGGACTTCATCATCACCACATTTAGATGCTTCGGGCACCATACTTAACAGCGTATTCAGTTCAATTGCGCGTAAATACTGGTGCAAGCGGTGCTCTATCTTACATCCCACCGTAACAGGATGCCAGATTAGCAGTTTTTCCTTTTGCTGCAATAAACTATGTTTATAAAGGTAATTTAGCTGGCTGCTTTTAATCCCAACAAACTCATTCGTTTTTAAAACCCGGTTAAAGCTTTTGATAAACGGATAGATAACAAAAACATGCTCAAAAACAGGCGCATCATCTGGTAAAGCTCTTCCTTCAATATTATGGATGCTTAAAAATTCATTAAGCTCTCGCATCCCTTCTTTATTTTTTGCGATACCAAAATACAACAGCTGATCATCTTTCCGGAACTCAATCCCGGCAACTGGTTTTAAATGATAAGGTATATTTCCTGACTGTGTTTCATCAGGTGCCCTGGCAATCCCCTGCTTATAACAGGTTCTGATAAATTCTATTGCCCCGGTAGAATTATTGATATCTGTCAACACCATCTGATGAATACCCAAAGCACGGGCCTTCGAAACAATAGTTGGGATATCCATTGTTCCATATTTTAAACTATATGCAGAATGTACGTTTAAGAACATTTTTGTTGTTTTCGTTATTCGTTTGTCATTCAGCGTTGTTCGTTTGCCGTTTAATGTTTTCCACCTGTTGTCCTCTGTTTATAGCTGTTCAATGCGCTATTTCCTAGTGACATTTCCTTAATCCTATTCGTCTATTTCCCATTTATACCTCTATTTCCGCAAATACCACTATCCATCCAACTTTGTAGCTGTACCTAAATCGGAATTGATAAAAGTTCTGATTCTTGATTTTTTACGCGCTTCAACGGATTCACTTTCTTCCTCTGATTGTTTTTCCAGGTGCTTTTTTCGGGGATTATATTTAATCACCTTTCCATATTCGTCCCGTTCGGGTCGCTTGACAATACAGGCCTTAACTACTGATTCAATGCCATAATGATTTCTGACCTTATCCATTGCCTGGTACAGGTCGTACTCTTCTTCTGAGGTATGGTACAGGCCAATTTGTTCAAATCCACTTACCAGATGGGAAAGTTTAACCCCGATTAAGCGCAATAACATCCTTTTGGAATACAGTTTCTTAAACAAATCATGCGCCTTGCTAATTAAAAAAGAATCAAGTGCGGTGTATGGAATTCTGGCCTGCTGGGTTACAGTTTCAAAATTGGCGTAACGGATGGTAACGGTAATGCAGGCAGTTAATTTTTGCTGACTGCGGAGTTCATAAGTTAAATTGCTAACCATCCCACTCAGTATGGCCTTCATTTTTGAGATATCCATGCTATCGTTTTCGAAAGTAGTTTGGGTACCGATGGATTTCCTTTCGCGATAAGGAACAACAGGAGAAAAGTCAATTCCATTGGCTTTTTGCCAGATGCCCAGGCCATGCTGACCTAAAATTTTAAACATCAGTTCCTGAGGAATTTCAGCTAAAGTTTGCACTTTACGCACCCCCATTTCACTTAGTTTTTTATGCGTGGCATCACCTATTCCAGGTATTTTATAAATGGCCAGCGGGTTTAGGAATGGGCGAACCCCGGGAAAGGGGATTTCCATTTCGCCATCCGGTTTACACTCATTAGTCACAATCTTAGAAACCGTTTTATTCACCGATAAACCAAAAGAAATGGGTAAACCGGTTTCCCTGATAATGGTTTGCCGGAGTTCGGAAGCAAATTTCATACAGCCAAAAAACTTATCCATCCCTGTCATATCGATATAATGCTCATCAATACTCGCTTTTTCAAACAATGGAACACGTTCGGAAATGATTTCCGTAATCTCATGTGAGGCTTTTGAATAATCATCCATATTTCCTCTTAAAAAAACAGCCTGTGGACAAAGCTGCTTTGCCATCCGGCCAGGCATAGCTGCATGCACACCAAATTTCCGGGCTTCATAACTGCAGGAAGTAACCACCCCCCGATCAGAATTTCCGCCTACGATAACAGGTTTACCAATGAGTTTAGGATTCTTCTTCAATTCTACTGACACAAAAAAAGCATCCTGGTCCATGTGAATAATTTGCTTGTTCTTGTCCGTCATTCTCCTAGCCGTTTAAATTATTTTCGTATTTACCTCTAAACAAAAATACTAATATATTTAGCTTAAATACTTTCTTTCCAAGTTTAATTACCAACAAAATACTAACATTTTTAGTTTAAATTATTTGAGAATATTAGCCGCAGTGAAATCACACATCCAACAGGTTACCTGATAGATAAGCAGCGTTAGCGCATTTTAAATTTTAATTTAAAACACAAAAAAAATGCGCTGACATTTCTGCCAGCGCATTTAAAAAAATTAATTTACTATTATGGTAACCTGAGTGTACCTCTTATTGTTTAACAATTTTGAATTCTGTACGCCTGTTCAACTGATGCTCTTCCTCGCTGCAAGCCATCCCATTAGCACATGAATTGATTAACCTTGTTTCTCCGTAGCCTTTTGCTTCAATCCGGTTTTTATCTATGCCCCTTGAAATGATATACTCCACCACAGATTCAGCACGCTTTTGCGATAACCTCAAGTTAAAGGCATCATGACCGCGGCTATCAGTATGCGATTCGATCTCGATCCAGATGGTTGGATTATCTTTCATAATTTTGACAAGTGCATCCAGTTCAATTGCCGCATCAGGACGGACATTCCATTTTTCAAAGTCATAGTAAATGTTTTCTAACCTGATTTCCTTTTCTAATTCTATCGGCTCCAGGTGCAAATCCTGAACGATCGCCGATACCTTATCGACAGAGACTATGTCAAGGTTTACGGCATCAGTACGAAAATGACTAGCCTCTGCCGACACTGTGTAAGCTGATCCGGCTGATAAACTAAATTTATATTTCCCCTGATTATCTGTTTCTACTTTTGAACTTCCTCCGTTAATTCTTGTCAAGGTAACCAATGCACCGGCAACAGGCTGTTTGCTTTTACGATCATAAATTTTTCCAGTCAGTTCAACAGCACGGACAGACTTCAGATCAAGCAGATAAATATCGTCACTACCCATCCCATTCGAACGGTTTGACGACAGATGTGCCACGCCGCTTTTCTGATTTAAACTAAAGGCAAAATCATCCTGAGGCGAGTTGAAAGGATAACCCAGATTTTCAACCTGCCAGGCGCCTGCAGTATTCTTTAATGCGTGAAAAACATCAAGACTGCCCATTCCAACATGGCCATCACTTGCGAAATACAAATTGTTCCCGGCTACAGCAAAGGGGCTACGTTCATTGCCTGCTGTATTGATTTGCTCCAGGTTGACCGGACTGCCCCACTTACCTGTATCATTTTTCAAACAAACATAAATGTCTGTTCCACCTTTCCCACCGGGTTTGTTTGAAGAAAAATACAGACTCCTGCCATCACCAGAAATAAAAGGATCACCAACAGAATATTCGTTGATCGCATTATGCACAAAAGCCACCGGTGCTCCCCAATTCCCACTGGCATCCTTCACGCTGCTATAAATAGACACATTTACAGTACTGGGTTTATTTTTTATCTTCTTTAAGGATTCGGGAATCTTTGTCATCGTGAAGTACATCGTATTTCCATCAGCAGTAAAAGTGGCTGAGCCCACATGATAACGGGCACCGGTTTGCAGAGGAAACATTTTTAAACTGTCTGTAGAAGAAGTTTTGATATACAATTTCAGGTAACCATTACCTGTCCAGCCGTAGATCTTTTGATCAGGCATTTTTGCTCCATCAAATCTTAAAAAGGGCGATTCTGACACCAAACCGGGAGTAACTGTAGTTCGGTCTGACGTAAGCACAATGGCACCATTGTATCCAACAGATCCCCAGTCAGACTGCGGACTGTTCAGTTCTTTCTGATTAATTATTTCAACTTGCCGGGGATTCTTCATCCATTTTGAAGCTGAATCGCAGGAAGCCAGCCAAACGTTTGCATCTTTTTCGGAAATGTTCTGACCGAGCTTAATATATGATGTGTACTGAACTTTAGCTGCGTTATATTTTGAATTGCTTTGAAGTGCCTTGGCATAACCCAGTAGATTTTCAGGCTTGCTCCCCGGCATTTTTGCAGCTATGGCATACCAGCTTTCGGCCTGTTTATAATTATTGATAAAGGCATATGCCATGGCCAAACGCTCTGCCGTATGTAAATTTTCCTTTTTTCTAAAAGCTTGTTCATATAAATCAATAGCCTTCGCATAATTAAACAACTCAAACTGGTGATCTGCAGATTTTAATATATACTGGGCATTTACTGAACCTGATAAAGCCAACACGCAACAAACGGTAAAATATATTTTTTGTAGTTTTTTATTCATTATAATAGCTAAAAATTCCTTTAATAGTCGATTTAATTAAAATACCCTCGGTGTAGCCAACCTGATGTTTGGCTTAATAAAGGAATAAGCAATTGATATTTCATGCGTGCCTCCGCTGTAGCCTTGTAATGCACCAATGGAAAAATCATAGCCATAGCCAATCCGCAGCTTTTCTGAAGGAAAAATCTGAATGGATGCAACTGCTGAATTTCGCTGACTAAGGTCTTTTTGAAGGTAACTTTTGTCGTAAATTTTTAATCCGGTACGGTAAGAACCACCTACCCACAAAACCTCTTTAATCATTAAAAATGCATTTAGATCTAAACTGGTGGGCCCTCCCCGGTCGTCTTTAAGCAAAAACGATGGCTTGATCTGAAAATCTTCAGACAGTGGAAATAATGCGCCCGCGGTTAAATAGTAATGGGGTTTTGGTTGGGAAATAAAAGCATAGCGATCAACATTGATGTAAGTAGCAATCAGGTTATCAACCGATAAACCAGCATAATAACGATCATTAGCAAAATAAACGCCTGCACGTGCATCAGGGACGATTGTACGCTGCACTCCAACGGGTTGAAAAACCTCTGTATGATTTGGGTTGAGCATCGATCCGTCAATACCCAATTGTATCATACCTACACCTAATCCTAAAGCAAGTCTTGAACTCCCGTCATCATTCATCCGTATCCGGTAAGCATAATTCCCATAAATACTCAGATTCGTTTGTGCGCCTAATTTGTCGCTTGAAACCTGGAGCGCAAGGCCCACATTCTGGCTGTTTGCCGTGGCATCTACGGCTAATGACATGGTGCGCGGTGCCCCGGAAATACCTGTCCACTGACTTCTGTAAAAGCTATGTACATTCAGTACTTCTTTATAACCAGCATAAGCCGGATTGATATAAATCCCGTTAAACATGTACTGGCTAAACTGCGCATCCTGCTGCGCCACCGAATGCTGCGAGAGAAATAAAACGCAACAACCGATTAACAATAATATTTTTTTCATCATTTTAATATCCTTAACAGAAGTCCACCTTTTAACGGGATAACTTCTTAAAAGTCATTTTCTAATTTTTAAATGCCCTGATTAATGTAGTGTACCCCTTAAATACTTCCACTTCATTACTTCCGGTTTTTTTAACTCGCAACAAGTAATAGTAAGTACCTTCATTTAAGCCCTCACCAGTCCAGTTGTTTTGATATCCTTTCGTATGGAAGACTTCATTTCCCCAACGGTTAATGATTTGCAGTTCATTTGACTGATATTGATTTAAGCCAATAATTTCAAATGCATCATTAACACCATCACCATTTGGCGTGAACAGGTTTGGAATTTTAATTTCTGTAAAACTGGCCGTAATTACTACTGATGCGATATTGGTATAGTATCCATTGGCATCTTTTAGCCTATAGGTAAAGGTATCGCTACCGATAAAGCCTGTATTTGGCGTAAAGGTTACTGTACCATCTGCATTTATCACTATGCGGCCATTTCTAGGCTGACTTACAATTTCTATGCTTGATTTTACAAAAGTCGAACTTCCGGCATCGTCATTTAACATAATATTGATGGTTACCGGTGCATTTGCCGTCACCACCGCGGCATCATCAACTGCTTTTGGAGATTTAGGAAAACTGGTAACCGTAGGGGCATCATTGTTTTCCTGTGTACCTGAAATATCACTCACATTAACATTATCAGCTGTTTTTGCATTTGCGGTTGCGGTATTGGTTACTGCACCCAGATCTTTATCTGTTTGTGTAATGGTATAAATAGCTGCATCAGTTACCGTTGCTCCCGGAAGCAAACCGCCTGCAACAGCAATTGCCTTATTATTAATCCCAAGCCTGGAATCTGTTAAGGTTACACTGTTTAAAGTTACTGTTCCTGTGTTTTTGATCAGAAATGTATAAGTGATTTGATTACCGTTCAATGCAGCTGTTTTAATTAATGCAATAGAACTAACGGCAGGTATATTTATTGGGGTTACTGTTACCGGAATGGTTACGGTAGCTACTCCACCTTTACCATCACTTACTGTAACGGTGAATGAATCTGTGCCGGTATATCCTGTTGCCGGTGTATACACATAGGAGTTTCCGTTAAGGGTCACCGTTCCGTGAGCTGGTGTTACTGAAGTGTTGAATGTCATTACGTCGCCATCTGGATCAGATGCCGTAATAACTCCATTAAACGGAGTATTTTGAGTCGTGGTAATTCCAGGAGCACTCGCAACAGGAGCCCGGTTGTCTCTGATATAGACTACCGCAGGTGTTGTTATTGCGGTAATGTGTGGATTATCAGTAACGCCAACCATCGTTAAAACGACGGTCTCATTTCCTTCATTGAGGTTATCGTCCAGCACAGGCACGTTTAAGGTCACTGATGTTGCACCTGCCGGGATGACAATTGAAGAACCTAGCGAAGTATAATCTAATCCTGCAGTTGCTGTTCCTGATACAACAAAATCTATTTTGGTATCAGTTGTAGAAACCTGACTAAGCGTAAAGGTAAATTGCCCCGGAGTTGATGGTTCTGCACCATCTTTCGTTCCGGCTACAGTAACCGTTCCGGTTGTTCCGTCGATGATCATGATGGTTGCAGGTACGCGAAGGATCACCAGCGATGGATTGGTTGAGGTAGTCAACGTAGCCATTACAGTTTCGTTTCCTTCGATTAGACCATCGCCAAGCACCGGAATTTGAATCACTGCTGAAGTTGCACCTGCCGGGATTGTCACTGTTTTTACCACTGGAGTATAGTCTTCTCCTTCTCTCGCAGTGCCGCTTAAAGTATAACTGATTACAGTATTGGTAGCAGATGGCTTGCTCAATGTAATGATAAACGTTCCATTGATAGTACCATTTTCATTACCATCATTTCCTGCCTTTATAGTGGCTATAAGTGGGCGGTTATCAAGAATAGTAGTCTGTACAGCCGCATTTCCAAGAGATGCCGGACCATTTAGGTTCTGAATGGTGATGGTATAATTTTCATCATCTTCATTGATACCATCATCATTAATGATCACCGGAAAAGTAATGGTACTGCCTGGCTGCCCTAATACCGTACCTGCAGGAAATGTAAGTGTTTGCGGGCTGAAATTATAATCATTGGAATTTGTTGTACCATTAATAATTGCGGTAACAACCGAAACCGGCGATGCCAGAACGGTACCCGCTGTTCCGGAAAGGGTGACCGTATAATTAACAGTTCCTGCGTTCTCATTTACCGAGGCAGGGCCTGATAATACCACTGTGGGATAAATAACCACCTTAACTAAAATAGGGTCACTCATCACACCATCAGCTGTAGTGAGCGTATAAGTATAAGTATCGGTTCCGGTATAGCCACTGTTCGGGGTATAGGTTACTTTTCCTAAAACATCAACAGTTGTTGAACCGTGGGTACCGTTGGTAGCGGAAACTGTACTATTGGTCGCTGTTGCACCGTCATTCCCTTTTACGGTAGTAATAACTGGTGTATTTGTCAGGGTGGTGATCTCATCAGCAGTACCAACAGGTTTAACTTCAATGACAAAGGTTTGTATCCGACTCTGATCAACGCCACCGTTTTCAGTACCGCCATTATCATGAATGGCTACTGATACAGTCGCTCTGCCGGCAAAGTTACCCGAAGGCGTAAAGGTTAGATTTCCGTTAGAAGATACAGCTGGTTGAACACTAAATAAATCATTGTTATCATTACTGGTAATAAAATCAACAACTTGAGCCGATTCGTTCACCGGACCGGTACTGATTCCTGACGCCCATCCGGTTACAGTTTGCAAACCTGAATTTGCATTAACCAGCTGATTGCTGCCTTTGATAAATGCAGGTGCATCGTTTACAGGAACAACTGTGATATTAACAGTTACCAATGAAGTTCCGCATACATTATCGTTCACCAAAACGGTAAAGGAATCAGGGCCATTATAATTCAATCCGGGCGCATAACTATATGCACCTGTCTCAAAAACCGTTACGGTTCCGTGTGCCGGATCTGAAGCTTTCGTATAAGTTAAATGATCGCCATCCGGGTCTGTTGTGGTTGCATTCCCAGTTAACATGACATCTTCATTGGTAGTTACCGCATAGGTATTGGCCGATGGCTTATTGGTAATATTAATTGTCGCACTGCCATTCATGGCCTGTATACAAACTGGCGTAGTAGAACTGGTGGCTGTTATGGTATAAGTACCGGCCCCGGTTTGATTACCGAACGAAATAGCAGAACCATTTCCCAAAACTGGATTTCCCGTATTGATGCCGGCCATTTGCAGTTGATAACTTACACCCGTTTGTGAGTTGGATAAACCGACCTCTACACCTGCCGTACCTGCACAATAAATACCTCCGCCTGTTACATTGTAAATAGTTGGTAAAGGATTAACTGTGATCTGAACAACTCCGCTTACTGTTGGAATGGCGCAACTTCCAGAAGTGACCTGCCTCCTGAAATAGGTAGTTGAAGTGAGCACGCCAGGGTCGTAAGATAGCTGAGTCGCTCCGCTGATGTCGGTGAAATTTAAATTATCCAAACTAGACTGCCATTGATAATTGTAGCTGCCTGAACCATCAACAGGCACAGTACCGGTAATATTTCCCGGATCGCCACTTTCACAGAAAGCCGTGATGGCAGGTGCTGTGATGATATTATTGCTTAATGTAGATTGTATGGTAACGGTTAAGACATTTGTTGGTGCCGGATCGCACCCTCCCCCTGTAGCGCTGTCCATCCTTCTGAAATATGTAGTTTGACCTATAACTGGTGCATCATAAACAGCCGAATTAGCGCCTGATATATCTGTAAAGTTCGCTGTTGAACTTGTGGTAGAGGACTGCCATTGGTAACTATAGCTGCCTGATCCTCCTGATGGAGCAGACTGTGTGAAAGCCACAGGATCACCTGTTGTACAAAATGTCTGATCTCCTGAAATCGTTCCAGCTGTTAATGCAGGAGTTATCGTAACTACGATCGGAACTTTATCGCTTTCACAGCTTCCATTGGTTTGGCTCACGTAATAGGTTGTATTGCCTACTGCTGACGTTCCGGGAATTGGAGCATTGACACTCGAAGTTCCGTTTATACTTGTATACCACAATAAAGTATCACCCGAAGGCGGGGTAGAAACAGAAGAAACTAATGACGGCGCAGTTGTACCCTGGCAATACGTTACTGAACTTTTAACTATTACAGGATTTACCGGTGTGGAAAGCCTTGTGATACTCGTATTATTTGAGGTATTTTCAGGCGGTTCGATATCACTTGAAGCACTTGTCGTACTATAGTTACTATAGGCAATTTTGGCTTCATCATTATAATTTCCTGAGCCTGTGAGACTGTAAGTGATAGGGAAATTATAATACCTGCCCCCTTGAACGTCTATCGGCTGATTACTGATATAGGTTACTGTAGATCCTGATTGTGAAATATCCCAGCCGGTACTTGAACCTGCAGTAAAGGTATATCCTGAAGGTATAGTTTTCGTAATGACCAAATGGTTACCAATTGCAGTATTGGAAAGATTTTCCATCGGCCTGTTACCAACGTTACCAGCCCGCATGGTAAAAGTCGTCGTCGTATTACCAGAAGTATTCAGACAATAGCGATCAGCTGTTTTATCGATGAAAGCATCTGTTCCTGTTGCCTGAACAGGAATACTGGCCACTGATGTATTATTATTTATATCCTGATCCTGAATATCCGTAGTAGTAATATTAACGGTGTTGTTAAGCACATTACCGGTTGGTATTGTATTCAGCGATCCCGAGACGACAATTTTAGCAGACGCGTTTGCGGCAATATCAAAACTACCGGCAATCCGGCCAGTTGTATTTGGGCTGGCAGGTGTAAAATTAGCACTTGTAAATCCGGTAGGAATAATGCTGTTAATGGTGAATGCCCCGTTGGAAAGCGCATTACCCTTGGCATCAGTCAGCTGATCATTGAATTGCACATTAGTCAATGCGGCATTGGTATCATTGATGACATCTAGCGTGTAGGTTACCTCATTATTTGTGCCCGCCTGAAGAATGTCACGGTTTGCACGTTTCACAACCCTGATGTTACCAGGTGTAGTCACCAGTAAATTGCGGATCTCATGATAGTTGAAAGCGCCACCGCTTGATGCTGCAAAACCCATTTTCAGCGTTGCCGGCGGCACGTCAGGAGATAAATAATTGATCAATTCTGCAAATGGACCTTCAGCAGATTTTTCCATTCTCACAATTACCCGGTATTGCCCTGATTCCGGCTTGATTTCAATTTGTACTCTTCTAAAAAATTGTTCGTCGGTGGGCCTGGTATCTGAAAATGAATTTCCTGGTCCTGTACCTATATTATAATCAATTTCATTTCTTAGTCTGATATCACCAATATTACCATTTCTATTTCCTAAACGTACCCCGGTTAAAAATCTATTGGTTGGTAATATGCCGTCAACAGTCTGCTCAGTTCTGTTTGACGTGGTAATACCCCTTACAACAACGGTATTAGCTGTTTCGCTCGTACCAAAACCACCATTTCTACCCTCGATGGCATTTCCATAATTACCAAACGCATCCAAACCTACACTAATATAGCCGCCGGCTAAGCCATCAAGAACCGGGGGGGTTGATTGAATATTGGGAGCATAACCTAAAGACCCTCCAAAGCCACCTAACCTGAAAGGCTGACTGGCATCAAATAAGAATACAGCAATACCATCACCTCCATTATAATTATTTTCACTGTTTGCCGCATTGCGCCACATCTTGTATTCAAAGTCGATCAATACACCTAATGTTGAGGGAAAAGATTTGTCTACATAGGCATAGCCACGCTGATTAACAGTTGAATTGGTTAAACGCAACCATCCGGCACCAAGCGGATCAGCTACTCCTGAAGTTAAAATTGCCGTACCATCTGCTCCGCCAGGACCACCTATAATGATTTGCGGAGAACCAGATCCCCTAAAATTCTCTGTAATGGTAAACTGCGAAAATGCATCAACAGCGTATGCAGAGAACAGAAAAAAAATAAAAATAAATTTTATAAAACAATTTATAAACCTATTTGTTTCATACACAATAGGTGCAAAATCATTACGTAGGTAAATACGTAAATGAAATAAAACTTTAATCATACAGGAATAGAATATTAAATTGCAGCAATAAGATGTTGCAGTAGTTTTTTGGTTTTAAGGCACAGTTAATACCTATCTATCTTATAAAGAAGATGCTTTAAGTTCATTTTGAAACTTACATCTCCTTATTTAAAATAAGGCTGCAAATATCCGGAAAGAATCTCAATTAAAAAATTAATGCCTGTATTTTTGCATTATTAATTATACATAAAATCAAAGACTTTGATAATTATCAAACGTTTTTTTTTGAGATAAAGGAAGTACAACTTAAAAACAGCGTGAATTAACAATATATCTGGTTGGAGCAAACAGGTTAAATATCTGATTCAGTTAGTATCAGAATTAAAGTCTTATAGGAGACGACATTTACTTAATAGGAAACGGCTTAAAAAAGATATACGACTTGCTATAAGATTATATAGTATAACCTTAAACAAATCATTTATAAGATTAAAAGATCGGGCGAACACAAATTAATGTCATTTCAGATGATAAGATCATATTTTCAGGCACTGTTCATAACATGTAATTCTAAACCAATTACTGAATAAAACATATTCAGTTAACGTGAAAAAACATAAAATTTCTTAAAACATCTGTAGCACTTAAAATGCCTTACCTGAACAAATGGCATTAGTACCTTAAAAATAAATCCTCTTGGCACCCTGGATGTTTCCGGATTTTTACAAGAAGGGCACACTGGGCATACCCTTGATGGCGGATTATCAATTTGAGTTGACATAAAATAACTAAAAGTTTGATTGGTATAAACAAAAATATTTATTCTCAACGAGAAAACATATAGTTATGGCAACATATGCAATTAAAGTTGACAAAAGTATGCATAAAAATCTTCGGATAATAAATATTGATATTAATATTCCAACATTAATATAAAACTATTACTTCTTTTAATATGTTATCCTAATAATTATATAAATATTAATAATATGAGCACAAAAGATAATACCAGCGATAAAACACAAGGCACATCAAAAGAGAAAGCCACATTTGATCAGAATGGTAAAGGCGCATCTGAAAAATACGGACAATCAGGCGATACCCCAAATGAATCAGCAGATGAAAATGGAACAGGTACGGCTAAAAAACAAACCCATAAAAAATAGAAAGAGTTAAACTCTTTCTATTTTTCGTAAATACTCATTTTTTCAGCGAGTTCAATAATACTTTTGATTTTCAGCTTCTGGAACAATCTTAATTTATAAGTACTAACAGTTCCCATTTGTAAATTCAGCTGATTAGAAATATCTAAAACGCCTATTCCTTTGGTCAGAAGTTCTGCTACTTCTAATTCTCTACCAGACAGTTTAGTAAATGGATTATCGGCATCATTTCCTAAAATGCTGTTGAACATGTTTTCTTTAACATTTCTGCTCGAATAACGGCTTCCTGCTAAAATCGTGGTAATAGCCGTTACAATTTCAGATTCTTCTGCATTCTTAGTCAAATAACCTGAAGCACCAGACTTTAAATATGGAACAGCATAAATATTTTCATTCAGTGAAGAGAAAACCAAGATTTTAGCTGTAGCCTGAACAGATTTAATCTGGTCAATTACCTTTAAGTTATTCCCACCTGGAAGGTTAACATCAATAATAATTAAATTAGGCGCTTTCTGAGCTTCAACTAATGCCTCTTCCATTGTACTGGCATGGATAATTTCAACCCCTGACCAGAAATCAGATATTAAATTTTTTAACCCTCTGCGAACAATCTCATGATCATCAGCAATAAGTACAGTGAAAGTACTTCCCGTATTTTTTGGTTTCATTGTGTGTTTATAAAGTTGTAATTATTCTCAAAATTATCAATTTTACCATATTCCGTAGTCCGTTCCTTTCAAAAAAAGACTATTTTATTGATGGCTCAAATGTAAACATTATTATACAATTTTGCTTGTTTTTACATTTTTTTACGAAAAAAAATTTATTTGCATCTTCAATCCGTTTAATAACGTGCAAGCTATGAAAATCTTACTTATTTTTAGTAAAACGTTATACCAAGAATTTTCTCTGCACTAAATCGATTAATTTCGCTAAATACGTTCAAAAATTTGAATTTTAGCTGATTTTAATTAAGTATTACGAAAACATTTACCATTTTTACAATTATAGCAATGAAAACCTCAAAAAATCAGTAGCCGGTACGATAAATAAAGATGGGAAGAGAGGAACTTAATTATGAAAACTATTGTTAATGAAACATCACATCATCACAAATTAAATAGTAATCCACAATAATTGTAACTATATGAATTTAACGATGAATAATAATCTGACTCAAGTTTAATCGTAATAGTCAGAACATATTTTCAACAAATGGCATTAACCTTATTCATTTAGATTTTTGCCCTGATCCGGCTTAAAGTTTCTAAACGAATGGCCAGAAAAGATGCAATGTGCTTAAGTGAAACGCGATGAATTAAATCGGGAAAAGACATCAGAAAGCGCTTATATCTTTTTTCTGCAGATGAGATTCTGCAAAGATAGGCCCGCTCTTCAGCAGAACGATAATACAACTCCATTATTTTCCTGCCTACAATATTTGCCTCAGGGAAGTGTTCAAAAAGATATTCTGTAAGTTCATGCGGAAGGGCAATCAAATCAACATCTTCCAGGGCCTGTAAATATTCTTCTGAATCAGCATTTACCCATAGATTACTGATTGTACCTACAATTTCATTTTCTTTTGAAATCCAGGTTGTAATTTCCAGATTGGCATCTTTAACAAAACCTCTGACTATTCCCTTTACGATTAGAAATAAATATTCATTTCGGTCTAAAGGCGACATGATGAATTTATTTTTTTTATAGCTTACCGGAAAAGTATACTGATTGATGCGCTGTTCAATTTCTTTATTCAAAGGATGGAATTTTTTGAAAATCGATATCAATGGAGAAGAATTATTAAATCTTTTCCATTTATCTTCATCAGATAAATTAACAGCAATCATTTATAAACAACTAAGTAAAGGGCTAAAAAATGCCTCACTACGTGTACACACGAACAGTAAAACATTAATCCAAAGAAAAGAATTTTTTCTTGACATTTCTCAAATTTGACTTATTTTATAAAATTTTCTCTACTCCTAATCCGAATAACGCATAATCATATTTAACCGGATCATTAGGATCAAATTGTTTCAGATGCGCTGTCAATTCTACAGCAGTTTGCCAATCAGTTTGCTTTCTGTGAATTAGGCCTAGTAAGCGCCCTACCCGATCTACATGCACATCACAGGGACAAATCAAATCTGAAGAATGAAGTGTGTTCCAGATTCCAAAATCGACACCATGATCGTCTTTTCTGACCATCCAGCGTAAAAACATATTTAACCGCTTGCAGGTAGACTTTTGTTTTGGTGAAGATATATGCTTCTTGGTTCGGTGCGGAAAATCTTCCTGCGAGAAGAAATAGGCCCTAAAATAGTTCAAAGAATCTTCAATAGTTGACTGCCTGATGGGCTCGCCGCCGGGTACAGAAGTAGCCAATATTCCAACAGCATGATTTTGTGGAATTAAAAATGCCTGCTCCAGGCTATCATAATTTTGATAATGTAACTTAAAAAAAGAAATAAAATAAAGCAGATCCGTATCATTAAACGTACGATGCTTGAAACCCAGCAGTTGTCTTAAATCCCCATCTTCATGATTCACCATAAAATCATAAGGTGCATTATCCATTCTAAGCAGCAGTTCTTTACACTTATTTATAATGGTCTTGCGTTGACCCCAGGCCAAAATTGAAGCAAAAAAACCCGCTATTTCTATGTCTTGCTTTTTCTTAAAGCTATGTGGGATGCAAATCGGATCATTCGCAATAAAATCAATCTGATTATATTGTTCAACCTTTTGATCAAGAAAGTTTTTGAGTTCTAAAAATTGCATTTGTACGGGATAAAGAAAAGCATCCAGACTTTCTTCATTAATTAATCAAATGATATAATTTGCAGGTTGCAGATGAAAAAGGATAAGCCAGCTTAGGATAGATTCGTGTGAATCAGAAATCGGATATATAAAAGATCGGGCAAATGATCACATCTGCCCGAAAAATAAGCTATGCGAGGGCGTTCTCAAGATCTTCTAAAAGATCCTCAATATCTTCCACCCCAACGCTTAAACGAAGTAAATTATCAGTAACCCCTACTTTTTCACGTTCTTCCTTAGGGATTGAACCGTGCGTCATGGTTGCGGGGTGATTAATTAAAGACTCTACGCCTCCCAAAGATTCAGCAAGTGTAAATACCTTAAAATTAGAGGAGATCCTGAATGTTTCCTGTAGGTCTGCTCCTTTAAGCGTAATAGAAATCATTCCACCAAAACCACGCATTTGTTTTTTTGCCACATCATGATTAGGATGATCTTCAAAGCCCGGCCAGTAAATTTTATCTACTTTTGGATGGTTTTTCAGGAAATGAGCAATACGTTCACCATTTTCACAATGTGCTTTCATCCGCAAATGCAAAGTTTTGATGCCACGCAAAACCAGAAAGGAATCCTGAGGTCCTGGTGTTGCGCCGCAGGCATTGTAGATAAACCAAAGGTCTTTGTAAAGCTGCTCATCACTGGTTACCAAAGCACCCATAACCACATCAGAGTGGCCTCCAATATATTTGGTAACGGAGTGCATCACAATATCGGCACCTAAATCAATCGGGTTTTGTAAATATGGCGAAGCAAAGGTATTATCAACAGTCAGGATCAGATTTTTCTCTTTTGTAATTTTTGCCACCCCTTCAATATCAATAATCTGCATGGTTGGATTTGTAGGTGTTTCAATCCATACCAATTTTGTTTTATCGTTGATATAAGGTAGCATATGCTCTGGTTTGGAAAGATCCAGAAAATGAAACTTAATCCCATATTTGGTAAAAATTTTGGTGAAGATCCGGTATGAACCACCATATAAATCATTTCCGGTAATTACTTCATCACCTGGTTGAAGCAATTTCAAAACGGCATCTGTAGCACCCATTCCACTCGAAAAAGCAAGGCCATACTTCGCATTTTCTAAAGCTGCAAGGCAATCTTCCAAGGCCTTTCGTGTTGGATTGGTACCTCTTGAATATTCATATCCTTTATTGTCTCCAGGCGATTTCTGCCAGTAGGTTGAAGTTTGATATATAGGCGTCATCACAGCGCCGGTTGTTGGATCAGGTTCCTGACCTGCATGTATTGCTTTTGTTCCGAATTTCATTTTTTCTAAGATTTGAGACAGGGAATCCAGAATTGAGTTTTATAATTCATCCCCTGTCATTACCAATTAATATGCCCTTGCAAACAACACTCTTTGGGTAGACGGTTTGCCTGAATAAATACAAATGCCATCTTCCAATTTGTTATCCAATGGAATACAACGGATCGTTGCTTTGGTTTCTTCTTTAATTTTTTGCTCTGTTTCAGGTGTGCCATCCCAGTGGGCAGAAATAAAACCTGCTTTTGTATCCAATAAATCTTTTAATTCCTGGTAAGAATTGGCTTCCGTAATATGTGCATCTCTATATTCCAATGCTTTATTGAACATACAAGTTTGGATGTCTTCCAGTAATTTGATGATATAAATATCAAGACCTTCCTGTGGCACCGTTTGTTTCAGCTTGGTATCCCTTCTGGCAATTTCAACTGTTTTATTTTCCAGATCTCTGCCACCAATAGCAATGCGAATCGGCACCCCTTTTAATTCATAATCAGCAAATTTAAAGCCCGGACGCTGGGTATCTCGATCATCATACTTTACTGAAACACCCATGCCTTTCAATCGCATGGTCAGTTCGTTCACATAGGCTGTAATTTTAGCAAGATCTTCTTCACCCTTGTAAATCGGAATGATCACAACCTGAACCGGGGCCAGTTTTGGCGGGATAATTAATCCTGAATCATCACTATGTGCCATAATCAGTGCGCCCATCAAACGAGTGGAAACACCCCATGAAGTTGCCCACACATGATCCAGCTTACCATCTTTACCTGTAAATTTCACATCAAATGCCTTTGCAAAATTCTGACCCAAAAAGTGAGAAGTTCCGGCCTGTAGTGCTTTACCATCCTGCATTAAGGCTTCTATACAGTAAGTATCCAAAGCACCCGCAAATCTTTCATTGGGCGATTTCCGACCTCTAATAACAGGTACAGCCAGCCAGTTTTCAGCAAAATCTGCATAAATATGCAACATGCGTTCTGTTTCCTCAATGGCCTCCTCCGCTGTAGCATGAGCAGTATGCCCTTCCTGCCATAAAAACTCAGCAGTACGCAAAAATAAACGGGTTCTCATCTCCCACCGCACCACATTGGCCCACTGGTTAATCAGAATAGGGAGATCACGATAAGACTGTATCCATCCTTTATAGGTATTCCAGATAATGGTTTCAGAAGTTGGGCGAACAATCAGTTCTTCTTCTAATTTTGCGGTCTCATCGACTACAATATTACCATTTCCATCATTCTTTAAACGGTAGTGTGTCACAACTGCACATTCAGTGGCAAATCCCTCTACATGAGAGGCTTCCTTTGAAAAAAATGACTTAGGTATGAATAAAGGAAAATAAGCATTACTGTGACCGGTATCTTTAAACATTTTATCTAATACGGCCTGCATTTTTTCCCATATGGCATAACCATTAGGCTTTATAACCATGCAACCCCTAACTGCTGAGTGCTCAGCGAGGTCGGCCTTTAATACGATATCATTGTACCACTGTGAATAATCTGCTGAACGGCTTGTAATTTCTTTGCTCATGTTATGTATTTGGAACGTAATTTGTGTGTTAAATAATGTGAAATTAGATCACAAATTTATAAATTTATGCCTACAAAACGATTATGTAGCGCTGGCATTTATAATAAGACATTAATCTGATTTAATAAATGGCGCAATTAAATGGCCGTAGCGTCAATTTTATTTAAATTTGTACACACACAACTAAATATAAGCACAATGAAACCAATCAATTTTTTACCCATTGTTATGATTGCCGCCGCAGGGCTGGTGGCGTCGTGCACTACATCCAAACTGGCTACAACCAGCCAGAATGATGATGTTTATAATTCTGTGGCAAAGGCAAGAGAGGTGGAAATTATTCCGCAGCAGCAGTACGCCCAGAACCAAAATGATAATCAGAACCAGGATGGTTATGACGAATATTATGGTACCAGTAACCCGTATTATGATATGGATTACTCTTCCAGAATCAATCGCTTTTCTAATGGTACGAGCTGGAGAGGATATTATGACCCGTATTATGATAATTTTTCATATGGTAATTCTTATGGCGCCACCAATTATTTAGGTTATGGTGGTTTAGGCTGGAGTAGTGGTTATGGATTAGGTGGCTGGGGCGGTGGCTTTGGTATAGGACTTGGTTATGGCAGCATCTGGAATAATCCTTTTTACTATGGTAACATGGGTTTTGGCTGGAACAATTTTGGCTGGAATAACTGGGGGCCATATTCTTATTATGATCGCTTCGGTTGGGGCGGTGGCTGGTACGGCGGAGGCTGGGGCTATGGCGGTGGTTTCTACGGTGGCGGTATTTACACCGGCAACAACAGTTACAGGGCCAGACCAGGAAATACCATGAACAGCAGAGGTTATGGAAATAGCAATGGTGGCAGCAATATGGGCAGACCCAACAGATCGGGCGTAGCTCCTCAAAATGGTGCTTACAGACAAGGTTATGCACCTAATAACAATGCCGGAAGGCCAACCAGGAGTCAGGCTAACGGACAACAAGGTGGTTATTCAAGACCGGATGCCAATTACAGCAGGCCAGGCAGAAATGAAAATTATGCTCCTCAACCTCAAAGAACAGAGAGCAGGCCAACTTATTCTCCCCCTCCAACAAGCCGTGGCAGTAGCGGCGGCGGTTCTTATGGCGGCGGTGGCGGTGGCTCAAGACCATCAAGAGGAGGCAGAGGTTAATATTAGCAACACACAAATCAATGAAAAGATACATCCTAGTAACGATATTGGCTACAGTAGCCACTATAGGAACATCGTATGCCCAAAGTTATGCACCAGATGCATTTCGTTTTTCGCAAACAAATTATGGTAGCAGTGCCCGCTTTAAAGGTATGGGTGGTGCTCAAATTGGCGTAGGTGGCGACATTGGCTCCATCAGTGCTAATCCTGCCGGATTAGGCCTTTTTACAAAATCAGAATTTAGCATTACGCCGGAATTTAATTCCGTAGATAATAGCAGTTCGTTTTTAGGGAATAACATTAAATCAAACAAAAGTCAGATTAACCTGAATAATTTAGGCGTTGTATTTTATAGTCCGGCGGCAAAGGCAAAAGGTTCAGATGTAAATAAAGGCTTAGTGAGCACTGTTTTTGGGGTAAGTTATTCACGTAATAATGATTTCTTAAATAATATTGATTACAACGGCATCAACAATAATAACTCTATCAGAAATGCTTATGTTGATCAGGCGAATGATTTTGGTACTGACGGAACGATTGCCGGTGATGCCTACAGAAGTAGCTTAATTAACTTTGGTGCACCAGGCTTTACAAATAGCTATTCTGCAGCTCCTTTCGGCAACAATAACTTCAGTCAAAACTGGATCGAAAACAGATCCGGTTCCACATCTGAATTTAATGTAGCCGGTGCTTTAAATTTTTCTAATAAATTATACTTAGGTGCCACAGCTAGTTTTGTAAATGTCAGATACATCAGCGATGCTGTTTTTACAGAATCCGGTATATCGAACTGGTATAATGAAACCCAAAAAAGCTTTTCTGGAAATGAAAATTATAATCTGACTCAAATCAGAAACCAGGAAACAAAAGGCGGTGGATTTAACCTTAAATTAGGAATGATTTACAGGCCGATTAATGAATTGAGAATTGGTTTAAATTTCCAGACCCCTACCTGGATGAACATTCAGGATAATACGGCTGAAACGCTACAGGCCAATTTAAGTGGTAACAGTAATAACGGACCTGATAGCTTTAACAACGCTCCTCAATATTATACTTTTACCTACAACCTTCGTACGCCCTTGAAAGCTTCAGCTGGTTTAAGTTATGTTATCGGTGGCATGGCCCTGATTTCTGCAGACGTGGATTATGTTGACTACTCATCGATTCGCTTTTCAGCAGATAACGGTTCAGATTTAAGAACCATAAATGTGAATAATCAGGATGTTAAAAACTTTTACAAAGAAGCTGTGAATTACAGAGTGGGTGCAGAGGTTAAAGTAAGTCCGGAAATTAGTTTAAGAGCGGGTTATGGTTTAAATGGTAATGGTATTAAAGGTGGTGATAAATCATTTTATCAGGCTCAATACTATACCGGTGGTATTGGTTACCGCATTGATAATTATTATTTTGATGTTGCTTATCAAAACTATAAAACAAATTTTAACTCATCTCCATATGAGCTTTATAACTTCACAGAGCCAGTTGCAGATGTAAAAAGCAACCGAAACAATGTTTTTTTAACATTTGGTGTGAGATTCTAGTCTAAATAATTTTCAACAAAACGGGCCTTTGACATAAACACCAAAGGCCCGTTTTATTTTTCAGCGACATTAATCTCTTTTTCCCCATAGGCGACTCCTTCCGAAGTGATGCCTTGCACAATGATTTTAAATTTCCCCGTAAGATCTCCTGTATTAAAAACAAGCCTAGTATTTCCCGACTCGTGAAGCACTACCTGATAATTCCAATAAATGGTTGCGAAACTAATTGGTTCGCTCTTATTGGAAACATCAGAAGTGTAAAATTCTTTAGCCAAATGAATACCTTTCAGCATTCGTAAATTTGGTTTATCTTCATGATCGGTGCAACCAGCATAAACGATTGTGCCTCCGCCAGATCGTACGTAACTTTTCCCCTTAAGTGGCTTTCTATTGTCTTGGTATCCGGCATGATTTGCGCAGTTTAAAATATTATACCTACACACATAATCACCACATCGATTCGGTCCATGCTCAGCGAAATTTAGAAAATTGTCTTTTTTAGATTTAATCACTACATCTTTTAACGTAATGCCATTGGTGATATTTATAGATTGATTTAAATCATTCAATTTTGTTGTTTGATTTACCAAAAGACTGATTTTCTGATTTATTACTTCATTCCTAATCTCCTTTAAAGGATCATTTAAAAGAACTTCGTAATTGGCATATCTCTTATCGCCAATGTTTAGCCAAACTCTACCACGATCTTCTGAAAGTAAATTAGCAGCAGTCAGATTAAATTTCCCTAAACTATCCGTATTAATCACATTGATATTTGAGCCAGCAAAAGTGTTTAATATCAGCGGTGTCTTCAGCTGCTTCCTGTTTTTTAATACTTCACCACTATATTCCAATGAAACGAGCTTCGGCCTAACATTCGGCAGGCTTTCTGTCGGCCATTGGTATCTCCTCCACCCTCTCACCATTAACACCTCATTCAAATAATTGATATCATTATATTTAAGATTAAATTGATGAGTTGGCAAATCAGCAAGGAGTTGCTGAAAGAAATAAAAATCAGTGATGTTTTGATTGTTATGAATTGACAGTCTATTTGTCTGGACACAGCTCACAGAAACCATAGCTGGCAGGAGTTTATTCTGCCTTCCAATAGCATTCAGATCCAGCTCAACCGAATCTCTAGTGGTATAGTTTTCCTTATCTGTTATTACTGAAATTCGATTGATCTTATTATAATGCGCAAAAAAGATCCGTTCTGCAATGGGTTTATATTCATTATTTAATACCGTAAGTGCATACAAACCAATAGGAATAGAATCTAATTTGAACCGCATGTTTTGAGGACGATTTGCCTGCAGATCAAAACTTGATTGCAATAAAATATTTGAAAAATCATGAACCACAACATGAGCCTGCTGCTGATCATTACTTTCTATCTGTGCTTTCAATTCGTGATTTGAAATTGCAGAGCTTAGCCTAAGCGCTACACCATGATTTAAAATAGTGGGCAGGTCATATTGATTAAAGCCAGCTCCTATTATCTGAGCATAATAACGTTTAAGGCGATTTGGCTGAAAAACGAAACTTCCAATACCTTGTAAATTAGTATAAATGGTATCCAGAACTTTTTCATTTTCATATAAAACCGCCGTACCCTGAACTACATTTCCATTCTCAGTTTTGAGCTCAAAGCCAACCTTGTTTGTCAGGCCATCTATTAAATATCCACCTTCAGGATAAAAACTGAACTGATACATTTTTTCATCTTGCACTGGCAAGTTAAAATTCACATACTTTAGGTGATTATTCTTTTTAATCGAGATTTTAAGCAAATTATTTTTCTTTGTAATTTTTTCAGCGGGATAATTTATCATCAGCTCACCAATCACACTGCTCTTTGCTTTGCCAGTTTTGATGGTTTCGTCAGCATTGCCGATCTGATAATTGATCTCGGCGTTTTCTACAAAGCGATTATTCCCGGATAAAACTTGCAATAACACTGTTCCGTTTTTCGTTTGCTCATCAAAATTTTTAAAAATTGAAACGTTGGCAGTTAAGGGATTAATTGTGGTCGATTTTACAGTAATCGGTTGTGTAAATTCTCCATCGAAATGATCATTAATCTTCATATTTGTATGGGCAACAAACCGATATCTGCCACTTGGAAGTGAATCAGGCAGCGCTAAACTTCCGAAAGCAATCCCCTCTTTAATCAGGAACTTTTCCTGTAAAACGATGGAAGTGTCTGCGTTATTAACCAATGATAGATAAAGGGTGTGATATCGCTCAGATTCCGCTACCGTATTAAGCAAATAGCCTGTAAACCAAACCTGATCATTATTGGAATAGATATTTTTATCAAAATGAAGAAAAAGACTGGAATGATCTGAGTTTAAACCATATTGTTTCAAATTGATAGCTACACTGTCCAGCCTAAAATTTTGTGCCTGCACAAAACCATTTAAAAAAAGTAAGCAACAGATATAAATGATTTTTAAAGGCATAATGAGCGATATGCCTAAAATTCGAGATTTTATTTCAATTATTCAACTAAATCAGACCATAAAGTGCCTGGCCTTCTTTTCCCAATTCATCTATTTTTTGCTCAACACTAATGTCTTTGATCAGTTCTGGTGCGTGATGTGGTTTTTTCCTCGCATCAATAATTAGTGATCCCTTACATCCCCAGTGCTTGTTAATGGTAAAATCATTTACGCCATAAATATCTGCCGCAGGATTACTTCTGGTGAAAGCTACCCAAACTAAATTATCAATATTCATAGCCGTAAATTCGGCATCATCCGCGATAATGATCAGCGGCAAACCTGTTAAATTTTGATCGGTTAAAGAGATATTTAAGGCAGCGATTTCTGCGGCTGTTTTTTCTGCACTGATATATTTATCGCATTCCAGCACCATTACCCCGGGTATAGCCACTTCTGCTTTATAGCAGCCATCGCCTAACTTTAACTGCTCAGGGATTTTACGCCAAAGCTCACGTTTTTTTTCACCGGCGGCGGCAATAACGACTTTAGAACCACTGTTTAATCCATCGCCACTATAATCCAAAGTATCAATAGTGGTATTGGTATAAAAATGTACATCACGTGTAAAATCAATTCTTTCTAAAATATGGATTAAAAAATCTTCGATGTGATGGGTACTTAATTTTTCATCATCTTCTCTTGCAGCAATAAAAACATATTTTGCCAAACTCAACTGATTTTTACCCAGAATATGATTGGCAATGGTTAAAATCTCCTGAGGTCTTCTCTCTTTTAAATATGGCGTATATCGCTCACTGCCAATGGCGAAAAGCAAAGGATGGACCCCAGCAGCGTCAACAGCATGTACTTCTTTTAGACCATGAATTTCCTGCGGAATAGCTGAGCCGGTGATTTCATGGATCAGGGCACCAAAACTGGTATCTTCCTGTGGTGGACGCCCCACAACGGTAAACGACCAGATCGCATCTTTTTTATGATACACATTATGCACCTTCATTAAAGGGAAAGGATGGGTTAAACTGTAATAGCCTAAATGATCTCCAAAAGGGCCTTCGGGTTTATTTTCATTGGGATATACCATTCCGGTAATGATAAAATCAGCATCTGCAGAAATACAGAAACCTTCGTCATCATAAAAGTAACGGAATCTGCGATCGCCCAAAGCTCCGGCAAAAGTCATTTCTGATAACCCTTCTGGCAATGGCATTACGGCTGCCAAAGGATGGGAAGGCGGACCGCCAACAAAGATACTTACCTTTAAAGGCTGGCCAAGTTTATTGGCCTTTGATTGATGAACACCAATCCCCCTGTGGATCTGATAATGTAACCCAATTTCTTTGTCCTGAAGGTATTCATTTCCTGACAACTGGATCCTGTACATACCTAAATTGGCATTCAGGATGCCCGGCTTCTCTACATCTTCGGTATAAACCTGTGGCATCGTTACAAACGGGCCACCATCCATTGGCCAGTTTACAATTTGTGGCAAGGCACCAATTGTGGTTTTTAAAAATTTGTGCTTAGCAGAAGGCGTTTTCATCGGCAATGCTGATAAAGCTGACATTGCGGGGCCTGCATATTTGAAAGGATTTTTCAAAGCTTTCATTGGATCATTCCGCAAGGAAACCAATTGCTGTACTTTTGGTAAAGTATCCCTGAAAATAAATTTCGACCGTTCTAAGGTTCCGAATAAATTGGATACGGCCGGAAAGGAACTCCCCTTAACTTTTTCAAACAAGATCGCCGGCCCTTGATTTTCATAAATTCTTAAATGGATGGCGGCCATTTCTAAATATGGATCTACTTCTTCTTTTATCCTGATCAGATGACCGTTTTTTTCAAGGTCAGATACACATTCTGCTAAACTTCTGTATGCCATATTCAAAGATAGATATTTAGTGTTTTGATAAACGAAAAAGCCTCAGATAAACAGATATAATTAAATCTATTTAACTGAGGCAATGATCTGGTTACATCCGTTATTTTTTACCGGCGAATGAACGCAACATCCAGGTATTTTTTTCTTTAAACTGCATAAAACGGTTAACCATGTCGTTTGTTCCGTCATCTCCAGCCTCATCTGTAGCTTCTAAAAGTTCTCTTTCCAGTTCAATTAGTTTAGCCATATCATCTAAAATCGCATCAACCATATCAAGATCTTTCATGCCTATGGTATCAATTTCTTTAATATCAGATTCCTGAATGTAATCGGCAAAACGACTATGTGGTGGTTTTCCAAGCGTTAAAACCCTTTCGGCAATTTCATCAATGGTTAATTGTGCATTGGTATATAATTCTTCAAACTTTACGTGAAGCGTAAAAAAGTTCTGTCCTTTAATATTCCAGTGGCATCCTCTTAACTTCTGATAATGTATATGATAATTAGCCAGATAATCATTTAAAAGATCAACGACCGGTTTAACCTCTTTTTCGTTTAAACTTATTTCTTTAGCGTCCATATGAATTGTTTTTAATGTATTTAATGAGTTCGTAACAATTAAAAGAAACAAAAGTTTTAACCTTAATATCTCCCGGATACAATACCTTATTTATATGTTCGTTTATAATTCGATAAGACAGTAATTAACCTTCTTTACAAGTAATTGTGAATGAATTATATACTTCCAAAATCAGGTACAGGTTAAGTTATTTTTACAAAATACTGGTCTTGCTATCTGAATATGGTTTATAATATTATTCGTATAATTGCTTTCATTGACTTAGAAATTTATATAAAATAAATGCACAAAATATATTTATCTGCTGTTGTTTTGTTTGCCTTGAATGTGGCAAATGCGAAAGCCAACATAGCAAGAGACTCTATCGGCGTCGAAAATAACAATGGCAAAAAACTGATCGTTCATCAAATTGTAGCCAAAGACACGTATTATTCTGTTGGGCGGAGATACAATGTATCACCAAAAGATATTATAGCATTCAATCAGAATAAATACTTACAGGTTGGCGTAATCATTAAAGTGCCAACCAATATTCCATGGGGATCTGACAACAGTGCTCCTGCTGTTACGGCTTCAACTGAAGGCGGTGTTATTGAGTATATAGTTAAGGCAAAAGACAATTTAAACGCGATTGCCGAAAAGTACGGTACTACGGTTAATGAAATCAAGAAATTAAATAACCTTAAGGGAAATAATTTAAGCATCGGTCAGCTGCTTAAAATTCCGGCTAAAAATAGTACAGTTTTAAATACTCAGGACATTCCGGCGCAAACGGCAAAGGCCCAGCCAATACCTGCCGTACAACCAACACCTCCTGCTTCAACTGAACAAACCATGATTGAACATGTTGTGGCACCTAAGGAATTTCTGGGCAAAATTGCTGAGAAATATGGTACAACGGTTGAAGAAGTCAAAAAGGCCAATAATCTTTCAGGAAACAATCTGCGGATTGGACAGAAGTTAAAAATCCCTGCTACCAAAAATGTTGATGAGAATAAGATAGTCAGTGTTTCTGAACAACCTACTCCTGTAACAGATGCAACAAAACCTGTTGATGCGACCGGTACACATACTGTATTAAGAAACGAAACCATTTTCACTGTTGCCAAACAATATGGCATTACGGCTTATCAGTTGAGAAAATTAAATAACCTGCCTGATAATGCCATTACCATTGGCCAGGTGTTAAAAGTACCAGCTGGTATTGTTACCGATGTTCAGGTACCTAAAGATAAGCAGGCAGAACAAACTGTTGCAAAGCCAGCAACTGACACTTCAAAAGAGGAGAGTATCATTCATACTGTAGCAGATGGCGAAACTATTTTCACCATTGCCAAAAAATATAATGTTACGGCTTATCAGATCAGAACAGCCAACAAAATGGATGCAAACACCATTAAAAAGGATCAGAAATTGATTATTCCAAGACCTCCGCAGGCAAGATCTGTTAATGATCTATCAAGAGAAGAGCAGCAAAATGAGCCAGACAGCACGATGGTGAAAGACCCGAAACTTCGCCGCGATCCAAGTGTTTATGGCCTAAGCCAGATTGAAGAAAAAGGTACAGCCATATGGATTGCTGATGCAGATTTAGATAGTTCCAAAATGTTAGTGCTGCACCGCACTGCGCCTGTTGGCCGCGTGATTAAACTCACCAACCCAATGACAAACCGCACCACCTTTGCAAAAGTTGTTGGTAAATTTACAGAGAACGAATCCACAAAAGATGTTATTATTGTCATGACTAAAGCTGTAGCTGATTCATTGGGTGCTTTAGACAAGCGTTTTTTATGCAATTTAACCTATAGTGCGCAATGAGTTTAAACAAAAAGCCATTTGTAATTGGTATTGCCGGCGGTAGCGGATCTGGCAAAACTTTTTTTCTGAACTGTTTTCTGCATCATTTTAAACAAGATGAAGTCACACTGGTATCCCAGGATGATTATTACATTCCTGCCGGAGACATGACCCAGGAAGAAAATAAGCTCTATAATTTTGATCTTCCTTCTACAATAGATAGTCAGCAATTTCTAAAAGATATTAAGCAATTGCTGAATGGTGAGGTAGTTTATAAAAAAGAGTATAACTTTAATAATCCGCTGGCTGTAGTTAAGATCCTGGAGATCAAATCGGCACCGATTATTATAGTTGAAGGTCTTTTTATCCTTCATTTTAAAGAAATTTCAGGGCTTCTGGATCACACCATTTTTGTAGATGCTGATGAGCAGGTGGCTCTAGACAGGCGTGTTAAACGCGATGGCCTGGAACGCGGTTATCCAGAAGATGATGTGATTTATAAGTGGCACAACCATGTGGTACCTGCCTATAAGGAATACCTGTTGCCCTATAGGGAAGGCTGTAATAAAGTGGTGATGAACAATACCAATGAACCAGATGAATTGATCACCATTACGGAAGAGATTTCAAATGAACTCCGAAACAATATTCTGGTGAATATATACTAAATAAGAAAAGGATGTTTTTACCATCCTTTTCTTATTTACAATGTAAGTCTTAATATTAGATACTACATGGCGATATCACTACTATCTTTTTTGCTTTAGTTTACACTTCCAGATTCATTTCCGGAATTTCTCCTTCTACGATTAATTTACCCGAAGTAGATTGGCGTATAAATTCGACACTTACCCCAGGTGCCCGTTCAACAAGTTGAAAACCGCCTTCAGGTAAAACATTTAAAACGGCCAGTTCGGTTACAATCTTTTTAATGCATTTTACACCGGTTAAGGGCAAGGTACATGCTGATAATAATTTGCTTTCTCCAGCCTTATTAACATGCTGCATCGCTACAATGATATTTTTTGCGGAGGCTACTAAATCCATTGCACCACCCATTCCCTTCACCATTTTGCCTGGAATTTTCCAGTTGGCGATATCGCCGTTTTCTGAAACTTCCATCGCACCCAGAATGGTAAGGTCTACCTTCTGAGCCCTGATCATGCCAAAACTCATGGCCGAATCAAAAATAGATGAGCCAGGTAAAGTGGTGATGGTTTGCTTTCCGGCGTTGATTAAATCAGCATCCTCTTCCCCCTCAAAAGGAAATGGTCCCATGCCGAGCAAGCCATTTTCAGATTGTAAAACAACGTTAATGTTCTCAGGAATATAATTAGCAACCAAAGTAGGGATCCCTATTCCAAGGTTTACATAATAACCGTCTTTTATTTCTTTTGCGATGCGTTTCGCGATATCTTCTTTTGATAGTGACATATATAGTTTTGAATGAGCGGAATAATTAAATAATTATTGACTAAAGACTTTCGACTAAGGCATCAGGACTTAACCCTAACCGTTCGCTGTTCTATTCTTTTTTCATAATCTTTTCCCTGAAAGATACGGTGCACATAGATACCTGGGGTATGGATATGATCGGGATCTAATTCTCCAACTGGCACCAGTTCTTCTACCTCTGCTATGGTTACTTTACCAGCCATGGCCATTACCGGATTAAAATTTCTACTCGTCGATCTAAAAATTAAATTTCCTGCTGAATCTCCTTTCCAGGCTTTTACAATAGCAAAATCAGCATCAAATGCATATTCCAGCAGGTAATCTTTTCCATCAAAATTCCTGATTTCTTTCCCTTCAGCCACTTCAGTACCTACACCTGCAGGAGTAAAAATGGCAGGCATTCCATATCCGGCGGCTAAACAACGTGTAGCCAGTGTACCTTGCGGTATCAGGTCTACCTCTAATTCACCACTTAACAATTGTCGTTCAAATTCAGCATTTTCACCCACATATGAAGAGATCATTTTCTTTACCTGACGCTGTTTCAGCATTAAACCGATGCCAAAATCGTCAACACCGGCATTGTTGGAAATACAAGTCAGGTTGATTACAGCTTTCTTCACCAGGGCATTAATGCAATTTTCTGGAATACCACAAAGGCCGAAACCACCAAGCATTAGGGTAGCACCATCTGAAATATCTTTGATCGCTTCTTCAGCGCCTGATACCACTTTGTTTATCATATTATGAATTTTTGGTTAGTGTGCTAAATTAGTAAATGCCCTGATCAATTTCATACATCTACCTGTTTAAATCTTTTTCGACTATCATTTAATTGGAATTGATCTAAACAACACTTACCTTTGTTCTGCAATGATTTACGAGAGAGACGAAGACAAAACATTTATTATCCCAACAGATCCTGAATTTCAAAAAGGCATGGGTTTTATTTTTAGCTGTACAGCTGAACATAAAAAATGTTGTGAAAAATATAAAAAAGGAAAACGCTGCAAAAAATGTCCGGGCGATAAAAAGAAGTAGTTTTTTTAATTAATCGTTTTTTCGACTAACTTTTTTTGTTCAACTTCCTATCTCTATATTCCCATTCACCCGAATGTTTTCGTTTAAATTCCCGATTTCCTCTTCACAACTCACCTACTCCCTGCTCTTAATTCAAATAAACATAAGTAATTCCATCACCACCACGATCGGCATGCTCATCTTCCATCCGGTTTACCTGGCTATACTTCCGTAGATATTCGCGAATCATTTTTCTTAGAATACCATCGCCTTTTCCATGAATTAATTTGATAGACGGGAAGCCCAGCATAATGGCTTTATCCAGGTATTTCTCTACTTCAAACAATGCATCTTCAGTTCGTTTACCACGAAGATCCAGTTCAGCACGGAAACCGGAAACAGCCTCATTCATCCTGCCGGCAAAAGAACTGCCACTGCTTTGCACCACTTTTTTGGCTTCCTTATTGCTAATCCGCTGCACACGGCTTTTTTTTACTGTAGAACGTA
This sequence comes from Pedobacter sp. GR22-10, assembly GCF_026239715.1. Taxonomy (NCBI): domain Bacteria; kingdom Pseudomonadati; phylum Bacteroidota; class Sphingobacteriia; order Sphingobacteriales; family Sphingobacteriaceae; genus Pedobacter; species Pedobacter sp. GR22-10. The sequence goes on from NZ_JAPIVR010000002.1 coordinate 128,425, forward strand.
AATCACCGATAGCCAAAACCAGTTCATTCCGATTAATTTCCAGTACAATCCCTGTAGTTTCACTGTCGGTAAACTTTACCCAGTCTCCAATGCTTATTTCACCACCCACTACAACAGGTGCAGGTTTCGGCCGCTCTTTCGGTAAGGTATTTTTAATCAGCTCCTGTTGCAAATTCTGACGAAGCACTTTGGTAACGGCTTTGTCGGCCTGATTTTCTTTAATCTCAGCGATAGTATTTTCTACCAGTTTATTGGCATTTTTAATAATATTCTGCGCCTCCTGCTTTGCTTCTTTAATTAAAACTCTTCTGTTTTCATCCAGAAATGCCCTTAATTTTTCATTTTCTGCGATTAAGTTTTTAGCCTTATTTTGTTGATTGGCCAGACTTACTTTTGCATCGTAAACATTCTTTTTATCTCGCTCTAAATCCACAAGCATGGTATCTACACGATTTTGGTTAGATCCCGTTTTCTCTCTGGCCAACTGAATAACTTCTTTCGGCAAACCTATATTCTGCGCAATTTCGAAAGCATATGAACTTCCTGGTTTACCCATTTCCAGGATGTAAAGCGGTTTCATTTTGGCATTATCGAAAAGCATGGACGCATTTTCCAAACCAGGTGTGTTCCCGGCAAACAACTTCAAATTAGAATAGTGAGTGGTAATCACACCGCGAACCTTTTTATTATTTAATACTTCCAGAACAGCTTCTGCCATTGGTCCGCCAAACTGCGGATCGGTACCTGTACCAAATTCATCAATTAAAACCATTGTTTTCGGCGAAGCATGCTCCACAAAATAGCGCATCTTTTTCAGGTGAGCACTGTAAGTACTTAAGTCACTTTCTATCGACTGATCATCTCCGATGTCAGCAAAGATATTTTCAAAAATCCCCACCTCACTATTGGCATCTACCGGGATTAAAAGACCGGTTTGCAACATAATCTGCAACAAACCAACTGTTTTCATACAAACCGATTTACCACCAGCATTTGGTCCGGATACCAATACCACCCTGGTTTCAGCGTCAATATGAATATTCAGCGGTGTTACTGATTTTTTCTCTGCCGCGAAAGAGATGGCCAGAAGCGGATGCCGGGCATTGATTAGTTTTGTTTTCGGCTCCTTCATTAAACCAGGCATTTCAGCCTCAATATCCAAAGCGAACAAAGCCTTCGCCCGTACAAAATCTAATTTAGTCAGAAAGCCATGATAGGAAAGCAATAAGGGGGAATAAGGGCGAAGGTCATCCGTAAGTGCCACTAAAATCTTAATGATCTCACGCCTTTTATCAAATTCTAAATCACGCAGCTTATTGTTAAGTGTAAACACTTCTTCGGGCTCAATATAAACCGTTTGACCTGTTGCTGATTCATCGTGTACAAATCCTTTCAGTTTTCGCTTATTTTCTGCTAAAACCGGGATACACATTCTGCCGTCGCGAATGGTTAAACTTCCATCAGCTACCCAGTTATTGGCTATGGCTTGCTTGTAAATGGAATCCATCCGCTTACGCACATCCTGCTCTGCACGTGAAATGGCGGAAGTAATTTCCTGTAATTCTTTCGAAGCATTTGGCTTGATTTTACCTTTGGCATCAATAACGGTTTCGATTTTACGGAGAATATTTTTTTCAATCGGCAAATGCTCAAAAAGTGCCTCCAGCGTTGGATAAACCTCTGCTCTTTCTTCAAAAAACCGCAAAACTGAAAAAACAGTTTGCAATGATGTGTAAACCTGAAACCACTCCTCTTCCAGGAGATAGGTGCCTTCCACCCTGATCTTATCAACCAGAGATTTGATATCAAAAAAGGTATTGATTTGTAATGGTTCCTGATTTTGCAGGATACTTTTAAATTCGTGGGTTTGACGTAAAAATTTATCGATCTGATCAAAACGGTTCATCACCTGCATCTTTAACACCATCGATTGGCCCATCGGACTTAAACAATGCTTGCTAATGAGTTGCCTTATCTCTACAAAACCTAAACGTTCTAAACAATTTTCGGGATATAACATATTATTGTACAGCTACTGATAATGGTTTATAATCACTGTTTTTTTTAGTGTTTATAAGCGAATCAGCTTGTGCCTTCTTTTTTTTAATTTGTGCTTCAGCTTTAACTTTGGATAAAGAATCCGTTTTCATCTTTTTTCTGATGGATAAAGAATCAGCTTTGAATGTTTTAACAATCTTAAGTGAGTCTGCTTTAAATCTCTTTTTTTGCATCAATGAGTCGGCCTGCTTGAGTTTAAGCTTTTGATGGTCTAAACGAGCCGAGATGACCTTATAGATGTCCTGCAATTTTTCAGGGTTCTGGTAATAATAGTTTAAGCTTCTGGTATATTGTGCAGAATCAGTATTAAATTTTTTATAAATCCCCTTATAATAGGTAGCCGCCACTTTGCGTGCAGAATCCTGCACGTAAATGGTAGAGATATAACCGTCTACCACGTGGATGTCATATAAAATCCCCTCCATTCTTTCCGTATCAATGATGCCTTCAGGTGTTTTGGATTTGCAGCCCAAACCCACCACAGCAACAATTAAACCCCACATTAATCTTTTCATGCTCAATTAAAATATTATTTTTTGCCCAAATTGCGGCAAGGTTGTTAATTTTACCCAAAAATAGTTATAAATGAGCATAGCTGATAATCTTAAACAATATAAAAGCGAAGTAGAGGCCGACGGTGTCAAGCTGATTGCTGTTTCAAAAACACAGTCGGCAGAGACCATATTAGAAGCTTACGAGGCAGGACAACGTATTTTTGGCGAAAATATGGTTCAGGAGATGGTAGATAAACAGGCACAGCTTCCCGAAGATATTGAATGGCATTTAATTGGTCATCTGCAAAGCAATAAGGTAAAATATATTGCCCCTTTCGTTCGCCTGATTCATGGTGTGGACAGCTTGAAATTACTACAGGAAATTAATAAGCAGGCACTTAAACATAAACGGGTTATTGACTGTCTGCTGCAAATCTATATCGCAGATGAAGAAACTAAATTCGGACTCGCCCATGATGAGGCTATTGAATTACTTCGCTCAGCTGAATACGCTGAAATGAAAAACATTCGCATTACCGGTTTAATGGGGATTGCAACAAACACCAAAAACGAAAAGCAAATTATAATCGAATTTAATGAATTGAAAGTGTTTTTTGACGGATTAAAAGCGAGCTTTTTCAAAAATGAAGATTCTTTTAAAGAGATTTCAACCGGGATGAGTGCCGACTATAAAATCGCGATAGAAGAAGGAAGCACGATGGTACGCATCGGAAGCAGTATTTTCGGGAAGCGCATCATCAAGCATTTTAAAAACACCTCAGAAAATCCTTCATGAATTTAAAAATAAGAGTAGCAGAAGCTAAAGATTGCGGCCGGATGATGGAACTTATTCATGAGCTGGCGGTTTATGAACGTGCACCGGAAGAAGTTACTGTAAGCCCTGAGCATTTTATGGAAGCAGGCTTCGGGCAAAACCCGGTTTGGAAAGCATTTGTTGCAGAGGTAAATGATCAGGTTATTGGCTTTGCCTTATATTATACCCGCTATTCGACCTGGAAAGGCTGTAGGTTATACCTCGAAGATTTTATTGTGACAGAAGAGTTCAGGGGCCGGGGCATTGGAAAGATACTTTTTGAAAAAGTAATTGAAACCGCTAAAAGCGGAAACTATAGCGGAATGGTTTGGCAGGTGTTAGACTGGAATGAACCCGCTATTAATTTCTATCATAAGTATCAGGCACATCTAGAAAGCGGATGGTTAAACGCCGCACTTTCTACAGATCAGGTTAAGGCATTTTAATATGGATATTTACAAATTCGGAGGTGCCTCAGTAAAAGATGCTGCTGGCGTAAAAAACCTTTCAGCCATTGTACGCGATTATCAGAACGGTAAATTACTGATCGTGGTTTCTGCAATGGGGAAAATCACAAATAAGCTGGAAGAATTAACAGCGGCTTATCTGAATGGAAGTGAGGATACATCTGTACGCTTTGAGGAAATTAAACACTTCCATTTTCAGATTATTGAAGAACTTTTTGAAGGCAAATCACATTCCATTTATGATGATGTGGCCAACACCTTTGTAGAAATTGATTGGTTAATTGAAGAGGAGCCGGACAACGATGCAGATTATATTTACGATCAGATTGTATCTATCGGCGAGGTGGTTTCCACAAAAATCGTAGCAGCCTGGCTGAATGAATGTGGCAATAAAGCCTTGTGGACAGATGCCCGGAATTTTATCCAAACCGATAATACCTATCGGGAAGGAAAAGTTGACTGGACAAAGACCAGCCAGATCATTCAGAAAGACCTTGTACCTTTACTTGAGCAGAATATTATAGTTACCCAGGGTTTTATTGGTGGTACAAGTGAAAACTATACCACTACTTTGGGCAGAGAAGGTTCTGATTATTCTGCTGCCATATTTGCTTCCTGCCTGGATGCAGTAGCCTTAACCATCTGGAAAGATGTACCTGGTGTTTTAAATGCTGACCCTAAATGGTTTGACGAAACGGAACTGATTGCCCAGCTTTCCTATCATGATGCCATTGAACTCACCTATTATGGTGCTACAGTAATTCATCCAAAAACGATAAAACCTTTACAAAACAAGGGAATTCCGTTATTCGTGAGATCTTTTATTCAGCCTGAAGGTAAGGGCACAGCCATTACCAAAAATAATAATCCTTTGCCTGTACCCTCTTTTATATTTAAGATTAACCAGGCACTGATTTCCATTTTTCCAAAAGACTATTCTTTCATTATCGAAGAAAATCTCAGTAATATCTTTGAACTTTTCCATAAGCATAAGATTAAGATCAATACCATGCTGAACTCGGCCATTAGCTTTTCGGTTAGTATTGACGATCATCCTGAAAGAATCGAATGCCTGATTAAAGATCTTTCCACCGAATTTACGATTAAGTATAATAAAGGACTTGAGTTAGTTACCATCCGTTATTACAACCAGAACACGATAGACAGGGTTACGGTGGATAAAGAAATATTACTGGAAGTAAAAAGCCGCCATACCTGCCAGATGGTGATGAAAAATAAGGCCTAATAAGATAAGCCTTTCAGGAATTAAGCATCCATCCGCTGTCAAACGAAACGGACCATGCTTCTGATGATTTAATTAAAAAAAATGAATGATCAACTTTTAACTAAAGCCGTACAGGAATACATCAATGCCAACCTCCATGCAGATGTTAACAAAATTGCTTTAGCTAAAAGTAAGTTTCCGGGTGTCACTTCTGCCGAACTGGCGGGCCAGATTCTGAGTAAAAAAAAATCAGAAAAGAAATTACCAAGCTGGTTTCATACCTCAGGCATTTACTATCCGCCAGCTTTATCTATTGAGCAGACATCATCAGAAATTACGGCCAGATACAAATCAAAATTAGCTGCAGGACGTTCATTAATCGACCTCACGGGTGGCTTTGGTGTAGATGCGCATTACTTTGCCAAACAGTTGGATACCGTTACCCATTGTGAAATTAATACGGAGTTATCAGGTATAGCGGCCTATAATTCCAGGGTGCTAAAATCAGACAACATTCATTTCAAACCTGTGAATGGCATAGCATATTTGACTGAAACGACAAAACAATATGATACCATTTATGTAGACCCTGCCCGCAGGGCTGGATCAGGCAAAGTATTTATGTTGAAAGACTGTACGCCTGATGTAAACACTCATCTTGACTTATTATTACAAAAATCGCAGCGGCTGATGATTAAAACAGCTCCTCTGCTGGATATTACGGCAGGTTTAAATGAACTTAAACAAGTTAGTGAAATTCATATTGTAAGTATAAAAAATGAATGCAAGGAGTTGTTATGGATTATTGATCATGAATTTAAAGGTGAGCCAACCATTTTTTCTGTTTCACTCAACGAAAAAGAAAAGGTATTTTCTTTTAAAAAATCAGAAAGCCATGTCAATCCACAATATGCGGATGAAATCTCTGACTTTAAATATTTATATGAACCTGATGCAGCCTTACTTAAATCTGGAGCATTTAATCTGATTGGGCAAACTTATAATTTAACGAAACTACATCCACAAACGCAGCTTTATGTTGGCCATTCCGTTAATCATCTTTTTCCCGGAAGGATCTTCGAAATCCAGTCGATCCTGGCAGCGGCAGAGTTAAAAAAAGCAACTGATTTAACCGGAAATATTATCGTAAGGAACTATCCTGCTGAACCTGAAAACCTGGCTAAAAAATATAAAATCAAGCCGGATCATGATCAGTTTCTAATCTTTACCAAGACCGCAAAAGAAGCATATCTCATTATCAAATCCAAAATTATACAGCACTATTAATAAAAAAGCCCTTCATCATGCACTGAAAGGCTTTTTTATTAATAGGTTTAAGGTGTTGGCCCTAAATTTTCTTTACATTTATCGCCTGCAAACCTTTTCGGCCATCAGCCACTTCAAATTCAACTTTATCGTTTTCTTTCAGGCTATCAATCCCACCTAAAACATCTTTAAAATGAACGAAAAGATCTTTGTTATCTTCCTGAATAATAAATCCAAAACCTTTTTGTGTATTAAACCATTTAACTTTTCCGGTTGCCATAAAAAAATAAAAATAATGATAAATAAATAACCTTTTACGCTTTGTTTTTCATTTCCTTAAAAAATTTGGTATTCAATTAGCTAGATTAAGCGTTAATTTTTCAAAACAAAACAATCAAATATAATAAATACACCTTAAGAGCAACATAAATACAGGTATGTTAACGATAATGTTGCGTATGGGCGGGGTTTTTATATGTTTATTTATTTGGCTGTGGTGTGGTCCGTAAATAAGGTTTGATTACCTGATGTCCTTTTGGAAATTTTTCAGGAATATCCTCTGTTTTAATACTGTTTACCACAATAACATCCTCACCATCTTTCCAATCTGCAGGTGTAGCAACGGCATACTGAGCGGTAAGCTGTAATGAATCAATTACCCTTAAAACTTCATTGAAATTTCTCCCTGTTGACGCAGGATAAGTAATGATTAATTTAACTTTTTTATCAGGACTAATCACAAACAGTGATCTTACGGTTAAAGTTTCGGATGCATTTGGATGAATCATATCATAGAGATTCGCAACCGTTTTATCCGGATCGGCAATAATCGGAAATTCTACAGAGGTATGCTGGGTTTCATTAATATCGTTTATCCATCCCTTATGCGATTCAGCAGTATCAACACTTAATGCCAATACTTTTACGTTACGCTTTTCAAACTCACCCTTTAATGCAGCGGTTCTTCCTAATTCTGTAGTACAAACAGGTGTATAATCAGCCGGGTGAGAAAATAAAACACCCCAGCTATCTCCTAAATATTCATAAAAGTCAATTTTTCCGATAGAAGTTTCTGCCTGAAAATTCGGTGCGGTATCGCCTAATCTTATACTCATAATTTTATTTTTTAAATTGAATGAAACAAATCTAATCAATACTATAGTAAATACATAGACAATATATTATTTAATACATCCAAATTATAAACACAAAAAAACCCTAAAGTAGTTAGCTTCAGGGTCTCAACAATATTAATTTGTTTGGGTTATTAATTGTACACTTTAATCATAAAAACATAATCCTGCAATTTCTCAATTTGCTTTGTACGTTTTAAACCGGAAAGCATGCTTTTCTTGTTGGATGAAAGCCGGTTGTTTCCTAATGAATCCTGAGGAATTGCCCTCATGGCTTCCAAGATATATTTAGATTTGATGGCGAATGCAGCCCCCTCAGTTTGATCTGGCTTGCCACTGATAATCCCCACTAAATTACCATTCGAATCTAAAAGCGGACCACCACTATTTCCTGGATTCACTGGTATAGAAACCTGATATTGAGTGGTATCACCTACGAAACCATTTTTCGAACTGACATAACCTTCTCCTAAAACTGCATCATCTTTAGGATAGCCTAAAGTATAAACTGTTTCTCCAATACTACTGGTATTCTTTTTAATGGTATAAGGTATGGATGATAAATGGCTGAAATTTTTATCGCTTATTTTAAGGATAGCGATATCATTCTGGGGATCGGTGTAAATTGATTTTACCTTAAATGATTCTCCCTTATTATTCTGAACATATAAAGAATCAGCTCCGTTAATAACATGCAGGTTAGTCAGAATGTAACCATTGGTAGAAATGGCAAAGCCCGTACCTCCAAAACTATTCTGGATGGCTGGCTTTCCAGGAATGGTGGCATTGTTGTTTATTTTCCTGATTAAACTGTTTTGCGTTTTAATCGCTTTATTAACCTGGTTGCTCAACAACACAAGTTGTTCTTTTTGTTTGGTATTGTGCTGGATGGAATAAACCGAAACTAAAGATAAAACCAGAAAAGAAGCGGCAACAGCAATGGCAGATTTATGTTTTCTCCAGAGCTGCACTACCCGCGAAGGATGCGGTCTGAGTGAAGAAGCGATACTTTCCACATCAATCTCTCCATGAATATGATTTAATTGCGCTTTCAGTCGAATCTGTTCAGCAAACATGTCCATAGATTCCAGAAAGAACTTATGAGAAACCACCTTATGATCCACCGCCGGGTCACTTATACGCAGTTGTTCGAAAGCCAAAGTTTCCTGTGGATTCAGTTTACCTAAAAGATAATCTTCAATAATCGCATCTAACTCTAAATCGTTTCTCATTTCAATATTTATGGTTGAAAAAATATTTTCTTTAACCGCTGCAGGCACTTATACTTCTGTGTTTTTGCATTATCCGTATTGGTATAACCAAACTTTTCGCAAATATCCTGCATGGATAAACTGTGGATATAAAAATCCTGAATAATGGTTTTGCAAGGTTCTCCGAGGTGATCCAAAGCCGATTGCATTTTCACAAAAGCAGCATCTTTTTCCTCATGTTGCTCCACATCTTCCTCAACAGCAAATACATCTTCATAGTCGGTAATATTGCCCGTTTTTTTGCTTCGCTGATGAAGCTTTTTTAACCAAATCCTCCGGCAAACCGAATATATGTATGTTTTAAGTTTACTGCTGAGTTCAAAATTTCCTTCCTTAATTTTGTTATATAAAATAATGATAGCCTCCTGATACACATCTTTTGCATCATCTTCATCGCCACTATTATTCAGGATAAATTGCAAAACCATTGCATAATATGCCTTATATAACTTGTTAAGTGTATCTGCAGAGTTATTTAAAATACCTAAAATAACTTCCCTATCCGTTGGAACTGAACTCTTTAAACTGTTATTCACTGGTTAATACTTTTTTCGGTAAATGGTAACCCAATATTAGACAAAAAAAATTAGAGGCTATAATAAGTTTAATCAACGTTATGCCTTGGATTGGCATGGAAAAAATATTTTTACTTTTTTAAAAAAAACCGGGTTACCTTTCTACCTTTGCGGTATTAACAAGAAAATTAATTACTTAAAAAAATTCAAAATGAAAAATGCATTCAAATTAGGCTTTTTAGCTTTAGCTTTATCTTTATCAGTTGTTGCTTGTAACTCAGAAAAAAAAGCTGAAGGTGCTGATACAACTTTAACTGATTCTTCTACTATCGTTACTGATACTACTGCAAAAGACACTACAGTTAAAGATTCTACAGTTAAAGATACTACTGTAAAAGCGACTACAACTAAAACTGAAGTTAAACACTAGTCTGACTTTACTTATAAAAAATGGCCTTGAATGTATCTTTCAAGGCCATTTTTATTTTTATTTACTTTTTTTAACCTTTTTGGGTTACCTTTTTGATTTAACTGTATTAAGGGTAAATTAATTAATTACTAAAAAAATATTTAACATGAAAAATGCATTCAAATTAGGCTTCTTAGCTTTAGCTTTATCTTTATCAGTTGTTGCTTGTAACTCAGAAAAAAAAGCTGAAGGTGCTGATACAACTTTAACTGACTCTTCTACTATCGTTACTGACACTACTGGTGTTGATACTGTTGTTAAAGATTCTACAGTAAAAGATACTACTGTAAAAGCAACTACTAAAACTACTGAAGAAGTTAAACACTAGTCTGACTTTAATTATAAAAAAATGGCCTTAAATTAATTTTTAAGGCCATTTTTATTTTTTTTCTATTTTACAGGGTTACCTTTTTACATAATGGGTATATAAAGGTATATATTCACCTAAAACATAATTAAAATGAAAAATACATTCAAATTAGGCTTTTTAGCCCTAGCCTTATCTTTATCAGTTGCAGCATGTAATTCAGAAAAAAAAGCTGATGGTGCTGATACAACTTTAACTGATTCTTCTACAATCGTTACAGATACAACAGGTGTTGATACTGTTGTTAAAGATTCTACTGTAAAAGATACTACTGTAAAAGCAACTACTAAAACTACTGAAGAAGTTAAACACTAGTTTAATCTTCCTATTAAATAAAAAGGTATTGATTTTCGAATCAATACCTTTTTTCATGAAAAAGCAAACCAAAAACCATTTTGCTCTTGGTTGCAACTCCACACCCTAAGCCAATATAAGTTACACATTACAGTATTCAGTATGTTTTCTTTTCATAAAGGGATTTCTTTCAAGCTGAAAGTCCGGAAATTCCATCAATTGTAGTAAATTTGCGGCAAAAATAATCCGCATAATGAATTTAACATCACTACAAGCCATTTCGCCAATAGATGGCCGATATAGAAAAACTACCGAAAGTTTATCCGCTTACTTTTCTGAAGAAGCTTTAATTAAATATCGTGTCTTTGTAGAAATTGAATATTTTATTTCATTATGCGAGGCTAACCTTCCTGGACTGGAAAAATTTGATAAAAACCAGTATACAGATTTACGTCAAATTCATGAAAATTTTTCTGAAACTGATGCTTTAGAAATTAAGGAAACAGAAAAAGTTACCAACCATGACGTGAAAGCGGTGGAATATTTTATTAAAAATAAATTTGATAGCCTGGCCCTTCAGGAATATAAAGAATTTATCCATTTCGGACTTACCTCTCAAGACATCAATAATACGGCAATCCCCTACTCTATTAAACTGGCTTTAGAAGAAAGTTATTATCCGGCAATTTCCACATTGATTGCAAAGATAGAAGCATTGGCTGCCGAATGGAAAGACATTCCCATGCTGGCACATACACATGGACAGCCGGCCTCTCCAACAAAACTAGGAAAGGAATTTCTTGTTTTTGCAGACCGTTTGAACATTCAGCTGGAAAATTTAAAGTCGATTCCCAACAGTGCAAAGTTTGGTGGTGCAACAGGAAATTTCAATGCACATCACATCGCTTATCCACAAGTAAACTGGGTTGATTTTTCCAATCAGTTTGTTCAGGAAACTTTGGGCTTAACCCGGGCACAACATACCACGCAAATTGAACATTACGATCAGTTTGCTGCACAATGTGATGCCCTGAAGCGCATAAATAACATTATCATTGATTTAGACCGTGACATCTGGACGTACATTTCCAAAAACTACTTCAAACAAAAAATCAAAGCCGGAGAAATTGGCTCATCGGCTATGCCGCATAAAGTAAATCCAATTGATTTTGAAAACGCTGAAGGAAACGCCGGGATTGCTAATGCATTATTCGAATTTTTTGCAGCCAAGCTTCCGATTTCACGTTTGCAAAGGGATTTAACAGATTCTACCGTACTAAGAAATATTGGTGTTCCTTTCGGACATACCATTATTGCCATTCAATCCACCTTAAGGGGATTAAACAAAATTTTACTAAATGAATCTGCTTTACATGCTGATCTTGATGCCAACTGGGCAGTTGTGGCTGAAGCGATTCAAACCGTTTTACGCAGGGAGAATTATCCAAACCCATATGAAGCCCTGAAGGAACTAACCAGAACCCACTCCAAAATTAATGCAGACAGTATCGCTGTATTTATTGAAGGATTGGAAGTGGCAGAAGCCGTAAAAGTGCAGTTGCGGACCATCACACCATTTAACTATACAGGCATTTTCTAAGTAATTAAATTGACGCTAAACAGACAGCCTGTAAAAGCTTTATTAATGAGTAATTGTTAATTTTGTTTATTCAAATTGATTAAGACATGACGATTAACGTATATACAGAACAGACTCCTAACCCGGCTACCATGAAATTCATGGTAAATAAGCTGCTGATTAACGGTAGTGAGGATTTCGCCACAAAAGAAAGTGCAGAGCATTCTCCTTTCGCCAAAGAGTTATTTAAATTCAACTTTGTGTCGGGCGTGTTTTTTGCCAGCAACTTTGTAACTATTACTAAAACAGATGATGCGGAATGGGTTGATATTGAAGCCATTTTAAAGGAATTTGTAAAAGGTGCGGTAGAATCTGAATTAAAAATTAAAGAAGCCACTTCGGAAGAAGCGCCATCTTTTGAAGGTACGGAAACTGAAATAAAAATTCAGCAAATCTTACATGATTACGTCCGTCCGGCTGTGGAGCAGGATGGTGGTGCCATTACCTATAAATCGTTTGATGAGGGTGTGGTAACCGTAGAACTCAGGGGATCATGCAGTGGCTGCCCATCTTCAACCATTACGCTGAAATCAGGCATTCAGAACCTGTTACAGAGAATGGTTCCTGAAGTGACTGAAGTGGTATCTGAAGCCTTATAATTGCCTATTTTTCATAGTAGATTACCATAATGAGAATGGCTCGCCGAAAAGCGAGCCATTCTTTATTTAAATGAACTTAAAAAAACTCTTATTAGATAATATTGATGCTAATTATATTACGATCTTGTTTCAGATGATGATGGAACTGCTCCCCGGGTTTAAAAGCAACTTATAGTACAAAGTGCCTCTTAATCGCTTCCAGCATTTCAGCAGTCAGTTTGCCATTGGTGGCCAGTATTTCGCGTTTGGTAAAATATTCATCTCCACCTGAAAAATCAAAAACCTGTCCACCAGCCTGCTGAACAATAAAACATCCGGCTGCAAAATCCCATTGTTGTAAATTGTATTCGAAAAAAGCATCGAAACGACCGCAGGCGGTATAAACCAGATCAATTGCTGCAGCACCAATGCGGCGAACGCCATGGCATTTCTGCATCATTTCTTCCAGCAACTTTAAATATTGAGCTTGTTTATCAAACTGATAATACGGAAAGCCAGTAGCCAGCAAACTGGAAGGTAGATCTGGATTATTAGAAACGTGAATTTGTTTCTTATTCATAAAAGCTTCGCCACCTTTATAAGAATAGAACATTTCACTTCTGTTCAATTCATAAACCACACCGATAACAGGTAAACCATCTTCATATAAAGCAACACTGATCCCGTAGGCAGGAATGCCATGTATAAAATTGGTAGTCCCATCTAAAGGATCGATAATCCAGGTATAGGTCTTTCCAACCCTGGTCATCGTTTTTTCTTCTGTAATGAAACCCGCATCGGGAATTAATTTTTCAAGGTTTTGAACCAGTTTCTTTTCTGCTGTCTGATCAACATAAGAAACCATATCATTTAAACCCTTGTATTCTATTTTACTCGCATCAAATTGTAAGGATTCTTTGCGGATGAAATTTCCGGTTAGCCTGACAATGGAGATGACCTTATTACATATTAATTCGTAATTCATAAATTTATATTAAAAATAGCTGGATGTTGATTGATTAAGCTTTTGCCTAAATTAACTGACCACATTTTTATTCCGGAGTGCATAAACACTTAAAGCAATCCCTCCAATAACCAGGAACGTCGAAATCATCTCTGCCTGTGTAAACGATAATCCGAATACATGGTACTTCGAGTTTACCCGAATCAGTTCGATACAAAAGCGTTCAATACCATTCAGGATCATGTAGATACCGAACATCAGGCCTGGTGCTTTAATTTTATCGCGAATACTCCACAGGAAGGCAAAAAGGATTAAACATACAATTACTTCATATAATGGCGTAGGATAAACGCCCTGTGCCAGCTCATTGCAAAATTTACCTGTACAGCCCGGGATGGGAATACCCTCACCCACTACATTATTTGGATAGGTATATGACCACAACCAATCAGGCAACCAAGAGAAAGGTTTTGGATGTGGGTTCACAATTCCCCAATCGCCATCGCCCGATAAATGACAGCCAATACGTCCTACCGCATAGGCCAGCATCATGCCCGGCCCACCAACATCCAGCATATGCAATGGCTTGATTCCATTTTTTCTGGCAATAATCAGCACTGCTGCACCACCACAAATCAACCCACCATAGAAGGTTAAACCGCTGAACGACAGCAAACGCTCAATAGGATGCTGAACAAAATCATCCCAATATTCTAAATTGTCAAAAAATTTAGCCCCTAGAAAACCCCATATTGCGGCCCATACAATCAGGTTGCTCATGATCTGGTAAGGATGTATGGTTACTTTAGTTTCTTTTGGCTGATCTAATTTTGTTTTATCTTTTTCCTTATAATCCCAATAGGCAAATAAAGCGGCGAATAATAAACCACCAATAATATTGCCCCTGGCCGACATCAGAATGGATTGGGCATCACTCACGAACAAAGAATAATTTAAGAGGGCATATACCAGTTTGTAGCCAATTAAAAATCCAAATAAGGCATTCATGATCAGCTCAGAGGTGGTGGCTTGCTTGCCAATTATAATTGTTTTAGTAATGGGATGAAGAATTCCTAACGACTCCTTCCGCTGTAATTCTTTGGTAAAAGCCCAATACCCGGCCACAAAGGCCAGCGCTACAAAAACGCCAAAAGTATTAAACGGCAATGGCAGGTTAATACCAAATAAATATTCTAAAAAATGGGAGACGGTAGGAAACATACAAATAATTTGTTGCGAAGATAGGAAAGAAAGCTGAAAGGCTAAAGCGGAAAGACTAAAGCACTAAAGATGAAAAGAAAAAGCAGATTAATTGTTAATAAGTGTCGGTAAAGTCGGCTGCTATCAATTTAGCATTGGAACTGGTACAAGCTTCCATAAAAAATTCGTCGTTGCGAATCAGATTTTTCATTTGCTGAAATCTTCGTCATAGATGCCACAAAAGTAGATTGCTTCCCAAAAAGTCGGGTTTACCTCCTCGCAATTAACGATTTACGAGAAAAACGTTTTCTTAAACTTGTTTGAGGATATTGACTCAAAGGGTACTAAACTAAATTCAGCATGTTAATTAAATGCTAATGATGTGCGTAAGCTGTTTCCAATTCAGCCACCTCAACCTCGCCATCCGGGGTCATTTCGAGAAGCTTAACAGCCTTTAGCTCATTTACCATTACCGGATCATATTTAGCGCGTACTTTTACATAGTTTTTGGTAAATCCATGCATATAACCCATTTTTTGATCAGCTTCAAACAGCACTTCTGCATTACTGCCAATCTGCGACTGATAAAAAGCCCTGCGTTTTTTATCCGACAGGATATGCAACATCTTACTTCTTTCGTTACGCTCGCTACCGGATACAACACCTTTCATTTCGGCTGCAACGGTCAGTTCACGTTCGGAATAGGTAAATACATGCAAATAAGAGATATCCAGCTGGTTTAAAAACTGATAGGTATCCAGAAAATCATCCTTGGTTTCGCCGGGGAAGCCAACAATTACATCCACACCAATACAGCAATGCGGCATTACTTCTTTAATTTTTGCTACCCGCTCCACGTATAAATCTCTACGGTAACGGCGACGCATCAAGCCCAGAATTTTATCAGATCCGGATTGTAAGGGAATATGAAAATGAGGCACAAAACGTTTAGACAGGGCTACAAATTCAATAATCTCATTACTAAGCAGATTTGGTTCTATAGATGAAATGCGAATTCTTTCAATGCCTTCAACCTCATCTAATGCTTTTACCAGATCAAAAAACTTATCTTCCCTTTCGCCATTTCGAATGCCAAAATCACCAAGGTTAACACCGGTAAGCACAATTTCTTTTACCCCACTTTCTGCAATCATTTTAGCCCTGTTCACCACGTTCTCAATGGTATCACTCCGGCTGGCACCACGCGCCAATGGAATAGTGCAATAGGTACAAGGATAATCACATCCATCCTGCACTTTTAAAAAAGTACGCGTTCTATCGCCGATAGAATAAGATGCAATGAAATTATGGTTTACTTTTTCTATGTTTTGCTGATGAACCACCGCTTTAGGTTGCTTGGTTAAATCAGTAATATATTCTACAATTCTAAATTTCTCCGCTGCACCCAGAACCATATCCACCCCTTCAATCTCAGCAATTTCCTGTGGCTTGAGCTGAGCATAACACCCAACAATGGTGATAAAAGCATTTGGAGAATATTTTAAAGCTTCTTTAACTACTTTACGGCATTTTTTATCCGCATGCTCCGTAACAGAGCAAGTGTTGATCACATACACATCAGCCTGATCCTGAAATTCAACCACAGCATAACCTGCATCGGTAAATAAACGACCGATTGTGGAGGTTTCAGAAAAATTTAATTTACAACCTAATGTATAAAACGCGACCTTTTTCATTGAGCCTGCAAAGATAAGAAATAAGTTCGGAGTTGACAGAATGGATCCTGCTGAACTGATAAATTACAGTAAGATAACATTAGGTGATCAATTGGCAATTCTCAGCTATCACCATGCAATTGAAACGGAGCTATTTTTCCTGCCAGCGATAACTTTCCTGCTCAAAACCAGCCAAATCCAGCACCCTGCTGATCACTGTTCCGGCTACTTTTTCAATTGTTTTTGGTAAGCTATAGAAAGAAGGATTCGCCGGACAAATAATTCCTCCTGCCTCTGTAACTGTTTTCATGTTATTAATATGAATCAAACTGAATGGCGTGTCTCTTACTACGGCAATTAGTTTTCTGCGTTCTTTTAAAACCACATCAGCCGCTCTTGAAATCAAATCGTTTGATATGCCATGTGCAATGCGACCTAATGTTCCCATAGAACAGGGCACAATAATCATGGTATCATACTTAGCTGAACCTGAGGCAAAGGGTGCATTAAAATCGTTTTTGCTGAAGAAAGTAAAATTGGTATAATCGGCATAGTTCTGGTTTCCTAATTCAAATTGCCAAACTTCTTTTGCGTTATCGCTCATTACCACACCAACAGCCTCAATTTGATCTTGAAGTTCTATCAATTTATCGAACAAAACTTTAGCATAAATTGATCCACTGGCACCAGTAACTGCAACAACAACTTTCTTCTTTATCATACCACAAACATACATTTTTAAATACTCCAAAAAACAAAAAAGGGCCGAATACAAGTATTCGACCCTACATCTACCTATGAAAAACATACCCTCGAAAGGGTAAGAACAAATATATATATTTTTTCAAGAAAAGATAAAGTGGAAACGTTAAATTATGTAAAATTAAAGGATAGGGCTGAAAAAATAATTAACACACTGACTAACAGCTAAATAATTTTAAAAATTTCATTTTAAGATCACTATTTTTTAATTTATTCAAACGAAATACTTTAAAAAAGTAATATAAATTCTACAATAATTAAATTATAAATGATGCTTATTGTATACCAGATCCAAGAATTATCAGACAATCACCTGATTTGATATTATTTAGTTATTAATTTAATGTTTACTAAATATTGTTTTTTATACCAAAAAAATACAAATAGTGCTGCAAATTTTCAGAAATAAGATCATTCAAATGATGCAATAAATCATTAACGAAATGCTAACCTATGTAAGACCGTTTTACCGGGTTCAAAGATTTACAACAAGCAAATATTGGTCGCCTCTAAGCCTTTAAGTAACAATTGAATTTCGAAGGATACCTTGGCATAGATATATGCTTCCAGGGGTAGATTAATCAGAGAAAAATAGATATCCTGAAAATTTTCATCCAGGATGGTTCCATAATTTTCTTCTGTATTCATGTAAACAATTATGCCTGATCTTCCAATATTCATAATTAAATCCAAAATTTTCGCAATAATAGCAATAAAGTAGATTTAAAAATACACATAATTAATAGTAAGCACAACTTTATGCTCTATAATTTGGTTTTAAACTTATTTTAAAATTTAAATCACGAACTTAAGTCCCTCATTATTAAAGCCGTTAACTGAAAAGTTTGGAAAACGATGTATTGATCATCACTAACGTTTTCTGTTACATCGTTCCATTTCCATCTTTAACCAGTCAATCAGGCTATTATCTAACTTTTCTTTGGTTAAGCGCCATTTCCAGTTCCCGGAATTTCTGCCAGGAGTATTCATTCTTGCAGATTCATCCAGATTCAGGATATCCTGAACAGGTACAATTGCTATTGCCGCAACAGCGGAATATACTGCCCTCAAAATGGTTTGACAGATATTTTCTTCATTCTGGCTGAAGCCGAAATACATATCGAGTCTTTTTTTGGTGTTGTCATCAGCATCCTCTTTAAACCAACCTAAAAGGGTATTATTATCATGTGTACCAGTATAAACCAAACAATTTGAAGAACTAAAATTATGCGGAATATGTGTTGTGTTTATTAAATCACTTCCAAAGGCAAATTGCAGCACTTTCATCCCCGGTAATTTAAATCTTTCACGCAATTGTTCCACGTCACTGGTAATTTCACCCAGATCTTCAGCAATAAATGGCAACTGCCCTAATTCGCTTTCTATGACTTCAAAAAAGTCATTTCCAGGTCCATCTATCCACTTTCCGTTAATCGCCGTTTTTGCATTTGCATCAACTTCCCAGAAAGAAGAAAAAGCCCTGAAATGATCCAGTCGCAGTAAGTCAAATAATTCCATATTTTTTTTAAGTCGGTTTACCCACCAGGTATACCGGTCTGCTTTCATGGCCTCCCAATTGAAAATCGGCATTCCCCAGAGCTGACCATTTTCATTAAAATAATCGGGAGGAACCCCGGCGATTTTAAGAGGTTTCAGATCTTTGCCCAGCTTAAAAAATGATGGATGAGACCATACCTCTACCGAATCCAGGTCGAGGTAAAATGGAAGATCACCTACGATCTGAATACCATGCTGATTGGCGTAATCTTTCAGTTCATGCCATTGCTTAAAAAAAATAAACTGCTGCCATTTAATTTCCTCTACTTCATCGGCAAACTGTTCAATAAACTCTGCCAACGCATTGGGATCACTTGTTTTTAACTGTTCAGGCCAATGGTACCATTCCTGTTGCCTGTTATTGGCTTTAATGGTTACATATAAGGAAAAATCATGAAGCCAACTTTTTTCTGCGGCACAAAACGTTTCAAAAGACTTGCGCAATTCAGAATGATGTGACTCCCTGAAATTATGATAAGCCAATTTCAGTAAATGATGTTTATGTTGTTCCACGCGGTCATAATCAACCTGATCAGTTGATTCGAGTAGAGCATTTTTCAGATCAGCTTCTTTCAATAAACCATCTGACCGCAGTAAATCAGGACTGATCAGTAAAATATTACCGGCCATGGCAGAATTACTGGAATATGGGGAGTGGCCGTTTTCGGATTTTGTAGGGTTCACAGGCAAAATCTGCCAGTATTTTTGCCCGGATTCAGTCAGAAAATCAATAAAACTTCTGCTTTCTGGCCCTATATCGCCAATTCCATAATCAGACGGCAGGGAACTAATATGCATTAAAATACCTGCGGAACGGTCATTTTCTTTGGATTTAAGTTTGACTAATCCCACCGGCACTTCACTTAAAACCTGATTGATCAAGATGCCTTTATTCAATATATCTTTCACGCCGGATGCGCCTGTAATCAAATCATCCCATTCCACCGGTGCCCCTGCGGGAAGTATAATTTCTGTATCTGCCCAATCAAACTTATTAGCGGCTTTAGTATCCTTATTCGCCACTGCAGCTAAGCCTAATGGAACGGTGACCACTATCCATTCCTGCCGGTGATACCTGGCAAAGGAAACAACATTGTGCTTAAATTTTCCTGAAACCTGAAGCGGAATGTATTGGCCATCTTCAAAAATTTGAGCATGATTTTTTCTGACGGTTGCCAGACGCTGGGTTAACCACAGTTTTATTTTCCCAGAATAACGTTCTTCCCATAACTCCTTCAAGGTTTGATCCTGTTGTTCAGACTGAAAACGGATTCTCTTATCATAATCTACGGGTCTGCGGTTATCAGGGTCTACCAGGCTTAAGTCCCACAATTCGGTGCCCTGATAAATATCCGGAATACCCGGACAGGTAAATTTTAAAACCTGTTGCGATAAACTGTTGATGATACCAAAATCTGCAATTTTTTCAATAAATTGAGGAATGGCCTGATTGCCACTGTGCCCGGGTTTTATTAAAGCTGTTGCAAAATCTTTAACAGACTGCTCGTAATCTTCATCCGGCGATGCCCAACCTGATCGTTTTTTGGCTTCACGCAAGGCTTTTTCTATGTATTGGGCCAAACGGTTGTGAATATCATCCGTATCTTCACCTGGCATGGATAGCACACCTAAAATGGTTTGAATCACCAGGTACATATCATTATTATGCAACGCTTTAAAAGATTCATTTTCCTCCTTGAGCTGGCTGGTCGTTTTTAAAAGCGTTTCCACAACCTTGATCCAATCTTCCGGAAGATCTGTCAGTACATTTAACCTTGCCCTTACATCTTCGCCCTTTTTAGTATCGTGAGTAGCACTCCCATTTAATGAAAGCGGCCATTGCTCCTGCCTCTCTATCATTTTTGAATGAAAATCTTCGATAGAAATTCCAAATGCATGCGGTGCATCACCCACTTCAGTATGGCCAACGAAAAGATTATAAGTAAACATTACTGTATCTTCTACTCCTTTAGCCATTAGCGGACCGGTAAACTGCATACAACGTTGGTAGAACTGACTTATATTTTTAAGGTAAACTGCATCTCCCTGCAAAGGCTTTTCAATAAAAATTTTCGTCAAAAAAGCTCCTGCCGGTTTTAATTCATCCTGAATAATCACTCCAGAAATTAATTTCGTCAATTGATTTAAAGCGTCATTTTTTAAAGGAAACTGGTAATCATAATAGCGGTAAACCGGCATTTGAATCATCATTTCACCGATTCCTTTTTTAAGAATATCGGCACCAATCTCATTTTCATCCGTATCAGCAATCAATTCCAGGTTTTTAGCCAACTGATATAAATTATCAAGTTCGCCACTCATGTGCTCATATAAAATAGTTTCTTTCTTTTCATGAATAAGCACTTCCAGATCCTGTGATTTACCCGTTACTCGCTGATAGAGTTTATTAAAAGATTGCTGTGCAGCTTGATTAGTGAAAAGATTATTGGTAATGGCCAGAAAATCATAACCTGTATTTCCCTGCGTATTCCAGTCTGCCGGAAGTTTTTCTTCATATTCAAGAATTTTTTCAATCACAACGTATACCTCATCGCCAATCGCTTTCCTTAACCTGTCCAGATACATTTTCGGATCGTATAACCCATCAACGTGGTCTATACGTAATCCCTGAAAAATACCCTCTTGTACAAATTTGAAAATATATTCATGATAGGTATTAAATACCGCTTTATCCTGAATATTCAAGCAGATTAAACTATTTACAGTAAAAAACCGCCTGTAATTGATTTTATGAAAAGTTTCCTGCCAGTTACACAGCCTGTAATGCTGTTGGTTGACGATTTCGAGTAATTCAGATTTACGGCTATTGATTAATGAGCTATTTTTTCCCTGAAGATTTTGCTTCGTTGCTTCACTAACCGGCCAGTTGGTTCCTCCGTAACAAAGGTAATATTCCCCATTTTCAGCCGTTAGCTGCAGCGCACCATTGGCAATGGCATCATTTAAATCTTCCCCTAAAAACGGAACCATCAGTTTGGTTTCATGCGAAAAATCAATGTCAAAGAAAGAGGAATATGCAGATTTCTTTCCATTTTTCAATACGTCCATCAGCCAGGCATTACCGGTATGAAAAGCCATATGGTTAGGTACAATATCCTGCAGCCAGCCTATTCCCGCAGCTTTTAAATCAGCAGAAAGCTGGTATAATTCTGCTTCGGTTCCTATTTCGGGATTTATTTTATGAGGATTAATGGTATCATAACCGTGCATGCTTCCGGGGGAAGATTCAAAAATTGGTGAAGCATATATTGTATCTATCCCTAATTTTTTAAGATATGGAATGATGTTACGGAGCGATTGAAAAGTAAAATCCTGATTAAACTGGATTCGGTAGGTGCTGGAAGGTTTATACATTTTTACAATGAAAAATTAGGATCGATTCAGGTAATACGGTTATTTTTTCGGTAAATGAAACAGGTTCATCATCACTTGTGCCACCCCACATGACAGATGCGGAGTTAAAGATGTTCTGGTATTTCCGGGCGTGTTCTTTCAGAAGCAACACTTGTGCCTGGCTAGAAAAATTCATGAGGCATAAGATCCGCTCATCTTCGTGCCAGCGCTCCAGTATTAAACAGTTTTGTGCTGCAATGGCTTTTACCTTTAAATTTTTCCGATTTAAAACAGAAAGTGCCGGGTGATCTTTACGCAGACTAATTAATGCTTTATAATATTGCAACATATGATGGTGAGAAGAGCGATTGATTTTTCCCCAGTCTAACTTTGACTGAAGAAAAGTTTCGATATTTTGGGGATCAGGTGTTTCCTCATCATGGTGAAATGCGGCGAATTCAGATTTTCTTCCCTTTCTTACGGCTTTAATCAAATCATGATCGCTGTGGCTGGTAAAAAACTGGAAACGGTTGGTTTCGCCATATTCTTCACCCATAAAGATAAGAGGTAAAAAAGGACTACAACATACTGCTGCCGCCAGTATTTTTGACATTTCGAAACCCAGCAATTCACTGGTTCTTTCTCCAAGCATCCTGTTGCCGACCTGATCATGATTTTGCGAAAAAACAACAAATTGTCTTCCTTCATTATAGGTTGCCGTGGCACCAAATTTCTTTTGCCGGTGTGGCGAATATTGCCCGTCATAAACATAGGCATCTTTATAAGCTTTTGCCAGGTGCTCAATACCGTTAAATTCCTTATAATATCCCTTAGGCTCCTGCCCCGCTGTAACGCGCAGAGCATGGTGAAATTCATCAGCCCATTGGGCATCCATCCCATAGCCACCACGGTCAATCGTATTAATATATTTAGGATCATTTAAATCCAGTTCAACAATTAACTGATAAGATTTTCCGGTATAAGCAGAAAGTTGGTCCACATGTTGCCGTATTTCCTGCAGGATATGGGTTGTACTAAAATCCTTAATGGCATGCACGGCATCCAGGCGAAGGGCATCTACATGAAAATCCCGGAACCACATCAACACATTTTCGATGAAGTAATCCCTAACCGGATCACAATTGGCATCATCAAAGTTAATGGCCTGCCCCCATGGGGTTTGATATTTATCCGTAAAATAAGGTCCAAAATCATTAAAATAGTTCCCTTCAGGGCCCATATGATTATAAACTACATCTACAATTACCGCCAACCCATTTTCATGGCAGGCATTAATAAGTTGACAAAGGGCTTCAGGCCCACCGTAAGAATTTTGGATGGCAAATGGAAAAACACCATCATAACCCCAGTTTCTATCACCGGAGAACTGAGCAACGGGCATCAGTTCAATAGCCGTAATCCCCAATTCTTTTAAATACCTGATTTTATTTTCAATAGCTTTAAAATCTCCCTTTTCTGTAAAGGTTCCGGTATGTAGTTCATAAATGATGAATTCTTCCAATGGTATTCCCTGCCACTGCTGATCCGTCCATTTAAATGCATTAAGCTTATAGGCCGTTGAATTTCCCTGTACTCCCTCTTTCTGCCACAATGAAGCCGGGTCTGCCCGTTGCAGGTATTTTATCTCATTAGAGGATGAAAAGGCATCTTCCGACTGCAAAACTTCAAAGCCATATGCATCATTTTCAATGATCTGGCTGGTTTTCAAAAACCAGTAGCCATAATCTTCTTTAATCAGGCTGATTTTTCTGCCATTTGTGAGCAATGAAACGCCGGTTGCATAAGGGGCCCAGAGGTAAATTTCGGCTGCACCGTTTTCATTAAAGTTTAAACCTATTTTTCTTTTGCGGATATCTATTTCCATATTTGTTTATACAGGATTCAACTGACAATCGCTTTCGTTATTTGTTTACCATACCAAATTTGAACCGGGCCATATCCATTTATAAGATTTGCAGGTTGAAAAGCTTCTTTCATTATGCCATAGAACAAGAATCTGATACAATGGTTTTCCATTTGGACAACCAAACAAATATCTCGTCCTGAATGATTATTGATTCAGTGAGAAATGATCCACCGGCATCACACGATGGTCAACCAAACTTATCATGGCAATGGTATCTTCACTAATCAGGGCGACGATATGTTGCTTTAAATCTTCAGCTAATTTTTGGGCATCAACTCCCTCCTTAACTTTAATTTCAATTGCTGCAGGTCCTTTTTTAAAAATGTTTTGTGCCTTGCTACCCAGGAAGCTTTTTACCTGGTTCATTAATTCTTCCATGTCTGAGGATTTATTAAAATAAAGTATTTATTGGTGTAAAAAGTTTTAATTAAATGCTGTATGGAATATTATGCAGCTTAGAAAAGTACTGTAAGGAAACTAAAATTCTATTGAGTATAAACCCCCGTATTTATACGCTATCTGCAAATGAACAGCGAAGCTCTAAAATACCTAAAACGCTTTAATCATATCATAGACCTATTTTTTGATCCGATTTTAAAATCAGACCAATAGTTGCAACCGCATCTTTTGGTATAACTATTGTTCGTTTGATTGCACATCCTTAACCTAAAACATCATGACACAATTCGAATTTAACAACATGGTTAACAGCCACTCTCTTTCGCTTAAAATGCATGCTTTAAATTTCACAAAAGACATCGAAGATGCTAACGATTTGGTTCAAGACACGATGTTGAAAGCCATCAGATTTTATCAGAATTTTCAGGAAGGCACCAATTTTAAAGGCTGGCTGTTTGTCATCATGAAAAACACATTTATTAACAATTACCGTAAATCTGCAAAAGCAAAAACCCTGATTACACAAGACGATGAAATATCATCAGCTAACCTGATGTATAGTTCTGAACGTAATGCAAGTGTGGGTAAGATGATTGTAGATGATATTCAGAAAGCATTGAATCATTTGCCGGAGGTTTACAGTGTTCCGTTTATTAAATATTTTGAAGGTTTTAAATACCACGAGATTGCAGATGAATTGCAGATTCCGCTTGGAACCGTAAAAACCAGAATCCATGTGGCGAGAGAAATGCTCAAAAAATATTTAAAAACCTACGCCAAGGAAGCTTATAAAGCATAAAAACCTGCGAAAAGCCTCAGTTTATCAGCTGGGGCTTTTTTGTGTCCCTGATTTTCTGATGTTAATGCCAATTCAAAATCGACCGGTAAGCCTTTGCCTTGCACCCATTCTGAGGCTTATTTAACATCCTGGTAAGTGCAGAAGTATTTTGAATACACCCCAGCGGGCATTTCTTGAGCACTGTTTAAGATTTATTTGCTTCCATAAGGTTGGTTAAACTTATCTTAAACAATTATTTCTTGCATAAAAAAGGGCAGCCCTTAAGAGACTGCCCTGAATATCTATAAATTTTATTTCTGTGATTGTTCCGGAGCTTTACCAATCAAATCCATAAACTGATCAAGCTTAGGGGTGATGATAATTTGTGTTCTCCTGTTTTGTGCCTTTCCTGCTGGTGTATTATTATCGGCAACAGGGTTAAACTCTCCGCGACCTCCGGCCGTTAATCGTTTTGGATCTACCTGATATTTATTTTGTAATACCTGTACAACTGATGACGCCCTTAAAGCACTTAAGTCCCAGTTGTTACGAATATTCGGCTGTGTGATCGGCACATTATCGGTATTACCTTCAATCAGCACATCATAAGTACTGTAATCTTTAATGATTTTGGCAATTTTGCTTAGAGTTTCGCCAGCTTTATCAGAAACCTCATAGCTACCGGATTTATAAAGCATGTTATCAGCCAATGAAATATATACGACACCTTTTAAGACCTGAACATCCACATCACTAAGCTCTTCCCGGCTTAAAGAACGGGTCAGGTTATTGGTCAGCACCATATTAAGCGAGTCGCTTTTATTTTTAGCATTTACCAGTTGCTTAATATATTTATTGGAACTGTTAATTTCATCCACCAGTTTGGAAATGTTCACGTTCCCCTGGTTACTGGAGTTTAAACATTTGTTTAAAGCATCCTGTAAGGCAGCAACATTTGATTTTTCTGAAGCAATTTGTTCTTCAAGGCTTTTCACCCTGCTGCTTGTACCTGAAAGCTCTCGCTGACTATCCTGGTATTTATTACTTAGCTCTTGATTTCTTTCTCTTAATTTAGAATAAGTATCCTGAAGTTCAGTATATTTCTTATTACTTACGCAACCGGAAATCATCACTCCAGCCAAGAGCATTATCGGGATTGATTTGTAAAATTTCATATTTTTATTTTTTTATTATTGATCAGCTTATCAATTAACAAATTCCTTGCCGTAATATTCAAAACCCTTCCTAAGCACTGTTAAAGGATGTTAATCAATCTTAAATTGGTCTGTTGAACAGAAAATCTATTGACAATTAATATAATCCCGATTGGTTATAGGAAATCATTTGCGCTTTCAAAAAGCGATCAATTGTTTTAAAACTGATAATAATTTATGGTAAACTTTAAACTTAATTGATTTATCCATGCTGCATTAACCTCAAGCAAATTAATGATGAGGAGAGAATGGGAAGCTTATAAGTTAAATCTGTTTTGTTTTCACCATTATAAATTTTTATTTTGCAAAAAATTAACACAAAACATAACGCTCGCGAAAACGTTATCAAAAGCGATATAAAACAGTAAACATAATATTCTGAAAATGAACAAGCTTTTCGTCGGTGGCCTGGCAGACAACATACAGGAGATGGATCTGGCAATTTTTATTAGTTTGCATGGCAAAATTGACACCATAAAGGTTGTTCGGGATCGGGCTACCGGAAAGTGCAAGGGTTATGCCTTTATAGAAGTAGCAAGTTTAGATGATGCTAAAAACATTATTTCCATGCTAAATGGAGAAACATTTAAAGGTAATGTGATTACTGTTAAGTTATCTGAAGAAACTGCTCCCAAAAAGCCTGCTCCAAAACCAAGGTCAAACGATGCATTCAAATCTAAAAGACCACGCGTTCAGCGCTAAAAATTTTCTCTTTTCAACAATCACTTGTTCTGATAATGTCCTGTTATCAGAAATAAAATGACATACCTTATTTTTTATATTGAACGATTATGTTATCGATTGATATGCAAACAAAAAGGATAGCATCAGCAGATACTATCCTTTTTGTTACGGTATTTCTAATGACTTAGCATTTTACCAGTAAACACTGTACAGTGCAACCAGCAAGCCAATAATAAGCAATGTTCCAACGGCAAAACTGGTACTGGTTTTAAACATTTTGGCATCAATATCCAGTCCTTTAGGATTCACACCTTTTCTGTTTTCAAATAAACTAATAATGATCATACCAATGATACAGAATATAAATACAAAGCCCATCCTGTCAAGGAAAGGGATTTCATAGATTCCTGATGCATTTTTAACTGAAAAGCCTAAACCAGATAACCAGGAAAGGTCAGTTAAATTTGGCAAAGCCTTAAGCAATAATGACATACCGAAACCACCTATGGTTGCGAATAAAGCAGCATTTGAAGTGGTTCTTTTCCAGAAGAAGCCCAGAATAAACATGGCAAAAATACCTGGTGACACGAAGCCGGTATATTCCTGAATATATTGGAAACCACCTTTTTTATCAATTCCCAGATGAGGAGCAATTAATACACCCAATATCATGGCTACAATAATGGAAATCTTCCCTGTCAATACCAGATTCTTTTCTGTTGCTTCGGGATTAATTACTTTTTTGTAAATATCCAGGGTAAAAATAGTGGCAATACTGTTCGCTTTACCCGCTAAGGAAGCTACAACGGCTGCTGTTAATGCTGCGAAAGACAACCCTTTCAAACCGGCAGGCAGTAAGTTCAGCAATACCGGATAAGCACGATCGGGATTGACAGACCCATTTTGCAACATCTCTGTCTGGAAGGCCCCGTCCTTATATAGTACATATGCCGCAATACCCGGAAGCACCACAATAATCGGCATCAACAATTTCAGGAAGGCAGCAAATAATAAACCACCTCTTGCGGTATTTAAATCGGCACCCAAAGCACGTTGAGTGATGTACTGATTGCAACCCCAATAATTTAAGTTTACAATCCACATCCCCCCTATCAGCACGCTTAAACCTGGTAAATCGATATAATTTTCGTTATCAGGCTTAAGAATCATATGAAAGTGTTCTGATGCTTTGGTACTCATAAGGTGGTAACCTTCAAAAATACCCGTTGTTCCGTAATGGGTAGATACCAGATTAAGCGCCAGGTAAGTGGTTGCCAAACCACCTAAAATCAGGAAGAATACTTGGATCACATCGGTATATCCAATTACCTTCATACCACCTAACGTAATGATGATGGCAAAGGCTGCAATGGCATACATACACAATTCGAGGTTGAACCCTGAAATACTGCTCACCGCCAGTGCACCTAAATAGAGGATAGAAGTTAAGTTAACCACTACATATAAGAGCAACCAAAAAACAGCCATAATCATCGCAACAGTGCCGTTATAGCGCTGGTGCAGGAACTGTGGCATGGTGGCAATTTTGTTTTTCAGGTAAACCGGAATAAAGAAAACGGCAACTACAATCAGGGTTAAACTCCCCATCCATTCGTAAGTGGCAATGGCCAATCCCATTTTAAATCCTGATCCACTCATCCCGATAAACTGCTCGGCTGAGATATTCGAAGCAATTAGAGAAGCACCAATTGCCCACCAGGTAAGTGAGCCTTCTGCTAGAAAGTAATCTTTTGAGCCCGTTGATTCGGATTTCTTTTTATTGTAAATGTAAAGGCCATAGGCTGCCACAATTACAAAATACACCGCGAATACGATGTAATCTTTTGCATCCAGAATATTATTTTTCATTCATTTATTTGTTTAGGTTTATTCAACTGGCCCAGATGGCATATCAAATTCTGATTATTTTTTATTTCCATATTTTTAAAAAGCTCAGCTTAGGCGCTGATTAGCGTTGATCCATCTGCCGTTTCCACCACGTATGCATCCAGTGACAAACCAAACTCTTTTTCATAAAGTGCACTTACTTCTGAAATCAATGCATCTATTTCTTCATTTTTTACAATATTGATGGTACAGCCGCCAAAGCCACCACCCATCATCCTGGCACCAAGAACATGATCTAAATCTTTCACATAATTAACCAGAAAATCAAGTTCCTTACAACTCACTTCATATTCCTGACTTAGGCCTTCATGCGTTTCGAGCATGAGTTTGCCCAATGCAACTAAATTACCCTGTTTGAGTGCTTCGGCTGCTTTTTGAATCCGGCCGATTTCTTCTACTACATATTTACATTTCTGGTAAACCTCCGCATCATTTGGCTTTACAAATGTTTCCAGCATTTTTAAATCGGCATCCCTTAAACTGCTTACCTCCGGATGGTGTGCACTAATCCAGGCTACACCTTGTTCACACTGTGCTCTTCTTTGGTTATAGGCAGAATCAGAAAGCGAATGTTTAACATTAGTATTGAGTAAAACAAGCTTGTGGCCTTCCAACGCCAAAGGAATATATTCATATTCCATGCTTCTGCAATCCAGTAAAACAGCATGATCCTGCTTACCAAAAACTGAAGCAAACTGATCCATAATCCCGCAGTTTACACCCGCAAATACGTGTTCCGCTTTTTGTGAAATTAAAGCCAGATCCATTTGTGAAATGCCCAGTTCATTCATATGGTCGAGTGCAAAAGCCGTTGCACATTCCAATGCGGCAGAAGAGGAAAGCCCTGCACCTAGCGGAACGTTTCCATCCAAATAAAGGTTGAAGCCACCAATTTTATAACCCCGGTTAACCAATTGATCGGCTACGCCCAATACATAATTCGCCCAGCTGAGATCAGATTTCTTTATGGCTGAAACGGAAGAAGTATGAGATGCCTGATAACTTTCAGAATATAAGTGAATTTCCTCATCATCTCTTTTTGATACCGCAACATATATGGCCTTATTAATGGCCGCCGGCATAACAAAGCCACCATTATAATCGGTATGCTCTCCTATAATATTTATTCTTCCAGGAGATTTTACCAGGATGGGTTCGGTTTGGTAAATCTCTTTGAATGCATTTTTTAAACGTTCAATATCCATTCGCTCTTAATGATGTGATTTGGTTAGTTTTAATTTATAATGTTCTGTAGACAATTCTTTTAATCGATTTGCAGCAAATTCTGGTGTGATGTCGCGCTGTGGATTGGCCAGCATTTCATAACCCACCATAAATTTCTTCACGGTAGCCGATCGCAATAATGGGGGATAAAAATGCATATGCCAGTGCCATTCAGGATGATCGCCGCTATTTACAGGCGCCTGGTGCATTCCTGCTGAATAAGGAAACGAAGTTTCAAAAAGGTTATCATATTTACTGGTAAGCACTTTTATCGCATCTGCCAATGCTGCTTTTTCTGTAGGGTTAAAATATTTGATACTACTCACCTGCCGCTTACTGATGATCATCGTTTCATAAGGCCATACTGCCCAGAATGGAACCAGCACTACGAAATGAATATTTTCGTAAACAATTCTTTCATCCTTTTTTAATTCAATTTTAAGGTAGGCTGACAATAAACTTTCCCGATGAACAGCATAGTAATTTTTCTGCCGTTCAGTTTCTTTCACGATTTCCATCGGCACTTCGCTTTGCGACCAAATTTGTCCATGTGGATGTGGATTGCTGCAACCCATAATTTCGCCCTTATTTTCGAAAATCTGAATATACTTGATCCATTCATTTTCAGAAAGGCTGTTAAATTCCTGCTGCCATAAGTCCACAACTGCAGTGATTTCATTCACGCTTAGTTCTGGCAGGGTTAAATGATGTTTCGGACTAAAACTAATCACTTTACAGATGCCACGTTCATTTTGTGCTACCAATAAGCCATCATCATTTAAGCCAGCAACAGGTGTATCTTCCAGCAAGGCTGAAAAATCATTTTTAAAAACAAAGCTTTCCTTATAATCCGGATTAACATCGCCATCTGCACGATCGTTTCCCGGGCAGAGGTAACATTTCGGATCATATTCCGGACGGTTATTACCCGCTATATCTTCAACCTTACCCTGCCATGGCCGCTTGGTGCGATGTGGTGATACCAAAACCCATTCTCCGGTGAGAATATTAAGCCTTCTGTGTGGATTTGAATCAAGATCAAATGTTGTACTCATGTATTTATTGATTAGAATGTTGGGCTACAAATGGAATTTGAATTCGGCTAAAGTATAAATAAATTATTATTTGTCAAAATGACATTTAATAATTTGCTGATATTTTCTATTTTCGTAAAATTTTGAAGATATTCAGGCACATTTAAATTAATTTCAGCATGATAGAATATTCAGGCCAACCGCATTATCTGGTGGCTGTAGATTGCATTGTTTTTGGTTTTGACGGAGAACACCTTAAATTATTGCTGGTGAAGCGTGGCCTGGAACCTGAAATTAACAAATGGAGTTTAATTGGTGGATTTGTGGGTGCCAATGAAAGTCCGGATGATGCAGCCAATAGGGTATTGAAAAAAAATACCGGACTGGAAGGAATTTACCTGGAACAGTTGCAAATTTATGGGGAACCTCATCGCGATCCAATTGAACGCACATTATCTGTAGGCTATTTTGCTTTAATTGATATTCATAAATATAAAGCGCAATTAAGCGATGAATATCACGCGGAATGGTTTCTCGTTAATGAAAGTCCCAAGTTAATTTTCGACCATGCTCAAATGGTGGCTGATGCACGGAAAAAACTACGTTACAAGGCTGCCCTCCACCCGATTTTATTCGAAATGTTGCCCAAAAAGTTTACCATTCCTCAGTTGCAGATGCTTTTTGAAGAGGTGAACGATACTAAAATAGATACCCGGAATTTTAGCAGAAAAATCAGTTCTACAGGTTTACTGATCAAACTTGAAGAAAAAGACAAATCAGGTTCAAAGAAAGGTGCTTTTTATTTTAAACTGGATAAGAAAAAATACAAGGCCAACTTTCAGGCTTTTTTAAACCTGATCCCTAATCTAAAATTATAGTGTCAGAAATGGAATAACTTTTAGTACTATTGATAAAATGTAAAGCACATCGTGAATATAATCAAACTCAAAAACTTAGTTTAATTGATATATTAGCACCATGCAAAAGGAACTGACTGATGAGAACTTGATACTGGCAAAAATTGCCATTGGAGATCAGCAGGCTTTTGGCATTCTTTTTAATTTTTACCGCAACAAAGTGTACGGCTACGCACTAGCCATTCTTCAGGAAGATGCCGCAGCGGAGGAAATTGTTCAGGATGTTTTTATTAAGCTTTGGGTGAAGAGAACTCATTTAGTCCAGATTGAAAATTTTGGGGGATTTCTACGTACAACCGCAAGAAATGAAACGTTAAATGCATTAAAAAAAGCTACAGTAGAACAAAGGAATATCCTGAAGGCCCATCAGGAAACATCTGATGTAGATTTGGCTACAGAAAATGAGATCCAATTTAAGGAAACAAAGAAGTTATTGGAAACTGCCATTGAAAAACTTCCGCCACAGCAAAAATTAGTTTATCAACTTTGCCATATTGAAGGTTTAAAACAGGCTGATGTGGCTAATAAGCTTAACCTATCTCCATTAACGGTAAAAACTCACCTGAGAGATGCTGTCAAATCAATTAAAAACTTCCTGACGACACAAGATCAAATAAAAGTTATTCCACTTTTATTATTTTTTGTAAAATAATCTCTCATCTAACTACCTCCTTTCCATTTTTGTATTGTCATTGTTTAAAAAGGGACAGATACATCTTCATTTCTACCTTAAGCCATCAAACTAAACAAAATGCAAGCGGATAGAGCCACCTATTTATTTGATCAGTATGTAAACAGAACATGCTCTCCTGCAGAATTGCAAGAGTTTATGACCCTTATAAAAAATGCGGATGATACAGCAGTGCTCGATCTGGTAATGGATAATTTTTGGAATAAAAGTCCTGAAGCAGTGTTGAATGCAGGCAAAGCAGAACAGATTCTAAAACAAGTGATCTCCACTGATTCAAAATTTATAAAGAAAAAGCCGGACCTATCCAGGCAATGGCTGGGATGGGCAGCTGCTTTTTTTATCATTTGTTTTGCCGCGATATTATTTAAAGATCAAAACAAAATGCCACAGTGGATGGCGCAAACAGCAAACCTTCCAAAACAGGTTACGCAATCCATTACCTCATTAACGGTTAAAACAGAAAATGAGCACCAAAAGGTAAATTTACCTGATGGAAGCACAGTGATTCTGAATAATAACAGTTCAATCACCTATCCAAAAGTTTTTGGTGCTGAAAGGATGGTGATTTTGGTAGGTGAAGGTTATTTTGATATCAGGCATGACGCTAAAAAAAGTTTCACGGTACGTGCAGGCAAACTGAGCACCAAAGTTTTAGGAACGGCATTTAACATTAAAGCATATGCCGGCAACCATAATATCGAAGTTACTGTTACCAGAGGAAAAGTAAGCGTATTGGATAGCCAGTCAGTTTTAGGTATTCTTGTTCCGAACCAGCAGATTATTTTTAATCAGAAAAATAAACGCATCAATTTTGTTAATGTACTGGCTAAAAACGCAATACAATGGCAGGAAAGCGATATTTTCTTCGATGATATTTCACTAGAGGAGGCAGCAAAAATTTTATCAAAAAGATTTAATACACCCATTACATTTGCAAATGAACTTCCAAAAAAATGCAGGTTTACGGCAACCTTTTTAAAGGGAGAATCATTAGAGGAGATTCTTAAAATCATCTGTTCCTACAATAATGCACAATACCAAACCAGCGCCGGCGGCATAACCATCAATGGCGTAGGATGTGAACCATAAATAAACCCAAAATCAACTAAACCAAACCACATGAAAAAAATTTACCAGCTGCGCATTTGAATGAATAAAAAAAACTCCTTGTCGCTAAACAAGGAGCCGGTGTAGATATAGCGCTAACTATATCTATGCGTTTAAACAATTTTCTAGGATTCATTTAAAACACTTAAAATTATGTATTTTTCTGCACAATCGGCAGAGGGTAGGAAGAAATATGTTTTCTTCTCTTCATCATCCCAAACACGATATCTAATTCGTCAGCTTATGCGCACCAGCCTCCTCATTGCTATCGTATTAACGGCTTCTCTCCAATGCCTGTTCGCTACTGATCTTATTGCTCAATCGGCACAGCAAGTAAAGATTTCTATACACATCGATCAGGAAAACCTGGTTTCGGCGATCAAAAAAATTGAAGCAAACAGTCAGTTTCGATTTTTATACCGCATCAATGAATTGAAAAATCTCCAGCCAGTGAGTATTCCGGAAGGAGAAAAATCAGTAACGGAGATCCTGGATTTACTTTTAAAGGGAACCGGACTCACCTATCAGCAGGTTGACAATAAAATTCTGATTACCAAAACAGCTAAATTAGCCCCAAATGAAGTGGTTAATGACACCCACTTAACGGGAATGATTACTGATGAGAACGGAAACCCGCTTCCGGGCGTATCTATTAGAATTAAAGGAGATAAAATGTTCAGCACGGCTACTGATCAAAACGGACATTTTAGTGTTACCGTACCTGATGGAAAAAGCATCACATTGATACTAAGCTATGTGGGTTATGTAACCCGGGAAGTTTTAGTCAATGAAAATACACTTTTAAAAGTTTCCTTAACGCCAGAATCGGGAAGCCTGAA
This sequence comes from Pedobacter sp. GR22-10, assembly GCF_026239715.1. Lineage (NCBI taxonomy): Bacteria > Pseudomonadati > Bacteroidota > Sphingobacteriia > Sphingobacteriales > Sphingobacteriaceae > Pedobacter > Pedobacter sp. GR22-10. Next base: position 163,250 of record NZ_JAPIVR010000002.1, read on the forward strand.
TGAAGTACAGGTTATTGGCTATGGCACCACCACCAGAAAATTAAATACGGGCGCTGTTGCATCTATATCTGCTGATGAAATTCAGAAACAACCTGTCGGAAATCCATTGGCTGCACTGTCAGGTAGAATGTCAGGAGTGCTCATCGCACAAAATAATGGGGTACCAGGTAGTACCGTTCAGGTGCAGATTCGCGGACAAAGTTCTCTTACTTCTGGCGGAATTCCACTTTATGTAATTGATGGTGTACCTTTTACTAATTTCAATGGCGGACAACCGGCAACAGATAACCTCAATTCATTCGGAACGTCAGGCGCTAGTGGTGGCATCAGTCCTTTTGGTATGATCAACCCATCTGATATTGAAAGGATAGACATTTTAAAAGATGCTGATGCAACTGCCATTTATGGATCAAGGGGGGCTAACGGGGTGGTTTTAATTACCACGAAGCAGGGAAAATCAGGAAAAGTTAAAGTTGGCGTGAACTTAATGTCAGGTTTTACAGAAGTGAGCCGCTTTATTCCAATCTTGGATCTTCAGGAATATTTAACTTTAAGAAGAGAGGCTTTTCAAAATGATAATGTTACACCCAATACCACCAATGCACCTGATCTAACCGTTTGGGATCAAAACAATGGTACTGATTTTCAGAAATTATTAATTGGAAATCGCGGTCATTTGAATCAGGTTGATGCCTCATTATCTGGTGGCAATGATCAAACGAGATTCTTTTTCAACTCGGCTTACCGTAAAGAAACTGGTGTATTTTTAGGTGATAATGGCAATAAAAGATTTTCTTCGAGATTAAATCTTGACCATGTTTCGCAAAACAAAAAATTTGGTGCATCATTCTCGGTAAGCTACACTAATGATAATACAAACCTGCCAGCATCTGATGTGTCTTCGGCCTACAACTTACCACCAAACCTGCCACTTTATGATGCCAATGGTAAATTATTTTGGGCAAACGGTTTTACCAATCCATTGGCTACGCTACAAAAAAAATATACAGGCGTTACCAATAACTTAATTGCGAATTCAACGATCAGATATACCATTTTACCTGGCTTAACGGCAAAATCAAACTTTGGTTATACTACGACCAGAATTGAACAGGTTAATACTGATCCGGCATCTTCACAAAACCCTTCCAGGAACATTGTCAGCTCGGCAACTTTTGCAAATACTACAGCTCAGAACTGGAGTATTGAACCTACTCTCGATTACTCCAAAAATATTGGTCAAGGTAAATTTACTGCTTTGGTGGGTACCAGCTTTCAGCAGAACACTTCTAACGGCACACAAATTTTAGGAAACAATTACAGTGTGGAAGAACTGTTAGGTACACTCAGTGCTGCCGGAACAGTTACCGTTCTCTACAACAACATTGTGAAGTACAAGTATAATGCTGTGTTTGCAAAATTAAATTATAACTGGAAAGAAAAATACCTGATCAATGCCACATTCAGACGTGATGGATCTTCAAGGTTTGGACCAGAAAACCGGTTCGGTAATTTTGGTGCAGTTGGCGCAGCCTGGGTATTCTCTAATGAGGATTTTATAAAAGAAAATTTATCTTTTTTAAGTTTTGGTAAATTAAGAACCAGTTTTGGTACCACTGGTAATGACCAAATTCCAAATTATCTTTATTTGTCATTATATAACCCCGCCACACCTTATTTAGGTAGTGCCGCACTAATACCTAGTGGCCTTCCCAATCAAACTATTAGATGGGAAACAACCAAAAAGATAGATCTGGCAATTGACTTAGGTTTTTTAAAAGACCGCATTTCATTTTCAGCAAATTATTATAGAAACCGATCATCAGATCAAATTACATCAAGTGCTGTGGCTTCACAGAGCGGCTATAACTCTTACACGCAAAATCTTCCGGCTGTTATTCAAAATCAAGGTTTAGAATTAGAATTGAATACGACCAATCTGGTTTCTAAAGATTTTTCATGGAAGTCTTCACTGAACGTAACCTTTAATAATAATAAACTACTTGAATTTCCTAATCTTGAAAAGTCATTTTCAGCTTCTAGTTACGTTGTTGGAGAACCTCTTAACCTGTTTCGCCCCTACCATTTTTTAGGGGTAAATCCAGCTACAGGTGCAGCAACTTATGAAGACAGAGATGGAAATGGTGTAATCAATCAAAATGACAGATATATAGCTGATCTTGGAACACCATTCTTTGGCGGATTTAATAATACTTTTACGTATAAAGGTTTTGAATTAGGTATCTTTTTCCAGTTTAATCATAGATTCGGAGTAACCCAAATTTTAGACACCCGGCCGGGTGCATTGGTCAATCAAAATGACTATTGGTTAGGCAGATGGACACCGACCAATACATCATCCAATATCCCTGGAGCCTCTGCTACTGCTGGCACCACTATAGCAAATTCCTATAACCTTTATACCCAATCAGATGCGGTTTATGGCGATGCTTCTTATCTAAAATTAAGATCTGTAAACTTATCCTATACCCTACCGCAAGAATGGCTTAAGCAAGTGAAGATTTCAAACGCAAGCATTTTTGTTCAAGGTCAGAATTTATATACCTGGGCCAAAAACAAATACACCCTGGATACAGAAACTACCGTTCAAGGTGGACCTTCAGGTTTGGGTACAGGAACTATTGGCCAGGTATTGCCACCCTTAAGAACAATTGTATTTGGTATTAATTGCTCATTTTAATTTCGATCATTATGAAAAAGACATATAAAAATTTAATTTATAACACACTCATGCTTGGCGCTGTTTTGACCATCTCGTCCTGCAAAAAATTTGTAGAATTGGGTGCCCCGCCAACACAAATATCATTTGAAAATGCCTTTAAAACCGATGCCGCGGCACAGAGTGTGGTGATGGGTATTTATACGGCTGCTTCGGCGAATACCAATGCTTTTCTAACTTATATCACATTATACCCTGGAATATCAGCGGATGATGTACAGTATAATGGTTCGGATGCGAGTATACAGGAATTTTCGAAAAATGCTATCTTGACTAATAATAATTTTGTAAATAATACCTGGGGCAACTTATATCCAGGCATAAAAAACACCAATAATGCTATTAGCGGGATAACAGCTTCTACCACGCTAACTGCTTCTACCAAAGTGCAACTTTTAGGAGAGGCTAAATTTTTACGGGCGTATTTTTATTTCTATTTGGTTAATTTATTCGGCGATGTTCCTCTTCCCTTAAAAGATGATTACGCTGCCTTTGATAATGCCGTTTTACCACGTTCATCTTCGGCTCAGGTTTATGCACAAATCATTAAAGATTTAACTGAAGCACAAGCTTCGCTGCCAACTGCATATGTTGGCACTTTTAGAGGCAGAGTCAATAAACATGCTGCCACTGCCCTACTGGCTCGTGTTTATCTGTATCAAAAAGATTATGCGAACGCAGAAGCACAGGCTACCCAAGTTATCAGCTCCGGAACCTATAGCTTACCGGCACCAGGATTGGCATTCATCAATAACAGTAATGAGATTATCTGGCAAATCGCAAATGTAAATGGATTTTCGGTACCTGGAAATAATTACGGGTCTGCAGCTACAGCCATTCCAAACTATTCTTTAGCCGACGGAACGTATCAGAGTTTTGAAAGCACAACGGATTTACGCCGCGCTAACTGGACCGCTCCCAAAACTTTAGGCGGTAAAACCTACTATTCCATCACCAAATATAAAGTGGCATCAGGCACTGGTAATGAATATAATGTGATGTTAAGATTAGCTGAACAATATTTGATCAGGGCAGAAGCCAGGGCACAACTGAATAACCTCAGCGGAGCTAAAACCGATTTAGATGCCGTAAGATCCAGAGCAGGTTTACCAGACATTAATGCAACCTTAACTCAAGCACAAATGCTTTCTGCTGTTGAACAGGAAAGAAAAATGGAACTTTTTGGAGAATGGGGCCATCGCTGGTTTGATTTAAAAAGAACCAATCGTGCCGATGCCGTTTTAGGTACACTCAGACCCACTACATGGAAAACCACTTCGGTGTTATATCCCATTCCCCAAGCGCAGATTTTGATCAATAATGCCCTAACCCAAAACCCCGGATACAATTAAAAACTACCTAAATTTTAAAAGATGAAAACTTTAAATATTATGCTTACATCGCTGCTGCTGTCTGCAACATTAACGCAGGTAAGCGCACAGACCAAGTCATTAGACAGTACAAAGACCGACCTTGAAAAATGGTTAACTTCTACAAAGCCAGAAGATAAAACCCTGCTGACCAATAAGCTAAAAGACCTTGCCGCATCAAACAGCGAAAAGGAAATGGATCTGGCCATTAATTACTATTATCGATTGAAAAATCAGAAAGTTAGTGACTCTTTACTGGAAGCTGAAGTAAAGAAGTTCCCTGCCGGCTCACGTGCCAGAAACAAAGCCGCTAATGATGAAATATATGACCTGAAAACACCGGCTGAAAAGGAGAAGGCTTATAAAGCCTGGATTCAGAAATTTCCGCCATCACATTTTAGTGGTGAAGATTTAATTGTTTATGACTATGTCACCAGTAGCATTGCCACGGGTTATGCCGAACAAAAAAACACCGCAAAAGCAATTGAATACGGCGAAAAATTAATGCTAGATTTCTGGAAAGGAAGCGGTTATGGCGGCTTGGCTGAAGCTTTTTATAAAGCAGGCGACTTAAAAAATGCGTCTATCTATTATAAAAAAGCCATGGAAATCGCAAAGGTATACTATGATGGTAAACTACCTGACCTAAATTCTTCCAAATTTGCAGCATCGGGCTATCCGGGTTTAACCATGACCTACGCCAACATTCTCTTCGAACAAAAAAACTATAAGGAAGCGCTTAAATATGCAGCATTAGCATCAACGAATCCGAAAACAGCATCACCAAAGTCAAACTTCCAGTATGCAAAAATTCTGATGGCTTTAAACAGAAATGAGGAGGCCTATGCCAAACTGGAAGAGGCGGTAAAATCAGGAAAAGCCAATGATGAAATGAGTGCAGCATTTAAAACACTTTATATCAAAGTAAAAGGTAGTGATGCCGGTTTTGACCAGTATGCCGCTGAAATCAGAAAGGGAATTATCGCCAATCTTCAACAAAAATTAAACAAAGAGATGATAAAAAAACCGGCGCTAGATTTTACACTTACAGATCTGGATGGCAAGCAGGTTACTTTAAGCAGTTTGAAGGGTAAAACGGTGATTTTAGATTTCTGGGCAACCTGGTGCGGACCATGCAAGGCTTCTTTTCCAGCAATGCAAATGGCTGTTAATAAATACAAGGACGATCCAAACGTAAAGTTTTTGTTTATCCATACCTGGGAAAAAACAGCTACGCCTACCAAAGATGCCGGCGACTACATCAAATCGCAGAACTATAATTTTGAAGTATTGATGGACAATAAAGATCCTGAGACCAAAATCAATAAAGTGGTGAGTGATTACAAAGTGAATGGCATCCCCTCTAAGTTTGTCATCGATCCGCAGGGAAATATCAGGTTTAATTTAATGGGCTTTGAAGGCAGCAATGAAGCCGCCGTTGATGAAATTTCAATGATGATTGATATGGCCCGAAAAGGATAACTTGATTTATCCTTTAGCTAATCGCATTCAAACTTCCATATATGGTTATTTGAATGCGATTTTTTTTGCGTAAATACTATTGGTCGTGTGTACCACCGACCGAAATGATGATTGCTTAATGCCTAAACGTTTTTAAAATGAATCGTTTCGATTGGTAAAGACACCATACTAACATTAATAAACATATTAGGCCACCGGGAATGAACGATTGCTATAGCCACCTCGTCATACTGAACCTGATTCAGTACCTTTCTTCAAGTAACTGAATTAGGCAAAATAATTCTAAATTAACATTTTAATAAATCCTGAGTCAAGTTCAGGAGGACGAACCTCTATAAAAGACGACCGTTCATAGTTGGTCTATTAATCTGACCTACTGCCCTATTTTAATCTCCTTTTAAGATGAGTTCATTACTTTTGTACTATGCTTAAAATAGGAATAGCAGAAGATGATCATAAAATTGCCGGACTGCTGAAATCAGCACTGGAAGAAAATGGTTACCAGGTTTGGAACGCCTATAATGGAACAGATGCCTTAGAAAACTTTATCAAAAATGATTTTAATCTTCTAATTATAGATATTATGATGCCAGGTTTAAATGGCATCCAGCTGTGCAAACACTTGCGTGAAAGCCAGATCAATATCCCTATTCTACTGCTTACTGCAATGGGAACCGTAGATGATAAAGTGATGGGTTTAGATGCCGGGGCGGATGATTACCTGGTTAAACCCTTCCATCTGAAAGAACTTCTGGCCAGAGTAACAGCCCTATTAAGACGTCAGTTAACGAACGAAGTTCCTGAAAGCCATCATCTTTGTTTTCAAGACCTTTGCCTTAACACCTCAAGTAAAGAAGTAAGTAGAGCAGACAAAAAAATTGAGCTGAGTGCCAAAGAATTTGACTTGCTTGAATTGTTTTTAAGGCATCCAAACCGATTGCTTTCCCGCCAGTATATTTCCGAACAGGTGTGGAACATCAACTTTGATACCGGCACCAATGTGATAGATGTGTATATCAATTTCTTAAGGAAGAAAATTGAAAAGGGTTTTGAGCGCAAACTGATTCACACCAAAATTAACATGGGTTACATCCTTAAATAATGAAAATAAAAGACCGCATTGCACTGTATTTTACCCTCATCAGCACCTCCATGCTGTTTGCGGTACTATGCATGGTCTATTTTACGTTCATGAAGTTTCTTCAGGCCGATTTTTTTGAACGCCTGACAGACCGCACCATGGTTACGGCGAAGCTCTACCTGGAAGCAGACGAGATGAGCAGAGATGCCTTGAGCAGTGTTCGACACCAATATTTACAGAAACTAAAGGGCGAAGTCATCCGGATTTATAATTCGCGGGATCGGGCAACCTTTATCGGAGATTCTGCCCAATACTGGACAAAGGCCACCATCGACCGGGTTAGAAACCAAAAACACCTGCAATACAAAGATGGAGAGCGGCAGGTAGTTGGCATTTACTATAAAGACAATCAGGGCGATTTCGTGATTCTGGCTTCTGCTACCGACCAGGGTACACATAACCGATTAGAAAAATTGCTCAAAATTATGGTGGTTACTTTTGTTTCCATTTCAATCATCGTTTTATTGTTGAGCAGGTGGGTGGCCGTAAAGATGCTGAAGCCGCTTAAAAAATTCATGGGAGAAGTAAAACAGGTTGGTTCAGAAAATCTGGCTTTCAGGGTGGAAGAAAACCAGACCAAAGACGAAATTAACCTGATTGCGCAAAGTTTTAACCATTTAATGGAAGAGCTGGAACAAGCTTTTATCTTACAGAAAACCTTCGTAGCCAATGCATCACATGAATTAAGAACGCCTGTAACCAGAATGATGATGACTGCCGAGCTGGCGCTCTTGAAAGAAAGAGATGTTCAGGCTTATCAAAAAGTTATTCAATCCATTTTAGACGATGCTGAAAATATGGAGCACATCATCAATGGCTTACTGGCTTTGGCTAAAATGGATCTTGAACTAATTAATTCGCAGTTATCAGCTGTTCGACTGGATGAACTTTTAATCAAAATTCAGTCTGACTGGCAATTGCATCACCATCAACAGTTAGACATTCAAAATTTACTGGAAAACGGCAGCATACCCCTTGTCTCCGTGAATGCTGTTTTACTGCAAATTGCCATCGACAATATGATTTCCAATGCCTTTAAATTTTCAGGAAATCAACAGGTATTGGTGGAACTGGAATATTCACACCATCAATTCCTGGTTAAAATTATTGATCAAGGTCCGGGAATCCCACCGTCAGCTCATGAGGAAGTTTTTAAGCCTTTTTACACAAAATCTGCTGAAATCGGTCAGAAAGGTGAAGGCATGGGCTTGTATATGGCAAATAAGATCATTACATTGTTCAAAGGAAAAATAGAAATATCGGTTACAGCAAACCAACAGAATTGCCTCACCATCTACCTGCCTCAACTTTAATCTGCTTTTAATTCCGATTTAATTCGCGTTTAATTCGGCTGGGATAGATTTGCGGCATGATAAGGACAGGTACCCTGATTTTTTTATTGCTGGGCATTTTCACCCCAATTACCCATGCTCAAACCGATACTTTAAAATTAAACCTGCCCCAGGCAGAAGCACTTTTTCTAAAACAAAACTTCGATTTACTGGTGGCCAATTATCAGATTGATCAGGCTAAAGCAGAAATCATCACCTCCAGGCTTTTTGATAATCCGGAACTGGAATACGAAAATTTATTGTACAACCATGAAACGGGTAAATTTTTGCAAACTTCCTATGCCTATGGTCAGTTTGCAGGTTCCGTTTCACAGCTGATTAAACTGGCGGGTAAAAGAAATAAAAACATTAAACTGGCACAATCCGGCGTAAGGATGGCAGAAATGGAATATTTCGATGTACAACGAACGCTAAAATTTGAGCTGCAGAATACTTTCTACAAAGCATATTTCACTGCGCAATCAGTCAACGTTTTTGATGAACAGATCAAATCCACACAAATGCTTATTAAGGCATATGAAGCGCAATTAAAAGCTGGGAATGTAGCATTGAAGGATGTGATTAGAATTAAATCTTTACTGATCGGACTCCAGGCAGAACAAACCAATCTCCTGAATGAGCTGGAAGATCAATACCGCGACCTTCGTATGCTCTGTGGTTTAGCGCCAAATGCAAATTTATCTTTAGCCCTAGCGTCAGCTGAACCCGACCTTCCCCTAAACCAGATCCCCTATCTCACGTTATTAGATTCGGCCAGAAATAACAGAAGCGATTTAAAACGATCTAAAGCAGCCTTGGATTATAATGAGCTCAACTTAAAACTTCAGAAAGCAATGGCTATACCTGATGTTGAAATTTCATTAAGCTACGATTTGAAAGGAAATTATCCGGAGAAATATACTGGTATAGGTTTAAAAATTCCCATTCCGCTATTTAACAGAAATCAGGGAGAAATTAAAAAAGCCAAAATTGGCATTGATGCAGCAACGACCGAGGTTAACAAATATGAACTTTTGCTGAGTAACGAGCTTTTTAACAGCTACCAGACTGCACTTCGAAATGAAAAACTTTTTGAGGCAATCGATCCTGACTTTAACACCGGTTTTTCCAAACTGATCTCTGGTCTGATTAAAAATTTCAGAGAAAGAAACGTCAGTTTGATGGAATTCCTGGATCTCTACCAATCCTACAAAGAAAATGTATTGCAGATCAACCAGGTTCAGCTACAAAGATTGAGCTCAAGAGCAGAATTAAATTATGTAACCGGTACCAACCTATTTAAATAACATGATGCATTACATTTACAAAAATACAATGAAGGTATTTTTACTTTCTTCAATTGGTTTAGGCTTTGGGTGTGGCAGCCATCAAACAGAAGCTCCCCCCGAAAAATTTGCCATTACAGATTCCTTACTGAACAGGTTATTAATTGATACGGTGCAACAGGCCAACAGTAAAGCAGATCTTATTTTTTCTGCCAGGATAACGGCTAATGAAGACCGCAAATCGGAACTTTTTCCTATGGTAAGCGGATTGGTAAACCGGGTAAACGTGCGCTTGGGCGATCAGGTGAATACCGGGCAAACCTTAGCTACGGTAACCAGTTCAGAAATGGCGGGATTTGATAAAGAAGTAATAGCCGCCAGGGCCGAAGTTCAAAATGCCAATCGTGCCTTAAAACAAGCTGAACAATTATATGAAAGTGGCCTATCATCTGCTAAGGAACTGGAAGAAGCTAAAAATGATTTCCTCATTAAGCAGGCAGAACTGAAAAGAGCTAATGCCGTTTTAAAGCTTAATGGCGGCAGCAACACCGGTTCATATGCCATTAAATCTCCCATTAGTGGTTTTGTGATTGAAAAAAATGTGACCAATAACATGCAGCTGCGTAGCGATAACGACAAAAGCCTGTTCACCATTGCCGATCTTTCTAATGTGTGGGCCATGATTAATATTTATGAGTCTGATATTTCACGCATCAAAGCAGGAGACGAAGTTAGTCTCTCTACCCTATCCTACCCCGAACAGGTATTTAAAGGTAAAATTGATAAAATATACAACCTGATTGACCAGGAAAGTAAAGTGATGAACGCCCGTGTAGTGATTGCCAATACCCAGGCTTTATTAAAACCAGGTATGCTGGGTACGGTTAAAGTATCTGCACATGCTGGTATTGATCTTCCGGCAGTAAATGCGAGGGCGATTGTTTTCGACAATAATAAAAATTATGTGCTGGTATTAAATAACGAGAATAAGGTATGCATTCAGGAAATTGAAATCGGAAGAAAAACGGCCGATCGGGTATACATTAGTAAAGGCTTAACCGCTGGCGACCGCGTAATTGCTTCTAAACAGGTTTTTCTTTTTGAAAACCTTAAAACCCAGTAACCTCCTTTTCACCCAACAGATTTTTCCCCTATGAATAGATTCATCAAAAGCATCATCGGCTTTGCGCTGAAGAACAAATATTTTATTTTCTTTGCCACCTTTATCCTCATCCTTGCAGGTTATTTAAGTTTTAAAAACACCACTATTGATGCCTTTCCTGATGTAACCAATACCAACATTACCATTATTACGCAGTGGCCAGGACGAAGTGCTGAAGAAGTAGAGAAATTTGTGAGTCGCCCGCTGGAAATAGCGATGAATCCTACCGAAAAGCGGACAAGCATCCGTTCATCATCCCTGTTTGGGCTTTCTATTGTTAAAGTAAGTTTTGAAGATGATGTGGACTATGCCGAAGCCCGGGTTCAGGTAAATAACCATTTGGATGAAGCCGATCTTCCGGAAGGCATTCAGCCCGAAGTACAACCGCCCTACGGACCAACAGGTGAGATTTTTCGTTATACCTTAAGCAGTGATACCAAATCTGTCCGCGAACTTAAAACCCTGCAGGATTGGGTAATTCAGCGGGAGTTATTGGCTGTTTCGGGCATTGCGGATGTGGTGAGTTTTGGCGGAGAAGTGAAAACCTATCAGATTACGGTTGATCCGCAAAAATCCATTCAGTATGGGGTAACGGCAACCGAACTTTTTGAAGCCGTTTCTAAAAGCAACATTAATGTAGGTGGTGATGTGATTGTACAAAGCGGCCAGGCTTATGTGGTTCGTGGAATAGGTGTGCTCAATAACATTGATGAAATCAGGAATGTGGTGGTGGATAATATCAACGGAACACCAATTTATGTTAAAACCATTGCTGAAGTAGCAGAATCGGCCTTACCCAGATTAGGACAGGTGGGACGAGACAGCGATCCGGATGTGGTAGAGGGCATTGTCGTGATGCGAAAAGGTGGAAACCCAAGCGAAGTAATTGCCCGCCTGAAAGAGAAGATTGAGGTAATTAACAACAGTGTTTTACCTGATGATGTGAAGGTTAAAGCTTTTTATGATCGGGAAGATTTGGTTAATTATTCCGTGCATACAGTAATGGGCAACATGCTGGAGGGAATTTTATTTGTTACCCTGATTGTATTTTTATTCATGGCCGATTGGCGCACCACCCTCATTGTTTCCATCATTATTCCACTGGCATTACTGTTTGCCTTTATCTGCCTGAAGCTGAAAGGAATGCCTGCAAATTTGCTATCTATGGGGGCGATTGACTTCGGGATTATTATTGACGGCGCAGTGGTGATGGTAGAAGGGATTTTTGTAACGCTGGATATGAAAGCCAAAAAACTGGGGATGGAGCGCTTTAATAAAATGAGCAAACTGGGCTTCATTAAAAAAGCCAGCCTTGAAAATGGAAAAGGGATCTTATTTGCCAAACTCATCATCATCACCGGGCTATTACCTATTTTTACTTTTGAAAAAGTAGAAGGCAAAATGTTTTCTCCACTCGCCTGGACACTAAGTTTTGCCCTTCTTGGCGCCCTCATTTTAACCTTTACACTGGTGCCTGCAATGGCGAGTGTATTGCTTAAAAAGAACGTTAAAGAAAAACACAATGTGTTTTTAGAATGGATTACTAAAGTAACGCTTAAATTTTACGACAAATGTTTCAGTAAGAAAAAACTGGTGTTTTCCATTTCCATTTTGGTACTGGTTCTGGGGATTTTCAGTTTTAAATTTCTGGGAACAGAGTTTTTACCCAGCCTGGATGAAGGTTCTATCTATGTAAGGGCAACTGGGCCATTGAGTATTTCTTTAGATGAAACCAAAAAGCTTTCCAATGAGATGAGAAAGATCTTTTTAAGTTTTGAAGAAGTGAAACAGGTGATGTCGCAAACTGGTCGCCCGAATGATGGTACAGATGCCACAGGTTTTTATAACATGGAATTTCACGTGGATATTTATCCGAAGAAAGAATGGAAGCGAAAACAAAGTAAGGAACAGCTGATTGAACGGATGCAGGAAAAACTAAAAGGCTTCCCGGGCATTAGCCTGAACTTTTCTCAACCGATATCAGATAATGTAGAAGAGGCCGTTTCCGGTGTAAAGGGCTCCATCGTGGTGAAGCTCTTTGGCGAAAATTTCGATTTTATGGAAAGGGAGGAAGAGAAAATTGAAAAAATTCTGAAAACTGTAGATGGAATCGAAGACCTTGGCATATTGCGAAACTTAGGTCAGCCGGAGTTACAGATTAACCTTGATCAGAAAAAAATGGCGCTTTATGGTGTTAGTACCGCTGATGCCAATGCCGTAATTGAAATGGCTATTGGTGGGAAGGCTGCCACGCAAATTTACGAGGGAGAGCGAAAATTTGATCTCATTATCCGCTATCCTGAAGATTTTAGAAATGATGAAAGTTCCATAGGCAAACTGCGCATTCCTACCCTTTCCGGATCAAATGTTCAGCTTGCCGAGATCTCAAGCATTAGGAAGATTACCGGCCCCAGTATGATTTACCGCGATAAACATAAACGTTATGGCGCCATCAAATTCTCGATTCGTGGACGGGATATGGGAAGTGTAATTGCTGAGGCACAGCAAAAAGTAAATGCTGAGATTAAGCTGCCAAAAGAATATAAACTGGAATGGGCGGGCGACTTCGAAAATCAGCAACGGGCTATTTCCCGCCTGTCACAAGCAGTTCCGGTAAGTTTATTGCTGATATTTTTTATCTTGTTTGTACTTTTCGGCAACATTCGCGATGCCCTATTGGTATTAAACAATGTACCCTTTGCCATGATTGGCGGTATACTGGCCTTATTGGTCGCCGGGGTTAACTTCAATATTTCTGCCGGGATTGGTTTTATTGCCCTGTTTGGTATCTGTGTTCAGAATGGAGTGATCCTGATTACCAAATTCAAATCAAACCTGGCGGACTTAAAACACCATCAAAGCTGGACTTTTACCGATGCCATGCGTCATGGAATTGCCAGCCGATTCAGGCCTGTATTAATGACAGCACTAATGGCTGCTATTGGGTTAATGCCCGCAGCACTCTCTACCGGAATTGGATCTGAAGCTTCAAAGCCCTTAGCTATTGTGGTAATTGGTGGATTAATCACCAATACGCTTTTCAACCTTTTTGTTTATCCGATTGTTTTTTACTGGTCTTACCAGAAAAACGTGCAAAAGGTTAATCTGGTTCAGGCTTGATAACGCGCCTAAATGATTAACCAAAAAAGATTCAACATTTTAAAAAAGGCCATTAACGCTTAATAAAGGGTTAATGGCTTTTTTAAGTTAAAATAATTTTTCTTGTGGAGGGGTGGTTTTAGCCAAACGCAAATAAACAGTGGTTTGTCCGCGGTGATGGGTTTGGTGTTCAAATCCTTTACCTAAGGCCTGCTCGCGACTCATATCAAAACGGCCAAAAAGTTTTACCTTTTCATTTAGTTGAGCCGGAGTCATCTTTTTAATGGTGGCGATCATATAATCGTAACTTGCTAACACATCCTTAGTCACTGCAGCCTTTGTTTTCTCAGTGGTTTTCTCCAGCTGATCTTTACCTTCCGGACTTTTCTCACCCGCAGCAGCGGCTGCAAAAACATAGTTATCTGCTGCCAGGTGTAACATCTGCTCAGCAAATGACCTCATTTCTGGTGTAGGTTTTAACGCATAACCTGTTTCTGGCATGGCATTTAAATATTCCGAAGTATAAGTTTTAGCACGTTCCCATTCCTTCAATAAATCGGCAGTGGTAGTTTGTGCTTTGGCAACATTCATTAATACAAGAAACATGAATGTGCTGGTGAAGAGTTTTATAATTTTCATCATCTGTTTTTTTACAAAGTTAGCTTTCAGCTTTACATATTATGATCAGGCTGCATAGAAAGTTGTCAACACTGAAATATCAATATGGATTAAAGAAGGTCTTTAAGCAACTAAGAAAATATTAATCTATATAATTCAATAGACTTTAATGCCTTATATGCTAAAAAAATAATTATAACTTGAGACTTAAGAGCATGTTACAAACTTTAACTATCCAAAGATTTTACAAGCAACTGAATCTCTGATGCTGCATTAAGCTTAGCTTTGCAAGTGCTTCCCTACCTATGGCTAAAAACAGAAACACCATTTCATTAGAAAACATATCCTTCAAAGACAGGCTTACTTCACTCAAAAATTTACCAGATTTTTTCAAACTGGTTTGGAAAAGCAGTCCTGGAAAAACAAGTATTAGTTTTATTCTTCGCATACTGCGATCGGCTATGCCCGTTGCTTTATTATACGTGGGCAAACTCATCATTGATGAGGTGGTGGCATTAAACAGTCATGCCGGTAACGGAGATTTGCATAAATTATGGGAGCTGGTGGCTTTAGAATTTGCACTCGCTATTGTTACTGATGGATTAAACAGAATGATTAACCTGACGGATAGTTTACTGGGTGATTTATTCTCGAATTATACGTCAATGCGCATTATGCAACATGCGGCTACACTGGATCTGGATCAGTTTGAAGATTCTGTATTTTACGATAAACTGGAACGTGCCAGGCAACAAACCGTAGGCAGAACGGTATTGCTCTCACAAGTGATGAGCCAGATTCAGGATTTTATTTCCATAGCCTTTCTCCTCACCGGACTCATTGCCTTTAATCCATGGTTGATTGTATTGCTACTGCTCTCTATTATTCCTTCTTTTTTAGGTGAATCTTATTTTAATAGTAAAAACTATGCCCTTTCCAGAAGTCAGACACCTGAGCGCAGGGAACTGGATTACCTGCGTTATCTGGGAGCGAGTGATGAAACAGCGAAAGAAGTGAAGATCTTTGGCCTTTCAGATTTTGTAATCGGACGTTTTAAAATGCTGTCTGATCAGTTTTATGCAGATAACAGCAAACTGGCCGTCAGGCGTTCGGCTTGGGGTACTTTCTTTTCCGTGCTGGGTACTTTAGGTTATTATGCGGCTTATGGTTTTATCATTTACAATACTGTGGTCGGGAAATCCACAGTAGGTAGTCTTACCTTTTTAGCAGGTTCTTTCAGACAATTAAGCAGTTTAATGGAAACCATGTTATCCAGGTTTACCATCGTATCACAGGGTGCTATTTATTTAAATGATTTTATAGATTTTTTTGAGATTAAGCCCAAGATTACCAAGCCTGAAAATGCAATTCCCTTTCCGCATCCCATTCAAACCGGCTTTGTATTTGAAAATGTTGGTTTTCAATACCATAATTCCACACGTTGGGCAAACAGAAACCTGAGCTTTGAACTTCGCCCGGGTGAAAAACTGGCATTGGTTGGTGAAAACGGAGCAGGCAAAACGACATTGGTTAAGCTTCTGGCCCGGCTGTACGATCCAACTGAAGGCCGCATTTTATTGGATGGAAAGGATTTAAAATCTTATGATCTGGATGACCTGAGACATCATCTCGGCATTATTTTTCAGGATTACATCCGTTACCAAATGACATTTTATCAAAACATTGCCGTCGGAAACATTAAAGAAATCGACAACCAGCAATTGGTTAAAAAATCAGCTGAAGAGAGTCTTGCAGATCAACTGGCCGCCAAACTCCCGGGGGCTTACCAACAATGGCTGGGAAGAAAATTTAATGATGGTATAGAATTATCAGGTGGCGAATGGCAAAAGGTAGCTTTAGCAAGGGCTTATATGAAAGACGCACAGGTATTAATTCTTGATGAGCCTACTGCTGCTTTGGATGCCCGTGCAGAATATGAAGTTTTTCAACGCTTTTCCGAATTAACGAAGGGAAAATCTGCTGTGCTGATTTCGCATCGCTTTTCTACCGCACGGCTGGCTGACCAGATTTTGGTTTTAGACCAGGGCACACTTCTCGAATCTGGTACACATGCAGAATTGCTGGAAAAGAATGGCAGGTATGCCGAGCTTTTTAACCTGCAAGCCAAAGGTTATCAATAGAAATTTAATTGCTGTATAAAATGGTAGATCATTTAATTGATTTTGGAGTGTGACCCCTATCCAAAGGTCGTCCTCTCGATTGTAGCGCAGCGTAACGGAGAGATCTTTGAACTTAAGTCTATTAATTACATAATTTAACTGGTTCAAAGATTCCTCCACTGCGTTAAGAATGATGAATCTTTATAAATTCTTATCAACTTAGCTTAATTTCCACTCAGGCCTTTCAAAATGACAGGTATAACCATAAGGGTATTTTTGAAGATAATCCTGGTGTTCTTCCTCTGCATTCCAGAAATCTTCAGCAGGAACTACTTCCGTAATAATTTTACCTGGCCAGATTCCTGATGCTTCCATCTCCGCAATCAATTCATTTGCAGTTTCCCGCTGAGTATCATTTTCAAAGAAGATAGCAGAACGATAAGATGTTCCGACATCATTTCCTTGTCTGTTTTTAGTTGTTGGATCATGAATTTGAAAGAAATATTCCAATAAACGCCTGTATGATAATGTCTCCGGATCAAAAACAATCTCTATGGCTTCAGCATGTGTGCCATGGTTGCGGTATGTTGCATTTGGTACATCTCCACCAGTATAACCTACTACAGTGGAAATTACACCAGGCTGATGACGAATCAGTTCTTCTACCCCCCAAAAGCAACCGCCAGCCAGAATGGCTTTTTCAGTATTCATATTATATTATTTATGGATTAAAGTTAAAGGATGCTTATCTAAAACAGAAATATCTATCATCGATATGACGTCCTTATTGCGAATAATGTATGTATCCGCAATTAAAAATGACAACACGATAAAAGATATAAAGTTTTTGCACTTGGCTTACATCATCATTTCTACAGGTTCCGGTGAATTAAAGTTCAGCTTTTCCAATTACCTCAGATTTCCGAAGTTTTGATGGGTTGCATTCAGGAGAAACTTCGTAAGTTACTTTAAAAACAAACAAGGGATAAGCATTTGGCCATCCCTTGTTTGTACTAATTAACTGTTGTTGTCAGATGAATTGGTTTTAATAATAACCTATTGAAAGATCTGTTCAATCTTATAAGGTTGCCATATCAATTACGAAGCGGTATCTCACGTCACCTTTTTCCATCCGCTCATAAGCTTGATGAATGTTTTTCATATCAATGATCTCGATATCTGAAACAATGTTGTGTTCAGCACAAAAATCCAGCATTTCCTGGGTCTCAGCTATTCCTCCGATTCCTGAACCGGCAAGGCTTTTACGTCCGCCCAATAAACTGAATGCTGCAATTTCAGCTGGTTTTGGTGGTACGCCCACGCAAATATGTGTACCATTCGTTCTTAAAAGCGATAAATACATATTAAAATCGTGCTCGGCTGAAACTGTATCCAGAATAAAATCAAAGCTACCTTTTGCCGCAGCCACCTGATCCGGGTCTGTAGTCACCACAAAGTGATGTGCACCTAACTTTTTAGCATCCTCTTCTTTTTTTGGCGAAGTACTTAAAACGGTTACTTCCGCTCCAAAAGCCACACCAAATTTAACCGCCATGTGGCCTAAACCGCCTAAACCTAAAACAGCAAGTTTATGGCCTTTGCCAACTTTCCAGTGTCTTAATGGTGAGTAAGTGGTGATACCTGCACAAAGTAATGGTGCAACAGCTGCCAGATTCAGCTTATCAGAAATATGTAATACAAATTCTTCCCTTACTACAATGTTATTTGAATATCCGCCATAAGTTGGCATTGAACCATCACGCTCCATGCCGTTATAGGTCTGCGTATTACCTTCAAGGCAGTATTGCTCTAAGTCTTGTTTACAGTTTTCGCAAACCTGGCAAGAATCCACCATGCAGCCCGTACCGGCAAGATCTCCTACTTTAAAATTTTTAACATGATCACCTACATTAATTACGCGACCAACAATTTCATGACCCGGAACCATTGGAAAAATACCTGGGAACCAGTCGTTTTTAATTTGATGTAGATCAGAGTGGCATACGCCGCAGAATAGTATTTCAAACTGTACATCGTGTGGTCCAACCTCACGGCGTTCAAAATCCCAGGGCGCCAGGTCTGTTTCGGCACTTTGTGCCGCATATCCTTTTGTTGCTATCATAAATATCTTAGTTGTTATTCTATAAACAAATATAAATCGATTCAGTGTTCGGAATCAAAAATAAATGTCTGCAGTAATTCATTATTTAAAAAATAAGTGGTAAAAACACGATTATCAATGTGTTAAATCAGTCATACTAAATACTAATTATCCAGATCATCTGATTGAAGGATAGGTTGCGGGACAGCAGGAAGGCTAAAATTAAAAACAGAACCTTTTAAAATTTCACTTTCCACCCATATCTTGCCATTGTGTCTTTTCACAATCTCTGCACAAAGATAAAGACCTATTCCGAAGCCAGCTATGGATTTGGTATTGTGTTTTTCTACCCGGTAATAACGCTCAAATAAATGAGGAATATCCGAGGCTTCTATGCCCATCCCTTCATCACGAACACTAATCACCGAACCTTGCTTGTCGGAAATGCAGGAAATCCTTACTTCTGTACCCATTGGCGAATATTTAATGGCATTGCTGATAAAATTATTAATTACCTGCCCGATTTTATCTTTATCCGCATTCACCCAGGCAGTTTCCACCGGATCAAAAATGACGGTATGTCCGTCAGCATTTAAAATGGTATCGTCTTCAATTTCACGGATAAGCACACTAATATCAAAAAGTTCTTTTTCTATGTAAATTTTTCCTGATTCCAGTCTGGATACATTCAGAAAACCATTGATCATTCTGGTCATCTTGGTGATTTGTTTGTCTGCCTTATCCAGAATATTTTTAGTGAGGATATCATCGATCCGCTGTGTTTTCAGTTGCAGGAGCTGCACAAACCCTTTTAATGAGGTAAGCGGCGTTTTAAGCTCATGACTTACCATTCCTATAAAATCATCCTTCCGTATATTGTCCTCTTTTTCTTCCGTGATATCCAGAATGGTACCTGAGAAATGGCCATCAGGTTCTTCTTCGGTTTTATAATGTTTTCCGGTTGATTTAACCCAACGGATCAGTCCGTCATTGCGTTTAATAATGGTATATTCCATATCAAAAACGAGATCCTCTTTAATCACCGCTTCTGCTGAACGGATGACCTGCTGCCGGAATTCGATACCTACCTGATCAATTACAGACTGAAAAGTCATTTCCTCATCATTGCCATAACCAAAAATTTCCTTCAGCCTGGCGGATGCCCACATTTTACCAGAAGTGCCATCAATGGTATAGGTTCCAAGCTTGGCTTGTTCAATTGCGCTACTCTGTTTCTGCTCACTCTGTGCTAAGCGGATGTAGGATGCACGAAGATCGTGACTCACTTCTTCCACCTTTTTTCTGGCCATTACCTGTTCGGTGATATCAATGGCCATATTAATGACACCGGTAATTCTGCCGCTTTCAATCAAAGGGCAATAAGTGAAATTATAATAGCAGGTGATTTCCTTGTTTTTGCGAATCAGTTGTATCGCATGTTCATTCACGTAAATGGTTTCACCAGTGCGGTACACTTTCTGTAATAACCCGTAAGCGGGCTGTTTGTCAAACTCAGGGATTGCGGAAAGGATCGGTTGGTGCAGGATGTTGGCTTCCTGACGTAAAAGTTCAAGCATAGGCGGATTAATTGCCTCAACCTGAAAATTATTGCCTTTAAATAAGGCCATGGCAATGGGTGCCTGCTGAATGAGCATATGACTTCGCTGTTCGGCCAGAACAGAGCGCTCAAGCAATGCAGCATTTAGCTTTTCTGATTTTTCAAGCAAAGCCATTTTCCGGCGTAACTCCATCTTATCCATCACCTGCTTGGCCAGAATTTTTAAAGCCATACGCTGTGATTCGCTGAGTTTTCTTGATACAGAATCAATTACACAAAGTGAACCAATTGGGAAACCCTCTTCATTAATCAGCGGTACGCCAGCATAAAAAGCAATGTAAGGCTGCCCCGTTACAAGCGGGTTATGCATAAACCGTACATCTTTTTTGGCATCTTCAATTTCCATTAGTTCATAAGGATCCTGAATGGCATGTGCGCAGAAAGAATAATCCCTGTGGGTTTCTGTCACGTCCAGTCCTTTCCTGGATTTAAACCATTGCCTTTTCTCATCAACCAGACTAACCAGGGCAATGGGAGAATTACAAATAATGGAAGAAAGTTCTGTCAGATCATCAAACTCGCGTTCAGATAATGTATCCAGAATATGATAGGATTGCAACGCTTTTAAGCGCTCAATTTCATTAGCAGGCTGTGGCACAAACGACATTTAATTTATGAATCATAGTTGATCAAATATTATTGATTGAACCAGTAAAATTTAATGGATATTTAATTCTCTGTCATTAACCCGATAAACTCAAAAAGATTTATGGATTAATGGCTGACCGAAATAACATAAAAGGGGCTAAAATGTTTGACCTGAAAGGCTAATCATTACGTTTATTGAGCAGACTTTTAAGTGATCTGGCCAGAATATCAACCGCATTTTCCATCTCGTTCAGATTCATGCTGCCAAACCCCAGGCGGGTGGCGATCATATTTTTGGTTTGGTACAAAATGGTTTTAGGTAAAAACAGACCATTTTCAGCACATTTTTGCTGCATTTTAATGAGGTTAAAATGATCTAGCCATTCTATCCAGACGGCCAGGCCGCGTGTGGGAATATTAAACCGGATTCTTCCCTTCAGTTTATCGTTCAGCAACCGAACAAAAGCATCACGCCGTGCTTTATAAATAAGTTTATTTTTTTTCGAAAGCCGGTGCACTTCCCCATCCTGAATCCAGTTTGTTAAAACCTGTTCTTTCATTACATCTATCCCTGGTTCCAGAATCCGCTGGTGCTTTTCCAGTTCTTTGATAAATGCGGCAGGCGCAGTAATAAAACCATAGCCAAAACCAGCAGGCAGTGATCTGGCAAACGACCCCAGGTAAACCACATGCTCATTTGCATCTATGGCTGCCAAAGGCAAAACAGGATTACTATCCAGGTGAAAATCAAAGTCGTAATCATCTTCCACAATTACAAAACCGTATTGATGGGCCAATTCCAGCATTTCCATCCGTCTTTTGGCACTCAGCAAAATCGTACTGGGGTAATGATAAATGGAGGTGAGGTAAACCATTCTGATTTTTTGTGTTTCACATACTTTCTTTAACGCGGCTAAATGCAGTCCCTCTTCATCCACAGCAACAGGAATGATCTTTGCGCCACTGTCAGTTAAGGTCATATTGGATAAATAATAGCCTGGTGAACCCACTACTACATAATCACCTTCCGAAAGGAGTAATTTCGCCACCAGATACAGGCTTACTTCATGGCTGCTGGTGGTCAGAAGATTGGATTCAGAAATCCGCAGACCACGTGTAAGGTTTAAGAAGTTGAAAAACTGTTTTTTAAAATGCTGGTGAGCCTGTGTTTGTATTTGCGCCCAGGGTTCGCGGACTTTCTGCCGTTTCAGTTTTGACACATATAGCCTTGCCACGATATCAGTATGAATCAGCCTTATATCAGGCAATCCATCATTAAACTGTAAAGGCAAATCACTCCATTCCACCGGGTTTTCTAGTACGGACGAGCATTTAAAACTAAAACCACCTGCTGCTTTATTGCTTTTTTCAGCTTTTGAAATCTCCCTTTTACCCTGATACTGCTTTTGATCTGATAAAATAAAAGTACCCTGATTGGGCCTGATCTCAATAAAACCCTGTGCTTCCAGATCCTGGAAAGCTTTAATCAGCGTATTTCTATTCACCAAAAGGATTTTACATAATATCCGTGTACCCGGAAGTTTTGTACCTTCAGGAAGCAAACCCAGTTGAATTGCCTTAATAAACTCAAAAATAATTTGCAGGTAAACTGGCGTAGCATCCTCGGCCTTGAGTTGAATAAAACTTTTAAAGGGAATTTGAACCGGACTATCCATTATATTAAAACTGGTATACTTTAGTGGTACGGCAAGGTAGTACTTTTGCCGAAAATTATAACAAATGAAAAAAATTTACCTGACTTTATCACTCTTCTGGTGTACCAACTTATATGCCCAGCAAAAGCAAGATACCGTAATCACTTTTAAAGACGTGGTCATTAATGAAAATGGCTTTCATACACCCATATCCAAGCAAAACAGAAACGTGTATATCATTGATCAGGCCATGATTGCTAAACTGCCCGGACGTACCATTCAGGAACTTTTGCAATATGCCAATGGTGTAGACTTAAGGCAAAGAGGTCCCTTTGGCAGTCAGGCAGACATTAGCATTGATGGCGGAAGTTTTGAGCAAACGGTTGTGCTGTTAAATGGAGTCAAAATTATAGATACGCAAACGGCCCATAATATGCTCAACCTCCCTATTCCGGTAGAAGCTATTGAGCGCATTGAAATTGTTCGCGGACCAGCTGCCCGGATTTACGGCATCAACAGCCTAACCGGGGCCATTAACATCATTACTAAAAAATTTACCAAATCAGGCTTTCTGATTGACTCCTATGCGGGTTCAAATTTCAAAAAAAATGCTGAAGGTAACGGGAAAAAATTTTATGGTGCTGGTGTTCAGGCCGGAGCAGTGTTAAGTCAAAAAAATAATCAGCATGCTATATTTGGTTCACGCGATCAAAGCAATGGTTACCGTTTTAATACCCAGTTTGAAAACCTCAAATTACTTTATCAGGGCAATATTCAGATTGATAGTGCAAATGAAATTATGACTTCATTTGGTTATACCAAAAATGAATTCGGTGCCAATGGATTTTATGCCGCACCAGGTGACCGGAATTCTACCGAAGCAGTACAAACCACATTGGCAAGTGTACAATCGAAACATAAACTTTCAGAAAAATGGCTGCTGATGCCCAGATTGAGTTATCGCTATAATTTTGATGATTACCGCTATTTTGGCAATACCAATCCTAATGCAGGCGTAAGCAGGCATGCTACCCATTCACTTGCAGCAGAAGTAAACAGTACCTATAAAACCAAAAGTGGTGAATGGGGATTGGGTGCAGAAGTAAGAAGTGATGCCATTAATTCCTCCAACATCGGCAAACACCAAAGAGAAAATATGGGTATGTATGCACAGTACAGAACTTTCCTCACCGAAAAACTGAATGTTAATCTGGGATCTTACGTGAATTATAACACATCTTACAAATGGCAGGTCTATCCGGGGCTTGATGCCAGTTACGCTTTTACTGAAGTTTTCAAAGTTATAGGAAGTATTGGTACCAGCCAAAGACTGCCATCATTTACTGACCTCTATCTGAACCAACGACCTGGAAACATTGGCAATCCAAATGTCGTCCCTGAAAATGCATTCCAGGGCGAAGCGGGTTTTAAGATTTTAAAAGGAGATTTCACCTTCAATTCTAGCTTTTTCTACAGGCGAATTACAAATTTTATCGATTACACCAGATTGGTCAGTACAGAACCATTTGAAGCCAACAATGTAGGCAACCTGATGACCAAAGGGCTCAATCTGCGATCCAACTATAGCCTTGAAATGACAGAAAATGCGAAGATGAATATCAATCTGGCCTATTCTTATCTTCAATCCAGATTTGGAGGCATGCAGCCAGGAATTGCTTCTAAATACCAGCTGGCTTCCTTAAAACACCAGGTAACCAATACCGTTGATTTTAAATATCATAATTTCACTTTATTGGTGGCCACACGTTTTAATCAGCGACTGTCAGGATCAAGCTATTGGATCAATGATCTGCGGGTTAGTCAGTCTATTCAGAAATTTACCATATACCTGGATGCGCAAAACATTTTCGACACCCAATATTTCGAAATCGGTACTATTCCGCTCCCATCCCGTTGGGTAAGCCTGGGGGTAAAATTCGTAAGCTTTTAAAGTTGCGCGAATGATGTGATTTCCTGGTTTTGATTTATGGTTTATAGTTCATCAGATTTCTGAAACTTAAAAAATTTGAGCGGGTTATAAAGATAAACCTAAACATCATCATGGAAAACGAAAAAATGAGCAGACGAAAGGCACTGGGTGGCCTGAGTTTAGCAATGGCTGCCGTTGCAGCTTCTCCTATTTTAAGCAATGCCGCAGTGCCGGAAGATACAAAATTCGGCCCTGCGGATTTACAAGATCCCACTACAAAATATCCGCGCCCGCCCTTTACACATCAAAACCAACCCTGGCCGGCGCTGGCAAGCAAAATGGATCCCAAACCAGATCATGGTGAAACCAGCTACAAAGGATCAGGTCGTTTAGCAGGTAGAAAAGCACTGATTACCGGTGGTGATTCGGGCATGGGCAGAGCTGCGGCAATTGCCTATGCACGTGAAGGTGCCGACGTAGCCATTAACTATCTGCCACAGGAAGAACCTGATGCACGGGAAGTAGTAGAACTGATTAAAAAAGCCGGCCGGAAAGCCTTTGCTATTCCGGGAGATATCAGGGATGAAAACTTTTGCAAAAAACTGGTAGATGAAGCGGCCAGACAATTGGGTGGCTTGGATATCGTAATCAGTAATGCCGCCCGTCAACAATCTAATCCCTCTATTACAGACATTACCACTGAACAATTTGACTGGACCATTAAGACGAATATTTATGCGCCGTTCTGGATCATCAAGGCTGCATTGACCTATTTAAAACCAGGCTCATCCATTATCGGCACCACATCGGTACAGGCCACAGATCCTTCGGCAGATTTATATGATTATGCACAAACCAAGGCCGCTACCACCAATTTTGTGAAATCGCTGGCTAAACAACTTGGTCCGAAAGGAATACGCGTAAATGGTGTAGCACCTGGTCCCATCTGGACACCTTTGCAAATGGGTGGAGGATCTACACCAGAGAAATTAAAGGCATTTGGAAAGGATACACCGCTTGGCCGACCCGGGCAACCTGCTGAATTGGCCTCCATTTATGTGCAATTAGCTGCAAATGATGCCAGTTTTTCTACCGGGCAGATTTATGGCGCAGCTGGCGGATCTGGTCAGCCATAAACTAAAATGCACTGATCTTAAGAATAAGATTAGTGCATTTTATCACAAGGATTAAAGCCGTTGTATTTTCCCTGACAAGATATTTTAAAGTGAAGCATTTACGCCTGTAAAAAATTGATCTCAACCTCAGTTTTCAAAGCCCTGATCTTGATTTTAAAAAATAATCAGAAAAAAACACTACATTGTTCTTTAGAATATTAAAAAAACATTAAGTTTGTGTTATACACTACTAAATCTATAGATTATGTATAATAAAACAAAGCTGTTTTATTTTCCGGCACAAAACTCATCGCGAATGCGAATGTATTGTTGCGGCGCATAATTTTCTCTTCTACCAATGCTTTATTTTCAACTATTAACTTTATTACAATGGCATCATCGTATCCAACCTTCACCCTATCAGAAAAACTCACCGATCAACAGGTAGATTTTTTTAATATTCATGGATTTATACACTTTAAAAATTTTATTACCCAACCAACCGTTGAATCCATTATACAGGCTTCAAAGGAAGTTCAGCAAAAATGGATTGATACTGACATCCAAAAGGTGAATGGTGTTCCTATAAAATATGGAAGAGATATAGATGGTGAAAAAATCGTACAACGTTTCGCTTTTATCAATCAGCACCATAAAACCTTAAGTGGATTATTAATGGATCCGCGATTATCGGCTCTGCTGCCATTGGCTGGAGAAGATGCAAGATTAGGAGTGGAAGAAAAGGACGGGATGGTATTTAATCATTACGTGAACGGCCCGCAAAGTGGTTTCACTAAAATGGGTTGGCATACCGATGGTTTGAGGGATATTTTTTATGGCGGCAAACTAAACCCAATGCTAAATGTTGGTGTTCATTTAAGTACGCAAACCGAAGAAAACGGTGGTTTAAAAATTATTCCCGGTACCCACAAGCAAAGTATCTACCAAATGCTTTTCCGTAAAAAATACTTTCTGGATAACCGCCCGGATAAAGATGAAATTTCCATTTTGCCTGAGGCCGGAGATTTAACCGTACACGACGGGAGACTTTGGCACCGTGTGGCACAATCTTCACTTCGGGGTGAACCAAGCCGCAGAAGGGTGATCTACGTCCCGATCATTGCCGGAAAATACGTACCTAAAAATGAGAATAGTCCAACGGTGTTTTATCAGCGTTTCGCTGGAATAGTCAAATAACGTATGCTAATAATCCTATTTTTAAGTTATCTTGCACGAACGGGCAAACTCAAACGTCAGCTTAGCCTGATCAAGTCTTTGCCTGGAAAAATCAATGGAAAGCTGATCAGATCCAAAATGGCCATACTGGCTTGCCTCTTAGCTTTTGGTCAATAATGAAATGGAAAATAAGATAACAGAACGGGCACAGATTTTTGCAGACAGAAAACGAACAAATATCTTAAAGGCAGGGGAACAACAATTTATTCATTTTTTACTCAGGTATATACCGGCTTTTATTTCTCCAAATATCATGACCGGAGTAGGCATGTTTGGATCAGTTATCGTATGCACAGCCTTTCTTTTAGCTGCAAATTTTGGACATGCATTTTTACCGATCGGAATTATCGGACTTTTTATCAACTGGATTGGTGATTCGCTGGATGGAAGATTGGCTTATTATCGGGGTATCGCCCGAAAATGGTACGGATTTGCTCTAGACATCATCATGGATTGGCTCAGCATTATCCTGATTGGGATAGGATATTACTTTTATGCTACAGATTCCACCCGGATCTTAGGTTTCATCTTTGTGGTTTGCTACGGCTGGTCTATGATTATCTCATTGCTTCGATATAAAATTATAGGGGTTTACCGAATTGATGCAGGTCTTTTAGGCCCTACTGAACTCCGCGTCATTATTGCGATGATCTTGATACTGGAAACCGCTATTCCAGGCTCAATCACCTATTCTGCCCTGATCACCACAGTGATATTATTGGTAATTAACTTCAAAGATACCAATGCTTTACTGGATCTTGGAAATGAACGGGATCGCGAAGAAAGAGAAATAAAACCTTAAAAATTAATACGCAATCTATAAAGCTGTTGCTGATCAATCAGAAAATATCATGAGTAAAAAGAAATCGATTTTGGTTTTTCTGAAAGCACAGGTAGCTGCATTTGCAGGTGGAGTAACAGATTATGGCCTCATGATTCTTTTTACTGAAATGCTGGGTATTCACTTTACCATTTCTATTCTGCTTTCCGGCACATTGGGTGGCATTGTTAATTTTTGTATCAACAGGTTCTGGGCATTTAATGATGGTGCTGAATATGTTGCATCTCCAAAGAAACAACTCATCAAATTTGCAGTAGTCGTACTGGGAAGTATTTCCCTAAAATCAGCAGGAACTTATCTATTACAAAAGTTTTTTAATCTCGATTACCGCATCGGCCGACTATTGATAGACAGTCTTGTTTCTTACGGCTTTAATTACCCGATGATGAAATTTTGGGTATTTAAAACACAAGTGATGGAAACGGTACCCTGTGAATACGGTAATACCAATAAGCTGATAAATCAACGATAATAACTATCGGGCACACGACTACTAATAGACTTTATCATGATTCATCTGGGCCCATAGCCAACTGTTGTACCCATTCATATACATTACCTTTTTTGCGTACATGCCCTAAGCCCGGCCATGGCAAATGATAAGAAAAAATCAGCGATCGTGATGCGGCTAAATCACTCATCACTTTTCTTCTGGTTTGTACCGCCTGGTTAAAATTGCTGTCTCCTTCGAAACCCCATTCTGGGTGGGCGACCACTAAAATTGCTGAATGAACCAAATCTGCAATATGATATAGCGATACTTCATTCGAGAAAATTTTAGCCACACAATGACCTGGTGTATGGCCAGATGCCAATTGCATGGTTATACAATCAACGATAGTATCTCCATCTTCAAAAAGATGTAATTGATCACCCAAAGCATTTATATTTTTTTTAGCCACATCTTTTACAAATTTGATTAGCTGCTGATCGGTAAGCTTACTTTTTGAAAAATCAGGATTTTCTGATAACCAGAAATCATGATCAATGCGTGATAAATAAACCTTTGCTTTTGGAAATAACAATTGATTTTCTGCACCTGTTAATCCGCCAATATGATCAGGGTGTGCATGTGTAATCACCACATCAGTTACGTCTTCCGGATTGATGCCAGCCTTTTGAAGGTTTTTAATCAATCCGCCAGACTGTTCGCCAAAATTTGCGCCACATCCGCTATCCAATAAAATCGTTCTGCCTTTCGATTTGATCACCAGAATATTAATGCCCAGTTCAATATGGTCTGTTGGAGCAAAGTTTCGCTCCAGTTCCTGTTCAACCCGACGGGAATTGATACTTGGCGCAAAATTCGGTTGAATAGGTTTCATTACAATTCGGCCATCGCTGACTACCATCAGGTCTAATTCACCAAGTTTAAACTGATGAAAGCTATTCCTTTTCTTCCATATAGCGTTTAGCGGCTTAGCCACTAAACTTCTGATATCTGTAAACCCGATGAGTGCGAGTCCGGCAAATCTTAATAATGCTGTTCTTCTGTCCATTTTTTTTCTTCAAAGCTATCATATTGATATCTTTGCGTCAAGTATGTACTTTTAAGTATCCTACATACTTTTTGTATTCTATTGCTAAAAATCAGCTACTTAAAATGATAAAAAAAATGAGAAAGGAAAAAGACGAACCTTATTGCGCCGTTGATTTTGCATTCCAAAGAATCGGCGGAAAATACCGTGGCAGAATTTTGTGGTACCTTCATTTACATCAGGTATTAAGATATGGAGAATTGAAAAGACTACTCAATGGAATTACAACTAAAATGCTCACCCAAACATTAAGGGAACTCGAACAGGACGAAATGGTTAACCGTAAAGTATACCTGGAGGTTCCGCCAAAGGTTGAATATTCCCTAACAGCAAATGCTAAAGAGCTTATTCCATTGATCAATGAACTAAGAGAATGGGCCGATCGCCGAATAATGGAAAATCCAAGAACTGGTACTAAAATGCCATGCTAGTGATATTATATTGTTGTTGAAACATCCATAAATTAAAAACTTAGTCTGGTCTCTATTGTTGCATAAATGAAATTGAAAGTCACTCCATAAAGTAATGGCAATAGATAAGCAGAGTAGCATGATCAGGGTTCGTGGAGCCAGAGAAAATAATTTAAAAGACATTAACCTGGACATTCCACGGGATAAGCTGGTGGTATTTACAGGTGTATCCGGTTCGGGAAAATCTTCACTCGCATTTGGAACCTTATATGCGGAAGCACAGCGAAGGTACCTGGAGTCTGTTTCTCCCTATGCCAGAAGATTATTTAACCAAATGAGTGTGCCGGATGTAGACACGATAGATGGTCTTCCACCGGCGGTAGCCCTCCAGCAACAACGGGGCGGAACAAGTACCAGGTCATCAGTAGGAAGCGTAACTACCTTGTCGAATTTAATGAGAATGCTTTTTTCCAGAGCAGGAGATTACCCTGAACACCAGGAAATTATATATGCAGAAGGCTTCTCTCCCAATACCCCTCAGGGTGCATGCCCTGAATGCCATGGACTGGGCAGTGTGTTTGAGATCACGGAAAGCACGATGGTGCCTAATGATCAGCTGACGATCCGGGAGCGGGCGATTGCATCATGGCCGCTGGCCTGGCAAGGCCAGAATCAGCGGGATATCCTGGTATCTATGGGTTATAATGTTGATATTCCGTGGAAAGACCTTCCAAAAAAAGATCGCGAATGGATTCTCTTTACAGAGGAAACGCCAACCGTTCCGGTATACCCGGGATACTCTCCAAAAGAAACTGCCGAAGCGATCAAAAACAAAAGAACACCCGATTACATGGGTACTTTCATCGGCGCAAAACCCTATATCCTTAAAACCTTTTCATCCAGCCAATCTGAGCTGATGAAGAAAAGGGTAAGTCAATATATGCGAAGTGCTGTTTGTCCGCTTTGCGAAGGCAAGCGGCTTAAAAAAGAATCGTTATCAGTTAAATTTGATGGAAAGGATATTGCTACAATCTCCAGGCTATCTTTAGCTGAACTAGCCAAAATTTTCGAAAAGCATGCCCAGCTAGGAAAAAATAAACGATCGGCAGAAAAGCAAATTGTTACCGGTCGTATTTCTTCAGATATCCTATCGCGGATTAAAGTCATGCTTGAGCTTGGCCTTGGCTACCTGAGTATGGAGCGCACCACACCTACCCTTTCTCCTGGTGAGCTTCAACGCCTGCGACTGGCTACCCAGGTACATTCTAATTTATTCGGGGTTATTTATGTGCTTGATGAACCTTCTGCCGGACTCCACCCTGCAGATACCAGGGCTTTATTGGGTATTCTTGACAAATTAAAGGCTGCCGGGAACACCATTTTTGTGGTGGAGCACGAGCTTGAGGTCATTAAACATGCCGACTGGATTATTGATGTGGGTCCTATGGCTGGTGAGGAGGGCGGTTACATTTTATACAGCGGGCTGCCTGAGGGGCTAAAAAAAGTTAAAAGATCACAAACTTCAGCTTTCCTGTTTAATCAGGAAGTGAGGAAAATGACTAATCCACGAATACCTACAGGCTGGCTGAGTATCAAAGATGGGTCTCGGCACAACCTGAAAAATTTAAATATCGATTTCCCCCTTGGTGTGATGACTTGTGTAACCGGAATTTCTGGTTCTGGCAAAAGCAGTTTGGTAAGTCAGTTGCTGGTAGAACTGGTTGCTAAAGGCCTCCATCAAAAAACTGAAGATCAAACAGATGAAATTACAGATGGACCGCAAATTACTGATACGGGCTCCATTAAAGGAAGCATAACCGCAGGCATGGAGCAACTGTCCAGGCTAATTGTAGTAGACCAGCGTCCGATTGGACGCACGCCCAGATCAAATCTGGCCACCTATACCGGTCTTTTTGATCATGTGAGAAAGCGTTTTGCCGAAGTTCCACTCGCCAAAAAGCGAAAATATGATGCGGGCCGGTTTTCATTTAACGTTGCAAAAGGACGCTGTCCACATTGCCTTGGTGAAGGTTTTGTAATGGTTGAATTGCTTTTTTTGCCAAGCGTGTATACGCCCTGTCCTACCTGTAAAGGCACCAGGTATAATGCAGATACACTTGAAGTAATTTATAAGGAAAAAAACATTGCACAGGTATTGGAAATGACCGTAGCGGAAGCCTGCAACTTTTTTGATGAAGATCCGCTTATTTACCGGGCATTGGATATTGTCAGGGAAGTTGGGTTGGGATACCTCAAGCTGGGGCAGGCCGCAACAGAACTTTCAGGAGGCGAAGCGCAGCGTATTAAACTGGCAACCGAACTCCAAAAGAATCAGAAAGGATCTGCCATTTACATTCTGGATGAGCCAACTACAGGCTTGCATCCCGCAGATGTTGAACGGTTATTGATTCAGCTCCACAAACTGGCTGATGCCGGAAATACGATTGTACTGGTAGAACATGATATGCAGGTAATCGCACAAAGCGACTGGCTGATTGATGTTGGACCAGGTGCAGGTGATGCAGGTGGAAAAATAGTTTATACCGGAACTTTAAATGGACTTGCAAAATGTAAAAACAGCAAAACAGCACCATTTTTAGCGAACTATTTAAATGGGCAGTAATTTTGAACAAATCAATATTTTAGAATTTATAATTATCCATCATTTAAAAAAAATCAAACACAATTCTTTATTACGCAAAAGAGCCTGAACCATCTTGCTGATGATCCAGGCTCTTTTAAAATGATGCTATAAATTATTTAGCGAGCAATGCTGTTTGAGGTGCATTAAAAAGAGCCTCTGATGCATAAGACTCTGATTTCATACAGGCAAAATTGTTCATTCTTACATTTTTCATATTGCTGGCAATAAGCGTGCTGTGTACTGCTGTACCATTTAATTTTACCACTGCCTCTTCTTTCACAACCATATAAAGACTTTTCGCAGTTGTTTTAATGTTAGCATTCGCACCCTGACTGATAAAGAGCTGAAGATTATTGACATCAAAGTTATTGCTCGTCACTACTACAGATCCTCCGTAAGCCTCTATCCTTTCCAGATCTTTCAGTGTAAGTTTAATCACCACTTCATTGGTTTCTTCTGAATTGATAAACAAGGTTTTTCCGTTGGTTGATATAGAAGTTTTGGTTGCATCATAATTCTCTGTTTCAGTAACACCTTGGGTTTTACCTTGTGTAAGCACAAGCTTAACATTTCCACTTACCCAGATGCGATTAACGGTTGATAATTTAACATTCATTGTGGTTGATGAAACCGGTTCGGATGCGAAGGCGGTTAATCCTGTTGAAGAGAGTACTGCTGCTGTAATTGCTACTGCGAATAATGTTTTGGCTAAAGTTTTCATATCTGTATGTTTTAGATTTTTTATTTTGTTTTTTGTTAATGAGACGCTGTCGCACCCAAAACGTTGCACAAAAAAACCTTGTATTATACCAGCGCAAGTAACTTCCAGACTAACGGCTCTTATTTCTCGACGAACCGGAGGTAACCGCTCCGGCTTTAAGTATGATAACCTGTAAATAGGTATCTGAACCATCACCAGTAATAGTTCAATAATTAGTGTAAAATTAAAGATGTACTTCACTGAGAATCAAATAAGAATCCTATCTTACACTTTCCAAATATGTTATTATGATTAAACGTCTCTCATCCTTACTCCTTTTACTGGTTTTATTTATCGGTTGCAAAAAAAAGGATTTACCACCTGAGATTAAACTTTTTGATGATCAGTACAAAAATCTACAATTAAACAGCGGTTTTAAAAATAACAATTTTACCATCAACGGATCAGATTGGTCAGTTGAATATGTGAAAGATGCGCTTTCAGGAGAGGTGTTTCTGGATCAGGCCGGCAAACCCGCAATATTGAAATCGTTAGGTAGTGTATCATTACAAAATGGATGGCTGAAATTAGAAAGAAAGCAAGCAGGTGATCAGCTTATTTTGTCATTGGAGGAGAATTTAAGTACTCATCCAAGAAAATTTCTGATCGGAATTCTTTCTGATGGAAATCGGGGTCAACTCTCTTTTACCCAAAGCCGTGGTCAGGGTTACGCAATTGTGAATAAACAAATTACAGAGATTCCGGGAAGCAGAAAAGAATACACCACTAACGAGGGTTTATATCCGGTAACCGTTACCAACAATGATTGGGTAGCAAAATATATAGATATTTCAGATATCTACAGAGATGTGAAGCATATGTCTGAATTCACTAGTGATGATGATAACGCATTCAATTGGGTAAATACACAGGATACAACAGTTTTTATGCAGGACATTCTGATAGATAACAAAGTTTACTGGTCACAAAGTGTACCTTATAAAAAGGGGCAGTCATTAACGCCTTATGTAAAAACCGGAGGTGGCAAAATTGAAATGCTGGTTAAAGCAAATAGCAGTGTTAATGTCAAAGGAAAGATAACCTACCTGTCACGAGAAAGCGATTATTCCTTTACGATTAAAAATCTGACTTCAGGTAATACCTTTGATGTGTCAGGCAAATGGAAACAGAAAGTACCAATATCAACAAGCGTTGAAATATATTAACGATTGATTCGTGATGGATTTACTCATCTTTCTGAAGTGATCATACCGGAATTCGTTTACATTTCCTTCTTTATCATACCGCTTTAAATTAACTGCTTTGCTTTTTTTTAAATTCGCTTGGACTTATTCCATATTTACTTTTAAATAAAGTTGAAAAATAGGTTGGTGAAGAAATGCCTACTTTAAATGCAATTTCTGAAATCGAATAATCTTCATTTATTAAGAGGTAGCTTGCTTTTTTTAGCCTGCGGTTAAGAATATAATCGGTAATGCTACAGTTAAGTAAAGCCTTTACTTTTCTATAAAGCTGAATACGGGAAATGCCAATTGTCTTGGCCAGATCCTCCACGCTCAAGGCTTCATTACTGAGATGATGCTCCACAATTCCGGCAAAATCATTGAGAAATTTCCTATCCAGTACACTCAGCGTTGATTTCTTTTCGGTGTTGCTGCTGATATCACTGATATAATGTTCTTTCAATATCATACGGTTCATAAGCAGGTTCTGAATATTTGCCAGCAGATAATCAAAATGAAAAGGTTTGGTCATGTAAATATCGGCCATGCTATTTATGCCTTCAATCTGTTGTTCGGGGCTACCTTGAGCAGTAAGTAAAATGATGGGAATGTGCGATGTACGAAGGTCAGTCTTTAGTGTTTTTGCGATCTCCTTACCCGACATTCCGGGGATGACTACATCAGAAACAATTACATCAGGAATTTTCTCAAAAGCCTCATGCAGCCCCTGATTCCCCGTAGATGCAGTAAAAACCTCATAATTGGCTGCAAATTTTTCACGAAGATAATTCAACAAATCGATGTTATCCTCAATGATCAGGACAGCGTACTCTTTTATATATTCCTGAATCAAATTTTGTGGCTTTTCCTCAACCGGTAGATCCTCTGTAATGAAAACTTTAACCTGTTCAGCTAAGGTGCTGCTACGGTCAGCTGCATATAGGGCTAAATGTTCTCCGATCACCGTTTTTCCATAAGGCAGCACAACCGTGAAAGTGCTTCCCTTCCATTTACTGCTTTGTACTTCAATAGTCCCCCCGTGTAAGTAAACGAGTTCACGTGTTAGAGAAAGTCCGAGGCCAGACCCTCTTGATTCGTTGGTATTGGATTGATAAAACTGATCCCACACATGATGTACCTCCTCCTGAGTCATGCCACTACCATTATCCGTAACCTCTATGGAAAAATCATTTTCTCCACCTGATAATTTCACCTGTATCTTACCGTGACTTGGTGTAAATTTCAATGCATTACTTAACAGATTCAAAATCACCTTTTCCAGGATGTTAGTATCAAAATTGGCCACAATATCTTCTTGAGGTCCGGAAAGCTTTAAAGCAATATCCTTTTTTGATGCCCAGTAGCGAAAGCTTTCTACAATTTCATTTAAAAATGACTGCACCTTATTTCTGGTTGGATGTACCTGGAATTTTTGATGTCCGATTTTTCTGTAATCAATAAGTTCGTTCACAAGCTTAAGGAGGCGATATGCATTCTTCTGGATCATAATAAGTTCCCTTTTTTCTCCGGCATTGATATTGCTATTTTTAAGCAGATCTTCTAATGGAGATAGTATCAGGGTAAGAGGAGTTCTAAACTCATGTGATATATTGGTAAAAAAATTCAGCTTATCTTCGGTTGCAGCTTCAATCTTTGCTGAAGCATCCAGCAGCTGATTGCGTTGATCCAGTATCTCGGCATTTTTTTGTTCCAGGCTTTTGTTGATTTTCCTGTTCTCCAATAAGGAAAAGAATGCCAGTCCGCCAAATATCACGGCTAAAACAAGTGTAATGACAATAATGTTGAGCACCAACTTTTGACTATCATAAATCTGGAGCTGATCGGCCAACATCGTTTGCTGGCGTTCGATATCTTTTTGCTGACTTGATACCTTGGCCCATTGAAGTTTCATTAATTGCACCGATGTACTGTCTATCACTAAACTCTGCAGAATGTTTTCTTTTGAAAAGGGCTCTTTATTGAGAATTTTAAAAGCGATATTAATGGCTTCCTTTCCTCCTGTAGGATATAAAACACTGGCTGTAATTTTTTTATCACTTACCATCTGTAGTCCGCCGCCTGCACCGGGAAGGGCATCCACACCAATTACCTTGATGGGTTTACTTGATTTATGGTGGCGAAGAAATGCTCTTGCACTTGCGGCCATAACATCATTGTGGGCAAAGATGGCATCTGAGGCTAATATTTTTTCCTTGTTTTTACCCAGTTCCTGGTATGTACTGCCGGCGATCCAGTTGCCATAAAGCTGCGATTCCAGCTTTATTCCCGGGAAATTACGAAGTTCATCAGAGAATCCCTTGTCGCGTTCTATGGCTGGTGAAGATCCCGGCAGTCCAAGTATTTCAACCACCTTTCCCTTTCCATGTAACAGTTTATTGATGTATTGCCCGGCCATTTTCCCTACCTGATAGTTCTCTGCACCTACATAAGCGGTATATTGTGTGGAGGATGTTTTGCGATCCAGCACAATTACAGGTATTCCTTTATCATAAACCTGTTCAACAATAGCGGTTAAGGGAGAAGCCTCATTTGGAGATATAATTAAAAGATCAATACCATCACTGATCATTTTTTCCACTTGTTGAATTTGCTTCTTGCTGCTGTTGTTCGCATCCATATAAATGAAGTTGGTTCCCGAACGCAGGGAAAGTTCCATTTTCATTTCTTCGAGCATGGTCTTCCGCCATAAATCAGATCCCACACATTGGGAAAAACCGATAGTGAACTTTTTCGCTTCCTGTTTTTTGAAGCAGGAAGTGAGAAAAAACAGGCAAAAGATCAGGCTCGAAATGCGAATATTAAAACGTTGTATTGGATAAGTTTTAAAGAATATCTGGTTATTCATCTACTAAAGCTAGAGATTACTTTTCAATTTCGGAAACGCCGGATAAATCCCATCAGGCAGACATGTAACCATATTTAAAGAATTGTGTTCAAATATTGAAAGTATGGGGCATCCCCAAGCAATAAATTAAATTAATATACTGATTTACAAATAGTTGAATTATTTAATTTTTTAGAGGTTTTTGAAAGATTTTTAATAGCAGGCTTTTCTCATTTGGTATAATTTGCAACCCTTAACCAATAATAAACTTTTATGAAAAAACACTCTGTCCTGGCATGGTCCATGGTTGTGGCCTTAGGCGGCTTTTTGTTTGGCTTTGACACAGCGGTGATTTCCGGTGCTGAAAAATCTATTCAGGAATTCTGGAACCTCTCTGCATTCGCCCACGGACTTACCATATCCATCGCACTTATAGGAACAGTAATCGGCTCATTGGTGGGATCACGTCCCTCTGATTATTTCGGCAGAAAAAACACACTTTATTTTGTAGCACTGGCTTATCTGCTATCATCTGTAGGTACTGCACTTGCAGATAATTGGTATATATTTTTGATCTTTCGCCTGCTTGGCGGACTTGGTGTGGGCATCTCCTCTGTAACCGCACCCATTTACATATCAGAAGTGTCACCCGCCCACAGACGGGGCACACTGGTTGGTCTTTTTCAGTTTAATGTGGTATTAGGAATACTGATTTCCTATCTTTCAAACTATTTATTAAGTCAGGGTGGTGATGCTTCCTGGCGATGGATGCTTGGCGTTCAGGCATTTCCATCAATCATTTTTTTAGTACTGATTATCTTTATCCCCGAAAGCCCGAGATGGCTTATACTTAAACGAGGTGCATACGATAAAGCACTGGAAATTCTGCGCATCATCAATCCACTAAACTGCAATGAAGAACTTGCCGCTATACAGAAGTCAGGTCAGGATATGCAACAAAATAAATCATCTGACGGACTTTTTTCAGGCAAGTACAAAACACCTGTTATCCTGGCCGTGCTTTTTGCATTCTTCAACCAGGTATCGGGAATAAATGCTATCATTTATTATGCGCCAAGAATTTTTGAAATGGCAGGACTTGGTGCACATTCTTCGCTTTTATCTACTGTGGGTATCGGAATGGTCAATTTCATCTTCACGCTACTGGCCATTAACATTATCGATAAAGTTGGTCGAAAAACCTTGATGCTGATTGGTTCTGTAGGTCTTATTGTATCTCTTGGACTTGTTGCATTTGCTTTTCTGGGCGGTTCATCCAGCGGTTTCGAAATCCCGATTTATGTCATGCTCTTCATTGCCTTCTTTGCTTTTTCTCAGGGCGCGGTGATTTGGGTATTCATTTCTGAAATCTTTCCCAATCAGGTCAGGGCAAAAGGACAAACCCTCGGCAGTTCTACCCATTGGGTAATGGCAGCACTAATTGCATTTTGCTTTCCCTACCTGGCAGAATCATTCGGAGGTGCAAATATATTTTTCTTTTTCTCTGCAATGATGGTCCTACAGTTGGTGTTCGTTTGGAAAATGATGCCTGAAACAAAAGGCAAGTCACTCGAGCAGATCGGAGAAAATGTTGTTTTGATGCATTAATTGATATATGAATAATATGATAAATAATCCAAACTATAGTTCTACTCCAGCTACATGTTATGGAGAAATTCTGTGGGATGTACTGCCAGACGGTCCACAGCCTGGAGGGGCGCCGTTGAATGTTGCTTATCACCTTAATAAGCTTGGCATGGACTCAAGTCTGATCACCCGGATTGGGAACGATGAAAATGGACAGAAACTTGTTGAATTGATGGAAAACTGGGGAATAAACACAGGGCTTTTACAAGTTGATAAGCAATATGAAACCAGCCAGGTTCTGGCCAGAATGAACAATGGCAATGAAGTAAGTTATGAGATCGTGTTTCCGGTGGCCTGGGATTTTATTGATCAAAGTCAGCAACTGCTCCAGCACATCAAACCATCAACTTACTTTATTTTCGGAAGTTTAGCGTCCAGAAATGAAACCTCAAGGAATACCCTTTATCATCTTTTGGATAATGATGCCATTAAAGTATTTGATATTAATCTCCGTCCACCTTTTATCAATCAGGCGCAATTAGGTCATTTATTATCGAAAGCAGACATTGTCAAGTTTAATGAGGCGGAACTGGGTATTGTACAAATCATGTTCGGAGGTTCTTTGAAAGGGGAAGCGGATAAAGTACGGTTTATACAAGACCGGTTTAACATCCCAGAAGTTATTGTAACCAAAGGTGAGTTTGGTGCCTCATACTATAATTTTGACAAAACCTATAATGTTTGGGGAAATGAGGTAAAAGTAAAGGATACCATTGGCAGCGGTGATTCCTTTCTAGCGGCCTTTATTGCGGCCCACAACCGCCGGGATCAACCCTTGCAAATCCTGAAGAAAGCAATTGCGATGGGTGCATTTATCGCAACCAAGAAAGGCGGATGCCCTGAATACAATTTTGACGAATACCAGGCCTTTTATAACGAATTATTTACGACAAAACCTGACAGTAACAGTGCGCATACTGCTGCTTAGAGGTTAAAAAAGAAATAAACTATAACCGGCAAATGCTGATTATATAGAAAAAACTAACCATTATAAACCATATTTTATGAGAAAAGTAATACTTTGCTGTGTTCTCGTGTTTTGCTTTATGGCAAGTACATATGCACAAATCCGAAACATTACCGGGACGGTCACCGATAAATCCTCAAAACCTGTTCCGGGGGCTTCCGTCTATAATGTAGAAACGGGTAAGTCCACCCAAACAGACGAAAAAGGGAAGTTTTTAATCCAGGCTGCAGCGGGGCAAACCCTCCGGTTTATTTACATGGGTGCCCAGACGGTCAGTTCAAAGGTTGGCCCTACCGCTGTAGTAGACGCGCAACTCGAAGTCTCTGCCACCAACCTGAATGATGTGGTGGTAACGGGCTACCAGACGGAAAGGAAAAAAGATCTGACAGGTGATGTGGCCATTGTAGATGTAGATGAACTTAAAAAGCAATCTGTAGCCAATCCAATGAAAGCATTGCAAGGACAGGTAGCGGGCGTATACATCACAGGAAACGGAGCGCCCAGCGCTCCGGCAACCATTCGAATCAGGGGTATCGGAACTTTAAATAACAACGACCCCCTATACATTATTGATGGCGTACCCACAAAATCAGGCATGCATGAACTTAATCAGGCAGATATTGAATCCATGCAGATTCTTAAAGATGCTTCGTCTGCCAGTATCTATGGTGCCAGGGCAGGAAACGGTGTAATCGTTATCACAACTAAAAAAGGAAAAACAGGTAAGACACAGTTGAGTGGGAATGCGTATTCATCGCTTTCAACTTATGTCAATAAATTAGAGATGCTGGATGCAGAAGGTTATGGTAAAATTTTGTGGCAGGCCTATGTCAACAAAAACCTCGACCCCAATTCGAACGGATTGCGTTATCAATTCGACTGGAAGGTTGATCCAAACACCAATCAGCCCG
Organism: Pedobacter sp. GR22-10; assembly: GCF_026239715.1. Lineage (NCBI taxonomy): Bacteria > Pseudomonadati > Bacteroidota > Sphingobacteriia > Sphingobacteriales > Sphingobacteriaceae > Pedobacter > Pedobacter sp. GR22-10. Next base: position 203,589 of record NZ_JAPIVR010000002.1, read on the forward strand.
TATTGAATAAGGTACTTTTACCCGAATTTCTAAACTCGACACAAACCCTTCGCACTTCAAATACAGATTGGTTTAAAGAAGTATCTCAGCTTGGTATTATTCAGAACTATGATGCCCAGGTTTCAAGCGGAACTGAAAACGGACACTACTTACTTTCACTCGGCTACTTTGACAACAAAGGTATTGTAAGAACGACCGGATTTAACCGTATTTCAGCGAGAATAAATTCAGACTATAAGTTATTCAATGGTGGATTAACGATAGGTCAGAACCTGAGCGTAACCAAAACAAAAGAAGTTGCTGCAGACATTATTAATTCTGCACTACAGGCATTGCCTATTATACCGGTTCATACCGTAGATGGCATAGGCTGGGGTGGTCCTGTTGATGGGATGAACGATCGCCAGAATCCTGTTCGGGTACTGGAAGATAATCAACAAAATGGCTATGACTTCATGAGGTTGTTTGGTAATTTCTTTGCAGATGTTAAAATCGCTAAGGGTTTGACATTCAAATCCAATTTCGGGATTGATTACGGTGACTATACCAGCAGGAACTGGCAAAAAAAATACCAGAGCGGTTACCTGGTTAATGATGTAAACAAAGTAATCAATACCCAGACACACAACGTGAAAACCACCTGGACAAATACCCTGAACTACAGCCTGGAGTCGGGCAATCACCGCCTGAATGCTTTTGCGGGAACAGAACACTTTGTGGAAAATAACAATACTTTTATGGCATCACGGGAAGGATTTGTTTTAGAAGATCCTGATTACCTTTATTTAGATGCGGGTACGGGCATAAAAGACAACAGTGGCAGTGGTGCAAAAAACGTGCTCATGTCTTACATAGGTAGAGCAAACTATTCTTATATGGATCGCTACCTCCTATCTGCAACCATCAGAAGAGACGGCTCTTCCAGGTTTGGAGCGAACAATAAATATGGCTGGTTCCCTGCATTCTCAGGTGCCTGGAGAATTAGCGAAGAATCTTTTATAAAGAACAATACCTCCATTGTTGACGATTTGAAACTTCATGCAGGATGGGGAAAAACCGGTAACCAGGAAATTAACAATAACGCAATTTATAATATTTACCTGTCTAACTACAATATCACTTCTTATGATATTAATGGTAACAAAAGCGGTGTGCTTCCTTCAGGGTTTTATCTGTCTCAGAATGCCAATCCAAACCTGCGTTGGGAAGCAACAGAAATGAGCAATGCCGCCCTCGACTTTTCGCTCTGGAAACAAAAATTGTATGGTAGCATTGGCTATTACCTTAAAAACACCACCGGCATCTTATTGCTTCCTCCATATATTGGTGTGTTGGGAGAAGGCGGTAATACCTATGTAAACGGGGCATCCATGCAAAACCGTGGATTTGAATTATCCCTGGGGCACAAAAGCCGCTTAACGGATGATTTAAGCATCGATGTGAACGGTAATTTCGATATGGTTAGAAATAAGGTTACCTATTTGCCTCCGGCAGTTGTAAACGCCTACGGAGGTGATGGCCAGGGACAGAATATCCTGGGAAGAACTTTTGGATCATTCTTTGGTTATGTTGCCGATGGTCTTTTCAGAACGCAGGCTGAAGTAGATAATCATGCTGCACAGCCCAACAAGGGACTTGGGCGAATCCGCTATGTGGATTTAAACAATGATGGCGTTGTCAATGCAAATGACCGTACCTGGATCGGAAATCCTTTGCCAAAATATACTTATGGCTTTAATGCAAACATCAACTACAAAAATTTTGATTTCTCTTTTCTTCTGCAGGGCATAGGTGATGTTGCTATATTAAATGAGGCCAAATCATATACGGATTTCTGGAGCGCCATTGAGTCCTCCTCAAATAAAGGGGCAAGACTATTAAATGCCTGGTCACCTTCCAATCCGAACTCCGATATTCCGGCAGTGGCACTGACAGATGATAATTTCGAATCCCGTCTTTCAACCTATTTTATAGAAAATGGATCTTATCTGAAACTGAGAAATGCGCAAATTGGCTACACATTTAATAAGCAGCTAATCAGTAAGTTAAAAATGCAAAATCTTCGTGTGTACGTAGGAGGAGACAATTTAGCCATTTTAATGAAGTCAAAATCCTTCACCGGTCTGGATCCGGAAACTCCTGGGTTTGGCTACCCTAATCCATTGGTTGTTACCGCCGGAATTAATGTAAGATTTTAAATAATTGAAGATTTTATTATGAAACCATCATGATTTTGCCAACCACAATACCAATCAATAAACCGAGCTTGCGAGTTCTTGAACACTAAAGCACGATAGAAACATGTGAAAAAAATCATGATAGCTTCATTACCATTTAAAATAACTTTAGACAAATGAAAAAATATATAATCACCCTTGCTGTCTCGCTGATATTAGCCACAGGCTGCAAAAAAGCACTTGAAGTTGGACCCAAAGGTTCGCTTAACGAAAACCAGGTTGCCACTCCGGCGCAGGCCGAGGGTTTTGTAACCGCAGCCTATTCACAACTAGGAAACGATGAAATTAACAGGGCATTTAGTATGTACCAGTATGGAAATATCCGCGCTGATGATGCCTATAAAGGCGGTGGCGGCATCAATGATGGAGATGTTTTCCATAATATGGAGACTTTTATTGCCTCCAGACCGGATCAATGGAACTATGATGTCATCTGGTTTAATATCTATGTAGGCATCAGGCGGGCAAATGAAGGCATCAGGGTGCTGAGCAAATTTAGCGAAGCGGAATATCCATTGGTTAAAACCCGTTTAGCCGAACTTCGTTTCTTACGCGGATACTGGTACCTGATGGTAGAGAACCTGTTTAAAAATATCCCGTATATTGATGATACAGTACCTTCAGATGAATACAAAAATATAAAAAACAACGCACTAACCAGGGATCAGATTCTGGAGAAGATTGCCGGTGACTTCCAGGCGGCGGCTGATGCACTACCTGCAACCCAACCACAGATCGGAAGAGCCAACAAATTTGCAGCTTATGCTTTTTTAGCAAAAACACGTTTGTTCCAGGCGTACACGCAGAATACAACACATGCCGTAACCGGAATCGACCAGAACAGGTTGCAGCAGGTTATTGATGCATCAGATCAGGTGTTGGCTTCATCCTATAAGCTACAGGCAGATTTTGCAAATAATTTCACGTCAGGAGCATTCGAGAATGGCATTGAAGCAATTATGTCTGTTCAGTTTTCCAGTAATGATGGCGCAGGACGAGGCCGGGTGAACTTCGGTGATATGCTTACGGTACCACAAGGTATCGGATGCTGCGATTTCCAAAAACCGTCACAAACGCTGATGAATGCTTTCAGAACAACAACTACCGGAATACCATTATTTGATACTTTCAACCAACAGAATGTCGATTTCGCTACAAACACAGTTGATCCACGAGTAGACCATACCATATCCAGACCCGGAGCGCCATGGAAATATGATCCGACAAGAGTGGTTACGGCAAGTTGGAGCAGGAATATTCCGCTGTACGGAACTTATAACTCGATGAAAGAAAACGTATCCCCTGATTGTGACTGTTTTATAAATGTTGCTCCGTTTTTCGGCAATACAAAAGCCAGAATTATGATCAGGTTAGCTGATGTGATGTTATTTAAAGCAGAAGCGCTGATTGAACTGGGCAGGCAAAGTGAAGCTTTACCAATTATAAATGCGATAAGAGACCGGGCATCTAAAAGCACGGCAAAACTGGTGATGGCCAATGGACAGCCCACCTCCAGATACAACGTACAGCAATATGTTCCGGGAACAAATATAGTATGGGATCAGGCAAACGCCAGAAAAGCCCTGCGATTTGAACGCCGTTTAGAAATGGCGCTGGAAGGAGAAAGGTTTTTTGATCTCATCCGATGGGGCGTAGCCGATCAGGTGATCAACTCCTTTTTTGATTCGGAAAAAAGCTTCAGAAGCATCTTTACGAGCGCGAGATTCACAAAAGGAAGGGACGAATACCTGCCAATTCCTCAGAACCAGATATTCTTTAGTGAAAACAACTATATTCAAAATCCAGGTTACTAAACCGCTAAAATATTAGAAAATGAAATTAAAGCAAATATTGAAAGCATTTTTTGCTTTTGTTATGGCCTTAACCATCCTGGGCTGCAAAAAGGATAAGAACAATGATTTTAAACTTGACAGTCAGGTACAACTCATGTCTTATTCGATTAATGGTATTGCTGCAACTATCGACCAAAAAACGGGTGCGATAAGCGTTAATGTTCCTTTTGGCACAGATATTTCAAATTTGATGCCTAAGCTGGAAATGCCGGATGGCGCAACAAGTTCTATGAATTTTACTAAACCCATCAATTTTACCGGTATTGTTGATTTCAGGGTAGTGAATGGAAATCTCTTCAAAGATTACTCCACAACGGTGAAAATTACGCCCCCACTCAAAAGCGTTTCCGTAGGCAGCTTAAAGGCATCAATTAATCACGATAACCGTACCGCAACGTTAATCCTTCCCGATGGAACAGATTTGGCTGGAATTAAACCAGTCATAGAATCAGAAGCAGATGTTGTGGTTAGCCCACTAAGTGGCACAGCACAGAACTTCAATCAACCCGTAACCTATACGTTCACTAAAGGCAATTTTACAACAAGTTACCAGGTCACCTTTATCAGCAATTCGGTAAGTGAATATGCATTTTTAGGTACGGCAAGTTCAAGATCGGCAATAACGAACCCTGACGAAAAAACAGCAAGTGACTGGTTTTTCTCCACCTACCCTACTGCAGACTATATTTCATTTGGTGCTTTAGAAACCGGAAAACGCTTTTCTAACTATAAGGTAATCTGGTGGCACTTCGATTCTGCACAGGACCTCCCAACGCAGGCTATCAGTACTTCCAGTTTAACGGCCCTGAAAGCTTACCGGAATGGAGGTGGAAGTTTGCTGTTAACCTCTTTTGCCGGCAAGTATGTTGAAGCATTAGGCGTAGTGCCAGCCGGTAAAGGGCCAAATAATGTTTTTGGCGACTTTCTCCCGAATGGATTTATCGAAAATGGCAGCGATTGGGGTATCTCTTTCAAGGGCAAGGAATCTCATCCTCTGTTTCAGGGTTTAGAAACCTATGAAACCGGTAAGGCCAACCTTCTGCAAAAGGGAACTTTCAGGCTTAACCACACAGCCTGGTGGTTTCTTCCGGAATGGGGAGGCTACATGAACGGTGCAGGATGGCGTCAGCAGACCGGTGGCATAAACCTGGCATCTGAAGCATGGGATGATAACCTTGACGGCCGCGTTGGCATTGCTGAATGGCCTCAGACCAATGGACCTGGAAATGTAGTGGTTATCACTTTTGGTGCCTACGACTGGTATTCCGAACCTCAAAATGGTGCACCTACAAGTAACAGATTTATCACCAATATTCGCAGGCTGACTAAAAATGCGATCGACTATCTAAAAAAATAATTCACAATTAAATAGTGAAATAACATGGCATTGAAAAGAATATTATTGGCAGGAATGGCGGTTTCGCTTTTCCTGTCTTGCACCAAAGAAAAAACCTACGCCCCGGCGGAACCTTTTATCGAAGAGAAATTTAACATTTTTCCGAAACCACAAATAAGCCCGAACTCTACTACAGGACAGGCCACGGGTTGGGTTGGAGATGTGATGCCCAGCTATGTGAACGGGCAGTTCGAACTGTTTTTTCTGCATGATGATCCGGATCAGGTGAAGCAAAGCAGCACTGGTCAGCATGCGATCCATAAGCTGAGCTCTAAAAACCTGCTCGATTTCAGCTATGATGGCGAGATGATTCCATATGGCAATAAATCTACACAAGATCACCTCATTGGCACAGGGTCTATGCTAAAGGCTGGAAATACCAATTACTTTTACTATACAGGTTATAATGCAAATAACAGCTGGTTGCAGAATAACAACAGCGCATTGGTTTCAGCCAATACCCGCGAAGCGATTATGTATGCCACCAGCAGCACAACCACCGGTTGGACAAAGAAGGCTGGTTTTGCGCTAAAAGCACCAGACGGTTATGCAACAACAGACTTTAGAGATCCTTATGTATTCTACAATACTGAATTTTCTAACTACTGGATGATGGTGAGTGCTCAAAAAGACAACAAAGGCGTAATTCTCGTTTACACCAGTGCCGATCCGGCAAGTGATAACTGGCAGTTAAGGGGTCCTCTTTCGGTTGAAGGCGATTACCTGATGCTCGAATGTGCGGATGTTTTTAAAATTGATGACAAGTATTTTATGCTTTTTGCAGAAGATTGGAGTTCAAGTCCGGGAACCCATTATAGGGTAGCATCGTCTTCAGCGGGGCCATGGTTGAAGCCAACAGATGGCATGGATATGTTCGACGGGCATCAGTTTTATGCCGGAAAAACTGTAAGCAATGGTACTGAACGTTATGCCTTCGGCTGGGCACACCGCCGCAGTCCGGAAAATGACAATGGCGTTCGCACCTGGGGAGGAAACCTTATCAGTCAGCAAATTACTAAGCTGGGCAATGATAAACTTGCGGTGAAAGCCCCAAATAGCGTAAAAAGTTATTTCAGTAAAGATGCAGATGCTACCGTGAGCGCTCAGATCGGCACCGTTAGCGGATCGGCCGGCAACTACACCCTAACCGGAACCTCTTCAGCTTCAGGATACAGGTTTGCAGCGCTTAACGGAACAACTATGGTTAAAGGAAAACTATCTTTAAGCAATCTTAACGGAACAGCCTCCTTAAACTTTAATGCAAAAACTGACCTTAGCGGATCCTACCAGATCAGGTTCGAACCGGCATCAAAACGTATTGCCGCCTATAATAATGGCCAGGAAGTTACCCGAGTTCCATTTGTTTTCGAACAGGGAAAAACATACGACTTTAGTATTATCGTGGATGGATCGATCATCGTACTCTATCTTAATGACCAGGTTGCTCTAACCAACAGAAGTTATAGTGCCAAAGGTACACCATGGTCGCTAACTGCTACTGGATTAGAGTTAAAAGTGACTAGTTTGAAAGTATCAACCCATTAATCCTCAAGGTGATGAGCAATAAATCTGGCTATGGTTTTGATTTTCGGTATGTACTCGGACTGTTTTTATTGTTGAGCGGCTATGTAAATGGCCAGGAAATCGATAGAAAAGCACAGGAATATCGACCTATGTATCATTTCAGCCCGGCAAAGGGATGGATGGGCGACCCGGATGGACTTGTTCATTACAATAATACCTACCATCTTTTTTGGTGGGGCCATGCGGTTTCGAAGGATCTGGTTCACTGGCAGGAAATGCCCAGACCTATGAAAGAAGGAATGGGATTTTCTTACTTCAGCGGATCGGTGGTTGTAGACAAAATGAACACCGGAGGATTTGGAAAGAATAGCATGATCGCTTTTTACACCAAACACCTTCCCGGTGATTCGCTTCCTGAAACACAAGCCATTTCCATCAGTAATAATGAGGGGAAAAGTTTTGACTATTACCAAAAGAATCCGGTTCTGGATATCAATAAAGTCTTTTTCAGGGATCCCCAGGTGTTCTGGTATGAACAGGACAAAAGCTGGAAAATGGTTGTTTCCAGGCCTGACGTTCAGCAGGTTCATATTTATCAGTCATCAGACCTCAAAAACTGGGCATTTTGCAACAGCTTTGAAGGCCTGGGGGCAAAAAATTCATTTTGGGAATGTCCTGATCTTTTCGAACTTCCGATTGAAGGATCTAATGAGAAGAAATGGGTGCTCATTATTGGAAGAGGTCCGAACCGGGTACAGTATTTTGTGGGCGATTTTAATGGGAAGACTTTTGTAACGGATAAAAAAATTGCAGAATACCTTAGTGTTGGACAAGGTATTAAAGGGTCTGTTTTTGAGGATTTTGAAGGTAAAAATTCAAAATGGCCGAAGTTTCCGGAAGAGCATGAAAACAAAGTATCTGGTGTGACTGATTATCTAGGTAAGCATTACCTGAGTACCGCAAATGCTTCTGCAACAGTTTTTCGGTCAAAATCTCAGCCTTTCACCATAAGCGCTAAAGCCATTAATTTTTTGCTGATGGGCGGAAATCACCAGGATAGTACCTGTGTAAATCTTTTGGTGGATGGTCAGGCGGTAAGGACTACCAGCGGCGATAACACCAAGGTGTTTAAGTGGAATGGCTGGGACGTACGTCCTTGGATAGGCAAGAAAGCACAACTGGAGCTTGTAGATTTGAGTAGAGATGCGACTAACGGCTTCATTGCTATTGATCATGTTACGTTTTCTGATCAGTTAAGCAATCAACACCTTGAACACGCCTTGTGGCTGGATTATGGACCTGATTATTATGCGACCAGAACCTGGAGGGATTATGATAAAAGTAGCGCCCCAGCCGACACCGTTCATGCCATCGGCTGGATGGGAAACTGGGACTATGCACGCAAGGCGCCATCCAAATGGGGAAAGGGATTTCAATCTATTCCCAGGATGATGACTTTGAGAGAGATGCCATCCGGATGGAGGGTTTTTCAGCAGCCGATACCGCAGCTCGCCCAACTTCGTGACAGTGGTATTCGTCAACAGTTACAGCTAAAAGGTGTTCAATCTATAAAAAACTTTAAGCCCGACGTAAATTCTTATGAACTCGATGCCACATTTACCCCCGGAACCGCTAAGGCTTTTGGATTGAACCTATTCGTTGGTGAAGGCAGAAAATTAGCACTCAGGTACGATCCGCAGCTTGGTGAACTTACCTTAGACCGGCGCAACTGTACCAACTTCAATACAGATACCGCTTTTACAAAATCGTTTGCAAAAAAGTATGCTGTACCCTTAGCTTTGGATAAAGGCAGCCTTCGTTTACATATCTTTGTCGATCGTTCTTCGATTGAAATATTTGCGAATGACGGAGAAAAAGTGGTAAGTGCCACAACTTTTGCTGCTGACGCTCAAACCGGTCTGGAGACTTTTTCCGAGGGTGGAAATACAACATTAAATATCCAGGCATGGAAACTCAAAAGCATATGGTAAGCAATAATCATTTTAATTATATTTTAAACTTATAAAAATGGCAATAAAAAGAAATTTATACTTTGGTTTACTCGTTGCATCTTTTTTTTATGGATGTACGTCAACGAGAATGGTGCATCAAAAAAGCGCAGATATGGAACCCTATCGCCCGAAATACCACTTTACACCTAAAGCCCATTGGATGAATGATCCAAATGGAATGGTCTATTTGAATGGAAAATACCATTTATTTTTTCAGTATAATCCCGATTCTACCATTTGGGGCCCTATGCACTGGGCCCATGCAATAAGCAAGAATATGATTCATTGGGAAGAGCAGCCCATCGCCTTGTATCCGGATAGCCTTGGAACCATATTCTCTGGAAGTGCGGTCATCGATAAAGATAATACGGCGGGTTTTGGAAAAAACGCCATGGTAGCGATATTTACGCACCACAACAAGAAAATTGAAGATCAGAAGACAGGACTTCACCAATATCAAAGTCTTGCTTATAGTCTTGATGAAGGTAAAACCTGGACGAAGTACGCTGGAAATCCTGTTCTTCCTAATCCGGGTATCTGGGATTTTAGGGATCCAAAGGTAATGTGGCATGCGGCTACCGGAAAATGGATCATGACCTTGGCCACCAAAGACCGGATCACATTTTATTCTTCTCCTGATTTAAAGAAGTGGAGCAAGGAAAGCGAGTTTGGCGAAAAGCTTGGTGCCCATGGTGGTGTGTGGGAATGTCCTGACTTATTCCCACTCGAACTTGATGGTAAAACACATTGGGTACTCCTGGTGAGCATCAACCCGGGCGGGCCAAATGGTGGTTCAGCCACGCAGTATTTTACGGGTGATTTTGACGGAAAAACTTTTAAACCTGATGCTGAAAAGCAAAAATGGATGGACTATGGTACGGACAATTATGCGGGTGTCACGTTCTCCAATACAGGGGCAAGAAAAGTGCTGATGGGATGGATGAACAATTGGAATTACGCCAATGTGGTACCGACTACGGCCTGGCGTGGCGCTACCACCCTACCCCGCGATTTGACCCTTAAAAAAGTTAATGAAGAGGTATATCTTGCTTCAAATCCTGTTACTGAATTGTCGAAACTGGAAAAGGTGGTATTTGAACGCAGAGGATTGACTGGAATTCATTCATTAGATCTTTCTGCGGGATTAATTGAAGGAAAAGGCACCAGGATTGAGCTGCAGGTTAATAGTCCGGGCGACTTCAGCATTGAACTTGGAGACGGAAAAAACCAAAGGCTTATTATTGGTTTCGAACAGAAAAAAGGTTATTTTATCGACCGCAGTAATGCAGGTAATGGTGCATTTGAAAAAAGTTTTGCTGGAAAACATTTTTCACCGCGGATTTCAGCTGCAGATCATAAAAAAATAATCGTCTTTATTGACGCCGCATCTGTAGAACTATTTGCAGATGATGGACTTACGGCGATGACTGAAGTATTTTTTCCAATCCAGAAAAACAGCTCAATGGAAATAAAAAGTCCACAGAAAATTGATGTTCCAGTGGTAAAAGTATCTACAATTGAACACGCTAATTAAGCCCTGTGCTACGAAAAAAGCTTTAATATGATTATTAATTTTTATTAAGACTCGTCACATTGAGCCTGTCGAAGAACCTTTTCACAAACCCTTCGACAGGTTAGCATTGATAGGCTCCAAAAAAGTCGTCATTGCGAGGAGAAACGACGAAGCAATCTATCATGCTGGCAATCCTTACTGTAAAGATTGCTAGCATAAAATGAACGCTTAAAAGCCAAAACTTAAACAAATCCAGGCCATTGTCGGCTTATTTTAAATTCTCACCGTCTTTAAAATGCAGTCTTCGAAAGATAAAACCAGATAAAATTGTCAAAATGCCTACTACCAGGAAAGTATACCTGAACGCATAATGGATGTCATCATGTATCAGTTTTACATCCCCCCTGAATGCCTTCAGCACGATCAGTCCAAAGGCAACACCAAATCCAATAGCCAGCTGCTGATTCACTGAAATCAAAGAATTGCCACTGCTGGTATGATATTCACGCAAATCTGCAATCGAAATGGTGTTCATCGCGGTGAACTGTATGGAGTTGAAAAATCCCAATACGGCAATAATGGGTACATAATAATAGATGGACGCTCCAGTTGCAGGTATAGCCATAAAGCAGATCAAAACACCAATGATAAAGGTATTCGCCATCAATGTGGTTCTGTAACCAAATTTATTCAGAATTTTTATTACTGTTGATTTTGCAATAATTGCCGTTAATGCCATTGGAGCCACAATCCAGCCAGAGATTACAGCAGACTGGCCATAGGCAATCTGGATCATCATGGGCAATAGAAGCGGTATAGAACTGATGCCCAGCCTGGTCGCCAGATTGCCCAGTATCCCTACCCTGAATGTTCTAACCTTAAACAGGTTGATAGGGAAAATAGGATTGTTATCTGTTGTAGCATGCCGATAGTAGAAATACAACATCACCATACCAAATAACAGAATGGCAAGGGCGGGTGTAATATAATGTGCGTTTCCAAATAATTCAAGAGAGATGGAAAGCAATAACGAAGCTGCGGCAAAAATCAGAAAGCCCCTTAAATCAAAATCAATTACAGGGGAGCGATAGTCTGGCATATACCGTAAGCTCAGAAAAATGCCCGCCAGGCCCATGGGAATGTTGATCAGAAAAATCCAGTGCCAGGAGAGATAATCTACCATGTAACCCCCAACCAGGGGGCCCAATACCGGCCCGATGAGGGCAGGGATGATAGCGAAATTGATAGCTTTCAATAAATCTTTTTTTGGAAAGGTCTTTACCAAAGCCAGTTTTCCAACCGGCGTCATCAGACTTCCACCTACCCCCTGTATCATTCTGGAAATGACCAATTGTGTCAGACTGCCGGAGAGCGAGCAAAAAAGCGATCCCACACTAAAGAGTGTGAGGGCAAAAATAAATATCTTTTTGGTACCGAATTTATCTGAAAGAAAACCACTAACCGGCATAAAAACAGCCAGCGTAAGTACATAACCAATGATTGCGTTTTGCATATTGAGCGGAGATTCATTCAGATCTTTCGCAATGGACGGAAGAGAGGTATTCAGGATTGTTGAATCAAGCATCTGCATAAAAATTGCAGTGGCCAATATCATGGGCAAGACCTTTTTGGTAGTTTCTATTTCTTTAATAGATAAATTTTGAATCATAGTTAACTTTTTATCCGGCTAAGCCACTTCTCTCCTTAATTGAGTACGCTTTTGATCAAGCTTCCCGCTAATCGCTTTATGGCAAAATAAACACAAAAATATCTGTCATGAAAGTAACAGCAATAAAATGACAGTTAAGGGAAATTCATGGCAAAACATAAGTATGCTAACTTTAGGAATTGGCCGAAATATGGTTATCTAAGATAATTTATCCAAAAATGGCAAAAAAATCTCTTAAGGATGTTGTTTTGCATTAAAGTAAATCATCCACCTGGATAAAGATAAATACATACTTACATTTAATTCATAAAGAAAAACCCTCATATACCATTTGGCATATGAGGGTTTAATAAAGTATGGTTCAGCCATATTGGGCTGCCTAACTTTACCTCGACATCTCTATCATGGTTGAAAGTTGTCTGACGGCAACCTCATTTGGCCAAAGCAATCCCAGTTCCTTAAAGCGTATTTTACCATTGCCATCAATAATAAACTTTGCGGGGATTCCTGATACGTCAAATGACGATACTGCAGGATTCTTTTTTGTAACGGGATCTTTAGTATCCATATACAAAGGCAAATCCAGGTTATGGGTCAATAAATAGTTTACCGCATCATATTTTGGGTCTGGAACCGTTTCCCAGGTGTGTATAAACAAAAACTTTACTGTTGGGTCGTTTTTATATTTATTAACCATCATTTGCATCGCCGGAAGTGATTTTTTACAAGGTCCGCACCAGGTTGCCCAAAAATCAAGCACAATGGTCTTTCCCTTAAAGTCTGATAAGGATACTTCTTTACCATTTATATCTTTGACTTTAAATTCAGGTGCCTGCTCTCCTATCATTTTGGCTGCTATTTCTGCCTTATATTTGTCGTCAAACTGCTTGGTTAAAGCAGCCAGGTAAACATTTGAATCTTTTCCCGGATGAATGTTCTCATAAGCATTTTTCAGTTCATTTTTATAATCATCATTAGCCAAGCCTGACAAAACCGCTTTTTCCAGCTCCGGAAGTGCTTCCTGGTACCGGCCTGTTTTGCTCATCAAATAATAATATTGTGTGGTCAAGCCTGCACTTTTCCTGGTCGCCTGCTCATAGCACTCCTTAATGGCGGCAAAAGCTTTGGCGTGATTGCCCATTTTATCCATTACCTGACTATACAGCTGTAATAGGTACAACCGCTCCTCTTTCGCATTTTTTGGGTTATTCAATTCTTGTCCAAGCAATGTTTCAGCAGCTTTCAGATCGTAGGCCATTATCCCTGTTGCAACGTTTTCCACATACATGATCCGTGCGGTTTGTTGAATCTGGTTGAAATAATGTAAAGCCTTCGCTGAGTTTTTTGCAATTACAAAGTTATCAACCAATATAGCCCTGGATGGGTCAAAATTATCTTTCGGATGGGCTTTGACCAGGCGATTAAGAATGGCCTCTTTTTTTGAAAGATCGATGAAGATCTTCAAAGAATCAAGACTTGCCTTATAAGCCGGTTGCGCCTGCTGGGTAAATGCAGACTTTCCTATAGCCAGGATTGCAAGGAGCAGGACTATTTTTTTCATGATGTATATGTTAAATAATTATTTAAAATTTAATTGTGTCTACAGGTTCTGTCTGGCAGGTGCTATTTGTATAATTTCACCAAAGCCTGTAAATTTCTTAGCAAAAGTAGCATTGGTAAATTCGCCCTGGCCATTGATGCTGAAGTAATACACTTCACCAGCCGTACCATTGTTCACGCCAATCACCAATTGTTTACTGGTACTACGCAACATTTCAATGTCTTTAATTGCATAGCCTGCCGGGAAAGTGTAAATCAGACGTGCGGCGTTTGCAAGCATGTCGTACAAATAAACCCTATTGCCAACCGTGTAATAGAGTTGTTTTAAAATAGATGAGGTTGCAAAGTTCGTTGCACTACCTATTTCCGGACTGTTCATCATTTTTTGATTAACTCCAGGGAAACTATTATCAGAGTCACCAGTCAGGGACATCAGGTAACGGCCGTTATTATCTTCCATGATGTAATACCACTCAATTCCTTCCTGAGATAAGGTTGTTACCCCACGATCATAGGCTATCATTTTCTTACCCACATTTGCCATATCGAAAGGCCTAGATGGTGTTGCACGAGACGGTTGTAGAACTCTTGACAATATGCCCATCTCCATAAAACTCATTGTTGTATTATCATAAAAATAGGTGGTGTTAAAATTGCCGGGGAAAACGCCCGGGAATAAATCATAATTACCGGGAATGCGTTGTGATAAAGGCTTCAGATTCTCCGCGTTTGTTCCTGAAACGCCAACATATAAATTACCATCTGCGACAACATACTGCTCAAATTTTGAGGTATTCATTATAAATGCCGGTGCTGCCTTAAATGGAAGTGGTGTTGCCAATCCCGGAAGTATCGAACTTCTATCACCAAGTTCCAACCAGTCATTCATGTTAAAGCGATACACATTTTGGTCAGTGAAATAATAAAAGAAGCTACCTTTTGCAAAATTATATAAGGCTAATGGTTTCCCCGCATAGGTTTTATTATTGGCTACTTCCATTGGGTTATCAAAAATCACATCATCCGTACGAATCAAAGAAGCTTTGCCTTTTCCATCCTTACTGTTAAGAACATACCAGCCGTCCGGATAGGCGCCGTTGACAGTGATGGTATATTGCTTTAGGGTATAAATACCATTTCTATTGCTCCTCACTTTGTATATTACCGGATAAAGGCCAGGGCTTAATGTTACTTTGATGCGGAGATTTTTTGTTGTAGCAATTGTTGTTGTATCTGTTGCTGTATTAAGTTTCCAGCTATAGGTAAATGAATCACCTTCGGGCATTGTTTGCGACAAAGTTGGCGTGATGATTAATGAATCCAGTTGAGAAACCGTAAAAGCTATCGTTGCATCAGTTATTTTAATGTCGTTGATTTGATCATATTTAAACGATTGATTGTCTTTTTTACAGGCAGCAAATGCCAGCATAATGACAATAAAAACTGGACTGAGCTTTAAAAAGTATTTTAAATGCATAATATTTTAAATTAAGGGAACGATATTTTCTGACCGTTCTCATCTAACAATGGACCATTTGCAGCCTCATAAGCGGCCAGTGCATTCCTTAGTGTAACCGGAAAATTCAATAAACCATCAGAACCAATTTTATCGTAATTAAAATCAGTAATACCTAATGTTTTCACCATGAACTTGTATTTTACGGCACTGAATTCCCCGAAATCCTGAAGGAGGTAGATCCAATAAGCTGGTTCGATGTACTGGCTGGTTACATCTACCTTCAGGTATCTGAAGTTTTCCTCCGGCTGGGTAGTGTTGGTCCTTGGAGTCTGGCCCAAAGTACCCAAAATAAAGTCTTTAGTTTCTGCTGGCTCCAATACAATTCTGTACACATTTTTGGCCATTCCAGCAGAATTGAGTAATATCAGGGGATAATTAAATTTCGATGCGCCTGCCGGAACGGTGAATTCTTTCAGCTCAAAGTCTACTCCCGCGGTAGCGGTTGTTCCCTGAGCCGTTTTCAACATTACCGTACGTGGCTGATCGGTTAGCTTCCCGGTAATGCGCATGGGTATAAAGAGGGTATCCCTCTGTTTTTGAGTTGCCTGTAAGGCAAAAGAGTAATTTCTAACAGCTGTGGTATGTAAAAGTTCGAAAGTGTAGGCAAAGAAACTCACGCCATCCTTTCCCTGATAGGTCTCAACGGTTTCTTTCTTGCATGAAAAAAGACAGACCACTATCATTATATATAATAAATATTTCATAATACGCGTTTGATTAGTTTCCATAATTCGGATTAAATTGAAGTTCTCTATCTGGAATAGGTAGTTTGTAGTCCGCCGGTGTCATATTGATGTTGCGAAACTGCATTCTCGTTGCCTTAATACGTTTATAGTAGAAAAACAACTGTCCTTCTGCATAAAATTCTTTCTGGTATTCCTTAGTGATTGCAGCGGTAAGATCTGTAGCTGTAATGGTTGTTGCCAGGTTAGAGATGCCCCTGTTTTGACGCACTGTATTTAAATAGCTCACACCTGCAGCCGGTGTTTCCGCTGTTTCAGCGAGGATATAATACATTTCTGCAAGGCGTATGCCTGGAACATACTGATCCAATAAGTTGTCACTAATTGTAGTGGTAGCGTCGGAAGCTTGCCAGAATTTAGAAGGGAATAAATTTCCGCCATCCTGTTCGATACGGTAAACGTACCTGATGTCTGAACCGCCGCCGGATGAAGTTTCATACAGCGTAGCAAAGTTAGCAGGGCTACGCGTAAGACTTTGATCTAAACTACCTCTAAACCGGAAATAGCGTTGTACAGTAGGCAATATATCCCTAACCCGAATCATAAATACCTGTTCATTGAAATATAGTCGGTCTCGTACGGTTAAACCTGAACTAATGGCACCGGCCGCAGCCTGGGTTACGAATGCATATTTACCTGAACTGATTACTACATTTGCTGCTGCAGCAGCACCTGATTTATCACCACTGTATAGTCTTATTCTGGCTTCCAGTGCTTTTACGCCGTAATAATTCAGCTTATTTCGTCTGCTTCTTAAATCGCTGGTCACGATCGGGTCGACCGGTTGTAATAAATCTGCTGCTTCTTTCAAGTCGGCTAATGCAAATTTAACCACATCAGCAGTTGTAGAAGGAATAATTGCATTTTCGTTTACATCTTTTTTATAAGGGATGGCCTTCAGGTTTGCACCTGCCGTGTACTCCGGACCGAACATACGCAATAAATCAAAATGTAAAAACGCCCTTAAGGCCAAGGCTTCGCCGCGCAGTTGTGCATATGAATTATTGCTGAGTACAGAACGATTTACTGCTGTATTTGCAATGATTTTATTTGCTGCCGCAATTGCACTGTAACTGGACGACCAGATGGAATCGGTATAGTTTATTACTTCCGTTGAAGCGTAGTTAAGGAGTTGTGTTTGTTGCAGCGAAATGGCTGCACTGGTATTGAGTGTTGAATAATTTTGTGCCAGGGCAGAAACGAAGCCCATAGACAGGTTATCTCCGTAAAGATTAGTTCCGGCCAGTTTTCCGTAAACACCCGACAAAGCCTGTTGAAAGCCAACTTCTGAAGTATACAGCTGTTCTTCAGCCAGACTTGTTTTGGGGGTTACATCCAAAAATTTCTTACAACCGGAAAACACCGCAACTATTGCCAGGATTCCTATAATTAATGTTGTTCTTTTCATTGGGATATGAATATGTTTTGAATTAAAATCTTGCACTTAAACCAAATGTATATTCTCTGGCAAAAGGGTTATCTGTACCACGTTCGATTTCAATAGAGCTAAAGGTGCCCAGATTATTCGTTGTGGCACTAACGCTAAGGTTCTGCAAGCCTAATTTTTTTACAAACTGGGTTTTGAACTGATAACTCAAATTAATTGAGCTTAGCTGAATGTTATTATCGCGTTGAACAAAGCGTGAGGTAAGCTTTGTTGGTGTCGGGAAGGTTGTAATTCTGCGGTAAGGGCTCAAACTTCCGGGTCCGGTCCAGCCCAGGTCGTAGGCTCTGCGGTCTACGTTGTTACGTGCATCTACAGCCTCCACCCTATTTAATAACGTACTGTTATACAGGTCAGCACCATAATTATAATTGAAGCTAAAATTTAAGGCAAAACCTGCATACAGGAAGTTTGAATTGATGGCACCTGTCCATTTAGGACGTGTATCGCCAACATAGGTTTTATCATTAACGTCCCATACAAAGGTTGGGGTACCATCTGCTTTCAGGTAAACTTCCTGACCGGTAACCGGATCAATACCCAGTGACCTCACCGCATAAATGGCTGTGGTTGATTGTCCTTCAATAAATTGTACATTTTCGGTTGTTTGATCAGCGTTATTCTTATTTAATGCGGCGTTAAGGGCTTTAAGCTTACCTGAAAGTTCTTTTAATACCGATTTGTTAGTGGCTGCGTTCACTGAAACATTCCATTTTAAACCTTTACGAGGGTTAGATAATATGGTATAACCGAGGTCGACTTGCATTCCCCTGTTCTGAATCTTACCTAAATTTTCGGTGTACGAAGGGAAACCGGTACTGGGTGCCAGCGAAACTGTGGTCAGCGCATTCTGCGTGACTTCATTATAAAATTCTGCATTGAAAGTTAAACGGTTATCCAGAAATGCGGAAGCAATACCAATATTCGATTTCAGTACCTGCTGCCAGCTCAGGTTCGGGTTGCCCAATGCGCCGGGAAAAGCCCCTACTTCACCGAAATAACCTGTGGACGTACCCAGGTTATATCTGAATTGTGCAGCATAAGGATCCTGTACAGATGTACCTGTAGAACCGTAACTACCGCGAATCCTCAAAAGGTTAATTGTTTTGCTATCCTTCAGGAATTTTTCATTGTTAATGTTCCATCCTAAACCTGCAGACCAGAAATTACCGAATTTATTATTTACTCCATAAGCAGAAGAACCATCTCTTGTATAGGTAAAATCGGTAAAATACCGGTTATCATAAGAGTAGTTCGCACTTCCTGTATAGGAAAGGTTGTTAATTGTACTTTCAGTTCCGGTAGGCCTGCTGTCCATATACTGTGCGGCAAAAAGGATGTTATCCAGACGATCGAAAGGGAAACCCTGCGTTGTTACGTTATATGAATTGAATTTGGTGCTGGCAAGCCTGAATCCTGCATACACGGTAACACCGTGCTTTCCAAAATTCTTGTTGTAGTTCACAGCACCTGTGCCATCCATGGTAAAAGCATCACTATTGTCTTTCGAATAGGTACCTCTTGCACTTATATCTGAAATGCCATTAAAACGGCTGTCTAAAGCGGAGTAGAAATTATCTATCGTACCGTTCACTTTGGTGATGCCCAATGCACCGGTGAACCATAGCGACTTACTATAGTCGTAACGAATGGTGGTGTTGTTCCTTAAATTAAAGTTCTTATTTCTGTTGTTAATGGTATTATAATTAATATCCATTAAGGGATTTAAGACAACAGAACTGCCTACACCGAAGCCAAGATTGATGTTCTCCAGGTACTTATTTATATTACCGTTTTCATCGTATGGTTTCCAGTATGGATTTAAAGCCAGGTACTGGCTAAATTCCCCATAAGGCGAGTCATTCGAAATAACCTGGGTAGCAATCGTATTATTCTGGAACGTTAATTTATTGGTCTTATAACTCAGCGTAAAACTTCCCGCATAATTTTTCCTGTCCTGCTCCTTCATTACGCCCTGTAAGAAATTGCCGCTGAACGTAAGGTTGAAAGTCAGCGACTGGTCGCCACCACGTAACGAAAGGTTTGTTCTGTTGTTAATGCCTGTTTGAACGGGAATAGATTTCCAGTCTGTATTTACACCGCTCACCACAGCTTTATACCGTTCGGCATTGATGGCCTGCCCAAAATAAGTGTTTAGAAAACCTACACGACGCTCAAAATCCAGTTTCTCTTCTGCATTCAGCATATGGTAAACAGAAAGATCAGGTGATGCTAAAGTGAAGTTATTGGTGATGGAAACTTCTACTTTTCCTCTCGGCGGAAGGATTGTTGTAACAACCATTACACCATTACCCCCACGTGAACCATACATGGCGGTAGCGGAGGCATCTTTTAATAAAGTTACAGATGCAATTTGATTCATATCCAGATCTGCGATGGCTTGCAACGAAACCTGAAATCCGTCAAGAATAAATAATGGCGTATTGGGGTTTCCAACCAGTTCTGAACCCAGCGTTGGGTATGAAGTCTGTCCACGCATGGTGATTTCAGGTAGCGCATTGATGTTGCCTCCAATTTTATTGTTGGGGATAATTCTGAAAGAAGGGTCAAGGGCGGAAATGCCGGCAAATATGTTTACCGGACTTACAGCCTTAAGCTCGGCTCCGGTCATGGTTTTAGCCGCTCCGGTATAGGTACTTACCTTCCTGTCTACCATACCGGTAATAACAGTCTCATTCAGTGTGAGCTGATCCTCCTCCATGTAAATGGAATAATTTGAATTAGGCGTGATGGGTACATTAACAGTCTTGTAGCCTATAAATCTGAATTCCAAAGATTCTGCGCCTGCAGAAATGCTGATGGTAAATTTTCCATTTTTATCCGTCTGGACTGCAGACTTTGTTCCCTTAATTGAGACCGTAGCACCTACAATGGGCTTGCGGTCTTTGGCATCACCTACGAAACCGGAAATCACTTCCTGTCTGGCCGGTGTACCTGCTTTGATCACCACCGTTTTGTTATGTATCGTAAAATCCAGGTTTTGTCTGGCAAAAATCTGGTTAAGTACAGCGGGTAAATCAGCATCTTTAACGTTGATGGTTACCGGAGACGAATTTTCCAACAAATTGTCTGTATAAAAAAAGTTATAACCTGTCTGCTGGTTCAATTCTTTAAAAACAGACCGGAGTGAAGCACTTGACTTGGTTAGCGTCACTTTTTGAGCAAAACTTGATGCACTTACCTGCATAAAGCATGCTATTAATATTACGATGGTTAAGCGCATGATTAACAATAATTTGAGGCACAGCCATTTAGGCATACCTAGTTTGCTTGATTTTTGATACATTAGTAGTCGGTTTGGTTAAGCAGCCTCTTTTGCGTTGGACCGTATAGAGGGCTGCGGTTATTAGTTTGATTTTCAATCGGATGCTCCAAACTTTTACCAGGTTCTGATGGCTAATCGGGGCCTGGTTTTGTTTAAAACATTTTAGTTAGTATAGTTTTCTTTCATGCAGTTTAGTTAGAGATTAGTATTCTGTTAATTATAAGTTTAGGTATTATTTTGATACATATACGGTTCTTCCAATGACTTTGAAACGGGCTTCTCCGGTTGATTCTACGATTTCAAGAACTTTTGACATTTTATCGAACCTGGACACTTTACCACTGAACCGCTGGTTGGTTTTTTCGCCGATATAAACGACCTCTACATTATACCAACGCTCAATCATTTTCATAATGGTTTCAATGTGTTCACTCTCCACTACAAATTCATTGTTTTTCCAGGCCACTGCAAGGTCAGGATCTGTTTCATTAACTTGTATTTTACCACTAGACAGCTTAGCTTGCTGCCCGGGTTTTAACATCCTCGAATTACCTGAAGCCGTTAACTTCACGCTTCCTTCCAGCAAGGTTGTTTTCTCCACTTCATCATCAGCATAGCTACTGATGTTAAAATGCGTTCCCAATACTTCTACTTCCTGTCTGTTCGTTTTCACAATAAATGGGTGCAGCTTATCTTTCGCTACTTCAAAATATCCCTCTCCAATGAGTTTAACTACGCGTTTTCCGTTTTCAATGAGCGCAGCACTATAGGTTAGGCTTGAAGCTGCGTTTAAATAAACAAGTGAACCATCAGGTAAACGTACCTGATAAGTCTCACCCCGGGCAGTCGATAATGTATTCAAGGCATTTGAATCAGAAACCTTTTCATCAATTTTGTACACCAGTCTACCCTCATCGGTTTTAGTAATGATAATTCCCAATTCTCGCCCTATTTCCCCCTTCGATACATTGGCTAAACTGATCTTCCGGCCATTTGCCATTGTAAGTGTAGCACCAAAGTCACCCGGACTCACATCCGGTACAGCTGATTTAACAGCAACCGGAAGCTTTGCTGGTTTGTAATTAAAAAAATAAATTCCTGAGCAAATTATCGTCAGAACAGCAGCTACGGCAGCAATTTGTAGCCAGAGCTTAAGTTTTTTGTTTTTACCTTCAGGCGCAGTTGGTGTTGCTGATTGAATCTGAACGAACAAATCACGGTCAACTTTAGCCAATACCTCAGCAATGGCAGAATCGGTTTCTTTATGTTCATCCTGAGTTTCTAAAACGTCGATGAGGATCTCTTTTAACTGTTCCCTATTTTCATCCTGATGAAAGTAATTCATCAGATGCTGTGTTTCTTCAGCACTACAGGCATTGTTCAGGTACTTTTTGAAGAGAATATGGAGTTGATCAGATGGTTTCAAGGTTAAATTTTACAGCTAATACGGAGCTCAGCAAAAAAATCCTTAGTTAGTTAATGAAAAATTAACAATTAATTTACGAAAGGAATGATTTGGTTTAAAAACCTTTCAGTAAAACACTTAAAACCAATGAAATGGTAAGTGCGGAAGAATCTTTATAATACGCCCTGAGAAATCTGTTTGCCTGCAGCATATGGCTACTGATGGTTTTAGCATTGATACCCATAATCTCCTCAACTTCTTTATAGGATTTACCTTCCAGTTTGCAAAGTGTAAATACCATTTTACGTTGAATGGGCATCATATTGATGGCCTGCTGCAGCTTTTGGGCTTCCTCTTTATTCAGCATGTCTTCTTCAATGTGAAGATATAATTCTGAACTTGAAGCGACCATTTTAGCCAGTAAACGTTTATCTTTTGCAACTTTCCGGAAATAATCATAGACCAGATTTTCTGCTATTCGAAAGAGATAGGATTTAAAAGACTTTTCAGGATCAATCTGTGCCCGCACTTCCCATATTTTAAAAAAAAGCTCCTGCAGGATCTCTTTAACCAGGTCGTCAGATTTAAGAAGTTTGAATAAATTTCCGGCGATGCGGAATTTATAACGATTGTAAAGTATTTCGAATGCACGCTGATCACCGTTCTTCAGTTGAAGCAATAAAGCCTGCTCATCAATTCGATCAACGTTAACCATCGTAAACAAATATACAGTTACTACAAGAACAAGTTAGAAATATTTTTTGAACATCTCAAAGCCCAATGGTATAAATTAGCATGGCTAATTAACATTTTTGAAATGACATCCAGACTTAAGCTTCATTTTATTAAATTTTCATTAAAAATACATATAAAAAGGATAAAAAACAGACAAATACGATCAAAGCTCTGCTCATTGTCACTTTAAAACTGAAAAGGCAATTCATCGCTACCTTCCAAACTAACTGAAATCATAATATTTGCATGTAGGGATCAAATTTAAAGAAACATAACTATAAATTTAACAGAGATATCTGAAATGAAACATTTTTTCACCGAGAAAAAGCTGAATATCGATAATAACCTTCGGTGATTATAATAATGTATTTATGGTGAGTAAAAGATTTTGCATATGATAAGGTTTCCCCAGTATGGCATCTGCCATACAGTCAATTTTGCTTATTTCATTGAAAGAAAGGCCTGTAACAAGAATTATCGGTATATGTTCAGTGAATGAATTTTGCTTCATTTCATTGCAAAGAAGCCTTCCATCTTCATTTCCTAATCGGATATCCATCAAAATCAGGTTGGGCGTAAAGTCCATCAGAGAATCTGCGATCAGAGTTGGTGAGTTGATTGATTTGACATGATAACCTTCTGACTCCAACAATAGTTCGAGTGAGTCCAGCACAGACTGATCATCATCAATAACCAAAATTTTATAAATCATTACTATCGTATATTAAGAGGTACCAAGGTATAAATTATGGATAAAGCACATCATAACAGTTCAAAATAAGCTGTATTAATCAAGCACGAAGGCTTTAAATTATTGATTTTAAATGATACAAACAGCTATTTAAATATATCTATAAATCAGGAATTTCTTTTAACATTATGGCTTATTTCCGTTCTATGAGTGCCCTGTGGCTAAATGGATCATAATAAAAGTTAAATTCGGCGCAATCACCAATATATAAGTCTGTTGAGTGACTTTCTGATACTGAATGAGGTGCTGAAGCTTGTCCTGAAACCAAACAACTTGCTACGTTTGAATCAACTCCTGTAAGCATCATAAAACCAGTAATAACACAGCTTATTCCAAAGAAGTGAAAACATAGATATCCTATTTCAAACCGACTGGTATGAAACACAACGATCCACAGCAATACACAAAGCAGCATAGTGATGAATGCTATTGGCAATATGATTACAGGACGAATTGCACTAATGTTGAAAGCTAAGATTAAAAAGGGTAAAATACCACTAAGAAATGACACAAACTGAAAAAAACTTTTTGACCTGGTTTCTTTAATCCAGTTAGCCATTATAAAGATGATACACACCAGAAGCGGAATGACTACTGCAATTATGGCTTGCTGCCAAAAAGTAAAATATCTTTGTGAAAACAACAACTCTTTTATTTCAGCAAGGCTGAATATTGCTATTCCGAACCTTTCAAAGTAATAGATTTCGCCATACATATTTAATAGCAGCAGGAAAATGATGGATAGTACAAAGTATATGGTATAACACTTAATCATCATGGTATAAAAAAAACCATTGGTGCCATGCAGATCCCATGACAATCCGGCTTATGGCAGGGAAATAAAAAGTATAGTTTATTCATTCTTAAAATACACACCATTTTTTCTCTGAGAAGAAATGAGTGAATAAAATTTAATATGTTACGAGAAGTATGTAGAAAAAACATCAGCAGGAATAAAAATTAAATTAGAGCAACTGTCCGCTGGCATATGTATTATATATTCTTTTTGGAACACGTTCAAATAAGCCCGGGTATGCTTTCATAAAGTAGTTGAGTTTTTCACCTGTTGAATCTAACTTATTTAGTAAGGTATGATGATCAAGTCCCATAATGGCATTAGGAAAAATCAGGTGAGTAAAAAGCCGGTGCAGGAGTGGAAAATCCTGAGTAGCAGATTCCAGTTGCGCCTGAGAAATAAGCAACAGTATGGTAGGTTCTATAGCTTCTAAATTTATTAATGTTGGGTTTCCATTGGCACTTTTGTAAATAAATACACCTTTATGCTCCGCCAGCCAAATATCACACCTGTGCCCCATCGGAGAAAGAATATAACCGCTTACCAATCCTTTCATGATAATAATAATATTATCTCCATTTCCCATAAGACTTGCTGCAGGTTGCTCATCCCTTTCCGAAAGTTGAATAAATTTCGAATGGCTGTAGAGATACCTTAAGCTCGCTTTATAATCGCCTTTTAAAATCGGAGCAAAGAGTTTAATAAATGCTTTTCGCTCAGAAATGGTTCTATGACCAAGGCAATTTTGATCAATATGATTTAATTTCATAAATATCTGTTTTAATTGAGCGATTATAAACCATGTCCAGGATTCCTACCTGAAAATATCTGTAAGAAAGAACGAGGTTAAATCGCTTTAAAATTCCCAATCCTCAAGCACAATAAATATAATTTCGGACAACATGTTTATTGATTTTTTTCAAAGCATACGCTTTAATCAAATTTCAAAACGACTATATCAATTAACTAAGTTTCAGATGTAACAGTTTTCGTATGCTCAAGCTTTTTCAAAACAATGGCATTCCCGTCCTTTTCAATCAGATCTTCCTTAGCAAAATCACCCAAAATCCTACTTAATGTTTCGGCTGCAATGCCAATTAAACCGGCCAGGTCGTTTCTGGTGAGGTTAACACGCTTTTTTTCGGCAGGACTCTTCCCCTCTCCCGCCAGCCTGATTATAGTTTTAGATACTCTTTGTTTAACGGTACTGTATGCCAGCTCCAGTGCCTTGATATCCTTTTTATTCGCAGTATCAGCTAATTTTTTCACGAAAAAACCCAGGGTTTCGGGATGTTCAACTACTATTTTATTAACCTCATTTAAAGGAATGGCAATTATTTCGGAATCATCAATTGCTTTCACCGTATTAAATGCAGCGGTGCCAAGGGCGAAATCCTGTATTCCAAAATAATCTCCTGCGGTGTAGAGGTCGGTAATCAGTTCATGTCCGGATGTATTGGAAATGAATGATTTTACTTTGCCGGAGAGCACATAATAGAGTCCCCCCCGTGATTCTCCTTTGTAATAAACCACCTGGTTTTTTTTAAAAAACCTGGCTGTGAGCTTCGCACGGTGAACATCTAACCAAAATAATTCTCCGGAATGAGACGGAATTTTTTGCTGAAAATGTTGTTTTAAAAAAAATTCAACCTGGAGTCGTTTTTTCCTCAGGCGTACCTCTACCTGATTCAAAAGCTCTGCATCATCAAAATCCCCCATAAGATACCCTTCTGCCCCAATTTCCATGGTTCGCCGCACGCCATTGTGATCTCCTTTTTTTAGCAACATCACAATAGGAATATTTGCGGTATCAATAAATTTATTCACCATACGAAGCACACCATAACCATCAACGCCGTACAAATCAATTCCACAAATGATCAGATCTGGTGGATGGCCTCTAACAATTTCTATGGCTGTTTTGCCATTATCTGTAGACTCAACAACATATTTGCTGATGCGGAGTATATCGGAAATCTTTGACCTTGTCTCCGAATCCTTAAGTATAATCAAGATCTTGGATCCTTCCATTCAAATCGTATTTTGCCTCACCTTAAACGCCTCCTGCTTTAACCGGAAATTAATAAGTGCTTGAATAAAACAATTTCAGCAATCCATTATTATCTGATAAACAATTCTTTTAAGGAAGACGATATCATTCCGGTACTTATGAGATATGCAATTAATATAACGCCTAAAATAAGTAGGTGGTTGCCGGCTACTGCAGCCCAGATCCACCTATAAGTTTTATACAAATTCAGAAAAGTATCTTCCAGAAGAATTTTGATAACGCTCAGGATATGCTTCATTTTATTTTCTCCATTGCAGGATACTTAAATCTCCGGAGAATTATCATATAAGGTAACTCTATATCTTTTGGATATTTCATCCTATGTATACTTAATGGTTTGGAACAGACGTTTTTATTAAAGAATTCTAGATTCTCGAATCCGGCTTTAGATCACCTTTCCCAAAGGTTGTAAAAATAAGCAAAAAAGTGATTGACTTTTGTCAATCTAATATTTGACCATGATCAATAGGTGTTTGACGAGTTTAAAATCTACCATTTATTAAAACCATAAATCATTTCTATATTTATAAGACATAGAAATGCTATCCTTGAGAATAGAAATAAATAACTTACAACAAAAACCCCAAAATTGTATTATTGAACATACAAATATATGATTTTTTGTTAACATTTAATAAGATTTATTACATCTCCCTACCCTGTAACGATCCATAAATTTTAAAATCAGTTAAGCAAACTCTTCCTTTAAAAATCAGCTGACAATAGTTTAACTAAGGTTTACAATAACCAATACAAGCCGTTAGGCCCGTCATCTAATAACCATATTACTTTCATCACGGCCATAAACTCAATTCGGAGCGTCCCGGTATTTTTTGGAACATACAGGCTGTCCTGAAAGCATCAGTACTAAAAAGAGTCGGGAAGTTTATCATGCAATTATCAGGACGTTAAGACCAGCTCCAAATATATTTTGAAAACCAAATGTAACAGGCCGGTGTTAAATTTATAGGGTAAATCTAGAAGTTAGGCGGTATAAATGCGTGATCAAATGTATTGCTTAATATTTTGTTGAACGGATACATAGCTATAGAACACATATGAATACTAGAAGAGATTTTCTACAAAAAATGGGCGCATCAGCATTGATGTTGCAATTGAGTTCAGTAATTACATTTGCAAACACTTCCGACCAAATCGAACAACCCTATGATGGTAAGATACTCCGGGTTGCCATCATGGGTTTAGGTGGATATGCCACTCGTGTAGCAGAAGCAATGAAAGCCTGTACTAAAGCAAAGCTGGTAGGCGTAATCAGTGGTACGCCCTCAAAGGTTAAAGACTGGCAAATGAAGTACAAAATCCCTGAAAAGAACTGCTATAACTATGATACCTTCGATCAGGTAAAAAACAATCCTGATATTGATGCAATTTATGTGATTACGCCGAACGCACTTCACCACAGTCATGTTATCCGTGTAGCGAAAGCCGGGAAACATGCCATCTGCGAGAAACCAATGGCATTGAATACCAAAGAGGGACAAGAGATGATCGATGCCTGTAAAAAAGCAAAAGTCAGGCTACTGGTCGGCTATAGGATGCACTTCGAACCCCAAACGCTGGAGGTAATTCGAATGCGGAATGCAGGTGACTTTGGTAAGATCATGTTTTTTCAGGGACAATGTGGTTTTAAAATAGGCGATCCCAAGCAATGGCGATTAAATAAAGCACTTGCAGGCGGAGGATCAATGATGGATATTGGAATCTATGCCATCAACGGGGCAAGGTATATGGTTGGTGAAGAGCCGGTTTGGGTGACGGCTCAGGAAACCAAGACTAACCCGACGATATTTAAAGAAGGTGTAGATGAGACCATCCAATTTCAACTGGGTTTTCCAAGCGGTGCGGTCGCCTCCTGCTTGTCTAGTTATAATATCAATCACCTGGATAGGTTTTTTGTGAGTGGCGACAAAGGATTTGCAGAAATGCAACCTTCTACCGGTTATGGTCCAATTAAGGGCAGAACGCACAAAGGTGAACTCACACAGCCCATAACCACTCACCAGACTACACAAATGGATAAAATGGCCACTATTATCTTTGAAGATGACAAACCAGTGGTGCCTGTAGATGGTGAGGAAGGCTTGAAAGATCTTAAAATTATTGAGGCCATCTACCAGGCTGTAAAAACTGGAGAAAAGGTTAAGTTAACGGCTTAGCTAAACAAGGTTTAAAGCAGGATAAACCCGCTTTAAACCTTAAATTTTGAGCACACTTCATCAATTGAGTAACAATTCATCAAGTTTATTCATTTCTTCAACGAGTTTACGCCTGCCTATCTGCTGGCGCCACATGGCGTAATAAAGCCCTTTTTGCTCAATTAATTCTTCATGATTACCACTCTCGACAATTTCGCCATTTTCCAAAACATAAATTCGGTTAGCATGCATGATTGTTGATAAGCGGTGGGCGATGATCAGGGTAATATGATCTTTAAGTTCAGATAACTTATTTACCGTTTTGGTAATTTCTTCTTCTGTCAGGGAATCTAACGCCGAGGTGGCTTCGTCAAACAACAAAATATTGGGCTTTCTTAATAATGCCCTCGCTATGGATAACCTTTGCTTTTCGCCACCAGAAACTTTTACACCGCTCTCTCCAATCAGCGTATCAAGGCCATCTTCCGCTCTCGACAACAATGACTGGCAAGCAGCTTTTTTAAGTGCTTCCATACACTCCTCATCCGTCGCATCAGGCCTAACAAACCTAAGGTTGTCTCTGATATTGCCGGAAAACAGCTGTGTATCCTGAGTCACAAAACCGATCTTTCTTCTCAGCTCATCAAGATGGATTTCATCTGTATGCGTCTTATTATAAAACACATCTCCTTTGAATGGCTTATATAAGCCAACTAATAATTTAATCAATGTGGTTTTCCCTGATCCGGAAGGCCCTACAAATGCAACTGTTTCCCCTTCTTCAGCATGGAACGAGATGCCATTCAAGGCATTGCGATTGCTGTTTTTATATTTAAAGAACACGTTCTTAAATTCGATATGATCAATTTTATGCAATGAGGTTGGGTCCTCGGGTATGGCTTCCACAGGCATATCCATAATACGCTTGAAATTACCGAAAGATATCTGAGCTTCCCGCCAGGTTAAAGCCATGTGTCCGAATTCCTGTAATGGCCCGAACAGGAAATAAGAGTATAATAAAAAACTAAAGTATTGGCCTGCTGAAAGTTCCTTGTCAAAAATCAGCATGAGCATCACTACAATCATTACACTCCTCACAATATTAACGGTACTACCCTGAATAAAACTCAGCATCCGCAAAATTTTGGTTTTTACAATTTCCAGGTTTAGAATCTTATAAGTTGCCGTATTTAAACGATTAATTTCCTGTTCGCCTAAGCCGTGACTTTTTACCAGTTCGATATTTCGAAGTGACTCTGTGGAACGTCCTGCCAAAACTGACGTCTTGGATATAATTGCCCGGTGAATAACCTTTACCTTCTCAGAGAGCTTCCAGCTTAAATAAGTGATAATCGGGACGGAGGCGACGAAAACCAGTGTAACTTTATAACTGATTAAAGCAGAATATACGCTTACAAATATGATCCCAAACAAAGCCATAAAGGTGACATTGATGGAAGATTTTATAAAGTTCTCCGAGTCGCTTCTCACCCTGCCCAGCATGTCTAGCTTTGCTCCGCTTCTTTGCTCCTCAAAAACATAGTATGGCATATCCAAAGAATGTTTCATTCCGTCGGCATACATTTCAGCCCCGGTTTTCTGAGCAATGGTGATGGTAAAAAAATCCTGAAAATTATTGGCAATTCGAGATATTAGCGCTGCGCCTATCCCCAAACCAATTAAAGTCATAATTCCGGTAAAATATTCATGTCTGGTGAGTAAATCTCTTTTATTGATGTAATCATCAACAAGTTTTCCAGTGATTAATGGCTCAACGAGCGAAAAGCCCTGATTAATTGCTGTCATCAACAATGCCAATAAGACAATATACTTGTGTTTTTTAAGGTAACTTAACAAAATCTTCATAGGTTCGGCAAATTTAACGAGATATTTATAACGAAATAAAACTTATTTTATGATTTCATTTTAAAATTATCAAAAACTATTCTTTTTTTTAATCATCAACAGCTATATACACAGTCTTATATCTTTTCTCGCCTTTCTACCACAATCAATTGGTATTTTTTTTTTAATAACGTTCCTGGCTTCTAGGGATAAAGTATAGCCAATGCTGCGCAGATCAATGTGAACGGCATCTTCAAGCTGATAAAAGCGGACTGGCTAATCTGATTTTCTTTTTCAGTTTGGAAATTCAGATTAACTGAGCCCAACAATCAAAAATAGAACAGTACTGAACATTTGCCAATGCAGGTACAGCAATTAAGAATTTAACGAATCTTAATTTATTTTATGAAAACTCCAGTATAGAAGGCAAAAGATACCTGGTAAGCTGCCTTTTTCCTTAAAAAAAGTGGCATATGATATCAAACACCTTTGGTTAATGAAATCGCAGAATTCGTACCATATAATCGATTGCTATGCCTGGCACACAACAAAAAAAGCAGCTCTTTTCAGAACTGCTCTTAAAACCTGGGTGGCTGATGGGGCTCGAACCCACGACCCTCGGCACCACAAACCAATACTCTAACCAACTGAGCTACAGCCACCGTATTTTTTAGTGTCACAAAAGTACGACTTTTAATATTCCTTGCAAATATTTTTTTCAAAGTTTTCACAACTAATTTTTAATTCCTTAACATTCAATAATTTGAAATTGAAAAAAAAATTCACCAACAGATAAAACAAGCTATTTTAAACCTAAAAACATAACTTTACCCCGTTTATGATCGAGATTTACACAGACGGAGCAGCTAGTGGAAACCCCGGACCAGGGGGTTATGGTACAATTTTAAGGGCAGGCCAGCATTATAAAGAACTCAGCGGCGGCTTCAGGATGACCACCAACAATAGAATGGAATTACTGGCTGTTATTAAAGGGCTGGAAGCCCTGAAAAGTTTAAATCAGCAGGTAACCGTTTATTCTGATTCAAAATATGTGGTAGATGCCGTTGAAAAAAAATGGGTTTTCGGCTGGGTAAGCAAAGGTTTTAAGGACAAAAAAAATAAAGACCTCTGGATGCGTTTCCTCGAATTGTATAAGCTTCACCAGGTAAAATTCATCTGGATTAAAGGCCACAACGACCATCCGGAGAATGAGCGTTGCGACCGTTTAGCTGTTTTCGCTTCTCAAGACAAGCAAAATCTGGCGATAGATACTTTTTTTGAAGCAGAAAGAAATAAAGCAAACCTGTTTTAATCAATCCCGCCAATTACATTTAGATCTTCCAGTTTTGCTGCTACATGAGCATCAATTGAAATCGATTTTGCCGTGTGGAGCAGCATCATTTCTTCTGCCTTTTCTACCATTTTTCTGGAACCAATAAAAATCGGCACCCTCTGGTGTAATTCGGCAGGGACAATATCCAGGATGCGCTCAAAACCGGTACTTGCCTTTCCACCGGCCTGCTCGATTATAAAAGCCATCGGGTTGCACTCATATAACAATCTCAATTTCCCGTTAGGAGAGCGCGAAGTGGTCGGATAAATATAAATCCCGCCTTTAATTAAATTACGGTGAATATC
This sequence comes from Pedobacter sp. GR22-10, assembly GCF_026239715.1. Lineage (NCBI taxonomy): Bacteria > Pseudomonadati > Bacteroidota > Sphingobacteriia > Sphingobacteriales > Sphingobacteriaceae > Pedobacter > Pedobacter sp. GR22-10. The sequence goes on from NZ_JAPIVR010000002.1 coordinate 235,742, forward strand.
TCCTACCATCGAGCCGATATAGCGTGAGGTATAAGGCCTGTGGGTAGCTTCATCCTCTACCTGGCAATATTTGATGTATTTTTTTACGCCTTCAGGAAAGTGCACATAATTCCCTTCATTAACTGAGTACAGATAACCCTCTTCAGGGATTTTCATCTGCGGATGCGAAAGGCAAAACTCGCCTATGGATGGATCCAACGTAAATCCATTTACACCCTTTCCGGTGGTGTAAACCATCATGGTAGAAGAACCATAAATCACATAACCTGCGGCAACCTGTTCCGTCCCTTTCTGTAAAACATCTGTCAGACTTGCTTTTCCATCAGTCGACTTTCTTCTATAAATGGAAAATATAGTCCCAACCGCCACATTTACATCGGTGTTTGAAGAACCATCCAAAGGATCGATGCAAACAATATATTTAGCGTTATTGGAAACCGGAGATTCGATATGAATGATCTCGTCTTCCTCTTCAGTTGCCACCATACAGCATTCGCCACCACTGGTTAGTGCGGCAATAAACTGTTTATCGGCATAAACATCTAATTTTTTTTGTTCTTCTCCCTGGATATTGGTAGTACCCATATCACCAAGAATATCAACCAAACCAGCTTTATTGATTTCGCGATTTACGATTTTTGCGGCAATGCCAATGTCTCTCAGCAGCCTGGAGAGTTCACCTTTGGCATAAGGGAAATCTGCCTGTTTTTCTATAATAAATTGTCCTAGTGTTTTAACGCCACAAACCATACTTAGTGTACATTTTACATTATCTACCCGATAACTCTATAACCTCTAAGGTATGAATATTTTCGTCAGTAATGCAAAACCTGATCAGTGTACGCACCTTGTGCCATCCGTGTTTTCCTGCCGCACCGGGGTTTATATGCAAACATTTTATTTTTTCATCAAACATTACTTTTAAAATATGCGAATGCCCGGTGATAAATAATTTAGGCGGGTTAGTGTAAATTTCAGACTTAACAGAAGCAGTGTATTTCCCCGGATATCCTCCAATATGGGTCATCCATACATCTACCTTTTCACAGCTAAATCGATTTTTTTCCGGAAACTCAGCACGGATGGCAGCATCATCTATATTTCCATACACGCCACGCAATGGCTTGAACGCGGCTAAAGGAGCGGCAACATCCTGACCAAAATCACCCGCATGCCAGATTTCATCTACCTGATCAAAGTGTTTAAAAACAGCATCATCCAGGTAGCCATGCGTATCAGAAATCAAACCTATTTTTTTCATATTGTAATTGATGTGAGTGATAATTATACAGCTTTCTCAGGGTTTTATTTTTTTTTCAGGATTATTTACACGCATATCGATATCAATAAAGGGCACAATACGCCTAGTAAGCCAGAAAAAAGTCGCTTAATAAGGCTTCGTATGATTCGGTATGTTTACCCCTTGATTGGTAGATATAAAAATGTGATTCGGTTAACGGGTGTGCTATTCTCCCTAAACCAATAACCTGCCTGAAAGCAGCTTTGCTTTCATCAGAATGTATATAGATGCGTTTGACAAGTGAGAGCTGACACTTTAAAGCTTCTAGAACGACTTCGTTTGCCTGCTTTACCGGCAGTATGAGCCACAGCATTCCCGAATCACTGAGCAATTCATTGGATTTCTGAACGAGCATGTTAAAAAAATGATGATCTGCATGCCTGGCGATTCCTTTTCTGGCTTCTTCGTTTTTTAAGTCATTCACAAAAAAAGGCGGATTGGAAACGATCATGTCAAATTTCTCTTGATGGTGATATTGTTCAATTGCGACATGATCAATGGTTAACCGATCATTAAAAACGGAAGCATTAAAGTTCTTTCCGGCGGTTTCAGCAGCCTGCTGATCAATTTCTACTGCGTGAACATGAGCTTCAGGAAAACGCTGGGCCAGCATCAGGGCAATAACTCCGGTACCTGATCCAATATCCAGAATGTTTTCAGCCCCCTCATGATTGGCCATTGCAGCAAGCAACACCCCATCAGTATTGATCTTCATGGCGCAACCTGCCTGATCTACTTCAAACTGTTTAAACTTAAAAATGCTCATAACAATGCAATAACCAACTAACCATTTTTACAACTCCACATCTAACTACCTGACCGGCTTTATATCTCATACAATTCCAGCGGCAAACCATCCGGATCAGCAAAAAACGTAAATTTCTTTCCTGTAAATTCATCTACCCGAACAGGTTCTGTTGTAATGCCCTGATGTTGTAGCCTGGCTATTTCGGCTTCTATATCATCTACTTCAAACGCCAGATGCCTTAGGCCCTGCGCCTCTGGCTTAGATGGCCTGGCTGGCGGATTTTCAAAGGAAAAAAGTTCAATCTGATATAAGCCGTTCACCGCCAGATCCAATTTATATGATTTCCGCTCTTCCCGATAAACCTCAGCAAGAATGGTAAAACCCAGCTTGTTTACATAGAAATCTTTTGATTTTTCGTAGTCAGCGCAAATAATGGCAATATGATGAATTCGGTTGAACATCTTGAAATGAGTGAATTTGAATGATAGAATGTAGCAAAGTTGCAGAAAATGATTCAAATTTTTACCATAGCAACCTCAGGCGACAACACACAGTTTTCTAATTTATTGCACCACACCTGATGATTTTACATTAGCCATTTCTAACTCTCTCATTCCAATCATTTGATCATTCAATCATTTGATCATTCAATCCCTCATTCATTTCTGAGCGCTATTTCTCATTTCCTATTTAATATTTCCGCTACTCTCTCCACAATCACGTCATTATTTCCACATTCTCCCATTCTATGAAGTAATCATTCACGCATTAAATCTAAAAAACCTAAATTTGCAACTTCAAAAAAAAAGCATGATTCATTTCTTCCTTAATCAATCGCAGGCGGTTTTTGCACTACAAACAGACAAATCGCTTAGTATCAATGATATTACTAAACTCGAATGGTTGTTCGGCGGCGCCAAAATCTCACCAGAAACTGCACTCAGCGGCTTTTTCGTCGGACCAAGGGCAGCCATGGTTACCCCCTGGAGCACCAATGCGGTAGAGATTACGCAGAACATGGACATACAGGGCATCATCAGGATCGAGGAGTTTAAAGCTGTTGCAGAAGATTTTGCAGATTATGACCCGATGCTTTCGCAAAAATACGGCAAACTTGACCAGGATGTATATACCATTGATATTAAGCCTGAACCTGTTTTAGAAATTACAGACATTGCAGCCTATAATAAACAGGAAGGTTTATCCTTAAGTGATGAAGAAGTTGAATATTTAAATTCATTAGCTACCCGATTAGAAAGACCTTTAACGGATTCAGAAGTCTTTGGTTTCTCACAAGTAAATTCAGAACATTGCCGGCATAAAATATTCAACGGAAAGTTTGTGATCGATGGCGTGGAGCAACCTACTTCATTATTTAAACTGATCCGTAAAACTTCAGAAGAAAATCCTAACGATATCGTTTCTGCCTATAAGGATAATGTGGCTTTTATAAAAGGTCCGACAGTGCAGCAATTTGCGCCAAAAAGAGCTGATATTCCAGATTATTACGCTACCAGTAATTTTGATTCGGTGATTTCATTAAAAGCAGAAACACATAACTTCCCAACCACTGTTGAACCTTTTAATGGTGCGGCAACAGGTTCTGGTGGCGAAATCAGAGATCGTTTAGCTGGCGGACAAGGCTCTTTACCTTTAGCCGGAACCGCAGTTTACATGACGGCACTTTCCAGATTGGAAGAAAACCGTCCCTGGGAAAAAAGTGTGGAAGAAAGAGCATGGCTGTATCAAACCCCAATGGATATTCTGATTAAAGCATCAAACGGCGCTACAGATTTTGGAAATAAATTTGGCCAGCCACTCATTACAGGTTCGGTTTTAACCTTTGAACACGAAGAGGACGCCCGCAAATTAGGTTTCGATAAAGTGATCATGCTTGCCGGAGGTATTGGTTACGGCAAAGCCAGTCAGGCGCAAAAACTGAAACCACAGGAAGGTGATAACATTGTGATCCTGGGTGGTGAAAATTATAGAATCGGCATGGGTGGTGCAGCAGTTTCATCGGCTGATACTGGTCAACACGGATCGGGTATTGAACTCAATGCGATTCAAAGATCAAATCCGGAAATGCAAAAACGTGCGGCCAACGCCGTTCGGGGCATGGTCGAGAGCGAACACAACTCAATCATCTCTATTCATGACCATGGTGCAGGAGGCCACCTAAACTGTTTATCAGAACTGGTAGAAGAAACAGGTGGATTAATCAATCTGGATAAATTACCTGTTGGCGATCCTACCCTTTCGGCAAAGGAAATTATCGGTAACGAATCTCAGGAAAGAATGGGATTGGTAATTGGCAACGAACACATCGAAACTTTACAAAAAATAGCTGATCGCGAACGCTCACCGATGTACACCGTTGGTAAGGTCACCGGCGATCATCGCTTTACTTTCAAATCTGAAACTTCGGGCATTAAGCCGATGGATTTAGAATTGAAAGACATGTTTGGTAGCTCGCCGAAAATTGTAATGGATGATCAAACCATTGATCGCAAATACGATGAAGTTGTTTATAACAAAGCTGATTTAAATACTTATTTAGAGCAGGTTTTACAACTTGAGGCTGTGGCATCAAAAGACTGGTTAACCAATAAGGTTGACCGTTGTGTGGGTGGCCGCGTAGCCAAACAGCAAAGCGCTGGTCCATTGCAGTTGCCATTGAATAACTGTGGCGTAATGGCACTTGATTTTCAGGGAAAAGAAGGCATTGCCACTTCAGTAGGCCATGCACCACTTTCTGCTCTGATTGATCCGGCAGCCGGCAGCCGCAATGCCATTGCCGAATCTTTATCCAATATTGTTTGGGCACCATTAAAAGACGGACTGAAAAGCGTTTCACTTTCCGCAAACTGGATGTGGGCCTGTAAAAATGAAGGTGAAGATGCCCGTTTATATGCTGCTGTTAAAGCCTGTTCTGATTTTGCAATCGGTTTAGGCATCAACATCCCAACCGGAAAAGACTCGCTTTCCATGAAACAGAAATATAAAGATGGCGATGTGATTGCCCCCGGAACAGTGATTATTTCTGCAGGTGCCAATTGTAATGATATTACGAAAGTAATAGAGCCTGTATTGCAAAAAAACCGTGGTTCGATCTATTACATCAATCTTTCAAACGATACCTATAAATTAGGTGGTTCATCTTTTGCACAGATTCTAAATAAAATCGGAACGGAAACACCTGATGTTAAAGATGCAGATCTGTTCTCAAAAGCATTCAACACGATACAACAGTTAATAAAAGAAGATAAAATTCAGGCCGGACATGATATCGGTAGCGGTGGTTTAATTACAACCTTACTGGAAATGTGTTTTGCTGATCGTGATTTAGGTGCATCAATTGATCTTTCTGCTTTAGGTGAAAAAGATATCGTTAAATTGTTGTTTGCTGAAAATATTGCCCTGGTTTTCCAGGCCGATGCATCAGTGGAAGATACGTTAGCCCATGCCGGTGTTAATTTTCACAAAATTGGAAAGGTCACATCTTCAGCTGCTCTTGAGGTGAAGAATGGAACAGATCATTTCAATTTTGAAATCAATCATTTACGTGATGTCTGGTTTAAAACATCATACTTATTAGACAGCAAGCAAACCGGTAACGGATTAGCAAAAGAACGTTACGACAATTATAAGAATCAGGTATTAAAATATAATTTCCCGCCACAGTTTGACGGGAAAAAACCGGCTATTGATGCTTCAAAACCTCGTCCTAAAGCCGCGATTATCCGTGAAAAAGGAAGTAACTCTGAGCGTGAACTGGCGAACGCCATGTATCTGGCAGGCTTTGACGTGAAAGATGTACACATGACCGACTTAATCACAGGTCGCGAAACCCTGGAAGATATTCAATTTATCGGTGCCGTTGGTGGTTTCTCCAACTCTGATGTTTTAGGATCAGCCAAAGGCTGGGCTGGTGCCTTTTTATACAATGAAAAAGCAAGAGTGGCTTTAGAGAAATTCTTTGCCCGCCCCGATACTTTATCTGTAGGTATCTGTAATGGCTGTCAGTTATTTATAGAACTGGGTCTGATTAACAAGCAGCATGAAGACAAACCAAAAATGCTGCATAATAAGAGTGGCAAGCACGAAAGTATTTTCACTTCACTAACCTTACAGGAAAATAATTCGGTAATGCTTTCTACCCTGGCCGGTAGTACGTTAGGTGTTTGGGTATCACATGGCGAAGGAAGATTCTCGTTACCATATGCCGAAGATCAGTATAAAATCGTGGCCAAATATGCTTACGAAGGTTATCCTGCAAGTCCGAATGGTTCTGATTATAATACGGCGATGATGTGTGACGAAACTGGCCGCCATTTGGTCATGATGCCACACATTGAGCGTTCCTTATTCCAGTGGCACTGGGCCAACTACCCTGCCGGCAGAAAAGATGAAGTATCGCCTTGGATTGAAGCATTTGTAAATGCCAGAAAATGGGTAGAAGAAAATTAGAGGGTTAATTGCTACATCACTTTAAATAGATTGAAATAACATGATAAAGGCTTGAGCAAAACTCAAGCCTTTTGTTATCATCACACCATTTTTAAATGTGCAATTAGCGATATTTTCGTATTGCATTATCCTGAATCAAGTTAAGAAAGACAAAACATTCCATTAATCCAACATCTCCCCAACTAACCGTCTACACCATTAACCAACGCCCCACCTAACCCTTTCCAGCTACATCAAATTAAAATTAATCGGCATATTATACCTTACCCTTACCGGAATTCCTTTATTTTTTCCGGGTTTCCAGAGTGGAGATTTTTTAATCACTTTCATGGCTTCCTCATCGCAGCCATAACCTATGCCTCTTAATACTTTAACATCAGTGATCGAACCATCCCTTTCCACAACAAAACTGACAAATACCTTACCTTGAATGCCATCTTCCTGTGCCTGGGAAGGATAGCGTAAATTGCGCTCCATATATTTTGCAAAGGCCTTCATTCCGCCTGTAAATTCTGGATATTCATCCACACCCATGCCCTCTATAATTGCATTCGAATCGCCATTATCTCCTTTAGCCAATCCATCGCCGTTACCAGTGGCTACAGCAGTATTGACAACCAGGCTTGGCTTAACTTCTCCTGCCTGGGTTTTATCACTGATTATAGCATCCTGCATGTCTTTAATACTGGGCGGTTCAGGAAGTTCTTTTTTGTCTACAACCACAATTTTAGAGGATACCGCTACGGTTTTCACTTTCACCGGGTCTGATTTTACAGGCTCAGCCTTTTTTTCAGGTTCGGTCTTTTTCATCTGGTGGATCACATTATCCAGTTCCACTACCTTTGGAGTATCAGCAACTTCAACGACAGAAGGAAACATTTTGCTGTAAACTAAAGGCGCAAAGCCGGCAAAAAGAAATAAACCTGCAGACACCAGCAGGGCTTTAGTCATGATCCTAGCAGATTTAGACCTTAATTCATAGGCGCCATAAGTTTTGTTGCGGTTAGCAAATACAAGATCGAGCCACTCGGTTTTGTACACATTGATTGATGAATTGAACATAGCTTTTTAGTTTTAAGCATGATGTAGCAAAATCAACAATTCCATAAAACAGTTAAAAAATCTCCTTTCTTTACCAAAAATGAAATTTTTGATCGCTGAAACATTTTTTTATTTCATATTCAATAAAATTCACATATTTCTTGCGATTGTTTTATAAAAATTAATAAAATATCCTATTTTTGACAAAAAACATAACAAATTAATGAAAAGCTTAAGAACCATCGCATTAAAAGAGGCTCAAAACAGAATTTCACCAGAAGTTAAATCACCATCTTCAAAAATTTCTGATTTTTTTGGCGCTAATGTATTTGATAAGAAAAAAATGAGAGATTTCTTATCTAAGGACGTGTATGAAAAATTAATCTCATCCATTAACCAGGGCGAGTTAATTAATTCTGACGATGCTAACCAGATTGCTACGGCCATGAAAGCTTGGGCAATGAGTGCTGGTGCAACGCATTACACGCACTGGTTTCAACCACTAACCGGTACAACAGCAGAAAAGCATGATTCATTTTTTGAGCCAAGTGGCGATGGTGCTATCGAAAAATTTGCCGGTAGTGCATTGGTTCAGCAAGAGCCTGATGCATCCAGTTTCCCTAACGGCGGTATCCGTAATACTTTCGAAGCACGTGGTTATACCGCATGGGATCCTTCTTCTCCAGCCTTCATTATGGAAAGCAAAGCAGGTAAAACACTTTGTATCCCAACTGTTTTTGTATCCTATACCGGTGAAGCATTAGATTATAAAGCACCATTATTAAAAGCATTAGCAGCACTTGATAAAGCAGCTGTAGATGTTTGCCAATATTTCGATAAAAGCATTACTAAAGTGAATGCATCTTTAGGTATCGAACAAGAATATTTCCTGGTTGATGAGTCTTTATTCAACGCCCGTCCGGATTTATTGTTAACCGGCCGTGCTTTATTCGGACACATGTCTGCCAAAGGTCAGCAATTAGAAGATCACTATTTCGGATCAATTCCTGAGCGTGTGTTCACGTATATGGTTGACTTCGAAAATGAAGCTTTAAAATTAGGTATTCCGTTAAAAACCCGTCACAATGAAGTGGCACCATCTCAATTTGAATGTGCGCCTATTTATGAGGAAATCAATTTAGCGATTGACCACAATCAGTTGTTAATGGATTTGATGGAAAAAGTGGCCCGCCGTCACCATTTCCGTGTTTTATTACATGAAAAACCATATGCAGGAATCAACGGTTCAGGTAAACATAATAACTGGTCGTTAATTACAGATACCGGTAAAAACTTATTGGCACCAGGTAAAACACCTAAAAATAATTTAATGTTCCTGGCTTTCTTTGTGAATACCATCAAAGCCGTTAGCGAGCATGCTGATTTATTACGTGCCAGTATTGCATCAGTAAGTAATGATCACCGTTTAGGTGCTAACGAAGCACCACCGGCAATCATTTCCATCTTCCTGGGTTCGCAACTGAACGATGTGTTAGATGAAATTGAGCACTCACGCATCAGCAAAAAAATCAAAGAAGATAATGCCCTTTGGTTAGGTATCCCTAAAATTCCACAAATTTTATTGGATAATACTGACCGTAACCGTACCTCTCCTTTCGCCTTTACAGGAAATAAATTTGAGTTAAGGGCAGTAGGTTCTTCGGCTAACTCTTCAGCACCAATGACGATTTTAAATGCAATCATGGCTGAGCAGTTAACCAAATTCAAAGTGGAAGTAGATAAACTGATCAAAAAAGGGGATAAAAAAGATATCGCTTTATTAACAGTAATTAAAAAATATATCAAAGAATCTAAAGCTATCCGTTTTGAAGGAAATGGTTATAGCCAGGAGTGGGAAGATGAAGCGGCAACACGCGGTTTATCAAATATCAAAACGACGCCTAAAGCCCTTGATGCTTATTTAACAGAAAAATCTGCAGATTTATTTGCTACAACAGGCATTTACAGTGCACGTGAGATTCATGCCCGTCATGAAATCATGTTAGAGAATTTCTACAAAAAATTACAGATTGAAGCCCGTGTGATGGGTGAAGTAGCCAATACGGCTATTATTCCGGCTGCAATTGCTTACCAGAACTCACTAATCGAGAATGTAAAAGGATTGAAAGACTTGGGTATTGAAAGCAAATCTTCTCTTGATATTGTAAAAAAACTATCTGAGCATTTAGATATCGTCAAAACCAATATCGATGCCATGTTGGAAGAGCGTAAAGTAACCAACAAAATCGAAGATACACGTGAGAAAGCAATTGCTTACGATGAAAAAGTGAAGTCTTACTTTGATACGATCCGTTACCATGCAGATAAATTGGAGCAGATTGTTGATGATAGTGTTTGGCCTTTACCAAAATTCAGAGAATTATTATTCATGAAATAAGAAAGGTATAAGCTAAAAGGTATAGGGCGTAAGGTGAAAACTTTACGCCCTTTTTTATTAGATCATTAATCATTGGTTCGTTGGTGATTGGTTGCCTTTGCAAGTAAACTGTCAAATGAAAACTGTAAACTGGTTAATCGATTAATTATTAAAACTGGTTACTGTTATCCCACATTATAACGTGCTCCTGAACTTGGTTCAGGAGCTGATTGAAAAGTGGTTTACGTTTATAAAGGTTTTTTTGGAAAGCAATACCTGTGCTCATCCGTTAAAACAGTCCTGCTTTCCTTTCTGCTGTAAATTTTTCACCATCTTTTTTAATATTCGTCGTTTACAGCATCCATGCAATCAGGTTTATTTAACATAGGCCAGGGCAGGGAAAAAACCGCCACAATGAACGAACCCCGGTAAACTAAGCCCGATTGTACGGATGCCGTTTTAAACGACAGTTTTTAATACACGACATTTAAAACGGCAGGAGGAAAAGTGGGGCTGCAGGCTCCTATGAAAAACTACCTTTCACTTCCAAAACCTTTTTCAATTATATTGTTAAGAAAAGCCGTGCAGGTAAAAGCCTCTACTCCACACCGATATTTGATCTATTATCTCCAGACTTCTGACGCCCAACTTCAGACTTTCTATCTTCTACCCTTTTACCTTCCACCTTAAAAAACTATCTTTGCCGCAACATGAGTGATAACAGGTACAATCAGCGCGGCGTTTCTGCCTCAAAAGAAGATGTGCATAATGCCATCAAAAATATCGACAAAGGAATTTTCCCAAAAGCATTCTGCAAAATCATTCCTGATATTTTAGGTGGTGATGAGGCTTTCTGCAATATCATGCATGCAGATGGTGCAGGTACGAAATCATCACTGGCTTATGTTTACTGGAAAGAAACCGGTGATATGTCAGTCTGGAAAGGTATTGCTCAGGATGCCATTATCATGAATCTTGACGACCTGATTTGTGTGGGTGCTACAGATAATATCCTTTTGTCTTCAACCATCGGAAGGAATAAAAATCTAATTCCAGGAGACTTGATTGCTGCGGTGATTAACGGGACTGAAGAAATTCTGGCTGATCTCCGCGGGCAGGGAATTTCCATCTACTCAACAGGTGGCGAAACAGCTGATGTTGGCGATCTGGTCAGAACCATTATTGTAGATTCTACCGTTACCTGCAGGATGAAACGTGACGAGGTGATCAGCGATGATAACATTAAAGCTGGAGATGTTATCGTGGCTTTGGCTTCATCCGGACAAGCCACCTACGAAACGGAATACAACGGTGGAATGGGATCAAACGGATTAACCTCTGCCCGTCACGATGTTTTTGATAAATCAGTAGCAGACAACTATCCGGAAAGCTTTGACCCAGCGGTACCTTTTGATTTGATCTTCTCTGGTCAAAAGAAATTAACGGATGAAATCGAAATTGAAGGTTTTGGTAAAATTACCGTAGGAAAGCTGGTTTTATCCCCTACCCGTACGTATGCGCCGGTGATTAAAAAAATATTAGCCAAACATCGCCAGCAAATTAATGGCATCGTCCATTGCAGTGGTGGTGCACAGACCAAAGTATTACACTTCATCAATGAGGATATCCATGTCATCAAGAATAACCTGTTCCCTGTTCCACCGCTATTTAAACTGATACAGGAACAATCAGGTACAGATTGGAAGGAAATGTATAAGGTATTTAATATGGGCCACCGCATGGAGCTTTATGTACCACAAGAGATTGCTGAAAGTATTATCGAGATCTCAAAAAGCTTTAACATTGATGCACAGGTGATCGGCCGTGTAGAAAAAGGTGACCGGAAACAGGTAACCATCGAAAGCGACAAGGGGACTTTTATTTATCATTAAGATTTTACATTTAAATATCGGATAGGCTTTGGATAAAACCCAAAGCCTATTTTTTATTGGAGGAGAATTGTAATATTTCTAAGTCAGGAAAAACCCGTCGGCACAGATTAATATCTTCGTAGCATGAAAAGAATAATTGTTGGATGCGTACTAATATGTACAGCCATCTTTTTGAGCTCCTGGGGATTTTTCGGACACAAAACTGTAGCTTCCATTGCAGAAAAACACCTGAATGATGGGGCTAAGCAAGCCATTAAAGAACTGCTTGGCCAAGAAACATTAGCAGATGTTGCCTCCTGGGCTGACGAGGTTCGCAATCAACCAGAATACAAGAATACAGCCGGATGGCATTTTGTGAATCTTCCCTTGGGTTTAAGCCGTCGAAAATTCAAAGACGCTATTGAAAGCTTAAAAAATGAAAACTTGTTGACAGCGCTGACATTGAATGAATCTGTCATCAAAAATCCAAACGCCACTAAAGATCAAAAAATAATTGCTTTAAAATTCATTGTGCATTTAGTTGGAGATGCCCATCAGCCCATGCATGTAAGTCGGGCCGAAGATAAAGGTGGTAATACCATCCAGGTACAGTTTGATGGAAAAGGAACGAATCTTCACAGCCTTTGGGATAGCCGGTTATTAGATCACCAGGGGCTTAGCATGACACAGCTTGTGGCAAAAGATGATGTGGGTAAATCCAGAATAAGAAAATGGCAAAGGGCCACACCTGTTGACTGGTTATTTGAAAGTTACAAAATCAGTTCAAAGCTTTATCAGGAAGTGGAGAAAAATAATAAATTAGACGATGCTTATTATCAATCGCATATCGCTATTGCAAATAAAAGAATAGAGATGGGCGGGATCCGTTTGGCTGGGGTATTGAATGAGCTGTTTAAAAATGGAGTTAGCTATAAATAGAATACTATATTAACCTAAAAGCTTCTTTCTGAAAGCTTTTTTGATTTGGATATCATTAAGGTATCACTGAAATACTTTAAGATACAAAAAAGGAGCAGAAATGATTAATTCCTACTCCTTTTTCTCCCATATTTTAATAGAGACTTTTTCAGTGCTCTAGGCAGTTAGGGCTTTAAATATTTAAACTTACAAAGCAGCTCTTAATCCAAATTCAGAAAGAGCGAAAGTATACTCTGCAAGGGTTGTATTTGATGCATCCTGAGCTACAATAATAATACTTGTACCTCTTGATTGAGACGCAACGTTATTACTTACTGTAAATAAACCTTTCCCTATATCACCTAATTTAAATGTGTAGGTAAGCCCCCAAGTAATGTTATTAGCATTACCATAAGCACCAATTGCCGTTACAACTGGAGCACCTGTAACCGGAGTTGCTGTTGCTGCAAGCGAAACATTAGTTGCCGTGTAAAGCTGAGTTCTTACAGAACTACTTACCGCAGATGCACTTGTTTGCGTATTCGTTAAATAATACACCGTTAATTTTGGAATTACTTTAGCAGGGAAAAGTTTTTCACCAACAATGTAATTTAAAGTTACAACACTTGTTCCAACTGTACCCGTCGCAGATATAGCATTGCCTTTAGCTAACTCAATCGTTGTTGCTCCAGTACCTGAAACTTCTTTTTCAGCGTTAGGGTCTTTTTTACAAGCGCTCATTGAGAAAACAATGACACTTGCAGCGACCATAACTTTTGATAATATATTTTTCATTTTGATCAATTTAAAATTTTACAGCCTAGTTGAAGTTATAACGTACACCAAACTGCATGTAATAGGTTGAAGAGGTGGTTTGTGAAGTACCAAATGATTCTCTTACAATATCACCTTGAGTATTCGCTAATCTAAATGTTGGTTTAGTTGTCGCATTGATTGATGATACGTTTTGAGGAACTAAGATTGCAGCATTATTTGCAAAGTTCACATTACCCCACTTACGGTTTAATAAGTTACCTACATTAAAGATATCAACTGTAAATTGGAACGAGTTTTTAGTATTGCCAAAGTTTTTGAAAACTTCCTGCGTTAATCTTAAATCAAACTGATTTCTCCAAGGTAATAATGCACCATTACGCTCTGCATACTGACCTTTATGTTTACTTAAATAAGGATCATTTTCAATGTAGTTCGCAAAAATATCACTTTGCTCTTGTGCAGAATAAGCTCTGGCATAACCCGTTGTTCCACTAGGAATATTGGTGAATGTAATCTCAGAAGCATCACGTGGAATATAGATCAAATCGTTGGTTTGTCCATCGCGGTTGAAATCAGCACTATAGTAGTAAGAATATCTTCCTTGTTGTGAACCTTGATAGAACAATGAGAATGAAGTCGCTAAATTCTTAATGTATTCTTTTCTGTATGAAATACTTGCAATGACACGATCAGGCGTTAAATTCTGAGAATAACTTAATGTTGGGTTATTCGAATTTGTTGAAGTGTATGGAATAGACCATAAGTTTAACAATTGATCACCACTACCATCGCCAAAGTTACGTTGATCAGAACGGGTATATGCAATCATGGCAGATAAACCACTATTAAACTGTTTTGTTAATTGTGCTGTTGCTTGCCAATTGTAACCACCTTTAGCATTTGTCATTTGAACAACGTTCAGTGCAGATGTACCAGTTGTACTTGGAAGACCAGCACCAGTAATATTTACCACCTGTCTTGAATTAACAGAACTTCCGTAGAATGGTCTGTTATCTGGATAACCAGCGATAGTTAAATTTGTTGGATCCTGTAAGTTTACGTTCTTAGCAACCGCAACATTTAGGTCCTTACCGTAAATCCCTTCTAAAGTGGCCACTATTCCGCCTGGCAATTTGAAATCTATAGCTAAGCTTGATTTCCAGGTTTGAGGAAATTTAAGATCTGTAGCCATTGAACTGATTGTTCCGGGAATACTTGTTCCGGCTGCCGGAGCAGCGGTAGTTAAGTTAGGTGCAATGCTAGGATTAAAGAATGGCGTTGAGGCACCTGAATAAACCTGAGTATATTGAAGTAAGCCAGCATCACCTGATTGAGAAACAATCCATACAAAAGGCACACGACCAGTAAAGATACCTGAACCACCACGAACTTGTAAAGAGCGATCACCCAATACATCCCAATTGAAACCAAAACGAGGAGAATAAGTTAATTTAGCATCTGGTAAAACTCCAGTATCTACTTTTTGGCCATTGGCGAATGTTTGAGCAGCTACTAACGGATGAGTTCTGATTTCGGAAACATCTGGATAAGTTGCTTGCTCAAAGCGAATACCTGCTGTAACTTTTAAACGATCAGAGATTGTAAACTCATCTTGTAAATAAGCAGAATATTGCGCGAATTTAAAACTAGGGAAAGCCTGAGATCCATCTGATGTTAAAGGATAAGTAACTGAATATTGTAATGGTCTGGCATTGTTATAAAAATCAGCATAAGAAGCAAAAGTATAAAAACCGGTACCAAAACGTTGGAAACCATTTTTAGTTGTACTGAATTCTGCCTGAGCACCCAAGGTAATGTTGTGTTTACCTAAAGCTAATGTTAAATCATCGCTATAAGTAAAACCTTTAACATCTCTTAGGTTACCATAAGTAAATGGTTCATAACCAAAAGTTGTTAATACGTTACCTGCAGATGTACCTGTTTGCGTATTATTTAAAATATCAACCAAAGGGAAAGGAGAACTATCTGAAGTTCTAGGGTCATTTTGGTGAGAATAAGTTGCACGGGCTACGTTTGTTATTTTGCTACCAAAATTGGAGTTTAATTCCGCTACAGCAGAATATAAGTTAGCTGCCTGGTAGTAATTAGAATTTGAAAAATTTAAACCGGCATTTGTATTAGAACCAGATCTAACGTTACCGTAACCTAAGTTACCTGTTACACCGGAACCGGTAACTGAAGTACTTGCTGAACTTGGTGATTTACTTTCTACCTGATTATAACGAACACTGAAACGATGATTTTTTGAAATATTCCAATCTAAACGCGCAAACATCTTTTCATTATCACTGATGTTCGAATATCCCTGGTAAACACCTGGATCATAACCATATCTAGAAATAAGAAAAGATTTTAACCGATCTAAATCAGTTGAAGTTGCCGGAGCAACAGTTGATACGCCGCTATTGTATGGTAAACTGGAAGTTGCAGCGATTCTGTTATTTCCCGGCTCAATAGTATGTTTCTTTTCGTAGTTAACGAAAAAGAATAATTTATCTTTAACAATTGGACCACCTAAGCTAAAACCATAATTTTTCTCATCTAATTTTTGTAAATTAGGGATTCGATAAGATTCACCAATTCTTTTTCCTTGATTGTCCTCATTTCTCATGGTATAAAATGCATTACCAGAAAAAGTATTTGTTCCTGAACGTGTAACTGCAGTTACTGAACCACCTGTAAATCCAGATTGACGAACATCATACGGAGTTACATTAATCGAAATTTGTTCTAACGCATCAATTGAAATAGGAGAACCACCGGCAGGGATGTTCTGACCGATACCAAACTGGTTATTAAAGTTTGCCCCATCTACGGTAAAGTTATTTGAACGATAATTACCACCACCAATTGATGTACCATTTGCTTGAGGCGTTAAACGTGTTAAATCATTAACACTACGGGTAATAGTTGGCAGTGATTGAATTTGTTGTCTGGTTACAACAGTGTTAGCGCCACTTTTATTTGAATTCATAATGGCGTTATTACTTTGACCAACAACTTTAACTTCTGCAAGAGTAGAACTGTTGTCAACTAAAGTTACATTTTCCAAATAAGGCTCACCTAATTTTAAATAAACCTCAGTTTGTTTTTCTGGTCTGTACCCTACGAAGCTTATTTCAATAGTGTAAGGCCCGCCTACACGCATACCACCTATAGTAAAACGACCATCATTATTGGTCGATACAGTATAAACTGTACCTGTTGGGGTATGTGTAGCTTTTACGCTTGCTCCAGGTAAGGTGCCTTTTGCATCCCTGATAGTACCCGTCATTGATGATGTAGTTACCTGTGCATTGGAGACAGATACAAAACCTACAAAAGCAAGAACAATTACTACAATTTTTAATAGTAAAGTTTTTTTCATCCTTTGTTTTTTAATGTTTTTGTTGTTGAATAATAAATTGGGGTGATTTTATTGCTGCAAATGTATGTATTAAAATTTAACACATTTTAACATCCAATGTTAAATTTACGTTAACAAACACAAAACTTTTCAACAATTCAGCTCTTCATTTAACACCATAACTTTCACTTTATCAAAGGATTGCTTAAACAACTAAATAATTAACATAAAACTGAATTAAAACTTAAAAATAATGCAGCAAAACCTAAATAAATCTGACAGTTCCCTAATAATTGTTCTTAACGATCGTGATGCTTAAGAATTTTACCAGATAATACATGCATCAGGCGTAATTTCTGAAAATAAGAAGTCATACTCAGGTATTCTAACCTAATTGGTATTAATTTAATAACATAAGCAAATTTCCTGGAAGACTTTTGAATAAGCAGCCAAATAATATAACTTCATACCCGTAAACTGTTAATAAAACTTCATTGTAAATTTTTTAGTTTTTACATGACTATCGAAAGAATCACCCTATCAATTAACATTTTTTTTTTAGTTTTGGGCTGTTGTTGCGTAAATGAAAAAGCGCAGGCATGTAATATCCGAACATTTAAAGATGTCAGAAGAAAATCAATCTGTTCGATTAGCGACTTTTTAATCAGGATATTACGGCAATAAAAGAAATAAATTAAAAAGAAATCTCTATATAGATAGATATGAACCGTCCATAATTAACTGCAACCATTCTTTAATGGAAATGATAATTTTAATGATGGTACGCTCCATCTGACAGATATAAAAAAACAAAAAAAAACAGATGAATTACGATGTTATTGTTTTAGGCAGCGGCCCGGGTGGTTATGTAGCTGCGATCAGAGCTTCTCAGCTAGGAATGAAAGTTGCTATTGTAGAGCGCGAATCACTTGGCGGTATTTGTTTAAACTGGGGCTGTATCCCAACTAAGGCACTGTTGAAAAGTGCACAGGTTTTTGAATATATTAATCATGCAGCAGATTATGGCATCACCACTGCAGAAGCCACTGCTGATTTTGCCGCTGTGGTAAAACGCAGTCGTGGTGTAGCCGATGGCATGAGTAAAGGCGTTCAGTTTTTGATGAAGAAAAACAAGATCGACGTGATCATGGGCACGGGTAAAGTAAAGCCAGGTAATAAGCTGGAAGTTAAAGGCACTGATGGTTCTCAAAAAGAATTGACGGCCAAAAACATCATTATTGCTACAGGTGCCCGTTCAAGGGAATTGCCGAACCTGAAACAGGATGGTAAAAAAATTATCGGCTATCGCCAGGCCATGGTACTGCCTGAATTGCCTAAAAGCATGGTTGTAGTGGGTTCTGGCGCAATAGGTGTTGAATTTGCCTATTTCTATGCCACCATGGGTACGAAAGTGACCATTGTGGAGTTTATGGAAAACGTTGTTCCGGTAGAGGATGAAGATGTTTCCAAACAATTATTAAGAAGCCTGAAAAAAGTAGGTATCGATGTGATGACTTCTGCATCGGTAGAAGCAGTAGATACCAGTGGTGCCGGCTGCAAAGTTTCGGTGAAAACGGCTTCAGGTATGCAAACGATAGAAGCCGATATCGTGCTTTCGGCGGCAGGTATTGTGGCGAATATCGAAAATATTGGCTTAGAAGAAACAGGCATTAAAACGGAAAAAGGCAAAATCGTTACAGATGAATTCTACAACACTTCAGTAAAAGGTTATTATGCCATTGGTGATGTGGTGAGCGGACAAGCGCTTGCCCACGTAGCTTCTGCGGAAGGTATTATCTGTGTGGAGAAAATCGCTGGTCAGCATGCTGAACCTTTAGATTATAACAACATCCCGGGATGTACCTATTGCACACCAGAGATTGCCTCTGTTGGGTATACCGAAAAAGCAGCGAAAGCCGCAGGTTATGAATTGAAAATCGGTAAGTTCCCCTTCTCAGCTTCGGGTAAAGCAAGTGCGGCCGGTGCAAAAGATGGTTTCGTTAAACTTATTTTTGATGCTAAATATGGTGAATTATTAGGCGCACACATGATTGGTACCAACGTAACTGAAATGATCGCTGAAATTGTAGTTGCCCGTAAACTGGAAACTACCGGACATGAAATGATCAAATCTGTTCACCCGCACCCAACCATGAGCGAAGCCATTATGGAAGCAGCAGCTGATGCATACGGCGAGGTGATCCATTTGTAGTCATTAGTCATTAGTCATTAGTCATTAGTCATTAGTCATTAGTCATTAGTCATTAGTCATTAGTAAAAATTACAAACCCTTTAGATTGTTCTAAAGGGTTTTGTAATTTTACCTGTTTATTTCCTAACCACCTCATTCCATGAAACTCCACACCATCAACACAGGCTTATTTAAATTAGACGGCGGTGCCATGTTTGGCGTTGTGCCTAAAGCCATCTGGCAAAAGACCAATCCGGCAGATGCCAACAACTTATGTACCTGGGCCATGCGGTGTTTGCTGATCGAGCAAGGCAATCAACTGATTTTGGTGGATACAGGGATCGGAAATAAACAGGATGAAAAGTTTTTCAGCCATTATTACCTGCACGGTGATGATACCATGAAAAAATCACTGGCACAATTGGGTTTCGGCATGGCGGATATTACCGATGTCTTTCTTACTCACCTGCACTTTGATCACGTGGGTGGGGCAATTGTAAGCGAAAATCAAAAACTGATCCCTGCTTTTAAAAATGCAACTTACTGGAGTAATGAAAAACACTGGCAATGGGCAATTGAACCCAACGCAAGGGAAAAGGCTTCCTTTCTGAAAGAAAACATTTTACCTATACAGGAAAGCGGACAACTCAACTTTATAGCTGAAAAAGAGAACATCGAATGGCAACCAAACATCAACATCAGCTTTGCTTACGGCCATACTGATGCCATGATGCTACCAAAGATCTATTATAAAGGAAGAACAATCGTTTATGTGGCCGATCTTTTACCTTCTGTCGGACATTTGCCACTACCTTATGTGATGGCTTATGATATGTTTCCATTGAAAACACTAACTGAAAAAAACGCTTTCCTCGAAGAAGCAGTAGATCAGAACTACATCTTATTCTTGGAACATGATCCTATTCACGAATGCTGTACCCTTCAGAGAACCGAAAAAGGCGTAAGAGTAGCAGAAACCTTTAATCTGAGCGACATTTAAATGATCCGGCCAGCAGCACCTTCCGATTCGAAATTTGTTGTTCCACTAATCATTCAGGCCATGGGTGAATTGGCTGGTAAATTTGCAAACTCCAGTGATCCCAAAATCATTGAGCAATTATTTGAACATTTCTTTAAACAGAAACACAACCAATATAGTTACGAGAACACTTTAGTATTTATAGAAAATGATCAGGTATTGGGCTCGGTTAATGCTTATGATGGAGGCAAACTCCTTGAATTAAGAAAAACGTTCCTGAATCACCTGGCCAAAAATGATAATCTTCTGAATTTCCATCCGGAGCCTGAAACCGAGGCAGGTGAATTTTACCTGGATACCATTAGTGTTCATCCCAAAGCACAGAGAAAAGGAATTGGAAAGGCTTTAATTAAAGCCGGCATTGAATGGGGAAAAAGCATGGGCCATAACCGCATCGGCTTATTAGTGGAAGTAGAGAACCAAAGAGCTTTAAAACTCTATCAGAATAAAGGATTCAGCATACAAAATCAAAAATTATTTATAGGCGGCTTATATTATCACATGGTCTATACCATTCAGTAACCTGTTCTTATTTTCATCACATTTTAAAAGCAACGGGATTTTAAACATTAATAGCCTCTGACTGAGTTAATCGTGAACTCAATCAGAAACCATATGCTCAAAATAAATGCTAAACGACGTTTACAGTAGCGAATACATCAGAAAAATGAATAAAGGTAGCATTAGCAGTTTTAATAGCTAAATCTTCGTCAGCAGTTGTTTTTGCAGCATTGTTTAACACGGCTATAAATTTACCCCACATTTGCCCCGTTTCAGAACCATAACCAGAAAAGAATGAAATACCATTAGTAATGCCACCTTTAGCAAGCATCTGAACGATAATACTCCCGCCCATAATAGATCCCTCCATCACATACAGTGCAGCCAGGGCTTCCAGTACATTCGAAATTTCAGGAACAGTAGTTGAAGGCAAATCTTCAAGAGTAAACCCTAGTGCTTCAATATCACTTTTTAAATACCCCGAATTTCTCCGATCACGGTAATCTGGTAATATCTCAACATTCAGGTAAGGCAGAATTTGACGCTCCAAATGACTAAAGTAGGCATAAAAGTGTTTCAGGAAATCTGCATATTCTGCCTCACTCCGAATAGCCTTGAGTTTTTTAATTACTTTAACTTCTAATTGTTGATGGGCAGTTTTAGTTGCCTCTTTAATGTTTGTGCTTAGCATAATGTTATGTATTTATGGTTGTTAAGTTGAAGTTTTAATCCTTGAATAACCTATAGGTGATTCCGGCTAAAATTACCCTTCCAGGTTGCCCTGGCATTAGTCTATCAGTATAACCTAAAATATTATCGGCCGTTAACCTAATACTTAGATGTTGTTTTAAAATTTTCTTTTCCAGGCCAGCATTTAATATCCAGAAACCGTTTACGAAAGTATCATAACGATCAATAAACTGATTTCCATTTCGATCTCCAAAGGGATATTTGCCCCTATAATTTAACCTAACATTCATGCTGGTATCCCAGGGGCGATAATTATAAAATGACTTTATGTTTAGCATGTGCCGGGAGCGGTTTTCTATCCCCCAATAATCAGCAGCACTTGCCGGATAGGACTGGCCTGTTTCCGGATTATGAATATTCTGGTTGTATGGCCAATTCCCCTTTTTAATACTATCCATTACACTTAAATCCTTAGCAATCAAATACTGATAACCAGCACTAATTTCCAGATCTTTAAAAATATTAATAGCTAAAGAAGCGTCTATTCCCTTATTTACTGCTTTAGGCAAATTTTGGTAAGTATAAATATTTCTATTGCCGCTGCCTGTGGCCACTTGTATACTGTTAATCTGGTTCCGCAGCTGATGATGAAAAACCCCTGCCTCCACTTTTATATTTGGTTTAGGTTTCCATTCCAAACTTAAATTAACAGAAGTACTCCGCTCAGCCTGTAAATTGCGATCCAGTTGATTGAGCAAATATTGTCTGATTTCACTAATTTCACCTTGTTGCTGCAACTGATTTAAGGTTTGCCTTAATACCTCATTTCCAATCACCAGATAATTAGCCGTTGGATTATAAAAAACCAGGTATCTCGATTTAAAATCTGGCGCTTTAAAGCCTGTACCAGCGCCCGCCTTAAAAGTTAAAGCAGGCAGAATATGGTATTGTAAACCCAAACTAGGGTTAACCTTACTTGCGTATGCATTGGTATAATCATATCGAAGTCCGCCGACCAAATCAATTTTTTCACTCAGCTGCCAATCACCTTGCAAGAAGGCAAAGGCCGTGCTCAACGTACCCGGATTAATCAGCGCCCCATTTTTCATGTTTTCCAAACTACCACCTAAACCAGTAGTAAATTTTAAATCATCAGATAAGCTGTAAGCAAACTGCTGTTCAAAGCGGTGCAGGTTCTGTACGAAAACATCTCGTGTTATAGGCCTATTATTTTGTTGCCAGTTTACACTTTGGTCTGATCGGAAATTGGTAAAGTAATAGCGACTCATACTTCTTAAACCCGAATTAAAGTTATAATCGAAAGTGCTGGACAGGTTGAGGTCTTGTTCATCCTGGCTATCACCAGATATTGCGCCCAGGCCAAAATCCTTGCTCATGAAAGATTTTCGCAGACCATAACGCCCACTAACCCCAAGAGTGCCTTTCGAGGTTAAGCGATAACGGACACGTCCCTGCAAGGCATAATTATCATATGGTGGTGCGGTTGTACCCAGCTGGATATATCTCGGGTTAGTATTAAAGCCATCAGTGCGGTAATAGTTTGCAGAAATATTAGCCGATCCTCTTTGTGAGGCGAATGGTGTTTCGCCTTCCAATGTTAAATCTGCAATATTTAAACTTCCATATTGTAGCGATGCTGATGCCTGTGGTTGCAGCGCGCCATAACGGGTAATAATATTAATTGCGCCACCCAGGGCCTCACTACCATATAAACAAGATGAAGCACCTTTTATGATCTCAATCCTTTCAATATTGGAAACACTGATCCTGGAAAGATCAAAATTTCCGCTGTTTCGACCTACCATAGGCTGGCCATCTATTAAAATCATAATATACTCACTGCTAAATCCTTGCATCTGCACCCCTACTGATCTGGCACCACCACCAATATTATTGACAATGGCCACTCCGGTTTGTTCTTTAAGTACTTCATCTAACCGGCGGCTACCCATTTGCTCAATCGTTTTTCTGGTAATTACGGTTATGGGCATGGCACTTCGTTCTACCTGGATTAAATTATCAGGTGCATTTAATTTAGCGGTAACAGCTACATCATTCAGACTTTCTGTTTTGGTGATTAATTTAACTTCAATATTGCTGGTTTCTTTATCTTTAATTTCGATGGTGGTCTGGTAATTCCCGTACCCCATCATACTCACCGCAATGGTATATTCTCCAATATAAATCTGCTGAAACTTAAATTTACCTTTACCATCTGTTTCAGTGATGTGGCCATCCGGTTCCAGGCGGATGGTAGCTCCTGGTAAGATTTTACCTGTAACATCCTTTACTTCTCCCTTTACACTTCCACGATATTGCGCCGGCAGTGCAGTATGCACAAGCATTAATAAGAAAAGTATAAACGAGGGTCTTAACATGAATGAGTTAAATATTATTTTATTTTTCGAAGCTACCTTAGTTATCATTTTAATCTCAATCTTGTTTCCTGCATACCAGCATCTGTTGAAATTTTATTACTGATTAAAGTTGACGATATAGGAACAGACATCACTTTTGCTGCTGTTTTAATTGCTGCCTCCCTTTTAGTTCCACCATTAATTGCCATAATAGCAGCTTTAAAATATGATTCTTCGGGATTTCCCAATTCTTGATCGGCTACACCCTGAACGGTAATATCAGGTGTCATGCCTGAGAAATAATCAGACCAGCCCGCCGCATTTCGAATCAGAAAACTACTGAGGTAAACACTGTACTGATCGATGTTGATACCAAAGAAGCCTACAGGTTTACCATATGTTTTTTCGCCGATTAGTTTTACATATAGATAAGGTTTTAAACAACTGATGAGCAATTCGCTCGCAGATGCTGTTTTACCCGACACAATAAAATAAACCTCCTCAATTGAAGTTAAGTTGCCTTTTTTATTAAATCTATAGGTATTTCCGCCTTCGCTATAATCAACATCGGCCATGGTAGCTTTACGCCCATGGTAGCTAACCATTTTGCCATCTGCATCTAAATAAGGTTGGTTTTTTAATATACTCGCCTGGCCAGCTTGCATTTTAGCATTGAATTGCTCGCTGTACATCACTTTTCCGGTAAGGGAGCCTGGTACAACAAGGTTGGCTATGTATTCTGCTGTTTCTATATAACCTCCCGCATTGCTGCGCAGATCAATAATGATATACTTTGGATTTCCACTAGCCAAATCAGAAAAGGCCTGATCGAGATTTGACTGTACCTCATTTAATTTGGGAAAAGAACCTAAAGCAATGTAGGCGATGTGAAGAGCACCTGATGAAATAAGTTTACTACTAAGCAGCACATTTGCAGAGCAAACAATGCCTGCCGTTGCTCCTGTAGTCGTTCGTCCTGCTTCGAGGTACGAATATTTGGCACTTCCTGAATTAACAGGTAGCTCATAGGGGGTATTGGTAACACTATTCAGCTTAAATTGTGAAATATCAAAAAGTTCTTGTCTAAAAGCAACCAAATCTGGTCTGATTCCTTCATATTTGAACCTTGGGTTAAAATTCGCATAGGATGGCAAAGCATCACGCCACAAATAAACCTGACTAGCATACAAAAAAATAGAATCTAGTGTAAACTGGGCACGTGTCCCCGTAACAGGTGAAATAATTTCTCCCGCTTCAGCAGGTAAGGTTTTATCCTTTTTACAAGCGTATGCACTAAAAAGAATGAATATTACCAGACCACTTACACTAAATATATTTCTATTTTTCATTTACTATGGTATAAGGGTTGTGGTTGCTGCCGTCGTAGTATTCCAGGTATACATAGAATATCCAAGTGATGCCAGTTTATCGGGTGCAGAATACAATTCAATGCTTCGGATGGCACCTGTACTAATGGTAGCAGGCAATGTGAACTTTAATAAAGTATTTGATTGCGAAGCGATGGGTGCAATATGGGTTTTACCACCTGGATCTCCGGTAACTGTAATGATTGCATGTGTGTAATTTCCATAATAATACTTGGAAGCAGGGGCTTGTAAGGAATAGGTAAAAGAAATCTGATCACCTTTTTTAATACTTTTTCCAGCCTGATCGAATTGGTAAGTACCCTTCGCAGATACAGGAGATGGCTTGCCAATGGCAAATGAACCTTTAACCAGGGTATTGGTACCACTAATCAGTTTGATCTGGAAATTACCTGTATCTAGTTTTCCGTCTAAAGGTACTGTCGATTGAATTTTATTCGACCATAAAGCATCTGTTGCAGAAAAGTGAATCTGATATTCTTTGTTTTGTTTATCAATCAGAAATACTTTGGTTTGATTGGAATCAGGAATGAAATATTCTCCGATAATCAGCAAACTCTGACCTAACCTGGTTAGTGCAATTCTATTGATTATAGGTATGGGTTGGTTGAGGGCTAATTTTAGAACGTATTTCTTAATGCTGCCATCTTGTGCAGTCACCACATAAGAAGTTCCTGTTTTCAGATTAATCTCTTGTCCGGAAGATGGGTTAACTGAAGCACCTGAAGATACCTTAATCTCCGGTGTTACCTTATCCTTTACATCTTGAAATGGCGGCCAGTATACAATAATACTATCTCCCTTCAGCGAGGCTTTTAATTCCTTATTCAAGGCATCTTTTATGATAAAGCTTTCAATATCTTTATATGGTGTATTAAGATATTCCTTTTGACAAGATGAAAACAACAATAGCGTGAACAGGCCAGATAGGAAGAATAATTTAGATAAGTAACGACGACACATATTTTTATATTTTATGGGTAAAAGGAGATTGTAATCGATTTTTAATGTTGAATTGGTAATGAGCGGTTATGTATAAAGTGAACGATATAATCTCCTTAAATAACTGACAATCTGATGCCATATCAGATTGTCAGTTAATGATTAATTACAATACCGTTCCGCGATCAAAGTAATAAACACCTCTGTTATGAGTAGAAGTACCTTCACCAACCGCACTGCTGAATTTAAGCGCATAAGTCGTAGATCCATCACTCACAAATACAACCAGGTTTTGAACAGCAGCAACAGTACCTCCGGTTGAATAGGTTAACCAACCATTAGCTGTTAAGCTCGTATTTGCAGCATTGGAAGTTGTTGCAATCCCCAGAGATGAAACTGTTGTCGCTGATGCAACATCAGACGCATCAATGGCAGATAATGCTTTAGTGGTATTTAAATAACTTAAAGTGTAGCCGCTTGCCGGGCTAATGGTGGAGTTATTGTGACTGGAAAATAATAACTGATGCGCAATGCTCCCCACCGTATCTTGTGCGCCGGTAATTACATTGGCGTAAACCGTACCAAATGCCGCACCACCAGATCTTGGGTTACCCCAACGGCCAACAATGGTATCGGCAACAGATGATACAGAGGCTTTAGCGCCTTTAAGGCTCAAAGGACCTGTAGTATCATTTTCTTTTTTACAAGAAGTAAATGCTAAAGTAAATAAGGCAAGGGCAAAAACTGCTTTGGAGATATTTTTTATTGAATTTTTCATGTTATGATTTAATAAAATGGTTAATGATTATTTTTAATAAACTAGAGGTAATTAACTAATTGTGACTATCGTTGCCGGTGTAGAGACTGATGTTATTACCCGGGATTTGCATTTCGTCTTTCACATTTATCGATAGCATGAAGCGTTAATATTAATTCTACGCCTGTGCGCAGGCATTTTTTGATGCGTTTTTTTTCATAGATTATAATTAAGGTTGAAGAAAGGGTTTGTTATACTGAATGCTTCTGTACACAAAGCAGACAATTTCTTTATTTAGGATTTACCGTAATGCTCATAGAGCGAAGAACAGGTGTCCATTTACCAAAATTGAATTCAAATCTTCCATATGCATCATTGATGACAGGAAAATTATCTGGTATTTTTAAAGTTGCGCTTAATCTGTTATAGCTTACCACTGGTAATTCTATACTTTTACCGTTTACCTCCACAAAAACCGATTTTAAATCTACAAATACAGTATTTTGCGCAGGCTGAACGGTGATGGTTTCACCCTGTTTTACCACATGCGATTTTGCCAGCACAACAGGCTTTATATAAACCAGATGTAATGGCTTATCCATTCTCACCTTATTGCCAAGAAAACTAATGTCAACCTGGTAGTAACCACTATCCAAATCTGCAGGTAAAAGTCCAATATTTAGGATGTAAGTATCCAAAGATACAGGCAGAGTAGACGCCGCTCCAATCAGATCGGGCTTAAAAGTCTTATTTGTAGCCTGTTGGGTAAGGGTTACATCAAGTGTAGCTACACTGGTACTTCTTAAGTTTCCATAAAAAACCTGTGTGGCATTAGGTGATCCTTCATTATTGCCCAGCGGCCAGGATAAACTCAAACCAGGAGGATTCTGCTGAATAACTTTAAGGCTATAGGTACGTACTTCACCGGTTGATGACTTGACCGAATAAGTTTGTTTATCATCAGTTACATTTACAGGCTGAATTGGGGAGGTAAGTGTGGCACCTTCATCTACAGCAATTTTAGGTTCAACAACAGTTAATGAATAGTAATAAGGTACATATACGGTAATGTTATTCTTGATATTATCAATGGCACCATAAATAACGGTATCCTTTATATTAACCACGGTAAACGAAGTAATTCTATTTTGAACAATATGTTCATAATCAACTGTTTTTTTACAGGCAAAAAAATGGATGGACGTGAAAGCCATTAATACATATGGGTATAGTCGTTTCATAAAAATTAATTATTTAATCTCAAATTTGGTGCTGCCTGCCGGAACGATTACGTATTCGAATGTGAAAAACATGTGGGGTGTATTACGCATCATCTTATCCGTAGTGAAAACATCTTTATAGCAACTAATCATTTTGATTTTAGCAAAATCACCTTTGGCCGTACGCACAATAATTGTCCTTGGTTGTGTCTTTTGGCCGTTAGCCAATGTAAAGGCATTGCCCAGCGCATAAGCCACATGTTTCTTATCATAGCTGCCATCACCAACTATACTCCCGTTAAAATCATATAGGTACCATCCAATTCCTACACCGAATTCACCCATGTCATCAGTTCCTATTAATGCTCTTGCTGTTTTAAATGCTGAAGCAACGGGTATATCCGTTAAATCTTCAAATGATTTGGCCAAAATGGTTATCCCACCAGCACCTGGACCGGTATAACCTGCATTATCGCTGTTAGATCCGTTGTTCCCACCCATAAAACTGTTGTATAGCCCACTAAAAGAGATATCCCAAAAAGAAGTTTTCCCATATGTTGCAGGCTGCATTTTTTTATAATCCAGGCTAAACAACACTTCAGGTTTGGGCGCTGTGGGGTTGCTATCGTCTGTTTCAACCTGAAGATTTTCTACCCGCTGTACCTTATAGTAAGGCACCATATCCAGGGAACGGGTTGATGTAACAGGTTCTTTTTCTGTTGCCACAAGCTTATCCTTTTTGCATGATGCAAAAAAAGTTATAAGCATAAGCCCTACAGAAAGTTGTTTAAAAACCCTTGTTGCTGTTTTCGATATATTCATCATTAATTATTTTGTTTTTAAATTCTTACTGCCGTTTTGCTGTACATAATATTTAAAAGTGAAATAGGGTGCCGGCCAATTCAGGTCAGTAACACTTGGTGGATTTCCTTTATAAGCATTAATGAGTTGTAATTTGGCGTATTTACCATCTGGTAATCTGATGGCATAGGTTCTGTTTGGAATTGCCTGCATAATGTGCGTACTCAGGCTATAGAAAAACCAGCCATTGGCACTTGCCGATGATGCCCAGCCGATTTTAGTAATCGTACTCGCATCAAAAACCTGATCTGAAGGTGCCTGATCAACCAAATCGTATTGCTGCTCCAGCATCACTACTGCACTTTCTGCATTTCCTTCAAAACCTGGATTATAGCGGTATTTTTTATCGTTCACATAAACCTCACTGTTATAAGGGCCGGTAAAAGCCAGATCCCAGTCTTTACCTTTAAGCCATTGTGCCGAATCTGTCGCATTACGAATCCAGATTTGTTTCTGATCCTTGAGTCGGAATAAAAAAATATAAAAGGGACGAGCTTCTTTCCCCGGTGTAGCACTTCCCATTGCTGCCTGGGTATCTCCAGCCAAATCGGTAATCACGGTACTATTTCCATCCTGTAATTGCTCATTTGGGTCAGATTCCTCCTTTTTGCATGATGAAATCAGTATAAGAAAGGTGAAGCATAACATACTTAATGGCTTCAACTTAAAAATTGATAAGTGTTTTTTCATTTTATTTATTTTGATTTCCGGATGCGAGCTGCTTAACACGATATTATTATTTTTAATCATTCTAAATAAGAGCTATGCAAACATCTGCATTCGTTGTCATAAACGATTTGTTCAATCCGTATTTTCTTTTGTGCTATCCGTATTTTATTTTGTGCAATCCGTATTGTTTTCACCTATGTTTTTAAATAAGCATCACTTACAACCTCTTCAAAAAACAGACAAAAACCTTTAAATCAGAAACTTGAAACAAAATAACAGATAAATTGATACTCAAAATCGCACATGAAGGCTTCTAGTGTCTACTTGCATTTGGAAAAATTAAAGACTTGTTTTGTGCATACAGAAAAAAGAAGAAATGTATAATAAGCACAGTAAGAATATTTTTTTGATGTCCGCAATATTTGTATTTGTGGTTGCCGCCAATGCTATTGCACAGCCCAAAAGAATAGTAAGCCTGGGTGGTGCAATCAGTGAAACCGTAAATGCCCTGGGGCTTGGTAAACATATAGTAGCAGTTGATGTAACCAGTGTTTACCCTGAATTGATTAATCAGTTACCTAAGGTGAGCAGAAACAGGGCATTGTCTGCAGAATCAATTCTGTCCTTTCATCCCGACCTGATTCTTGTTCCGGAGGGCGATCTTCTAAAAGCGCATTTATCACAATTTAAATCAATGGGTATTCGCGTGGTACAGGTGCGGCAGGAATATTCAGTTTCTGGCGCATTAAAATTCATCAGGCAGATTGCCGCAGCAGTTTCCATGCCTGAGCAGGGAGAAATAATGGCTCGAAATACTGAATTGCAAATTAAAAAAGCCCAATCCGAATTAAAGAAAGGTCCTCAACTGCAGAAAGTGCTCTTTATTTATGCCAGAGGTGTAGGAACAATGAACGTAGCTGGTAAAGGCAGTAGCATTGATGCCATCATTCAACTTGCCGGAGGAAAAAATGCAATACAGGAATTTAATGAATTTAAACCCTATACTACAGAAGCATTGATTAAAAGTAATCCGGATGCAATCCTCATGTTTGATTTTGGTGTGAGCAGCCTGGGCGGTAAAGAGGCCATTTTAAAAATGCCTGGTGTTAAATATACCAATGCAGGAAAAAATAAAAAAATCATTGAAATGGACGGATCATTATTGATCAACTTCAGCACCAGACTGGCAGATGCCATCAGGGCATTAAATGCCAGAATCTATTAACATGAAAAGATTATTGATTTACCTTACACTCGGTTTTGCACTTCTTGCTTCTGTTGGGTGTTCGCTTTCTTTTGGTGCCATGAATATCCCCTTTCAGGAAATTTTTATGGTGCTACTTAAATCTATAGGACTTTATGGAAAGCCTTTAGCAGATCCTTTAAATGAAGGTATTATCATGATGATCAGAATGCCAAGGGTAATTTTAGGTATATTAGTTGGTGCAGCCTTAGGTATTTCTGGAGCCGCTATTCAAGGCATTTTCAGAAATCCCCTTGCTGAGCCTGGTTTGATTGGCATTTCTTCAGGAGCATCTTTAATGGCTGTATTAATTATAGCGTTTGAAACACTTTTATTTTCCGGACTTTCCGAAATTTTAGGGAATTACGTACTGGCATTTGGGGCATTTGCAGGTGCTGGTATTGCAGCTTTACTTGTTTATCATCTTTCTAAAACGGATGGACAAGCCAATGTTGTTACCATGTTATTAGTTGGTATTGCCATTAATGCCATGGCAGGTGCGCTTACCGGCCTGATCAGTTACCTTGCAAATGAACAGCAACTTAGAAGCATTACTTTTTGGATGTTAGGCAGCCTTGGAGGTGCTACCTGGCAAAATGTTCGCTGCCTGTCACCATTTGTCATCATTCCGGTGTTGGCACTTCCATTTTTTTCAAAAGGATTAAATGCTTTTGCTATCGGAGAAAAACAAGCAGAGATGATAGGTTTAAATCCTGGTTTGATAAAATCAATGGTGGTCTTGTTATCAACCATGGCCGTTGGTGCATCCGTATCTTTTTCTGGAATTATTGGTTTTGTAGGTTTGTTGATACCACACCTCGTTAGGTTAATTGGTGGAGTAGATCATAAGTTTGTATTACCCGCCT
This sequence comes from Pedobacter sp. GR22-10, assembly GCF_026239715.1. NCBI lineage: Bacteria > Pseudomonadati > Bacteroidota > Sphingobacteriia > Sphingobacteriales > Sphingobacteriaceae > Pedobacter > Pedobacter sp. GR22-10. The sequence goes on from NZ_JAPIVR010000002.1 coordinate 267,353, forward strand.
CTGCCCTGCTTGGCGCATTGGTACTTACCTTTTCAGATCTTGTAGCCAGGTTAATTATTCAACCAATAGAACTTCCTATAGGTGTAGTAACCGCTTTAACTGGCACACCGGTATTTCTTTATATACTTATCCGTGATAAAAAAAATTAGCCCGTTAAAATCATGATGTTAAGAATTCAATCCATTGGCTATAAATTAAATCAGCGTGATCTGATCAAAGACGTTTCCTTAAGTGCCAAATCTGGCGAAGTCATTACCATTCTGGGCGCAAATGGTGCTGGTAAATCTACTTTATTAAGCATGATTTCAGGAGAAAGAAAACCATCTTCAGGCAGAATAATGATTGATGGAAAAGAGATTTCTAGCTTTAGCCGAAAGGAACTTGCTGTTAAAAGAGCGGTGCTCCAACAGCATAACCCTATAAGCATTGGCTTTTCTGCCTGGGAAGTGGTAATGATGGGCAGATATGGAAGATTTCGCAATCAATCTGCTAAGGTAGACAGAATAGCAGTTGAAGAAAGTATTGCCATTTGCGGACTTGACGATTTTGCTGATCGATCGATGTTAACTTTATCTGGTGGCGAACAACAGCGGGTACATCTGGCCAGAACATTAGCACAAATATGGGACTGTGATGATGCATTATTATTACTTGATGAACCCATCAATAACATGGATATGCAATACCAGCATCAAACCATGGCGATTGCAAAAGCATTCGCAAAAAAAGGATTTATCGTCATCATGGTGCTGCATGATGTTAATTTAGCCGCTCAATACTCCAGTCGAATCATCATGATGAAAGATGGGCGTAAATGGTGGGATGGATCGCCAGCAGAAGTACTTACACCACAACATATGTTCACTGCTTTTTCGGTTCATGCCTTAACGCATACTGATTTGAGCAGCTTAAAGACCATTGTAGTTCCCAAAGAAATTATTTTGGAGGCCAGTACCTTTAATTCGAACTTTCTAAAAACAGGAGAAAGGGAATCAGGTTCAGAAAAACTAATAGAGATGCATGTAAATAAAAACCTCCTCTTTAATGAGCAACTCAAGAAATTAACTTACAAATCTTAAAAGGCTGATAAGTCAAATCTTCAACTTGCGAAATTCCAAAGGACTGAGCGCAGCAGAATTCGTCAGTTTAATAAGCAAACCAACGAGACCGGCGAAGTTTCCTCATTACACTATCCTGCTAAACTGCGCAGGTCAATGTTAAATTGGCCGACATCAAACCCTGATATCGCTGGGAAGTATGCCATAGTATTTTTTAAAAGCATTGGTAAAGCTAGCCTGATGTTTAAATCCAACATGTATCCCAACCTCATACATATTTTTCCTTTCTTCTATAATCATTCGTTTTGCATTTTCCATTCTTAGCCGGGTAATGTAATCATATATAGTGCTGCCAAAATACTTTTTAAAGCCATTTCGAAGTTTAAACTCATTCAATAATACCATTTTAGAAAGCTGCTTATGAGTTGGAGGGGCCATATATTGTTGCTCTAAAATTTCCCTGGCCTCTTCTAATCTCGGAATATCACGTTCAATCAAGTCATCCTTGCCTGTTTCCATGAACAGACTAAACTGCTCAAGCTGGTACAAAATCAATTCTGTTATCCTCGCATCAGTAAAAAGTCTTTTTAGCTCTCCTTCCTGCTTTGATGATCGGATGGCTTCAATGGTATGGCGCATTTCAGGTGTGGCATATAAATCTTGCTTACCAAAAGATGTGGTTTTTCCCTTCTGCATCTCCTGAACAAAATGCTCATGAAGAGGAGAATAGAGATCAACCAGGTTTAAGTAATAATCTTTAGAGAGTACAATCATAAAATAAATAAAATCGATATCCTTTTTTATTTCATATGCCTGTTTTGATGAAGGTATATATCTAATGTTGTGCCTGCTATGTCCGTATCTGCTTGCTTGTTTCCTATTTAAGCCATTTGTTTCCTTACTTAATATAAACTGACTGGTAACCGCTTCTCCATTAATCTCGGTTAATATCCTGGTGGGTTTTTCAAATCGCATTTCAGAATAAATAAGAAAAAGGCCATTGGTAGATAGCTGGTAATTTTGAATGTCTGCCGGAGTTTCCTTAATTGATAAAACTTTTTCTGATAATCGGTGATCCGGTATATACTTATCGGGTATTTCTTCTTTAAAAAGAAAATCTTGATGGTGTTCTATTCTGGCACTAACAATCATGATGATTTGGATTAGCTGATTAATTTAATCGTCAAATATAGGCATAATTTATAATCATTCTAAATAATACTCATAGTAGTATGGATATCAGTTTATAAATGCTTGTCAGCTTTTATAAACTGATATATAAAAACCTACCTGATTTTTTTGATCATCATGATCAATCTCAAATTTGATTTTTTTTATATTTTATTTGTATTTAATCTAAATAATAGGCAGTTTTGCAATAGATGGAAAAAGCGTGTATCGATATTAATCAACTAATTAACGTATTCTCAAACTACGAAGGAGCTGTTTATCAATCTGATAAGTTAAACTGCTTTTACGTGGATTTTGGCGGTAAATTTGCCCGTTACAATTGCCTGTCACTTCAAAAATTAAAGAAAGTTGTAGAAGAAATCGATATTGAGGCACTCCTACTGAATACTCATAAAGCCGATTTCGAATTGGTTACCTTTAATGGATGTGAGCATATCTACCTATTAAATGCACTGGAAATTATTGCCTTAAAAGATTTATTACACGGTACTTTTACCATGTTTAACTTAAATTACATGGTAAACGACTGCCTTTACAGGTTGGTTTATTAACCCATTATTTCATTGGTAAAAGATTGAGTTTTCATTTGAAAGATACTGTTCAATGAAAATTGCAGTTTGATAAGGCTGGCTATCCCCCTGTCTTCCAATTAGTATCCGTTTGGCGTTATCGTCTTCTGTCTTCAATTTATTTTATATCTCGCTATCACTATTTAAACTCATTATAAATACTTACTTATCAGCAATTTAGACTAATTTCATATAGTAAATAATTTACAATTATGAACAATTCTGTGTTACATTTGTATTGTTATTAAAGCACAGAAATTATGAAAGATTTAATGCGTATTAAATGTTTAATATCTGAGGATATTGAAACACTTTTAAATCAGCAGATTAAAAAAGAGGCACACTCTTCATCACTATATTTATCAATGGCATCATGGTGTAACCAAAATGGCTACGACTTCTCTTCAGATTATTTCACTAAACAATCAGAAGAAGAAAGAATGCACCAATTGAAATTATTCAAGTATGTTTTAGATATGGGAGGAAATGCGATCTCTCCGGAAGTTACCGGAATTAAAACTGACTTTGCTGGATTCAGAGAAGTTTTTGAAGATGCCCTGGAAGCTGAAATTGCCATTACCCAGAGTTTCAAAAACCTAGCTTCAAGATGTTTGAAGGAACAGGATTTTGTAACCATGGAATTTTTAAACTGGTTCCTGAAAGAGCAACGTGAAGAAGAATATAAAGCACGCCGTGCACTCGAATTATTTGAAGTTATTGGCGAAGAAGGAACAGGAAGATGGGAAATTGACAAACATGTTAATGACATCACCTACTCGGAAGATTAATTCACGACTAACAAAACATATAGCCGAAGCCATCTTAATTAAAATTAAGATGGCTTTTTTTATATATATAACAGTTTCAAATGCTGTTCTTTCCTATTCTTATCTAAGGATTTATAATTGAAGAAAAGCTTAAAAAAAAGAAAGCTTTCAGCGGTTATCCTGAAAGCTTCTCTTGGTTTAGGTTGTTTAGTTTATGTTGATTATGAATAAGTCTATTGAAATCTGTAAAAAAAGCGCCGTTGCCAGCGCTTTTTTTAAACCAAATATATAATAATAATTAACGAGCATTACAAAAGTAGCAATTTTCTTAAAAAAAACAATAATTTTCAATTAAAATAATATAAAATCTATACAAAAATCACAAAAACAATACATTAAAAGAAAACAAAATCAATTAATTCAATAAAAAATGATTTTAATCATAAAATAAATTCAAAATAACACTAAAAAAATACCTAAAAATTAAATTTTCGATTAAAAAGATCAAAAATAAGACTCAAATACCTCCTCCTAACCTCTTTTTCAACACAACCATTCAAAAATATCCAGACATAAGTACAATATTAAAGGGATATCTTAAATTTCATTCATAATAAAACAAATAAATATACAGCCAATGTTAAACAGGAAACTACACCTATTTTCTTAAATAAAGATCCGGCATCCAGAGGCAAGGGGAAATAATTCATTAAGCGATTTATTTTTTAATGAATGATTTAGTTACTGCTTTTAAAAGAAACTGAAAATTGGAAACCGCCAACTGGCAATAGATATACTTTTTTTTCTAAATTTGCGCCTTTAGAAATAACAAGATGATTAAGAGACAGCAAATTAAAGATTTATTAAAATCAACTGCATTTGGCACTGAAGTAACGGTTATGGGATGGGTAAGAACTTTCCGCAATAATCAGTTTATCGCTTTAAATGACGGAAGTTGCATGGGCAATATCCAGGTCGTGATTGATTTTAATAATTTACCTGATGAGCTGTTGAAAAGAATCACCACCGGTGCGGCCATTTCCGCTACCGGAAATTTAGTAGAATCACTGGGTAAAGGTCAGTCAGTAGAAATTAAAGCCACTACCGTATCGATTTTAGGCGACAGTGATCCTGAAAAATTTCCTTTACAACCTAAGAAGCACAGTTTAGAGTTTTTACGTGAAATAGCCCACCTGCGTTTCCGTACCAATACCTTCAACGCGGTTTTCAAGGTTCGTCATGCGCTGGCTTTTGCCATTCACCAGTTTTATAATGAGCGGGGTTTCGTATACATGCATACACCTGTAATTACGGCCAGTGATGCGGAAGGCGCCGGTGAAATGTTTAAAGTGACCACTTTAGATTTCGACAATACCCCACGTACGGAAGACGGCAAAGTAGATTTCTCCCAGGATTTTTTCGCCCGGGCAACCAACCTGACCGTCTCCGGACAACTGGAAGGTGAACTGGCGGCCATGGCTTTTGGAAAGATTTATACTTTCGGACCCACATTCCGGGCAGAAAACTCCAATACCACCCGTCACTTAGCGGAGTTTTGGATGGTTGAACCGGAATTTGCTTTTGCAGATCTGGAAGACAACATGCAGCTGGCAGAAGACATGATGAAGTATGTGATTAAATATGCTTTAGATCACTGCAAGGAAGAACTGGATTTTTTAAATACCCGCCTGGCAGAGGAAGATAAACAGAAACCGCAAAACGAGCGTAGCGAGTTTACTTTATTAGAAAAATTAGATTTCTGTCTGGCAAATGATTTTGAGCGTTTAACCTATACAGAAGCGATCAAGATTTTAAAATCATCTAAACCAAATCAGAAAAAACAATTCAAATACCTGATTGACGAATGGGGGGCAGATTTACAGAGCGAGCACGAGCGTTTCCTGGTTGAAAAGCACTTTAAAAAACCAGTAATATTAACAGATTACCCAGCTGATATTAAATCATTCTATATGCGCCAGAATGAACCGGATGCCGAAGGCAGACAAACCGTAGCCGCAATGGACATCCTGTTCCCTGGAATTGGCGAAATGATTGGTGGTTCGCAACGTGAAGAACGCTTGGATCGTTTGACCAAAAGGATGGAAGATCTGAATATCCCTCAGGACGAGCTATGGTGGTATCTGGATACCCGCCGTTTCGGCACCGCACCACACTCGGGTTTTGGACTGGGTTTCGAACGTTTAGTCTTGTTCGTTACCGGCATGACCAATATCCGTGATGTCATTGCCTTCCCTAGGTTCCCGAAAAACGCAGAGTTTTAGGGTTTAGGGTTTAGGAAAAAAAATTGTTAAATTAAAAGTGTCAGTTTTAAAAACTGGCACTTTTTTGTGATGAGTAGCCTAAGATGAGTAATTCCAGGGTGATTATTAACATAGAGAAAAAAGGCTATTTCAGACGACGAAGCCATCTATTTAGCGAATTAGATTGCTTCACCCTAACACTGAGCCCTGCCCTTCAGTTCGCAATGACATCAACACTTTACCTATCGGTTGGTGTCTCACCAACCAAAACAATTATAGCTGTTCCAGGAGAGATTGCTTCACCCTAACGGCCAAACCCTTCCCTTCAGTTCGCAATGACGTCAACACTTTACCTATCGGTTGGTGTCTTACCAACCGAAACAATTATAGCTGTTCCAGGAGAGATTGCTTCACCCTAACGCTGAGCCCGCCCTTCAGTTCGCAATGACGTCAACACTTTTACCTATCGGTTGGTGTCTCACCAACCGAAACAATTATAGCTGTTCCAGGAGAGATTGTTTCATCCTAAAGCTGAACCCTGCCCTTTAGTTCGCAATGACGTTAACACTTTATCGGTTGGTGTCTCACCAACCGAAACAACTATCTTCCATCATCATGCATGGTATCGCTGTAAGGATTGGCATGCGCATAATCTACTGCTGAAACCTTATAATCTGTGGGGGCAAAACTCTGAGCGGTACTGAGTGCCATCCCCAGCTCAAAACGGGTTGGATAAGGCGTTTGCAATAAACTTCCTGCCGGGATATAAGGAAAACTCTCCAGATAACTCTGCATCACACTGGAACTTACGCGGCGATTAATATAAGCACGGCTTAACTGATGCGGCTCACGTAAACCCGCAGCACCCAATAATTCAACCGCACTGGCAACAGTAAGGTTGTGGAAATTTTTCACCCGAACTGTTTTATCCTCTACCACCAGGCCTTTCATCAGGCTCTGATCCTGCGTGGCTACGCCTGTAGGACAGGTATTGCTGTTGCACTCCAATGCCTGTATACAACCTAAAGCGAACATCATTCCCCGGGCTGCATTACATAAATCTGCACCTAAAGCAATATTCTTAACCAAATCAAATCCTGTTGCCACCTTACCCGAAGCAATAATTTTAATGTGTTTTTTTAGATCAAAACCGTTCAGTACGTCATAAACAAAGGCAACGCCTTCACGCAAAGGCATCCCAACAGAGTTGGAAAACTCCTGAGGTGCAGCACCGGTGCCGCCCTCGCCCCCATCTACGGTAATAAAATCAGGATAAATGCCGGTTTCAATCATGGCTTTGCAAATCGCATAAAATTCGCTTTTACGGCCGATGCAAAGTTTAAACCCGACCGGCTTTCCGCCCGATAAATCCCGAAGTTTCTGCACAAACTCCAGCAGGCCTATTGGTGTATTAAAAGCCGAATGCGCTGGCGGCGACAATACATCCTTGCCCTCCGGTACCAAACGGATCCGTGCTACCTCAGCCGTTACCTTTTTCGCCGGCAACATCCCGCCGTGACCTGGCTTGGCGCCCTGGGAAAGTTTAATTTCGATCATTTTTACCTGGTCTGCATGGGCACGCTCTGCATAGGCATCATAATTAAAGCTGCCGTCAGCATTCCGGCACCCAAAATAACCGGTCCCGATCTGCCAGATTAAATCGCCTCCCGGCTTACGATGATAGTCACTGATGCCACCCTCACCGGTATTGTGGGCAAAGTTTCCCATTTTGGCACCACCATTTAAGGCCAGAATGGCATTCTGACTTAAAGAGCCAAAACTCATGGCTGAAATATTATATATACTGGCAGAATATGGCTTTTTACAATCCGGTCCGCCGATAAGCACCCTGGGATCTAAATTTAATTCATGATGAGAAATGGCTGCGATGCTGTGGCTTAACCATTCATAACCATTTTCATACACGTTCAATTGTGTACCAAAGGGAATGGTATCATTATCTGTTTTGGCCCTTTGATAAATTAACGAACGGTTCAGCCGGTTATATGGCGTTCCATTGGTATCGCTTTCCACAAAATACTGGTAAACTTTTGGCCTTAACTCTTCCATAAAATACCGCAAGCGACCGAAAACCGGATAATTTCTGACGATACTGTGCTTAGGCTGATACAAATCGTAAACGCCCAAGAGAACGAACGGGCCTGTAAACAGGAATGTCCACCACAAAAACGGATGGTACAAGCCCAGCATGATGGTGAGGGCGACTAAAAATGCGGCAATCGCGACGAATGCTTTTCTCATAATGATAGATTAGCGTATGTTTTGTTCATACAAAGATTAAGATTATTAAACAACCAACACCATTAAATTGTTATTTTTACGCTATGCTTATTAAAATCTATCCTGAAAACCCAAATGAAAAAGCCATCCAGCAGGTGGTTGAAGTGTTAAAGAAAGGCGGCTTGATTATTTATCCTACGGATACCATTTATGGTTTGGGCTGCGACATCACCAATCCAAAAGCCATTGAAAAGATTGCCCGCCTGCGGGGAATTAAACCCGAAAAGGCAAACTTCTCGTTTATCTGTCATGATTTAAAGCATATTTCTGACTATATCAAGCCCATAGACAATACTGAGTTCAGGGTGTTAAAAAAGGCCTTGCCAGGCCCCTTCACCTTCATCTTCAATGCCAATAACAATGTGCCCAAACTACTTAGTTCTAACAAAAAAACTGTAGGTATCCGTGTTCCGGATAATAATATTGCCAGGGCGATAGTAAAGGAACTGGGGAACCCCATCCTGTCTACCTCCATCAAAGATGATGATGACGTTATTGAATATTCTACCGACCCGGAATTGATTCATGAAAAATATGAGCACCTGGTTGATCTTGTGATTGATGGTGGTTATGGAGACAATGAAGCTTCTACCGTAGTAGACTGCACAAACGGGGAGTTTGAAGTGATTCGTGAAGGTAAAGGCGATATTGAGGAGTTTTTATAGTTTTTGAAGACTCAAGTGAGCAGATATGAATTGAACGCAACGTTGATGATACAGAAAAATTACCTTCCTTAAAATTTATTTTTCCACAATCGTACTATTTAACATTAAGTTAATCTGATTATAAGGCTTTTGCATATACATTTGTTTTAAACCAACAAACTATATGAAAAGACTTTTACTCGTCTCTTTTTTTCTCGTTTGCCAATTTGCAAAAGCGCAAACACCAGTGCCAATGGCAAGTCAGCCGGGCAATACCTACACTGAAAATTTCTCATCCATTGCAAGCTGGACAAATGGTTTTGGTAGCGGAACGGGTGCTTCGGCCTTTAAGGCTGTTCCGGTTAACCCCTCAGGTACTATTCCCGATGGTGTAAGAACCACTGCTTCTTCTGCTACCTTTACCACCGGATCAAGCGGGGGCGTGCAAAAGGGAACGCAAAATATTCAACTCCTTAGCACAGGGGCTACAGATAATACTTCTGCTACTGCCATTGATTTCCTGGTTAATTTTTCAGGAGTTAATGCGGGGAATTTAAGTTTTAAATGGGAGCAGGTCAGTAACTCAACAGGAAACCGCAATGGTTCTTTAAGGATATATACCTCAACAGACGGAACAAACTTTACCGAATTAACAGCTGCACAGGTTTTAAATTTCACCAACAATGTGGCCAGCTCCGGAAATGTAAATGTAATCCTTCCGGCAACATTGAATAATGCCTCCGGCGTCACGTTCAGATTTTATTATCACAATGGTTCAGGCGGAACTACCGGCTCAAGACCGAAAATTTCGATTGACGACCTCACTGTTACAGCGACCACAGCATTGGTACCATCCCTGTCCGCCAGTAAATCAACCCTCGATTTTGGAACGCAGCTAATCAACAGTACACCTGCCGAGCAAAATTATAGCTTAAGTTCAGCTAACCTTAACGGAAGCAATGTTACTTTAACTACTGCTGCACCTTATGCTCTATCCAAAACATCAGGAACGGGATTCAGCTCTTCATTAACGTATAACAACAGTGAACTATCTGCCGGCAGCAACACGGTATATGTGCGCTTTACACCTGTAACTGCAGGTACTTCAGCAGGCAGCATCACAACCGCGGGTGGCGGGGTGGCCAATCCGCCAGTGGTATCATTAACCGGCGTGGGGCAATCTGCAACCTTAACCGTTGATCAAACCGCACTGGATTTTGGAACCGTGACTACAGGCACCAATTCAACAGCTCAAACCTATACTTTAAGTGCCAGCGGATTAACCGATGCCGTTAACCTGACTTCAGTTGCCCCTTTTTATATTTCTAAAGATAATGTAACATACAGCACTTCAATTACCTACACCGCTACGGAACTGGCATCAGCGAAAACCGTTTATGCCCGCTTCTCGCCAACGGCTGCAACCAGTTCTACGGAGCGCATCAGCATAGCCAGCACAGGCGCCACCACACAAAATATTACAGTAAGCGGAATTGATGCTACACCACCGGTAGCGGCTACGCATGTGGTGATTTCAGAAGTTTATGGCGGAGGCGGAAATTCAGGTGCCACTTATAAAAATGATTTTATTGAATTATACAATCCGGGTAATGCGGCTGTAGATTTAACCGGATGGAGCGTACAATATGGCGCGGCAACCGGCACATCCTGGCAGGTTACGCCCTTAACGGGCAGTATTCCTGCAAAAGGATTCTTTTTAATTCAGGAAGCTGCCGGCAGCGGCGGAACACAAAACCTCCCGGCACCGGATGTAACCGGAACCATTAATATGGCTGGCACCGCGTTTAAAATCGTGCTCAGCAATAGCATCACAGCTTTAAGTGGTGCCAATCCTGCTGGTGCAGCCATCGTTGACAAAATAGGCGTGGGTCCTACCGCGAATGGCTTTGAAGGAAGCGGTGCCGTAGCCGTACTAACCAGTTCTACATCAGCCGAACGGAAGGCTACAGCAAGCTCAACCGTGGCAAGCCTTTCTGCCGGCGGGTCTGAAGAATTTGAAGGAAACGGTTATGATACAGACAACAATAACACCGATTTTGTAACTAATGCTCCAAATCCTCAAAACAGCAGCATTAAAGAACCAACCGGTGCCAGTCATGTGGTGATCTCTGAAATTTACGGCGGTGGCGGCAATTCGGGCTCGACATACAAGAATGATTTTATAGAATTGTATAACCCGACATCTTCCGCCGTAAGCCTCAATGGCTGGTCAGTACAATATGCCAGTGCAACAGGGACATCATGGCAGGTTACAACCCTTTCCGGAAGTATAGCACCCAAAGGTTTTTACCTCATCCAGCAGGCAGCAGGTACAGGCGGTACCACGAATTTGCCTACGCCCGACCGGATCGGTACAATTAATATGGCTGGTGCGGCAGGAAAAGTTTTGCTAAGCAATGCAGCCACCGCACAAACCGGCGCCACCCCTACCGGTGCATCAATAATAGATTTTGTAGGTTTTGGTACTGCAAATGGCTTTGAAGGTACCGGTCCTGCCGCTGCTCCTTCCAGTACTCTTTCCATTGAACGCAAAGCATCTGCCACTTCTGATGTCACTACACTGGGCACGGGCGGAACAGAAGAGTTTTCTGGAAACGGCTTCGACAGTGACGACAATGCATTTGACTTTTTGGCCAAAGCAGTAAATCCTCAAAACACCACGATCAGCGAACCTGTTTCTACCACAGGCCCTTACCTTTCTGTTAGCCCCAAAAGCCTGACCTTTACCAATCAGGCCATCAATACCACATCTGCGGCGCAACGTTATGTATTATCGGCAGGAAATTTAACCGGAGCCACTACCTTAACCACAACGGCACCTTATTCCCTTTCAAAAGATAACATAAACTTCTCTGCTACGATCAGTTACAGTGCGATAGATTTAACCAGCAATCAAACGGTATATGTAAGGTTCAGTCCAACGACTGTTGGAAACGCAACAGGTGCTGTTTTACATGCCAGTGCCGGTGCACCTTCCATTTCCCTTTCTTTAAGCGGAGCCGCTATTGATCCCAATCAAACGGTATTCAATTTTGAAAACTGCACCACGGCAGGCAGCCCGGCCTTAGCTGACGGCTTTTACCAGTATAGTGTAGCCGGACCGCAAACATGGGGTTGTACCACCAGTTTTGGTCATGATGCCAATGATGCTGCCGGTACGGCAAGCGTAGGAAATGCCCTGCAAATCAACGGTTATTCTGGTGGAAATATTTTAAACGAAGATTGGCTGATCTCTCCTGCGCTAAATTTATCCTCCATGAACTATGCCGTACTTTCCTTCTGGACCAGATCTGCATTTGCAGGTGATAAGCTCCAGTTGAAAGTTTCAACCGATTATACCGGCAGTGGTAATCCGGCATTGGCTACCTGGGTGAACCTGGATGGTAAATTCCCGGAAAGTGGTTCAGATGTATGGACAAAATCCGGTAATATTGATTTAACAGCATATAAAGCCACCCCGGTTTATGTGGCCATTGTTTACAACTCGAGTACAACAGCGGCCAGTCGGTGGACGGTAGATGATTTCGCCGTTTTAAACTCTGCAACACCGCCTCCGGTAGACATTAGCACGTCTACCACCGGTGTCAATTTTGGTTATCAGGCAAACGGTACCACTTCGGCAGAAAAGTCTTTTTCTTTCTCTGCAGGTAACCTTACGGGAGATGTGACGGTAACTGCGCCAGCAAATTTCACCATTTCCAGCACCAGTGGCGGAACATTTGGAACAAGCCTGAATTACACCAGGGCCGCCATTAACAATACTTCGCCAACTATTTATGCCAAGTTTTCACCAACAGCAGTAAATACCACCTATGCTGCAGATGTCAGTATTGCCACCGCCGGTTCGACCAATAAAACGGTGAATTTATCCGGAAATACCTTTGATGCAGCCAATACTTTAGAAGTGGTCAACTGGAACATAGAATGGTTTGGCAGTCCTGCGCAGGACCCGTCAAACGATGTACAACAGGCTGCAAATGTTAAAACCATCGTAAATAATATCAATGCTGATGTATACGGTTTTGCGGAAGTGGTAGACACAACCTTATTCAGAAACACCGTTCTGCCTGTCGGATATAATGTCATCTTCAGCTCATTCGGATCTTATGCCGATAATAAAGCAGATGCAGATTATCCGCTGGCACAAAAACTGGCTTTCATGTACCGGACGGATTTGCTGAAACCCATCAGAACCTTTGGTATACTGGAAGATACTTATAATCCGGCTGTCGCCGCAACAAGTGCAGATGGAACACCATATAAAAACTGGTCGTCCGGCCGGTTTCCTTTTGCGATGGAGGCGGAAGTAAGCATCAACGGGAGGAAAGAAAGCCTGTATTTTATTGAAATTCATGCAAAGGCCAACACCGGAACAACAGCCGATCAGATTGATGCCTATAACAGAAGAAAGGGTGGCAATAAGCAACTTAAAGATTGGATTGATGCTAATCTTGCAGGTAAAAAGGTGATCATCCTTGGCGATTTTAATGATGTGCTTAATCCGGATAAAACCATTGCACCTATGCCCGCCGGAACGGGAACATCCTATGTTGATTTCACCCAGGATGCCGCCAATTATTTCCCGATTACACTTCCTTTAAGTCTGGCCGGTAAACAATCTACCGCCGGCTTTAACACCGTAATTGACAATGTCATTTTAACCAAAAGTTTAAATCTGAATTATATTCAGGGTACTGCAGAAGTGTTAGATGCCGTAAAAACGCTGGTCACCAATTACAGTTCAACCACAACCGATCATTATCCCATCAAATCAAGATATTTATTTGGAAATGGGGCACCAACGGTTAATGCTGTGGCCAATCAGGCCGTTTGTTATGCTCCGGCAAACCAAACCATTGCCGTAACCGGCATTTCTGCAGGTCCTGAAGCGGCACAAACCACTACCCTCTCTGTCACATCTGATCAGGCGAATGTATTTGAAGTTTTATCCATCACGGCAAACGGCGCAGATCAAGGAACCATCACTTACCGGTTAAAAAATAATACAGCAGCTGAGGCCAATATTACCGTAACTGTTACGGATAACGGAGGAACTGATTTCGGAGGTGTAAATCAAATCAGCAAAACTTTCAAATTAACCGCTACCCCCGCTGCTACAGGAACCATTACCGGCACTACGGCGGTTTGTTTAAATGGTGATGCACCTGCCATCACTTTTACAGGGGCAAACGGAACAGCACCATATACTTTTACGTACAACATAAATGGCGGAACAAGCCAAATGGTTACCACGGCAGGAACAAGCAATACCGTTACTGTAAATGCTCCTGCTAACCTTGCCGGAACGTTTACCTATAACCTGTTAAATGTGAAGGATGCAAATTGCGGCCAGGCGCAAACAGGTACGGCAACAGTAACTGTCAGAACGCTGGCAACGGCAGGCATATCCGGTTCAACGGCAATTCCGCAAAACAGCACCGCACCAGTCATTACTTTTACCGGCGCAAACGGAACGGCTCCTTACACATTTACCTATACAATCAATGGAGGCACGAACAGAACAGTAACGTCAACAGGAAATACGGCTACCATTGCAGTGCCTACGACTGCAGCAGGTACCTTTGTGTACAATCTGGTCAGCGTAGCTGATGTAAACTGCGGGCAGCCACAATCCGGTGCGGCAACGGTATTGGTTCGTCCACTTCCGGTAGCAAACCTCAGCGGAACAACTGCCGTTTGTCATTTCAGCAAGTCCCCGGTGGTGACCTTTACGGGTTCAGGCGGAACAGCACCATATACCTTTACTTATACGGTAAATGGTAGCAGCAACAGAACCGTTACCGCAAATGAGGCTACGGCCACTGTAAGTGTACCAACCAGCAGTACAGGCACGTTTACATATGCCCTGGTGAGTGTGGCAGATACTTATGCTACCCAACTGCAAACCGGAAATGTAAGTGTTGTTGTCAATCCGCTCCCGGTCATTACGATCAGCAGCAACAAAGGCTTTTCGATTTCAAAAGGCGATGATATTATTTTAACGGCCAGCGGTGGTTCGCAATACAGCTGGACTGGTGCCGAAATCAGCAGTGGCCGGAATGCAGCATCCGTAACCATCAGACCAAAACAAAGTGGAACTTACCAGGTTACCGGAACCAATGCAAATGGCTGCACAGCTGAGCAAAGCATTTCAATTACAGTGATAGATGATTACAAACTGGAAGCCAGCACAGTCGTTACGCCAAATGGAGATGGTTATAACGACCGGTTTATCGTTAAAAACATCGATTACTATCCTAAAAATACCCTGAAGATTTTTGATAAGGCCGGCCGGGTGTTATACACCAGGCAAGCTTATGCCAATGATTGGGATGGAACCGTAAACGGAAGTCCCCTTGCTGAAGGAACCTATTACTACATCATCGATTTAGGAACAGGCATCCGCACATTTAAAGGTTATATCAATATCATCAGAGACTAATTACAGACATGAAAGCAATTACACAACACCTCAGGCAGATCAGTCGGTTAACGTTTCTATCTGCCGCGGGCATTTTATTTTACCATACCGCCAGTGCACAAATTCTTCCCTTAAATGCCCAGTATTTCCAGAACAAATACCTGGTGAATCCATCAATGGCGGGGATTAACGAAGGCTTTAACATCAATGGCAGCTTCCGTAAACAATGGTCAAACATTCCCGGTGCCCCCATTACCCAAAGTGTAACTTTAGATCAGCAGGTTAATAAGGTTGGCTGGGGCGTGAATATTTATAATGAAAAATCAGGTGGTATCCAACGTACCAAAGCCGTTGGAACCTTTGCCTACCATTTACCCTTAAGTAATAACGACCAGCAATTAAATTTCGGGGTATCATTTGGTGCCAGTCAGGATAAACTGGATTTAAGCAGCGTGCGGAACAGCGACATCAATGATCCTGCCATTGCCCGTTTCAATGATCGCGGTTATGAATTAGATGGCGATTTTGGTGTTTCCTACACCTCAAAAAGCCTGACCATAGAAGGTGCCCTTCCAAATATGCGTTCAGTATTTAGAAATGATGATTTAAATTATGCCAACAAGCCTACCTTTTATTCAGCCGTAGGCTATAAATTTAACTTTGGCAGTGGCATCAACGCCATCAGCCTGGAGCCGAAAGGCGTTTTCAGGGGCATTAAAAATTACAAAAATTTATGGGATGCCGGTGTCAATGCCAATTTTGCCAATGATAAATTGTATGTCATGGCGATGTACCACAACACTAAAAATGCCACAGTTGGTTTCGGTATGAACTATAAATCAACGCTATATTTCATGGCCTATTACAACACCGCAACTTCAGCCATCAGCGGTTATACCAATGGTGATTTTGAAGTGAATATCCGGGTAAATATTGGCAAGAAGCCATAATGCGCCAGGCTGCATAAACCCTGAAACAAGTTCAGAATGACGACCAAATAAAGCCGCAGATTTAAGTATCTGTGGCTTTTTGTTTTATATCAATACGACAATATAATCCCTATCCGCACCTTTCCCCCCGAACCAATTATCCGCATCCCGCTATAGCCACCATGCTATCTGCACCCCGCTACCGGCCTGGGAGATGATGGAAGGAGAAGCCGTTGAAATTTTTGCACCTCCGTTCAAATGACCCCACTGCCCAAGGTAGCGCACACGGCTCCCTCGAAATTAATCTTCATTATAAAACAAAATCGAGTCCTTGTGCTACCGCTTTTAAAATTTCGACGCGCTAATCCAACATCAGGTCCAAGCCTTGATTGTTTGCTTCTTTGTTATCAAGAACAAAGAAGAAGAGCCCCTCGGCGGCGGTAAGCCGAGGCAAGGCAGAGCATGGGGAAAAATAAAAAAGTACAGCATTAAGGTTTCCCGCCTGCACGGGAATGACGACCGCATTATAAATATTTTTATAAAGTAAAGTACAAAGATCTCTCCACTGCGGTCGAGATGACGATTGATCCCGAGTGAAATTACGCGTAACATTCCTCTGCACCCCGCTACCGGCCTGGGAGATGATGGAAGGAGAAGCCGTTGAAATTTCTGCACCTCCGTTCAAATAACCCCACTGCCCAAGGTAGCGCACACGGCTCCCTCGAAATTAATCTTTATGACAAAACAATATCGAGTCCTTGTGCTACCGCCATTAAAATTTCGACGCGCTAATCCAACATCAGGTCCAAGCCTTGATTGTTTGCTTCTTTGTTATCAAGAACAAAGAAGAAGAGGCCACGGCGGCCAGCCGAGGCAAGCCGGAGCAAAGGGCAAACTTCTTAGGTAACGAGTAAACACTAACAAATGCGAAGCACTAACAAATCCTTCGTACTTCAGTATGAAAGATTGCTTCGCCGGCTGAAAAAGCCGCCTCGCAATGACGATTTAACGAATCATCCGCATCACGCTATAGCCATCACGCTATCTGCACCCTGCTACCGGCCTGGGAGATTTTCGTAGGAAAAAGCACGAAAATCTATGCACTTCCCCTCATTACCCCACATCCCAAGGCAGAATCAAGCTTGTGCGCTGGGATAAGAAAGGGGGTAAGAAGCCTAGAGACTGCCGCAATCAAGATTTTCGTAGCTTTTTACAAGAAATTGCGCAGCAATCTTTTATACAGATAAAAACAATATAATCACATAAAAAACGATCCAAGCCTTGATTTATGCCCCCTTTGTTGTTATTTCATCGGCGGGCATGCTTTCGCTGTGCTCAGGTTTGGTTACCTTTTTATCAAGAAAAAGGTAAGAGCCCCTCGGCGGCGGTGAGCCGAGGCAAGCCAGAGCATGGGGCAAACTTCTTAGATGATGAGTAAACACGAACAAATGCGAAGCACTCACAAATCCTTCGTACTTCAGTATGAAAGATTGCTTCGCCGGCTGAAAAAGCGGCCTCGCAATGACGATTTAACGAATCATCTGCATCCCGCTATAGCCATTACGCTATTTGCACCCTGCTACCGGCCTGGGAGATTTTCGTAGGAAAAAGCACGAAAATCTATGCACTTCCCCTCATTACCCCACATCCCAAGGCAGAATCAAGCTTGTGCGCTGGGATAAGAAAGGGTAAAAGCCTAGAGGCTGCCGCAATCAAGATTTTCGTAGCTTTTTACAAGAAAGGATCCAAGCCTTGGGTTTTTGTTTCTTTTGGGCTAAGCCAAAAGAAAGAGCCCCTCGGCGGCGGTAAGCCGAGGCAAGGCAGAGCATGGGGAAAAATAAAAAAGTACAGAAGAATAGTGAAAGCATTAAGGTTCCCGCCTGCGTGGGAATGACGGCCGTGTTAGAAATATTTTTAAAGGTTAAGTACAAAGATCTCTCCGCTACGGTCGAGATGACGATTGATCCCGAGTGAAATTACGCGTAACATTCCTCTGCACCCCGCTACCGGCCTGGGAGATGATGGAAGGAGAAGCCGTTGAAATTTTTGCACCTCCGTTCAAATGACCCCACTGCCCAAGGTAGCGCACACGGCTCCCTCGAAATTAATCTTTATGACAAAACAATATCGAGTCCTTGTGCTACCGCCATTAAAATTTCGACGCGCTAATCCAACATCAGCTCCAAGCCTTGATTGTTTGCTTCTTTGTTATCAAGAACAAAGAAGAAGAGGCCCTCGGTGGCTAACCGAGGCAAGCCGGAGCAAAGGGCAAACTTCTTAGGTAACGAGTAAACACTAACAAATGCGAAGCACTAACAAATCCTTCGTACTTCAGTATGAAAGATTGCTTCGCCGGCTGAAAAAGCCGCCTCGCAATGACGATTTAACGAATCATCTGCATCCCGCTATAGTCACCACGCTATCTGCACCCTGCTACCGGCCTGGGAGATGATGGAAGGAGAAGCCGTTGAAATTTTTGAACCTCCGTTCAAATGACCCCACTGCCCAAGGTAGCGCACACGGCTCCCTCGAAATTAATCTTTATGACAAAACAATATCGAGTCCTTGTGCTACCGCCATTAAAATTTCGACGCGCTAATCCGACATCAGGTCCAAGCCTTTTAGTTATGCCTTGGTGTTTGTTGTTTTTATAGGTAGTCATGCTTTCGCTGCGCTCAGGTTTGGTTCTTTTTCATCAAGGAAAAAGTAAAAGCCCTTCGGTGGCTAACCGAGGCAAGCCGGAGCTTAGGGCAAACTAGAAAAGGACAGCAGCTTAGCAAACGCTTTACTATTATTATTTCACTATTTTTACCCCTATGGCAAAACTCATCAACCTCCAGGCATTTCAGCGTTTCTTCCGCTCCGGACAAGTAGGTGGTTATTTATTGCTGATCTGCGTCGCCATCTCCTTACTCCTGGCCAATACCGGCTTAAAAGAAAGTTTAGAAAGCTTTTTAGCCACCACAATCGGTTTTGGTGCTGTCAACTACAGCATCCTCGCCTGGATTAACGATGCCTTAATGGCCATCTTCTTTTTACTGGTTGG
This sequence comes from Pedobacter sp. GR22-10, assembly GCF_026239715.1. NCBI lineage: Bacteria > Pseudomonadati > Bacteroidota > Sphingobacteriia > Sphingobacteriales > Sphingobacteriaceae > Pedobacter > Pedobacter sp. GR22-10. The sequence goes on from NZ_JAPIVR010000002.1 coordinate 286,561, forward strand.
TTTAGAAATCAAACGCGAACTGCTGGAAGGCGAACTTTCTTCCTTGAAAAGTGCAGCATTACCCGTCATTGCCGCCTTAGGCGGTATGTTGGTTCCCGCACTGATTTATACCATCTTTAACAAAGGTACCGAAACTGCCGGTGGCTGGGGCATCCCCATGGCAACCGATATTGCCTTTGCCCTCGCCATTATCGCGATGCTTGGTAAAAGCGTACCCGCCAGTTTAAAAATATTCCTGGCGGCCTTAGCCATTGTGGATGATCTCGGTGCCATCCTGGTCATCGCCATCTTTTACACCAATCAAATCCATTTTGAGTACCTCGCCATGGCGGGTGGCGTTTTAATTCTACTCAGTTTAATAAATTATTTCGGCGTGAAGAATCTTTTCTTTTATTTAATCCCAGGGATATTTCTCTGGTATTTCATCCACCACTCCGGCATTCACGCCACCATTGCAGGGGTATTACTGGCTTTCACCATCCCCACTAACGAAACGGATGAACAATCGCCTTTGGAGAAACTGGAACATGCTTTAACCGTCCCTGTAAACTACCTCATCATGCCCATTTTCGCCCTGGCGAATACCAATATCACGTTCCAGAAAGAAATGCTGACCGGACTGGTTTCGCCCCTTGCTCTGGGCATCATCGTCGGTTTATTTGTTGGCAAAACCATTGGTGTCACCTTTTTCAGCTGGCTGGCCGTGAAACTGAAATGGGCCGGTTTACCCACCGGCGCCGGCTGGAAACATATCTTAGGTTTAGGTATGCTCGCCGGAATCGGTTTTACCATGTCGATCTTTATTGCCCTGCTGTCTTTTAGCAATGCGCTGCAGGTTTCGGAGGCGAAGTTTGCGATATTAACGGCTTCAGTTTTATCGGGTGTGGTAGGTTTTGTGTTTTTGAAATCGGTTAAAGCTCAAGAATTAACCACAGCAGGCAGTTTAACCACAGAGAACACCAAGTAAAACACAGAGAGGCACAGAGCCCTATCCGCCTATCGGCACCTTTACCCTAAGAGAATAGAAATCAGAGAAGAATTTCGTCATAACTACCCCCACCCCCCTAAATTAGGAGGGGAGTTCCCCTCATAGTTTCAAAGGAATCAATCTATGGATGCTTTTCTCTACTCCATGCTATCCGGCCTAGGAAATGATGGAAAGAGATCCTTCGACTACGCTCAGGATGACAAAAAACCGGAGGAAAATACAAGGAGGATGAATTAATCGAGATTAAAATAACGCGATAAATCCGCTGCTCCATGCTATCTGCACCTTGCTATCCGGCCTCGCAGATTTTCGCCGGAAAAAGCACGGAAAGCTTTGCAGTGCCCCTCATACCCCACAGCCCAAGGCAGGATCAAAGCGGGAGCGGTGGAATAAAGCAAGGGCTAAGAGCCTCGATGCTGCCGCAAATAAGATTTCCGTAGGTTTTTACAAAAAAGGATGCAAGCCTTGGGTTTTTGTTTCTTTTGGGCCAAGCCAAAAGAAAGAGCCCCTCGGCGGCGGTGGACCTGTACCGATTTTTCATCGGTAGCCGAGGCAAGCCCGAGCGAAAGGCAAAACCTCCCCCAGCCCCTCCTGCAGGAGGGGAGCTCCCACCCATAGTTATAAAACAAAAATTACCCCCTCTTCACCTCATACCACCGCTCCACACCCTCTACAAACCCCTCAAAAAATGCCCTATAATACCCTTTAATCACCTGCACCCTAAAGTTTACCCTGCTAAAAAACCAAACCAGTTTATAATCCATTTCGGCCTCAAGCAAATACCATAAATACGGTTTACCCCTATCGCAAACCAAAAACAGCCCAGGCTGATCCGTATTCAGATGCAGCAACTTTCCTTTCACCTTAATCTTCAGTTCCAGTTCATAATAATCGCCCTCATCTTTAAGCACGAAACTCAAAACAGGCACCTCCATCGCAAATTCAACCAGTTTCATATCACGCATTACAGGTTTGCCCGTAACATTGCGCATGCCATAGGTGTAGCAATAATGTGTAAAGCGTTGCAACATCAATAGCGGCAAAGCCTTGTTCCATAACTTTAAAAGTGCCAATTGGTTAGCCTCATTAAGTGTATGGGTTTCGGCTACCTTTTCGGGCAGGTGGCCGTTTGCGTTAAAGCGGATGGCAGCAACTTCTTTCATGGCGAAGCAAATGCTGTTCAGCTCCTCCTGTTGTGGCGAGAGGCTGATGCCATCCACATCATGCGGATTCAGCACGAAACGTTTAAAAGATTTAACCGTTTTCAGGTAAGCCGTGGCCGAAAAAACATAAGGAATTAAAAAGGGGTAATGGTTGCTGTGGAAATTCAGCAGATCGGTATTGGCGAAACAATAACCAATGTTCACCGGTGCCAAACGTGCCATAGCCTGTTTATTCAATAACCTTTCCCGCGGTACTACCACCCGTTCCATAACATCCGGGAAATCATCACCAGGCCTGAACAAACCGCTAAACTTTTTCTTCAATGTAATAGTGAAACCGCCAGGTTTCTTAACCACATCTACATATCCCGACCGCTTATTGCCCAAAGCAAAACATGCCGGCCAGTAATATTCCTGAAAATCGCAGTAACCACTTCGCATCATGGCCCGCAAAGTAAGGTAAACGTAACGCCCAAGGTAGGTTTCATCCGTATCAACACTACAGCTCACCAGCAGGCAATCGTATGCTACCGCGATGTAAACCCTTGCTTCTTCCCCTTCCAATTTAACATGAACCGTTAACAAACCCTGATCAAAGGAAAGCGATTGTATGGCCAACGGCTCAGGTTTTTTACCTACGCTAAATGTGCTATGCAATCCGATAGCTGTCGGATCGATAGCGATCTGATCCAGCACCGCTAAACTTAACACCCTGCTCCCTTTTTCAAAAGGCAGTTTGTAAAACTGCGAAAGTGGTTTCCCTGCAATTGTAATGGATTTAGTCGTCATACTCGTATGGTTTTACGAGTCTTGTTGGGGTAAAATATAAAAGTGGGCTTCTACCTACCATAGCTCCTTAAAGTTTCTCAGGCCTTACGTTGATATGGAATTACAGCAGAAACCCACTCTCATTTAGAAATGCTAAAATAGCATAAACTACACAAGAATGGGTTATAAATCTACTATTTTGCATCAACGGCCTGAGATGTGGAGCTGCAAAACTCTTATTTATAACTCTTTATTAATTAATCAAATATAATGAATCTAAAATAAAAGGACAAATAAGTCCTAATATATTTTTAATAATATTAGGATTTTGCATGGTGGGAAAACAATATCGCAATCAAGAATATTTAGTTAAAATTGGAAAACGCATTGTGGAAATTCGTGATCTTAGAAAAATTACACAGGAGAAGCTGGCAGAGTTAACCGAAATTGATACGAGACAAATAGGTCGCATTGAGCGAGCAGAAACAAATGTTTCAATTAGCAGTATTAAATTAATCGCAGATAATTTGAAAATATCAGTTCCTGAGTTATTAGATGTTTCTAAACTAGCAGATAAATAGCAAGCCAATACAAAATACTGTTCAAGAAAGTGAGAGCTACAGGTTCGAATTCTGTGGGGATAGTAGAATTTGCTTACAAAGGAAGCTTATGGCTTTAAATAAAGAAGGGAATTTCAGATTGAAATTCCCTTTAAATATCTAAGGAAGTAGCGAAGAAATGCGGAATTGCCTCCAGATCCAAATCAACCTATCTTCCTTTTTTATCTTATATATCTTTGTTTCAAATGATTTCCATTTCAAAATTAGAACATAATTACAAATTATGCAAATAATTATACATAAAAACACACAACTAACAACGTGCCAAAAATTCTTCATAGAAAAATCTCTGGAGCTTTTATATCTAGGCAGTATAGATTCTTACAGAGTTAGACTGAATAATCCGAGGACTATTCTAGAGGAGTTGAAATATTGTTTAGAGGAATTTGAACTGGGAAGAATTAAGCATTTCCAAACTATTAAGTCAAAAGATAAAGGCAAAAAGGCGTTAGTAGATGATGCAATAAAACTTTTACAGTACGAAGAAACTTATCTACGATTTGATTCAATATCATTAAATTATATTAACCAGCTACTTAAACTAATTGATGAGTATAATTACAAAAAGGTTATATCAGTTCTAGAGATTGTACTTCGAGAAAATGATGAGTATCTATTATCTGTAACGAACGGATTAGAAAACCTTGTTGCAACCGATGATCACACTTTAGCAAACCTGGAAAAAATTGATAATGCACTTAATTTCCTATTTAGTGAGCTTATCAGTAATGGTTATTCAAAAGGATTTTTATACAAACTCATTTATGGCATTTTTGTACACAGCTTAAAAGATGGAAACGATTTCAATACACATTTTTCAGATTTCAAAACTAGAATTCTTGATGCAGAAAGTAATTATGATGTAATTTTCAGAATTGATACCACTCAAAAAGTTTATGATGCCATCACCGCTATACCTCACTCTATTTTAATACTTAGTGACGACATCAATGAATTTGCTTTAACAGGCCGATATCAGGCCGAGTTTGAATCTTTTAACATTACTGCCGCCAACAGGAAATTTATCACTTGTAGTCTTGATGCTAGAGATCCCTTGGCAGCTTTAAAAAAAGCGAGAAATATCCTTTCAGAATATCTTGACGTTATAAATTTAGGCTTATCGGGCGAATATTTGTTAATTAACCAGCGAGTATTGGTTGTTGGTTCTAGACCAACGGAAAAGGGAGCTTTCCAAAATAATGCTAATATTTTAGACGGAAAATATAAGGTAGAAAAAGATCATTATGTTGAATTTACAACAAAGCTTCCAATAATCATCCAAAATAATAACATTGTTAAGGAAACCAAAGAGAAAATTAAATCTGCCATACGTTACCTCAGATTGGGAAATCAATCTACAGAAGTTGAGCATAAATTCATTAATTACTGGATCGGCTTAGAGTATATTTTTTCTAATTATGAAAGCCAAAATACCATTAATCGAATTAAAGATCATTTTATAAATGCACATGCACTCGCCTACGTAAAAAGAAATACGTATGGCATGAATAAATTTATAAGTAGCCTTAGCACCTATGATAAGACTAAAATCGTTAGCTATAATGATAATAACACAGAACATCTTAAAACACAAGTATTCTATCAACAAGTAACTGATAATCTAATTGATGATTTTTCCCTTTTAGCTTATCGATGTATGAAACTTGCGAAGTGGTTTTTCAAAGCAGGCAAACCTGCTAATGCTGCCGACTACATAAATGCGCACAAAGAAAATTTGGAAATTCATTTTACTAGAATTTATCGCCTCCGTAACGAAATTATTCACGATGCGGCTACTGATACTAATAATGAACAAATTGCCTCTAACTTACGTTATTACTTAACTTTTATATTAAATGAGCTTATAGACTTTTTAGTAGGGGCTTCTGATCCAGACACTTCAATAGAAGACTATTTCATTATGAATGAAATAAAAATTGGAAATATTGAATTCGGTGGTTTTCTTTTAACAGATTTGTTAGAAGTCAATTGCTCAATAGATTTTATTTCTTAAGCACCTAACTAGCAATCAACTAGTTCGTAAAACCAAGCGATACTTTATTTGCAACTGCATTATATAGTAACTAATTTTAGCTTGTATTAGAAAGACTTATATGTTATAATTATTAGAAAAACAATTGGATGAAGTGCTCATGATGATATAACTTCTTAACATTTAATTAGAAGACAAAATAGGTACAAGCCTTCTTTATTTGAAGAAGATATCATAGATGTGCCCAGCGATCCAGGATCCTTTTAAATAGTGGTCAGCTATAAACATTGCAGAATTCGAATTTATTTAGAGAACGAAGTAAATGGCAAACTAATTTCTTGTAAATACAGCTCTCTATACATAGTAGACTTTCTGACTTTGCCTTTTAGCAGTTGATCAGACGCCTCAGCTGGTTATTCAAAAACATCTTCACTTTCTGAACCATCTTTTTCAGCAATCGCTGGTAAATTTGAAGGATAAATAAAATAAGCAGGGATCAACGAATTATCATTAATGCTTAGCTCTTTGTATACTTCATTTAACATGGTATACCCAGAAACTGCCTAGCATCTTCAACACTTGAGTTGCCGTAAGCATATCTAGGCTTATATTTTGCATCCACTACAGCTTTAAAGCCGCTGGCATTAATAATAAAACCTGGTTCTTGTTGATGATACTTTTTTATTCTTTAATGTTTTTCTTTCATCTAGAATTAAATTCTATTGTATAGCTTTCCTCAAATCGATTAAAGTTTCTTTAATAAATTCTTGATAGTTAGAACTAACTATCTCTTTATAGTTTAATTTATGCCCAACGGTAATATCAAAAGCTATACAATAATCATCGCTTACTTCGTATTTATTCCCCCACATATTTTTTAAATATTGATGTAAACTGTAAACAAAAATTGCTAGCTCTTCTTTACTATAAGTATCCTTTTTAGCTACAAACCAAATAGCCCCAACTTTTTTTTGACCATTTTCTTCAAAAGTAAATACATGGTTAGGTATAATTTGTATGGGTACTCCACGCAATTCTAAAATTGATTTAGTATTCTTAATATAAGAAACGGAAAAATAAGGCTTTAAATCCTGAAAATCAAATTCTTTAGCATTATGAAGAATATCAATATTACATTGATACATATCCTTTGAAATCTTTGCGGTAGCACTTTTTTTCTTTTCAATAACACTGTCAACTTTGTCATCTAACACAATTAATTCTTCAGATCGAAAAACTTGACTTATTGCGCTCGAAGAAATTATCCAATAATTCCCCCCCTCATCATTAGTCTGGACTTTTGGCTTTTTTAGATTTGCAATAAAAGTAACTCTGCCAGCAGGAGTTTTCCTCACAAATCGCACAATGTCTGCAACGGATATTTTATTCATGCCTTTAAAATTTATTCGAGATTATTTTTACCATAAAGGAGTACATTCGATATTAGATACCTTAGATGAAATTTGGTATCATATTCCATCTCGAGTATTTCTGCTTTAGAACATAACTTCAGTAATTGCTTAATGTTAGATATCTCATTGTCAACATCTTTTCTAAAAAGATCACTTAATTCTTTAACATCTTTGAAAATTCCTCGCGTTGATCCAACTCTCTCAAAAATCTTGGCCCGAAGTTGATCGGGAGTATGTTTATCTTTTAAAAAATGAATATCATCATATACTCTATCCATTTCATTTATTAATTCATTAATTATAGTATGATTGTCTATAAATTTTTTTGCCGAAATTGTATGTTGGAAAGTCTTCTTAAAGTTTATATCATCAATATTCCTGTTAGGATATAAGAAAATATTTTCGCCAATCTCCTTTTCCAAATTGAAGTTGATTGTTGCATAAAATCCTAATGATGTATTGCCTTGATCTTTATTTCTAACAGTAATAGATGCTTTTAATCTGCCAAGGCCGTTAATGTAGTGTTCTTTATTAGTCGAAATAATGATCTCAATTTTAGCTTCACTAATAGCTAAACTTAAAATTTCCAATTTAGAACCAGTACTTTCTTTTAACTTATTCAGTTCTAAAATAGTTAAAACAAATGTTTCTGCTATGCCATATTCTTTGTATTTAATCGTATTAAAACTTTTGGCAAAATAATCTCCTCTTTCATTATCTCTCAATACTCGAAATAACCGATCCTTTGATATCTTACTGTTTCGTTTATAATATTCTATCCAAGAGTTATTTATGGAATCTAACAATTTCTGATCGCGATGCTTCGACTTTATGTAATTTATATGTTGACTGAGTTTCCTATCATCATAAAATAAATGAATTGAGTCATATTTAGATAAAGCTTCAACTCGGCCTAAATATTCACCATCTTCTGTTGCACAATTATTTAATATAAAAAAGACATCTTTTTCATTGTTCTGTACAAACTCAACCTTAGTATCCTTTTCTTCACATAATATCCTATGGGTTTCAAATTTTGTCGAATACTTCCTAACGATAGAATAGATAATATCAATTTTATCGATGCTGATTATATTATCTTCGATAATTTCGTACGTATCTCCAACCAAACTCTTTACTTCTTCATTTTTCAAGAGATCAATTAAGTCTTTAAAAGTTAGTTCATTATTAACAAACTCTATATCCTTTAGGTTATACGTCTTCTGCATAAAATATGCCGAAATATCCATATTATTTCTTCTCCCTTCTAACCCCCTTAAAAGGTGTTCCATCTTTTTTCGCATCCATAAACCTACCATTTTCAGTATCTCGTTTAACCCATTGTTCTGTTGTTGGATTAAAAATTTGGGAGCGATCTTTTACTGCTCCATGTCGGCGGTTGTCGCCTGGTTTGCCATTTGTTGCCATGTTAAAAAAATAAACAATAGGAATGATTGCCCAATTATTTGAGCAGTTTAATTATTTCCAGAAGCTTTGTATGGCCGGTATCCCTAGGCAATAAGAGAAAAAGAAGATGAACTTTATAGTGTACAAAAGCATAATATTTCTACTTTTGCACCATTCTAAATAAACGATGCTACCTCATGTTCGTTTCTAATTTCCTTAGTTGCGAATAATAATTTTTATTGGGCTCAGGATATGTCGTAGTTTCCTGAGCCTTTTTATTTCTATTAAACCCACCAGTATTTCGTCTGACTTCTAATACAAACTTAATTAAAATCGCAATTCAATTTCGATGCAAGTTCTTAACAATCAAACCATTTAGTCGATAATTTAGTCAGCCAACAGTCAGAACTGGAACACAAAAAATTTAACTTACTGAAAATGAACCATTAACAAATAAAACCGAGTGTTAATAAGTCCTAACATTTATCTTATAAATAACTTAAATCTAAGCACTTAAAATACTATTCAACTCTTATAGCTTCAGTAGTTTTAGTTAGAAATGATGGCAAACCTTTACTATTATAATCATATTGAAAATTCTTGCTCATTTTATCATTAGAAATGCTCCAGCCATAATTTGATACAAGGTCTAAAGCATCTTCAGTAGTGATATCCTTTTTTTGAAATTCATGCGATACCTTTTCGAATTCCCAACTACCATAACTTCTAGGAATAGTACAGATGTCTAACGTTTTACCTCTATATCTTAAAACAGAAACATAAAAAATGATACCACCTACTTCGGAGTTGTCTTTTAAATTTGCGCCATCATCTCCACTGTTTATAAAATTTAAAGTGGTTAAAGCTATCTTTTGTCCTTTCTCTCTAATATAGGCTGGTTTAGCACCAGCGCCATCATTTACATCTACTGCTGCAAACTTTAAAGTAGTAAGGGCAATTTCATCACTTTTTGATGCAGAACTATTACTGGAACTATATGAAGAGGTACTTCCAGAACCTGCGGTATAACCTCTTACATGTGGGCGCACATAGGTGCCATCTTTTCTGGTATAACCCCTAACACTTGTAGATCTTCGTTGTGCCAAAACTGGCATAACCAACAGGCAAATTTGTAATAATAATAAAATTGCTTTTTTCATATAATGGAGTTTTTTCATTCTACGAAAGTAACAGCTTTTGAAAAGTAAAATTTACGGTTTCCCGTACTAAACGAAAAATAAAAAAACAACCTTTTAAGCCAGTACACGATCAAATACGCCTACAACTTTAAAATCTGTTAATTCATCAGAAACTAACTCTATAGTGTGGTAAGATAGATCATCAGATAAGGGTTCTAAATTGATAGTACTGTGCTGCCAGCCTTCATCTGTAATTATTTTCTTGCTATGGTATTCTTTAATCGTATAGCCAGAGCCAAAGTCTGCATCTTGAATAGCGGTACTTTGCACCAATACAATTTTACCTTCTCTACTCCCTCCACCATCTTGCCTGAATAAACAGTAAGCGCCATTTGGAATCCGCTTATTCATCGACTCACCTACTACCTTACAAACAAAGTAACCATTTTGAGGGGCTAAATTAAACGGCAATTCTACCCATTCAAAATCGCTATGAATCTGTAAATCGCTAAAATTACCCGCAGCAGCAGTAATATCTAACAAGGGCACAGCATTAACATATGGCTTTACCTGATTAAATGGTATGATTCTTAAAGCAGGCTCCTTTTCGAATAATGGAATATGTTTTTTAAGATAAGCTGCCAGATTAGGGTTGCATGCATAAATAAAACTTCCTCTTATACCACGATAAAATACAGTTTTGTAAATATTGACAAGAAATTCTTTTAAATCTTCGTCATCATCCACACCAAGTTTACCATAACCATCAAAATACTCATCGCGGTTTATTTCAATTTTGTCTGTTTCAATATTATAATCAATCTCTTTCCCGAAAATTATCCCTGTATAATTTAAATCGTAACCCTGTATAGTATGTATACAACCAATCTCTTTAAAAGCATTTGGAGAATTAACCCAATCTGTGGTTACCTGGTTCCATTGAAAAGATAAACCATCAAGCTCTATATCTATTGCTTTTTTATCATCTTCTGATTGATATAGCCAACTATAACCAGCAACCATTCTACACAGGCCATGTTCCTGCTCTTTTTTACCTAATTCGCGGTAAAGTTCTGCTAACGAATCAAAGTAGATCAATTGATAAGCTGATGACTGATAAACTGTTTTCTTATGAAGTTTTACATTCATCAAGTCATCAACAAATTGTATGTAATCATTGCCACCCATTACACGCATTTGCGAATGCAGCTCTAGCTTTATCGTTTGTTGATCATCTAATAGCCTCGAAAAAAAAGTTTCAGGAATATCAGATGGTTTTATCGATTGGGCCTTATCATAAAAGAAAATCTGGTTTTTGCTATTGGCCATTATCCAATCCAGTTCATTTCCTGAATTGTCTAAACCAAGCTTTTGATTATTTTTTTTGAATGTTCCTCTCCAGCCTATGTTTTTATATTGACGCAAACGATGCGCCTCATCCACTATAAGCAGATCGTACTTCACATTACTTTTAAAGGTGTCGGATGGGCCGATGACCATTGATGATTTTAAGCCTGGTACTTGCCTAAATACACGTTGTAAAGTTTTTCTTAGGGATGACATGGCTATAACCAACCCTATCTTTGCATTTGGATATTTTAATTGAAAACCTTTAATATAGCTTACTTCTCTGATTTCGTCCTCATTAAAATCATCAATGCTGGCATCAGTGATATCGGTAGCCAAAAGCTTAATTAAATAGGTTGCCAAAACCGTCTTTCCTGTACCTGCACTCCCCCTGATGAAAATACGGGTGCTATCATCTCTATTAAGATGGGTGAGGATATCAAGCACCGAAGCATACTGATCTTTATTTAACGAGGTATAGGGCGAATATTTAAATAAATCCGAATTCTCTACTTCCTTTAAGGATTTAGTAATGATCTTTTTATCGATCAGTTTTTTCCAAACTTCCTTAAATAAATCTTTATAAAGTTCCCGTTGGTAGTAATTACGAACAATTAAGCCATCATTTCCATTTTTTAATTTGTAGGTACCCTCGGAAGAAATATATCTGATCAGATTCGATTCAATATCAAGCGTTACCGATTTATTAAACTTATCGCATCCGATTATCGAAATCTGATTAAATATGGAGGCTTTTACCGGATTAGTCAAATGATTAGCAATGCGACTGGCGGCATTGGTTGACTCACCTACGTAAGCTTCTGCTTTAGCCTCATTCCTGATAAAATAAACCACTGGCCACTGGTTTCTTACCCAGGGGTTTTGCTGAATCTTAATTAAGCCTTGTTTATTAAAATCATGAAATTCAGAAACATCTATAGAAAGCTCAAACGACATGCTCATAGCTCATCATATTTTTTAGCAGTCCCCTTTGCTTTATCTACAGGATATTTGCTATCATTAAGTTTAATTTTATCCAGAATAATTTGCTTCACATCCAGGTTATATTTTTCAGCCAACAAGAGTGCATAAGAAAAAACATCAGCCAGTTCTTCTTTTATCTTCTCAACGTTCGCATCCTCGGCATTTTTCCATAGAAAAAGCTCCAACAATTCAGCTGCTTCAATATTTAAAGCAAGTGCTAAATCTTTAGGATTGTGAAACTGGGCCCAATCGCGCTCGTCTCTAAACTTTAGTAATGCTGCTGTTATCTCTTCGGTCATAAGGCTAATGATGCCCAATTTAAGAATATAGTGTTGATTTGGGAAATATCGCAGGAAAATTCAAGAGTTTATTTCCTAAAATTTATTTCCGTAACCTATCTTTTATCAAAAAAATCTCCCCACTCCTTTTAGTTGTAAAGAAAATAATCTTAACTTAATGCCAATTAATCTAATTTATTTACTTTTTAAAACTACAAATTATGTCTAAAGCCAATGAAACCGGCCACGCCAAAAACGTAGCCAACTTCGAAACCCTTTTAAGTTATGTAACCGGTTATGGCGCGGTGTACAATCCCAGCAATGCCAACATCCAGTTGAATAGTTTAACTGAAAAAGCTGCCGCAGCCAAAACCATTAATGAGCAGGTGCACGATGCTGCTGCCAAAAACAGCAACGCCATAGCCCTGCGCGATCTGGCTTTTGCCCCCTTAAAAAAGCTGAGTACCCGTGTGCTGAGTGCCGTTAAGGCCAACAGTGTAGCCCAACAGGTATTGGATAATGCCGTAAGCCACCACCGCAAAATACAGGGGCAAAGGGCAACGGCCAAACTCACCGCCGAAGAAAAGAATAACCTGGCCGCCAGCGGTACGGTGGTTAACCAGGTTTCGGCCTCGCAACAGAGTTACGATAACCTGCTCGATACGCTGGATAAGCAGATTAAACTCTTAGCCACCATACCGCAGTACGCCCCTAACGAGGTCGATCTGCAGCTGGCCAGCCTTACCAGTTTGTATAACGATTTATTGCAGAAAAACCGCGATGTGGTAGCCAACACCTCACAGTTGAGCACCCTACGCATTAACCGCAATAATGCGCTGTACGATGCTGAAACGGGTATTGTTGCCCTGGCCCAGGATGTGAAAAACTATGTGAGATCTGTTTTTGGCTCAACCAGCCCCCAATACAAACAGATTTCGGGTATTCTGTTCCGAACGCTAAACTAACAACCCAATAATACCCTAAAAAATCATCCCTAATTTATTTCCTCATTCCACTTAACAGATACCAAACCGGGTGGCTGTTTCTCTTTCAGGCCATGCTTAGCAGTAAAATGGCGCATTGCCTCTCCTCCACTCTCTCCTATAACCGCTAAACTACCTGCTGCAACGTCTGAACTATCGACTGCAACGTCTGAACTAACGACCGCAACATCTGAACTATCGACTGCAACGCCTGAACTATCGACTGCAATGTCTGAACTGTCGACTGCAACGTCTGAACTACCAACCGCAACGTCTGAACTACCGACTGCAACGTCTGAACTACCGATCGCAACGTCTGAACTATCGACTGCAACGGCTGAACTATCGACTGCAACGTTTGAACTATCGACCGCAACGTCTGAACTACCGACCGCAACGTCTGAACTACCAACCGCAACGGCTGAACTACCGACCGCAACGGCTGAACTATCGACTGCAACGTCTGAACTATCGACCGCAACGTCTGAACTATCGACTGCAACGTCTGAACTACCAACCGCAACGTCTGAACTATCGAACGCAATGTCTGAACTACCGACTGCAACGTCTGAACTACCGACTGCAATGTTTGAACTACCGACCGCAACGTCTGAACTACCGACTGCAAAGTTTGAATTGACGACAGATGTTAACAAAAAAGGGTCGTCATTGCGAGGAGGAACGACGAAGCAATCTTTCACGCTAATAATCCTCGCTATAAAGATTGCTTTCCCGAAAGGTCGGGACAGGCTGCCGGCTGAAAAAGCCTTCTCGTAATGACGGAATTGGTACCCGCGATGATTTAACAGGAAATTCCTCTACTCCATGCGATCTGCACCCTGCTATCCGGCCTGGGAGATGATGGCAGGAGAAGCCGTTGAAATTTTTGCACCTCCGTTCAAATAACTTCACTGCCCAAGGTAGCGCACAAGGCTCCCTCGAAATTAATCTTTATGACAAAACAAAATCGAGTCCTTGTGCTACCGCTTTTAAAATTTCGACGCGCTAATCCAACATCAGGTCCAAGCCTTGATTGTTTGCTTCTTTGTTATCAAGAACAAAGAAGAAGCCACGGCGGCCAGCCGAAAACAACTCCTGTTAGTAATTACGGCAAAGATTGCTTTCCTGAAAGGTCGGGACAGGCTGCCGGCTGAAAAAGCCGCCTCGCAATGACGATTTAACTAATGATCCGCATCCCGCTATAGCCATCATGCTATCTGCACCCTGCTACCCGGCCTGGGAGATGATGGTAGGAGAAGCCGTTGAAATTTTTGCACCTCCGTTCAAATGACCCCACTGCCCAAGGTAACGCACACGGCTCCCTCGAAATTAATCCTGATTACCAAACAATATCGAGTCCTTGTGCTACCGCTTTTAAAATTTCGACGCGCTAATCCAACATCAGGTCCTAGCCTTGATTGTTTGCTTCTTTGTTATCAAGAACAAAGAAGAAGAGGCCACGGCGGCCAGCCGAAAACAACTCCTGTTAGTAATTACGGTAAAGATTGCTTTCCCGAAAGGTCGGGACAGGCTGCCGGCTGAAAAAGCCGCCTCGCAATGACGATCTAACTAATCATCCGCATCCCGCTATAGCCACCACGCTATCTGCACCCTGCTACCGGCCTGGCAGATTTTCGCAGGAAAAAGCACGAAAATCTATGCACTTCCGCTCATTACCCCACAGCCTAAGGCAGGATCAAAGCGGGAGCGGTGGAATAAAGCGAGGGCTGAGAGCCTCGATGCTGCCGCAATTGAGATTTCCGTCGCTTTTTACAAGAAAAGATGCGAGCCTTGATTTTTTGTTACTTTTTCATCAAGGAAAAAGTAAAAGCCCTTCGGTGGCCAACCGAGGCAAGCCTAAGCCTTGGACAAAGATCTCTCCGCTACGGTCGAGATGACGATTGATCCCGAGTGAAATTACGCGTAACACTCCTCTTCACCCTGCTACCGGCCTGGGAGATGATGGAAGGAGAAGCCGTTGAAATTTTTGCACCTCCGTTCAAATGACCCCACTGTCCAAGGTAGCGCACACGGCTCCCTCGAAATTAATCTTCATGACAAAACAAAATCGAGTCCTTGTGCTACCGCTTTTAAAATTTCGACGCGCTAATCCAACATCAGGTCCAAGCCTTGATTGTTTGCTTCTTTGTTATCAAGAACAAAGAAGAAGAGGCCACGGCGGCCAGCCGAAAATAACTCCTGTTAGTAATTACGGTAAAGATTGCTTTCCCGAAAGGTCGGGACAGGCTGCCGGCTGAAAAAGCCGCCTCGCAATGACGATCTAACTAGTGATCCGCATCCCGCTATAGCCACCACGCTATCTGCACCCTGCTACCGGCCTGGCAGATTTTCGCAGAAAAAAGCACGAAAATCTATGCACTTCCCCTCATTACCCCACAACCCAAGGCAGAATCAAGCTTGTGCGCTGGGATAAGAAAGGGTAAGAAGCCTAGAGGCTGCCGCAATAAAGATTTCCGTAGCTTTTTACAAGGAATTGTGCATCAATCTTTTATACCGATAAAAACAACATGATCAGGTAAAAAACGGTGCAAGCCTTTTAGTTATGCCCGGTGTATATTAATTAGAAGTGGGCATGCTTTCGCTTCGCTCAGGTTTGTTACTTTTTCATCAAGGAAAAAGTAAAAGCCCAGGCGGCCAGCCGAGGCAAGCCAGAGCAAAGGGCAAAATAAAAAAGTACAGCAGAATATTGAAAGCATTAAGGTTCCCGCCAGCATGGGAATGACGGACATGTTAGAAATATTCTAAAGGTTAAGTACAAAGATCTCTCCACTTCGGTCGAGATGACGACCCAGCGCCCCCCTCATAGTCTCAAAGTAATCAATCTACGCATGCCTGTCTCTGCAATATGCTATCTGCTACCGGCCTGGCAGATTTTCGCAGGAAAAAGCACGAAAATCTATGCACTTCCCCTCATTACCCCACAACCCAAGGCAGCATCAAAGCGGGAGCGGTAGGAATAAGCAAGGGTAAGAGCCTCGATGCTGCCGCAATAAAGATTTCCGTAGCTTTTTACAAGAAAGGATGCAAGCCTTGATCTTTTGTTACTTTGGATCAAGCCAAAAGTAAGAGCCCCTCGGCGGCGGTGAGCCGAGGCAAGACCGAGCGAAGGATAAAAAAATATCAAGGCCTTAAGATTCTTGCCTGCGCGGGATCCGATAGCTATCGGATGACGAGCGGTGTTTGTAATCTGGATAATAGAATAATTTTGTACAAATCGCAGATAACCCATAGTAGTAAGATTGCTTCGTCGTTCCTCCTCGCAATGGCGGAATAGGTGCTACGATAACAGCATCAAACAAAAAAGCACCAAGAACCTCTCGCTCTTAGTGCCTAAATTTATACACAAACCTATAAAGTCTTTAAAACCTTATAGGTTTAGATATATTTGCAAATTAATTCCAACCCCCACCTAACGACCTGTACAAACCAACCACTGCATTTAACTGCTCATTTTTGATGGTGGTCAGTTCCAGTTCGCTTTGCAATAAATTACCTTGCGCGGTAATCACCTCTAAGTAATTGGCCATGCCACTTTTGAATAACAAACTTGCATTTCTCGATGCCTGTTGTAAAGTCTGTGCCCTTCTCTCTGCAATACTATACTGTGTTTTCAGTTTTTCAAACTTCGTTAATTCATCGGAAACTTCGCCTACCGCATTAATAACCGACTGGCGAAACTGGATCACCGTTTTCTCCCTGTCGATTTTTGCCAGTTCTAAATTGCTTTTCAGCTGTCCCCTTTGGAAAATCGGTTGTGTAATCCCGCCTGAAACCAAACCAAATAAGGATGCCGGCACATTAAACCAGTTGCTGGCCTTAAATGAATTGACACCGCCACTTGCGGTAATGACCAATGAAGGATATAAGCTGGCCTTCGCCACGCCCACTCTTGCATTGGCTACATTTAAAGCCAGTTCAGCAGATTTAATATCCGGCCTGCGGCTTAACATCGCCGAAGGAAAACCTGTATTCAAATCCTGCGGAATAAGCATTTTATCCAGGCGGCTGCTCCGGTGAATCGATTGAGGTAAAGTACCGATCAATACACTTAAAGCATTTTCCTGTAAGGTTACATTCTGTTCCAAACGGGGAACCAGTTGCGCTGCATTTAACTGTTGTGCCTGGGCCTGCTGTATGGCCAGTGAGGTCACCTGACCGGCATCAAACTGCAAATTAATGATCCTCAGGGTGCTGTCATTTAGCTTTAAATTCTTTTTGGCAATTTCCAATTGCGCATCCAGCATTAACAAATTGTAATAGCCCTGTGCCACATTGGCCACCAAACGTGTTTGGACTGCTTTACGTGCTTCTTCGGTTTGCAAAAAACTGGCGAGTGCACCGGCTTTCTGGTTGCGGATTTTACCCCAGATGTCGGCTTCCCAAAATACTCCCAGATTAGCCGTATAATCTTCAATGTGTGTGGAACCGGTAAACTGGTTCAGGCTTAATCCGTTTAAACTGTTATCAGAGGGGCGGCTTGAACTCGCCGCCACCTGTAATTTTAATTCAGGTAAATAACCCAATTTAGACTGTTTGAACAAGACTTCAGCGGCATCGATATTTTTCAGTGCAATTTGCATGTCGTAATTTCGAACCAATGCCGTGTCGATTAAGTTCTGAACTGTTAAGTCACTGATAAAGCTTTTCAAAGGCAAGGTGCCAATACTCGAAGAGTCTTTAGGCGCTGAGTTTCTGAATAATCCTGGCGCAACATTAGGCAAGGATAGATCTTTCGAAACCGAACATCCGCTCCAGATGAATGCAAGGAGCAGGATGGTAATGATATTAAACCGTTTCATAAACTACATGATTATTATTGATAGGTGCTCCATGCTGGTGAACAACCTCATTTTTTGATTTTTTGGATATTTTTTCCTGTAAGGCCTGGAAGATGACAAAAAGTACCGGGATGATGAATAAACCTAATATTACACCCGATACCATCCCGCCTGCAGCACCGATACTAATGGAGTGGTTGCCTTGTGCTGACGGACCCGTTGCAATACTCATCGGGAATAAACCGAATACAAAGGCCAGTGAGGTCATGATAATTGGTCTGATCCTTAACCTTGCGGCTTCTATCGCCGCATCCACCAGACTCAATCCGGCCTTTCGTCGCTGCACCGCAAACTCCACAATCAGGATGGCATTTTTAGCCAGCAAACCAATTAGCATAATCAGCGCCACCTGTACATAAATGTTATTTTCAATTCCCGTTAAACCCAATACGGCAAACACACCGAATACACCTGTAGGGATGGAAAGGATGACCGCCAATGGCAGGATATAACTTTCGTATTGTGCAGATAATAAGAAGTAAACAAACACCAGGCAAAGCAGGAATATCACTGTCGACTGTCCGCCTGAAGAAATCTCCTCACGGGTTTGTCCGGAGAATTCGTAAGCATACCCCGTTGGCAATTGTTCTTTAGCCGTTTCTTCTATCGCTTTAATTGCATCACCAGAACTGAAGCCTGGTTTAGGGATCGCATTCACCTCAATCGAGTTGAACAGGTTGTAACGCGAAGCCGTTTCCGAACCATACACCCGGGTTAATTTAACTAGCGTACTGATGGGCACACTTTCGCCTGCCTTGTTTTTCACAAATACCCGGTCGATACTGGCAGGGTCGGTTCTGTCGGCCACATCGGCCTGAACCACTACGCGGTAATATTTACCAAAGCGGTTAAAATCGGATGCCTGTGCCGTACCGAAATACGTCTGCATCGTTTGTAAGATGTCTTTCTTACTAACGCCCAGCTGATCGGCCTTTTCGTCATTCACATCCAGTTGTAACTGCGGATAATCGGCTTTATAAGAAGTAAAAGCATAAGCAATCGCCGGTTTCGCCATTAACTTCGCGATAAAGTTATTCGCCACCCCACTAAATTTATCCAGTCTGCCATTCGTTTTATCCTGTAACATCACGTTCATCGCTTCCACATTACTAAAGCCCGGAACGGTTGGGAAACTGAATACAAAGAAGGTACCGGCAGATATGGCGGCCATTTTAGCCCTTACAATATTCTGGATCTCATCGATATTTTTGATCGCCCCTCTTTCCTCGTTTGGTTTTAACAATAAGAAAATTTGTCCGGCTGATGGACTGTTCGAGGCGGTTAAGAAGTTATAACCCGCCAGCGACATTACGAATCTTGCGGATGGCATCGCCCTCAACTCGGCTTCGGCCTGTTTTAACATTTTATTGGTATTGGCTAAGGAGGTTCCCGATGGACTGGCCACAGCAATCGCCACAAAACCCTGATCCTCTGTTGGGATAAAGCCGGTTTTGGTTCTGCTCACCAGGAAAACGGTAACCAGAACGATTAAGGCCAGCCCGGCCATGCTGATCCATTTATGGCG
Organism: Pedobacter sp. GR22-10; assembly: GCF_026239715.1. Taxonomy (NCBI): domain Bacteria; kingdom Pseudomonadati; phylum Bacteroidota; class Sphingobacteriia; order Sphingobacteriales; family Sphingobacteriaceae; genus Pedobacter; species Pedobacter sp. GR22-10. The sequence goes on from NZ_JAPIVR010000002.1 coordinate 306,027, forward strand.
GACAAGCACTTTTAAGCCACCAACATAGCGGTTGGTCATGTAATTAAAACCACCATTAAAGCCGGCATAAAACTTTTCTACAAAGCCTTTTTTGGGTGCCTTGTGTCCACCTTCAGCATGTTTATTCTTTAAAAATAAGGCCGCCAGCGCAGGACTTAAAGTCAAGGCGTTAACCGCTGAAATAATAATGGCTATCGCCATGGTTAAGGCAAATTGTTTGTAAAAGATACCTGTTGAGCCGGTCATGAAGCCAACCGGTAAAAATACGGCCGCCATCACCAGGGTGATCGATATAATGGCCCCGGTGATTTCATTCATCGCCTCGGTAGTGGCCGCCCTCGGACTAAGCGAAGGGTTTTCTTCCATTTTAGCATGCACGGCCTCTACCACCACAATCGCATCATCTACCACGATACCAATTGCCAGTACCAGCGCGAACAACGTTAAAAGGTTAATCGAGAAACCGAATAGCTGCATGAAAAAGAACGTACCGATAATGGCCACCGGAACCGCAATAGCCGGAATTAAGGTAGACCTGAAATCCTGAAGGAAAATAAACACCACGATAAATACCAGTATAAAAGCTTCTATCAAAGTGTGCTGCACCTGGTTGATGGATTCGTCGAGGTCGGTTTTGGTCCGGTAAAACTGGTTGAATTTGATGCCCGCCGGGAAATCTTTTGACAGTTTCGCCAATAGTTTATCGATGGCAATCTGTATTTCGTTGGCATTAGAGCCTGATAACTGGATCACCCCGATGGTAATTCCATCTTTTCCGTTTAAACGGTTCACACTGCCATAGCTGTAGGCTCCCAGTTCCACACGGGCCACATCTTTTAAACGTAGTATGGAACCATCTGAATTGGAACGGATGGCAATGTTTTGATATTCTTCTGGTTTGGTCAGTTTACCTTTATACTTGATGATGTATTCAAAGGCCTCATTACTACGCTCCCCTAACCGGCCTGGCGCTGCTTCCAGGTTTTTGTCCTGAACAGCTGCAATCACTTCATTAGGTGTAATTTTATACGTAGCCAGCTGACTTGGGTTTAACCAGATGCGCATGGAGTAATCTTTAATCCCGCCAAATACGCTGGCCGAACCTACACCCGGAATACGTTTCAATTCGGGAATGATGTTGATTTGTGCATAGTTATTGACAAAAACAGCATCGTATTTTTTTGGATCCTCAGAGTAAATACCGATGGCGCCAATAAAACTGTTTTGCTGTTTGGTGGTGGTGATACCATATTGTACCACCTCCGCAGGCAACTGACTGGTGGCCTGTGAAACCCGGTTTTGGACATTAACAGCGGCCTGATCGGGATTAGTACCTTGCTGGAAGAAAACCGTGATGGCCAAAGTACCGTCGTTACTGGCGCTGGAGGTCATGTAGGTCATGTTCTCCACACCATTAATGGCTTCCTCCAGTGATGGCGTTACCGAACGTAAAATGGTTTCGGCATTGGCCCCGGGGTACACCGCAGTAACCAATACCGACGGAGGGGCGATATTTGGAAAGCGCTCTAAGGGCAACTTTGTTAGGCCAAGTACACCCAATATCACCAATAGGATGGAGATAACGGTTGAAAGTACCGGCCTGTCTATAAATTTCTGAAACATGATGGCTTAAACTTTAATAATGATTAATTTTTTGTTTTTGCAAGGGCTACTTTATCTGCTGCTTTTTGAGGATGGATCACCATGCCCTCCTGCAATTTATCAACCCCGCTCAACACGATCTGGTCGCCAGCTTTTACCCCGTCTTTCACCAGGTAATTTTCACCGGCTTTACCCACAATGGTGATGGCTTGTTTTTTCACCTTACTGCTATCGCCTACGGTAAATACAAATACTTTATCCTGCATTTCTACCGTCGACGCCTGAGGAACCAGGATGGCATCATCATGTTGTAAGCCCAAACGGATTTTACCGGTATTACCCGAGCGAAGGATGCCACTGGCATTAGGAAAACTTGCCCTGAGCGTAATGGCTCCGGTGTTTTTATCAAACTGACCGTCGATCATATCAATTTTACCTTTAATCGGGTAAGCTGAATTATCAGACAATAAAAGTTCTACTGCCGGTAAATGTTTAATCCTGTCGGCAGGGGTTTTACCCGGGTAGTTTGCATTAAAGTTGTTGAAGTCGTTTTCAGCCAGGGAGAAATAAACATGTACTTCGTGAATATCTGATAACTGGGTTAAAGCAACCTGATCGGTCGGCGAAACCAGACTTCCCTGTTTCTTTGGAATGCGACCGATATAACCACTTACCGTTGCCTTAACATTGGTATAACCCAAATTAATCTGTGCGGAAGCTACGCTTGCCCTGGCCTGCTCTGCATTGGCCTGCGCGATTTTATAAGCGGTTTTAGCCGTTTTCAATTGAAAATCAGAAACCACTTTATTCTGAACCAGCGGGGTTAACTTATCTACTTCCAGTTGGGCATTTAAAATAGCCGCCTCTGCAGCATGTAAGCTTGCTTTGGCATTGTTTAAAGCTTCGCGGTATGGGTTTTCATTGATTTTGAAGAGTGTTTGTCCGGCAGAAACATAAGCGCCTTCGTTCACCAGAACACTTTGCAAGTAACCGCTCACCTGCGGACGGACATCAATATCAACAGCACCCTGAATAGATGCCGGATATTCAATATACGTCGTTTCTGTGCTGGCATTGATGGCGCTTACCGGCAATGCTGGCGGCGGCGGTGCTGCTGCTGATTGCTCTGGTGATGATTTACAGCTTATCAGAAGGACAGACAGCGAGAGGATAATTAACATTGACTTAACCTGATTAAACCGTTTAACAGTGTTAAGTGAAATAAACAAGTAATGGATAGCATTCATATGATATAATTTATTGTGGATTTAAAGCGTATAAATAATCTAACAGTGTTAAATTAGGATGTAAAAAAAATTAGCTGTTAATGGATAGTGTAATCCCTTTAATAGCATCTTTTAAAATTTGCTGGTTAAGTTCGTCTGTTGTTCTGCCATTCGGGCGCACCAGGTTGATGGAGATCAATCCGTGAATGATCGACCAATAGGTATAGTATTTCATGCAAATATCATTCTCTGAAACAGGTTTCTTTTTGAATAAAGATTCAATCACATCGCCTAACATATTTGAAACCGTTTCGGCTTCAGCCAATGAATTTTTAACGGTGCAACAAACCATATCCACCCCGTACATCAATTGATAAAATTCCTTGTTGGCAAAAGCAAAATTCCAATAAGCCACCCACATGGCTTCCATTTTATCTTCAGCAGATTCATGTTTGTCGCGGGCCGCCCGAACATCCTTCGCCAGGATCTGGTAACCTCTTCTGGTCAGTTCCAGCAAAATTCCCTCTTTGTTCGAAAAATATTCGTAAATGATCGGTGCAGTATATTCAATCTGGTCGGCAATTTTACGCATACTCAAAGCCTGCCAGCCTTCCGTTTGAACAATGTTCAAGGCTGCATCCAGAATACTGGTTCTGGTTTCATCTTTTAAACGTAGAATTCTTTCTTTACTTCCCATGACCGGAATATTAGGTGTAAATAATCTAACACCGTTAAGCAAATGTAGAACCAATTCCACAATTGACAATCATTCATTTGTCATAAACATTTTATTGATTAGTTTTACGCTGATAATCAACGATTAGTGCATTTTAGACAGCATTTTCAAACAACTTCAATTTTTTAAAAGAATAAAAAATGATTTTCCGGGAGGCAAAAACAACTGACATACATGCGATCCAAATTGTCAGACATACCGTAAAAGAGAATATTTTGTCTGATCCTGCCATGGTTACGGATAAAGATTGCGAAGAATTTATAACACAACGCGGCAAAGGATGGGTTTGTGAAGTAAATGAGGAAGTGGTTGGATTCTCTATTGTAGATTTGAAAGCACATAATATCTGGGCTTTGTTTCTCCGTCCAGAATTTGAAGGTAAAGGCATTGGCAAAGCACTGCACCGCTTAATGATGGATTGGTATTTCGATCAAACCCATGAACCGGTTTGGCTGGGTACATCACCAAATACCCGCGCAGAAGAATTTTATGCCCGGCAAGGCTGGAAAAAGGTGGGCGTGGTAAACAATGGTGAAGTGAAATTTGAAATGACTTTGGAGGACTGGGTAAATAAGTAGGCTTACTCGAGGTAATCGTCATTGCGGGAAGGCTTTTTCAGCCGAGCGCCTGTCACGACCTTTCGGGAAAGCAATCTCTCCGGTAGAATCGCTTGCATGAAAGATTAATTCCCCAAAAGTCGGGGCAGGCGCTCCTTCCTCTTCGTAATGACGATGCAGCCTAAAAAAACTAACCACTAAGTCACAAAGTTTAATGTCGTGATATGAAAAAAAACTGAAACCATATAAGGCATATAAGTTCCATTTAAGCGTAATGCCCTATATGTTCTGATATGTTTTATATGGTAAAAAACGATAATAAAAGTTTTTACTTCTAAGACCCTGAAATACGTTCAGGGTGACGGACTGCAAGAGTAATCTCTCCAGCAAGATCGCTTGCATGAAAGATTTACTTTCCCAAAAAAAGTCGGGGCAGGCGCTCCTTCCTCCTCCTAATGACGATGCAGTCTAAAAAACTAACCACTATGTCACAAAGTTTAATGCCGTGATATGGTAAAAAAACTGAAACCATACAAGGCATATAAGTTCCATTTAAGCGTAATGCCCTATATGTTCTGACATGTCTTATATGGTAAAAAACGATCATAAAAGTTTTAACTTCTAAGACCCTGAAACAAGTTCAGGATGACCGACTGGCAAGAGTAATCTCTCCAGCAGGATCGCTTGCATGAAAGATTTACTTTCCCAAAAAAAGTCGGGGCAGGCACTCCTTCCTGCTCCTAATGACGATGCAGTCTAAAAAACTAACCACTAAGTCACAAAGTTTAATGCCGTGATATGACACCATTAAGGGATACAAGAACATTTAAGCGCAATGCCCTATATGTTCTGATATGTCTTATATGGTAAAAAAAACTAGTAAAGTTTTAACCGCTAAGCCCCTGAAACAAATCGGATAGCTATCGGATCAGGGTGAAGGGCTGAAAGAGCTTAATACGCTCGCTAATCGCGATAGTTGTAAGATTGCTTCGTTGCTAACAATGACAATTCAGAAAAGAAAAAGATTCACCACTAAGACACAAAGAACACAAAGCAAATTTCTTAGTGACTTCGTGCCTTAGTGGTAAAAAAACTAACTATTCCATATAAAAGGTGCCTGTTTTACAAAGGCCTTCTCTCCGAACTGCTCAATAATAAACCGAGCCAAATTAGTTGCATTAATCTGTTCGCCATCACAATTAACCAAACTTGTGCCTATAGCACTTTGTTCGTCGGTTTGAATGATTAAGGGTAAACGGATTAAAGTCCAATCGAGATCACTGTCAATTAACAGATCATATTCTTTCTGCCTGTCTGCGGTAGAAACCGGATAGTTATCGTACATCCATTGGGTTCCAAATTGGGTTTTGGCATCCTTTTCATCAGCAGGACTATCTACGTTGATACCCGTAATGACGATGTAACGTTTCAGATCAAGGGCTTTCATCGCCGTTAGGATATTACTTGTTGATTGCGTAAAGATTGTTTTTTCGCTTGCAGGTTGTCCCGTACCGAGGGCACTGACAACGATATCGCAACCTTTTATAAAGGTATGTACCTTTTCCACATCTTTAACATCGCCGGTTACAATTTCCAGCGAAGCATGATGAATCTGAAGTTTTTCTGGATTTCTGACTAGGGCTTTGACCCCGAATTTTTGCGCCAATAGCGCTTTTAAAATATAAGTACCAGCTTTACCTGTAGCACCGATTAAAGCAATTTTTAAATCTTGCATGATGTTCTTTATAAAATTTTAGAAAATAATAGTTTATCCCTTGATCAGAACGATAAGGGAATATCAGAATTGAATTCTGTTTGAGTTATATTTTATAAAGAGATTTTAATGGCACTAATTTAGGAAAAAAATACCATTTCTACCTAAGTGCAAACGGAATGGATATCCTTCGACTCCGCTCAGGATGAGAATTAATTAATAAACATCGTCATCTCGACCGGAACGTAGTGAAGCGGAGAGATCTACAGTAACCTCCAATTAAAGTGCAAAGATTTCTCCATTCCGCTGCGCTTCAGTCGAAATGACGACGCATCTATCCCAGGATTTGCTACACAAATCTTAACTATATAAGTAAACATAAACTCCATACCTAATATGTTCTTACATGTCTAATATGGTGAAAAGAAACTAGTAAAGTTTTAACCACCAAGACACAAAGTGAATGATATCCTGGTGTCTTCGTACATTTGTGGTAAAAACACTAACTCTTAAACTTCTTCATAAACTCACTTACACTTTCCTCAATATTCCCGTTCTCAATTGCTTTAACGAATGCCGTTCCGATGATGGCACCATTGGCATACGAGCAGGCTTTATCGAAAGTCTGTTTATCGCTGATTCCGAAACCGATCATCGTTGGATTTTTCAAGTTCAGGTTTTTAATCCTGCTGAAATAAGCTTCGGTGGTATTGCCAACCTCGAGGTTTTTACCTGTAGTAGCTGATGATGATAACAAATAGATAAAGCCATTAGTTAAGCCATCAATTTTATGGATGCGTTCTTCAGCAGTTTGTGGCGTAATCAAAAACACATTACTTAAGTTGTGTTCCTCAAAGCATTCTTTATAAAACTCCTCGTATTCCACCATTGGCAGATCGGGAACGATACAACCATCAACCCCCACTTCGGCACAGGCTTTACAGAAATTCTCCACACCGAACTGCAAAACCGGATTCACATAGCCCATCAATAAAACAGGAATGGTCACACTTTTACGCAGGTCTTTCAACTGTTCAAAAAGCAGCTTTAAATTCATGCCCTGATCTAAAGATTTCTTACTACTCGCCTGGATTACAGGTCCGTCAGCCACCGGGTCTGAATAGGGAAAACCAATTTCCAGCATATCAGCTCCTGATTTTTCTAAGGCTTCCGCAATTTGTATCGTATCGCCGGTATTTGGGTAACCGGCCGTGTAATAAATCGATAATATATTTTTCTTCGATGCGAAGAGTTGTTTGATTCTGTTCATTTTCCGAGATGTGAGATGTGAGATATGAGATATGAGAACCAGACAGGAAGTCTGATATCTCAAGTCTATTATCTCACATCTATAATTTGAAATATTTAATATAAGTATCTAAGTCCTTATCGCCTCTGCCCGATAAGCAAACCACTACATTTTCGCCGCCTTTGAATTCCATTTTCTCTAAGTAGGCCAAGGCATGTGCACTTTCGATTGCCGGAATAATGCCCTCTAACTGGGTGAGTAATAAACCTGCATCTAAACTCTCTTCATCCGTTATCGAAACATATTTCCCCCTACCGGTTTTAAACAAATGCGCATGTTGCGGACCAATACCCGGATAATCCAAACCTGCAGAAACCGAATGTGGTTCTACCACCTGTCCGTCTGGCGTTTGCATTAAAATACTTCGGCTGCCGTGCAATACTCCTTCTTTACCTAAATAAGTGGTCGCCGCAGAAAATCCGCTCGACACGCCTTTTCCGGCTGCTTCAACAGCGATCAGTTTTACATTTTCATCATCCATAAAATGGTAGAACATGCCCATGGCATTACTTCCACCGCCTACACAAGCCAGCACGTAATCCGGCTGATCACTACCGGTTTGTGCCATCAGTTGTTTTTTCGCCTCTTCCGAAATAATAGATTGGAAAATGGCCACCATATCGGGATAAGGATGCGGGCCAACGACCGAACCGATGATGTAATGCGTATCAACCGGGTTGTTAATCCAGTCGCGCATCGCCTCGTTAGTGGCATCCTTTAAGGTTTTACTTCCTGAACTTGCAGGCACCACCTTTGCGCCTAACATCTTCATGCGGGCCACGTTTGGTGCCTGGCGCTCGATATCCACTTCGCCCATGTAAATGACGCACTCCAGGTTACGCAAAGCGCAAACCGTAGCGGTGGCCACACCGTGCTGACCAGCACCTGTCTCGGCAATAATTCTTTTCTTACCTAGCTTTTCAGCCAGGAGAATCTGTCCGATGGTATTATTAATTTTATGTGCCCCGGTATGGTTTAAGTCTTCTCTCTTCAGGAAAATGTTGGCCCCGTATCTTTCAGATAACCTATTCGCTAAATACAACGGCGAAGGGCGACCCACATAATCTTTCATTAACTGATGAAACTCCTTTTGAAAACCGGCATCATCAATAATCCTTAAATAATTCTGACGCAATTCTTCTACGTTCGGATAAAGCATTTCAGGAATGTAGGCCCCACCAAAATCTCCGTAATATCCTTTTTCGTTTACTTTGTATTTCATAATATTTTATCAACTCGTTTGTCACATTGATAGCTGCCAGAGATAAGTCGTCATCTTGATCCGATAGCTATCGGATGGAGTGCAACAGAATGGAGAGATCTATATTTACATGCAGATTTCCCGGCTGCGCTCGAAATGACGATCTGTTGCTAGCCAGACCACAGCATGATATTCTATTTTTCCATTTCTTTAATAAATTCTTTAATCTTCTCTGCATCTTTAACACCAGGTTCAACTTCAAACCTGCTGTTGATATCCAGCGCATACAATCTCGAATCTTCCATTGCATTTATTGCTGCTGCATGTTCCAAATCAATTCCGCCACTTAAAAAGTAAGGCTTATCTAATGGATAACCATCCAAAATCTTCCAATCGAATGTTTTTCCTGAGCCACCATGCGCTTTTGTTTTGGTATCGAACAAAAAGTAATCGACCACAGCTGCGTAAGCATTCAATATCGAAAAGTCAAAATCTTCATCCACACCAAAAGCCTTAATCACTTCCAGACTGTTCAAGTTATTTTTTAGTGCGGCACAGTATTGTGGCGACTCGCCTCCATGTAACTGAACAGCTTTTAACTGGTATAGATTTACTTTTTTCTGCACCACTTCCAAATCTTCATCAACAAACACGCCAACTGTTCTAATTTCTGATGGAATATATTTAATCAGCTCTGCCGAAACATCACTGATCAACCTTGGTGATTTATCGTAAAAAATAAAGCCTAAATAATCAGGCTGCAAGCTGGCAACCGCAGCAACATTTGCCGCGAACTTCATTCCGCAAACCTTTAATTTTAATCCTTTCATCAGGCAACTAATTTTTTAAAGCTTTCCAGCGCCTTTTTACTGACTAAAGATTCCTCCGCTTCATAGAAACAATCTGCGAAACTTACAGCAGGCTTGATGGTTTTAATGGCCAATGCAGCATTGCAAAGCACCACATTGTTTTGAACATCAGTAGCCTCACCATTTAAAACATCCATGAAAATTTTTGCAGAAGATTCTACGGTATCTCCACCTTTAATATCATTCACGGAAACCTTTTCAAATCCCATGTCATTCAGGGTTAAAATACCCTCTCCCTTATTGTTAAAGGTTTTCACATCGCAGGTTAATGAAATTTCGTCATAACCTTCCAGCGCATGAACAATGGTATAGCTTTTAGTGGTGTCCTGGTAAAGATAATTATATAAACGAGCCAGTTCCAGACTGAAAACACCCACCATCTGGTATTTAGGCTGCGAGGGGTTTACCATCGGCCCCAGCATATTGAAAAAGGTTTTAACACCTAAATCTTTACGGATGGGGGCCACAATCTTCATGGCCGGATTAAATAAAGGTGCATGTAAAAAACAAATGCCGGCGGTATCCAGGCTACGCTTTAGAGCATCCTGGTTATTGGTGAATGAATAACCCAGATATTCCATCACATTTGAAGAGCCACAACCAGATGACACGCCATAATTACCGTGTTTGGCTACCTGATGCCCTGCACCGGCCACGACAAATGATGACAAGGTAGAAATATTAAAGGTATCCTTTCCATCGCCACCTGTTCCGCAAAGATCAATCAGTTCATAGTCTGAAAAATTGGCTTTAATGCCCAGATCCAACATGGCATCACGGAAACCCTGTAACTCATCAACCGTAATGTTGCGCATGGCGTAGGCTGTAATAAAAGCGGCAATCTGCGAAGAATTAAATTCTCCCTGTGAAATAGAAATGAGGATATGCTTAGCCTCTTCCCTGCTGAAGCTTTTATTTTCAAACAAATGGTTTAATATTCTTTTCATGTTGATTTGCTTCTTTTGACGATAGCCCATAAAAAAAGGATTGCTTTTTGGGCAATCCTTTTTATCGTTTATAAAATAATTTAAAATATATAACAATAGAATTTGCCTAACGAATTTCGTTATGCCACCACCAATTGTTATTTAAGTTTTTAATGATCATGTTTGTATAGAACAAATATTGATATACTTTTTTGTAATTCCAAAATCTTTCTAAAAATATATGTCTTTTTTTAAGAGAAGAGTACAGTTTAATGATGATCTGGGTTTCGGCTCTGCGCCCGTGATCAAAAACCAGCGGGTATTAAATACGGATGGAACACCAAATATTGAGCGGACCGGTCTGCCCTGGTTCAAGTTCGATGATACGTATACCCGACTGGTTACCATGAGCTGGCCCCGGTTTTTTCTTGTGATCCTGATCGCCTACCTGATTGTAAACACACTTTTCGCAGTTGCCTATAATGTAATTGGAATTGAAAATTTAGACGGTGCAAAAGGCATTACTTTAAGAGATCAGTTTTTTGATGCTTTCTTTTTCTCCGCACAAACCATTTCAACAGTAGGTTACGGACATATTTCACCACAGGGATTTATTACCAGTGTGCTCGCGGCCTTTGAGAGTATGCTTGGTTTACTGGCCTTTGCCTTAGCTACCGGATTATTATATGGTCGTTTCAGTCGCCCTACGTCAAAAGTGTCTTTCAGTAAAAAAATGGTTATTGGCCCCTATCAGAATCAAAAAGGCTTGATGTGCAGGCTCGTTAATTTAAGAAGAAACGCACTTATTGATATTGAAGTGCAGATGATTATCACCTTCAACGAAAAGGTAGATGGAAAATTAAAAAGAAGTTTTTATCCTTTGGATTTGGAACGCAATACAATCAGCGTACTATCCTTAAACTGGACCCTGGTTCATCCCATTAATGAAGAAAGTCCTATTTTCGGAAAAACACTAGATGAATTAAAGGCAGCGGAAGTAGAGATTTTTGTGATTTTGAGAGCCTTTGATGATACTTTTGCGCAAACCATTCATACCAGAACCAGCTATCAGGATGATGACATCGAGTTTGATGCAAAGTTTAAGATCATGCATTATCACAATGAACAGGGCAAAACCGTGATGGATTATAGCTTGTTTGATAAAATTGAAAAGGTATAATCAGCGTTACTAACTTTCTGTCTGATATGAAATAAAGTTAGTAATGCTAAATGAACAATAGTTTAATCAAACTGATGAATAAATGTTAAAATTTCTTCATACAGATCATTCCCCCCTAATATCATCTGGCTAATCATAGGCACATGACTTTTCCCTTCGATCTCCTTAATTTCTACAGGAATATGGTGTGCCTTTAATTCTTGATATAACCTGGGAGTTTGTAATTTGATCGCTTCGTAAGTTTTGCCACCATACAACAGCAGATGCGGATTTTTAATATGATCAACATAATTTAATGGTGATGCTGCTTTCCATACCGCTGGCTGACTGGTGAAGGTTCTGATAAAATCGAAGTAAAAACTGTCCTTTTTGGCTGTAGTCAGGTATTCATACAGATCCAGTCCGAAGGGATCATTTAAGATTACGCCTTTGATTGGATTTTTGATTCCGGCATGGTTAAAATATCTCGGATCAGCGTTGATAAGTTCTGCCAAATGCCCACCTGCTGAATGCCCCATTATAAAGATCTTATCTGAACTGCCTTTATAAACAGCGCTATTTTCCTTAACCCATTTTACGGCCAATGCGCAATCATCAGCCATTTTTTCATATTGTGCATCAGGCGCGAGCGGATAATTGATAATGACAGCAACTACACCTTTCCGTGCAAAATTTCTCCCTAACCACCAATACGTTTCTTTCTTGCCACTGCTCCAGGATCCTCCATGTATGAAAATCAGAACAGGTTTGTTTTCAATCTGATCGGCATTGTAAAAAATATTAAGTGTATTTTCTGCTTTAGCGTTATGGGCATAATTGATATCCTTCGCCGTCTTTACCTGAGCCAATGCTGTTATGGTTTGAAACAAGAGAATTGTTAGAAATAGTTTTTTAAGCATATGAAGGAATTAGGTTATGAGATCTGATTAGTAACTATCGGGTATTAGGCAGCAAGTATCACTTTGAAGATTGAAAAACTGGCATTAAACTTTTGCTTTGACCTTTAAGCAATCGGCCTTTAGCGCTAAGCCTTAATCAGCGGATTTTTCTCTTTAGCAAATAAATCGAAAACCTTTTTATCTACAAAAGCAGGAAATAACTTATTCATCCAAACAGCCAGTTTTCCCTGGCCTGTCATCACTAAAGTCCGTTTGCGTTTCTCGATTCCATCGGCAATAATACCAGCAACTTCTTCAGATGTCATCATTTTTCCCTCATCCATACTGGTTTCACCATGAGCCGCACCATCTTTTGATAGTGCTTTAACGCGAATATTGGAAGCGGTGAACCCCGGACAAGCCACTAAAACATTGACACCGGTTTTTAAAAGTTCGGTCCGCAGCGACTCCATAAAACCATTCATTGCAAATTTTGAAGCGGAATAGCCAGTTCTTCCCGGCAAACCCCGGTAACCGGCAATAGATGAAATTCCCACTACCGTACCTTTGGTTTTCAGGATTTCGGGTAGGGCATATTTGGTGCAGTAAACAGTTCCCCAGAAGTTTACATCCATCAGGTTTTTAAGTACAGATAAATCGAGATCATTAAACAATGCACGCATGGATAAACCGGCATTGTTCACCAGGATATCAATCCTTTGAAAAGAAACCAATGTTTGTTTGATGATCAGCTCACAATCGGCCTCCTTACTTACGTCTGCCTGAACAGCCACTGCCCTGATGTTATATTTCTTTTCTAAATCGGCCGTAATTTCGCAAAGGGTTACATACTGGCGGGCAGCTAAAACTAAATTAGCACCACGTTTGGCAAATTCTTCGGCACAGGCTTTTCCGATTCCGCTGGATGCCCCGGTAATGATGATGACTTTATTTTTGAGGTTCATTTTTTTTTAAGTAGTATTGAGTAGCAAGTATTAAGTAGCGAGTATCAAGACTTGGCAAATATTCATTTCTATTTTATTATTTATTCCTGACTGACGACTCCAGACTCTCGACTCCCAATTTCCAACTCCAAACTCCAGACTCCAAACTCCCAACTATTTCATCATCGCTGTTTCATAAGGTACCCGGGTAATGATCGAGCGGCCGAGGGTAATTTCATCTGTATATTCCAGTTCGCCACCAAAGGCAATTCCGCGGGCAATGGTGCTTACCGGAACATTAAAGTCTTTTAAGCGCTTGTACAGGTAAAACAATGTGGTATCACCCTCCATATTTGGGCTCAGGGCCAGAATAATTTCTTTGATCCCCCCGGCAGATACCCTGGAAACCAATCCATCAATAAATAAGTCTGTCGGACCAATTCCATCCATTGGTGAAATTAGGCCACCCAAAACATGATAAACCCCAAAATACTGACCTGTATTTTCGATCGCCATGACATCCCGAGTATCTTCGACCACGCAAATCGTTTCCTTATCACGTTTGGCCGAAGTACAGATTTCGCACACCGTATAATCTGAAATATTGCGGCAAATTGTACAATGTTTGATGTGTTGCTTTAGCTTTATAAAAGTATTGCCAAACTGATTCACTTCCCCCTGTTCTTTATTTAAAAGATGTAACACTAAACGCAATGCCGTTTTTTGTCCTACACCAGGTAATTTAGAGAATTCGTTTACTGCATCTTCCAGCAGTTTGGATGAAAAATTCATGTACAAAAATATGCTAAAAGTTTGATACGGAAAATTGTTTGATTGTTATATTGATAAATTGCTGTATGGCTTCATTGTTGTCCTTCTATAGCAAGACCATTGTTGAAGTTAAGTTTTAACAATGGAGCAATTTAACAATTCTTTAAGCCATTGACTTTAAATCGTAATTTCTTACATTTATCAGCTTAAAACAAAACCATGTCGCCAACCATACTTTTATGTTTCCTAATCGGTTATTTTTTATTGCTGATTATTATTTCATTCGTAACCGCTAAAGATTCGTCTGATAACAACTCTTTTTTTGTAGCCAACAGAAATTCAAAGTGGTATTTAGTGGCATTTGGCATGATTGGCACTGCACTTTCGGGGGTAACGTTTATTTCGGTTCCGGGTGAAGTGGGTGCACCGGCCGGGAATCAGTTTCAGTATTTTCAATTCGTTTTAGGTAATGCCGTTGGTTTCCTCATTATTTGCACCGTATTGCTCCCGCTGTATTACCGGATGAAACTGACCTCCATTTACAGCTATATTGAACAGCGATTGGGGCATTACAGTTATAAAACTGCAGCCTCCATATTTTTGCTGAGCAGAACACTGGGTTCGGCCACCAGGTTATATTTAGTGGTGATTGTACTGCAACGCTTTATTTTTGATAATTACGGCATCCCTTTCTGGTTAACAGTGCTGATTTCCTTAGCCCTGATCTGGTCGTACACCTTTAAAGGCGGTTTAAAAACCATTATCATTACTGATACGCTTCAAACGTTTTTCCTGGTGCTATCCGTTTTCCTCACCATCTATTTTATTTGCAGCAGCTTAAATTTTAATATTCCACAGGCTTTTGAAACCATCAAAAGCAGCAGCTATTCAAAGATTTTCTTTCTGGATGATTTCCTGACGAATAAGTTCTATTTCAGCAAACAGTTTATCGGCGGTATTTTCGTGACCATTGCGATGACGGGTTTAGACCAGGATCTGATGCAGAAAAACCTAAGTATGGGTACGATTAAAGAGGCGCAAAAAAACATGTTCACTTTTACAGGAGTATTTGTCATCTTAAATGTCTTCTTCCTGAGCGTTGGGGCATTGCTGTATATTTTCGCCGCAAAAAATGGCATTGAAATTCCTTTGGATCACCTCACCGGAAAGGCTAGAACCGATTTGTTATTTCCAGAAATTGCCTTAAATCATTTAGGTGCAATACCTGCCATTATCTTTATGCTGGGCCTAACGGCAGCAACATTTGCCACCACAGATTCTGCCTTAACCGCACTAACCACTTCTTTTTGTGTAGATTTCCTGGGCATGGCCAAAGCTGAAAATGTAAATGCGAAAGATGCGGTAAAAAAGCGCCATACCGTCCACATCGCATTTTCTATTTTAATGTTTTTAGTGATCATCGTCATCAATGCACTCAACAGCTCATCCGTAGTCAGCTTAATATTTACCATTGCCTCTTATACCTACGGACCACTTTTAGGCTTGTACAGTTTTGGACTATTTGTAAAAAAACGTGGTTTGTACGACAAATTAGTGCCAATAGTTTGCATATTATCGCCTTTTTTATGTTACTTGCTTTCCACGTATTCAACCCGTTTAATGGGTGGTTACGTTTTCAGTGTTGAACTGATTTTAATTAATGGTTTAATCACCTTTATAGGTTTGCTTTTCATCAGCAAAAAGACTGATGCGCAAACAGAATTTTAATATTAGAATAGCGTAAATATGACGAGTGAAGAAAAAATAAGAAGTGCCTTTGAAAATAAGGACTGGCAGGAAATTAAAGTAACGGATTCCTGGCAAATTTTTAAAATAATGGCGGAGTTTGTAGATGGCTTCGAAAAACTGGCTAAAATCGGTCCCTGCGTAACCATCTATGGGTCAGCCCGGACGGCAGAAACCAACAGGTATTATCAACTGGCAGAACAATGCGGTAAACTTTTAACTGATCGTGGTTATGGCGTGATTACAGGCGGTGGCCCGGGTATCATGGAAGCCGGAAATAAAGGTGCACATACCAATGGCGGTAAATCGGTAGGGCTTAATATCGAACTGCCTTTTGAACAGTTTCACAATAAATATATTGACCATAACAAATTACTGGAATTTGATTATTTCTTTGTCCGCAAGGTAATGTTTATGAAATACAGCCAGGGTTTTGTGGTTTTACCGGGTGGTTTTGGTACCATGGATGAGCTTTTTGAAGCTTTAACATTGATCCAAACAGGTAAAATTGCACGTTTCCCGATTGTATTATTGGGCAAGGATTACTGGAGCGGTTTAATCGACTGGATTAAAGGTACCATGCTACAAAAAGAACATAATATCCATGAGGAAGATCTGAACCTGTTCAGGTTGGTAGATACGGCCGAAGAAGCCGCAGAGCACATTTTCAGGTTCTATGATAAATATGTACTGAAACCTAATTTCTAGAACAGATAAAGAACAGGATTAAAAGAATTTGAGGTTTTTCAGGTTTGGATGTTGAAGTATATTCTCTTCAATCCTTGAAAATTCAAATCATTATCAAAAAGGTGCTTGTTTTACAGGCACTTTTTTATTTACAAACTTTTTCTGTAACGATTCGTTTATTCGGCAGTCTTAAAGCAAAACCTTGTTGTGATGGAGAAAATACTGAATTGGAGAAAAGGCTTACTTGATAGTAATTACCAGGTATTTGAAGATATGTTATTAAAATTTTCTTTAAATTTCTTTTCTTTAAAAAACTCTGCCATTGCCACCACACAATCAGGAATTTACCTTTTAAAAAGTGAAGGGTACTCCACTCCGGAGTCGAAAATCCTCAATAACAAAAATGAAGTTCTGGCGGTCATCCGCTATGACTGGCTGGGGTTTAAGGCCAGAATATTTTGTACCAGCGGTGATGAATTTGACTGGAGTTTTCAGAACAGCTGGTTCAGCAGATGGTCAGTGAATGATCATAAAAATAAGCAGATTATTTACAATTCAGCTTCGGGCAGTGGCTTAATCCACAGCAATACGGAAGATGATTTAGTAATGGTGGCGGGATTATTCATCCGGGAATATTATATCAGGATACTTTATGCTTTTATATTGCTGATGGTTTTCCTATCCTTCGCACGGAACATTTTTTAAATGCTTTTTTAATTTAAATGATTAAGACCAAATGGTTCAGTTTTTAATGGGTTATGACATTCAACATGGCAATTAATTGAGCGTTTAATTTCTTCATTCAACCACCTGTAGGTCCCGCTTTTAAATACTCAGAGTCCGCTCACACCACCACTTACCACTAGTTTCATCGCATCGGCAGCACTCATATCCAGATCTTTCACTTTTTCTCTTTTCACAATACAAAGCTGACCTGCAAAAGAGTACGACAAAGGAAAATAAACCGCAACATCGTCAGGTAAATTCAGTTTATGCAGATCGTTCTGTGTAAGGAAACCAATCTTTTTCAATCCACCTTCTACCTCCACCAATACCGGGTGATTAAATTTCTTTTCATCACCCACAAACGCTTCAGTTAAATCTTTAATAGAAGAGTAGATGAAATTAAGTAAAGGCAAGCGCTGCATCATCCTCTGGAACCAATTGTACATCGGCTCGGTAACGAGATTAGTTACAAAAATACCTGCCAGTAGAATAATGGTTAAAACAGTTAACAAGCCTAAACCGGGGATGTTCCTGCTTTCACCCGTCTGCGGATTAACCCCAAGTATATTATTGACATTCAGCCAGCTATCTACAGTGGTAACCGCCCAGACTACAATAAAGATACTCACAGCGATGGGTACCACAATTAATAAACCTTTGATCAAATAGTTTAAAATAGCTTTCCCGATTTTGTTCATGCTGCAAATTTATTTAAAAATGTTCAATAGTCGGTAGTGAATGGTTTATTAGTTCAATAGTCATTGGTTCATTGGTTAGCATGGCTTATAATCTGCATCCAAACTAATGACAAATGAACCAGGTTACCTGCATCCAAACTAATGACTATTGAACCAATGACAAATGAACCATGTTATCTGCATCCAGACTAATGACTATTGAACCAATGACAAATGAACCGATTTATTCATAAAAATAAACCCGTTTAACCCGCTGAGAAATATTGGTTAAAATCTCGTATGGAATGGTACCTGTATCATTTGCCAGTTGCATAATGGTATGTTCCTGATTAAAAACAATGGCCTCATCTCCGGCTTTTACTTCTAAACCTGTGATATCCAGCATGGTCATGTCCATACAAACGGAGCCAATAGTGGGCACCAATTGTCCATTGACTAACATCTTCCCTACGCCATTTCCAAATGCACGGCTATAGCCATCTGCATAACCAATTTTTACCGTTGCTATTTTACCGCCATTGGGCATCCAGCCTTTCCTGCTGTAGCCCACACTTTCGCCGGGTGCAATGTTTTTGACCTGGGTGATGGTCGTTTTTAAAACCATTACCGTTTGCAGGCCCTGATTCTGCTGCAAACCGGCATCAAATCCATAAAGGCCGATTCCTAAGCGAACCATGTCCAGCTGGCTGTCGGGCCACCTGCTGATGCCTGAAGTATTAGCGATGTGCAATAGCGGCTGATAACCTAAAACACGGATCAGTTTTTTTGCGGCCAGATCAAAGATATTTATTTGCTGACGGGTAAAATCATCATGCGCTGCTTCCCCGCTGGCCACCAGGTGAGAAAAAATACTTTGCACCCTAATCAGCAGGTTATCTTTAAGCAACTTCACCAGATCATCAATTTCTGTTTCGTCAAAGCCTAAACGGTGCATCCCGCTATCAATTTTTAAGTGAACCGGATAATGCAGAATATCTTCAGGAAGCGCATTTAAAAAACTATTCAGCACGCCAAGGCTATAAATTTCGGGTTCTAAATGGTGTTTGATAATGGCTTCAAAAGCAGATTCTTCCGGGCTCATCACCATGATGGGCAGGGTGATGCCCGCTTTCCTTAAGGCAATTCCTTCATCGGCATAAGCCACCGCCAGATAATCTACTTTGTGAAACTGCAAGAGATTGGCAATTTCAAAACTTCCGCTTCCGTATGAAAAAGCTTTCACCATAGCCATTATTTTTACGCCAGGCGTAAGTTTAGCACGATAGAACTGGAGGTTCGCCACCATGGCATTCAGATCTATCTCCAATACTGTATCATGTATTTTCTGCGTCAGGATCTTACTGATCCTGCCAAATTCGAAACGCCGGGCACCCTTTACCAAAATCGTTTCGTGGTTAAACTGTAAGCCGGGAAATGCCTGTAAAAAAGCATTGGTATCATCAAAAAAGTGGGTTTCGCACTGAAAAAGTTCCGCATATCCGGCCATCTGTTTTCCAATTCCAATGAAGCGGTTAATCCTTTTCTGTTGCAGTAAACCGGCTATTTCAGTGTATAAAACCAAATCTTCTTTACCGGTTTCAAATATCTCGGAAAGGATCACTGTTTTTTTAGTGTGCTGATTTTGCTGGTTCAGGAAATCAAGTGCGATAACCAGTGATGAAATATCAGCACTGTAAGAATCATCGATTATGGAACACTGGTTAATGCCATTTTTCAGTTCCAGTCGCATGCTTACCGGCGTCAGTTTTTCCAATCGTGAACCGGCTTGTTCAGGTAAATAGCCCATGGCCAGTAAAGTGGCCCAGCAAATAATGCCATCTTCTATTGATGCCTGATCTTTAAATGGCAAGCTGCAGCTGATTTCCTGATTCTGGTAGATTGCCCGTAAGTGGCTGCCTGATATACCATGTTCTACCTCGATAATACGAAGATCAGCACCTTGTATGCCACTCCAGCTAAACCTCTTCTGCCCCGGCAATACCGGCAAATCAATTTCAGCGACGTCATCCGGTGAGTAAATCAGTAGTTCGCATGCTGTAAAAAGCTTGAGTTTTTCGGTCAGCTTTTCTTTTCTTGAAGCAAAGCCTTCCGCATGTGCTTCACCAATATTGGTTAAAATCCCGATTTGTGGCTGAATAATTTTGGCCAGGGTTTCCATTTCACCCACAGCAGAGATGCCTGCTTCGAAAATACCCAACTGGTGGCCGGCATTGATTTGCCAGATAGATAGTGGCACCCCAATTTGCGAATTATAACTCTTCGGACTCCGGATGATATTAAAATCAACAGCCAAAAGCTGATACAACCATTCTTTTACGATTGTTTTTCCATTGCTTCCGGTGATGCCTATGGTTTTTAAATGGAAATGCTGACGGTGTGCTACAGCCAGTAACTGCAGTGCAGCCAAAGCATTTTCTACCAAGATGAAGTTACAATCAGGATATGATGCAATATACCCCTGTTCGGTTACCACAAAATTCCTGACCTGTTTCTGGTAAGCATCTTTAATAAACTCATGCCCGTTCCGGTGTGCGGATAAAGCAAAAAACAAGGAATTTTCCGGAACCATCACCGAACGGCTATCCACCACCAGGTACTGAATGCTAAGTTCTTCATTACCTAAACGGGCTTCAGCACCAAGAATTTCTGCAATTCTGGAAATGGTATATATCGGGTTATGCATCATATTATTCAAAAAATACGTTAATCGCCATTATTTTTTGCGAATTTCATCAATTAATTATGAAAAGCGGCAAACAAGAGACAGCAATATTAGATAAAAAACAGGCATTGGCCAAAGCAGAAAGTTTTTGTGTTTACCAGGAACGTTCTCAAAAGGAAGTCCGTTATAAACTTGTTGAATGGGGTATGCGTGGGGATGAGCTGGAAGAGATTTTATCAGAACTGATTGTCAACAATTTTTTGAATGAAGAAAGATTTGCAAAATCGTATGCTTCGGGGAAATTTAACATTAAAAAATGGGGGCGCCTTAAAATTAAACAGGGTTTAAAACTGAAAGGCGTTCCGGATAAGATCATGCAAAAGGCACTGTATAGTTTGGATGAGGAGGATTACCTGCAGACTTTAGAAAATCTGGCGATCAGAAAAGCAGATACCTTAACCGAATCGCACCCTTTAAAAAGAAAAATGAAGCTGATGACCTACCTTCAGGGGCGCGGATTTGAAAATGATTTAATTTTACTTGTACTGAAAGACAGCAATTTAAATTAAATATTAAATTTTTAATAAAAAATCCCTTGACAGAAATATAAATCTGTCTATATTTGCATCACCAAAACGAAACGGCATATCAGTTTTGTTTCATGCGAAAGTAGCTCAGTTGGTAGAGCACGACCTTGCCAAGGTCGGGGTCGCGAGTTCGAATCTCGTCTTTCGCTCTAGATGCCTTCTTACCAGGAGGCATTTATTTTAAAACATTAATCTTACCGGGGATCCGGATAGACTAATGCTCGGGTGGTGGAACTGGTAGACACGCAGGACTTAAAATCCTGTGCTTTCAAAGGCGTGCGGGTTCGATTCCCGCCCCGAGTACTTCAAAAAAATCGAAACAGGAAACCTTTCAGCAATGGAAGGTTTTTTTGTTTACTTGAGTTTTCGGATCAATCAAAAAAAGCCAGAAACACGGGCTGGATCAGGATGAATATTCATGCAGATCTCCGATTTTTACGGACTGATCATCATGATAATCTCATCACTTTCTCATATATCATCTTTTCATTTTGACAAATGTCAAATACTGACCATCAACATGTATTTTGTAAATTTACTAAGACTATATTTGAGCAGTTAAATTATAGTTGTCAAATTATTCCAGTAAAGTAAGTCTCATATAACAATCGTTTGCATAAGGTAAATATAAAACCATTATTTTCCTGTTTAGGGTATATTTAATTTTATAAATTACCATTTAGTCAAATGTTGTAACAGATCAAAAGCTGTAATATTACTCGCTAATCCCATGGAGTTTATCTCAGATATACCAGATCTTAATTTGCCCATTTCGTTTTTAGAGGCGGGCGGGATTAGAAAGCATGAGCCTTCAGGAAATATGTGGTCTCCAGCAACAACTAAAGGAATAGATTCGAAGTTAAACAACGTCAATTACATCTTCCATAATTTAATTAACCAGATTTCAAATAAGGAATTTATCTTTTTAAAAACTTCTTTCCTGGAAATGAGTATGCGAGTACATCACTTAAATAAAGAGATGGAAAAAATACGGCACATGGTAGAACAAAAAGTAAAAGAACTAAAAAAAAGACTGAAATCACATCAGGAATTTTTCTCAAAAATTGCGATGATCAATGACACGCATATTAGCACAGCAGCTGTGAAAACCGCCGATGAAATTTCCGCCATTCAATATGAAATAAACAATTTACAACACCATAGAAGATATAACGTACTTTCTGATCGTTTACATAAGGCGCGAATAATTCCTGTAAGTACACTGGAGCGGCATGAAATCGTCAACCTGATTGGTCTCGGCCTGCTGGAGGAAATCCGGTTTCCGTTTAGCCTGAAAAAAGAAGATAAAATATTTATCCAGACCAATTCTTCAGGTGCTGATGTAGAATTAAAAGAATGCCGCTATTGTTATACCACGTTCGGACAAGCGTTTATGGAGGTATGTGAAGCTGAAAAACATGTATTCAGATCAATAATTTAAAAATAAAAGTCGCGTTCCCGAAAGCAAAATAGCCTTCTATACTTTGCCAGCAAATTCAAAAAACTTAATCTTTTGGGCTCGTTCTGCAAATGCCTGCCTGATCAATAACTGGTTTTTAATAAATTAGTTTATTAATGGAAGGATGTCATAGCGTTTTCCCGGTTTTGTACTAAATGTAAGTTCATAGCCATTTCCAGATTTTTCGGACGGAAGCTTCAGGTGTTTTAACCTGAAGGGATGTGCAGCTTTCACCACACAAACCCCGCCTTTTTCAGCAGTAATCTTGCCGTAAAGCAACCGGCCATCCTGCCATTTCATATCCACCTCAAAACCTCCTCTTGCCTTTAGGCCAGATACCATACCATCTTTCCAGGCCGATGGCAAAGCCGGCAACAGTTCAATAGCGCCATTATAACTCTGCAAAAGCATCTCTGCAATACCTGCTGTTCCGGCAAAATTCCCGTCAATCTGAAATGGCGGATGTGCATCAAAGAAATTGGCGTAGGTACCTCCTTTTGATTTTTCATTGGCATCCACATAATTTAATAATTTCCGCAACAGCAGGTAGGCATGATCACCATCTTTTAACCTCGCCCACCAGTTAATTTTCCAGCCCCTGCTCCACCCTGTTCCGTCATCCCCCCTGATGGATAGCGATTTTGCCGCTGCTTTAAAAAATTCAGGCTGATCCGGCGTAATTTCTTTCCCCGGATAAAGACCAAAAAGGTGTGATACATGGCGGTGATGAATATCGGTTTCTTCAAGATCCTGATACCACTCCAGCAATTGTCCGTTTTTTCCAATCTGCAATGGATAAAGCCTTTTGATTTTGGCCTGCAATGTATCCCGGAAATTCAGGTCTTTGTTTAGGATTTGTGCCGATTTGATCACGGTACTGAAAAGATCGCGAATGATGGACATATCCATTGTAGTGGCAATGGATACGGACTGTGCCTTCCTGTTTTGATCATAAAAAGCATTTTCAGGTGAGGTGGACGGCGCCGTAACCAGGTAGCCGTCTTTATTCGGAACCAGCCAGTCGAGGCTGAATGCTGCAGCAGACTTCATGATGGGATAAGCTTTTTTCAGGAAATCCTTGTCCTGCGTATATTGATAATGTTCAAACAGGTGCTGGCAAAGCCAGTTTCCACCCATCGGCCAGTTGGCCCATAAAGGATCTCCGGCACCAAAATCGCCTACCGGATTGCTCAATGCCCAGATATCTGAATTGTGATTAGCTGCCCATCCCCTGGCGCCATAAAACTGCCTTGCAGTAGACTTACCTGTTTGTGCTAAATTGCCGATAAAATCGAGCAGCGGAAGATGCATTTCGGATAAATTGGTAACCTCTGCAGGCCAGTAGTTCATTTGTGCATTGATGTTAATGGTGTAATTGGAGCTCCATGGCGGCCGCACCATATTATTCCAGATACCCTGAAGATTTGCCGGCGGACCTCCGGGACGTGATGCGGAAATCAAAAGATACCTTCCGAATTGGAAATAGGTAGTTTCCAGTTCCGGATCTGGTGTTCCGGAAGAATAGGCTTTTAACCTTAAGTCAGAAGGCAGCTGGCTTTGCACCTTGTTCTTATCTTTACCCAATTGCAGTGATACCCGATTGAAATAGTGCGTATAGTCTTGGTGGTGGCGCTTCATTAAATCGGTATATGTCCTTTTCACCGCAGCCTGAAGTCTTTCCCCGGCAATTTTATTTTCATCAAGGCCTTCACTGTCCGGACATTTATCAAAGCCGTTAAAACTGGTTGCTGCCGTAATATAGATGGTAGCATCCGAAGCATTTTTAAGTTCAATTAAATTTTTCCCTGAAAAAATTTTTCCATCAGCAGAAACCACTTTTATCCTAAACTGAAACCGCATGCCCTTGCAGCCTGAAGTATCATTATAGGTTATGGGCTCCACCTTTTCAGGGTTATAATAAACTGGCAATACATTTGCCGGAGCTTTTCCCTGTACAATCATTTCACCGCCATCACCAATATTTTGATGGTATTTCAACAGGCTATTTGCGGCTATAGAGAAATTTAATGCACCCTTTTTACTGGCCTGAAGCCTGATTACCATAACCTGGTCGGGAGCAGAAATGAATGCCCTGCGAGAATACTGTACACCATTAATGGTAAATAAGGTGGTGGTTAAAGCACTATCCAGACTCAATGCCCTCCGGTATGCCGTTGGTTTCTGTCCCTTCAAATCCTGTTTAATGATGACATCTCCCATTGGCAGATAAGACTGGGAGTAATAGCCCTGCATTTTCCTGGTCAACTGATCTGCCAGGCCATAATCCTGGTGTTGTAACAAAGCCTCCCTGATTTGCGGCAGATATTTCAAAGCATCGGGATTAACGGATTGCGGGACTGGTCCACCGCTCCATAAGGTGCTTTCGTTTAACTGCAGTAGTTCTTCATCTACCTTGCCATATACCATTGCCCCGAGTTTACCGTTCCCTAAAGGAAGTGCCTCCACCCATTTTTCAGCCGGCTGCTGGTACCAAAGTTTAAGGTTTTGCTGTGCAAAGGATTTTTTTGTGCTGACAATCAGCACTAAAACAACTGACAAGGTAACGGCTATAAACTTATTGAAGTTAAATTTTTGCATTTGGATTAACCTATTTCTCATATCAAAACATCAGGTTCTATTTTTTTCCCATTGCGTAAATCAGAATAAACAATTTAACAACGGGCTGAAATGTAGCTTGCAGCATGCATATGCCTGATCTGCGTAATTTCATTTAAAGGTGCTCAATATATAAATCTTTATACATTAATGCTTATTAATTGCAGGCATTTTGTTTAACAATTTCATGGTTTTCAACATAGCTGAAATTCAGCATTGTTGATTTACAAAATCCTCACTGCAGTTTATGAAAGCATCTGAAAATTCAATTTGAAACTCAATTAACCTTGAAATTAAAATTTTATAAATTATTTTTGCATGTGCTATTTATATTCCTATATTTGCAACCCCAAAGGGAATACAGCGATTGTATTATCATGCGAAAGTAGCTCAGTTGGTAGAGCACGACCTTGCCAAGGTCGGGGTCGCGAGTTCGAATCTCGTCTTTCGCTCTAAATGCCTTCCTACCAGGAGGCATTTATTTTAAAAGGTTAATCGCCTGCTCGGGTGGTGGAACTGGTAGACACGCAGGACTTAAAATCCTGTGCTTTCAAAGGCGTGCGGGTTCGATTCCCGCCCCGAGTACTTCATGGGAAGCACATGCTAAAACATGTGACTTCCCATTTTTATTTCCTTTAACTTTTTAGCAGTCAGCTAAGCTCAATCCCCCTAAAAAGGGATATCCTAAATGGTCAATCCAGCCCGAACGATTAAGTGACTATAAAATTTGCATTTGTATTTTTTTGTTAATACTTTCAATTATAAATTAACAAATCTCAAACAACATGTTACCTATCAATTATTTTGCCGGGCCGGAGGCCTACAATTCCGATTTTTTCAACAGTACAGCCGAGGCATCTTTCGCGGTGTCAACCCCCTACCTTGTTGCCCAGGGCAATATCAGTATTCCGGATGTAACCGTGAGTGGCGAAACCGTAAGTTTCAACAACACAGCCTTTACTGTATTGACCAATTACATTAATCCCGGTCCCAATTCGTCAGGCGAAAATTATTACACCGAAACCCCTGCGGCTTTTGAACCGGTATGGCCGAAACCCTTATATCCTGATGCGGTATTTACTCCGGTTACAGGTGCTGGCGGCGGTACATTTACCGGCACACTGGATTGTGTGGGGTTTGGTTGCCGTGTTATCACTGCAGTGGGCAGTAATGATCCGCAAAACAATGCCTATAGCCTGTTACATCAACAGGTTGATTTTGATGCGATCCATTTTGCTATACTTGGGATTGTACCCACGGCTTTGGAAATCGCGATCGCCTTCCCGGTACTTTTACCAGGCAGGTGGAGTTATGTTGCGGGTTGTATATCCGCAAGCACCATTCAGGAAGCTGAAAACGAGGAATCTCAAAAACTGAATCAGCCACTCAAAACCTATACCGGTGAATCTCAGAGCGGACTATCTTCTGCACAAGCCGGAGATATTGTATCCTTTGGTTATACTGCCGGACATTCTAACGGCCATTTCATGGTGCTTACTGCCGTACCAGAATGTGTACCACTTGATGAAGTGCTTAACCCGGAAAGCTTTGTCAGACAGGTTTACCGCATTTTCGTTTATGACAGTACGGATGCGGGAGGCTCTTTACATTTCAACGATTCCAGGAGAAACAGCAATCCGCAGAGCTGTGGCATCGGCTATGGTGAATTACTGCTACTGGCCAACGAACAGGATCAGCCTGTGGGATTTGTGTTTGGCCCCGAAGAACGCCCTCATTATGTCACCGGCTTAAGCCAGCTGGCAGACGAACTGGTGGTAGCTGCCATTACCGTTGCCCGTTTTCAATAACCATTCACCGTTTAAAACCTCAACCATGTCTACTGAAAATTTAGCTGTAGCAGATCCGCACTGGAATCTGAAACACCTCTATGAACATATCCAATACGCCGCAGACCTGGAGCTGTGGACGATTCCTTTTTACATGTCGGCCATGTATTCTGTTGTGAACCGCAGCGCAGAACCGTTTCAGCTGATCCAATCTGTTCTTCACCAGGAGATGCTGCATTTACAATGCGTCGCGAATATCGGCAATGCCTATGGTTATCGTCCTAAAATCAGCATGCCTGTTTATGAAGGACAGACTATTCCACATCTTGATTTTAACCTGGATGTACCAAATCCTACGCAAAACTATCAGCCCTACACGGCCGAAATAGGTCCGCTGGATATGTCCCGGATCAATGCCATGTGCCTGATTGAATATCCGGAATGGGATTCTGCGACCCAGCCATCGCTCAAACAAAATATAAAGGAATATGCCAATATTGGCGATTTCTACCGTGCACTGCGTTATGGCGCCAGCCTTTTTAAAGACCGCATTAAGGGCGGTGTAAACCAGGTAAACTATTTTTCGGCTTATTACAGGCTCATGCCAGGTATGACAATCACCGAAAACGGAAATGCCGGTTTCAACCAGGTGGGTATGCTGATTGATCTGATCACTGATCAGGGAGAAGGTTCAAATGCCAGCCAGGGCAATGATCCGCTGATCGCGAATTTCCAGAACACGGCAGATGACCCGGAACAAAGCGCTGATCATTTTGAAAAATTTGAACAGATCAAAAACAATACACCGCTACAGGATACCTATGCATTTAAACCGCTAAGCGATTATACCGATTACGACCGGCAACTGATCGAAATATTAAAAGAGAACTTTAATAAACTGCGTAACCGGCTTGATGCCCTTTTTGTTGGCGAAAACCCGGATGATTTTATACCCGCCATGGTCAGCGTAGGCGCAGCCATTCAGAACTGCTGGAAAAACGGCGTGACCCCACAATTCAGTTAACCTTAAAAGATTCAAACCATGTCAGTAAATAAAGTATTCCGCATACACCCTACCATTAATTTTGCGCGCATAGGCTCCAGTAAAGCGTATTATCTTTCGCCAGAAACCAGTGCCGGCTTGCCGCTGGCAGGTTCGGCAACGACGGGAGGACTGCCTATTAAACCAGGAACGGAAAATGAAGCCATAGCGGCGACCGACCTTCGCGATGAGGATGGTTACCTTAAAAGACAGGCGGCCCGCTTCCGCTTATATTATTATGAATTAGACGGACCCGATGCTTATCCCTGCCCCGCCAAACCTGCGGAAGTAGTTAAGGGGACCACGCTTGCTGACGGACGGGTGGTTAAAGATATCATCTGGACGGTGCACCTGGCCAATAAAAAGGCTGCTTCCTACAATGTGGTACCGCTGGTGGGTATCAATGCATTCCAGGACGGTTTTCCGCAATTGCGCAACCCGCAAGTATACGGTACAACAGGTACTGTAGCAGACCCGATCCGCTTAAGAAACCTGGTGATTGATCCTGGTCCGAGGGCTGTTTCCGCCATTGCGAATAATAAAGCCAAATTCAATGCAAAAACCCCGGCCAGTTATTGTTCAAATGGAAAGATTGAGGAAATCACCGCCTATCCGGTCACCTTCCCTGCCGGCGAACTGCATTACCCCGCTGGCAAACTCGATTCATTGGGTGAGGTACTAACAGACGAGCAAGGCAGATTACTGGTATTGGCTGCTCATGGCCATACCGCTGCAGGAATAGATGAATATGGCGATCCGGTACCTTGCACAGGCGATCTTAATAATGCCAGCTGGTATGATGACGCTGCCGATGGGCCTGTATCTGCCACCATTGTCTTTGAAGATGGCAGCTTTCAGGAGGCTTTTAATGCCTGGGTGGTTTGCTGCGATCCGGCTTATGCGCCGCAGATCCGCAATGTTGTTTCTACCTGGGATGATGTTTATGATACCTGGGTAAGGGAAATGAACCTGCAGCCGGAACTGTTTAATGCCGAAAGTTTCAATCCGGCCTTTCTCCCGGCATTTGAAAGCATGGTGAGGCCGGTATTCAGGGCTGCGTTACTGCAACGCTGGACCGTAAACCTACCCCGAATGGCCGTTAAAGCACATGAAGCCGTGGATGCCATCACCGGCGCGGACAACCCTGACAAAACCATCATGGCCGGACTGAATTTTATCAGAAATCCGAACCTTACAGGCACCCCACAGTCTGAAGTGAACACCGGCGTACCGCTTATGCCTTTATCAGTGGGTGATGCCGGAACATCCTTCCTGACGGTGACCAAAACCCAGTATTTCTTTTTGGAACAATGGAGCAGGCACCAATTTATTGATGGTGAGGGCCAGCAGCTCGGCAAGGGTGAATACCTGGATATGGCATCCCTGAGCAACTGCCTCGGCGGCCGGTATGTACCCGGCATTGAAATGAGTTATATCGTGAGATCAACAGATATCTACCAGCAAGACTGGCAAACAACCGGCGCAGGACCGTTCAGATTGAAAGCCAGCCCCTTAAATTATGCTTCAGCGAATAAAGCGCCATTTTTAACTGCCGGATGGTTTCCGCTGCAGGGAGACCTGAGTGGTCTGGAACCCGGTGACATGACCAAGTTCATGGCCATACCATGGCAAACGGACTATAATTCCTGTTCCATACACCAGCCAAGTATCAATACCAACGGCGTAAATAAAACGAATGGCAATGGTACAACCCTGTATTGGTCATGGCCCGCACAAAGGCCTGATGCGGTTTACGTATCCAGCCAGGTGGTTAATAATGTTTTACCTAAACAGCAATGGGCCATCAGGGGAAAAGGCACTTATTCGCTGGATCCTAAAAGTGCCAGTACTTTCCAGAAAGCCAATCAATCTGTAAAAGACTGGGATAAGCTGGGCATTGTTGTGCAGGGTACGGTGATTGGACCTGACTACGATCCGGATTATTACCTTGAGGTACAAAACCAGTTTGATGAAACCATCATACCGGATAACCCGGCACTGGAGTGGCCCTTTAACACCAGTCCTTCTGCCAACAACCCCATTTGATGCGGAGCGCAGCATATGATGCAGTAATCATTGGAGCCGGGCCGGCCGGGCTTGCAGCAGCCATAACCCTGAAAAAACATGCTGATGTACAGGTGCTGGTTATCGATTCGGGAAAGGCTGACAAGATCAGGGCGGGGGAAAGCATCCCACCCGCCGCCCTGTCTTGCATCAGTTTTTTAGGTTTAAGGGACGTTTTTGACCATGCAAACCATTTTGCCTATCCTGGTCATGTATCGGTTTGGGGGCGTCACCTGGCCGGATTTAATGATTCGGTACTTGACCCGATGGGTCCGCCGTGGCGGCTAAACCGGCCGGTATTTGACTGCATGCTGGTGGAAGCGGTAAGCCGGCATCAAACCACTATCGCCTGGGAAACACAATACCTGAGCCGGCAACCCGCTCTCGATGGTTTTGAGCTTACCCTGTATGACCGCGTTAAACGGCAAAATTACAGCTTACGTACGAAAATGGTGATCGATGCATCCGGACCCGGTGCGCACTTTGCCCGTTCGTTAGGCATCAAAACACATCTTCAGGATCAACTGATCGGTTTACTCAGGTTCAGTTCCATCACCGCCGGAAAACTGACTGCCCAAACCCTGTTAGAAGCAGATCAAAACGGATGGTGGTATGCAGCCAAACTACCGGAAGATAAACTGGTCAGTATGTATATCACCGAAGCCCCGGTGCTCCGGCAAATCAATGTGGCTATGGCTGAAAATTTTTCCAAAGGCATTAGCCAAACACAACTCCTTGCTGCCCATTTAGCGCCGGTTGCGCTAATCGATCATTGCTTTTATAAATTTCCGGTCTACTCCTCCCGTTTGGAACAAGTGTATGGAAAACATTGGCTGGCTGCCGGCGATGCTGCCCTCTGCTTTGATCCAATTGCGGCGCAGGGCATTTACAAAAGCCTTTCAACTGGTATTAAAGCCGGAAAAACAGCATTGGCCATGTTAAAAAGCAATGACCATGACATGAGCGCGGCGGTGCTGTATCAAAACCACATTGACGATTCCTGGCAGCAATATATTGATCAGCGCAATCAACACTACCAGCAAGAACAACGCTGGCCGGAATCCGTATTCTGGCAGAAACGGGCAGAGACTAAAGTATACCCGTATAAAATGAAGCAGGAATTCAATACTTAATTTGCAGCTGCTGAAATTGATTTCACATCCCTGGAAGATTCAAGCAGAACTCATATCTTCCAGGAAAAACGGCCGCATAAGCGGCCGGAGTGGAAATTCTGTTTGTGGTTTTAAGCTAAATAATGGTTTTGCGGGTGCTTAACCTGTTTAACGGATCATTTGCATAATTTTTCTTGATGTCTTTCAGCTTGGCATAACTCTCCTGAAAATACACAGCAGTAGGGATGCTGGCATCTTTGAAGCTGATAAATGCACCGTATGTTTGCGGAAAATCAAGATCCCGGCACCATTCCAACCAGTCCAATGCTTTATTTACATACTGGTCTGCCTGTTTATTAACCCCGTTCTGGTTCCACCATACCTGATACTGTATGGTGTAGGGACTGCTTTTGTATGGAAATGCACTGCCATCATATTCACCTCTTTTCTTTTTATTGATCTCACTGTTATATTCTGTATAAAAGGAGCCTGAAATAGCGCCGAGGGTGATATAACAGGCTAACCCGGCATCAAATCCTTTCTGTTCGAGCAAGTCAGACTGCAGACTTTGAATTAAAATTTCCCGACCGGCTTTACCCAGTCCGCCGCCTTCATGACCTGCCTTCACCAGCTTTGATGTAATTTTCCGCGGTGCGGGATCATCAACCTCTGGCGGAATAAATTCATAGCTTTTCAATCCTGAATACTGAAGCGGTGAATTGCTGTTATCTTTCCAGTCAATCACCCGGTCCCAGGCAGAAAGACCGCCCCAGAAACTGTTGCTATTTAATCCATTCTCACCGGGATCTGCTGATAATCCATCCTGGAACGTCACATCATCAGGCGTAAAATCAGAATGGAACCATTGGCCAATTACTTTCCGGATCGCATTTTGGTCAACATCACTGCTCTGGTAATACCCATAAAAATAACATCCCTGACCAGTTGATTGATCATCGCCTGATTTAGCCATTATTTTTAAGTTTGTACCCAGCAGATCAGGGTTGTCGCCACTGATAATTTCTTCCCACTTTTCCAGTATTTCCAATGCCTTTCCATTTTTCCAGGACACGGTAAATTTGGTGGTGTAAGGGGGAAGCTGAAATGTTTTATAGACTAAACTGGTCACAATGCCATAGCTCATGCCACCGCCGCCACGGAGTGCCCACAGCAATTTCCGGTCATCATCGGTCATGCTGGCTACCGGCTCGCCATTTGCTTTTTTGGGCAACAGTTTTTCATCCCATAATTCCTTTACCATTCCATCACCTAAAACAATGGTTACGCCGGCCAGGCTTTCGCAGCCCATGCCTTTGGCGCGTGTCCATGGCCCCCAGCCACCACCAAATGAAAATCCGGCTACCCTTACCGAGTGGCAGGTACCATGAGGGATCCCTACCCCATTCTGATTTAACTGCGTAATCAGATCAATAAACCGGATGCCTGGGTCAATGATGGCGTAATTGTTATCCTGTTCCTTTTCCAGATTAAAAACCTGCACACTGTTCATACCAGAAAGGTCTATCACCAGGGCATCTGTACCCATGCACTCCCCTTCATGATCATGTCTGCCGGAACAAACCCTGATCGGCCCATCGAAAAAAGGGATCATCTTCACAATGCTCTGTACATGCTGCGTTGTAAAACACATCGCAATATATTTTGGCATAAACCGGTAATAGCGGTTATGGATTTTTCTCTGTTGATCATAATAGTAGGTTTTACCCTGATAGGTGATCTCTTTTTTTTCAATCTGAAGCAACGGCGGAAATCCTTCGCTTATGGTGTCTATAATATCCGGCCGATCGGCCAATTCTTCAAACTGACTGCGCATATTTTCTATATGCAGACGAATCTGCTCGCGCTCCGTAACGCCGTTTTCATAGCTTACATCCAGCTTAGAGAGGAAGTCTAAAATTTTTGACATCGTTAAATTGTAATTTAAATACCTGTTGTGATCCGGAAGATAACAGGCTAAAGAGCCCTTTTAAACAATTCTTCGGCTTAAAAGCAGCCTGTTTTGCCTGTTAACCTGTATTGATCAGCATGAATAAATGAATGGAATGTTTGATTTGAAAAAGTGTCAGCCCCTCATGACGAACATGTGGAGGCTGACGTATTGAATTGAAAAGCCATTAAGGCGCAGATACATCTATATCCGGCCTTTAACAGCCTCATCAGATGTTATCCGCATAATGACCAGTCTTTGTTCAGTACCTCATCTTCACCTGGCCGGTCATTTTTATAGGCAATGGCTTCCGGAATGTCCACCTCGGGCAAATGCACATGCACAATAAAATTGGTGTCTTTTACATCAAGTTTTTTAAGCACATCTTCCAGCTCATTCATAGTAGACACTTCGAAACCTTTGCCACCAAAAACATCTGCTAATTTGGCGTATTTCCACTGGTGCATTTTATTATAAGGATAAACCTCGTTCATATGCTCTACCGGATAATTTATTTTTTTATCGGTCGGCCTGAAAGGGTTTGGATTCGTGAGCATTTGTTCAATCCCATAAATGGTGTTGTCGAGAACAAATACAATGGTATTGTGCCCCAGTCTGGCCTGGTTGCTGATGGCCTGACAGGTTTCCTGGAAAGCTCCATCACCCACAAAAACAATCACCTGCTTTTCAGGCAAGGCACACTTGACGCCTACGGCAGCTGGTACTGAATAACCGATAGAAAGCCACGAGGCCTGCGCCACAAAACCATTGGCTTCTTTAATACGCAAACCTTGCGCACCCAGTAAGGAAAAGCCGGAATCAGAAACCACCACATGATCTGTCGTGATGAATTGATTCATCCGGCCAAAAAAGCTGTCGTAGGTGATCGGCAAATCAGCATCTTTCTTCCGTGGTTCAACCACAAAAGTTGCGTCTGCCACTTTCTGACTACTATCGTACATATGATGGGGTTTATACGCCACATCTTTGAGTTGCCTGCGCAGTTCGCTCATAAAATCGCCCAGTGATACGTTGGGTTCAAACTGTGCACCGATCCGCACCGATGAATGGTTGGCCAGGACGGTATGCTCCCCCCAAATATTAAAGCCACCCAGGTTTTTACCTGTGGTCCAGGCACCGAGCCCGATTTTGACACCGGCTTTCTTAAACCGTTCCTGCACATCTTTTGGAGAAGCATTGCCATTAAAAACACCCCGGAAATACCGGTTGCTTTCTGAAACGACTGATTTGCCCATGATGGAAGTGGTAAATTCAATCTTCGTCTCTTCTACTAACTTTAGAAATTCTTCCTGTAAGCCTTTCCGCTGAATTTCTTCACCGGCCCAAAAAATGGGCGCACCAAATTCCTTAATCAGTTCTACCGTTTTCTTTGCAGCCTCCACAGCATTTTGCGTGCAACGCTTATAACCATTAATCGCCAGTTTATGCTTCGGTGCTTCACACGGCATGCGCCATACATCTTCAAAAACCTCGAGATAAACCGGCCGGCCATAAATCAGGCAGGCCATCAATACAGCGTCTATTTTATAGGGTGCATCTACACTGCTCATCACCAGCTCTGCAGCAACGGTAACATGGCGATATACGTTGATGTTGCTGTACATGTCGCCGGTCATGTGTGAGGCCAGCAGGCCTTCGCCAATACTTTTCATCTGATCGGCGTTGGTGGGTGAACCATTGATCACCAGTACCGGGCAATGCTCTACATACGAACCTGCCGTAGCATTCAGCAAGGTAAAAGCACCCACGCCATAGGTCACTGCTACGGCAGCAAAACCCTTCAGCCTGGCATAGGCATCGGCGCAATGGCCGGCATTAATTTCATTCGTGTCGCCTATAATGTTTATTTTATCTGCGCTTTCATCTTCATCAATGGTATTTAAAAAAGGAGCCGAATAATTACCCGCTATCCCAAATAAATGGGTCAGGCCAAGCTCCTTCAGCCGCAATACCAAATATTTTGCAACGGTCATGTCTGTTAAATTTTCCATGGTGCTCAGGATTTAAGATCAACAGCCAACGGATTAATTACAGGTGAATCGCCATGAACAGCAGCTTCCTTCAGCTCATTCAGGTAAACAGGTGTTTCATTGACCTCAAGTGCCGTGCGTATTCCTGATTCAATGGCTCCTTCTATCCATGCATGTTTCAAAGAGGCATGTTCACCGGCGAAATGGGCCTTTCCCTCCCATTCTGTTTTTACAATATGCTTTTGCAGTAAATGCAACTGGCCGGGGTTAAATATGGCTGCTTCGCCGAAAGCATAAGGGTCCTGCATCCAGCTTTGGGTTGCACCGCCTATAATATTACCGGGATCGGCATTATTGCTCTGGTCTTTCTTTTCTTCACCACGGGTGACATGCAGTACTGCCAGACTTTTGATCCGCTTTTGTTCGGCCAGGTCCTGAGGTGCGTGGATAACGGCCACATTGTCCAATGCAATATTGTACCTGTCGATATCACTCATAGAATCCCAGCGGCTCGCCTCATCAGACCAGCAATAGGAGGCCAGCATCAAACCGTGCCCGTCTTTACCAATATCTTGGCTTGGATAATAAACAAACCTGTTGGACAGGTCAGTAATGGTACCACCGCCAACTATACCATAAGGTTCTTTTTCCCACCAACGCTCCTTAAATTCGAGCAATACCTTGGTTGCAGAATCGTAATGGAGTTCACGTATCGCTCTTCGTTTTTCCTGACTGAATTTCGGCCACACATGCACCATCCGGAATGCTGAAAAGGGAATGGTAACGATTACTTCATCAAATTCCATGCTGTCAAGCCTGTGGCTGTGCATGGTGTATTCATCTTTTTCCGGATGTTTCGTTTGATGGTCTTTTTCGCGATCGGTGGTGATTTTAACCTTTCCCGTTTTTTCATTGATCCAGAGTTTGGTGACATGGCAATTAAAATAAATGTTCTGGTGCAATTCATGCTTTTCGAAAAATCCGGTGGTCAGCAAGTCTGTACCGCCAATAATCTGCCAAAACTGGGTATCATCCTTAATCACGTTGGATTCGATAAAACTCTGGATAAAATCATAGGCCAGACGCGATTCCAGGTTTTGCAACACGGCGATCATTTCTATGGCATTCTGCGAATACAGCGACTCCATTAAAAAGCGCATCATCGAATAATTGCCATAGCGCTCGATCAATATCGGCCAGTTTTTTTCAGGGTTTTGCGCCAGAAACGCTTTTAATGGATTAAGCAATGTACCCAGCAGCTGATCAGCACGCTGGTTTTCAAAGTTATTGGGACTGGTTTCCAGGTGATAATCCAGTAACTGGTTCACATCAACACCTTTTTTATAATATTCACTTTGGATCACCCTAAGGTAATTCACAAACAAGAGTGATTTCCGTTCCTGTTCGGGCAAATCTTTGCGGGTGCCATTTTTGTAGGCGATGGCCTGTTCTTTATTTACCGAAACATAGTAAAAGGGTTCCGTTTTCAGTTCAAGCTGTTTAATATATTCCATGACCATCAGGTGGATGCTGGGAATGCGCATGGCACCCGCTTCACAATACAGGGAGTCATCTTCGAAATACTTTTTTCCGGCGGTATTGCGGAAGGTTTTGATCCGTCCGCCAACACGGGTATTGGCTTCTGCGATAGTAACCTCATGCCCAACCTGTTTTAACATGGCCCCGGCAACCATACCTGCCATGCCGGCGCCAATGATCAATACCTTTTTTTTCTTTTTGGGTTCAGGAATTTGTGTGCGGATGTAATGAAGATACTGTTGGATAACAGGGTCTGCGCTTTCATCAAGCAGACCATGGAGATAATTTTCCATTTAATGAGAGTGTTAAGAGTGATTAATCAGTTTGTTTTTGTATGATAAATATAAATACAAAATTATGATTTCAACAAATAACTGCTATTAAATATGAGACAACAGCAAAATAATCCATATAATATGAATCAAGCACTCACTTCAGATATGTATTAAATTTTATGCTCGAAAATATGATTGCCCAACATTACAAGAATAACAACAATTCCTTTTATATAACAGATTGCTTGGGCATATTTGCTTTCAGAAAATCGATGTATTCTCCATCACTGTCTTCTAAAAATTCATCACCCGCCATTTAAAACATTCCAGCTAAACACCCACCTTAAATAAGCAAGGCAGTTAAAATTCGGGTTTTACCTCTTTATTCCAAATATCCTGATATTCATCAGGATGGCGCTTAAACTGTGTCGCCACGTAAGTGCATAAGGGAATTACCTTCAATTGATTGGAACGGGCATAATTACTCATGGCATCTAACAGCAGTTTAGCATATCCCTTCCCTTCCTGATCTTCATCTACTTCTGTGTGATATACTTTTAGATCACCATCCAGAATCTCCACGATCATTTCGCCAATTTTCTTATCCTCATCAAACAGGTTGAATGCGGCAGGCTCCTCCCCATCATGTTGAAATTTAACTTCTGCCATAATATCATTTATAAAACAATTTATTTTTCTTCATTATCTGCATTTGTTTTCCCTTCTTCATAGCGGTCTTCCCCACTTTCATCTTCATGTACAATTAAGGAGTTTGGTGCTGCACCTGCGGGGTTACCCCCTGTTCCGGTTGTTTTGGGTGTACGCAGTAGGTCATCGTTTGCCTGTACATCTGCTGTTTCGGCCACATCTGTGTTGCCCAGTGCCTGCTGGCTTAACTGTTCCTGATCTTTTTCTTTTCTTTCATTTACTTCATCCAGAGGGGATGAGTGTACTGTTTTATTGCTCATATCATTTCGCTTTGATTAAGGAAACAACAATGCGAAAATCTGAATGTTTCAATAAATACTTTCTTTATCTCAGCTGACGGTAAACAAAAAAACAGTATCGGGGTTCGATACTGTTTTTTTAAGATCACTAGCTGTAAATGATCTGGTAGTTCACATTCACCCGTTTAGGATAATTGCTTTCCTTTTCATTTAAAGATACAAAGGCCGCATTGGTGTGAACCTTTGCCTTCAATGCGTGTTCGTAATGAAATTGAATGGTTTTTTCGTAATCTTTTTCTGTGTACATGGTGTTTTCTGCTAACAGATTCCGATCATTCAGATCTTCTGGCAATAAAGTGATGTCGCAATTTCCATCACTTATTTCTTTTACTAGATATTTCATTTTTGTTTAAATGTTGGTTTCCGCGCTCTAAACTATCTTCTGCGAAAGCACCAAAAATATGGTAAGTCTGCGTGGTGCATGTAATCTGAAAGTTAATTTTAAATTATTTATACCTGTGAACGTCATTCACTTTGCTTTAATTTATGATTTCAATCTTTTAAATACGTTGAAATTATTTATCTTTAGGTAAAGATCTCACCATGAATCATCTCCAACCCATAAAAGTAGAAACACTGATTGATGCACCTGTTGAAAAAGTATGGACATTCTGGACGCAGCCGCAACACCTTACCAAATGGACCTTTGCTTCCAGCGACTGGCATGTTCCATATGCTGAAAATGACCTGAAAGTGGATGGAAAATTTAAAACCACCATGGCTGCAAAAGATGGCAGTATGCAGTTTGATGTTGAAGGCATTTATGGCGTAGTTGATGCACATAAACGCATCGCCTATCAATTAGCCGACGGGCGGCAGGTGGATATTACATTTGAAGAAATTAACGGACAGACAAAAGTGACAGAAGTTTTCGATCCGGAAAATCAAAATCCAATTGAAATGCAGAAAGAAGGCTGGCAGTCTATCTTAAACAATTTTAAAAAATATGCAGAAGAACACGCATGTTAAGTATCATGCGCAACGTTAACCAGTATTTTTTTGATCACCCATTTCACTTGACCCACGTAACATTTCGATGATTATTTGATTCGCATAATTTTTGATTTGAACTAAATAATTGGATATTGTAGCCATAATTTACATTTGCGGTGTAAATTATACCATATGTTTCGCAAGTCTTTATCCTATTTTGCCGTTTCATTCCTTATCTTTCTTTCATTAACTGCAAAAGCACAAAAAATAAGCTTAAAAGAAGCTGTAAACACTGCTTTAACCAACTACGGTACCATTAAGGCAAAGGATAATTATGCAAACGCATCAAAATCTTCCATTCAGCAAGCCAAGCGGGAATATCTTCCAAATTTTAGCTTAAGTGCGCAGCAGGATTATGGCACCATTAATGGTCAGAACGGACCTCAATATGGTTTGGGTGGCCTGGGAGCCGCATCGTCTGGTCCTGCACTTGATCACCAGAACTGGAATGCTGCTTTTGGCGCATTATATTTAGCCAATATCAACTGGGATTTTTTCACTTTTGGCCGGGTAAGTGCGCGCATTAACATTGCCGGCGCCACCTATCAGAGAGACCAGAATGACCTGGAGCAGGAAAAATTTCAGCAGGAAATCCGGGTTTCAGCGGCTTATTTAAATCTGCTTGCTGCAAAGCGTTTAACCCGGTCGCAAGAAAAGAATTTAGCGCGGGCCATTATTTTTAAAAACACGGCAGTAATCAGGGCTAAAAACGGTTTAATCGCCGGTGTGGACTCCTCCTTTGCTAAAGCTGAGGTATCAAGCGCAAGGATAGCGCTTACAAAAGCCAGGGATGTAGAACAGGAACAAGCCAATAAACTCGGGGTTTTAATGGGGTTAAGTGCTGTATCCTACGAGGTAGATACCGCTTCCATTACGCGAATCCCCGGCAACCTGCTGAGCGACACCAGCATTAAAAGCTCACATCCTTTATTAAGATTTTATCAAAGCCGGATAGCCGTAAGCGATCAGCAGGTAAATTATTACCGGAAACTGTATTATCCCACCTTTTCTTTTTTCGGGGTGACCCAAACACGTGGCTCCGGTTTTAGCTCCGCCTACCTGCTCAACCAAAATGCTTATACCAGCAGCTATCTTGATGGTATTAAACCTACCCGTGAAAACTATTTGATTGGCATAGGTATGACCTGGAACTTGAGTGCCTTGCTCAAAAACCATCCGCAGGTCCGGGCACAATCCTTTATCAGTGCCGGTTTGAAGGAAGAATATGAAATGGCCGATCAGCAATTAAGGGCGCAGCTTTTACTGGCCGAGGCCAAATTGAAAAATGCCCTCGAAAATTACAGAGAGGCCCCCATTCAGGTAAAGGCGGCATCTGATGCCTATCTGCAAAAAAGCACGCTGTATAAAAACGGGCTGACGACACTGGTTGATTTAACACAATCGCTCTTCACTTTAAACCGGGCTGAAACTGATCGCGACATCGCTTATACCAATGTTTGGCAAGCCTTATTGTTAAAATCTGCAGCATTGGGCAATTACGACATATTTATTAACGAATTTTAATCAGCACCATACATGAACCTTATCCGTTTTGCCTTACGTAAACCCATATCCATATTGGTTTTAGTTGCGGGCTTATTCTTTTTCGGCATCGGGGCCATCAACCAGATTAAGGTTGATATTCTGCCGCAGATGAATTTGCCGGTGATCTACATAGCCCATCCCTTTGGCGGCTATACGCCCACGCAGATGGAATCTTATTTTGGCAAGCAATACATCAATATTCTGCTGTTTGCGAATGGTGTGAAAAGTATTGAAACCAAAAACACCCAGGGTTTGATGCTAATGAAACTCACCTATTATGAAGGTACCAATATGGCGCAGGCGGCTTCCGAACTAAGTGCCTTATCCAATCGTGCGCAGGCCATTTTCCCGCCAGGTTCGCAGCCGCCTTTTATTATCCGTTTCGATGCATCCTCACTTCCTGTAGGTCAGCTGGTGCTGAGCAGTCCCATTCGTTCCAATAATGAACTGCAGGATTTAGCCAATACTTACGTCCGTTCTTCATTCTCTGCCATACCAGGACTTTTATCTCCGGCACCCTTTGGCGGTAGCCCCAGGACCATTGAAATCAATGTAGACCCAACCCTCTTGCGCTCGCACAATTTAACGGTTGATCAGATTGTAGAAGCCATCAGGTTAAATAACCAGACTGCACCATCCGGAAATGTCCGCATCGGGGATAAAAATTATATTACGCCTACCAATTATACGATCAAAAAAATAAAAGATTTTGAACATATTCCACTGTTTAAAGGCGGGGTACAAAACCTGCAGCTCCGTGATGTGGCCACGGTAAAAGATGGTGCCGACTTAACCGCAGGTTATGCCCTCATTAACGGAAAGCGATCGGTTTATTTAAGTATTGCCAAATCAGGCGATGCCTCTACCTGGGATGTGGTTAAAAACTTAAAAAAGAACCTTCCGGCTATACAAAATACCCTGCCCGAAGACGTTAAATTATCCTATGAATTTGACCAGTCGGTTTATGTGATTAATGCTGTAAAAAGTCTGGTTAGTGAGGGAGCTATCGGTGCCATTTTAACTGGTTTGATGGTATTGCTTTTCCTGGGCGATAAAAGAGCAGCCCTAATTGTGATCCTCACCATTCCCACCTCCATTATTGCAGGCGTTTTATTCCTGAAATTATTCGGGCAAACCATCAACATCATGTCATTAAGCGGCCTGGCGTTGGCGATCGGTATCCTGGTGGATGAGTCTACAGTAACCATTGAAAACATACACCAGCATTTCGACATGGGAAAACCCAAAGCACTTGCCATCTGGGATGCCTGTAAAGAGATTGCCTTCCCAAAATTATTGATCTTATTGTGTATTCTGGCCGTATTTGCACCAGCCTTCACCATGACCGGGATTCCGGGTGCATTATTTTTACCCCTTGCCCTGGCCATAGGCTTCTCTATGGTGGTTTCTTTCCTGTTATCGCAAACCTTTGTGCCCATTATGGCCAACTGGCTCATGGTGGCGCATCCTAAAAAAGGAACTGTACATCACCCGGGTATTACACAGGATGAGGCTGATTTTGAGGCTACCGGAATCCCGATGGAAAGCGAGGGAGATACCTTAAATCAGAAGAAAATGCTCGTTGAAAGAGCAGATTCTGGCGGG
The DNA here is from genome assembly GCF_026239715.1 of Pedobacter sp. GR22-10. Classification (NCBI taxonomy): domain Bacteria; kingdom Pseudomonadati; phylum Bacteroidota; class Sphingobacteriia; order Sphingobacteriales; family Sphingobacteriaceae; genus Pedobacter; species Pedobacter sp. GR22-10. Next base: position 348,029 of record NZ_JAPIVR010000002.1, read on the forward strand.
GATGGCAAAATAGGTTTCTTCGAAAAATTCCGGAACCGTTTTATGCGCTTTCTGGACAGGATTCTTCCCCACCGGAAGATAGTGGTGATGCTTTACCTGCTGGTAATTATCGGCTCTGCGGCACTACTCCTAATGAATATTGGTCGGGATGTATTGCCAAAAGTAAATTCCAGTCAGTTTCAGCTGAGGTTAAGGGCACCTGACGGGACCCGGTTAGAAAGGACAGAAGAAAAAGCAAATACCGTTTTGGCAGAACTAAAAAAAATGGTTGGGGCAGAACACGTTTCCATTTCTTCGGTGTATGTTGGTCAGCACCCCGCCCTGTTTTCTGTAAACCCGATCTATTTATTTATGGCGGGTCCGCATGAAGCTGTTTTCCAGGTCAGCTTAAAAGATTACGAAGCCGATATGGATGATTTTAAAGATCAGTTGAGGGCCAGAATTAAAGAGAAACTGCCTGATGTAAAACTTTCCTTTGAGCCGATTGAACTCACAGATAAAGTACTAAGCCAGGGCTCTCCAACCCCGGTTGAAGTGCGTATTGCAGGTAAAAACAAAAAACAGAACGAACTTTATGCCAACAAAATCCTGGCTGAATTAAAAGAAATTTCCTACATGAGGGATGTGCAGCTGGCTCAACCCATTAAATATCCGTCGCTGAATATCGATATTGACCGCACCAGGGCAGCACAGGTTGGTGTAGATATGGCCGATATTTCGAGATCATTGATTGCCTCAACATCATCCTCCCGTTACACAGATAAAAATGTCTGGCTGGATGAAAAAATCGGATTGCCTTACAGCGTCCAGGTGCAGGTACCCATGAACCAGATGACCAGTAAGGATGATATTGGTGAAATTCCGCTGCTCAAAAATACTGCACGCCCGGTACTGAGCGATGTAGCTACCATCACTGCAGATACAACTTATGGCGAAAACGACAATGTGGGCGCCATGCCATTCTTATCGGTTACAGCAAACCTTTACCATACCGATCTGGGAACTGCTACTAAAGATGTTAACAAAGCCATTGCGGATATTGGCGAACTACCAAGAGGACTGACCATTTCGGCTATTGGCTTGGGTAAGGTATTAACAGAAACGCTGGACAGTTTACAATCTGGCTTACTGGTGGCCATTGTGGTGATATTTTTAATGCTGGCGGCAAATTTCCAGTCGTTTAAAGTTCCCCTGGTAATTTTAGCAACCGTTCCGGCGGTAATTCTGGGTGCTTTGCTCCTGCTTACCTTAACTGGTTCCACGCTTAACCTGCAATCCTACATGGGCATTATCATGTCGGTTGGGGTATCCATTGCCAACGCCGTTTTACTGATCACCAATGCTGAACATTTGCGCAAACATAATGGCAATGCGCTGGAATCAGCCAGGGAAGCCGCTGCATTACGACTTCGTCCGATTATTATGACGAGTGTGGCCATGATTGTGGGCATGATGCCCATGGCCATTGGCCATGGTGAAGGTGGCGGGCAGGTTTCGCCCCTGGGAAGAGCCGTAATTGGCGGATTACTGGCCTCTACATTTGCGGTTCTGATTATTTTACCGCTAGTGTTTGCCTGGGTGCAGGGCAAGGAAACTACCGATTCCATGTCATTGGATCCGGAGGATGAAGAAAGTGTACATTACATTAAAGGTTTAGCAGAAAACGAATAAATTACGACCATCATGAATATAAAAATATTGTCTACTTTTTTAGGATTAACCCTGATCACCGCCATGTATGGTTGCGGAAATACGGAAAACAAAACCGAAAAGAAAAAACAAAAGCCTTTAACCATTGCCACTTTCGAATTAAAAAAAGAACGGCTGTCTACCCGGCTGAGTTTACCAGGAGAATTGATTGCGCTGCAGCAGGTTGACCTGTATGCCAAGGTGAGCAGCTTTGTTAAATCGCTAAAAGTGGATATCGGATCAGAAGTGAGCAAAGGTCAGTTGCTGATGACTTTGGAAGCACCTGAAATGAGTTCTCAGCTGGCGGCAACACAATCAAGGATTAAAGCACAGGAGGCCATTTATACGGCCAGCAAAGCAAACTATAACCGTTTGTATGAAACTAGTAAAACACCTGGAACCATTTCAACAAATGATCTGGATCAGGCCTTGGCTAGAAAGAACGCAGATCTGGCGCAATTGGAAGCTGCCAGAGCGGCATACAAAGAGGTGGGCTCCGTGCAGGATTATTTAACCATCAGGGCTCCGTTCAGCGGAATTATCTCGGCCAGAAATGTAAACCTGGGTGCTTATGTAGGTCCATCCGGCAAGGGCTCAGATCTACCGTTATTTACGCTTCAGGACCAGAAAAACCTGAGGTTAGCCGTTTCCATACCCGAAGTTTACACCGGTTATTTAAAGGCTGGTGACGAAATCACTTTTACGGTTAAATCATTGCCCAACCAAAATTTTACAGCTAAAGTAAAACGCCTTTCGGGTGCTTTGGATTTACGCCTCCGTTCTGAACGCATTGAAATGGATGTGCCAAATGCGGGTAAAACATTATTGCCCGGTATGGTAGCAGAAGTCAATATTCCCTTACCTGCCCAAACAGGCACTTTTGTAGTGGCTAAAAAAGCACTGCTGGATACCAGCGAAGGTTTATTTGTATTGAAAGTTGTACATGGAAAGATGGTGAAAATAGCGGTTAAAAAAGGCAGGGAAGCAGATGATCGGGTGGAGTTATTCGGCAACCTCTCAGAAGGTGACAAATTAGTTGCAGAACCGACGGAAGAAATGCATGAAGGAATGCCGATTAAATCTTAAATTTGATTTCATAATTGTTTTAATATGCTGGCGAGAAATCAGGAAATTAATGCCTTAAATAAAAAAGAAACCCTGGAGGATTTTTACAATAAACTAAAAATTACCCGTCCTGAAATTCCTACGCCCAGCCTGAGAATGATTGATGACATCGGTCATTTCAATGTGTTTAACCGTGCGGTGGTTTGCACCAATATGCCTTCAGCATTTAGCAGGCGCGATTTTTATAAAATATCGCTCATCATTGGTAATGGCATCCTGCACTATCCGGATGCGCAAATAGAAATTAAAGGAAGGGCCTTATTGTTTACCAATCCCAATATCCCATATTCATGGGAAAGTACCTCAGTGAAACCTGCCGGTTATTTTTGTCTATTTACCGAAAATTTCATCCATAGCCGGAATGAAAGCTTACGTGATTCTTTAATCTGGCGAATTAATGACTGCCCGGTTATTCATATTGATGAAGCACAGGAACAAACGCTGGTGGGTATTTTCTCCAGTATGATGAAAGAAATGGACGGTGATTATGTACATAAATACGACCTGCTGCGAAATTATGTACAACTGATCATTCATGAAGCCTTAAAGGTTAAGCCGAAAGACAGTCTCTTTAAGCAAAATAATGCATCGGTCAGGTTAACGGCTTTGTTTATTGAATTGCTGGAGCGGCAGTTCCCGATTGGTTCTACAGAACATGTATTGGAATTAAAAACGGCACATGATTTCGCCTTACGTTTAGCTGTTCATGTGAACCACCTTAACCACACGGTAAAGGATGTAACAGGAAAAACCACTTCAGAGCATATTGCCAAAAGAATTACCACAGAAGCCACTGCTCTTTTAAAGCATACCGAATGGAATATTTCTGAAATTGCCTATTGCCTTGGTTTTGAATATCCTGCCAATTTCAATATCTTTTTTAAACGCCAGGTTCAGTGTACGCCAAAAGCCTTCAGGGCAGGCTAACCTTCAGCCAGCCGGTAATGCTCATCCTCGGTTTATGGGTAATCAAAACTTCATGGGGTAAATCTGCACTTCTGAAGAATACAGTTTTGCCACTCTCCGGTGAGATACTTTGCACAAAGTCATCATGATAGATGCAGAGTTCTCCCCCATCGCCATCTTCCCAGCCGGTATTCAGGTAAAGGATCATGGAATATTGACGGCTACCATTGTTTTGAAACTGATCAACATGTTTTTGATAAAAGGTGCCCGCTTCGTAAAGGGCGTAGTGAAATTCATAGTCTGTAATGCCAGTATAACAGGTGTGATTGAGATAAAGCACAAATTTGTCCATTAAATCAAAAAATTCATTTTCATACTTGTTATGATGAGAACGATCCAGCCAATAAATGACATCACTCCTGATGCGCTTATCCTGGTTGATGATCACCTCATTCCCTGTTCCCCCGTTTAAAAATTCCTGATCGTGATATAAACCGAGGAGATTTTCCTTTAAATTTGCAGATAGTGTAAGACTCAGAAAGTGTTCTGCTGTACCCACTTTACTCTTGATATAACGATCAATGAGGCAATCAAATATTTTTTCCAATGAAAAAGATAATCTTAAAGCTGAATGCCTAGAGGCTTTAAAGGTAGCCTTTAATCAGGACTATATTTTTAAAACTTTACCTTAGTATAAACATTCTCCTTATGCAACACCGTTTGTTCCCAGCTCAATATTCTACCCTTTCATCAGCTGCCTTACAAGCACATCTTATAGATGCCTACCAATTACCTGCTGACACGACTTGCAGGCTGCTGATCAGAAATGTAAGCGACACCTATCTTTTAGAAAACAGCGAAAGCCAATACATTTTCAAAATTTATCGTGATGCGCACCGTAAGCTGGATGAAATCAGCGGGGAAGTTTCTTTGTTGAATGCGCTTAAGGCTGACGGACATTCGGTATCTTATCCCATAACAGATCAGCATAACAGGCAAATCCAGCAATTTAATGCCATAGAGGGGCTAAGGAATGGCATTCTTTTTACTTTTGCACCGGGCAAAGTCATTTATGACCTGAATGAAATGCAACTGCATACGCTGGGTACGGACATTGCAAAATTGCATGTCAGCACATCTGCCATCACCTTAAGCCATCCAAGGCCTGTTTTTAATTTACAAACTACCCTACTTGACCCATTGAATAGCCTGGAGCCATATTTGAAAGAAATGCCTGAAGATTTTGAATACTTAAAAGATATTGCTCAGCGGGTCATTCAAAAATTCAAGTCTTTTAATAGCGCATCATTTTCAACCGGCTATTGCCATTACGACCTGTTTCCGAAAAACTTCCACTTTGATGAAAAAGGAAAAATTACTTTTTTTGATTTCGACTTTGCAGGACATGGTTATCTGGTGAATGATTTAATGTCGTTTCTGAATCATTACTTTTTTCACCAGCTGAACAATGCCATCACCAAAGAACAGGCGGCTAAAGATTTTAACATCTTTCTGGATGCCTATCAGCAGGTTAGAAAACTTAGCCCGGATGAAATTGATGCGATACCTTATCTCGGCATTTGCTTCCATATATTTTTTCTGAAATTCTTTTACGACCATTTTGATGATTGGTCGAATCCTTTTTTGACACCAAAATTCACCAGAAGCAGGATAGAACTGATTCGGAAATGGGAATTGATGTATTGTAATTTTTAAGCAAATGTTAAAAAGTTCAACCATCCTGATTATCTTGTACCAACACTAAAAATCATTTAAAATGGATCAGAAAATTATCACGCTTTACGATGAATATACCCATAGCGGACTGAACAGAAAGGATTTCTTAAAGAAACTGGCTTTACTGGCCGGTGGCACAGCCATGGCCATGACCATTTTACCCTTACTGGAAAACAATTATGCGGCAGCCGCAGCCTTTAACAGTGATGAAATTGAGGTAGAAAACATCACCTATGCCGGCACGGATGGAAACATGAAGGCCGTTTTAGCAAAGCCCAAAACGAGCAGAAAATTGGGTTGCGTTTTGGTGATCCACGAAAACCGCGGATTAAATCCACATATCATCGATGTAACAAAAAGAGTAGCAGCTGAAGGTTTTATCGCCTTAGGTGTAGATGCACTTTCACCCTTAGGCGGCACACCTACCGATGAAGATAAAGGCCGCGAGCTGATCGGAAAACTTGATCCGGAAAAGAACCTGCAGAATTATTTAAAAGGGCTGGAATATCTTCGCAACAGAAAAGATGCCAATGGCAAAGTGGCTTGCCTTGGCTTTTGCTGGGGTGGCGGCATGGCCAATAAGTTAGCAGTAGCTGATCCAAAATTACAGGCTGCCGTGGCCTACTATGGAGCACAGGCAAATGTGGCAGATGTTCCTCGCATTAAAGCCAGCTTAATGTTACATTATGCTGGCCTGGATGAACGGATTAATGCCGGTATTCCAGCCTATGAAAAAGCCTTGAAAGACAACAACAAGGATTATAAAATCTATATTTACGATGGTGTGAACCATGCATTTAATAACAATACTTCACCAACCAGGTACAATGAGGCAGCGGCGAAACTGGCCTGGGGCAGAACAATTGATTTGTTTAAACATAAGTTGGCTATATTAACGAGATGATAACCCAATCCGTCATGCTGAATTTAGTTCAGCACCTTATTTTAAATTAACATCTTAAAGATAACGGCTATTCAAATAATTTTCCCGCAGATCTAGAAGATTTCCGCAGAATTAAGTGCTAAAGTCTGCGCTCATCATTTGAATCTGCGGGACCAGCTTTTGCATCATGCTGACCCATTCATAATAACGAAACTAATTCACGAAGACGAATCTTCAAGGGGCATCGTCATTGCTGGAGTCACGACAGCCTGCCCCGACATTTCGGGGAAGCAATCTGTTTCACCAAAATCTGCGCTGATTATTTGAATCCGCGGGAATAACCCTTCTCATCGTGATGACTCCGCTCCTGTTAACTTTTAGGGGAAGCAATCTGTTTCAACAAAATCTGCGCTGATTATTTGAATCCGCGGGAACAACCCTTCTCATCGTACTGACTCCGCTCCTGTTAACATTTCAGGGAAGCAATCTGCTTCATAAAAATCTGCGCTGATTATTTGAATCCACGGGAACAACCCTTCTTATCGTGACGACTTCGCTCTTGTTAACATTTCGGGGAAGCAATCTGTTTCACCAAAATCTGCGCTGATCATTTGAATCCGCGGGACCAACCCTTCTCATCGTGCTGACTCCATTCCTCTTAACGATGATACGGTATCCCCCTTCGGAAGGACGAGTATCGAGTAAAATCCTCATTACAATAACGGTTTTATAAGGAGATTCTACACCCCCACCTAAAACAGTTCTGTTTTTAACATGGCCTTTAATATATTCGATTGTACGTCGAAATTATTGAGGTGGTTTAAGAAATTGATATCTGAAATTTTCATATAGCTATCTTCCAGCAGTGCAGTAATCTCTGCCGGAATCGCTACCTTCAGTACGGCGGCATTGCTTTTAAGTTTGTCATTTTTATATTCCAGTTCCTGTACAATGCGCGCTTTCTCAGAAAGGTTATTTTCTTTCTCTATTCCGTTGAGCAGGGATACATCGCAAAACAGGAATAGGTTTCTGCTGGGAAAGAACATAAAATACCGGTCTGTATCCAGGAAACGATACACCTCCATCACCAAATCGCCACACTTTAAACCCAGGGCAAAGGTGGTACGAAAATCATGCTTGCACAACAGGCCCATCAGTTTCTTTTCTATAACGGCATTGATATTGGTGTAAACCTGCTTCGTACTGAAATCAATCAGCCGGGCAAGCTGATCAGGATTGATATCGAAATAAAAATCATTGGCATACTTTGAGCTGAATACAAGCATGTTTTTTGAGAAAGGAAAGTCGGTACTGAGATCGGATAACACAGCGAATAACCGTCTTAACGACTGGTTAATTTTTAAAGATTGCTTTTGCTGATCTAAACGGTAATTTTGCTGGTTAACGACCGAACCGGAAATCCTGCTGATGAGTTCTTCATTAAGACTGATCTCATCATAAAGCAGACTCACATTTTTTTCGTTGCTCTTTTTTATTTTCCGCAACAGTGCAATTACACTTTCTGTAAACTGAACATGGAAAAGATCCAGTTTATCAATTTCCAGTTCTTCATTATTGGCAAATAGCTGATGAATAACCTGGCTCCGTAGATAAATTTTATATATAATCTCTTCATCAAAAAACACCGAAAGCAACTGTAAACGGTTGATTTCGGTGCTCGATTTTTCTAAAATATTTAAACGGTAATCATCCATGCTTTAATTTAACTCACCCTCGTTACGTTCTTTTTCAGCTCTGCTTCTAAAGTTTTCAACTCACCATCCAGCACTTTTCTGCTTTGTGCCCCTGCTTCATGAATTTGTTTGACCTCATTCAGGGTACTGATTAGCGATGCTGTCGTTATTTTAAGGGTCTCCAAAGATACCACAGTTTTCTCATTCTCCTTAGCTACATCAATGCTGTTTTGTTTCAGCATCTCCGCATTCTTTTGCAAAATGGTATTGGTAGTATCCGAAATTTTCTTCTGCATCTCTACATTGGCCTTTTGTCTTTGCAAGGCAACGGCAATGGTAAGCTGATTTTTCCATACGGGGATGGTGGTAGAAACAATAGACTGTGCTTTTTCTGCAATAGAGGTATTGTTATTCTGTACCACACGGATCTGGGCCAGGGATTGCAGCATGATGAACCGCACGATCTTCATATCGGCCAGTCTTTTATCCAACCGGCTGATAAAGTCTCTTAAATCAGCAATTTCATAATCCTGGTAGTCTGCCGGCCGGCCTTCCATTTCAGCCAGTTTTAACGACAGTTCATTATATTTCAGCTGTCCGGCAATAATCAACTCTTCCATTTGATGAATGTAGCCCACATTGCTATCAAACATGGTTTGGAGAGAACTGTTATCCTTAATAGAATTTAATCGGCCAGCCTTAATTTTATTGGTGATCTTATCGATGTTATTCACCACCACATCATACTTCTGGAAGAGCTTTTTAACATCCACCACCAGCGATTTCAGAAAAGGAATCCTGGAAATAAAACTTTTAAAGCCGCTCTGCTCCAGCTCAGAAATATCAATATAATTCAGTTCGGAAAGCAATTCATTAATTAAGCCTCCCACTTCGCCACTGTTGTAGGTTCTTACCGATGATAAAAAATCATTACTGTATTTCTCCATCGAATTCTGGGCATCGCTTCCGTAATTTAAAATTGAATTCACATCGGAGGGTTCCAGCGACTTGCCCAGTGCTGCATATTTTTCGGTTTCCTGAGGGGATATTTTTTCAAGATTTACATTTCCGTCTTTATCCAGTTTTACCGGGGTGAGCTCCGGAATAGTGTTTGGGTTGGTTTCCATAGTTTAATTTTTTTAAGCTTTAGGCTTATAAATAATTTTGAGTCACCGTTTTCACCGTATCTTCCAGTTTCTTATCTTTTGTAGGCTCTCCAATGGCATTAAATTTCCATTCGTTGTTCTTCTTATAGAAAACACCCATCACCATAGATACATGGCCGGCAAAGTTGGATCCGTTGGCAATGTCATACTTGGCGAAAACTTCTGTTACCTGTTTGGTTGTACCTTCGTAAATCCGGATAGAGGCAAAAGGGATGGTTCCGAAATCATGCCCCCTGAAGCTGTTTAAAACAAAAGCTACATAGGCCACATTGGCATCCAGCTTCGAGAAGTCGAGTGTGATAATTTCATTGTCCAGCCCGTCATCACCGCCCATATCTCCGGTTAAATCATCGCCACTGTGCTTAACAGATCCGTTTTTTGATTTCAGGTTACCAAAATAAACCACTTCCAGCAGTTGCTTGTTTTCATTATACAAAGCACAGCTGGCATCTAAATCCACTGCTTCTTTTGATGAGCCAAAACCAAATAATCCCTTTTTCTCTATCGCACCCCAGTTAATGCCTACACACACGTTTTGCAATTTGCTCCCGTTGCTTTTTTCCAGGCTGATGCGTTGTCCTTTTTGCAGATTGATTGCCATAATATTATTGATATTTGTTTAAATAATCCTGTAAACCACCTTTCATACCCACTCCTACGGCTTCAAATTTCCATTTGCCTTCACGCTTATAAATCCGACCGAATTCTACAGCGGTTTCAATAGAAAAATCTTCTTCCAGTTCATATTTCAAAATCACTTCATTGGTAACGGCATCAAAAATGCGCACAAATGAATTCCGCACCTGACCAAAGTTCTGTCTTCTGTTCTCCGCATCATGAATGGTCACCACCACACAAATTTCGCTCACTTTCGGGTCTATCCGGGTTAAATCCACCTTAATTTGTTCGTCATCACCATCACCATCGCCGGTTAAATTATCGCCGGTGTGTTCTACTGCGCCGTCTGGTGAAACCAGGTTATTGTAGAAAACAAAATTCTCGTCAGAGATTAATTTCTTCTGGTCGTTTAAAATAAAAATTGAAGCATCCAAATCAAAGGCAGACCCTGTTGATGAATTGTTGGTATCCCAACCTAAACCTATTGTAAATTTCGGCGCATCGATATTTTCTCTCTGCCCCTTTTGCAAGTTGATAGCCATATTATATTAATTTATAAGTATTGTCTTTAATGTAACTTTTAATGAGTTGTAAATTATCAGCATAAGCTTCCATTAAATGGTAGCTGTTGCCTAAAGCCAGATCGTACAGCTGGTGAATAAAATCGTGATCCATACGCTCTAAAAATATCGAAAAGCTTTGGTGTTCGGCATTTAAGATATATTTCACAATCCGGGTATTGAAACAAAAATAACCGTTGCTGATGATTTTTTCCAGGTCGAAAATTGATTTTACCTGATGGTAATTCAGAAAATTCTCTACGTTGGGATGAATCTGAGGGTTCACCAATTCGGCAAAATAAAGCATATGGATTTCATTTTTTAAACCGTATGCTTTGGCCATTTTTAAAATCATGCGTTCATGGCTTCCGGTGATTTTAATATCATCGAGGAACAATAAGGTTTTTCCTTCCAGAAAATCCCTGTCGATGTGAAAAGTATCATTACCGATCAAATTCATGCGTTCTTCGGCACTCAGCTCACCGTAATCCTCCTTATAGGTAATGGTACGGTGCACTTTTGCTTCCTGCACGGTAAGTCCGCCGTTTTCCACCAGCCAGCGGTTCAATTGCGATACAAAATAATTTTTCATCGCAAAAGTTGCCGTAGGAATAAAACTGTAAGGACTGGAAATCACCACAATCTGGTCGGCTATCCGGTTATCGGCCAGGTAATACCTGATAAAGCCATCGGCCAGGTCTTTACCAAAAGAACGGGCCACCAGGTCATCGCCGAATTTAAAGCGGCTGTAATCATTCGGATCGAAGCCAAAATCGGCAGTATTATCTATTTTATGAAGGGAGTAGGTATATGGAATCATGAGAGAAGATTGGAGATAGATAGGTTGTTAGAATGGATCAGCATGCTGTTTATGCCCATTTGCTGCGCGCCACGGATATCGGCCAAAGGATTGTCACCCACATGGATGATGTCATGTAAAGCCAAATCCGGATGTTTTTCCCGGTCGATCGTGTCAATCATCAGCTGAAAAAAACCACTGTTGGGTTTAGACATCCTCACTTCATCAGAATAAAGCTGAAAATCGATAAATTCATCAATTCCCAAATGATTGATCACCTTTCGGAGGGTATGGCCTTTTATGAATCCCGTATTGCTTAAAATATTGGTGGAAGTCTCACCATGACCTTTAATTGCCGATAAGACGTCCAGGCAACGGTTACAATAAATTAAAGGCATGTGATGAAGCAGCAGTACTTCCATTTGCTGGTATAGTGCTTCCAGATCAAGATCATGAAAGTTAAAATCGTAGTCATTGATGATGCTGATCACCATCAGGTACATTTCATCGGCATCAACATTTTTACCGGTTTTTTCATTGATGGCATTCACCATTAAATCTACCTGTCTGAATACCAGTCCCACTTCATCCAAACTTTTACGCCTGGAATTAAGATGTTGATGGAAATAGCGTGTCCGCTCCAGTTTAAAAGCAGGGTTAGACTTAATTAAGGTTAACCAGAGATCAAAAGAGTAATGTTTATAAATGCGCATTCCCAATATGTTTTCCTGTAGCTATAATTGTAAATTCATGACCATACCTGTAACGTAGCTTTAAGAGTTATAATATGTAACACCTTAACAGACACGCGGCTGAGAATGTTTTATGACTGTTCTAAAACGTCTTCAGCTTTATCCGCTACCTCGAGGTCATTTTTGGTTTTTTTAGGAAAATTAAACAAAAGCGATGACAGTACCGGTAAAATAAAGATGGCTACGGTAAATATGGAAACAAATAAATCTGTTTTTTCGCCTTCTATAGCATGAGAAACAGGAGATTGCGGATTGAAATGCGTGAATAGAGAGGAGGTTAACTTAATTCCCAGGACACCGATTACAATGAAAGCAACCGTTTCTAAAAAAGTAAATTTCTCCATGAGTTTAACAAATGCCTGGGCAACGAAACGCATGGCTAAAATCCCCACAAACACGCCAATGTAAATCAGGTAAATATTATCGGTAAAGGCCACTGCAGCAAAAACGTTATCGATGGAGAAAGCCAGGTCCATTACTTCTACCAAGGCTACCGTAGCCCAAAAGGTACCAACCAAACCAACGGTTGATTTGTAAATCCAGCTTTTGCTTTTATCCACTTCTTCTTCCGCTTCATTCTTTTTGGCATTCTTTTTCCAGAAATAATCAAAAGCTAGGTAAATGAGGTAAAGGCCACCAAGTGGTTTTAGCCACCAGATTTTCACCAGCCAGGCCGCCAGGAATAAACAGATTCCACGGAAAACATAAGCCCCTATAATACCATATTTCAGTGCCTTATCCCGTTGATCTTTTGGAAGATCCATCACCATTGTAGCTAAAACCGCCGCATTATCAACTGACAGAAGGCTTTCAATTACAATTAAATTTAAAATAATAAGCAGGGCAGCCTGAATGTCATCACCTAAAACAGTGTGCAAAAAATCCATAGAACGTTATATATAATTAAGTATTGAGTTAGCAAAGAAAATAAAATATTCTGATTTGTATGAATAAACAACAATTTTAAAAATGCAGGTGATTAAGGCTTAGACCCGGTTGGCAAACAACTGTTACAATTGGTATCAAATCAATTACCTGCTGAGGATCAGTTCATAAATATTGCCTTTTTCACCAGCGAGGATGATCCGGTTTCCCTTTGCTGATTTTTGCACGGCATTAAAACTGTGGTCTGACAGATGTTTCCAGTTTTGTCCACTATCGGTAGAGATATCTGTTCCGGATGTTCCGGTAGCCACCAGCACCTGTTTATTCAGGTAAGTGACACCAGACCGAAAACCTGAAACAGGTGTGATGGGTTTGTTCCAGGTTTTTCCCCCGTCAGCAGTGATTAAAACATTATTGTCATTGGCTTTATCCTTCACATAGTTTCCACCCACCACAACGCCATTTTGAGCATCAAAAAAATCAATCGAAAACGGGCCTGTGGTGTTTTCTCCCTGCCAGATCGGGCATTGATAAATATTCCAGTTTTTGCCGTAATCTGCCGAATAATAAATATGGGAAACAGATCCACCTGTGGCAATCCATACCTTTCCGCCCGGGCGCGTTTTAATGGTGGTTCCGCTTGCGGCAAAACCGGCCTCCCCTTCCGCCAGGTGCTGCTTCATGCCGGACGAGATATCTTTCCATGTTTTTCCTGCATCCGTTGTTTTTAACAAAGGCATTTTACCGTGAATAGGATCGCCAAAAATCATCCCGCTGTTGCGGTTCCAGAAACCCAATCCATCTAAAAAAATGGCTGAATCAATATTTTTATAATGCACACTCCAGGTGGCTCCACCATCATCGGTTTTAAGCACATAGGCAGGTGATCCGGCATTTACAAGGATGGCATGCTGACGGTCAAAAGCTTCTATATCCCTGAAATCCAGTTTTTCATACCCCTTTGGTTTGACCCACTGCCAGGTTAAGCCACCGTCTTCGGTTTTCCCTACAGCACCATTGCTACCGCTGGCCCATATCACCTGATCAGATACCACACTTAAACCACGTAAGCTGGTGTTGGTATTTTCATTTAAAGGCTTTAAGCTAAACGACTGCGCAGTGCAAAAAAAAGGTGCCATTAAAAGGCACCATATCAGTTTTTTCATTGTTATTATTTCACCCGCTTAAAAGTTTCAGATCTGCCCAATAGCGATATGCCAACATAGCCCCTCACATTTAACACATCATTTCCTTTCATGCTCATGTTACAGCTATAGGTTTTGCCACTTTTAGGATCATAAATGGTACCATCTGTCCATTTCCCGTCATCGTAAACAAAATCTTTTAACAGCTCAACATTTAATAACGGCCTTTTTTGTAAAGCTGCATTTGGATTTTTAACATCCAGTTTTGGCTTTCCATTAATATTAGGTTCTTTAATCCAGGCTAATTTGCCGAAGTATTTATCACCTTTTTTATAGATCTCGATTTGTCCTTCGCCGGATGGATTAAGCCATTTACCAACAATTGCATCTTTATTCTGCGCAAATACTGAAAATGACGTGGCTACAAACAGCAGCATTAACAAGGGAAGCTTTCTCATATTTTTATTTATAGTTAGTTTTTAAAGATAGTGAATTGACTTTTGTATCCAAATAATTAAGCAAAATAATGCATGTTTCCGAACATTTATCCGGTAACAATAGGCAGGTATTTTTGTCTGTAGGCATAGAAAAGGAACACATTCAAAATCAGCATCGCCGCCACCATAGGCAATTGTTGAGGGCCCAGGAAGGCATGATAAAGAAAAATATTTAAGGTAACCGGAAAGATGAGCAGTGTGCCTAGTGGTGCAGTACGTCCGATCAGCAATAAAATACCTGAAACCAGTTCTGTTCCCTTAATCAGGGGCATGAGGTAAACGGATGCCGTGACGCCGGTCATGAAAGTCGTTTGGTCGGCGGTCATGGCCGGCATTTCTCCGGGCATTATTTTCAGGAAATAAGGAACCGATGCAAAAAGATACATGGCCGCCAATAATAAACGGACAACAATGGCTGCAATTTTCATAATAATTTGATTTTTATAGGTTTAAAAAATATTAAATTATAAAAATTCCGGCAGATTTTCACTGCCTGTGCTTTTATTTCTGCGGCACATCGTAATTAACCATCCATTGTATCCCGTATGGATCAGTTAGCATCCCAAAAAGTGCACCCCAGAACATTTTTTCCAAAGGCATGGTAATTTCGCCGCCGGCAGATAAGTTTTCGAAAACCCGACGGGCTTCTGCTTCACTTTCAGCATCTACAGAAATCGAAATCCCGCTGCCATACGTGGCCGGTGGCATGGGTGGCAGAACATCAGTGCCCATGATGATGCTCCCTCCGATGGGTAGTGCGATATGCATGATTTTTTCCAGATGATCCTGCGGCATGCCTTCGCAGCCAGGCGCATCTTTGAATCGCTGAACAACCAGGAACTCCCCGCCGAAAACGGATTTATAAAAATTAAATGCGGCTTCTGTATCGCCATTGAAATTTAAATAGGGATTTATTTTAGCCATCTTTTCTTGGTTTTTTAGCCTTTCGGCATGGATTAATTAATCTTGTTTGATGCTCATCAATGAAACCATAAAAATAAAATAAAATATTTTTCAACACTATTGACTTATTTCTTTTTTATTTCTATGTTTAATAAACAATTCACAAAAACTTAATGTAAAAATAACCTAACCAACAAACATCTAGTATTATGAGCACATTCCTATTAATCACAGCAGCCTTCTACGTCGGATCATTCGCCCTCATGTTATATTGCTATTTTTCTGCTGAACAGATTCCAAGCGACGACGAAAAATTCTAGGTACAATCTCAAAAAAATAAATCAGCGCTCTCAACAAGTTTTTTTCACCTGACCTTCCTGATTATTTCCAGACCTATAGCGCTTTAACCCGTTTTTATTTCTTTTCAATCCATTCCATGATTACGGCAGCCTTGCCTGTATACCATAAAATCATCAAAGTTAACAAGAGGATCAATAATATCCACAAGATCGGCCATCCTTCAAATTTACGTTTTGAAGCCGGCATATAGGATTCTTTAAGATGCTTATGGTCAGATCCTATCCTATCGGAGTTTTTAACCGGTTTCGGATGAGATAAATTACTCATAAAATATATTTGGTTAGCCATACAAAACTAAAGGATAAACCTCAATTTCAAAATAATTATTCAAAAAAAGTTTCGTTTTTTTTCGATTTCACCACAATACCCCTCAAACCGAAAGAAAACCAAACCCAACAGGCTAAATCGTTTAAGAAAATCCGGTGATTGATGTGTTCACTGTGCAGGATAGCCGTTATTCGGGTAACATGGTGATCATGTTGCGCAAAGCAGTGATCACCGTCTACATTGAAGCATCCATCCGGTTTAAAACCCAGTGCACTCAAAACACAAACGGCCTCCGGAAATATCCGGAAGCCGCCTGATTTTGCTAAAAATTAAAAAAACGGGTTAATTCCATCCGCCACCTAGCGCATGGTAAATATTTACCACGGCATTAAGCTGTTGTTTTTTGGTTTCGATTAATTCCAGTTTGGATTGCAGGGCATCGCGCTGCGTCATTAATACTTCGAAATAATCTGCACGGGCCGATCTGAATAAAGCATTGGAAATATCAATCGATTCGGTAAGTGCCTTTACCTGCTGATTTTTTAAATCATAACTTTTTTGCAGATTATTGATATTCGACATCTGATTCGCCACTTCAATATAGCCATTCAATATGGTTTTCTCATAATCGAACACGGCCTGCAACTGTTTCGCATTTGCGGTAAGATATTCTGCTTTTATCGCATTTTTATTAATCAGCGGACCCGCTAAATCTCCGGCAAGGGAGTAAATTAAAGATTCTGGTGTTCTTAATAAATAGCTTGGGTTAAAGGCCTGATAACCTAATGTTGCAGAGATGCTTAGCGAAGGATAGAATTGTGCCTTCGCCACTTTCACATCTAATTTTGCCGCAGCCAGTTCCAGTTCGGCCTGTTTAATATCAGGGCGGTTCGCCAATAATTGCGATGGAATACCAGATTGTACTGTTGTTGGAACCAAGTCTGTAAAACTTTTGCTATCCCTGATGATGGGTTGCGGGTACCGGCCCAGCAGAAAATTAATTTTGTTCTCTGTCTCTGTTATATCTTGCTGAATATCAAATTGCATGCTCTTGGAGCTTAAAACCTCAGCCTGGAATTTCCTTACCGCAAGTTCAGTAACCCTGGTAGCCTCTTTCTGAATCTTCATGAGTTCCAGGGCATCACTTTGAATTTTAATATTTTGTTTTACAATATCCAGCTGGTTATCCAGTGCCAGTAATTCATAATAGGAATTGGCTACCTCAGCCACCAGGTTTGTGACCACAAAATTCTTTCCTGCAATGGTTGACAGGTAATGATTCACCGCAGATTGCTTTGCATTCCGCAATTTATGCCAGATATCTGCCTCCCAGTTGGCCTGTAGTCCAAATTTGTAATCAGGCAGTACTTCAGGGACACGTTTTCCCGGCGTAATATCTGTTGAGGCATCGCCGGCACCGGGGCTGGTGTACCGGCCCACTTTTTCCAGTCCGGCACCAACACCATAACCTACTGTTGGTAAAAGGTCACCTTTTTTGGCTTTGATATCATTTCTGGCGATTTCAATATCCTGTAAAGTGATATTTAATTCCTGGTTATTTTTCAAAGCAGTATCAATGAGGGTAACCAGATTAGGATCTGTAAAAAATGTTTTCCATTGGATGCTTGCACTGTTTACGGTATCCTTTGAGTCGCTAAAACCCTCGGGTACGTTTTTATTTTCAGCACGTTGCGCCACCTCCGGTAATTTACAGGCGGTATAAGCTGCACATATTACAGCTAAACCGAGGCTTTTATAAATGCTATTTTTAAACATTGTCTTCAATTTCTTCAGTTAACGGATGTCCTTCTTCAATATTGATCAGCTTACGTTTGGTTGCTATTGTACCAAAAATGTAAAACAAACCCGGGATGATCAATACGCCTAAAACGGTACCGAATATCATCCCGCCGGCAGCGGCTGTACCAATTGTCCGGTTCCCGATTCTTCCTGGTCCGGTAGCTATGGTAAGCGGAATTAAACCGGCTACGAAAGCAAAGGATGTCATTAAGATAGGTCTGAACCTGATGGCAGCACCTTCCATTGCAGCCTTGATAATGGTCACCCCCTGACTATGCCGGTGCATGGCAAACTCCACAATCAACACGGCATTTTTCCCCAGCAATCCAATCAGCATCACCATCGCCACCTGTGCATAGATGTTATTTTCTAAGCCAAACAATTTGACGAATAAAAATGCACCAAAAATACCGGTAGGAAGCGATAGGATAACCGCCAATGGCAGAATAAAGCTTTCATACTGTGCGGCCAATACCAGATACACGAAACCCAGACAGATTAAGAAAATATAAATGGCTTCATTTCCACGGGATACCTCATCTTTTGAAATACCTGCCCAGTCAATGGCATAACCTCGTGGTAAAGTTTTCTGTGCCACTTCTTTAATCGCCTCAATCGCTTGTCCGGAGCTGTATCCCGGTGCTGCCTGACCACTGATCTCTGCGGCATTGTGCATATTATGGCGTGTAATTTCAGATGGACCATATACTTTTTTCATCGTCATAAAGGCAGAAAAAGGCACCATTTCATCTTTATTGTTTTTCACATAAAGTTTCAAAACATCTTCAGGTAAGGCCCTGTATTGTGGCGAAGCCTGAACCACCACTTTATACGGACGGTCATATTTAATGAAACTGGTTTCATAATCACTACCCACATAAGTAGATAAGGTATTCATGGCATTATCAATACTCACCCCTTTTTGCTGTGCCAGATCATTATCAATGTTCAGCATGTACTGAGGGAAACTTGCACTGAAGAAAGTAAATACCGAAGCCAGTTCTTTCCGTTTATTCAGTTCCCTTACAAAATCGTTACCTACTGTTTCCAGTTTTTTGTAATCGCCACTTCCGGCCATATCCAGCAAACGACACTCAAAACCACCCGCTGCGCCATATCCCGGTACTGCCGGCGGTTGGAAAAACTCAACTGTGGCCCCAGGAATATCTTTGGCTTTTTCTTCAAGCACTTTAATAACATCGGTTGCTGAATTTTTACGTTCGCTCCAATCTTTAAGGTTGATTAAACAGGTACCTGTATTTGATCCCGTACCTTCTGATAAAACCTCATAACCTGCCAATGAAGAAACTGATTTTACGCCTTCCACACTTTCAGACATTTTTTGCAGTTTTTCTGCAGCCTGATTGGTACGCTCTAAGGTTGAACCCGGAGGCATCTGAAGAATGGCATAAACCATCCCCTGATCTTCATTCGGAATAAAGCCTGATGGCACACTGTTACTGATAAAATAAATGCCCACACAAAATACGGCCAATACGCCAAAGGTAAATAACCGCCTGCCTACGACCTTACTTAAGACATTTTCATATCGGCCAGTTAGTTTGTAAAAGCCATTGTTAAAGCCATCCAGTAATTTATCAACAATCGTTTTCTTTTTAGCAACACCATGATTATTTTTCAACATCATCGCACATAGGGCCGGCGTTAAAGTTAATGCCACCACACCTGATAAGATAATCGCTGTAGCCATGGTGATGGAGAACTGCCGGTAAAAAATACCCACCGGACCAGACATAAAGGTTACCGGAATAAACACTGCCGCCATCAAAAACGTAATGGCAATAATGGCGCCGCTGATTTCTTTCATGGCCATTTGTGTGGCCTTCAAAACAGATAACTTCGGATCATGCTCCAGCTTGGCGTGTACCGCTTCAATTACCACAATCGCATCATCCACAACCACACCAATCGCCATGACCAAAGCAAAAAGTGTAATCAGGTTTAAAGTGATGCCAAAGAACTGCATGAATACAAACGTACCAATCAAAGATACCGGAACAGCAATCGCCGGAATTAGTGTAGACCTCCAGTCACCAAGGAACAAGAAGACCACTAAACCCACCAGGATAAACGCTTCTACCAGTGTGTGCACTACCTTCTCAATAGAGGCATCCAAAAATTTAGAAACGTCATAACTGATTTCATAATCCAGACCTTTTGGAAAGGATGTAGCTTTAATTTCAGCCATCTTGGCTTTTACATCTTTAATTACCTGCGTGGCGTTACTTCCGTACGATTGTTTTAATACAATAGCTGCAGAAGATTTTCCATTTAAAGTTGAGTAAAGGTTGTAGAATGAAGAACTGAAACTGATATCAGCCACATCTTTTAAGCGCAACATTTCACCATTGGGATTGGCCCTTAAAATGATATTGCCATATTGCTCAGGTGTGGTAAAACGGCCTGAATATTTTAACACGTATTCAAAAGCTTCAGAACGCTGACCAGAACTTTCACCTGTTTTACCCGGCGATGCTTCCAA
The DNA here is from genome assembly GCF_026239715.1 of Pedobacter sp. GR22-10. Classification (NCBI taxonomy): domain Bacteria; kingdom Pseudomonadati; phylum Bacteroidota; class Sphingobacteriia; order Sphingobacteriales; family Sphingobacteriaceae; genus Pedobacter; species Pedobacter sp. GR22-10. The sequence goes on from NZ_JAPIVR010000002.1 coordinate 368,318, forward strand.
ACTTTGTTTACCCAAAGCATCCATGACTTCATCCGGAGAGATTTTATAGGTCTGCATCCTGTCTGGCTTTAACCAGATCCGCATGGCATAATCCCTGTCTCCCAGGATATCTGCAAAACCTACCCCGTCTACCCTTTTCAATTCCGAAAGTAAATTGATATCGGCAAAGTTATACAGGAAGTTCTGATTCATTTTTGGGTCGTTACTATACAAGTTGATATACATCAACATGTTAGGCTCTTCCCTACTGATTTTTACCCCTTCGCGAATGACCAAAGGCGGGAGCTTGTTGTTCACCGCAGCCACACGGTTTTGTACGTTTAATGAAGCCTGATTAGGATCTGTTCCCAGATTGAAAACCACCTGTACACTGGCTTCACCATCGTTACCGGCATTTGAAGCAATATATTTCATTCCTGGTACACCATTTAAGGCACGCTCTAAGGGAATGATAACTGATTTAACTAATAACTCGTTGTTTGCACCCGGATACTCAGCCGTGATGTTAACTTTAGGAGGTGATATCGTTGGAAATTGGGTTACGGGCAGACCTGTGATGGCCAAAACACCCAGAAACACAATAATTAGCGATATTACGATAGAGAGGACGGGCCTCTGTATAAATTTACCGAACATAATATGAAGATTAAAGGGTGATTACTCTGCAGCAAGTCTTAACTGGTTAATGACATCCTTAGGATTAGATAGCTTGTATTTGATTTTGTCGCCGTCTTTTACCTTCTGAATGCCTTCAAGCAAAATTTTATCGCCTTCTTTTAAATCAGTACCTACAATGTATAAATCTGGTATTTCGGTTACGATTGTAATTTCTCTTGAATGTACCCTGTTATCGTTTCCAACAACGAATACATAGGTTTTATCCTGGATCTCATAAGTAGCTTTTTGCGGAATAACCAATGCCTTTTTTAATGGAACCACCATCTGGATTTTACCGGTTTCTCCGTTTCTTAACAAGTTATCTGGATTATTGAAGCGCGCCCTGAAAGCAATGTTTCCGGTCTCATTATTAAATTCACTTTCAATCACCTCTACTTTTCCTTTTGATTTAAGTACTTCGTTATTGGCCAGCAATAAACCAACTTCCTGTCCACCCTTTGCTTTAACCGTACTCTGGTAGGTTAAATATTCAGGTTCTGAAACGTTGAAGTAGGCAAAAACCTGACTATTGTCTGATAAGCTGGTTAATAACGCACCCTCATCAACCAGACTTCCCAGTTTAAAAGGAATACGATCGATTGTCCCAGCGAAAGGTGCCCTGATTTCCGTAAAAGCAAGGTGCATTTTAGCCATCGCGGTTTCGGCATTAGCCGATTGTAGTTTAGCCTTCGCCATTGCCAGCTCATTTTTCGACACTACATTTTTGTCTGAAAGCAATTTTGTATTTTCCAGTTCAATTTCTGCCGCTTTAGTTTCAGCTTGTGCTTTTAGCAATTCAGCCTGTGCCATTCTGGGCATAATTTTAAATAAAACCTGTCCGGCATTTACATGCTGACCTTCATCTACATAAATGTTTTGCAAATAGCCCTTTTCTTGTCCGTGGATTTCGATGTTTCTTACCGATTTAATTTGAGAAACATACTCTTTGGTGTATGAAGTATCGATCGTTAACGGCGTCGTAACCGCATAAGTAACCTCTTCTTCTTTCTCTTCTTTTTTTGATGTACATCCTGTTACATAAAGCAAAACGCTTAAAGCGAGGAACATGACATTTCTTTTCATTTTGTTTTTTGTGAATAGTTATCTGATTTTTTTCTATCTGATTAATCTGGGATTGATTCATTCAAGATGACTGCTGTGCAGTTTGCAGTTCCATGCTGTAAATTAGTATACCCCATTCAATTAATACTGATACGAAATAACTACAGATTTATGAAGTTATAATGAAGTTGAAATTCATATTACAGTAATCAGTATAATAGATACTACAGCAGATGGATCATGTTGAGATTCGGAAGAGCGCTATTCCATACATGCTGATGCTTTAGAGCGTAAAGCCAGCGCGCCAAACAAGCCCGGTTAATTTTTGTTAGCTTTTTATATCAGTTAATACAAGATGAAAAATGAACGACCATATATAATTTGCCTCATGATGACCTCCGTTGATGGCAAGATTTTAGGCGAAAAATGGGGTAATGGTAAAAAAATGGAAACCCTGAGAGGGAAATTCGAACACATCCATGAAGAAATCGGAATTAAAGCCTGGATAGTGGGCAGAACAACCATGGAAAAGGATTTTACAGATTTCGAAAAACCGATTATAAAGCGTACGCATTCAGCTGTAGACCGAATTGATTTTACCGGTAAGCATGATGCTTCAGGCAGGTTTGCCATTGCCCTTGACGGGCATGCCAGGTTAGGCTGGAAGGAAGCGACACTACAGGGCGATCATGTCATTACCATTTTAACCGAAAAGGTAAAAGACGGTTACCTTGCCCACCTTCAGGAAATTGGCGTGTCTTATATTTTCGCCGGAAAAGATGAAATAGATTTAACATTAGCCTTAAAGAAACTGCGTAAATTGTTCGGGATTGAAAAACTGATGCTGGAAGGCGGTGCGCGCATTAACGGAAGCTTTCTTCAGGCCGGCCTGATTGATGAATTTCACCAGTTGTTGCTGCCCATTGCTGATGGTGGCCTGGAAACATCATCCGTTTTTGAGATTGATCCAAAAATAAAAGAAAATGCGGCTAGCCTGATGAAGCTTAAAAATGTAAAACAAATTGAAGATGATGTGCTTTGGCTGACTTATACATTTTAAAACAATTTAAAAATGACCTATCCCGATCAGCATTTTATAAGAGAAATGATGACCAGTTAACCTGCTATAACCTTACATGTTTACGAAAAAAACCATTCCCCTCCTGCTTACACTACATTTATTTCTTATTTTCAGTGACACTTTTGCTAGAAATGAAAAAATATCATCAGCAAATAAAGCCGTTACCGTAACTGGCGGACGGGTTCAGGGTTCGTTATCAGACAATGGCGTATTATCTTTCAGGGGAATCCCTTATGCCGCGCCACCAGTCGGCGAATGGCGTTGGAAAGCACCGCAACCGCCAATACCCTGGAAAGGCACCAGGAATGCGGAACATTTCGGTCCACGCCCTATTCAAGATTCCAACCTGTTATATGAATTCAGGTCGACAGATATGAGTGAAGACTGCCTTTACCTCAACGTTTGGACTGCCGCACGTTCTAATCAGGAAAAACGGCCGGTATATGTGTTCATTCATGGCGGTTCATTTATTCACGGAGATGGCTCGCAGCCGGCTTACGATGGCGAAAGTATGGCAGAACAGGGTATTGTTTATGTTTCCATTAACTACCGTTTGGGGGTATTTGGATTTATGTCGCATCCGGAATTGAGTCAGGAATCCGGATATGGCGGTTCGGGGAACTATGGACTGCTTGATCAGGTGGCCGCGCTGGAATGGATCAAGAAGAATATCAGCCAGTTTGGCGGCGATCCCAACCGCGTAACCATTGGCGGAGAATCTGTAGGTGCACAATCAGTCAGTGCGCATATGGTATCACCACTTTCCAAAGGCCTATTTACAGGTGTCATTGCCGAAAGCGGTTCTTTAATAGATGTACGTACCATGGTGCTGCCATTGAAAAAATCTGAAGCACTGGGTACGGAGTTATCAGGTTTATCGAAATCAAAAACAATCGCCCAAATGCGGTCAATGCCAGCGGAAAAACTGCTAAAACTGGTGGAAAAAGGAAATCCACGACGTTTCAGGCCCGTGGTAGATGGCTATTTCCTGAAAGAAAATCCTGAAAAAACCTTCATGGAAGGCAGGCAGACCAATGTTCCTTTACTGGTTGGATGGAATGCACAGGAAGTACCCGCAGCTGCCTTATTTCGACTTCGCCGCATCAATGCTAAAAATTATAAGGCCGCCGTAGAAAAGATTTATGGGGAAAGGGCTGACGAAGTACTGGCACGCTATCCGGGTGAAACCAATGCCGAGGTAAAGCAGGCCGCGAGTGAGCTCATGAGCGACAGGCTGATTAATTACAGCAGCTGGAAACTGGCCGAGCTGCATGCAAAAGATCAATCAGCACCTGTTTACCGATACCTTTTCGCCCACCCGCACCCCGGACTCAATCTGCGTACCATCAGGGAAGGCAATGTTTTCCAGGTTTTGATCAAGAAACTGCTGAATAAAGTGATTACCGGTACCTCGTTTCATGCTTCGGAAATTGAATATGCGCTCGGCAACCTTGAGGTGCAGGATAATTATGCCTGGAAAGCTGAAGATTACCTGGTATCCAGACAGATGCAAAGCTATTTCGTCAATTTTATCCGGAGCGGAAACCCGAATGGTGCGGGTATAGACGGCATTTCACTCACCAACTGGCCAGCTTACCATAAAGGAAATAAGGGAGAATTTTTACGGATAGCCATCAACAGCAAAGCTGAGACTGACGCCACGAAAGAAAGATATTTATTTTTTCAGCACCTGAATGAAACAGAATAATCAAGGAATGATCAGCTGTTAAAATTTCATGATCGGGTTTTCAAGGTCGTGGTAAAGCAATACCGTCCAATTTTGCTTTTTGCCTTCCTCCTCCCACTCCTGGCGTGATTCGAGTGCCTTTTTACCATTAAAATCATTTTTAAAAGCCAGGGGATATTTTAAATAATTTTGCTGTGGTAGATTATCCGCGCCATAAAAAATGATTTCCTCTTTTTCCTTCACCCAAAACACCTGATGAAAAGGCGTATGTCCGCCGGAAACCTGGTAAGAAATTTCATCAGTGATGTTCCCCTGGTCATCATCCAGCAGCACTACATTGGGCAGTTTGGCTAGCTGTTGCAGCATTTCCACCCGGTAAGATGGGTTTTCTGTCTGCGTGAGGGCAAAATCCAATTCCCGCCGCTGAAGATAGATCGTAGCATTTGGAAAACTATCCATTAACTTTCCGTTTGAAAAGTAACCCATCCCATCAATATGGTCTTTGTGAAGATGTGAAATCAGCACTTTTGTAATTTGCTCCGGCTTGATATTTTCATTTTCTAAACATGCTACAACCGGAGGCATTTCCTCCTGACTGGAATTCAAACCGGTATCCATCAGCACATAATCATTTTCAGTCATCACTACAAAAGGCTGGATGGCCACTTTTGTTCCTGCAGCAGTGGAGTCTGATGCTATTAATGTAAATTTCTTATTTTGATTAACGGTGTAGTTTCCTTGTTTCAGGGGGATTACTTTCATGCTATTTGTGGTGGTTCAATTTAGATCCGATGATTTAATATGGAATAAGTATTAACAGATGGAATCCATTCCTGTTTGCCTGACCGGGAAAATTGCGCCTTAAAGTTTTGTCCTTAAACAATGATCATCTGGTTGATCTAAAGATTTACGCCTGATTGATCCGGTTCATAAAAACTCCGTTGTTGCTAAAAACTGGAGATTATGAACAGCCACAGCCTGCTTTCCAGGCAGGAATGCTTTATTATGGTCTATAAGCTTTAAACGTTCAAAAAGCATGGCGATATAATTATTCATAAACACCAGCCCTGCATTTTGTACAGGAATACTCCCTTTAAATATTTCTTCCGGTGGATTGATCATAAGTTCAGGATGACTTCTTTTTTTGGATTGAAGTTTAACCGGTTTGTACTTTCCAGAAAGGCGGCAGCTTCTCCTTTGACAGAAAGTTCAAAACAGAAGCCTGCCGTGTATTTTTTATTTACCATTGGTGATGGTTAACTGTTCATGTGCGATTTCGATGGTATCAACCGCTACCGCATCGCCGTCCGATTTTAAATCGGTACTGGTCATTTTAATGGGCCATGCATTGCTGAGCGACCACTGCATCGTTACGTTATCCCCTTCATCCAATAACTTAATCAGCATGGTTCTCCTTTTAATGGTATTCATCTTAATTTCTTCATACCAGTTCCAGAAGGTATTGTCATTAACGAAAACGCCCCTCTTCATTGTCACCATATTTGGCAATGCCGGGCATTTTTACTGTTGAGAAGAGTTCGCTGCTACCTGTACGGTATGCTATCACCTGCGTTTCGACATCTAGTCCGGAAACTTCCTGAAAAGCCACAGCTTTTAACTCCGGCCCAAAGTCTACCTCAAACCTAAACTTAGGCATGGGCCATGTGGAGCCTTGTTTATTGCCGTCATCTACCATAATCTATATCTATTTTAATTGAAAATAATTTGCCCGACTAATTGCTATGCTGAAACCGGCATTTTCTGCTGGAAAGTCAATACAATAAACTCTGCCGGACGAATCAGGGCTACTCTTACCACCACGGTCATGATGCCATTCAGCACATCATCTGCGGTCATGGTAGTGCCCAAACCACAGGCTACAGAAAATGCATCGGCAGGTGTTGCGCCCATTAATCCGCCTTCTTTCCAAACCGAGGTTAAGAAACTGCTGATCATTGATTTCACGGCTTCCCAGGTATTTCGATCATTGGGTTGAAAGACGTATGGATGACAGGCCATTTTACAGGATTGCTCCAGGAATGTCACCGTCCGACGCACCGGGATATATTTCCAATCCTCGCTATTGCCCTCCAATGTACGTGCACCCCAAACCAAAATGCCGATGCCCTTAAAAAAGCGGATGGCATTAATAGATTTACCGGAAACAGCATCCACATTTAAACTTGCTTGCTGACTTTCGGATAGATTGATCGGCAGTGAAGATGCACCTACAATACCTGTATTGGCAGGTGCCTGCCAAGGGCCCACCTGGTTATCAATAGTGTTAATTACCCCAGCCATGGCACCACTTGGCGGTAATATATTCGCTCCGGCCAACACCTGACTGATGATCGTACCATAAGTTTTACTGGCAATCTGCAAAGCATTGTGGTATTGCGCTACGGTTAAAGGTGCACCTTGAGGATTGGCAATATTGGCTAAAATCTGTGCTGCTGCCGGATTGGGATTATTAGCAGGATTTAAAAGTGGTACCAGTTGCTTGGTATCTCCACCAAACAGATTGGTATAATCTATATCCGAAGTTTGCATGGTGGTGGTACCAATAAAAGGATAATATGCCGCTCCATAATCCAGCCCCACCACCCCGGTATTGTTTCTAAAAGTCTGAATATCCTGTGTGTATAAAACCGGATCAGGATTTCTGCCGCCGATAACATCAAATATAGACATGGCGGTTTGCATTTGCGTGCATTGCAGCAACATGGCTTGCATTAAGGTGCCATTATCCGCTACCGACAATAATGTTGCTTCCGGGCAGATATACAGGGTGGGTTCCGGCTCATTCAGCAACAACTGCAGCCCAGCGGTTAAATCGGTCAGTTTCACATGAGGATTGACCAAAGGCGCACCTGCCGCCAGAGGGCTTTTAGATGGTGCACCATAGGTACCCACAGAAACAATATAGGCATCACCACCACCATTTTGGTAAAACATGCTGATGCTGTTGTAGAGGTAGTATATGGTGTTCGGATCCGGAAGTATCGAATAGTAGTTACCCTCTATGATCAGGCAGTTCTGATCAGCAGGTTTCGATTGCTGCTTTACCAGGTAATATTCCGGACTGTACTGTTTCGCCGGACTTGCCGGTGCCGGCGGATCAGGGTAACAGTAAAAAGCCTGAAAATCTGAAAATGAAGTGATCTTTTGCGGAACATTGATATAAGATTTCCCCTCGTACATGGCTTGTGGCGTATAACCGATAAATGCGGGTACGGCAGTGGCTACGGGCACCACTGCATTGGGAAAAGCATTGAGTTCATTGATGTAAACCCCTGGCGACTGGATATTAGACGAGTTCATAAGCGTTAATTTTTAATCATGGTGTTAAGTTTTACATAAAGATATAAAATTTGAGAAAAGCCTGTTTGACTATGGTATTTATTCGTCCAATTTCTCAGGCATGAGGTTCCGTATTTTTAAATAAGAATTGGGATAACCATTTTTTTGCTGCGCCCAACAATTGGGAAATGAATGATACAAAACGCTATCTAATCTAATGTCGCTTTTAAATTAAAATTCCTAAATTTTAGTCCGGTCAAAATGATTTTAAAAAAATCATCTTCCAGATATATAGTAAAAAAGATTGAAGTGGAATGTAGCGTTTGAAGCAATCGAATCGTATAAATAGTAAATAGCAAACAGAAAACGAAACCGTGTTCTTGATGCTTACCGAATATGAATTAAAAACCAGACCATGGCGGAACAAAGCAGTATAGAGGAAATCTTTTTCAGATATCTCTTGCCATATCAATTTGAGAAAAATGGCTTATTCTATTCCATGGTAATTTAAAGCCCTTTCCGTTGTCTGTAATTCAATTACCTGTTTTTTAGATGTTTACAAAATACAAAACCTTTTTTATTCTTCGAATTTCGGTAAGCTGCCAGGATATTTACTTTCCTGACTATGAGAAAAGCGGACAGCATTTTTGTGAAAGCAAAATTCACGAAAAAGACAGGCGGAATTTGAGCGTCAACCCTATCAAATACTTTTAGCCTTCTAAGCTCATATATTATGCAAGCAAAAACAGTATTATCCGTTTTATTCATAATCCTTGGAATATCGTTCCAGTCATGTAAACGAAATAATCCAATTCCTCCAGGAAGTGATCTGGACGTCCCCAAAATGGAGGAAATATTAAATGGTAAGGACCAAAATCTGATCAACCTGCTCAACAGGGTAAGGGGAAGCGTTGGAAGACGAGGTTCTGGCTCAAAAACAATATGGAGCAGAAAAAACGATTATGGCCTGGGATTGTATATAAGCGCCAATCATGTCTATAACATCACTGGGTGGAATTCCCGAAATGCCCATTTTTTTAATTTATCATCTGAAAACCCTGGCATTTTCGAAACGTCACAAATTCCCCCGGTTAACGGAAGCATAGCCTTAGGCCATACGCTGATAGCAGATTTTCCCTTCATTCATTTTAATATTTCTACCGGTGCTACCAATACGACGCTATTACCGGCAGAAGATTTTTATATAGGCATCATCGATAATCAACGAGCTGAGCAAAGTCCACTGGCCAATTACCCTGAGCTTGTTAAAACCTCGGTACCTTTGCAGATGTACGATCCCGATAACCGTACCAAAGCAAATCCAACCTGGAATATCGCTGTTGCAGGTGAAAAGGTAATTGCAGTGGGTTATCCTCAGGATAATGCCAATTACCCCAATGGAGCAGTTGCTTATGGAAAAATATTATCCGATACAGAAGCGACGCAAACCATCCAAAAACTCAAGATTGCCGGAGACACCGAAGGAGATATACCGTATAATTCGAGTGCCGAATTTTTAATAGAAGCGCAGGCAATAGCAGGGATGAGTGGCGGAGGCGTATTTAATGCCGATGGGCAATTATTGGGGATCATGGTTAGAGCAAGCGACAAGGAAAATGCCCCTAAAATCATCAGGGCAGTTAAAATCGCTCATATTAAATCTACTATGATCGAATTTTACAATAGTCTGCCTGAAACGGACAAGAGCAGAATAAGACCATTTATAAGTGGTGAATTATGATCAGTCTTGAGATTGAGTATGATAAATTTTGACGCATGCTTCTTTAGAATGCGCTATTATTGAAATCGAAATATACTTTGTGATTTCCTGTCTAATTACCTTACTTACTGCATAAGAGAATAATGATAGCGTCTTCTTGGATATTTTCTCTTCAGTAAGCGGCTGTGCTCGTAAAAGAAAGTGGACTGAACCCCAAAAGTTGGACGAAGTTAAAAATTAATTAGGATTAAGAGCCCGGTAGGCAAGCGCAGAATAGATACGCTCCAATTATTAACTTTAAATTTAATTTATAAAATTAAGCTATTAAAAATCAAATAATTTATAAAAAACTTATATTAGAATAATATTCTATTAAAGAAAATTATTCATTTAATTAACCTCAAAATATGCACCCCTTCAGATATTGCTCGCCCAATGATTTCCGTAAAATGGTTGAACCTCAACGCTATTCGGAAAGATCAGACCTATTACGTGTTCAGGTCAGTAAATCTGTTAATCATTTCTGGGATCCCTTTGATGAGCGTTACATAAATTTTGCTATTCCATTTGATGTGACACAGGCACTTATCATTGATCCCATCCAGATTGATGAATTACAAACCTCGGTTGCGGCAAAGTTATCTAAAGCGGACCAAATAAAACTTGGAAATGATATTATGCATTTTTATCTTTCTCAATTGTTGCATGGAGAGCAGGCGGCATTAATTGTTTCATCAAATCTGAGCCAAACCTTACTCGATCCCGGGATACAGGAATTTGCAGCAAACCAAGCGACTGAAGAAGCAAGACATGTCTCTGCTTTTTCGAAATATATCAGCATACGTTTTGGTAGCCCAATGCCGATGGTAAAGCCCATGCAGGATTTTGTGTGTGAACTACTATCATTGGACGCTATTGATAAAAAAATTGCCGGGATGCAATTGTTAATTGAAGGTCTTGCCGTTGGAGTTTTTAAAATATTTGGAAAATATGCTGTCGATCCTGTATTGAAAAGGCTTTTTCAACTGGTATTAATCGATGAATCACACCACCACCAATTTGGTAAAACCTGGGCAGAATATGAAGTGGGCGACCTAGATCCATCTGTACGGAATGAACTGGAAGATTGGACGGTAAAAAGTTTCCTTGGCGCTATTGTACACCTGATAAGTCCTACAGAAAAAGCCGACATCTATCAAAAATATAACTTTACGGCACAAGAAATGCAAGTTGCTATGCATGAATTATTTACACCCGAAAAAAGCAAGCAAATGTTTGTGGATAAAGAAACGTTTTTATACTACCTCATGAAATCTTTAAGTGATAGTGGCATTTTAACCAGGCGTTCTGCTAAGACACTTGGTTTTATGGTCGATTTTGATGAACTCGCAGCGACGCCTGATGATGCCTTAGAAACCTGGGTGCCGGAAGATGTGATAAGCGAGTTAAAGAAGATCAACGAAAAAAAACAAATTTTAAAATCGCTTTAGTTATACCGATTGCAAAAGCTTATTAATCAATACCGAATATTGATCGGTGATAGACCAGGCTTCGTTAAACTTCAGTTCGACTATTTTAATGCCCGGTATTTTGAAAATATGATGAAGTGATCGCTTTCCTTCGCAAACATAGTAAGGCAGTTCAAAAGCCTTACACAGCCGCTCAATAGACACGGTTGGTACATCTTGCTTTGGCATTGGCAAAGCAGAATCCTCACTTAGCTTTATAAAATCGAAAATCCTCCCTCCCCCATTATTGATTACATATATTGTAATTGACTGCAGACTAGTTCTATAATATTTTGCCAATACCTCTAATCCGGCAACGTCATGATAAAAAGTTAAATCGCCTATTACGCAAACCGAAGTTTTTGCAAATTGATGGATCAACCCTGCAAATGCCGACAAATGCCCGTCGATACCTGACACCCCCCGATTACAATAAAAAGCAGTAAATTTCGAGCTTGCATGCGTAAGTAGATTGGCATGCCTAATCGGGAGAGAATTCCCGATAAAACAGACTTCGGCTTCAGCACAATTAAAAATTTGATACGATGTATATAACTCTGAAAAAGGCATATTTTTTACGATGGCGCACATTTCAACAGAAATTAGCCGATCTCTTCTTTTCCACATTTTCAACCATTCACGATCGTGATTTGACAAAACCTTCTCCAAATGTAGCCAGTCCTCATCTCCTGGCTGCGAAAGGTAAATTGCATCTTCGTTACCTGGATAATAGGTAACCTTATTATACTCCAGAATCAGTATAGGACATTTCTGTACTTTTAGAAACTGGTTTACAGATAAAGCTACAGGCGATGAACCTATCAGAATAATGATATCATAAACCTGGCTATTCATCCATGCACTGTAAGCCAATATATCTCCGTGAGCCATGTTGTTTTCAGTATTTTGCCTGTACTTAGCGGATATATCCGAAAGAATTGGAAAACCAATAGCCTCAGCCAATTTGATTACCCCATTCATCCCTTCAGTTGGGATTGGCCCTGAAACAATAATGCCTTTACCACTAAATGTTGCTTTTATTTTATCTTGTAATTTCTCTATGTTCATCCGATTCCCCTCACTTCTAAAATTAAAAAAAGGATGCGAGGTACTTTTGGGGATAAATGGATAGTCCGTATAATCAACTATTTCTAAGGCCCCAAGGTGTCCCATTTGCGGTAGATTAATATGAATGGGTCCACGTAAGAGATCATTCTTTAAAACATCATTGAGTTCTTTCAATTGCCGAGCATACTTCAATACTGCATTGGCCTCACCTGCGGGTTCAATAAGGGCAAATTGGCGTGTTGTAATACATTTTGTAAACGATAAGTGATCAAGAGTTTGTGGAGCGTTTGCTGCCAGCATATATGCTGGTCTATCGGCTGTGAGCAAAATAAGTGGCAAATTTTGCTTGTAGGCTTCTGCAATTGCCGGAAGGCAGTGCAGCATTGCCGATCCACTGGTTGTGACGAGCAATAAAGGTTTCCTGGTTTTATGGCAATGGCCTAAACCAAAGAATGCCATCTGAGCTTCTTGATTAAACTGTAAAACTTCCAGCTGAACATTCTCTAGTGACTGATGCAGCAGATTCATATTTCTGGATCCATTGGCAACGAGCACTTTACGGAGACCATTTGATATCAACACCTCAAGCAAAGTATTGTTCCAAATTCCGTTAAGATCAATTTTATCGGGATGAATCTGCCATTCCAATTCCAAAAATCTCAACACATTTTCATTCATTACATCTAACCGATAACGGTTGTTTTTTACAAAATCAGCATTCTTGTTTTTCTCTTTTTCACCTGTTTCCAACTGTTGTTTTATCTCTGCTCCCAGTTTTAATTCCAGTTCGGGATCCAGATAGTTTACCACAACAGATCTGGCATCTAGTTCAGCAAACAAATTGGGAATCCGCTCGTCTATTGCGATGCCGATAACGTTTATAAACTGAGCCATACATAAAACTGCTGCATGGTAACGTTGTGTAATGCAAAGATCGGCTTCGGCCAAAACATTCAATCGTGCGGTACTATTGGATGCTGTTGCAATATGTAAAATTGAGCTTTCAGTAAATAATTCCTGATAGACCTCACAAGCATTATTATCCATCTCATCCATGGCCACAATATCTACCTGATATTTTTTTCCCTGCATGGCGGTGATAATAGCCTGGCCAATTTCATTCATCAGCTCTTTTAACTGATTGGCTTTTCCCGGATTGGCGTCAAAATATAGTTGATCCCGAAACTTTTCTCCTGTATTGCCAATTTTGTCGCCGGTGATTAGTTTAAGTGGAAATTGAAAGGGATCAACTGGACATACAACGATCTTCAAAACATCCTCATCTTTTTTATCTAAAAATTTTTCTCCAGTATACCGCCAAGCAGAATCCACTCCTTCGAAAACGGTTAATCCTAAAGACGTTCCGCGTTGATAAGATGCTTCGCTTCTAGAAAATATCGGAATCGTGGTTAACAGAGGCACAAGAGATTTTTCTATCCAATCGTGCATTTTTCCAATTTCAGCGCCGTAGGCCAGGGTTGGAATTCCGTAGGCCCGTGCGATTAGAAGTGCAGCAGACTGCATCAATGTAAGTGAGTTCGAGAAAAAAGATTTAAACATCGAGCCTTCACAGGTAATAACAGCATCATAGTTCGGAATCTCTTTTAGAAAAAAAAGAGGAAAATATTCATCGAGAATGATTGTCCTTTCATGCGTATTCCAATAATCGTCCCATCCCATCAATAAAATGGTACATTCAATATGGTATGCCAAAAAAAAATCACTCAAACATTTCACACGTATGTTTGCGCCCAAATTCCCGGCACCACAGTAGCCTACAAGTAAAACTTTTTTAACCTCGCTGCCATTATCCGCTGGTTTTCGATGTTGGGAAGCCAACACGGTTGCTTCTTGAATATGATTCAGCGTGGTTCGTTCACTATCAACAGATTCTGCAAGATTTTGATAAAATCTATCTCGTAATTCTACTGAAATCCAATCCGGAAAACCGGACGGTATATGGTTTTTCATCATTGTTAAAATTACTAAAGGTTAAAAACTCCAAATCGAAAAACAAAGAACCTTTCATACGAAATCTTTGTCTAGTTTCAGGTATCAGTTCTGCACGTTGATTACCCTGAATACAGTAAACAGCATTATTTTTAGCCTGGATCCAAATTTTCCCAAAAAAACTATTCTCGTACACGCCAGTGAGATGGTGGTATAAATCATCATAATTATCGCTTTGTGTCGTTGCATCCGGCAGGTATTGCGTACCATTAAAATGAATCGATTGAATTTTATTCTGACTGATGTCCAAAAACAACATCATTAATAAATCTTCATGGATAGCGAGATCATGATCTATAAATTCCAATTTGATGCTTTTGCCTTCATGGTAAAGGTAAACACCTGCTGAATTGCCGGTCCAGATCAGCAATTGCATTTTTTTATCCTGAGCATAATAAAACTGGTACGCTTCAGGCATTTGATAAACCCGTTTAATAATTTGCCTGATCTGCCACATGTTCCTGGTTAAGTATGAATAAATCAACCCCATCCCCAATACTGTTAACTGACTTTGTGCATAAGACTGGTTTGTCATCGCAATCAAGGTAATATCAAGTTCGGGAATCATGCATACTAAAGAGCTGTAACCAATGGAAAACCCTGAAACAAAGGCAACATAATGACCAGCGGATTTGGTTTGAAAAAAACCTGGACCATAAAGCACCCGCATATATTTTCGACATTCATTTTTCCTAAACAGCACCTCCTGAATGGGAAGCCCCTGAATTTCTTGCATTACAGATGTGCTTTCAACTCCCTGCAGAAAGCGCATAAGCTTTAGCAGATCCTTACTTGTTGTATATAATCCGCTACTCGGATCGGCCATTCTAAACTCATCACACTTCCGAAAATCTTTCAGGTTTTTAACATCCCTAAAAACGTCTTTTGCCTGATATGCAATCGGACAGTTTTTTTTGATGTGATAGGATTCAGAACTAAATCCGGAATCGATCATCTCCAGTGGCTGTAAAAAATGTTCTCTGATGTAAGATGCATATCTTTGGCCCGTAAGCTGCTCAATCGCAAAACCCAAAAGCAGAAAGCCCAAATTACTATATTTAAAGCCAGTTCCGGGATCTTGTAACAAAGGGTTTTCTAGGATAAGATCCAACATTATAGCCCCATCCTCATAAACAGGTAAACCAAAGCCCAATCCGCTTTCATGAAAAATTAGCTGCTCATATGTAACTTCTTTCAGTCTATCATCCACAACTGACGGAAGTAAATACGAAATATGATCGAATATTTTTTGATCTAAACCTAATATATTTTCATTTTCAAGCTTATATATAGCAAGAATTGTAAGGATTTTGGTAATACTGGCTACATTGAATATCGAATTGTTTTGCAACAAGCGTTTTTCATGTATATCGAAATAACCATTTGAACAGTGGACTATTTCATTGCCTCCTGCATGAATAAGCAGTTCAAGAGAAGGAAGTTTTTGTGCAAGTCTGAATTCTTCTAACTCACCCACCCAATCATTTAACTGCATAATGAATTATCTAACATGACCGATATATTGAAATAAATGGATCAGATCAACTGGTTTTATAAACACAACCAAACCAGTAATCATGGTCATCTGGAAAAGTTTTACCTTCATAAAGATGGCCATTCCAAGGTGTAGCAATATTGTACCAATAAGTACAGGATACCGAAACTCATCTATCCATATTAAAGAAAACATTGCTCCTTCCAGCAAAAGCGTTGTATAGGTTAATATTTTGTGAAACGGCCTGTTATCTAAAAACTTAGGCAAAGCAATATCTATCCAATTTCGAACGTTTAGCACTTTTTGTGTAGCAGAACCGTCTCTCCACAATTTACCCTGAAATTTATAATAGATATTTTTGAAATAAATAGTAACCATAAAAAGTTGTACCATAATTAGCGAAAACTGCCATGAGGTAAGGTTTATATCAATAAATGACGAAGAAGCTAAAGAAATTTGTTGGCCTGATGGAACCAGACTCAGAAAAACACAAAAAAACCGGAGGATGATATCGCCTGAATTACAGCTATATGGATTTCGACTATGAATAGATAACATGGTAATATAGCATAAAAATGCAGCCAGTTGAGAAAAAAGTCCCAGGATTAAAAATATCGACAGCACAAGCTGACCATATAGCAACAGATTAACCGAACGATTATTTGGAGGAAGGTAGTTTAATAAACTTAAACGATGCTTACTGAATCCCACCTTAAAATCATCATATGCAAACCAACCATCAACATATAATAACCATCTTCTATCCTTGATCCACATTAAGGTGTCTATAAAAAGGACAATGCCGGTTAAACATCTAAATAAACAAATATTAATGGCCGGCACCTCAGAAAATAATAAAGTATCCCAAAATTTGAGCAAATCTTCCAGATTAAATGACAATAACATAGCTGAACGAATTAGGAGTGAGGTACTATATAGGTATAAATCCGACCACCACGCCAACTCCATTTGTCGGGCGAGGATTTAGGTGCTTTTTGGCAATAGCGCATAATGTGGATGTACTTTGGAACTTCAGCCGATGGTCTCTTCAGGTATTCCTGCAAAACATAACAACATATAGATTTTTTTGAAAAAGTTTCCGTGGCCGATAAATAGTGATGGTGCAGTTTAGCGTAACGTACATTTTTACTATGTTGATAACTGCCTTTCATCGAATAACCATTGAGATCGAACAACACAACAGAACCGTTTACATTTTCGATTTCAAAGCTGAATAAAAAATTCTGGGATACAGGAATAGGAGAAAACAAGGAAAACTCGTATGCCAGGCCAAAACGGTAAATAAATTTATTCTGTGAGGTAATAATTTTTTTGAAAAATGAAGTTTTGGGTAAATCCCAAAAGAGCATGAGGTACAGGAAATAAATAAATATCAAAGTATACAATACTTTAACAATTGCAATGACATTCTCCATACAATGTAAGAAAAGCAGCAAACATGATAAGATTATCTGCTTGCTGCCTGTAAGTGATTAAGATATCTAAGATGTTGCGGTTGTTTTACCTAAATTGTACTTAACGGTCAAAGCCATCACCACTAAATTACAACCAAGTGCAAAAGGGGCCGCTTGCCCAGTAGGTTGTGTTACCGTTGTATTCAATACCGTCCACATTGAAGCATCATCGGCCTGCTCTGAAAGTTGTGTATAGATAGCCAATTTTGAGGAAATATTGATTTTGAAAGTACTGCCATCGGTAGTCCAAAAGGTATTGTAAAGCCAGTTACATAAATACACTTTTTGCTGCGGTGTCCACGAAATGTTTGTGAATAATGCGTGCATCCTGTTATAACGGTCGGCAAGACTTAATCCACTCCATACAGATACCTGTTCATTCCACTCTAAATATTGTTCCGGGGTCCATCCTGCTTTAGTTGCGTTTGATTGGGCATTAGGGTCTTTTTTGAAGATAGAATACAACAGATAGCCGAATCCAGCTAAGCCACCAATAGTATTGACAACATTAATACCTGTTTTGGTTATTCCCCATGCTTTAGAAAAGAAGTCTTTCCAGGTGCTTGTTTTTTGCGCTTCTGGAATTTGGGCTTCAGCATCTTTAACAGCATTATCTGCATTTTCCATATTCGCATCATCCTTGATTTCTGCTACCGGATCATCTTCAATAATATTTGGCTGAGGCCCATCTCCTGGTCCTACCGGCTCAGGGTTACCACCTGCTGCTGCCTCGCCTGCTGCTGCTTCACCTGCTGCCGCTTCACCTGCTGCTGCTGCTTCACCTGCTGCTGCTGCTTCACCTGCTGCTGCTGCTTCACCTGCTGCTGCTGCTTCACCTGCTGCTGCTGCTTCACCTGCTGCTGCCGCTTCACCTGCTGCTGCCGCTTCTCCGGCTGCTGCCGCTTCTCCGGCTGCTACTGCCGCTTCTCCGGCTGCTACTGCTGCTTCTCCGGCTGCTACTGCCGCTTCTCCGGCTGCTACTGCCGCTTCTCCAGCGGCTGCTACTACTCCTCCCATAATAATTTAATTTTAAGGTTGATAATTGGATTTGTGATTTATATTAAATGAGTTTTATACGGCATTTATAAACGACATAGTTGGCTTTGAAAAAATAAATTTGTTAACCTGACTGGTAAAACGAAATGATCTGGTTAAAAAAGAATTTAGCCCCGCCCCCGAAAAATTACAGTTCGGTACATATCTAATGAATTGATTTCGCGTACCAATTACCAAATTGGTGACAAGAGTATACTGTAAATGGTTTACGATATTGATTTCGAGCATTAAATGTTAGATTAAGATTTACTACATGTAAATTACAAATAAATAGAATAACTAAAAAATATTAATCATACAAAATTAAAATTACTTATAATTAAGTATTATAAAATAAATACTACATTAATTAATCTGCTAAATAGATGGATTAAATATTCAACAATAGCCAAAATTTTTAAAGAATACCATCACCAGTGATTAGGGATATAGGGTTTAATCGATAGATGGTACCTTTAAGGATAAAATTTGAATTAATATTTAGCATTCTTTATCAACTAAGCAAAATACTTCATCATAGTTAACTGAACCAGTTGCATCCAACATCCTAAAGAATTCTTAATCTTTAAGAACAGTGTGAATAAAGCAAAGACTTACTGTATTACGAGCAAGCCTTGAAAATTAAATGACAACATCTACGTAAATCAGCTAAAGTTTAAATCGCTTTTACCGGTTATTAAGCCAATAACTGAGCCGATCAGCAAGAATACTTTTGACCATTTGAATCGCTTATTGAGCTTATCATTAAGGATTAGCGGGGTGCAAAATTTTATTTAAGAAAAATTGGTCGTCATTGCAAAGAGAAACGACGAAGCCTGCCGGCAACGGGCTGGCAATCTTTCAAATTGGCAACAAGGTTATACACCAATTAATTTTGGAATAATTTAACTTGCGGTTTGCTGCAACCAGAATAATCAAAATTTTCCTTTGTGTTTTGAGATATTATTTCTATATTAGTGATGCAAACTGTTAAATAATATATTTTTTCACTTAACATCAGAGATCCAAAACAACAATTAATTTTTAACAATATTCCTGGTCGAGTGGTAGCCCCACATTTCCTATATCTCTGAAAAGAGTTATTTGGCAGTTTGCAGCGACCAGGATACTTTTTAATTTTTAGGTTATGCAAACTGCCAAAAGTAAAAAACAACACACACAGCTCCCTACTCAGGTCGCAGCTGAATCAGCCAACATGAATGTATTACCTGCCATTTGTGCGGTAAAGGCTACCTTACATCACATTGATGGGCATGTTTCTGAAATCATGATGACTTTGCCACGATACACGGGATGGGCAGAATTTTTAGAAGACGGGCAAAATTCCATTCGGGAATATGTGTATCAGCTCACCCGGCATTGGATTCAAATCACCCATTTCTTTATAGAAACCGGAACCATTAATGCCAATGGAACAATAGCCTCTTGTTTTTTACCACGCCGGTTCGATATCCCTTTAGGCAAATTTTATAAACCAATGGTACCAGGTGCCTGGGTATTAGCCAATCAACACCCGCACCATCCAAAGTATCACCAAAAAGGATCGAGCAAAAGTTTATCTGCATTGATGGCTATTGCAAACCATAGAAAAGATGTTGTTTATCATCAAACAGAAACTAATATAATGCTTTGTGGTATTCCTAAAGAAAACAAATCTGCCTACTTCGAAAAAGGCGATATTCCTTTAGGGTATTTTGAAAAGAACGGAATGGAGTATGCGGTTATTTATAGTTATGTGGTTGGAAAAGGGAGTTTTGAGTGAGGAATGGGTAAACTAAATTTAAGCCCTTGCGGATGGTGAGGGCATTTTACAATTGCCAAACACAAATATGACCTAAGCACTAGCTCGAATTTATGATTGTAATTAACTTTCATATATCGTTCTATTCACACACTAAATGTAATACTAAAAACAGGTCCTCGCAAAATTTGGAGAGTTATTTTTAATTATAATGTGCTAATTTTAGTTATGAGTTAAATTATAATAATCGATTTCCTAGAAAATAAATTTAACTTAGACATTATAATTTTAATTTAATGAACTCTCATTCTCATCAAAAACCATATCCAGAAGAAAGTAATAAAAGCATTTGATAAATTAAGCACTATTAAAATTGCTTAAAATATGGTTTTACTTACAATTCATTTAAAGTTAACTACTATAGTTTATGGAACACAAAATTATGTCTTTCAAAGAGGCTATAAAAAACTCTTATATATAGAAATAATGGCATTTACTATACCGCTTAATGTTTTATAGCTTATTGAACTAAGAAGAATACTAAATTAACGACTTTAAATATGTACATATCTAAAATTAAAATAACCAATTATCGTGGAGTAAAAGATATTCGAGAATTAAATTTAACAAGGTTTTCATCTATTGTAGGTAAAAATGACGCTGGTAAAACTATAGTATTGAATGCACTTGCAACTTTTCTGAATATTAAAAACTTTTCTATTACCCAAACTGATTTTAATGATCTAAATAAATCTATTGATTTTGAATTTAGTTTTAACTCCGATAATATACTTGAGTTATTAGAATCTAAAACAAAATCAAAAGTAAAAAAACAGATGGGCTTGAAGAATTTATTCAAGATTTAACATTTGAAAATTCGATAATTTATAAAAGAGTTATAAATGGCCCTAACAAATCGTGGAATAAAGAATTTATACTAATGACTGATTATGTCAAAGAAGAAATTCAAGGTTTATATTTCAAAACTGATGAAGATATTACAGCTATAGTAGATAAATACAAGATTGAAATCCCAGTTCAGGGAAAAGGGAGGAATTCAAATATTAACTAAAAAAGTTTAACTCGCACTGATAACCAAGAAAAAACTACCCTAATTTCAATCGTTGTTGTTAGCTAACTAACAACAGTAGAGAGATGAAATAATTAAACTAAAATAGAACCTAATTTTTAAATATTTGATGGATTATAACGGCTTTAAATTCCTTGCACTTCGCCCACTAGACGGTACGTCTCCTGATCTACTCAAAAGTCTTGAAGTAAATTGCATTTATCGATTGTACAATGAGTACTCGTATACTTTAGCAGATGACAAAAGCATAAAGAGCATAATCTATAATCCAACTGTTCCATCAAATCTATATGGAAAGGATATTAACGTATCTGCTATAGTTGGTCAAAATGGAAGTGGTAAAAGTGCTTTGATGGAGTTATTTTATTATGCCACATTAATTTGTAATCAAAAGCATTTAAATAAAGGTGATGAAAACATCTTAAAGGATAAAGTCAATCTAGAAATTATTCTTCAAAACCATAATGAAATAATACAGATACTAAAAATTAGTAATGAAAATATAAACGCAAAAAATTATTTGAGAATAATAGATGGTTTGAATATAGTTTATAATGTTGACAAAGATCAAAACATTGGTTATGATGGCTTTGATTTCTATACAAACGTTTTAAATTATTCAATTTACGGGTTAAATGCTAATTCAATTCCTTGGGTTGATTTAATTTTCCATAAGAATGATTCGTATCAGCTACCTATTGTAATTAATCCGTTTAAGGAATATGGTAATTTTGATATCAACAGGGAATACATCTTGATGCAGTCAAGGGCAGTATTCTATACCTATGTATTAGGTCTAAAAGAAATTATTAAAAACATATACATTCACAATATCTATTTTGAGATTGATGTACTAAAAATCCTTAAAATAGAAAATCCAAACAAAACTACTTTTAAAGTATTAGAGATTTTCTTCGACATTAGTATAACCGAAGAAGAATACAACCAATTACTGTTCAGAGATAATTATGATAAGCTAATTAGCATACAAAAAATAGGTTCTTACTTTAATATTAAAACTAATGATAAAAATAATGAGTCGATATTTAAAAATAATGTTCAAAACACCGACTTTTATAAAGCATTAACGTATTTATATATCTTCAAGAAATTATACAAGATTTCTAAAAGTTATAAAAAATATAAAAAATATCACTTTTTGTTTTATCGTACACTGTCTTTTGATTTGCATTTTAAAAATTCAAGTGAAGCGATATTAAATAATATAAATGTTAATTCGGAAATAGCAAACGATGTTAGAAATCGCATCAATAAAGAGATTGTTTATGAAAATATAGTATTAAATCTAGAACTATCTCTTGGAGCTAATGAACATAGCTTAAGCGAAGATGATTTAATTTTTATCAAACAAGAATTTATGTCTTTTTATGCTTTGGATAATTCTGAGCATAATGAGATTAGAAAGCATCTAAGTAATTTGGTATTCGCTACAGATGATATTCTTGATAACGTAGAGCCTACAAAAGAATTAATAACGCAATTGTTTAATGGTAAACAATTTAGACAACATTTGTTTCATAAATATATTTATGATCTAAAGGATGATAATAGCCACATCACCTTTAAATTAAAACAAGCTATAAATTACTTCGAATTTAATATTTTCAATAGTATTGATATTGAAAATAGTTCTTTGCATGCAAAGGAAAAAGATTTAAATCTTAATGTAAGTATTAAGAAAGAGTATTTTAAGAATAGAGAAAAAATAGAGGACATACCATTAGCTGTTTTTAATCATGTCTTGCAAGTCGTTAAAATAGATGAAAAAAATGAAAGTAAAAGAAATGAATTGGTAGAGAATAAGAAGCTAATTCCGTTTTCATATATATCATTGAGTTCTGGTGAGCAACATATGATGAATTCTGTTTTAACTGTTGCGTATCACATCTATAATTTGCTTTCAGTCAATGAAGGATATGAACTGAAAAAATACAAGAACATCAATTTAATTTTTGATGAATTAGAATTATATCTACATCCAGAGTATCAACGTCGATATATTAACGATCTGATAAATATTTTGAATGAAATTAGCAAGGTTACTAAACAAACTGATATCAATTATAATATATTAATGGTTACCCACTCTCCTTTCATATTGTCAGATATTCCATCACAAAATATCTTAAAATTGGAGGATGGAAAACCTAGAGAGCAAGACAATATTAATTCTTTCGCAGCCAATATTTATGATTTACTGAAAGATGAATTCTTTTTAAAGGAAGGAGCAATTGGATCGTATGCACAAACGTATATAACCGATTTAATAAAAAATTTAGAAAAGTTAAAGCCGGATGACTCTAAAGAGTTAATTGATAATTTAAAGAAAAAAATTGGAATTATAGGAGAAGAGTTGATTCGTTATAAGTTGGAAGATTTACTGTTAGAAAATACGCAAAATTTTAGTGAAGAGATTATAATCTTAGAGCAAAGGATTAAGAAATTGAAATCAAAAGCTAGGTAAAATGAAAAGGATTGAAATAGATAACAGTTTAATTAAAACTGTCAAAAACTTTAATGATATTCTTTTCTGTGATCGACGTCAATCAGGAAATAAGCCTTTTATTCTTCCTAGAACGGGTTTGAAAAAATTATACAAGACATTAAACGATACTAATCAGAAAAGATATATAATTAAGCTTTTTCGCGAATATGAAAATTTATTAAACTTAAAGCCTTCAGAATTTTATCAGAAAAAACAAGAGTTTGACAATATCTATATAATAAACGGTATTAAAGGCTCTATATCTACTAATTTCGGAAAAATGGTAGTAGAAGCACTTAGATATGACAGTTATAGAAATTCTCAATATCCAAATATTATCAATAAGTTAAGATGGAATTTAAAAGCTTGTTTTTATTGCAATTATGTTGGCACTTTGACTCTTACAAGGGCTAAAAAATATAAGACATTCTATGACTTAGACCATATTTATCCGAAATCTATTTATCCATTTTTAGCCACTTCGTTTTTCAATTTTATTCCGTCGTGTGCTACCTGCAATAGAAGTAAAAGCACTAAAATTATCAATGAACTTAATCCGTTTTATGAAATTGGAGAGAAAAATATCTTATTAAATACAGTATTCGAAATAACGAATGTTTCAAAGGTTAATTTTTATACTAAAAACGAGATAGACAAAATTTCAATTGTGGTAGCAGATAAAATTAATAATGTTGATAAAAAAGAATTTGATAAAATTGTAGATTTGGAGTTGCTATATAACAGTCAAAAGCACATTGCAGCAGAAATATTATGGAAAAAAAGAATATATACTAAATCTTACATAAACACTATTAAAACTACTTTTTCAAAATTAAATTTGAAAAAACATGACATTAATAGAATATTGTGGGGAATTGATTTAAATGACGAAACCGTTAATAGAGAACCTTTAGCGAAATTTAAATTTGATTTGATCAACGACATATAAAATTATTATTAAAATATATCACGGTAAAATTCCTACTAGTATTTATCCATTCCTTTTTTAGCGCAAGTCTTAGCAGTTGCCGCTGTTGTGGCTGGCTTGTGCTTTCAAAAACTTAATAAATCATTTATTCGTAATAATCATTTCTACTAAAGCACAAATCAATAGTAAATAAAAAAACCGGAGCCAAGATTAAAAAACCTTGAACTCCGATGAAGTAGCGATCAGCAGGAATAATTGAACAATTAAATCGTTTTTATTAATTATTGAGACAATAATCGAGGATTTGGAACGAAAAAAATTCATTTAATCTGGCGTCAAAAAAATCCAAGGTGATTTTCGATTAGATCACCTTGACCAGATTAAAATTGAACAAAACTCTCGCAAATATTAAAGGGAGCTGTTCCTGGCGTAAAGAACTTAACCAACTTCCTTCGACATTACGGCGGCATTTTATTAACTTTGGAACATACGTATAAACGCAATGGCTAAAATCAGAGTGAAAAATTTCGGACCAATCAAAAAGGGATACCTAGAGAACGATGGATGGATTGACATTAAAAAGGTCACCCTGTTCATCGGTACACAAGGAACCGGAAAAAGTACGCTTGCCAAGCTTATTTCCACATTCACCTGGATCGAAAAATCCCTCGTTCGGGGCGACTATGAACTGGAATACTTTAAAAATATTGGCCAGTTTTATGAACGACTGTATTTTCACAATATCCAATCCTATCTGCAGGGCTTTAAGCCCGAACAACTGGATATTTTTGGCGAAAAGCTGCTCAAAAAAGCAAGCCAGATTGACTACCGCGGCGATTCGATCAATATCTCCATTGACGGTGAGCATGTGAAAATTGAGAAAAGCAAAAAGCAACAGTATCACCTGCCGCAGATAGTATATATGCCCGCTGAACGGAACTTGTTGAACTTCACCTATGAGTACAGGCGCTCCAGAATGGTGCCAGAAACTCTGATTGACCTGCAGTATACTTACAGGGAGGTACTCAGAAGCATGAATGGTGGCATTATCCGGTTGCCGATCAATGAACTTGACTTAATGTATCACAGCGCCAGCGAATCCTTGGTGGTGAGGGGTGATGACTACACTGTCAACTTGCATGAAGCTTCTAGTGGCATCCAATCGGTTGTTCCCTTGTATTTGATCTCATTGTATTTTTCAAACATCGTTGAAGCATCATCGCAATCACCCGAACCCATGAACAGCGAAGAGCTGGAACGCTTTAAGACAGACATCGCATCGATCCATAATAACCTAGACCTGACCGAAGAGCAGAGACAGGCCGCATTATCAGTAGTCGCGAACAAATACAAGAAAACAGCTTTCATCAATATCGTCGAAGAACCTGAACAGAACCTGTTCCCAACCTCGCAGTGGGAAATACTGAAGAGTCTGCTTATCTTCAACAATGGCAGCAGCGGAAATAAACTGATCATGACTACGCACAGCCCCTACGTCATCAGTTTTCTCACACTGGCTGTGAAAGCAGCTTCCGTTTTGGCAAAGATTAACAAATGCGAAAAACAGACACAACTCTTGCAGGAAATCGAAAAAATAGTACCTACAAAAGCTGCTTTGGATAGCGACGAACTAGTCATTTATGAGATCAACCGCAAAGGAGAAGTGATCAAGCTGGACAGCTACGAGGGCCTCCCTTCTGACGACAATTACCTGAACCAGATCTTGGAACAGTCCAACATCCTATTTTCTCAACTGCTAGACATCGAAGATCAATGCCAGTAGACTTTTTTAGCGCTCACCATACCCAGTCCAATAAAGAAGAGTTTGGACTATACGACGACCCCACACCGGCCAAAAACCCATCCTACATCATGGAAGCGGACAAAAACAAATGGATCGGTATAGTTGATAATCCTCATCAGCTCACAGCACATTTTTATGGGCTAGACCACTCTTTAGTCATATCCCTTCCGGCACCAAACGATGCTTATATCGAAAGCCTGTGCGACGGCATGCTCCAGGTCAATAATGAGCTTATTTTTGTCGAGCTTAAAGAAAGAGTTTCTTCAGGCTGGGTAGGAAAAGCGACCGATCAGCTGATCAATGCCATCCGCCTGTTTGCCGAAAATCATAACGTAGACAATTACGATTCGATTAGGGGACAGATTTGCAACAGTTTAAAGCCAAGAGTGAATACCAACATCGTCCAGTCCCTTCAAAAATTCAGGACGGAAACCAAGAAAGTCAATTTCAAGAACGGAATCAGCATGGAATTGACAGCGGCACAAATAATAGAAATCTAAGTGACTTTTGAATTAAGTAAATTAATGTTGCTTTATAACAACTAATCAAAATAACAAAAACACAACATGTAGAAATAAGAAAAGCATTAAAAAAACCAACACAGAAAGAAACGGAAATCAAATGCTATAAAGATAAAAAGTTCATCACGTCGATAACTCAAGTCATTGCCGAAATTATAAAAAGTGAAGATAAAACTGGCTTATGTGAATGTCAAACGAAAGCAAATCCGCATCTGCTTCTTCCAAAATACCCATTACATATTGTTCATCCGTTTCAATAAGCACATATTCGTCGATACTCCATGGAACTGCCATGGGCGAATATCAATTACAAATTGATTTTACAATCTTGCGATAAATTACAGTCCTCAGGTCAAGGATTCCCTTTCCTGGCGCAAGTCTTAGCGGTTGGGAAACCACTATGGCTGACTTGTGCTTTCCAAAACAGTAAATATAAATTTGCCGGACCAGTTTATAACAGTTAATTAATTTGGGTTGGTTAACAGAGACTTCCCCTATCAATTCAGCCAAATAAATCAGCCAAAGAAATCAAAACCAATCATCGAACGTGGTGAAACAGGTAGTTACCGTGGCGAAACGAGCATTAAACACCAGCATTCTACCCAATTGCAATTACCCTGCTCTTTGTTAATATTAACTTAACACAACAGACATCTTTTCTCCATACCTTCGTGCCGCATTGAAAAATGATCTATGTTAACGCGAACAACTAGACATTAAAATCAAAGCGTGAAATTAAAAAACATCCTTACCTATTCAGGATTTATCGGCATCCTGATCCTATCCTCCTGTTCAAAAAAAACAAGCATCGGAGATGAAACACCAACCACGCCACCAAAATCGCCAACTGCTTATGTCATAACGGAGACTTTCGAATCTGGCAGCAAAGGTGCTTATGCGTTAGACAGCGTTCAGCTACTAACTGGCAAATGGACATTGAGCGATGCGCTGCTGGGCAATCTTGCAGCT
The DNA here is from genome assembly GCF_026239715.1 of Pedobacter sp. GR22-10. Classification (NCBI taxonomy): domain Bacteria; kingdom Pseudomonadati; phylum Bacteroidota; class Sphingobacteriia; order Sphingobacteriales; family Sphingobacteriaceae; genus Pedobacter; species Pedobacter sp. GR22-10. The sequence continues at coordinate 395,996 of NZ_JAPIVR010000002.1, forward strand.
GATGCCAGGGATGGCGCGAAGTCTGTCCGGTTAAGAACAGGTTACCTGTCCATGAACTTTGATATTGCAGGGACTCAAATGATTTACGTTTCCCATGCCAAATATGGAACAGACGTCAGTTCAACCTGGCAGCTTCTGGCTTCTACCGATGGTGGTAAAACCTTCACGCAGTTAGGTACGGATATTACAGAAACCAGCACCACACTGGTTACCGATTCCTTTAAGGTGAATACAACAGGCAAAATACGCTTTCAGATCAAAAAAGCCGGTACAACCAGGATCAACATCGACGATATCATCTTTAAAGGTACAGGTGATCCGGGCATTACCGTAGGTGGAGCGGATACGGATCCTGTGGATAACGGCGGCTCCACAGCAACCCCTGGAAGAGGCACGCCGGATGCAGGTGCGGATGCACCACCGGCCGGAGGTGATAATTCAAACTTACTTTTTGGTAACCCATCAGGCGCTACGGCCAACCTGGTTTCGGCAGAAAATTACCTGATCGATCAAAAATATTACACCGAGAGTTACAGCATGACCCGCGGAACACCAAACTGGGTAAGCTGGCACCTGGATCCGAACAACTTTACTGGTGCAGCAAGCAGAAAAGACGATTTCGCTTCATTTACTGGCCTGCCGGCAAATTGGTACCAGGTACAGAGCAACAGCTATTCAGGTTCCGGTTTTGACAGGGGTCATAACTGTCCAAGCGGTGACCGTACAAGCTCAAATACTGCCAATTCAGCAACTTTCCTGATGACCAACATGATCCCTCAGGCACCGAACAACAACCAGAAAACATGGGAATCTTTTGAAAGCTATCTCCGCGCCCAGGCATTGAACGGATACGAGGTTTATGTGATCATGGGAAGTTATGGCACAGGCGGCATTGGTTCGGCAAGTGCGTCGGTAGTGAACACCATCAACAATGGCAAAGTTACTGTGCCGGCAAACGTATGGAAAGTGGCAGTACTGCTAAAAACGGGAGACAATGATATCAGCCGCGTGAGTAGTTCTACACGGGTTATTGCCATCAACACACCCAACATCAACAGCACAAATCCAAGCTGGAAGAACTATATTGTGTCTGTCCGCGATATAGAAAGTGCAACGGGTTATAATTTACTTTCAAATTTACCGCAGAACATACAAGACGTGGTGGAGAAAGTGAAAGATCCTGGTAACTAAAATCAGTTATTAACTTGAGGATATAGCTATTACCCCTACAGAGGCGAAATTTGCATCCCATAAACAAATTAAAAAATATACTTTCAGAACTAAAAAGAAGTAATAATCTTTCATATAAAAAGGAATCCCATTGTACTCATCGGCAATGGGATTCCTTTTTATACTTTTTTTTGCTCAGTAGGATGTTCGACTTATGTTCAAATACTTACATTATCGCATATCAATTATTTGACAATAACAGTTGGGGTAATTCTGTCTATCAGCGCGTTATTTAACCAGACCTTTCCTAATCCGATTGAACCCCCGTTTCTCACGATTTCTGCCTTGACTGTATCCGGCTTATTCTCCCCAAATTGGATGAGGGTATAACTTATCCCGCTTTTATCTGTTTCGGTGTTTACGAATAATTCAAGTTGATATTCCGCTGCATTCTGCTTCTTGAATATTTTAATATTTTTTGGAAAATCCATTGATGATTTGTTTATCAGCTGATACGTACCATCTATTAGGTTAAAAATCTGTATGTTTTGCTGATTGAATCCGTTTGCAGTCCCAGGAGCCAGAAGATCTGTCTGTACATTATTTTTTACAGCAAACATCACACTTGTTTCCACTGAAACATTTGCAACCTTCTTTTTGCAGGAAAAAAACGGGTAGATCATAAAGATTAAAGCTATTACTCTTGTCATTTTTCTCATAACGGTTTTATATTATAGTACATGATATTTTTGTAATTGTAAGTACCCTCAAAATCATCTCTGTAAACATCCCGGAAGTTAGTAATCGTAGGCCCAAAATCCCCAACCATATACCACCCGTTATAAGAACCGTTCCAACCCCAGTTCATATGAAAATAAGTTGGATAAGTTACTTCGACGCGTTCGTCAAAATAGTCATCTACAGGTATTTGCACAATACGGGTATATTCATAGCGGTAAAATCCATCGCATACCCATTCATGACCGCCTTTATAAGTATTAAAGAAAATAAAGGAACCCTTTCTGCCTCCAGAAATGATAAAAGGCCTGTTAGCGCGCAGTTCGTTTAAAAAATCATTGGTCGGATCGGTGGCAGAGAATGCCTTGAATTCCCTTTTGGACATGGAGTAACCTAATAAATTAAAACCATCAACAGTTTTTGTACCGCCATTTGTTCCCGACCCGTCACATTTATAGTCCATATCTACCGCTACGCCGATGTTATGCATTAATCTGGCCGTTTCGGGTGTTCCGTAATAATTAGACATGGAACTCCAGTTGTAGGAAGACGGGAACTGATGATAGGCCGCAATCTGGGCGATGGCTGTTGCTACACATCCGGTAACCGCCCTGCCGTTGGTTGCGTAGGTGTTTCCGCAACTCATATAGTCACATTGGTCATTGTATCCGTCACCTTGTCCCCAGTAAGTTTGTACCAGAGGATCTTTATGTTCGATCAGGACATTATCATCGCTGGTTGCAGGCAATTGACCATTCACCCAAGCGGTTGTTTTTTTACCACTCGAAATGGCTACATCGCTGGTTGCAGGCAATTGCTCCTTCACCCAGGAGGTTGTTTTTTTACTATTTGAAATGGCTACATCAGATGTAGCAGTGGGTTTAATTGCAAATTGATTTGCACGAATGTTCTCTATGCTATGCTTAACATCATTCATCCAACTCAGTATACCTTCCGTTCCATTGTCTTTGTTGAATGAGGCAGTCTCAGAATATGCGAGTAACGATGGTGCCCTTTCATCAGCAGATACGATACAAAATCCTTTCGGTTTAAAATTGATAATATAGAAGGCGTTAATGCCAGCCCGATCTTTTACCGTAAAAACGGTATCTACGCTATTCGTCTCACTGGAAGTTCCCTTCCGGCTTGCCAAATTAGAAACCGAGGCAAAGGAGCCCGACATTAATTTACCACTGGGCTTACGATTTAAAGTTAGCGCATAGCTTTTAGCCTGATCAATCCCAATGAAGGCACTTTTATTTAAAGAATCTAAGCGGGAATGATCGGTTTGTACCTCATTAAGGCTCTTCTTACAGGAGAAATTTAGGATAAGACTGCATGCAATCAGTAGAATAGAGAAATTTTTGTTCATAAATGTTATTTTAGATTGAGCAAATATATCGATTTATAATTATTCTAAATAATAAATATGTAATTTAATATAGACATAAATATTCACAATTAAATGAATGAGTATATTTTAAAAAATACATAAATGTTAATTCCAGGACACAGTCTTCTTTTGATTACCAGCATTACTCACACTGGCGCAAGTCTTAGCGATTGAGGAAATGTTTTGGGTAACTTCTGTTTTCCAAAAACACAATAAATTAATTATTCAATAATCATTTTAGTAAGGCACGAATCATGCCCACTGCTTAGGACTTTGCGCACAAAGACTTTCGCAAGGAAGTTGGTATCGATCCGAAAAAAGGATATAAACTGAAGCTATAAACAAAAAAGCTTCGGTGCTACCGAAGCTTTTAAAGTACCCAAGAGGAGATCCGATAGCTATCGGATCGAAGTCCCAAATCCATACTTGCGCCACCCCCTCAAGATGGTGCGTCTACCACCCCGATAGCAATCGAGGTTGCCTTTAACGATATCGCTCAATAAGTTTAGCCACCAGCTCAGGATATTGCTTTAAGTTTTTAATATAAATTAAAATTTCATTTTTTTGATATGCAATTACATCAATTGAAACTGTTTGTAATCAATGCCATTTATAGTGAAAAAACAGTTCCCAGTCGTCTGTTTTAGATGTGAAACTATCCGTAAAAATTTATCCTTATGCAATTGTAATCGCTGTAGCAAATCCAGACAACAACCGGTATAAAAACGATTTAATTTTTTTGAAAAAAGGATATAAACTGATGCCATAAAAAAAGCTTCGATGCTACCAAAGCTTTTAAAATACCCTCACGTAGATTTATTCCGGGTGCGGCGAGGTCAGTCAGCTTTGGTTTATTCAGTAGGAAGAATATTTTTCGTTCGAACACAAAAAATCTAATATTGACAGATAACAAAACCTTAAAGAAGACCAACCTGCATATTTCCGATATAATAAGTAAAAAAAAATCAAATCATGTAACTTTTCTCTTCTCTTTGCGACCTACTGTCCAAATATTAAAAAATTGAAGAACATCGACCTACATCAAACCTTCGGGCAACTAGTCAAGACGCACGAGAGGATGATCTATAAAATCTGTCGGCTGTATGGCAATACCGAAGAAGACAGGCAGGATCTTTTTCAGGAGATCATCATCCAGCTGTGGAAGGCCTATCCAAAATTCCGGGGAGAATCGAAGTTTGGAACCTGGCTCTACCGTATAGGCCTCAACGTGGCCATAACCCAGTACAGGAAACACAAAATAAACTTTATGCATCGGACATCGATTCGCTAAAGATAGAGCTACCTGAAGATTCATTTATCCCGGTCGAAGAAGAAAATCTACAGGCCATGTATCACGCTATATCCCGCCTGAACGACATTGAAAAGGCAATGGTGATGCTCTACCTGGAGGATAAGTCTTACGATGAAATGGAAGAAATCCTAGGCATAAGCAGCGGAACACTCCGGGTTAAGATGAACCGCACCAAAAAAAAACTACGCCAGATCACCAAAACAAACTAACAATGGAACTCGACGACTTAAAACAGGATTGGAATAAATCCACGCCCGCACATAAAACACCCCTTTATAACTTAGATGAGCTAACGGTAACGAAGAGTACCGGAGCCATCGAAACGCTGAAGCGCAAATATAAAAAGCAAATGATCCTATTGCCACTGGCGGCTACTTTTCTTGGGTCTTTCGCCGTGCAAAACCCCGTACTCCAGCGCAATGCATTTATCTGGTTTATCATTCCGCTAATGTTACTATTGGCGCTTATCTACTATCGCAGTTATATGCTTGTAGCAAAAATGGAGCAAACCAGTATGGAATCCATCAAAAAAAGCATTCAGGAAAATATTGAGCTGCTCGATCGGAATGCAAAACAGCAACTGTATTTCACCAGGTTCATATTGATCATGTTGATACTGATACTGGAGGCAACAATGTACTATCAGCATCCGGCAGCATTTGTCGCCTGGTCATCCCTTGGGCTGCCAATAAGGCTTGCTGCATACACTCTGGCCCTTTTTTTACAGCCCTTCATTACCAAATACTTTTTCGAACTGAATTTCGGCCGGTATATACAGAATCTAAAATCCCTGCTCAACCAGGCGACATAACCAGCGACTTCAAACTTTCAAAAACAGTATAAATCTGATACAAGATACATTAATGGCATTGCTGTGCCTTTTTATAAATAGACCATGAAAAAAACAATCATAATCCTTTTGCTGCTTATAGGTTTTGGCGCTACTGCCCAGGAATTTAAAACCACAGACAGCCTGGTTATCCAACTCAAGAGTGGAAATGAGCTAACAGCTATCGTTACACAGAACAGGGCCCTAAAAATGCCATTACCTGCCATACTTCGATACTCCATTTACGCAAGCATAGCATCTGATAAATTCTTCAACTCGGTTTCATGTGCACGGGGATATGTTGGAGTAACAGTTTACGTTAGGGGTAAATATTTGAGCAGACAGCAGGCAGATCCCTTTGCTCACGATGCGCAGGATGCATGGGAGGTTATCGACTGGGTAAGCAAGCAGCCCTGGTGCAACGGAAAGGTTGGTATGTACGGCGCGAGCTACCTCGGCTTCAGCCAGTGGGCATCGGTCAAAAGCCTGCATCCGGCATTGAAAACAATAGTTCGCCAGTCGGCTGTTGGGATCGGGGTCGACTTTCCTGCCCACAACAACATCAATCTTGGCTACAGCCTGAACTGGATACACTATACCACCGATAGCAGGTTATTGGACAACAAAACCATCTCGGAGTTTTCCGATCAAAAAAAATGGAACGCCGTCTTCAACACACTTTTCACAATCGGAAAATCCTTTGCCTCCCTCGATACTCTGGAGGGCAGGCCAAACGGGAAATTCCAGGAATGGCTGCAGCATCCGGCATATGACGGCTATTGGGAAAAACTAACCCCTACCCCTAGCGAATATGCTAAGCTCAATATTCCGATACTGACAATTGCCGGCTATTTCGATGTGGATCAGTCGGGTGCACTAGACTACCTGAAAAAGCATTACCACAACAACAAAAATACGGAACACTATCTGGTACTGGGGCCATATGATCATTTAGGCCTTCAAAATATGGCTATGTCGCCGACTGTGGGAGGCTATAAACTCGACTCGGTAGCCATTTTCAAAATTTACAAGCTAACATTTGACTGGTTTGACTACGTGCTTAAAGGTGGCCAAAAACCCGCGCTGCTCAAGAACAGGATCAATTACGAGGTGATGGGCGCGAATCGCTGGCAACATGCCCCCAGTCTGGAAAAGATGGACACAAAAAAACAAACTTCTTTTTAAATGCTGATCAAGGTGAAGCACCGTATCAATTAAACACGACCATAAATTCCAATAGTAATCCTATAGTGCAAACAATTGATTTTAAAGATAGAGCTAATACGGTTTCTGGCAATATAAACCCGCTGATCCTGGACAGTACAATAAATGTGGGCAAGAACAGCCTTGTCTTTGAAAGCGACACATTCAAAAAAAAGGTTACTATCGCTGGAGCACTTGAGGGTGAGCTTAAGGCAATCATCAATAAAAAAGACGTAGACATTTCATTTCAGCTTTATGAAAAAATGTCTGACGGAACTTACTTACAGTTGTATAATGACATGTTAAGGGCGAGTTATTCGAAGGATCATAGTAAAAGACAATTGATAATTCCTGGAAAGGCTACAAGCATCCGGTTGACCAACAATACGTTCTTCGTAAGCCGTAAGATTTCAAAAGGTTCAAAATTAATATTGGTACTGGGGGTACCCCTGGAACCTGGTATAGAGATCAACTATGGAAGTGACAAAGCTGTAAGTCAGGAAACAATTGCAGATGCCAGACAGGCAATGATTATCAGTTGGCTCCCACAAAGTTTTTTTACGCTTTCCGTTTTGTAACCCATCAAATATCCGGGACCAGGCAAATTGGCTGCTCTAACAACACCTGTAGCTTCACCTGATCCCCATTTTTACCGTTTGTAAAACGTGAGGAAGAATTAAACTTTGCTAATTCGAAGCTCAGATAGTAGAGCTCAATTTGATCAAAGCGAAAAGGAGGATATTAAGGAGACTATATATTGCTCTTGAAAACCTAAAAAAACCGGAGTAAAAACTTATAAAAGTGATTACTCCGGTCAAGTACCCAAGAGGAAATCCGATAGCTATCGGATCGAACTCCCACACCCATACAGGCGCCAGCCCCTCAAGATGGTGCGTCTACCGCCCCGATAGCAATAGGCATCGCCACCGTTATCGATACAGCATAATAAGCCTGGTTTGAATATCTTCGTCTTTTTTTAAGTTTTCTAATCAGCCATTCTATCCATTGATCGACGGGAACATAAGGGAAGATAAAGAAAAAAATAAAGGCTTATTCAAAATAGAATATGAAATTAAAAACCAAGATAATTCTACTAAAACCGCATATAAATAAAAATGGGCCATAAATTTATGGGCCATTCAAATAATATTAAGACTATTACTCGAATAAACGAGAATAGCTAGACTTGCTATGTTTGATCTTTGTCTCATTATGACCAATCATTCTGAAGGCATCCTTAGTCAAAACAGCCTGTCTCTCAGCGCCTTCACTACTAAATGATCTTGGCACGAAATCTTCGAGGATATTGTTCAATGCCTTATAGAAGTTAAGAAAATTAAAAAACCAGTAGAAGCGTTCATTAGGGTTTGAAACCTTTGTAAAGGTAAACACCTCATCATCTTCAAGACTTATAGAATGTTTCGAGATCACTATAATTTCATTCTCAAAATCATCAATAAACTTTCTCGCCACTCTCTCATAATCCTCACTCTCTGAATTTTTATTCAATCTTGAGCCTTGATAGTAGTTTATTAATGTGCTATAACTAGCGCCATCTTTTCTACGGAGATATTGAGATTTTAAAGCAACTTTCATTATGGATGAAAAAACTAATATTTATTTATAAATATTAACAATGCAAACATGTATTGGTTTGCATGCGCAAATATAAATAAATTTATAAATTAAAAAATAAAAACATTTATCTGAATATCAGGGCTATGCCATAATATTTGTGGATCTAAAAATGTTAAGTCTTCATGATATCATGTTTAAGGATCAAGAGCGCCAAAAATTTTCAGCAACCCAAAACGGCAAAATACAGTTGGCAAAATTTATATTTCTAAAATAATCAAATTCTTTATATTCTGTTCGTTCATTTGAAAATTTTTCTTCGAACCTCACAAAAAATTTATGACGAAAGACATCAAAAAGATTATCAGCGATATGGACAATCTCATGTAATCTTTCTTCGCGACTCATATTTGGATCATGAAGACCTACTTTCTCATCTTTGTCCACAAAAAAATCTAGGATCAAAAATCTGACAACTTTAATGCTTCCCTTTTGAATGGCAATCAGCCTTTCAAGTTCCCCCATGAAATCAGGTTGCGAAACACTGGTATAGATTTTTTCATCTTTTGCAACTATACATAATTCGTCTCCCAATGGTCTTTTAAGCAAATAACAAAAGGCAAAATGATTATCATAAACTAATTCGATACCAGTCACATGATTATCGTTCTCACATTGACTATTTAGAAACCGGGTTATTTTATTTCCTTCTCGCTTTGAAAACAGACCGCATATCCTACCTTTTCGCCCAGAATGTAAATTGTAATTGTTATTCCCCCTTAAAATTGGAAAATGATTATTATTCGGCAGTGGCACAAATTTCCAATTTTTATCGCTAGCCTCATTATTCCAGTAGCATCTATCCTGGTGTACGATTGCTTTATCAGCATTGATCCTCAAAAACGAAAACCAACCATTGTCCAAATTTGATTCCGTAGCTTGGTTATCAAATAAAAAACAGCCACTTTTTAACCCTATTGAGGAATCAGAAATGCGTTCAACGCCAATGGTCTTAGGGATATGTTCATGGCCCGAGAGTATTAAATTAGACAATTTCAATAGGCCATTCAAGTTATCAGAATTTATCCCCTCATCGTTACCATAGCTATAGTTTTCATTCCATTGGAGCCAATTAAGCGGATGATGCATACAGGTAATCTGAAAATAATCATTGAATTCCTCCTTTATTTTTAAGAACTCATCTATCTCGAACAGATTAATTCCAGATATCTGATTACTATATTCAGAAATGTTCTCTTTAATCTTTAAAAGCAACTTGATCATGTCTCCCCTATTCCTATCAATTTCCCACTCTGCATCACCAGCTTTTAATTCCGCCAACAGATTATTAAAACCGCCACCAAGCGAAAACCAGGCCGTGTTGAGCAATACAATGATCAATCGTTTTTGATGGTCTATGATATAGCCAAATAATCTATTTTTTTGATAGGCATTGGAAACCAATAACTCATCACCCGGCACAAGCTCAAAAAATGGTTTATACTTACCCTCTTGCTCATTCATTACCTTCTCCAAAAGAAAATCACTGTAATCAGAAAACAACAAGTTAAACTTATCCTCATTTTCCTGAAGAAACTCATAGCGTTCCTTGTAAAGACCTGCACGAGGCTCAATGCCCTTTAGATAATCGTTTAGAAATTCCTTATTCTTCCAATTTACATCATGGTTACCTGGAATAGTAATCACTTTTGGATAAATTCCAGCAGCTATAAATTCATCAAGTAACGGAGCTAGAAAAAATTGAAAAAATGCATCGTAATCTTCCTTGGTACCAGATTGAGCTAAGTCCCCAGTTAAAAATATGTAGTCTAAAGTTTTTCCGCTAACTAGATTTTTTTCAATTTCCGATTTAACCTGGGCACGAAACTTATTAAAATAGTTCCGTAGTTCAATAAATTTGCTTGAGCTAACCTTATAGTTAACCGAAAAGTGGATGTCGCTCAACCAAAGGGCATTTATATGATTTGCGTACATGTTACGAAAGATTTGAATAAGTCATAAATTTCTTTTTTCTTTTCAAGGAGAAATCCCAGATATGGCTTAAGGTATAAGCAGTTAATTTGAAATATTTGTTCATCGACTCGGTTGAGTCAAAAAACAAACCACCTGTTTGATCTACAGCGTAAATGTGTGACATATCCCCTCCCATAGCAAAAGAACGCATTGGCTTTCCAGTAAACCAATCTCTTCTTAACAAGATTGTCTTGCTATTATTTAAGGCAGCAATCTCTCTCAGTTTACTGAGCATAAACCACTGAATATGTAGCAATGAATCTGTAGGAATTAGGTTTGAAGAATCTCCAGCATCTAGTAACTCATAAGCAGCAATGCGCTTTCCAACATTATCCAATAGATTAGCTGGACTTTTAGAGCCCTTTGTCGAAACAAATTTTTTCAGAAATTCAGCAGCCCTACTAATGTTTCTATTTGTGAATTTGGTATCCTCGAATAATACAGACAGTGAAGTGTCGAATTTCGTTAAGAGATAATCTAAAATACCGTTCTTAAGTATCGCCTCATTTTGAAAAAAATCATTAAATTCTTTTACAGCCTGCTTTGTTTTTATAAAATGACGATCCCAAAACGTATATAATTCTGGAAGTGGGCAGGTGATCAATTTACTATCAAAACCAAAGAATTGATTCAGAAACAAGACACGAAATAGTTCTTTTTTGAAATGATCTTCATTCAAAGTACCAATTTTATCATATAGCCCAGCATTTTGCAAATTATAAGTCCAGAACCAATAATGAAATAACTCAAAATCCATATCATAGGTTACAATAAACCTAATGGCATCATTTATGAAATATTCGATGCTGAATAGATCATTTTCTATAAAATCCTGAAGAACCTTACTTTCGATATCGAAAACCTTGATTTTGTTATGATAATCATCATACACATCTCGAAGTCCAGTATCATCGATGTACAGCAGATTCAGAATTTCCTTGGTAAGTGTAGAAAACACAAATTCAGGAGAAGTTAAATGATGGATATAATAATTAATTGAAGAATAATTAGAAACCGTATCCTTTAGGTTTAATTGAACAATTGGGCCATATGTGTATGGCTTTTTATAGAAAAGATTACCGAATTCAATTGCAATTGTACTGTAGACCGACAATAGCTGTTGAATGGAACTGTTGAAATCTAGATCAAAGTCATTGATATCTTCAAATTGATAACCGTTCAACATTCGAATATTATATCCTTCCTGAAAGATCATAATCAAATGCATCAAATTGGTTTCCAATGCCTCAACATCCAGTTCTGGACTAAAAACGGAATTCTCCTCAAATCGACGGCTCAATTGTTTCGATGAGGCATTGATCATTTCGGTTAAATGGTCAATAAATATTTTAAAGTCCAGAAAAAATGGAAAAAGAATAATATCTTGAATCCCGTTATTATAGTTTGAAAATATCTTTAAAATCTTGGACCTGATCTGTCTGGATATTTTGAGAGATTTGAGTTTTTTATCCAGTTCACTAAAAGCCGAAATTTTCACACCGTTTGTAACTAGCTTTGATTGGAAATCCAATATCTTTCTATCAGTGTCCGTTTTTTCTGCAATATCTACCTCAGAAAATTTAATCTTTGTCCTAATTTTCCTAACGTGCTTGTAAAGCTCATTTCGATGCGCAAATATTAAGCGGAAGAGCTTGATATTGTCATTAAAGGATGGATTGGCTTTGTGAATATAATAGTCACTTTTACCAGCTAGTATAAAATGCTCAGTGTAGTCAAAAATGCCCTCAGAATATTCTTTTAAACAGTTGACAAGCATACTCATATGCCCAGGCTTTACCTGCCACTCAATCTCTGTTTTAAGTTGTATATTTTTTTCATAGAAATCTTTGACGAACTCTAATTCCTCTGCCTCTTCAACCAGATCAGCATGAACACCAAAATAAGTATGAGTGTCGGCGAATACATTAGCTTTTATTATTTCTTCATACACATACTCATCGGTAAATACAGTTTTGAAATAAGAGTTTTGAACAATCGGTCTTCGGTCAGAAAGATCTTGAACTGCAAGTCTGCGAAGATTTTTAAGTATTAAAGCAATGTCTGCAGGGTCATCCGCAAAAATAGATAAGGAAAGTTCAAACCATGAAAAAGATTGCATCAGCAATATTTCCGCAGGCTTTCGTTTATCTCCAATCTCTTTATTTACTTTATCTACAATCTTGTGAATCTGCTCAACGACATTGTTTAAGAAGAGATTACCATTTCCAATAAGAAAACCATTATTTAACTTCAGATTGGTAATACTTAAAAAATATCTTTTGTTATCAGTGAGCTTTTCGTTAAAAAAGTTTCTTAAATCAGCTCCTGAATGGAGTGTTAATCCTGTAAAGCTTTGAAATGTATGAGGAGAAAAAAGCGGTGGTGCACTACTCTCATTGGAGGATAACTGGGGTTCAAAAACCCGCTGAGCAAATTTAAAATTATCTATCATTGAGATGTAAGCGATATCATAATTACCAAGGATGTAATAACGCAATGGATTATAAAGTACATCTACTTCAGATTCTGCATTTGCTTTCCAATAATCGCCTTTGTTCACATCCGCCAAATACTTTGAAGAGCTTTTGCGATAATTGCCATAAAATTCTTTAACAATGCTATCATTGAATTCTTGCTCCTGCTCTTGAGGCATAGTAGCTAAAACAATGTGCATAGTTAGTTCTCCGAAATTAAGTCCGGAGTCTTTGAGAGTGCTATCCATCTATACTATAAAGGAACTATTTAGATTTTAAATGTATAATTAATTTATTTAAGCGCTCTAATGCAATTGAAAAGATTTATTAACAACAATCACTTTTTCAACAGGAAATATTTAAATCTGATTTTTTCTCAGCATATTAACGCTATATATACCAGTATTAAACTACACCTGCACAAACCAATACATTTGACCCCTTTACGCCAATTCACTAAATGCAGATAAGAAAACTTTACAACAATTTCATTTCTGGTGAGACGAGGTCAAAGTATTCTGTTTTATTCATTCAGGCATATAGGAAGGGACATTAGCCAAAAGAAGCTTACTTACCGGAATAAGGTGATTTTGAATATTTGAAGAAATCGGATTGTTAGCGGGGCCAAAAAAAGCCTCTTCTTTAGTTTTTTTTAAAAGCGGTTCATTCAGATTTTGTAAGATTAGTAATAGTGCCAATTTCTTAAAAAAGAATAAGCGTTAAATTTAATATTAGCCTTCAATAATGTCGCTCGTGAAATATTTGCGGCCGAACGTTATTAATGTAGATAGCCTTAATTTTCGATAAGCTCAAGGATTTTTTCAATGATAAATTCAACTGCCAAGTCCCTAATCTCATTGCGTTCATCGATTTGAGAAGACGGCTTCAATACTGTTTGGAATTGATAAAACGCTCCAAACCAAATGGCAACATAAACTTGACCCGTTTCCTTATCAATTTCGTAACCACTACCAGGCAAAGGCTGCGAGGCAACACCGGTGACGCTAACATAAATGCTCGCATCAGCATACTTTTCTTTAAGGCCAACACACATCGCTAATGTGACTTCAGCAGATTCCGCTGTATGCTTATCAATCAGATCAAAGAAACACCAAGTAAAGCAGTTTTTAAATCCCGGTTATAAGTTACAATACTCCCCTTCAAAACCGAAGAAGCACCGGAAATCGACGCAATGTTACTGGCCAAAAGGCCAGCAGTGATACTCTCAGCACATATAAGCGTTAAACCCCGCTCAATTAAAGTGCTATTAAAAATTTCAATTTTATTTCGTTCAATCATAATATATTTTTGCTGGTAATCTAGTTTATTTGCGATTCGGTTAGGAATGACAATCAATCCGAAGGTGGAAAAAACTGAAATAATCACCCAATTGCAAATATAATTAAGGCAAACGGCTTTTGATAACTTTTAAAAAATACACGAGCACAGATTCAACGGTACTACAAAAAATCCTGGCTTGCCTGCCATTGGTTAATACTTATAAAATAGAAACCCTTGATGTCCTTAGGGATTATTTGGTTCAGCACCAATTTTTCCCAAAGCCGCTCTAATTTCTTGCATTGATTTTGAAGCTTTATCAGCGTTTTCCACTTCATTGATTTATTGATAGCCAAGCTCGAGGTGCCAATAATACAAATGCAAATTAAACAAGACATCCATACTCACCGCTGTACCAGGAGATAAATAGGTCTGCCTTGCAAAATCAAGCAACTCATGAACCTAAGTATGTTTATGTTGCTTCAAATAAATTTCGCCAAGAAAAACTTCGCCCTCAGCGAGTTTCTAAGAAACAGCTCCTATCTCCAAATATAGTTCTTTTGCTAGCTAGTAGTGAGTCAGCGACTCTGATTTTTGATTCAAACGACTATAAGCGAAACCTAAAATCAAAATTGCAGTTAGCAGCATATTGCAGATAATGTCGTCTATCAGCTGCCATTAAGGAATTTGCTGCCGTCAATGTGGACAACCACCACCCGCTGACCCCATACCGCCGGAGATAAAACTTGAATTCAATAATTAATAATCTTGCGATTATAGATTTGGCGGAATGGGGACAACTGTACTGGTTTATCCACTATGAGTATTGAAATCATGATAATCTCAAAAAATCAGACGAGCGGCAATAATTCTGGAAATAAATCTTTAAAAACTATGCTAAATGTTACGTATCGACTGGGAATAACAAGTTTGAATTGAATCACAATAGCTGTACATTAGCGAAAAGCTAAATTGCACTCATTATGTCATCAAAAATTTTTCTTCAGGCATTACAAAATAAGCTCAAGGGTGGAAACTCGAGATCCATCCATCTCAATGCATTGCCTGGACGGTTTGCTACGCGATTGGATCTCAGGCAACTTGACCTTGTAGATGACAGTCTTTCAGAAAAATTTCTCTCCCTTTTATTGAACCGGTCAAGCTTTGAGTTTGGAATATCCTTTGACGCCCTGGATTTAAATGAGCATGATCAGGCCTCGCAGAAAAAGCTAGGCCTCATTTCCAAACGTCTGAATGCCATTATTATCGAAAATGAAGATTATTTTAAGGAGCATGGCACCAAAACCCTAGGTTTTGGTTACCCAATACTCATCAGGCGTTCCACAAAAGATCCCTCAAAGATTATAAAGGCACCATTGTTCATCTGGCCCCTGGATGCGATTAAATCAGAAAGCAAAGTCAATGAGTGGACAATTTTCCGAAATAAGGTTTTAATGCCAAACGGGCAGTTGGCCGAGACAGATATTCATGGGGTAAGCATTAATGAGGTACTCTTGTCCTTCATTAAGGGGGAGGACGATATTCTCCTGCCGGGGCTGAATCCAGAAGTGCTGGATGATATGCTTGTTGACCCGGAAGAGCTGCTTAGTGCCTGTTCCTCGGTGCTCAGTTCCTTAAATGCCGGTTCGGAATCACAGCATCTGGATGTTCTGAAACATAATTTCAAGAGCCCGATTAATGTATTACCTGAAGCAGGCGCGATAGATGATATTGCTAATAATAAGGCCTACATCCATTTTGGCGGGGTTTTCGGCTTATTCCGTACACAAAAAGAAAGTATCATCAGTGACATATCCAGATTAATCGAAAGATTTAGTGAATTTCAGTTTGATAGTTTAAAGGTTGACAACCTTTCAGACACACCTTTCAGTGCAGTTAGCACCGATCCGGCGCAGCAGGCGATTATAGGCACGCTCGGGATGGAAAGTAATCAAATCATCCAGGGTCCTCCCGGAACAGGGAAAAGTCAGTCCCTTACCGCACTAGTGACCAATGCTTTGGGGAACGGACTAAAATGTCTTGTTGTCTGTGAGAAAAAAACAGCTCTGGATGTGATTAAGCGAAATATTGAACGGACGCACGAGCCTATGGCGCAGCTGGTAGCGGTGATTGATGATGTTAATGAAGACCGAGAAGCAATTGTAGATTCTGTAAGAGAGCGACAAAACGCACTTCCTGCATACCAGCACACAATTCAGACGGCAAATCTATATGGCTCAACCAAGGATAAGCTTCGTACAGTTACTCAGGCCATCAACACGCAGCACCTCGCTTTAGCTAAACCTGTTTATGACCATCAAAACTGGAATCAGCTGGTTGGAAGGTTTTTGAAATTGAGGAATAAATTCACCGAACTTCCCCTGCGACATGACCTGAAAAAAGATAATTTTAGGTTTTTGGATGATCCCAGCCAATTTAAAGCTATACTAACTTGTCTGGGTAAAGCAAACAACCTTTACTCATCGGCGGCGCCTTATGCTGAAATATTCAAACCGTTATCGGATCAAATGTTTCAAGGCAAAAGTGTCGGTGAGGCAAGAATTATCCTCGAGGACTTCGTTTCCAATGTTAAGAACAAAGCTAAAGAGATTCAGCATACCATTGACCGGCTCCAGCAGGTCGGAAAGGAAGCTGTGGGGCTTTCCGCAATACAACTTCCTAAAGCAGTATTTGATGAAATTTTAACACACCTCCCCTATCTTGAAGGTACCGACTTATCAAATGGCGAATTTCCGGAGGTTTTTGCTTTAGAGCAAGATATTCAGAAAGCCATAACGGCTTTGCAAGTCGTCCAGCAAAACGGGCAGCAGGTGAGGAAAGTTTATACAGATGGGTTGGTAATTCATTATAATGACTACCGTGAAACCCTCAGTAAAGCGCTAAAATCTTATTTAAAATTTATCGACGATCAGCATTCTGCATATGGACAAGAGTTTTTTGCAAATACCAAATTTGCGCGTTTTAAAACTAATTTACTATCCATTTTCTCGGACAAGCATAAACAGATAAAGTTAGGCAGGCTTGAAGTTATTAACCGTATTGCAGGCATTCGGTCTATTCAGCATAAAAAAAACTATCTCAACCACAGCTATAACGATGAATTGATTAGCACGGATTTGAGCATTTATCCTGCAAATATCCGGTTATTGCAGGAAGAGTCCGAGAAGTGGTTTCAGGGTGTAACTGAGAAAATCACAAGTTACATTTCCCATATAACTTCAGAGCATAACCACCCGGACTTTAGTTCCGTTGGTGTCGAATTCGGAAAAATCATCGGGGAATATGATATAGCTATTTCTTCACTTACAGCAAAGGGACTTTTGGAACAAAGCTCATCACCCCTAGAATTGAACAGCTTGATAGCTACTATTCCTGAAACTACTGCGCAATTGAAGAGACATCTGAATGGATTTGAATCACATCGGACCTATCACCGCAAAATAAGAAATCAATACGCTGCCTTAACAGAGTCAATTCAGGAATTGACAACACAGGATGAACTAAGATTAGCGGAAAATCCCTACCTGGACGATCGAAACCTTGATTTCGCATCGACTTGCGTAAGGTCTATAGAAGCATTTGCCAAAACAATTGAAACCAGCCTTCATCATTTCAGAACTTATTTCGAGTGGCGAAATTTTTATTTATCCTGTACTAAGACTGAACAGAGCCTGATAGATACGCTAATAAGCAAATCAAACAGAGATTGGGTTGAAAGTTTTGAATGCTGGCATTTGTTCTGGGTATTGACACAAAATGAACCTCAACATTTACCGAAGGATGATTACGACATTCACCTTTACCAGAAGCTGAAAGGCGAATTTGATGGAAGTCAATTGAATAATATTATGGCCAAATGGCTGGAGAGACAGGTTGGTGCAGTTAGAATGTTCAAAGCGAAGGGAATGGGCATCAACAGCCTATTCAATAAAAAAGGTGCTAAAGGCATGAGAAGAAATTCACTCCGTACGATTGTGAAAAGTGAATTTGAACTATTTACAGACTTTTATCCGGTAGTATTGCTGAATCCATCTGTATGCAGTTCGATTATTCCTTTGGAGGAAGGCATATTTGATCTTATCATTTTTGACGAGGCCAGTCAGTTGAGACTTGAGGACACCTATGCCGCGCTCGTAAGAGGCAAGGCTAAGATTGTCTCAGGGGATAAGCATCAAATGGCGCCATCTTCTTACTTTGAAGGTAGCGCTGCATTGTTAGATCCGATTGAAGATGAGGTGGAAGGTGATGAAGAACCGGATAGCACCGTTTTATCGAACAAGACCAATTTATCCCTTGCGGATAGTGAATCTCTTTTGGCTTACGCTGTAGATCGAAATTTCAAAGAATCCTATTTAACGGTTCACTATAGATCCCAGCATCCCTATCTGATTGACTTCAGTAATCATGCATTTTACGGAAAGCGACTGATACCAGTACCAGCGAAAAAAGATTATGTGCCGATTGTATTCCAGCAGGTTAATGGTATTTATGAAAATTCTACCAACCGAAAAGAGGCATTGAGTGTAATCGCAATTTTGAAAGATAAAGTCGTCCAGAACCCTGAGGGCACTTATCCATCAGTGGGTGTGGCTACCTTCAATCTCTATCAACGAAATCTTATCTTGGAGGAAATCGGTGCAGAAAGAAGAATTTCTCCTGATTTTGATAATGTGATGGCGAAGCTTGGTGATAGCTTTTTCGTCAAGAACCTTGAAAATATTCAAGGTGATGAGCGTGATATCATTATTATATCCACAACCTTTGGTGATAGACCAAATGGAACCTTTTCGCAAAGCTTCGGCCCAATCATACAGGGCAAAGGGCACAGGATGCTTAATGTTATCATAACAAGGGCTAAAGTGAAAGTTTACATATGCTGTTCAATACCGGAAGAGTCAATTGGGCAATATCCTCAGCTCATCCAACGGAAAGGTAACAAGGGTCGTGGAATTCTATACGCTTATTTAGCTTATGCGAAGGCGGTAAGTGCCTCTAACGAAGATCAGCGCCTTGGGATTTTAAACTTACTAAGCCAATACTGTACCGACCAATATTACGACCGGGCAGAGTCTGGATTGGGCTCGGAATCCCCATTCGAGGACGAAGTCTATAACCGGTTAATTGCGCATATCGATCCGGCAAGAGTGGAGCAGCAATTTAAAGTTGGTGGATTCAGGATTGATATTGTAGTCCACCCAACCACCCCATATGGAAAAAGAATTGCGATTGAATGCGACGGAGCGAAATACCATACCAGTCCGGAAGCTTATGCATGGGACATTTTCAGGCAACAGCAGCTGGAAAAATTTGGCTTTGAATTTCACAGGATATGGTCCACGAAATGGTGGGATTCAGCGGACCGGGAACTGGAGTCATTACTAACCTTCATCAAAAATGATGGTACGGCAGATGACAAGGGACAGGCGTCACTTTTTGCTGACAACACTTCTGATAATCATATCTGAGAAAATGCTATGGCGAAAGTATTAGTGGAAAACTAAATTATCTGCAACAGACCTTATTGTAAGTTACAATAATTAGAAAATCGAAATGGAAAAGGGACTTAATGAGCTCATTAGAAATACAAGCAGGATCAGCGAGACGATTAACAGGCAGTAAAGCAGATATGGTGCTTTCCCCGAAATGATCAGCAGCCACGGGGAGATGATTGTGTGTGTGAGAAAATCAACCCTGCCGGTTCCATTTTGAAAGCAGCAAATCTTGGCATTGTGCGCTCCCCAAAATTTAGACCAGTTAAATTATAATTTTTGACCGATTTGAGCCCCTGAGCCTCATTCTTATCTCAATTGAATAATGTAGCAAGTTCATACAAAGTGTCAAATTAACGAACTGAAGGTGTTTTCGGCAGAACTACATACAACATTTTTTTTGCTATATTTCAAATATCTTGGAAGGACTGAAACCTGCATGTTCCCTTCTTCCTACATAGCCTAATTGATTGGTAAGCATCGTTGTCTGGTTTATTTTAAAAGTAGGGATATTTTCATGATGATGTCCGTATATCCAATAAGCTGGTTTATGTTTCCCAATCAATTCACTTAATTCTACTGCAAACGCTTCGTTTAGTATACTTCCAACAAATTTTGTAGGATAATTGCTTAGTGTAGGAACATGATGAGTGATGACAATTTTGTTTTGTCCTGTTTGATAGGATATTTTTTTGATGACAGAACCGAAGAGAATCTATATAAATTTGACTATCTCTCCAAATTACGAGCAAACCTAACGCTCATTGAACGAAAGATTGACCTCAAAAAGTTTGCAAAAATCGACATCCTTTATCTCATCATATTTTTTGGTGTCGGCAAAGAAGGTCAAACAACAATTAAAAGTCTGATTGACAAAAAGTACGATACCAATTGTGTTGATAAACTGCTTAAAACCGCTGCTATAAAGCCTGAAAGAGGGTCTATATATTATAGCAAGTGGAGGGACAATCAAAAATCAAACGACCTCTCAGAATTAAACTGCGAACTAATTAAAGCGCATAATGGAGAAGAATCCAACATCAATAAAAAAAATGGGTGGCTCGTTCAAAGATCAACCTACACCCCATTTATACCCTATTACCCAAATGACTTTGAGAAATATTATGGTGGTCATCAATTCAGATTAGGTCATTATTTTAGGCATTTTTTCCGTACGATATCCTTCATTAATGATAATCTTGAATTATCCTCGGAAGAACAATATGGCTATATCAAACACTTGAGGGGTCAATTCTCAACAAATGAACAGATTTTGATTTTTCTAAATAGTCTTTCGCAACTAGGTAGGGTTTGGGAATTGGAGGATAAGAAATCGAGTGGACCAATAATAAGATGGAAGCAATTAATTTTTGACTATATGCTCATCCAAACAAAGCGTTGTAGTCGCCCGCATTTTCGTGAATACATATTAGGCGTTCCCCCCTTATATTATCTATAAGAGCGCAAAGGAAATGGGATTTAAGCATACCGGAAGCAACGCCATCTTCGACATTCTGAAAAACCCCTTACACGCCGGCCTCATCAGGGTTCCTGCTTACAAAAAACTACCCGAAAAATTGGTAAAAGGTATTCATGAAGCCATCGTTTCGGAAACCGACTTTCACCTCGTACAAAAAATGCTCAGTCAAAAAAGACGCATGCAGATCAGAACAGACGAAGACTTCCCAATGAGAGGAGTACTGAAATGCTGATGTGGCACCAAAATGATCGCAGGCTGGACAAAAGGCTGCATGCAGTACTATCTCTATTACAGATGCATTGACCATACCAACGTCAATATACCAGGACCACGATTGCACGAAGAATTTGCAAAGCTTCTAGTCGGACTCTCTTTTCAGGAACAACAAATCAGTTTCTTAATTGATGCATCCAAAAAACTTGCTGAAAAACCTATGAAAGAAAGACGAAAACTACTGGAAGAAAAAGTCCAGCAGATTATTGCCATCGATCAGAAGATCTTCTTACTTGAACAAAGGTACATGAACAGCGACATTGAAACCTTCAAATATAAGACCTGGTTTCAGAAATATAAAGTAGATAAAGCGGTCCTAGAATCCGAACTCAACTTAAATAAAGAGAAAAAAGGAACAGTGGAATCAATACTCGAGAAAGTTCTACCATCTCTTCGGAATGTATATGATATCTATGATAAAGGAAAAATCTTTCAAAAGCACTCCATTGTACGCGCCTTGTTCAAAGAGAATCTTGCTTACGGTAGGGGTTCATTTAGAACTAATTACATCCATCCAGCCTTTAACGCTAACGCACTGGAAATGAAAGCGAAAGGTCTGCTTTTTTTTTTACGAGCAAGCCTTTGAAAATTCCAACAATAGTCTTGTTAGTACCCAAGAGGAGATCCGATAGCTATCGGATCGAACTCCCAAATCCATACTGGCGCCAGCCTCTCAAGGTGGTGCGTCTACCACCACGATAGATATAGGGGGTCGCCTTTAACGATATCGCTCAATAAGTTTAGCTACCACTTCAGGATATTGCTTTAATTTTTAATATAAATTACACTTTTCATTTTTTTAATATGCAGTTCAATCTGTCTGGCTTGCTGGTATGCCAAATCATTGATATGAAGAAAAAGTTCCCAGTCAGTAGCTTTGCTCGTAAAACTATCAGGATAAACACCTTGTAAATGCTCATCTAGTCGTTGGGATAAATCCAGGCAACTACCAGTATAATAACGGTTCAATTTTTTGGAGAAAAGAATATAAACTGACGCCATATAACAAGAAAGAGTTTGGTAAAAACCAAACTCTTTGTACCCAAGAGGAGATTCGAACTCCCACACCCATACAGGCGCCAGCCCCTCAAGCTGGTGCGTCTACCAATTTCGCCACCTGGGTATTTACTACTTAATCATTCCCAAAGGCGTCTACCATCCCGATAGCTATCGGGACCGCCCACCTGGGTTTGAAGTTTGCAAATATATAAATTAACCATAGCGCTTTGCAACATTCATCAAATATTTTTTGAACTGAAATTCAGGATAGCTAATCTTAACATGGTCAACCAGATACAGTAACACGACTCCCTATGGTAAACTTATTTCAGTATGGGACACCGAATAAGGTAGATATAACAGCGTAACTGTTTTGACGGACTTTCGACGCATTTAAGTCGGGGTTTCGTCGGACTTCTGACAATTGTACCCGAATAAAGGCCGGCGTAAATCAGGAGTAAATACAACTTATTGGTTTATTAATCAGCAATTTGCTATATTGTATTACATAAACTAATGCCATCATGGGAAAAATAGAAAACGGAATTAACGGCGGCTTCACCGGGCCGGTGGGCGCCGTGACGGGTTATTACCTGAACGGGAAATGGGTGATCAGGAGTAAACGCAGAAAATCCATCAAAAACAAAACCGGTACTGCTGATCAAAAAGTCTGCAGATCCCGTTTTACAACAATGCAGACCTTCTTGAGCCCTATAGTTGGTTTTATCCGGATTGGTTTTAACCTGGAGTCGAAAAGACGCGGTATGACCGCCCATAATGTGGCGAAATCCTATAACATGCTGAATGCCCAAAATGCCACCGGCGAAATCGACTATGCCGCTGTGCGTTTAAGTTTTGGAAACCTCAGCGGTGTGGAGGGGGTTAAACTGGAACACGACGATGCGGGTGTACATTTCAGCTGGACGGATAATGCTAACGGCGATTATACCAGGCAACATGACCAGGTGATGTTAATGGTTTATGATGTGGACAACAAAACGGCCATCTATGAAACAAGCGGCGCCAGACGGTCAAAAGAAAGGGAAAGCCTGGAAATTCCGTCCTTTTATAAAGGAAATACATTTCACACCTGGATGGCTTTCATTGCAGACGATAGAATGGAGATATCTGCGAGTACGTATTGCGGCAGTTTCATTTTTTGATCACAAATGACTGAAGCTTTTACGTTAGATAACGCTAACATTCGAAATTCAGCCCGTCATAAGCCAGCCTGATATGCGCTGGTAAATCTTTTTCTACCTCCGCATGTAAGCCTAAATTATGGCTGATATGGGTCAGGTACGTCGTTTCTGCCCCAACCTTTTCTGCAAAGGCAATGGCCTCATCCAAAGTAAAATGTGAAATATGGGGTTCTTTCTGCAAAGCATTAATGACCAATATTTTTGTTCCTTTTATTTTTTCAAAACTCTGTTCTGATATGGTTTTAGCATCGGTGATGTATGTAAAGTCGCCAATCCGGTAGCCTGTAATCGGCAATAAATGGTGCATTACTTCAAGTGGAATGATGGTCGTTTCGCCAATTTTAAAATCTTCTCCATTGGTAACGGTATGCAGGTTAATTTGCGGCAAACCATGGTATTTGGTTTCCGCAAAAATATAATAGAACTCCCTTTTTAAAGCCGTTTGAACCCTTTCGGTGGCATAAACATCTATTACCTTTTGCAACAGGTAATTAAACGGCCTGATATCGTCTAAACCTGCAATGTGATCCTTATGTTCATGTGTAAACAATACCGCATCCAGATCCTTTACCTGCGCACGAAGAAGCTGATACCGGAAATCAGGCCCGCTATCCACTACAATGGTTTTATCTCCGGTTTCTATTAAAACAGAAGTCCTTAAACGGTTATTTTTCCGATCATCAGAGCGGCAAACTTCGCAATCACAGGCAATTACCGGAACGCCCTGTGAAGTGCCGGTACCTAAGAAAGTAACCTTCATTGTATATGACCTTCCTTTCTTAACATGTCATCTGCTGTCTTTATCTGTATCAAAATAACTCCGTTTGCTGTAGTGTATGAAAAAATTGCCGTTGTTTTTCATCCAACAGATGTACATCAGGACTGGTTTGCTTAATCAGGGCAACCAGGGCTGCGATTTTCCCTTCCAGGTTTGAAAACTTATTGACCACGATAATCCTGTTATGCTCCAACAGGCAAGAACCGGTTTTAAAGTTTCCTTTTTCATAACGAACCTTAAAACCCATCGCTAAAAGCAATTGCTCTAATTTTTCTAATGAATGATTGGTTAAAGGCAACGACATTAGAACAAACTTAGAGAAATCTGTGGAGCATTCATAAATACATGATGAAAATTTTATCAATCACCATGTTCATTTATAAAATAAAAATATCCAGAAAATTGGGGTTCTATTAACAATCGATCATGAAAGCCCTATCATTTTATCAATGGCATATGCTAAAATTGACGTCATCCCGACCGGAGCAATGCGCAGTGGAGCGATCCTTGGACTGGATTAAAAGATCTCTCCGCTACGGTCGGGATGATGATTGATTGTAAACCTGTCATCCAGATCCTCGACACTTATTGTCTCTTAAAAGCACCAGGCCACCTAAACCCGACAGCAGCTGCAGCGCCCGATTCTTCATCGGGCCTATAGCGAATGGCGGGACTGCTGCAACCTAAGCATTACGGCTATTGCTTTTCAAAAAAGCAGTACATAATCTATGATACATATAAAAAAACCTGACTGTAATAAAACAAAAAAGGTTCAGCTGTTTCCAACTGAACCTTTTATCGGTATAAGTGATCTTAATTAATTCGGTTAAAAAGCCCTTTTACATTACCAGAGCCACCGCTGCCTGTGGTTGTAATGTGGCCAGCATTTCCATTTCCATCATAACCGCTTCCTTTGTTATTGCTGGCAGTGCAATTGGTCACCGTATGCGCAACATTTTGCCCGGCACTGCCCAGCTTGAAGCCATTTCCGTCACCATTGGTACCATAACCATTATTGGTGGCCGTACAATTGTTCATGACAACCGTATAAGGTTGTCCATATAAATCCCAGCCATCATCAGAATTGTGGTAGGCATTACAGGCGTTAAACTGATTACCCGCTCCGGCAGATAACTTACAGGCATAACCATCTGCATTTTCACCACCATTCGCCACGTCATAATTATCGTATGAAGTGGAATTATTAATGCTGTTATGGTGACCGCCGTTATAAATCTGAAGTCCGGAATCTTTGTTTCCATAGGTTGTTACCTTATTGACATAATTGTAGCCCCCGGTTTGGAAAACAATCCCGCAGTCAGGTGCGTTTCTGATCGTCATATTGGTAATATTCCAGTAACTTCCATTTACTTTTACACCCCAGTTGGCACCGGAAATACGGGAACAATCCAATATGCCACCGGTAAAATTAATTTTAGAACCGGATGTACCACTTTTAAGTAACTGCAGGGTGCTGGTGAGATAGATGGTACCACTTACCGTGATCACATCGCCCGGTTGGGCATTTGATATGGCAGTTTTTAAAGCTGCTTCAGTAGTTACTGTAGCACTTACAGCCGCAGCTGCCAATCCCAATTTGTTTGGCTGAACGATGGATTGACCATCTGCAACTTCAGCCGTTGTAGTGTTGTCTTTCTTGCATCCGAACAATGCAATAGCCATCCCGAGTACGAGAATACCTGAGTTTTTTTTCATGATATAGAATTATATTTGGTTATTAATTGTGATGAAATTAATAATTAAACTACAATAATGTATCATAAATCATATATATCTATGCAATCGTTCCCGTAACTAAAAAAGAACTTAAATTACAAAACTGGATATCCAATGGATACGCATGACTTGTAATTAAATAGGAAGTAAAAGGTATATCAAAGAAAAAGCGATCTAACCAGGGAATATCCTGATTAAATCGCTTATCATATATTTAGCGCTGAAACAAGCGCCGTCTGCTAAAGTTGTTACCGCAAATCAACCACTTCCACACCAGGATATTTCTTGGCATCAAAGGCAAAAGTCGTTTCCGGTACATTCACATTGGGCGAGAAAGTTTTCACGTTATACGTGTATTTATTTCCATTCTTATCAAACAACACCACATTTGCAATCTGTTTGGCAGCCTTATCAATACTTAAGCGAACCTTAAAGATTGATTTTTTGGTATCAACCGGTGTTAAATCAATCATCTGATAGGTTTTCGTACCAGCCTTTTCTTCCCCGGTATAAACATATTTAAAACCTTTCTCATAAACGGTAAAGATTTTAGCCGGATTAATGGCATCACCACTGTTATCTACGTTACTCACCTGAACTTCTTTGTCTTTTTTAAGATAAGTCCACTGGCTTTTACCATCACTGAATAATTCCTGATTGGTCATGGCCACCTTATACTTATTGGAGTTGGCCTTAACATACAAGGTACCTTGCTGTGTTTCCTTCACCTTTGCTTTGGGGTTATCCAATGTGAAAGAAAAATCTGTTTTAACTACATTGTACGACTTATATTTTTTACTTACTTCTGCTAAAATTGCTTTAGCCCTGGCATCAGTCTGGGCATAAGTTGATGTGGTAAAGGCAACAACCACCATGACTGCTGAAATTAATTTCTTCATTTTTGTGCTTTTAAATTTTCTTGTGAAAGGTCAGAGTAGATTTTTTACGATTGGTTTAATCTAATCTTTGCTATTCATCTCATTCAAGAATTGTTCCAAAGAATATTCATCCGGATATAAAACTTCACGTGCCTTACTGCCTTCAAAAGGACCGACAATACCGGCAGCTTCCAGTTGATCAATGATCCGGCCGGCACGGTTATAGCCCAGTTTCAGTTTACGCTGAATAAGGGAGGTAGAACCTTGCTGGTGCATCACAATCAGCCTTGCAGCATCCTCAAAAAACTTATCCCGCTCATTCGGATCAAAATCTGCCTTACTGCCTTCACCAGCTTCATCGATATATTCAGGCAGTTGATACGCATCAGCATAACCACGCTGATTGCCGATAAATTCAGAAATCCGATCCACCTCTGGTGTATCCACAAATGCACATTGTAGGCGGATTAAGTCGCTTCCGGTAGATAAGAGCATATCTCCCCTGCCGATCAGCTGGTCGGCACCACCACTATCCAAAATGGTACGCGAATCAATTTTAGATAAAACCCTGAAGGCTAACCTGGCCGGGAAGTTGGCTTTGATGGTTCCGGTAATGATATTTACAGACGGACGCTGTGTCGCCAATACCAAGTGAATCCCGATGGCCCGTGCCAGCTGTGCCAAACGGGCAATGGGCGCCTCCACTTCTTTACCAGCGGTCATCATTAAATCGGCGAACTCATCCACCACCAATACAATAAAAGGTAAAAAGCGGTGCCCGTTGTTTGGATTTAACTTCCGTTTGATGAATTTATCATTGTATTCCTTCAGGTTTCTGACCTGTGCATCTTTCAATAGATCATAGCGCTGATCCATCTCGATACAAAGTGAATTCAGGGTGTTTACCACCTTTTTGGTGTCGGTAATAATCGCATCTGCTTCTCCCGGTAGCTTGGCCAGGAAATGGCGTTCAATTCTGTTAAATAAGGTTAACTCTACTTTTTTCGGATCAACCAGTACAAATTTTAACTGTGCAGGATGTTTTTTAAACAACAGCGAAACCAATATGGAGTTAATCCCTACTGACTTACCCTGCCCTGTTGCCCCGGCAACCAATAAGTGGGGCATTTTGGCTAAATCAGCAATAAAAACTTCATTACTGATCGTTTTACCGAGTGCAATCGGTAGATCCATCGTATTGGATGTCCATTTTTCGGTGTTCAGAATACTGCGCATCGGCACCATTTCCGGATGTTGATTCGGTACTTCAATACCAATGGTTCCTTTTCCGGGCATGGGTGCAATAATCCGGATCCCTAATGCCGCTAAAGAGAGTGCAATATCATCTTCCAGGTTTTTGATCTTTGAAATCCGGACACCAGGTGCCGGGATAATTTCATAGAGCGTAACCGTTGGACCAATGGTTGCCTTAATCTTATCAATTTCAATGTTATAATGATTAAGGGTTTCTACAATCTTGTTTTTATTGGCTTCCAGTTCTTCGGCATTAACTGAAATCTTATTGGTACCATAATTTTCCAGTAAATCTACCGTAGGGTATTTATAGCCAGACAAATCCAGCTTTTCATCGTAATTACCAAACTGTTCAACCAGGTCATCAGATTTTTTATCTTCTTCTGTTTTTTCTATGGTAAAAACAGGTTCTTTTTCTTCTTCAATTACAGGCTCAACTGTTAGGGGCATGGATTCAGCCACCGAAGTGGCAATGGGTAAATTGGTGGCCATTGGCGATAACACCACTGGTGCAATTACCGCATCTTCTACTTCTTTTTGTTCAAACCGGCTGGGCTGTAAAACCACGTTCTGCTGCTTTCTTTCATTTCCTGTTCCCGATTTATCCCGAACAGGAAATTCGATTGGTGCAGAGCGTTCATCTTCTTCTCTTTTGTTGGCAAATTTCTCGCGCACCTCATTTACAAAATCAGGCGTTTCATTGTCGAGATAAACTTCCTTTTCTTTACGTTCGGGAAATTTAAAATCAATGTTATAGGCAATGATCAGAATGGATAAGCCTGCAAAGGCAATTAAACCGGCAACCCCGGCGGCACCAATCTGCGCAGCCAGTAGTTTGTTGCTCCAGTAGCCAAACTCACCTTCTACATAATGTGGCGATTCTGCCCAGAAGCCATGTGCAAAACCTAAGGTTAGGGAAATGAACAACAGAAAGAAAAAACTATACCCCAGTGTTTTAGAAATGGAAAGGATTTTGACTTTAAATAATAAGCGGTAGCCGATAATAAAAAACGCCAGTACAAATAAAAAGGAGGCAATGCCGAACCACTCATAAATAAACTGATGCGATAACAGCGCACCGAACTTACCCAGCCAGTTCTGAACAACAGGCGTAGTCACACCGGCATCTTTCAACTCCTCTGCTGTCTTGAATAAATTCCCCCAGCCGCCGTTGGCGTCGATTACATAACTCTGATCGTCCTGCCAGGTAAATAAATAGGACGTAAAAGCGATTAAGAAATATAAGGAAAGGATGACAAAAAACAGGCCTGCAATTTTCACAGCACGGCCATCCTGCAAGTCGAAGCTTGGCAGATACTCTCTTTTTCCTTTAGGCTGGCGATTAAAAGATGACCTGCCTGATGCATTTTCAGCACCTTTATCTCTGAATGTATTGGTTTTAAACTGGTTTCCCCTTACCGCCATTTTCTATCCTAATAATGATTAACGAACAAATATAAATATATAGTTGTATCTATCATGATTTAAAATATCCACTACATAAAAGAATGATCAGCAGTTAAACCTTTAGCTCAAAATCATGTCTATGATTTAACAGCACACAGTTGTACGTTTTGTCAAATGAAACGGATTTGTTTTAGGTTTTACCCCCGTTTGGCCAGGAGTGGCGAAACGGGGTTTTTATTTAAAAGCCATACCAGATAGTCTTTTTGTCAGAAAAAAATACGGCAAAAAGTTTCAAAAATTAAATAATTATTAATTTTTCACTACTTTAAGTCAGTTTTTACAAAAGATTAATTCTACATGAGCATAGCGAAACTTGAAGAACAGATAACGCTGGGAAACTTTCAGGCAGTTAAAGATATTTTGATCGAAAACCCGGCATTGGCCAATACCAACACATCACATCAGATTTCTCCCTTATTATTGGCCTGCTATTACAAAAAGCAGCAAATTGTCGATTTGATTGTGGAATTTACAGCTGATTTAAACTTATTTGAGGCTTGTGCGGCAGGTAAATTTGATACGGCAACATTACTCGTTTTCCAAAATCCGGAGCATATCAATACCTGGTCTGATGATGGATTTACACCACTGGGTTTGGCCTGTTATTTCGGCCATGAAGATTTGGCGCGGTTTCTTATACTCAAGGGTGCAGATGTAAACATTCCCTCTAAAAATGGCTTTAATGTCTTTCCGATCCACTCTGCTGTGGCCTCAAATCATGTAAACCTGACTAAAATGCTTCTGGATGCAGGTGCCTATCCTAATGTTTGCCAAAAAGCTGGTTTAGCCCCATTACATACGGCAGCACAGCTGGGCAATATCGCGTTGATCATTCTCCTGCTGGAACATGGTGCTGAAGTAGGTTTAAGAATGGAAGGCGGAAAACTACCCGCAGATTTAGCTGCTGAAAAGGGTTTTCATGAAATTGCCGAGATATTAAGAGAAGATTAGTTTTCTGTATGGTAAATCGTCAGCTGTACATGTCCAACCGATCTACTCCCAGATTCTCAACCGCATTTTTTTCATGTAAGTCCTGATGTCCAGCACCACTGCGGCCAGAAAGTAAAACAATATGGGGAAGCCAACCGCCAGAAATGACGAATAGATAAAAAATAAACGAACCTTAGCCGTACTCATGTTTAACTTATTGGCAAGATAAGTTGACACGCCGAAACTTTGCTGTTCAAAATAGGTGATGATTCTCTGAAACATTTTAAGCTTATTTTAAATCCAACGCAATAGAAAAATAAATCAAGCAAAATAATAATGCCAATTGAATACTAATTTAGGTATAATATTTAGATAAAAATGCATGAATTAAATATGATACCGATAAAGAAGTTAATCCAGCACCAGTTTATCAAAATCCTGCCTGTTCTCGTGTTTTATAAAAAGGATCTGCTGCTCATCTAAATGTGCAAATTTCTTTTTCAATTCATTCTTAAACTTTTCAATATCCACCGCTGCATGCAATATAACAGTTAAAGCATCGGCATTACCTCTTACCTCGATAATTTTATCCGGATAATGCTCTCTAAGTTCGTGTGGGAATTCCATAATCATAAAACCTTTCTAACGCCATAAAGTTTGATCTCGGTGTTTTAATTTTTTTTTATGGTATATGCCATGGGTAATCATTTTAAAAAAGTTAAAGCCCTACTTTGGTAAGGCTTTAACTGTTAACCCGCATCCATCCAAATGCCTGGTTTTAGTTTTAAAATCATACAGCATACCCTGACTGCTTGGTTTTTGTTAATCTAAATCGTCCCATTGATTTAATTATAACTACCACTAAGATAACAGATTAATAAATGCGCAAACGATCTTATTTGATAAAAGGGTAATTATACCCTTCAGTAATAAGGTTTATGCTGACTAAAAAAAAGTATTTTTACGGTACACTCATATTTAACCGATGCCGGGATGTTGTTCATCATCAGGTATGATGAATGTTATTCAGATCAGGCTTTAATATGCTGATGCCTATGCCACACCGTAAGCATTTCTTCTGATCACAATATTGCTTTTTTAGCTGTAAAACGGCCTGAGAGGCAAAGGCTTTTTCAATGCTCACCCCCGCCCCGGTAAACTTTTCTGTAATGGCATTCTTTTCTGCCGGCAAACTTTCCAGCAGGCAAATTGCCCTGTCGATATAGTCCTGCATTCCAATATGCTTTCCATAAGCAAATAAGAATAGCGCAACAGTGTTTAATAAAATATTTTCGATAGATTTTTTACCGATCTGCGTATTTACACCTGCCGCTTTTTTATGAAAATGATAATGTTCCTCCCAATAAGGATTAACCGGCAGTTTTTCGAAAAGCCGGCCTAATTCACCAATATCTTTTATGGCTATAATTTTTGAAAAGAGATGGTTAGACTTTGAAATTAATGCAGCAAACTGTGCTAAACGAAGTGTAGGAAAATTCTGAGGCCTCATCCTCATAAATTTCCAATTAGACATTTCTATGGGTTTAATCTTATATTTTTTCTGAAGAAAAAGAAATTCCGCTTTAAGTTTGCGCGGGTATTCTTCTTCAGCATGATGGTTTAAAAAACCTGCAGCACCATAAACCAAAGCTTCAACCTGAAAGGGATTATCTTTGTGTTTCCTGTAAATTGATGAAGGAATGGCTTTTGCCAGAAACTCAAAAGGTAAAGCATTCACCTTAAAACCGAAATTCCTGGCCATGAACTGATAAAAAATTTCATCCCAGTTGCCCTTGGCCTCCTCCAGACTTTTAAACAGTAGCTCCGTTTTTTCCTCAAACCTTTCCGTTAAAGTCCTGGAAAGGAAAGAATCGATAATCACACGATTCACTGATGCAATCTGCGCGGCACATGGAAAATCATTTAGGTTAAGAAAAAGATTTTCATATTTCTCCAGCAGCTCCCTTGCTATTCTATTTTTTAAGATGAGTACAGGTATCACCGATCCATCCATCCGGTTGATTTCTACATCGTGTTCATATACCACGTGCAGAATTACATTCTCATAAGCCTTGTCGTTTTGATGGCGGTGCTTTAGCCAATCAGACGATTTAAGGTGGATTTCTACATTTCCGGCCCATAGCGTTTCAGCAATCTGAATTTTTGCCTGGCTAAAATCAGGACCTGCATCTTTATTCAGAAATCCATGATGGATAATTTGAAGTGTTTGCGCGTCAGCAGTTCTTAAATCAACATGATCAAATGATTTGAATTGCCAGACATAATGCAGGAAATCTTCAGAAAAGTTCATTGACTGAAGATAAAAAATATTCCTTTAAGTTTTATATCATTTCATTCGTCATCCTGAATTTATTTCAGGGTGTTCTGGTAAAAGATGCTGAAAATACATTCAGCATGACGAAAGTAATTCATCTACAGCGGCTTGAATTGTGCTTTCTTCTTATAATTGGTAATAAAAACCCCTGCAATAATCAGTATTGTAGCCACAATCAAATCTACACCAACTTCCTCATTCAGCATCAGCCATCCTAAAAATATCGCGATCACGGTATTGAAATACGTAAGGATGGAGACCTCTGATGCGGTCACTTTTTTCAGCGCATAATGGTAACAGAAAAAGGCCAGTACAGAACCAAATATGGCCAGGTAAACCGCTGCAAAAATACTTTCTGTTTTCCAGGTACTTACTTCAGCCTGGCCTGAAAAAATGAACGCCAGACACCACTGAACGAGTGCTGAAAAAACGAATTGGTAAAATAAATTTAAAAAGATATACTGTGGCTTGCCACTGTGTTTTTTAGAGTAAATGGTGCCTATTGTCCAGCCGGTAACGGCTAAAACCAGGGCAATGATGCCGCTCCGGTAACCTGGTTCCATCAAATCGGTAATTCCATCCCTAAAAATAAACACAACACCTAAAAAGCCAATAAAAACACCGGTAAAGCCTTTCAGGCTTGGTTTTTGAATTCCCAGAAAAACACAACCCAGAAATACCATCAATGGTGAAGTGGCATTAATTAAAGATGTTAAACCACTTGGAATGGTTTTTTCAGCTACTGTGGTTAACCCGTTTGCAATAACCACCATTAAAATGGAAAGTATAATCTGCCTTTTAAAAGCCGACCAGCCAATCCACTTGAGTTCTTTTTGTCTAATCAGTATCAACAGAATAATCAGTGAAGCAATGCTTTGGCGGATGGCGGTGACGTACCAGGCTGGAATTGAAGATACGGCAATGCGGATCCCCAGATAGGTAGTTCCCCAAATCAGGGCTACACCTGTTAAGGCCAGTATAAGTTTTAAATCTAATGGGGGTTTCATCATGTGGAAATCAGCCGTAAAGGATGTGCTGCTTTACGTAAAAAAAAATGTTATTACTGGAAACACGGCATATACAAAAAGCAAATCACTTTTCGTGTATGGGTAGCTCATCAAAACTAACCTGTGAAAAATCTGAAAATATTTGGCTAAATTAAACCGGCCCCGATTAAAATCTGCTCCATTTCTTTCTGCAGCTTCAATGCCTCTGCCCTTGCCTTTTCAGCAAAATCTTCGCCATTTCCGGCGTAGATAATGCCCCGGGATGAGTTCACTAACAAGCCACATTGTGCATTTAATCCATATTGGCAAACTTCCTTTAAATCACCGCCCTGTGCACCTATACCGGGAACCAATAAAAAATGATCAGGTGCCAGTTTCCGGATATCAGCAAAGGCAGCACCACGTGTGGCCCCTACTACGTACATCATCTGTTCATCGGTAGCCCATTGCTGAGCGGTTTTTAATACTTTTTCAAAAAGCCTGTCGGTTCCGGTTTCCTGTAACTGAAAATCAGCATGCCCGATATTGGATGTTAAAGCCAGTAAGATCACCCATTTATTTTGAAATGTTAAAAAAGGTGTAACCGAATCACTTCCCATATAGGGTGCCACTGTAACAGAATCGAAACTCATTTCTGAAGATTTTTCATTAAAAAAAGTTTCTGCATACATGGCCGAAGTGTTGCCGATATCGCCACGCTTGGCATCTGCAATACTGAAAATATCTTTAGGCATGTATTTCCAGGTTTCAATTAAATTCTCCCAGCCTTTCTTCCCGTAACACTCATAAAAAGCTGTGTTTGGTTTATATGCTACACACAAATCTTTTGTGGCATCAATAATCTGCTTATTGAATTCCAAAATCGGATTTTCATATTTTAATAAGTGCTGGGGAATTTTATCCAGAGAAGAATCCAGCCCAACACATAAAAAAGAACGTTTTTTCTGTATCTGCCCGAAAAGTTGTTGCTTGGTCATATATGTGCTTATTTGCTGCAAATATGATGTTTTTTAAGATTTTTAGACGATTAAAATATTTTCACATTCATTATTTTATAAACATTTTAAACTTTTTCTTGCGGATTACGTTTCAAATACATACAATTGCATCATAATTTCTCAACCGTTTATCTGAATATCCCAGAAAAAATTATCAAAACTTGTTTTTTGTTACCATTTTTTGAAAACGATTCATCGTTTTTTATTCAGCATGTAAACAATTATGAAACCATTTTGAGGCTTCAAGTTAATCACTCATTTTTGGTTTTATAGCCTAAGAATTTATACGCATGAAATGTCTGGCTTTTTAAAACTAACATATTTTAGCCCTGACAGATTTATAACCGGAAACATCCGTTATAAAAAAATGAAAAATTTCTTGAAACATATATATTCAGAATGTTTAGCAAAACAGAATTAAATGATAAGCTCACACCAGAATTACGTGAGCTTGCAAAATCTTATGGCATTGAAGGTGCCGATTCCTTAAGAAAGATAGACCTTGTTGAAGTACTTCTGCATCAGCAGGAAATTATAAATGCCGCCAAAACAGGTACCGATCCTTATAGTGAACCAGCAGTTGCAGAAGCCAGTGTAGCAGCACCTGCTGTAACCAAAACCAAAGCAGTTAAAGCTGAAAAGACTCCAAAGATTGCTACAGCAGCAGCCAGTGCGACGGATAAGCCTGTGAAGAAAAGAGCAAGATTAAGTAAAGATGAATCCGTTACACCTGTTGAAAGAAAAAGGGAATCGGTTACCTTATTTGATGAGCCGCAGCACCAGCAAAGAGCAGAAAAACAACCCGACAGAATTGCAGAGCAGGAAGAAAGTGTTAAACCCATTTCTGCCCTGATTGAAGAAAGTGCGGAAGTATTACCTGTTCAGAAACAAAAGCAAGAGCCACGGGAAAAACAAGAAAAACCACAGCGCGAAGATAACCGCCAGCAGAAACAACCCGGAGGCGGCAACCACCATAAAAACGAAAACAGTTATTCTAATTTAGATTTTGATAACGTGATCACAAATGAAGGTGTTTTAGAAATTATGCCTGATGGTTACGGTTTCTTACGTTCTGCGGATTATAACTACTTAACCTCTCCTGATGATATTTATGTATCACAGTCGCAAATCAAACTTTTCGGCCTAAAAACCGGCGATACCGTTAAGGGCAGTATCCGTCCGCCAAAAGAAGGCGAAAAATATTTCCCTTTGGTTCGTGTGGAGACCATCAATGGCAGAATTCCTGCCGAAGTAAGGGATCGTGTACCTTTCGATTATTTAACCCCCTTATTTCCAACAGAAAAATTAAATTTATTTACGGACAACAGTAATTATTCTACCCGTATTATGGATTTATTTACACCAATTGGAAAAGGACAGCGTGGTTTGATTGTAGCGCAACCTAAAACCGGTAAAACCAATTTACTGAAAGAAGTGGCAAATGCCATCGCTAAAAACCACCCTGAAGTTTATTTAATTATTTTATTAATTGACGAACGTCCGGAAGAGGTAACAGATATGGCCCGCAGTGTGCGTGCCGAAGTAATTGCTTCTACTTTTGATGAGCCAGCTGAGCGCCATGTAAAAATTGCCAATATCGTTTTAGAGAAATCCAAGCGCTTGGTAGAAAGCGGACATGATGTGGTCATTTTACTGGATTCGATTACCCGTTTGGCCAGGGCTTACAATACCACTGCTCCGGCTTCGGGTAAAATTTTATCCGGTGGTGTGGATGCCAATGCCCTGCACAAACCAAAACGTTTCTTTGGAGCGGCCCGTAATATCGAAAATGGTGGTTCATTAACCATTTTGGCAACTGCATTAACGGATACAGGTTCTAAAATGGATGAAGTGATTTTCGAAGAATTTAAAGGAACGGGTAACATGGAGTTACAGTTAGACCGTAAATTATCGAACAAACGCATCTTCCCGGCAATTGATATTACCGCATCAAGCACCCGCCGTGATGATTTATTATTGGATAGAGATATTCTGCAACGTGTATGGATTTTACGTAACCACCTGGCAGACATGAACAGCCAGGAGGCGATGGAATTTGTACAGGCACAGATAAAAGGCACTAAAAGCAACGAAGAATTCCTAATTTCGATGAATAGCTAAATAAGTTTGGCGTTTGGGGTTTGGCGTAATGCGTTTCAAACCCCATGCGCTTAGCGCATAACCCCATGCTAAAAAAAAATATCCCCAATGCAATCACCTGTGCAAACCTTTTTTCAGGTTGCATCGGAATTGTTTTTGCATTTAAAGGCGACTTAAAAATTGCCGCGTATTTTGTTATTCTTTCCGGAATTTTTGATTTTTTTGATGGAATGGTGGCTCGTTTATTAAATGTAAAGTCGGCCATTGGCAAAGACCTGGATTCCCTGGCAGATATGGTCAGCTTTGGATTTTTACCAGGGGTAATCATGTTTAACTTATTGCAATTAAGCGATTACACTTCTGCATACCTTCCATACCTGGGCTTTTTGATTACCATTTTTTCTGCTTTAAGATTGGCAAAATTTAATAACGATGAAAGGCAAACGGAAGATTTCATCGGACTAAATACACCAATGAATACTTTATTTATCTGCTCGCTACCATATATTTACGATGATTACCCCAGTGTAATCGGATCAACCATCCTGCTTATATCCATTACAGCAATCACCAGTTTCTTACTGATCAGCGAGATTAAGATATTCTCTTTAAAATTCAGTGATCTAAGCTGGGCAAAAAACAAAATTAAATTCATTTTTCTGATCCTCTCGGCTGCTTTAATAGCCGTATTACAATTCGCCGCCATTCCTTTTGTACTGGTATTGTATATTGCCTTATCTGTTTTGCATTTTAAACATGTTGCGGAAAAGATCAGTTAACAGCTGAATAATAAATGCTTAAAGACACCCAGGGTCAGTTGAGGGGTTGAATATCTTTCTTAACCGAATCCAGCTGTGAATAGATGATCTGTACGATTATTTTCAGCCGTTCTATAGCAGCAGGAATTTGGTTCACATCATGATTCCGGGCCTTCAGTTCAATTTCCTCTACAAAATCCTTTATATCATTGCGGCCGATATAACTAAATGTCGGTTTCAGTTTATGAGCACATCTGCTTACTTCATCCCAGTTTTTCAGGGCCAGAGCATCATCCATTTCTGCCAGATAGATCGGGGTTTGTTGAATAAATGTATCGAAAATCTCGATCATAAATTCAGGATGATGTCCCACCATTCCAACGAGGTATGATAAATCTAAAGGATGATGATCATCGATATTTTGCATAAAGCAAAACTAATCATTACAATTTCCTAATTTCCAAAACATCCGTAATATTTTCATAGATATTCTGAACCGTTTGCCCTAAAACGGGATGAACAACTTCGGGTGCAATTTCGGCCAGCGGTGTCATGACGAACTTCCGTTCCTGCATGTGGGGATGTGGTACATGAAGTAGATTTTGAATATCAATCACTGCATCACCAAACAGGATCAGGTCGATATCAATCAACCGTTCACCCCATTTTTCTTTACGCACCCTTCCAAGAGATTGTTCAATATGAAGTGCTTTTTGCAATACCTCCAAGGCTGTAAAACCAGTTTTTACCGCAACCGCCTGATTTAAAAAAGCAGGCTGATTTTCCTTACCCCATGCCGCCGTCTCGTAAATGGAGGAAACCGATACGACATCGCCAATTTCCAGCCCAATTAAAGAAATGGCCCGACTTAAATTATCCTCCCTGTTCCCTAAATTTCCACCGAGTAACAAATAAGCAATCGTATACTCTAAAGCCGTATTAACCGTCATGTATTTTTATATCTTTACGCCACAAAACTAACATTTAAATGAAAGATTTTTTCAAGTATCTCTTTGCCTCCATGCTGGGTTTTTTCCTTTCTGTGGTGATTATATTTATTATCGTAATTGTGATTATTTTCGGTGCCATTTCATCATTGGATGATGATAAATCGGTTACAGTATCGAATAATTCCATTCTGTTTTTAAACCTTGACCAGCCCATCACCGAGCGGACGCCTAAAAATCCTTTTGGCAACCTCCCGATAGTGGGCAGTGCAGAAAAGGATGGAATTGGATTAAACGACTTGTTGAAATCAATAAAAAAGGCCAAAACAGATGATAATATTAAATGCATCTACCTAAACGTGAGCAGCCCGAATGCGGGTTTTGCAACCATGCGCGAGGTGAGGAATGCATTAATTGATTTTAAAAAATCGCATAAAAAAATCATCTCATACAGTGAAGTGTATACGCAAGGTGCTTATTACCTGGCATCAGTAGCAGATAAAATTTATTTAAATCCGGAAGGTGCGCTGGAATTTAAAGGATTCAGTTCTGAACTTACTTTTTTTAAGGGCACGTTGGAAAAGGCTGGCGTAGAGATGCAGGTAATTAGAGTGGGTAACTATAAAAGTGCTGTTGAACCCTTTATTTTAGATAAAATGAGTGATTATAACCGCCAGCAGGTTACGGCTTATGTGGGTGGCTTATACAATACTTTTTTAACTGATATTGCCAAAAGCAGAAATATGGAACGTGATAGCTTGTTTTCCATTGCTGATCAATACAAAATTCAACAACCTCAGGATGCTTTAAACTATAAAATGATTGATGGCCTGAAATACAAAGATCAGATCCTGGAGGAACTTAAGGGCATTTCAGGCAGAACCAAAGGTGAAAATATCCGATCGGTTGCAATCAATGATTATGCAAAGAACAACAGCGATGCGGGCAGCAGCAAAAACAAAGTCGCTGTTATTTATGCCAACGGAGAAATTAGCGGTGGTGAAGGCAATGATAATCAAATTGGTTCTGAACGCATATCCAGAGCCATCAGAAAGGCACGTTTGGATGATGACATCAAAGCGGTGGTGATTCGTGTAAACTCTCCTGGCGGAAGTGCACTGGCTTCGGATGTGATCTGGCGGGAAATTGTACTGACTAAAAAAGAGAAACCTGTTATTGCCTCCTTTGGTGATGTAGCTGCTTCTGGCGGATATTATATCGGCTGTGCAGCTGACAGTATATTTGTTCAGCCCAATACCATTACGGGTTCAATCGGTGTCTTTGGAATCATTCCGAATTTTCAAAACCTGATGACCAATAAACTGGGAATTACTTTTGACGGGGTTAAAACCGGTCAGTATGCTGATATCATGGCAACCAACAGGCCAATGACTGCTGGCGAGAGATTTATTATTCAGAATGAACTAAACCGGGTTTACAGCGGCTTTGTAAGCCGTGTAGCCGATGGCAGAAAGAAAAGCAAAGCTTATATCGACAGCATTGGCGGTGGACATGTGTGGATTGGTACGGATGCCGTTCAGATTGGCCTGGCAGATCGTATCGGCAGCTATAATGATGCCATTAACGCTGCTGCGAAGAAAGCTAAAATAAAAGATTTTAAAGTGGTGGAATACCCTGATGTGATTGATCCCCTTAAATCTTTAATGGATGAAAGTACAGATAAAATCAAAACATACTACACCAAACAAGAGCTGGGCGATCATTACATGCTTTACCAGCAAATGAAAAAGGTAATGGCCAGTTCCGGCATTCAGGCCAGGATGCCTTTTGAAGCAGTTATCAGATAATTCCTTTTGATACACTGGCTGGTAAATTGCCAACCAGTGTATCAGTTTCCAGATATGGGGTGAAACCAAACTTGTATGCTAACTCACCCGCTTCCCTTTTGTCAGCATGTTTAATGCATCATTCAAAGTTCCGGCTTGTTGCACCTCTCCTTCATTCACGAAATAAATTTCATCAGCATTTTCAATGGTGTTTAACCGGTGGGCAATGATGACTAAGGTGGTTTCCTTTGATAGTTTATTTAAGATACTACTCAGTAATTGTTCTGTAATGGTATCAATATTTGCAGTTGCTTCATCTAAAATCAGTAATTCAGGGTTTCGGAGCACAGCCCGCATAAATGCAATGAGTTGCTTCTGACCTAAACTAATGCTGTCTGACCCTGAAGCAATTTTAGTACTGATACCTTCATCAAAAATTGCCAGCAATGCATTTAAATTCGCTTGTTCGATAATCCTGGTGAGTTCATCATCGCTCACATCTTTATACTGGCTGTTCCCATAAAGGATATTATCTTTAACCGTCCCGGTAAACAAAAAGGGTTCTTGTAAAATAAAGCCAATTTTCTGCGTGCGCTCTTCTGCACTGAAAGACCGGATATCCTTTCCGTTTAATAAAACAGTTCCTTTTGTAGCGTCGTATAAACGTGAAATCAATGACGCCGTAGTGGTTTTACCGCCGCCTGTTGGCCCGATGAGGGCGTAGGTTTTCCCTTTTTCAAACTTCAGGTTGATGTGATGCAGAATTTCTTTTGAATCATCGTAAGAGAAGTGAACATCCTTAAATTCGATCAGGGCATCCGAAGTAACGGTCTCCTCATTTTTGATTACCTGCAGGTTGTTCTCCAGTAATAAAATTTTAGAAATACGATCCCAACTGGCCATAGCTACCTGAAAACTGGTCCATAATGCAGCCAATTGCCTCAGCGGATTATAAAAATTGGTACAATAAGATAAATAACTCACCAGAAAACCTAAAGAAAACTGGCCTGTAGAAATGAGGTGTATACCGAAAAGCAAAACGATTAATTGTGCGATACTGGAAAGCAGCCCGTAAACCGGAACAAAAATATTATTGGCCAGGCCTGCACCAATGGCGGTTTTGTAGTTTTCTTGGTTGGCCTCATCAAAACGTCGCCTAAAATAATCTCGTCGGTTGAAAGCTATAATCACCTTAAAATTATTCAGGCTTTCCTGAACCTCAGCACTTAGTCCGCCTACGCTTTTCAGGTTTTTAGCATTTTTACGCTTTATCCAGGGCGATAACACCATGGTAAAAACGACAATGGCAATGGCTGGTGAAAGGGCGGCGGCACCAAGTTCCAAATTAATAGATAACAAGAACACACCTGCACCAATCATGGTTACAATACTCCCGATAAACTGCATCAGCGATTGAGAAAAAAACTGATTCAGCTTGTCTGTATCACTGTTCACCCTTGAAATTAAATCACCGGCCTTATTCTGGTTGAAAAATGAAACCGGCAATTCCTGCAACTTATTAAAAATGGCATTTCTAAGGGTATATAACATTCTTTGGCCGATACCTCCCATCAGTTTGGTTTGGATATATCCGGTAACCATGGCAATTAAGTACATGCCCAAAAGAATGCCGCCAAAAACCAGCACACCATGAAACTGCTTGGTTCTGATATAAGCATCAATGGTATGCCCCACCAAAAGTGGCCCCAGTAAAAGTAATCCCGAATTAATAAGGATAGCGATTAAGGCCAGTATAAGATTCTTTCGTTCCGCAGAGATGAATTTCAGCAATCTTTTAAGCGCCTGGTAGGTAGATTGCTTTTCCTGCTCTTCGTTGAGCTGGTTAAGATTGTAATTCATAATTGCTTGTGCTCTGTTGTGAATTGTAAATTTGAACATATTCAGGGCTGTGCTGAATCAATTCCTGATGTGTTCCGGTAGCAATAACCTCCCCCTGCATCAATAAAATCACCTGATCGTAATTTTCAACTGCGGCAATTTTCTGTGTCACGGAGATCAGGGTTATACCTGGATAATGCTGCTGGATATTTTCAAGAATCCGCTTTTCGGTATTGGCATCTACCCTGGCGGTAAAATCATCCAGCAACAAAATTTTAGGGTTTACGGCCAATGCCCTGGCCAGCATGATGCGTTGCTTCTGTCCACCCGAAAGGCTGTTTCCACGTTCAGAAACAATGGTATCCAGTTTTTCAGGTAAGGCATCAATAAAATCCTTTAGTTCTGCGGTTTGAATGGCCATCGCCAGAGATTCGTCAGTAACCGTATTGCTAAAGGCGATATTCTCACGAATGCTCATGTTAAAAATAATACTGTCCTGAAAAACAAAGCCAACCTGCTGGTGAAAATTCTCCTGTTTATAGCTTTTGATTTCCTGATGATCATAAAGAATTTCACCGGTCTGGGGTTCGATCAATCCGGTCAAAATATAAAGCAGTTGCGTTTTTCCGGCAGCCGTAGGACCAATAATGGCTGTTCTGGAGCCTGCCTTTGCAGCAAAAGAAACCTGTTTTAAAATGGGTTTCTGACCAAAGTTTAATTCAATATTCCGGGCTTCAACATAACCGGTTAGTACATTGGTTAGGGTACCGGGATGCTTTACTTCAGGTGCATGTAGTACACTTTCAATGCGTTGATAGGAAGCAGTAGCCTGGGCAATGACATTACTCATAAAACCGATCACCAAAATCGGAAATATAATCAGTGCCAGGTAACTGTTAAACGCCGCAAATTCACCAAGCGTCATGGTACCTGTGATCACAAAATGGCCTCCAAGTACAAGAATTGTAAGGCCGGAAAGGTTCGAAATAAAAACAATGATGGGAATCAGCCCTGCAAATAAACGGAGAATGGATAGGCCAAGATCACGTGCTTTGGCATTGGCATCTAAAAACTTCTGGTATTCAAGCTGTTGGGAATTGATCACACGAATCAGCGCTGACCCCAGAATACTCTCGCTGATTACTTTATTCAGCCAGTCGATCACTTCGCGACTTTTGATAAAGAGCACCCTCACT
This sequence comes from Pedobacter sp. GR22-10, assembly GCF_026239715.1. Taxonomy (NCBI): domain Bacteria; kingdom Pseudomonadati; phylum Bacteroidota; class Sphingobacteriia; order Sphingobacteriales; family Sphingobacteriaceae; genus Pedobacter; species Pedobacter sp. GR22-10. Next base: position 439,477 of record NZ_JAPIVR010000002.1, read on the forward strand.
TTTTTCAATACCAGGTAAAATGCAATCCCTATGATTGGTACAATAGCAATTACACAAAGGGCAAGTTTCCAATTGATCATGAGGAGCAAAATGCTCGCCCCAACAATTAAAAATATTGACGATGCGATTGACACAATCGCCTGCGACACAAACATTTTAATGGAATCTGCATCTGAAGTTAAGTTGGTGAGTAATTTAGACGGATTGGCTTCGATAACGTAAGCGTGGCTCTGACGAGAAATCTGATCAGAAAGTTTTGACCTTAAATCTCTGGCTACCCGTTCTGATGCATAGGTTTGAACAATACTCTGCAAATAGGTAAAGATAAAAACCAATACGATGGCAATGGCAAACTGAAACAAAACCGAATCCAGATTAAATGTTTTGCTGGTATATGAATCGATGCCATGGGCAATAATTTTTGGCAGCAATAAGTTAATGCCGTTACTTAGCAGGGCAAATAAAATAAGTAAAAAGATTAAGCCTTTATAGGATGCCAGTAAACTAAAAACGCTTGGTTTTTTAGCTTCTTTGGGTTTTGTCATGTAGTTCATTAAATAGTGGACAGATCAAATTTAACCCAATTATTTGATACTGCCGGCAATAAAATATTAAAATATAAAAGGCGAACGATTAATGAAGTGGCTGAGGAATATCCGGATGCTACAAATTAACCATTCACCTTTTAAAATTGATTAGCTTTCTTTTAAAACCATATCAATGGTAATGGCTGTACATACGATGGCCACTTTCTGGTCGCTTTCTGCATAACCAGGATCTATCGATACATTATATTTATCGGCTGTGGTGAACACCTCTTTTAATGCACCCGCCCATTTCTTACTAATCTTACCAACCTCGGCGCCAGTATTATTGGTGATGTTAAAATTCCAGGCCTTCCAATCGCCGGTTATTTTGGCAATTTCCGTTCCTGATACAGGGTTTGATATGGTGAATGTTGGTTTAAACAGTTTGAACTTCTGCTTGATAATGCCCACTTCAACACCCATCGGATCAGTTACGATAATTTTCGACATCCAGAAAGTCCAGCCCCGGCTGATGGTGGCCTGCAACTGACCGTTTACATCCGTAATCTCCAGTTTAAAAGGCATCATCCGTTTATCAACCAGTAAGGTTAAAGCCTTCTGCCAGCCACTTATACGCTGTTTAATGACCCCGATCTGCGTACCCTGATCATTGTAAACCTTATACTCAGTTGCAAACTTCAGGAAGTTCACTTTTTCATCAATAAAATACTCGTCGCTCAAAAAAAAATCTGGAATCTGCTTATTCATATGGTAAAAATAGATTAAATGAGCAGCTAAATTATATAAAAAATTTAAATCAGATCTTGCCTTTAAAGATTAGTATCTTTGTACAAAAACCATTGAAGAAAATGGTTAACCATTACGATGATTGAAATAGGAAAATATAATGAATTAAGGGTTTTAAGTAAAACCGAAGCTGGCTTAAACTTAACGGATGGTGATAAACTGGTGATATTACCTTATCAGTATGTTCCAAAGGGCCTGGAAATAGGTGATAACGCAAAGGTTTTTGTTTACATTCAAAAAGACGGTCGCTTAACCGGAACCACACAAAAAGCTTATGCTGAAGTAGGCGATTTTGCTTTCTTAAAAGTGGTTTCTGACGGAGATGACGGCATTTTCATGGATCTGGGCATTGATAAAGATGTTTACGTTCCTACAAAAGAACAGAAAAGGCCGATGCAAAAAGGTTATAAATATGTGGTTTACCTTTACCTGGATGAAAACAGCGACCGTTTGCTGGCCTCTTCAAAACTTTATGATTTTGTTGAAGAAGAAAATTTCGATTTCGAAGAAGGTGATGAGGTGAGTTTACTGATTACGGAAGAAACTGACCTGGGCTTCAATGCCATTATCAACAATACCTATATTGGCTTACTTTACCATAACGAGGTTTTTGATAACATTCAGATTGGAGATTATCGTAAAGGCTGGATCAAAAAAATCCGTGTAGAAGGTAAAATTGACCTGACTTTACAACCCAGTGGTTACGGGCATATTTTAGATTCAAAAGAAGTCATTTTAAATGCATTAAAAAAGAATGGCGGCCTGATCGAGCTGGGTGATAAAAGCTCACCTGAAGAAATTTATCACCGTTTCCAGATCAGCAAAAGTGCCTTTAAGAAAACGATTGGTTCGCTTTATAAAGAACGATTGATAGTACTTTCTGATGATTCAATCCGCCTGGTAACGGATGAAGATGCAGAATAACTGAGTCATTTAGCCGCAGATTACGAATCTTGGATAGATGCTGAAATAAATTCAGCATGCTAAATGAGTAATCTGCGGAATCTTAATTTAAATTAAACTTCTCGTTCTGAATTTTAACTATATTGGACGCGGAAATAATGGAAACAACCATCACCCCGATAAGGACGGCTAAAATTCCCTGCAGGGAAGAATATATTTTGGTTCCGGAAACAAAGATTTTGGAATCCTTTATTAATTCATGACCCACATTTGATTGAATTTTAATCAGCGCAGAAAGTTTGACAAGTGTTTGGTTAGCTATTTTTTTTCCTTCAGACTGATAAATTCTAAGTGCATCTTCTTCCGCCATTTTCAGCACCTTTAACTCCAGTTGCTTTTGCTGACCTAAGGCACTTTTTAGATCATTCAGAAATACCTCTTCCTGCTTAACCAGTAACGTGAGTTGGTATTTCTGAATCACTGAGTCAATCTTGAAGTTATACTGATCAATTTTTGCCTGACCACTTAATGGCAAAGAATTATTGATTAGCGCATCATTAAAAATCATATTTTTCTGGTAAAGATTTTCGGCAATGAAGTACAAATCAGTTGCCGGAACCAGCCGATCATTATACATAGAGATAAATGATTCATTAATTGTTGCTACACTTTTATCTTCCAAAAACCGGATTAACAACATGCAGCACATCATACAAAAGAGCAGGAAAGCAATTTTCAGCTTATTTTTAAGGCTAAATGCAAATTTCATGAGGTATTGAGGTTAGCCATTCAAGGTAAGAATTTAGAATGGTTTAGCTGCAGATATTATTGTAATTTTTGAAGTGCCTGTATCACATTAAAACATTTTTTATCGGGCAGAATTAAGCTGCAATCTGCAACTAAACTTGCTTCAGGTTTTCGCTCAGATAAAAATCCGTATTTCCACAGGAAGTTTAGCCGCTTAAAAATAATCTGCCTGAGCTGTTTTGGCAAAGAGCTGAGGCGCAAAATTAACTAAATATAACTCTTTCCTGGCCCGGGTTACGGCCGTGTATAACCAACGCAGAAAGTCTAAATCGATCATTTCTTCGGTTAAATAACCCTGGTCTGCAAAAACGGCGTCCCATTGTCCGCCCTGTGCTTTATGACAGGTTACCGCATAGGCAAATTTAATTTGCAAGGCATTATAAAATGGATCAGCCTTGATGGCGAGCATCCTTTGGCGCTTATTGGCAATGTGTTCATAATCTTCATTCAGTCCATCAAAAAGCTTTTTATTTTGCTCGTATGGCAGGTTTGCAGATTCGAGGTTTAAGGTATCCAACATCACCTTGCAACTGATTTGCCCGGCTGCCGGAAAATCCATAAACTCTAAAGTAGCATCCGCAAAGCGGAAACCATAACGTTCTTCTTCTCCCCTGACGCGGATCACTTTAGCCATATCTCCATTGGCGATAAAAGCCGTTTCCTCATTTTCCGGAAGCCAGAAATAATTATTGCGCACCACCATAATCTGATCGCCACCAGTTAACTCTTCTTCGCGGTACAACAACCTGGCGCGGATTTGCTGGTTGTAAATATTAGCCGATTTATTAGAACGGCAAACCACCAGTGTATTCTCCATTCCAAACTTACGGTAGGCATATTCTAATCCTTCTACCAGCCTGGCACCCGCCATATTGTAAATGTCAGTATAATTTTTGGTTAGGAATTTGGGCAGGGGTTTATCGGGATTTTTAGAAATTTGATTCCGAAGCATGGTTGCATTAGCCAGGATACCTGATTTTTTTCCCTGGCGAACCACCTCTTTCAATTCTACTGAAGTAATGGTTAGTGCAAATTTATCCTTTAAGTATTGTTCGTTTAAAGCCGGACTATCTAAACTCCCCACCGGGGGCAATTGTGCCGTATCGCCAACAAATAGCAAAAAACATTTTTTAGTATTATAGACAAATTCTAATAAATCCCTTAAAATAGAGGAACCCGTCTCGTTAAATTCATCGGCAATCATAGAAGCCTCATCGATGATAAACAGGGTATTTTCAGAAAGATTTGGGGCCATCTGAAACTGCATTTCCGGCGATGCCGCAGAGCGTTTCCGGTAAATTCTTTTATGAATGGTTAAGGCCTTCCGCGATGCATACTGGCTCATTACCTTTGCCGCCCGACCTGTTGGTGCCAGTAGCTCACTCTTTAAGTTAAATTTCGACAACACTTTCACCAAAGCTGCAACAGATGTCGTTTTACCCGTTCCGGCATAACCTTTTAATACAAAACAGCGATATTCATCTTCCTCCTGCAAAAACCTGGACATCCGTTCGCAAAAGAGTAACTGCTCCCGTGTGGGCATATGTTCATAAGCTTGGGCAATCAGGCTACTTTTATCTGGGTACATTTATTGTATAATCGTTAAATTGTTTTAAAAAGCATTTGATTTAATGATTTGGAAAGCAATTGTACTGCTAATCAGGTGTATAGTCAAGTCCTTCCAGCAATAAAATAATCCAACAATTGAGCAATATATATTACAACAACAAGGTTTCAATCCGGTGTGCCATCACCATTTTTTGCTGTTTGCTCCAGCTGAAGATCGTAAAATGTCCATCCTGTGAAGCCACTAATCCAATGGCTTCAGGCTGATCATTTACAAATTGTGCCACTGAAAAATGCCTTGTTCCACCTAGCTGCCCCGGGTATAACAGTTTATCTTCTCCGCCAAGAATCGGTTCAGAAAAGGCAATCTGCTCAACAGTAGGCTTACCTTTAGCCCGGCCAATCTTTGCCCCAAAAGCAATCAGATCAAATTGATCATTTATAATGGTGGCCCCGTCAACGGCGGTTAATCCCGCCAGGTGTTCCACTTCGCGCCTTAATGCACCTTGTGAGAAAATTTCTGTCTGGTTACCGCTTTGTTTAGCCAGGTTTGATAAACCGGAGAAAGGAGGTTCAATTAAATATTGGATGGGCTGAATGATAGACTCTTTCCATTTGGTATTTTCTTTAGGTACAATTAATAGCGCACCACCACGCCCGTGCCCACGCATAGAAACCGAAAACTGAATCAGGATATTAATTGGATCATTCCAACTGGCCAATACCGTTAAATCCAGTAAAGCTTTTAAAATCGGCGGGCAATCACGATTCGTACAGGAAGTATCATCCACAATTCTGATTTGTTCACCCTTTAAAACTGCTACATTGGTGTATTTTCCAATGCCGTAAATCCGGCGGTGTTTGATCACAATCAATCCAGGTTCAGAAACATCTACTACAAAACAAAAATTAGGGATATTTAAGGTGGTGCCCCAGATGTATAATTCACCGTCCTCTTCCCATACACCCAAATGGATCCCGGAACGCTCTATACCAGGTGCAATTTTAGTCAGGGTATTGGCATTTAAAGGTAAGGGTTTAGCAAACCTTAAAGGGTTTGAAGTTTGCGAAGGCGGTAAAAAAGCAACAGATATACGCGGTGAGTGCCCCTCTTCTTTCCGCAGGCTGCTCCAGAAAGCCACGTCTATCAACGCCTCTATTGTTTTCCTGTCTGGTTGTGAAGCCAGATCAACCTCTCCCTGTGCTGCGGCATTTTGATGCAAGCGAATAAAATGTTGCTCAATTTTGGCAGCAACCGTGTTCGCGGCTTTGTAAGTAGGCGTGTAACTCATGTTTCGAATTTAAGTCGAATATTTCAAATTTTTAATAAATGAAAGGTTTGATTTTGGTCAAAAGATTTGGCTGGATTTAACTCCTGCATATACAGATTTTTTATTCAGGCAGATAAAAAAATACCCAAACAATTTACTGCAGAATTACAGAAATATAAATGAGATTTTCATATTAATCTATCTTTAGATAACTCATACATGTAAAGGCTATTCCTTGAAAAGGACCAGATCTCCTTCCAACTAAGCGCGCTTTGCGAAAAAACTTTGTGCCCTTTGCGGTTAATCTCCAAAAAACGCTATTTTTGCGATGATGAGTAATAACAGCCTATTATTGGTAGACCCGGATTTTAAAGCTGATGCATCAGTAAACTATCAGTTATTATTGAAAATAACAAACGATAGTTTTTCATATGCAGTGGTTGATCAGGACTCAGAACAAGTTAAGGTCATTTTTGATCAGCAAGGCTGTGAAGATTTACCACTTGTTTTACAGGATGCTTTTGAATCAGATCATCATCTTTCCCATTCTTATGGTTCCATAAAAGCTGCCATACACACCTCAAATTTTGTTTTTATTCCGAATGAGTGGTTTAATGCCGATGATCTATCCGTTTATGCTAATTTTTTAGGTTCTGAAGGAAAGATATTTAGCAAAAGCCACCAGCATCTTGGCTTTAATACTGTTTTTTCTTTAGCAGAAAAAATAGAAGAGAAACTTCCGGAAAGCACAGTTGTGTATCCGCATTCTTCGCCTTTACTTGCTTTGTTTACCCAGTTAACCGACAATGCCTTGTTGATTGATTTTACAGCATCTTCCTTTAATGTACTTTTTATAAAGGATAAAAAAATTAACTTCCAGAATCATTACTCAGCAGAAACAGCCGAAGAATTTAATTATTTTCTGTTACTGATCATAGATCAATTAGCCCTCACGGAATCTTGTCCCGTATACCTTCAGGGAATTATAAATGAAGATGATGATAATTACAATACACTACTAAAATATTTTAATAACCTCTACTTCTTCCTTCCTGCTGAAAAACAACATTGTGAATTGCTGGCGGATATGCCTAAACACTATTTCAGCGGTTTGCTGGCCTTAAGCTTATGCGAATAATTGGAGGAAAACTAAAAGGGATCCGTTTGCAGCCACCGGCAAACCTGCCTGTCCGCCCCACTACGGATATGGCCAAAGAAGCACTTTTTAATATTTTAAACAACAGATTTGATTTTGAAACCTGCACCGTGCTTGATTTATTCTGCGGAACAGGAAACCTGACTTTTGAATTTGCTTCCCGCAATGCAGAAAAGATTTTAGCGGTAGATATGGATTATGGCTGTATAAACTGGGTAAAAAGTGCCGCACAAAAATATGAATTTAAGCAGGTGGAAGTGCGTAAGGCGGATGTTTTCAAGCTCCTGAAGCAGATGACAGGTGCTTACGATTTGATTTTTGCCGATCCGCCGTATCATATGCCCAATATCCCACAGCTTCCGGTTCTGGTTCAGGAAAGACAATTGCTTAAGCCACACGGATTATTAATTGTGGAGCACCAAAGCAATATGAGACTGAGCAATCAGCCAGGCTATACTGAAACCCGCAAATACGGAAACTCATCGTTTAGTTTTTTTGAATATGTTTAAGCTTGGCTAAACCTTTCACCTTTCCGCTTAAAAATCTATATTTGAATCATGAAAATAGCGCTGTTTCCGGGCTCGTTTGATCCGATTACCATTGCACACGTCAACATTCTGCAACGTGCCACTCCCCTTTTTGATAAAATAGTGATCGGAATCGGATTGAATAGTTCCAAGCAAAATTTTCTGACGGCAGAACAAAGGCTCCATATCCTGGAAACGGTTTTCGCTGATTATCAAAACATAGAAATACAAACCTATCAGGGCCTAACGGTAGATTTCTGCAGAAAAATAAACGCCACCTATATGGTTCGTGGGATTCGTTCCGCATCAGATTTTGAATACGAAAGAGCCATTGCACAAATTAACCAAACCATGATGCCTGAAGTGGAAACCATTTTGCTGCTCAGCAAACCCGAATACTCTGCCATCAGCTCAACCATTGTCCGAGATATTTTAAGAAACCATGGCGATGTGAGTCCTTTTGTGCCTAAAGAAGCTTTGGGGTTTTTATAGGCGTTTTTTATTAGAATCCTGTTTCAGGATCTTATCTAAAAAGGTGCTGAACTCCATTCAGCAGGACGATTAGACCAGTGCATTCCGACGAAAAATCGTCATTGCGAAGCAAATTTTTCATTTGCTGAAGCAATCTCCATTGAAAAATCTCGGCAAAAAAGATTGCTTCGTCTTACCTCCTCGCAATAACGATTCTACTTGAAAATCGTTTTCCTTAGTTCATTTCAGCATCTTATCTAAAAAGGTGCTGAACTCCATTCTGCAGGACGATTAGACCAGTGCATTTCCACGAAAAATCGTTATTGCGAAGCAAATTTTTCATTTGCTGAAGCAATCTTCATTGAAAAATCTCAGCAAAAAAGATTGCTTCGTCGTACCTCCTCGCAATGACGATTCTACTTAAAAATCGTTTTCTTCATTCATTTTAGGATCTTATCTAGAAGATGCTGAACTCAATCCATCAGAACGATTAGACCAGTGCATTTCCACGAAATATCGTCATTGCGAAGCAAATTTTTCATTTGCTGAAGCAATCTCCATTGAAAAATCTCAGCAAAAAAGATTGCTTCGTCTTACCTCCTCGCAATTGTAAAGTTACAATATTCCTCCGGCCCTCATTACATCCATAATCGATGGAAAAGTATTTTTAACTATAGGAGTAAGGTGATTTTTATCCAGCCAGACTGCTTCATCAATCCCCTCCTCCTTTTGAGGAATTAATTTTGGCTCACCCTTAACCTTCATCCTGTACCAGTTTGTCTTCTTGATCACCATTTTTGATCCGTTTGGATAAACATGGTACGTTTTACAAAGTTTCTCTTCGCGTTTGAATATCTTAATCCCACATTCCTCCTCCACTTCCCTGACAGCAGCTTCCTTCATACTTTCGCCCAGTTCAAGCTTACCTTTTGGTAAATCCCATTTTTTGTTTCTGAAAATAAATAAGAAATTTCCGTTTGCACTTTCTACCAAGCCACCGGCAGCTTTTATGATCTCACAATTCTTTTTAAGCTTTTTAAAGGTTTCTTCCGGATTTTTAGTTAAAAACAAGTAGCTTTTTTTAGATCCGTTCTTTAATTTTTTATAAAATGTTTGTAAATCAAAATCTTGAAATTCAAGTTGTTGAATCTTTTCCTTCTGCTCTGGTAAAACATCTGATATAAACAAAGTGTTATCGTTGATATAAATTCTGTAATTTTGGGCCATGTATAATAAAAGTGATATTGAATTAAAGGTAGCGGAATTTTTATTACAAATAAAGGCAATTAAATTACAACCTAATAATCCTTTTACCTGGGCATCTGGTTGGAAGTCGCCTATTTATTGCGATAACCGTGTTACCCTTTCCCATCCTCAGGTGAGAACATACATCCGCCAAAAGCTTGCACAAGCCATTCAGGAAGAATTCGGTTCAGTTGATGTAATTGCAGGCGTTGCTACAGCCGGAATCCCACAGGGTGTTTTGGTTGCACAGGAACTTGGCCTTCCTTTTATTTATGTGCGGGCAAAAGCGAAAGAACATGGCACAGGAAGCTTAATTGAAGGTGAAGTGGTAGAAGGACAGCGTGTAGTGGTTATTGAAGATTTGATCTCAACCGGGAAAAGCAGCTTACAGGCTGTTGAAGCGTTGAGGTCAGCAGGTTTATCAGTTGCCGGCCTGGCTGCAATTTTTACCTATGGATTCGAAAAAGCAGATGAGAATTTCGCCGCTGCAAAATGTCGTTATCTTACCCTATCCAATTATGCTGCACTTATTGATTATGCTGCAGAACACAGTATCATCGCAAAAAGTGATATGGAATTATTAAGCAAATGGCGTTTAAACCCTTCAGAATGGGGACAAATATTGAGTTAAAATATTGATGCCTCTAACCAAATATATAATCAAATTAAGAAAACACAATGACAATTATTGAAAGCGCTGTAGATGTAAACAGATCCGTTGCTGAGGTTTATGCTTTTCTCTCCAATATGAATAACCATCAGAGGTTAATGCCCGAAAATATATACAACTGGGAATCGACAGAAGATGAGGCACGTTTTACCATTCAGAATATGGCCAAACTGGCCATTAAAATCTCTAACCGGGTTGAAAATCAGGAACTCACCGCTATCCCAACGGAAAAAGCACCTTTTGAAGTGGAATTAAAATGGACGGTAACGGATAATGGCAATGGAACAACAACGGCCAAACACATCATTACCGCAGATTTAAATATGATGATGAAAATGCTGGCTTCCGGTCCGCTACAAAAACTGGTTGATCATCAGACGGAAAGGTTAAAAGATATCTTAGGGTAACTCAAATCACCTCATTCTATTTTAACGTAGCGAAGATATTCTTCGCTTTTTTTATGCTTAAAAACTCCTTTGATGTTGGTTAACCAGGTGTCATTTAATAACAGATGAGTCTGTATCGTAAATGGAAAAGTGCATCGAAAATAGCAGCAGAGATTAGCTGCTGATAATCTTATTAAAAAATAACCTGATTTAATATTGGTTTTCACCTACCGCATCTCAGACAAAAATTCAGCATAAAACACTAAATATCAGAAATTTAGTCACCTTAAAAATAAAACAAGCGACAAAATTTCCGATTAAAAAATCAAAACTGACGTGGCATTTGTTTTGATCCAAAGGAAAATATGAACTTCAACAATTTCACTATAAAAGCCCAGGAAGCGATCCAACAGGCTTCTGAAATAGCCCAGGGCAATCAGCAACAGGCTATTGAAACCGCACACCTGCTTAAAGGTCTGCTCACTGTTGATGAAAACGTAGTTTCTTACGTGTTAAAAAAATTAAATGTAAACCTGAATGCGCTGAATCAGAATTTAGATGCAGATATTGCAAAATTCCCTAAAGTAAGCGGAAGCAATGTATACCTTTCATCCAATACCAACAGCGTTTTACAAAAGGCACAAACATTTTTAAAGGAATTTAAAGATGAATTTGTTTCGGTAGAACACCTTTTATTGGGCATTTTGGCTGTAAATGATAGCACCGCAAAACTTTTAAAGGAACAAGGTGTAAACGAAAAGGACCTGAAAAAAGCGATTGTGTCGTTGCGTGGCGATAACAGGGTAACCGATCAAAACGCAGAAGCCACTTACCAGGCCCTCAGCAAATACGCCAGAAACTTAAATGAATACGCCGAAAGCGGAAAACTTGACCCGGTTATTGGCCGTGATGAAGAAATACGCCGGGTGATTCAGATTTTATCCCGCAGAACGAAAAACAACCCTATTTTAATTGGAGAGCCCGGCGTGGGTAAAACAGCTATTGCCGAAGGCATTGCTTTCAGGATCATTAAAGGCGATGTGCCTGAAAACCTGAAAAGCAAAACCGTCTTCTCCCTCGATATGGGTGCCCTAATTGCGGGAGCCAAGTACAAAGGTGAATTTGAAGAGCGTTTAAAGGCCGTTGTAAAAGAGGTGACGCAAAGTGATGGAGACATTATACTCTTTATCGATGAGATCCACACTTTAGTGGGTGCCGGCGGTGGTGAAGGTGCCATGGATGCAGCTAACATTTTAAAACCGGCTTTAGCCAGAGGCGAATTAAGGGCCATTGGTGCAACTACTTTAGACGAGTATCAAAAATATTTGGAAAAAGATAAAGCACTTGAACGCCGTTTCCAAAAGGTGATGGTAGAAGAACCTGATACACAGGATGCGATTTCTATCCTCCGCGGATTAAAAGAGCGTTACGAGACACATCATAAAGTTCGGATTAAAGATGAAGCCATTATTGCGGCGGTGGAAATGAGCCAGCGCTATATTGCAGATCGTTTCCTGCCGGATAAAGCGATCGATTTAATGGATGAAGCAGCCTCTAAACTCCGCATGGAAATGGATAGTGTTCCTGAAAATGTAGATGCATTAGATCGGGAAATTATGCGACTGGAAATTGAGCGTGAAGCCATTAAAAGGGAAAAAGACGATCGTAAAGTACAGGAATTATCAGAAGAAATTGCCAACCTTTCAGCAGAACGCGATGCCTTTAAAGCCAAATGGCAAGGTGAAAAAGACCTGGTAGATGCGGTTAATAATCAGCTGGAACAAATTGAGCATTATAAACTGGAAGCTGAGCAGGCCGAACGCGCCGGAGATTATGGAAAGGTTGCCGAAATCCGTTACGGAAAAATTAAAGAAGCCCAGGATCAGGTCGAAAAATTAAAGGCAGATCTGGAAAGCCAGCAAACCGATAGCAGAATGCTTAAAGAAGAAGTAACTGCTGATGATATTGCAGGTGTGGTTGGCCGCTGGACAGGTATTCCGGTGACCAAACTGATTGCGAGTGAAAGAGAAAAACTGCTTAATCTGGAAGCTGAATTACACCATCGTGTAGCCGGACAGGATGAGGCTATTGAAGCAATTTCTGATGCCATTCGCCGGTCTAGAGCAGGCTTACAAGATAAACGTAAACCAATCGGTTCATTTATTTTCTTAGGAACAACTGGTGTGGGTAAAACTGAATTGGCTAAAGCACTGGCAGAGTTTTTATTCAATGATGAAAATGCACTGACCAGGATTGATATGAGTGAGTATCAGGAACGCCACGCCGTTTCCCGACTGATTGGAGCGCCTCCGGGCTATGTAGGTTATGATGAAGGTGGCCAGCTCACTGAGGCCGTAAGACGTAAACCTTACTCGGTGGTTTTATTAGATGAGATTGAAAAAGCACATCCTGATGTATTCAACATTTTGCTGCAGGTACTGGATGATGGACGTCTGACTGATAACAAAGGCCGGACAGTTAATTTTAAAAATACCATCATCATCATGACATCGAACATCGGTGCGCATCTGATTCAGGATAACTTTAAAGACCTGAGTGATGAAAACCGGGATGAAGTAATTGCCAAAACTAAAAATGAATTATTTGAAGTCCTGAAACAAACCATCCGTCCGGAGTTTCTGAACAGAATTGACGAATTGATTATGTTCACGCCATTAAACCGGAACGAAATCAGGGATATTGTTGCACTGCAATTCAGACAGGTACAACAAACATTGGCTGAGATGGGCATTGAAATGGATGCCAGTGATGAAGCCCTGGATTGGCTGGCTCAATTGGGTTACGATCCTCAGTTTGGTGCAAGACCCCTAAAAAGGGTGATTCAAAAAAGAATACTGAATGAATTGTCGAAAGAAATTCTGGCAGGCAAGGTAGATAAAGACAGCAAAATCAAGCTGGACATGTTCGATCATAACTTTGTCTTCCTGAACCAAAAGCAAGATGAAGCAATGAATTAAACATTTTTAATCCATAAAAAAGGCTCCTGATGATGGTCAGGAGTTTTTTTATGGTATGCTTTTCGTTACAAACTAACTTTTGCGAAATTCAAGCAGATCACCTGGCTGGCAATCTAATACTTGACAAATTGTCTCCAGCGTTTCCAGGCGGATTGCTTTTGCCTTTCCGGTTTTCAGAATAGACAAATTTGACATGGTAATCCCAACCAGTTCACTCAATTGAGTAAGCGACATCTTGCGGCGGGCGAGCATTACATCTAAATTTATAACGATTGGCATGAATTATATGGTTAAGTCACTTTCCTGCTTGAGTTCAATTCCCTTTTGAAATACAAAAGCTATTGTAAGCAATGTTAAGCCAAAAATAAGCAGCCATATCTCAAAATCAACGTGTTTAATTATTTCAGTCAGCTGCATATGTTGAATACCGGAATGCCTGACATAATCGATCGCATTTAGCGCAAAAAGTAAAAATGGTAAAGACGTACAATAAAATCCCATCCTCGTTAAACGTATTGTATTTTCTTCATTGAATACACTTCCATGCTGCACAGAATCGATGAAACGATAAAGGTATACCAGCACCCTCAGCATAAAAAAAGCAATAAATAATAACAATATTCCATACATCCATCCCGGCGTATTTTCATTTCCAGCGGCATTATAGCCATCAATAAATCCCCTTTTTGCTTCATCAAGTGAAGATAAGAATACAGCAATCAGGGTAGTTATATATCCTATCTTAATGAAGCGGATCTGGTTTTTAATTTTCATGTGAGATAATTTAAGAGTATATTCTGATGGTGAATGTAATTTATTAATGCTGATCATTATACTTAAATAGTGCACTGGATAATATTAATGAACTGCAATAGGAAAACTCAAATTATTGAGACCTATACTTTATTAAAGTTGACAACAACAAATCTAAGAAACGTCATCTTTTATGCTGGATCTGCTACAAACATAAAATATTTATTATTACAAAGCAAAATATATTTATTGTAAATCAATAAATATTAAGTAAAAGGCAATAATTAGCTAATTATTGTAGAAAGAGTGACAAAAACTTTATTGGAATGATTTTTGTTACAAGTAATAGTATAAAAAACATGTGCAAACAGCAACACTTTCAGTATTTTATCCTTTCGGATTGCCGTACAATTTCGTAACTTTGCACACTTCAATAATTAAAGAGCACACAAAACGTATAAATGAGACAACTCAAGATAACGCAGTCCATTACCAACCGTGAAAGTCAATCACTTGATAAATACTTACATGAAATTGGTAAAGTAGATTTAATAACAGCAGAAGAAGAGGTAATTTTAGCAAGAAAGATTCGTGAAGGCGATCAGGCTGCATTAGAGCGATTAACTAAAACCAATTTACGTTTCGTGGTATCTGTTGCAAAACAGTATCAAAATCAGGGTTTAACTTTAGGCGATTTAATTAATGAAGGAAATTTAGGTTTAATTAAAGCGGCAAAACGTTTTGATGAAACGAAAGGTTTTAAATTCATCTCTTATGCCGTTTGGTGGATTCGTCAATCCATTTTGCAAGCCATTGCTGAGCAAAGCCGTATTGTGCGTTTACCTTTAAATCAGGTAGGTTCATTAAGCAAAATCAGTAAAGCTTTTTCTAAATTAGAGCAGGAATATGAGCGTGAACCTTCTCCGGAAGAGTTGGCTGATATTTTAGAAACTACGGTTGATAAGATTTCTGATACTTTAAGTAATTCAGGCCGCCATGTTTCTATGGATGCACCTTTCGTTCAGGGTGAAGAGAATACCTTATTGGATGTATTGGAAAACCATGAACCCAACACTGATAGCTCATTAATCAATGAGTCGCTTTCGGAAGAAATTAAACGTTCGCTGTCTACTTTAACAGAAAGAGAAAGAGAAATCATTGTATTATTCTTCGGACTGGGCTCAAACCACCCGTTATCTTTAGAGGAAATCGGAGAGAAATTTAACCTGACACGTGAGCGTGTTCGTCAGATTAAAGATAAAGCGCTTCAGCGCCTTCGTCATACTTCTAGAAGTAAAATATTAAAATCATATTTAGGCTAACACTAATTATCCTAATTGAATTAAAAACGGATCGGCAATTGTCGGTCCTTTTTTGTTTACCAGCATGTTAAGTTCTTTTTATATTATTTAAATATATTAATTAAGCTCTTAAAAACCCTAATGAATGGTATTTCATCAACCAGTATATCCTTCAACGTGAATAATCTTTAATATCAGCAATTAAAATTCAAAACGTTTCCGGTTGGTGAGACACCAAACCGATAGATGGAATAAGATGGCTTAGTCGTTTATCCTCGCAAGAATAACCTTTCACTTATTGTGTTTAAGCAGGAAACATTTTTTAGTAAATTGCTCCTGCCCCCCTACTGGTTTGGTGCCTCACCAACCAGCATATCCTTCAACGTGAATAATCTTCAATATCAGCAATTTAAAGTCAAAACGTTTCCGGTTGGTGAGACACCAAACCGATAGATGGAATAAGATGGCTTAGTCGTTTATCCTCGCAAGAATAACCTTTCACATATTGTGTTTAAGCAGGAAACATTTTTTAGTAAATTGCTCCTGTCCCCTAATGGATGGTATTTCATCAACCAGCATATCCTTCAACGTGAATAATCTTCAATATCAGCAATTTAAAGTCAAAACGTTTCCGGTTGGTGAGACACCAAACCGATAGATGGAATAAGATGGCTTAGCCGTTTATCCTCGCAAGAATAACCTTTCACATATTGTGTTTAAGCAGGAAACATTTTTTAGTAAATTGCTCCTGCCCCCTACTGGTTTGGTGTCTCACCAACCAGCATATCCTTCAACGTGAATAATCTTCAATATCAGCAATTAAAATTCAAAACGTTTCCGGTTGGTGAGATACCAAACCGATAGATGGAATAAGATGGCTTAGTCGTTTATCCTCGCAAAAATAACCTTTCAATTATTGTGTTTAAGCAGGAAACATTTTTTAGTAAATTGCTCCTGCCCCCCCTACTACTGGTTTGGTGTCTCACCAACCAGCATATCCTTCAACGTGAATAATCTTCAATATCAGTAATTTATAAAGTCAAAACGTTTTCGGTTGGTGAGACACCAAACCGATAGATGGAATAAGATGGCTTAGTCGTTTATCCTCGCAAAAATAACCTTTCACTTATTGTGTTTAAGCAGGAAACATTTTTTAGTAAATTGCTCCTGCCCCCTACTGGTTTGGTGTCTCACCAACCAGCATATCCTTCAAAGTGAATAATCTTCAATACCAGCAATTAAAATTCAAAACGTTTCCGGTTGGTGAGACACCAAACCGATAGATGGAATAAGATGGCTTAGCCATTTATCCTCGCAAGAATAACCTTTCACTTATTGTGTTTTAAGCAGGAAACATTTTTTAGTAAATTGCTCCTGCCCCCCTACTGGTTTGGTGCCTCACCAACCAGCATATCCTTCAACGTGAATAATCTTCAATATCAGCAATTTAAAATCAAAACGTTTCCGGTTGGTGAGACACTAAACCGATAGATGGAATAAGATTGCTTAGCCGTTTATCCTCGCAAGAATAACCTTTCACTTATTGTGTTTAAGCAGGAAACATTTTTTAGTAAATTGCACCTTGTTGGATGACGCATAGACTGAGCATAAATACACCTGCTCTGGATTCAGTATCTGTTATGCGCATAAAAAAAGACCAGCATTTGCTGATCTGTGAATAGGAATAACTTACTATAATTTGAAGATTGTTTCGTTCCTTGCAATAACGATGAGGATTAAAACAACAAATGTTTAACCGTTAAGCCATTATTGATTAATTGTTTAAGCGAATCGATTCCAATTCTTAGGTGCGTCTCCACATATTTCTCCGTAACACTGCTATCGCTTTCAGCTGTTTTTACACCTTCAGGAATCATGGGTTGATCTGAAACCAGTAATAATGCACCTGCAGGTATTTTATTGGCAAAAGCGGTGGTAAATACAGTAGCAGTTTCCATGTCTACGGCCATGGCCCGTAATGTTTTCAGGTATTTTTTAAATTCCTTATCATGCTCCCAAACCCTGCGGTTAGTGGTATAACAAGTTCCGGTCCAGTAATCTCTTCCATGATCACGAATGGTAGTAGAAATGGCTTTCTGTAAGGCGAAGGCTGGCAATGCCGGCACCTCAGCAGGAAGATAATCATTTGATGTTCCTTCTCCCCTGATGGCCGCAATTGGCAGAATTAAATCACCCAGTTGATTTTTCTTTTTCAAGCCACCACATTTACCCAAAAACAAAACAGCCTTAGGCATAATCGCAGTCAACAGATCCATCATGGTTGCCGCCAGCGGACTACCCATTCCGAAATTGATAATGGTAATTCCATTTGCGGTTACGCTCTGCATTGGTTTATCTAAACCCATAATCGGCGCATTGTCATTCCATTCGGAAAACATACTCACATACTTGCTAAAATTGGTAAGCAGGATATAATCACCAAACTGATCTAACGGGCGACCGGTATAACGGGGGAGCCAGTTTTTAACAATTTCATCCTTGGATTTTAGGCCAGATTTAACCGGACTTTCTACTTCCTTTACTTTTTTTGATTTCCCTACAATGGCTTCGTCTTTTTTTACGTCTTTTTCTTCATTCATAACCTTAAGTTTAGCGCCGAGCGCCGGGCGCTAAGCGTATTTACAAAAAATCCCCCCGATTTCGCGAGAGGATTTGATTTTTTTATGCGGCCTGCAACTTTTTAAAGTCTGCCTTTTCAAATTTTTCTATCGCATAATCGAGATTAATATGCAACTCCTTAACATCCGTTTGTGTTGGTGTATCAAACATGGCATCCAGCATAATCGCTTCGCAAATTGACCTTAACCCACGTGCACCCAGTTTATATTCCATTGCCTTATCCACAATAAAATCAAGTACATCATCTTCGAACACTAAATCTACTTCTTCATATGCAAAAAGCTTCACATATTGCTTAATTAAAGAATTTTTAGGCGCGGTTAAAATATTACGCAAAGATTCTTTATCCAAAGGATTTAAGTGAGACAGCACCGGAATACGTCCAATCAGCTCCGGGATTAAACCAAAAGATTTCAAATCCTGTGGTGTAATATACTTATAAAGATTTTTAAGATCCAGAACGGTTTCATCTTTCTTTACTTTGTACCCTACTGCCTGCGTGCGTAAACGATTGGCGATTTTGCGCTCAATACCATCAAATGCTCCGCCACAAATAAATAAGATGTTATTGGTATTTACAGGAATCATCTTTTGATCCGGATGTTTACGTCCGCCCTGAGGTGGCACATTCACCACCGTTCCTTCTAAAATTTTCAGTAATGCCTGTTGCACACCTTCACCAGATACATCACGGGTGATGGAGGGGTTATCGCTCTTACGGGCAACCTTGTCCACTTCATCAATATAAACAATTCCACGCTCTGCAGCAGCAACATCATAATCAGCAGCTTGCAGTAACCGGGTTAAGATACTTTCAACATCCTCACCAACGTAACCTGCTTCTGTTAAAACAGTGGCATCACAGATACAAAAAGGCACATGTAAAATTTTAGCAATGGTTTTAGCTAAAAGTGTTTTACCTGTTCCGGTTTCGCCCACCAACATGATATTTGATTTTTCAATCTCAATCTCGTCTTCTTTATCAACCTTCTGATTTAAACGCTTGTAGTGATTGTACACCGCAACCGACAATACCTTTTTAGCATCATCCTGACCAATGACATACTGATCAAGGTGTTGCTTAATTTCAAGAGGCTTTAATAAATTAATAGCCTCCTGAATATTTTTTGTCCCTTTGGTTCCTAATTCCTGAGCAAGCAACTGATTGGCCTGGGTAACGCATTTATCACAGATAAACGCATCCATGCCTTCAATTAACATTAACGTTTCATGCTTGCCAGAATGGCAGAATGAGCAACGGGATTCTTTATTTTGTTTCGCCATCTTTTTTCGCGTTTCTCGATAACACTTCATCAACCATACCAAATCCTTTTGCCTCGTCAGCTGTCATCCAGTAATCACGATCTGAAGCTTTCTCTACCCAATCGTAAGTTTGACCAGAGTGCTCTGAAATAATATCGTATAATTCTTTTTTCAATTTTAACATTTCTCTCAAATTGATCTCCATATCAGATGCCACACCCTGTGCGCCGCCTGATGGTTGGTGAATCATTACTCTTGAGTGTGGTAAAGCAGCGCGCTTTCCTTTAGCACCAGCAACCAGTAATACTGCTCCCATTGATGCGGCCATACCTGTACAAATGGTAGCCACATCCGGCTGAATGTACTGCATGGTATCATAAATACCCAAACCGGCATATACTGAACCACCCGGAGAATTAATATAAATCTGAATATCACGCTCTGCATCTGTAGATTGTAAAAACAACAGTTGCGCCTGGATGATATTCGCATTATGATCATGAATGGCATCACCTAAAAAGATAATACGATCCATCATTAACCTCGAGAATACATCCATCTGAGCCACATTTAACTGACGCTCTTCAATAATGTATGGCGTCATATTCTGTGGGTTCAGATTGGCCTGTGCAATAAATTTATCTACGTGTAAACCGCCAATTCCCTGATGTTTAACGGCAAATTTTCTGAATTCTTGTGAATCTATGTTCATAATCTTGTCTTGCGTTTGGAGTTTGGCGTTAAGCGTCTGAATAACGAGAGCCAAACCGGATTATTATTTTAATAAATATTTCCTGAAGTTTGTTAATTTCCGTGCCAATTTATCTAATTCTTCCAGATAATAAAGCAGTTCTGTGTCAGAAATATATTTTCTTCTTTCCAATACTACCAAAATATTTGCATTTTCGAAAGCAGATCGATGCGCAATATTCAGATAATGAGCAAATTCCTTGTTTGAAACAGATCCGGAACCCTCTGCAATATTATTAGATATGCTAAGAGCAGCCCCATTGAGCTGCTCTGCAAATCTATATTTTTTATCTACTGACAATCGGTCAGCAATATCAAGAAGTTTATCGGTTAATGCCATTGACAACTGCCAAACTTCGAGCGATTGAAATTTAAATTGAGCCATTACTAAATATAAGAATAGTTCAGGCAATTTAAAAGCTCCTTACGGTCACCACCAAACACCCTACTGTTTATCTAACTCCACAAACTTATCGTAATCAATATCCTTTTGCTCAAGCGTAACGATAGATTTAATTTGTTCGAAAGTTTTTAATGCTTTTACTTCTTCGAAAACACGGTTAGCATTTTCTTTTTCCTGTAAGAATTGAACAGCGTATTGCGCCAGCTGATCTTCCGGAAGCGGAGCCGGGCTGTACATTCTGAATTGTGCATCCAGTTTTGCTTTAGCAGCCTGAACCACATCTTCATATTTAATTTCGATGCTGTTATCTTTAATGATTTTATTTTCAATCAACGTCCATTTCAGGTTTTTAGCAAAATCATCATAACCTTCCGCTAATTCTTCATCCGTTAATTTTTCGTTTGTGGCTTTTAACCAGCGACGTAAAAATTCATCAGGTAATTCAAAAGTATGTTTTTTCAACAGGTCTTCATAAATATCGTTAGATAACTTACGTTCTGCATCCTGTTTAAACATGCCTTCTACTTCTTCTGCAATTTTTGCCCTGAAAGCAGCTTCATCAGTTACAGCACCATCCGGAAAAATTTTATTGTAAAACTCCTGGTTTAAATCAGACTCTTCTAAACGGTTCACATTCTTAACCGTTAATTGGAAATCAGATTTTAAATCAGCAGCATCTTCTTCAGAGATATTTAATGCTTTTGCAACCGCAGCTTGATCATCAAGTGCTTTTGTTAAGTTAATGACTACCACATCGTCCTTTTTCAAACCAACTAAGGTTTTCAAAATCGCCTCATCTTTAATTAAATCTAAACGAAGCGTTGCACTATTTGCAATGCCACCTTCGAAAACAGCACCATCTGCACCTAATTGCACCAGTTCAGCGTATAATACATCACCTTCGGCTGAAACCTCCGGATTGGTCATTTTGCCATAACTGCGACGGATATTTTTAACACGCTCTTCTAAAGTTTTTTCGTCAGCCTTAATCACATATTCTGTGTATTTATCTTTTGAAGATACATTTACATCAAAGGCAGGTGCTAAACCCAGCTCATAATCGAACTCAAATTCGTCTGTATTATCCCATTTAAATTCACGCTCATTTTCCAACTGCGGCAACGGCTGACCCAAAATTTCTAATTTTTGTTCAGCGATGTAATTAGACAAAGTGTCATTTAAAAGGTTATTCACTTCTTCAACCAGAATACTTTTGCCATACATTTTTTTAATGTGGGCAGGCGGAACCATTCCTTTACGGAAACCTGGTAATTGTGCTTTTTTAGCCTGGTCTTTAATGGCTTTTTCTACTTTGGTACTATAATCAGCAGGTGCGATCTTGATTTTTACAACAGCATTTAAGTTGCCGGTTTTTTCCTGTGTAATATTCATTTTTTGAGATATGAGTATTGAGAAGTGAGATGTGAGACAAGCTTAATGTTCGCAAATCACCCCCGTTGTTATTAATCAATGTTTTAAAAAACAAAACCGTTCCGATGTTTAAATCGGAACGGCCTTGATCTTGTTGTGCGGAAGAAGGGACTCGAACCCCCACGCCGTGAAGCGCCAGATCCTAAGTCTGGTGCGGCTACCAATTACGCCACTTCCGCAGTTAGGATGTTGTAAGGACTGCAAAGATAGAAACAAGATTGAATATTCAAAAGGTATCGCATAAAAATCTTCAATTATATTTAGTCAAAAACGCTAAGTATTTAATTTTGAGGGAGAAAAATTTTATTTAAAATTTATTAGAAAAGCAGTTTCAGTGCTAATCGGTTTCGGTAGTCCCGCTTTTTGCTGCAAGCCCGGTAGAAAAAACCGGGGCTTTTCGCGACAATCGGGTTTAGTAAACTAACATTCCTGCTGATCACGCCGTACTAATGCATAAAATTAATGACATCAGCAGCAAAGTTGGCCAGCAGGAATAGTACTCTAAAACTTAATTAAAGTCACATCTAACAATTCAGGCCCACCATCAACAGGATAACCTTTCACCTTATTGCCTTTCACCGTCACCTTTCTGTTCATGTACTGATCAAGGTTAATGGAGCCGCTTTTCAACGCATAGGTCTTATTTGGAGTGGTAAGCAAATGTGTACCATATTGAAAGGTTGTTATGCCAATTTTTTCAATGGTTCCGGTCGCTGTTGCACGATTTGCCGTATTTGAATCTTTAAAAGAGGTACAGCCGGAAAAAATGGCTATAAATAGTGATAATACAAGTATTTTTTTCATAATTACGGATATAACGAGGTAAATCTTAATAATGCGACAATTTAAAAAATGCTACCCATAAAGTTCTTTCTGAAACTCAAAAAAATATTGAACGGCCTTTACCAAACGGCTGCCATACCAGCTAAACATTTCACCATCAACCAGCATGATCCTGACATCTGGAACAGCAGCCTGGATTTCATCAATATGCTTTGAACCAAACGGATAGGGCTCTGATGAAAGCAGGATCAGGTCGCAGTTTAACGTGCGCAGTTCCTCAAGTGTAATTTCCGGATAGCGGTCTTCTTTTATTACATTGGTCATCCCGTTCAGCGACAAAATGTGATTAATAAAAGTATTTTTTCCGGCCGCCATAAAAGGTTTCCGCCAGATCAGATAGGCCACTTTTTTGTCGATCTTATTTTGCAACGCAAGGCTTTGCAAATCTCTGAAACCAGCAGTAATCAGGTGATTCAGGTAACCAGCTTCCGGCTCCCGATCAACCAATGCTCCGATTTGAGTAATGGTTTCCAAGGCATCTTCCAATGTAAAAATATCACTCATCCACACCGGGAAATCTATCGCCAATTCTTCAATATCACTTTGCGCGTTTTCCTCCTTATTGCCAATGATTAAATCCGGTTTCAACGCCCTAATTAAATCTATCTGTAATTTTTTGGTGCCTCCCACTTTAGTTCGTTCCGCAAATTTTTCAATCGGATGAATACAAAACTTCGTCAAACCAATTATCTCCAGGTCTAACCCCAAATCGAAGAGGAGCTCAGTTTGCGAGGGTACAATAGAAATAATTCTTTTTGGTGGAAAATTAATGGTGATCTCCTTCCCCATCTGGTCTGTAAAAGATTTCTGCATAAAACAAAGATAACTTAACCGGGTGAAAAACATTCTGCTTTAGTTTAAGGTTATTTAAGAGTGACCTGGCGAATTCATTCATGAAAAAATACACCCCCCCTATACTGTTCTTTATCAGCATTTTATTTAACACCAAAATAATGGCTCAGGAATCTACACTTATGGAAGTGGCTTCCTTTGGAAAATATCAGCCTATCGGGGTGACTGTCTCCGCCAAAACCAACCGACTGTTTGTGTCATTTCCAAAGCGGGAGCCATATTTATATGGTTTAACAGAAATCGTTGACGGCGAAAGAAAGCCTTTTCCGGATGAGGAATGGAATAAAACTGATACCATCAATACGAGAAACCATTTTGTCAGCGTACAGGATTTATATGCTGATGAAAAGAATTTCTTATGGGTCCTGGATTCCAGGCCAGGAGGCAGTGCATCTATTTTCGGGAGTGATCAGGCTCAAAAGAAAGAAGGCCACTTTAAATTATTACAAATTAACCTGGCAGACAACAAAGTAGTAAATGTTTACCATTTTGACGATTTACCAAAAGATAAAAGCGCACTGAATGATATCGTCGTTGATCACGACAAACAACTGGCTTATTTATCAGATCCGGGTTTAAGTGCGATTGTAGTATTAGATTTGAAAACCGGAAAATCAAGAACAGTACTTCAAAAGGATACAGCTACATTAGCTAATCCAGGCTTTATCCTTCATTTAGATAATCGTGATGTGGTGGATCATGCAGGCAAACCCTTCACTTCCAATGTAAATGGGATAGCTTTAACACATGACAATCAATATTTTTATTTCAGGGCCATTAATCAAACTAAACTGTACCGAATTAAAACGGAATATTTGGCAGATACCAGGTTAAGTGAAACACAGATTTCTGAAGGGGTAGAAATGGTGGCTGAAACCGGTGTTTGTCATGGCATGATTGCCGATAAAAAAGGAAATATTTACCTCAGTTCATCACCTGATTATTCGGTTAAATATGTGAGCCCGGACGGAAAGCTGCATACCTTAGTAACCGATAAAAGGCTAAGCTGGCCAGATTCTTTCGGTATAGGTGATGACGGCTACCTGTACCTGAGTTGCTCGCAACTGAACCGGCAGGAAAAATACAATAAGGGCAAGGACAGAACAGACTATCCTTACCGGATATATAAAGTTAAACTGCCTGAATAGGCTTTACGGAAACGTCATCTTTTACCACACCATCAGCAATGTGCAAAATACGGCTACCATACGCTGCATTCTTTTCTGCATGGGTAACCTGGATAATGGTGATGCCATCTTCTTTATTTAATTTTTGAAAAAGCTGCATAATTTCTTCCGCCTGTGCCGACTGAAGGTTACCGGTTGGTTCATCAGCCAGAATAATGCCAGGTTGTGCGGCCAGTGCCCTGGCAATGCCCACCAGTTGCTGCTGCCCTCCGGAAAGCTGGTTTGGAAATAAGTCTTTTTTCGCAACAATATTAAAACGATCTAATAAATCGGCAATTCTGCTGGCTCTTTCCGCACTGCCAACCTTTTTATACAATAACGGGGCTTCAATATTTTCGTAAACGGTCATCTCATCAATTAAATGATAAGCCTGAAACACAAAACCGATATGATTACGGTAAAGTTCTATCCTTTTCCGCTCATTTAAAGTAGTTACATCTTCGCCAAGAAACTCATAAGTGCCGTAAGTAGGTTCTTCCAGCATCCCCAAAATATTCAGTAAAGTAGATTTTCCGGCACCGGATGGGCCCATGATGGAAACAAATTCACCCTGTTTAATACTGGTAGTGACGTGGCGCAATACATAGTGTTTAATGCCTTTGCTGGAATAGTATTTTTCAATGTTTTTAAGTTCGATCATTTTATTTTAGTATCAAGATTGTTTAAACAAGGTTAGAGGTTTAGGGGTTAGAAGCGATATGATGAAGAGACCTAAAGCACTTAGCCCCCTACTTAACCGCTTTGCGCTATTCGTATTTAAGTGACTTAACAGGATTAGCAATAGCAGCCTTTCTGGCTTGAATGCTTACGGTTAAAACGGCTATAACTACAGAGGTAATTGTGGCCATGATAAAGGGTAAAACCGGCATATCAATCCGATAAACAAATCCATCAAGCCATTTTTTAATTAAGATATAGGCTACAGGCCAGCTGATGAGGTTAGCTACCATAACTAAAATCAGAAAGGATTTATTAAGCAGATTAATGATTTGCATATTTGATGCGCCTAGTACCTTTCTTACGGCAATTTCTTTTGTTCTTCGTTTCGAAACAAAGGTAGATAAAGCAAATAAACCAGATAAAGAAAGAGAAACGGAAACAACACTGAATATAATCATCATATTCATAAAACGATTATTTTCTGCTAAACTATTGGTGAATGCGTGACTCAAAGATTCATAATTCATAGGGTAATTTGGATAATATTTTTTCCATACATCCTCAATTTTTCTGATAATACCCTCATATTGATCGGAGTTAAACCTAACCAGTAAATTTCCATTTGAACTCATTCCCCCCAGATAAGTCACCTTATAAATGGTCGGAATAATAGTTTTATCAAACGATTCTGCATGATAATCTTTAATCACACCAATGATTTGAAAAACATTTTCATAGGACCTGAATTGTTGTCCAACAACATTGCCCCCCAATGCCTTCGCTGCAGATTCATTAAGTACTACCGTATTTACAGTATCTTGTTTATAAAGTGATGAAAAAAGACGCCCCTGTAATGGCTTTATACCTAAGGCGGGGAATGCTTCCATGGTTACCGTAACCATATTTAAATCCAATTTTTTACCTTTAAAATTAATCTTGTCAGCATAGGCATAAGTGTTTCCGATGACTTGCGTGGTAGAGCCAACATATTGTACACCAGAAACCCTCCTGATCTCCTTTGCTATTTTCTCGTTATAGTTAGTACTGATATTGATCACACGGCTCTTATCAAAACCCAGGTCTTTTTGATTCATAAAGCTTACCTGCCTTTGCATAATTCCTATGGCAATAATCAATGTGACCGAAATCACGAATTGCAATACAATTAATAAGTTACGTAAGGCCAAACCTTTATGACTGTTAGAAAAAACTCCTTTTAATACCGTAGCAGGTTTGTAATTTGACAGCACCTTTGCCGGATAAAAGCCGGCCAGCAGGGTGATGATTAAGAATAATCCAAATAGCTGCAACAGTATAAAAAACAATTTCTGATTTGACCAGAAAGTAATATGTAAGTCGAGCTGCTCATTAAAAACGGGTAAAAATAATTCGATGAGCACGCCACAAATTAATAAAGCAAATAAACTTTGCAGTCCTGTTTCCATTAAAAATTGCTTCATCAGTAAGCCTTTATTGGAGCCAAGCACTTTCTTAACACCAACTTCCTTCGCCCTTTGAAAAGATTGTGCTGTAGCCAAGTTAATAAAGTTAATAATGGATATTAAGAGTAAAAAGGTCACGATCAGAGAAACAGGCTTTATCTTTTCTGTCCAGCCAGCGGTAAACGGCGGGTTTTGATGCGCTTCATTGATGGGCAACAGCTTACAATCTGGCACATTTCCAGATTTAAGATAATCTGCATACGAATTTTGGCCGTTGATAAATGTACTTTTAAGGTTATTGGTGTAAACTTTACGAATATTTTCATTTAGCTGATTCAGGTCAGCTTTGCTGAACAACCGGGCATAAATTTCTGTATACTTGTGAACAGATGGATGCTGATCATCTTTATCGAACATACCGGTACGAATAATACCGGAAAAATTAACACTTTGCGGCGTAACTGGCTCATCAACTACGCCTGTAATAGTAAAATCCGTTAGGGCATCACCTTCCCACCTTACTATGCTAATCGTTTTACCAATAACATCTTCTGTATCAAAAAGTCTTAATGCCACTTCTTTTTTTAAAACAATGCTCTTGGGTTTGTTGAGGGCAGTGATTCCATTGCCCTTTAAAAACCGGTATGGCATCACTTTAAAAAATGCCGAATCTGCATCGCGGATTCCCCTAACCATGAGCGATTTACGACCCTTAACCGTCAGGGCATAATTTTGATACCAATCATTTTCAACTTTTGTAATGGCACTGATTTGCGGAATGTTCTGTTTCAGCAATGCTGCAATTCTACTTTCATTTGACGTTTGCCAATATTGTCTGTTATCTGGCGAACTGTATGTATGATATGCCCTTACCTGATAAACATCCTTCAAATCTGGCGACCATGTATCATAACTTTCCTCATAATTAACATATAACAGCAGCAAGACGAAGGCAGTTAACCCAATGGCCAAGCCTGAGATGTTAATGAAAGCGTATAACTTATTTTTCCAGAGGTTACGCCAGGCAATTTTTAGATTGAGTTTGAACATATTGGTATCAAGTATTTATTATCAAGTATCAGGACAATAGCAAATGCTTAGTCTTTGGTCTTTTAGCTTTATTCGTATTTAAGTGCATCAATCGTATTGGAAACAGCTGCTTTATAGGAGCGGATGCTCACGGTTATTAAAGTTATTGTCATAGATATGACCATTGCCAAAATGAATGGCCAGATGCTGATATCAATACGATAAGCGAAGCCGGAAAGCCATTTGAAAACGAATAAATACGCCAGCGGCCAGGCTACGAGATTTGCGATAAAAACCATTATAAGGAATGACCCGTTTAACATTTTCACCAATTCTATGGTTGAGGCGCCTAAAACTTTTCTGATGGCCACTTCTTTGGTTCGTTGTGTTGCGACGAAAGAAATTAATCCAAATAAACCTATGAAGGAAATGAAGATGATTATGCCTGCAAATACCTTGAATAAAAACCCCGTTACTTTTTCGTTTTCATAGTAATTGTTTATCCGGTCATTAACAAAAAAGGAATAATAAACATGATCGGGAAAGGTGCTGTTCCATAATGATTCAATATTTTGCGTCGCAAGTTTAAGTTGCCTGGTATCCATTTTGATAGCGGCCCTGTAATACTGGTTTTTACCTGCAGCAATGGTGAGCCCTGAGATGCTTTCTTTTAATGACTTATCATTGAAATCTTTTACCACACCTACAATCGGGATATTCTGACCATTAGAGTTAATTAACTTGCCTATTGCATCCTGCGGATTTATAATATGCACTTTTTTAAGAAATGTTTCATTTACAACGTAACCGTTAGCCGTATCACTTTTTGAAAATACCTTTCCGGCTATAATTTTTAAGTTGAACAGTTTAAAGTAGTTTTCATCTGCCTTTATCCTTCGTACTTCAAAATCTTTATTTTTTATTCCGTTAAAAGTAAAATCAGAAGAGTTTACATTTTGCGATAAGGGTGGGTCCTGGCAAAAACTGATCATTTCGACACCCGGTAATTTTGAAGCTTGCTCTTTAAAAGTATTTTGTTTGGTTAAACTCAAACTATCTGTAGGTATACTAATCATGACGACTTCGCTGGAATTAAAACCAAGAGGTTTTTGTTGTATATAATCCATTTGCTTCATTACCACTATTGTAGCGATGATCAGTATAATAGAAATTGAAAACTGTACAATGACCAAAATTTTACGAAGACTCAATCCTCCGCTGTTTAATGCAGCCTTGTTTTTAATGGCTAATGCAGGTTGAAATCCCGACATAATCAGTGCCGGATAAAAACCTGCTAAAAAACCAACCAATATGACCAATACAACCATAAATAGAAATATGACCGGATGCTGGAATAATCCTATAGGGATACTTACTTTGAATAAATTTTGCAGATGAGGAATGCCCAGTTCTGCCAGTACACATGCTATCAACATTGCAATAAGGGTAACCATAAAGGTCTCCAGAAGAAATTGTAAAACCAGCTGCCTCCGCATACCGCCCATTACTTTTCTTACACCAACCTCTTTCGCCCGGTTAATGGCTTGTGCCGTACTTAAATTAATAAAGTTAATGCAAGCTGTAATAACCAGAAAAAGCCCAATGATCACCAAACCATAAATTTCTGTTCGGCCGATTGATGTATCGGAAAAATTATCATACAATTCACTAAAATGAATTTCTTTTAATGCCTGAAGCTTATTTTCCTGATTGCCTGCAATCTTTTTATCTGCATAATGATTTTTGTTAAACTGATTCATAGCAACAGTCATATCTGCTGCTGTCAAACCTTTCTGAAGCAAAACATAGAACTCATTGCCAGAACTTACACAATCCCAGCAATTATCATCTTTATCCGGAAAACTTTGATAGGCAACTACAATTTTTAAAGGAAAACTGCTGTTTTTGGGCATATCTTTGAAAACGCCGTTTACTTTACAGATATTTTTAGTCCCAAGTAAAAGACTTTTGCCCATAGCATTCTGAGCATTACCAAAATATTTTTTCGCGCTTGTTTCAGATAGCACAACAGTATTTGGTTGACCTAATGCCTGAGTTGGATGACCAAAAATCCAGTTAATACCAAAAATCTCAAAGAAGTCTGGCTCCGCATAATATACATCTTCATCGCTTTTTATGATATCTCTTCCTTTCCGATCCTGAACGCGGACAATACTACCTCTTCTTACGATCGCTGCTGTTTTTTCTAATCCTGGAATTTCATCTTTTGCCACTTTTGCCACTGGTATGGGAACACCAGCAGAATAATCATCAAATGCCTCATATTTCCAATCGGTTACAAATCTGAAAATACGGTTTTCATTCTTAAAGTCTTCATCAAAACTTAATTGGTAACGGATAAATAAAAAAATAAGAATACAACTGGCCATCCCTATCGAAAGACCGATCACATTAATAAATGTATAGCCCTTATTCTTCCAAAGATTTCGCAAAGCGATTTTTAGGTTTAGTTTGAACATATTTTTAAGGTTGATGGTTGAAAGGTTAGAGGTTTGATGCACTTAAGGCTTCCACCTCCAAACCTTCTGCCTTTCAGCCATTTTTATTCATATTTAAGGGCATCTACCGCATTGGCTTTGGCTACTTTAAACGTTTGCAGACTCACCGTCAAAACAGCGATTATAATCGATGTTAAAAGTGCCAGTACAAATGGCCAGGGATTAATGGCGATTTTATAATCATATTTTTCAAGCCATTTACTAACTGAAACATAGGCTACCGGAATAGCAATAATGTTAGCGATAATAACCAGCTTCATAAAGTCTTTATTCAGCAGCATTAAAATATCTGATAAATTGGCACCCAAAACTTTGCGGATACTGATCTCCTTGCTTCTTTGCTCTGCCATGTAAAGCGCTAATCCTAATAAACCAAGGCAAGAGATGAAAATGGCAAAACCACCGAAAATATTCGAAAGTACGCTTAGTAATTTTTCACTACGTAGTTTTTCAGCCATGCCCTCGCTTACCAATTTAATTTCCGCCGGGTAAGCGGGATTGATCTGCTGACTCACCTGTTTAATGATATCTATTGATGCTGTTAGAGACTGCTTTGTATTTAATTTTAATAATAAAGACTTGCTATTTTTGATGTTGTAATAATAAACCGTTGGTGATACCTTGGCACCTAAAGATTCATTGAAAAAATCTTGCACCACGCCAACCACTTTAAGTGGTGGATTGTCTCCCCAGTGAAGTATAGCACCAATTGGATTTTTCAATTCCATCAACTTAACAGCCTGCTGGTTAAGTATGAGCGAAGTAGAGGTATCAGCAGGAAATTTGGGAGAGAAATCTCGTCCGGCAACAATTTTTACGCCGGCGGTATGGGCAAAATCAAATCCCGTACTTCTGTAACTCACAATAGAAACATCATTTTTTGCTTTTCCGGGCCATGAAAAATCGCCGGTTATGTTTCCACCCCTGGTAAAGGCACCTGCATATTCGCTTGCCGATTCTATTGCACCAGCTCGTTTAAGTTCATTCTTAAAAATCTCCAGTTTACCAGGTTTGGCAAACTCCCCTTCCAAGTCAATTTGAGCCAAAGCTGCCACATCAAATCCTAAAGGTTTATCCCGCATATATTGAATCTGATTGTAAACGACAATAGCCGAAATAATCATGCAAATTGATAAACTGAATTGTAAAACCACCAAAGTTTTACGGATAGATAGTGAACCTGCAGAACCTTTAAATCCTTTTAAAACCTTTACTGGAATAAAAGAAGAAAGATAAAATGCGGGGTAACTTCCTGCCAATAAGCCCGTAATGAAAACCATAGTGGAAAGCGTGATCCAAAAGGGAGCTGAACTATATTTTATGATGATTTTGATATCCAGTAAATTATTGAAGTAAGGCAGCAATACTTCCAACATCGTAAATGCAATGAGCATGGCAATGGATGAAAGCATGAACGATTCAATCATAAACTGTCCCATTATGGTATTTCTTGAAGAACCCAAAGCTTTACGCACTCCAACTTCACGTGCCCGTTTCTCTGAGCGTGCGGTAGAAAGGTTCATGTAATTTATACACGCTATTAAAAGCACGCAAAAAGCAAGAAATACAAATAGCCGCACCTGATCCATACGGCCACCTACAGATTTCCCATTCTCAAAATCATCATACAAGTGCATTTTAGCAAATGGAAAAAGGAATGGCTCATACGTCATTTTTTTTAATTCGGGCTCCTTATTCACGATAAAATGCTGCAACAATTGATTCGTTGCTTCTACCGATACATTATCCTTTAACTCGAAATAGGTAAAACATGTAATAGTGCCCCAGGGATTTTCTTTATCGCCGGGATTGAGCTGATCTAAAAATGACCATGGATGTAAGACATCAAATTGTATGGTTTGATTCTTTGGTAAATCTTCAATTACAGCACTGACTTTAAGCTCCTTTTTTCCGTCGTACGTGATTCTTTGCCCGATAGGATTTTGATTGCCAAATAGTTTTTTAGCCGTGCTTTCGTTGATAATCAATGAACCGGGTTCATTTAAAGCCGTATTGGCATCGCCATAAATAAAATGATAATCAAAAATTTTAATAAAATCAGGATCAACATACAATGAGGTGAGCTTGAAATTATCCTGGCCATGGCTGTACAGTTTTACATTATTTTCATTTGATGCCCTTGCACTTCGTTTAAAGCCGGGCAATTCTTCCATCGCAGCTTTCGACAGCTTATTTGGTATGGCCATGGTAGTGGCCAGTTTACCATTAATCTTCAGATTTAACCCTGTGATATAGATTTTATCAATGTTTTTAAACTGTTTATCATAACTCCATTCGTAGTTTACATAAAGCAACAACATCAAACAGCAGGCCATGCCAATGGCCAGTCCTCCGATATTTATTAAAGTGAAGCCTTTGTTTTTCCAAAGGTTTCGCAAAGCGATTTTTAAGTTTAATTTGAACATTTTTGTAGTTTTACGTGGTAAGTTTTAAGTTATAAGTTTTTCACTTACGACTTAAAACGTATAACTTATCCCTTATTTTTATTCGTATTTCAACGCATCAACCGGATTAGCCCTCACAGCTTTTTTTGCCTGAATGCTTACCGTTATCACCGTTAATAAAATGGTAATGATTGCACTGCTAACAAAAGGAAGGACAGGTAAATCAATCCGGTAGGCAAAAGTTTCCAGCCATTTCTTAGTAAGGATGTAAGCGACCGGCCATGAAATTACGTTAGCTGCAAGCACCATGATAAAAAATGAACTGTTAAGTAATTTAAAAATCTGTATGTCGCTTGCACCTAAAATTTTGCGAACAGCTATTTCTTTAATCCGACCGTTAGTAATGTATTTTGCAAAGGCAAACAAACCTAAAATAGCAATGAAAATGGTGAGCAATGCCGCTGCAAAAAACACGGATTGTAGCTGCTCTTGTTTTTTAAAAAGTTTGCCATAAAGTTCATCTAAAAACTCATACCTGAAATCTTCACCATCCTGAGGGTTAATTTGAGGCCGTTGTGCTTTCAAAGCAGCCAAAGCATCAGACATTTTATTTTCCTCAATTTTTAGCATGATTTGCGTCTTATAATTGCCGCAAGGATTTTTAATTGCGTAAATGGTTGGCTGAACGGCACTTTCAAAGCCTTGAGCCTTAAAATCTTTAATTACACCAACAATTTTATAATCAATATTGCAGCCTCTGATTGTTTTTCCAACGGGGTTTTTCATGCCATATTTCGCAACAGTTCGCTCATTTATCACAGCAGAATTCGCAGTATCTGTACTAAATGACTTTGAGAAAAAACGCCCCTCTTTTAACTTGATATCCAGCGTCTCGAAATAATCAAAATCTACATCTATAAAATCAAGGCTGGATTGCACGCCCTCGAAAGTATAACCATTAGCCCCACCTTCTGCACCATCAGGGATATCAGTGGTCACGGTTGCCGATTTTATTCCAGGAATTTTTAAGATTTTATCTCTAACAGGAGTGAATTTTTCAGGCTTATTAAACATACTGATGTTCTTGATGTACACGACCTGGTTTGCCGTAAAACCTAAATCCTCACTCCTCATGTATTTAAGCTGAGCGTTAATGATAAACAAGCCAATAATGAAAATTACGGCGATACTGAATTGAAAAACCAATAATCCATTCCGCAACCAAGAGCTTTGTTTACTTGTAGAAAAATTACCCTTTAACACCAATGCGGGTTTGAAACCGGATAATACTAAAGCGGGATAAGTTCCAGCAATTAAGGTAATCAGACATAAAATTAAAGGCAATTGCCAGAACAGGTCATTATTGGCATGCCATATTGTTAAATTAATTTGGAACAAGTTGTTAAAGTATGGCAATGCCGATTCAGCAAAAACCAATGCCATAATTGTTGCAAACAGGCACTGAATAAATATTTCAGTTAAAAATTGAGCAGTTAGCTGAAGGCGATAAGCGCCCATTACTTTTTTAATGCCTACCTCTTTCGCTCTTTTAGTGGCCTGAGCAATGCTGAGATTAGTGAAATTAATACAGGCAATCACCAAGATTAAAACACCAAGAACAGAAAGTGCTATTAAAATTTTATAAGGGGTATCATTTCCTGCTTTAGGCCTTAAATGTTGATGAGCCAAAGGATCTAAAAATATAGACACGCCCTTAATTTCTTCAATTGTCTTTACATCGGTTTCGCCTTTTAATAGCTCAGCTCTGTATAAATTGGTGATTTTGTTTTGAAGATTTTCAACATCCGTTCCCGGTTTTACCTGAATAAAGGTATTATAATTATTATATCCATAGTTTTCTCCCTTTCCAATCTCGTTGCCTATGGATACCCCGTCGAAGCTAAAATTTGAATGCTCATTGTTAACAATAGCCCCGGCGATGGTTCCGGTTATTCCTGAACTGGAAGATCCGAAGCTCACCATTTCGGGTTTATTGTCTTTCTTACCAGGAAACAGTGTTTTAACGTTTTCAACATTCAGATAAGTTAATCTTTCTACATCACCCGATGGCTTGATCAAGCCACCTATTGGATTAATGTCCAGAATTTTGGCGGCATTGTAATCTGCCTGCAAAATGTTTTTCGTAAAAATGGCATTTTTGCCATTTTTAATAGCCAACTCCAATGAATGGTTTATCTTGGTGATCCCTGCATTTTCTACTTCAGGAAAATTTAACTTAATCGCTTTTACGAGCGGAGGAGAAGTGTAATTGGTTTTAAAATCAGGCTCAATTCTACCAACCACATAAATATTATTGTAGTTAGGATTTGTCTGATCGAAGCTGGTTTCATAGGTAAAGTACATGGCTAACAAAATAAAAGCAGCCAAAGCTATAGCTAAACCACCAACATTAATGGCAGTTATTCCCCGGTTTCTCCAAAGGTTTCGCAAGGCGATTTTCAAGTTTAATTTGAACATTTTTGTAGTTTTACGTGGTAAGTTTTAAGTTATAAGTTTTTTACTTACGACTTAAAACGTATAACTTATCACTTATTTTTATTCATATTTCAAGGCATCAACCGGGTTCGCTTTCGCTACCTTTACCGACTGAATGCTCACGGTTAAAACGGCAATTATAATAGAAATAGCGATCGCCAATGCAAAAGGCATAATAGATATGCTTATCCGGTATTCGAAAGATGAAAGCCATTTATTAATAATGATATAAGCCAGTGGAAAAGCAATGATGTTGGCTATCGCCACCAGTTTGATAAAATCTTTATTTAAAAGTGTAAGAATATTTCTTGTGCTCGCGCCCAAAACTTTACGGATGCTGATTTCTTTTTTACGTTGCTCGGCCATGAAAAGCGCTAATCCTAATAAGCCTAAGCAAGAGATGAATATCGCAAAACCGCCGAACCAGTTTGAAAGTGTGCCTAAAAGTTTTTCAGACTGAAATTTTTCTTCGAAAGATTCGCTGACAAATTTTCTATCCACAGGATAATCCGGATTTATAGCTTTTACGAGTGCATCTATTTGTACCAATGAGGCACTGATGTTTTGCGCTTCATTTAGTCGAATTAAAATTACTCCTCCTTCGTCACTATATATTTTATTAAAAATCATTGGTGCTACTTTTTGGTATGGAGATTCTGCAACAAAATCTTTCATTACGCCTATAATAGTAGCTTTGGAATCACCATAGTTAATTATTGTACCCACCGGATTTTTAAGTCCCATTATTTTAACAGCAGCTTCATTTATCAAAACCTTGTTAGAATCACCTGGAAATTCGACAGCAAATTCTCTTCCTTTAATCATTTCAGTACCCGTAGTTGCTATAAAATCGTAACCAATCCCCCTTTGGTTAAATAGTACCTTTTCATTGGGGTTTTTGCCCTGCCAGCTGATATCTGAGGTATTATTTCCACCTTCATCAATATTCATACTCATCAAAGAAACGTGTTGGGCAGCACCGGATTTGATAAGCTGCGTTTTTAATAAGTCGATTTTTTTTGTACTCGTTAAAGCACCTGCAGCTGCCATTTGTATCAGATTACCCTGATTATAGCCTATTGGTTTGTTTTTAATGTAGTTTAATTGCTGATAGATAACTGCAGTGCAAACAATTAGACTTGCCGCGAATACGAACTGAGAAACAACCAATACTTTTCTAATCGACATAGCCG
Source organism: Pedobacter sp. GR22-10 (assembly GCF_026239715.1). Classification (NCBI taxonomy): domain Bacteria; kingdom Pseudomonadati; phylum Bacteroidota; class Sphingobacteriia; order Sphingobacteriales; family Sphingobacteriaceae; genus Pedobacter; species Pedobacter sp. GR22-10. Next base: position 475,958 of record NZ_JAPIVR010000002.1, read on the forward strand.
ATCCTGTCTTGAGTCTAAAGCCTTTAAGCACTTTTACAGGTTCAAAAGATGACAGGTAAAATGCCGGATAACTACCTGCAAGTAAGCCGGTAAATAAAATTAATCCGGTTAAAGTTGCCCAATTTCTCCAATCATGGTATTGAATAATCAGATTAATATTTAACAGCGTATTAAAGTACGGCAAACTAATCTCAACTAAAGTAAAAGCAACAACAGTTCCAATTAAAGAGAGTAAAATGCTTTCCAGAATAAACTGAGCTATCAATGATTTTCTGCTTGATCCAATTGCTTTGCGAACACCAACTTCTTTTGCTCTTTTCTCTGATCGGGCGGTAGAAAGATTCATAAAGTTTACACAAGCAATAAGGAGGATACAAATTGCCAGCATAAAGAAAATCTTCAGTTGGTCTATTTTTCCACCAATAGTTACCCCATTTTCGAATTCATTATACAAATGCCATTTTGATAAGGGATGCAAAAACAATTCGTTGGTATTTGATTCATTATCATGGGTTTTATAAATATCTTTAACTTTAGCATTTACTCCATCCAATAAACTAGTATTTTGAAGTTGTACCAGGGTTAAACAGAAATTACTCCCCCATCCCTGCTTAGCTATCCATTCGTGTGTTTTTTCATTTAATTTCCAGGGCATTAAATAATCGAATTTGATACTGCTATTTGCTGGTATATCAGCAATTACCGCTTCAACTTTTAACCCCTCTTTATTATCCAGCTTCACTATTTTACCTAAAGGATTTTCGCCTGCAAATAATTTTTCTGCTAATGATTGAGTTAAAATAACGCTATTAATATCCTTAAGTGGCGTTACCGCATTACCACTTAGAAATTTATAATCCAGTATATCAAGAAAAGATGGGTCAGCAAACAAACCTCTGTTTTTAATTTTTTTATCATTATAGCTAATTAGTTGTTCAAATGGATAAGAAGATCTCGCAGCATTTACAATACCGGCATATTTCTCTTTTAGCTCCGGGGCTAATAAACCAGGTGTCCAGGCCCAACTGTGCACTTTACCATTGGCTGTCATATTGGTATGGGCAATATAAGTTGTATTGTAATTCTTAAACTGCCTATCAAACCCAAACTCGTATGACACATACAATAATAGCAGCATACAACTGGCTAAACCTATAGCCAAGCCACCAATATTTATTAAGGAGAAGCCTTTGTGCTTCCAAAGGTTTCGCAAGGCGATTTTCAAGTTTAATTTGAACATTTTTGTAGTTTTACGTGGTAAGTTTTAAGTTATAAGTTTTTCACTTATGACTTAAAACGTATAACTTATCACTTATTTTTATTCATATTTAAGCGCATCAACCGGGTTCGCTTTCGCTACCTTTACCGACTGAATGCTCACGGTTAAAACAGCAATTAAAACAGATATTGTAATGGCAAGTGCAAATGGCCAAAATGATATATCAACCCGGTATTCGAATGCAGAAAGCCATTTATTGATGACCAGATAAGCGAGTGGAAAGGCAACCACATTCGCAATAGCAACGAGTTTGATAAAATCCTTATTTAAAAGCGTTAGGATGTTGGCCGTGCTCGCACCTAAAACTTTACGAATGCTGATTTCTTTTTTGCGTTGTTCGGCCATGAAAAGCGCTAATCCTAATAAGCCTAAGCAAGAAATGAAGATGGCAAAACAACCAAACCAATTGGAGAGTGTACCCAGTATCTTTTCATCCTGAAATTTTACTTCAAAAGATTCATTGACAAATTTGCGGTTAACCGGATAATTAGGTTCTATTTCTTTTACGAGCGCATCAATTTTATTTAGTGATGAACTGATGTTCTGACCAGGATTTAAACGCACAAGAATGACACTAAAATCTTCGTTATGTGCCAAACGAAAAATCATTGGTGCCACTTTCTGATAAGCGCTTTCTACAACGAAATCTTTAACAACACCAACATTGGTGAACTTGGTACCCCAAAAAGTGATCACCGCACCAATTGGATTCTTTAAACCCATCATTTTTACGGCCGATTCATTGAGCATCACATTGCTGCTGTCGTTCGGATATTGTTCCGAAAATTCGCGACCACTAAGTATCTCCGTACCGATGGTTTTTATAAAATCATAGCCAATGGATCTGTGGTTAAAAGAAACCTCTTCATTTGGATTTTTTCCTGGCCATTGGATATCAATGGTATTATTGCCTCCTTCCGTAACATCCATACTAAAAAATGTCACATCACTCGTAGCGCCAGATTTAAGTAATTGTGTTTTGAGCAACTCCAGGTTTTTATATTTCTTCATTTTACCTTGCACGGCAATCTGGACGAGGTTAGATTGGTCATAACCAATTGGTTTATTCTTAATGTAATTCAGTTGCTGATAGATTACTGCTGTACACACGATTAAGCAGGCTGCAAAGACGAATTGTCCTACCACTAAAACTTTCCTCACCGATACTGAAGAATCAGTTTTGAGTTTTAAACCTTTTAATACTTTAATGGGTTCAAAAGAAGATAGGTAAAGTGCCGGATAACTACCCGCTATAAATCCTGTAAAAATCATTAAAATAAAAAGCGCAGTCCAAAATCTAAAATTGCTATAATCAATTTCTAATTTGATATTTAATAAATTATTAAAATAGGGAATGCTTACCTCAACTAAAATAAAAGCAATAACCGTGGCAACAACTGTGATTAGGATAGACTCTAAAAAAAACTGGTTGATTAAAGATTGCCTTGAAGAACCAATAGCTTTACGAACGCCAACCTCTTTTGCTCTACGCTCGGAACGGGCAGTAGATAGATTCATAAAGTTTACGCAGGCAATTAACAGAATGCAAAACGCAAGTAATAAAAATATTTTGAGCTGATCTATTCTTCCACCTACAGATTTTCCGTTTACAAAATCGCCGTATAAATGCCATTTGGATAAAGGATGTAATAATGCAACTGCCAGGTTTTCTTTTTGATTGCGTTTGTAAATATCATGTATATAAGTATTTGCCGCCGGAAAAAATTTATTATCCTGCAATTGAACCAGCGTCAGGCACATGTTATTACCCCAGTTATTTTCCTTTGCCCAAGTTTCTCTCTTCAAAAATAAATCCCATGGCATGATACATTCAAAAATTAAACTGCTATTGGCCGGGATATCTTCTATAATGGCCTCAACTTTTAAAACCTCCTGATTCTCCAGCTTCACCGTTTTGTTAATGGGGTCTTCGTCCCCAAATAACTTCTTTGCAAATGATTTTGTCAGAATTATAGTATTTACATTCTCCAAAACTTTTACAGGATTGCCCTTAAGGAACTTATAATTTAATATTTTAAGGAAAGAAGGATCAGCGAAAACAACCTTGCTAATCAGTTTATTTTGATCAACGGTAATTAGATGAGCTCGTGGATAGGTAGAATGTGATGCATATTTTACTCCCGGTAATTTTTCCTGCACTTCTTTAGCCATTACATTAGGGGTCCATGCCCAGCTAAAAGTTTTACCATTAGCCTCCATGTTTTGATAAACCACATAAGTTTTATCGTTGTTGGTAAACTGCTTATCATAACTCCACTCGTAAGCAACGTAGAGCAATAAAACCATACAACTGGCTAAGCCAATGGCCAGTCCTCCGATATTGATCAGTGAAAATCCTTTGTTTTTCCAGAGGTTTCGCAAGGCGATTTTTAGGTTGAGTTTGAACATCTTTTAGTATCAGGTAAATAGTATCAATTATTCAAGACAGGTATATGAAAGCCTTAGCCTCTTTAATTTTATATTTTCGGTTTAGTCAGCTTTTCCAGCGCCTTGCCTAAATCTTCCCATCCGGGAAGATTTTTAGGAAGACCTATCATTAACTAAACTAAAATCTTTTTTACGAGGTGTAAGGTTTAAGCCTTAGATCAGCTCTTCGTTTCTACTTTTATTTATCTTTTCAGAAATTACATGACCATCTTTTAGGTTAATGATTCTGTTGGAAAAACTGGCATCATGACTGGAGTGCGTTACCATCACGATTGTAGTTCCGGTTTCATTCAGTTCACAAAGCAATTCCATCACTTCATTGCCATGCGAGCTATCCAGGTTTCCGGTAGGCTCATCGGCCAGAACTAATTTTGGCTTGGTCACTAATGCCCTTGCCACGGCAACCCGTTGTTGCTGTCCACCGGAAAGTTGTTGTGGAAAGTGGCCACTGCGGTTAACGATATTCATCCGTTCAATGATTTCGTTCACCAGTTGCTTCCGCTCTGCTGCCGGGATTTTATTGTAAATTAAAGGCAGTTCGATGTTTTCAAATACGGTTAATTCGTCTATTAAATTAAAATTCTGGAAAACAAAGCCCATATTTCGTTTCCTGAAATTGGAGCGCTCTCTGTCGTTTAAACTTAAAAGTTCAGTATCAATAAATTTATAACTGCCACTTTCTGGCTTATCCAATAATCCCATTACATTCAATAATGTAGACTTTCCGCAGCCTGAAGGGCCCATGATAGAAACAAATTCTCCCGCTTTGACGTGAAGGTTAATGCCGTTCAGGGCCGTAGTTTCGACTTCTTCGGTTTTGTAAACTTTTTCCAGATTTTCTATTTTAATCATAGCGTTTTAGTATCAGGTTTTTAGCCCCACCCAACCCTCCCTGGCAGAAAGGGCTTTTGGAGTGTTCATATTAAATTAATTTGTGCCAACAAGTTAGCTTTTTCGTTATTTAGGTTTTACTTTTTGCTTCTCTCCGGGGAGCTCGGATGAGGATACTACTTAGCGATCTCCAACTGGTCGTACTGGTTAAACTGATCGTAAGATGAGGTGATCACTTCATCACCTTTGGTCAAACCATCCAATATTTCATAATAAAGATAATTTTTTCGCCCTATTTTTACGTTTTTCTTAGTTGCCTTGCCATTATTCACCACAAATACCCATGAGCCGCCGGTACTTTGGAAAAACTGCCCCTGTGCCAGCAATAATGATTTGCTGTTATCCGATAAGGTTAACTTCGTTTGCAAGGATAAACCTCTGCGCAAACCTTCCGGAGCTGCACCTTTAAACACCATTTCAACCTGAAACTGGCCCGCTGTAACTTCGGGGATTACTTTACTAACCGTCAGGTTGTACGTTTTCCCGTTGAATTCACAGGTGGAAGTTTGCCCCTCTTTTACACGATTAATATAGTATTCATCCACACCAGCCTGTAATTTATATCCCTTCAATACATCAATTTTCCCAATCATTTCATTGGAGTTATATGATTTACCGGTAACCGGATCATAAGATGATAATTTTCCGGAAACAGGTGCCTTGATGGTCATGTTCTCAATGTTTTTGCGGATCATTTCCAAACTTTCATTCATCTGCGCCATTGACTGGTCAATTTGCATCAGCTGCATTCTCCTGCTTTGATTTTCTTGTTTTACAGCCTGGCGAACAATCTTAAGTTTACCCTGGTAATATTCATAATCCTGACTTGATTTATTAAACTCCTGTAGGGTGATCACCTTTTTCGCAAAAAGTGCACTATCTAAATGATACTGACGCGCAGCAGTTCTTAAGCTATTTTCGACATCTAAAACATCCTGATTTAAAACCCTTTGATTTTGCTCCAAATCCAATCTGGACTTACGCAGTTGATTAATTTGCTCAGTCGCAGCGGTTTGGCTTGAGGTATAACTTAAGATTGCATTAGCGTTCGAGATTCTCAATAATGGAGTACCTTTTACAACAGAAGCACCATTCTCTGTAAAGATTTCAGCAACCGTACCTCCTTCAGATGAACTTACGATAACAGATGTTAATGGAACAACGCTGGCGTTCAGGAGCGCCACATCTTCAAAATCGCCGTATGCTACTTTGCTAATGGTTAACTTCTCTGCATCTGCATGATATGTTTTTTTAAGTGATAAAGTATAACCATAAAGTACAATGGCCACAAATGCTATTGCTCCTCCAATCATAATTAAGGTTTTACGGCTAAATCTTTTCTTCTCTATTTTTTTATCCATTGTTCGGTTGTACTATTTGATTTGCTTATTAACCAAGTATGTGCCAAAGCGATAAAAAACAATTAAACACCTTAAAATCAGAACATTAAAAAAATTATTAAATTTATTATGTTCATTTTCGGACAGTTATTGTGCGGGAGCGGACAGTTTGGCTAAATTTACCGCATGCCCCCAATAAAGTGGCAGTTACAGGCGAGGTGGAAATGACAAATTCCAAAAGAAATTACCCTCAAGAACAACATTTGAAAAGAATTTAGCTATGTTCAAATTAATTGAAGTTTTAACAATACATTTGATATGAATGATAGAAAGGAAAGCTCCCCTTTAGGCCCTGGGGGTTTAGAAGCCACAGTTTTAATCATTGATGATGATGATGATATCTTATTAAGTGCCCGTCTCTTCCTCAAACAACAGGTAAAGCAGGTCATCACCTGTAAATCGCCCAAAGAAATTAATGTGTTATTGAGCAGGAATGAGGTAGATATTATTTTGCTCGACATGAATTACCAGAAAGGTGCCAGCGACGGGCGGGAAGGCTTGTATTGGCTTGAGCATATTTTATCCATCGATAAGGATTATGTGGTGATCCTGATGACTGCTTTTGGAAATGTGGAGCTCGCCGTAAAGGCCATTAAAAAAGGTGCAACTGATTTTATCCTCAAGCCCTGGGAAAATGAAAAACTGTTTGCTACCCTTTCTGCAGCTTCAAAACTTCGCGAATCTAACCGGAAAGTAAAGAAACTCGAAAAAATTCATACCTCATTACAAAAAGATTTAACACGGGGTTTTGAAAACATTGTAGGTCAGGCAACAGGCATTAAACAGCTGCAAAATACGTTATTAAAGGTAGCACCTACAGATGCCAACGTTTTAATCCTCGGTGAGAACGGTACCGGAAAACAGGTTTTCGCCTATGAGATCCATGGAAACTCACAACGGAAGAACCAGGTTTTTATGCATGTGGATTTAGGATCGCTCAATGAAAACTTATTTGAAAGCGAGCTTTTTGGCTATGCCAAGGGTGCTTTTACCGATGCAAAAGAAGATAAACCCGGCCGTTTCGAACTCGCAGATGGCGGGACGATCTTTTTAGATGAAATCGGGAATTTAACCCTTCCTTTACAGGCTAAACTGTTAAGTGTGTTACAAAACAGAACGGTGATTCGTTTAGGTGAAAGCAAAGCACGCAAAGTGGATGTTCGTTTGATCACTGCAACCAATATGCCCCTGAATGAAATGGTTGCCAAAAATACATTCAGACAGGATTTACTGTTCCGGATCAATACGGTTGAACTGTTATTGCCACCTTTGCGACAACGCGGTACAGATATTCTGCTTTTAGCCAATCATTTTATGCAGGTGTTCAGCTCAAAATACCATAAAGAAACCCGAAATTTAAGCAGCAAAGCTGAAGAAATCCTTTTAAATTATAAATGGCCTGGAAATGTGCGGGAGCTGCAGCATGTGTTGGAGCGGGCGGTTATTATGAGTGATGGAAAAGAAATTACTGATGAAGATTTACAGCTTAGTCCGCAACGTTTTACCCAAACTAATACTGTACCCGAAGAAATGGCATTGGGTGATATGGAAAAAATGATGGTGCAGAAAGCCATTGATAAACACAAAGGAAATATATCAAAAGCTGCCGCCGAACTGGGTTTAACCAGGGCAGCTTTGTACAGAAGAATAGAGAAATTTGGAATATAATCTAAGGTAGAAGGTAAAAAGGCAGCGAGCGAGAGGTTTATCTCGCAAGCAAAATCCTCCACCTTAAAACCTTCGACCCTCAACCTTAAAATATGTTTTACAAACGTTTTACTTTCCGTTTAATATTCCGGTTGCTGGTGATTAATATACTGGCTTACCTGCTGTTCTACCTTATTAAAAATACACAACTCTGGTTTACCATTATCGGGGTGGGACTGATCTTTCTGGGTACCGTCATCTCCTTGTACCATTATATCAATGAAATCCGTTCGGATATCAAACGGTTTATATTGGCAGTTAAAACACGCGATCATACCTTAAATTTTAAAAACAAAACCACCAAAGGAAGTTTCCCGGAGCTGTACGAATCATTTGGGGAGATTCTTCTGGTTCATAAACAGATCCGCTTAGAGCAGGAAGCCATGTTTCAGCTCATTAAAACCATTCTGGAGCAGGTTCCTGTAGGAGTAATCGTAATTAACAATGCTACAACAACGAGCCAAAATCAGGAAATTGCCTTCTTTAACCAGGCAGCCTCAAATTTACTGGGTGTGCCCGCTTACAAATACTGGCATCGCTTAAAACAACATTTACCGGCATTCGCAAATGAAATTGATCAGATATCCGGTGGCGGCAAACGTTTCCTGGAACTGAAAATACAGGAGAAGTTTATTCAACTTTCAACGGAAGTTATTCCCCTTAACTTATACGGGAAAAATTATACGATCATCAGCTTTCAAAACATTAAGGATGAAATTGAACAAAAAGAAACTGAAGCATGGAACCGGTTAATAGGTGTCATTTCACATGAAATTTTAAATTCCATTACACCGATCAGTTCGTTGTCTGATACCATTAACAGCATGGTTACTGATAAGGAGAACCTGAATATAGATGAGATGGAAGACCTGAAAATGGCCCTCCAAACAATTAAACGCCGTTCTGCCGGATTGCTGGATTTCGTAAAGGATTACCGCCTCATTGCAGAGTTACCTACACCAAATCTCGAATCGCATACCATTGGCGAAATTTTAAAACACATCATGGTTTTAATGCAGCCTTTTGCGAAAGTTAAACATGTGCTTTTGGATATTGAACAAACCAGTTCAAAAATTACTGTTCAGCTTGATTTAAAACTGATTGAACAGGTATTAATTAACCTCATCACCAACAGTATTTATGCTGTTGAAGGATTTGATCAGCCTCATATCACAGTTAGGCACCGGTTGGAAAACACTAAACTTTATATAGACGTCACCGATAATGGTAAGGGAATAGATCAGTCAGATCTGGAAAAGATTTTTGTTCCTTTTTATACCACCAGGAAAAATGGTTCGGGCATTGGCTTAACCATTAGCCGCAACATCATGAAAATGCATCGCGGAAGTATAGAAGTTGTGTCTGTTCCGAATGAACAAACCACTTTTTCTTTAGTATTCAATTACGTCTGATCCGGATTTAAAAAATCAGAGTCAAACCTGACCTTTTCACCCCCTTAAGTTTTGAAAAGTTATTGGTAATATAATTTGGTTTAAATCATTTCAATGTTTTTTTAACACGAATATTCAAACAAAAACGCTGTTACAAGCTTTTATTTATGTGGATACATCAAATACAAGCATGAAAACAGTTATAATATCGAACAGACTACCCGTTAAAATTATAGAAGAAAATAACGAGTATACCTTCATCCCAAGTGAAGGCGGACTCGCAACAGGCCTTGGAGATGTTTATAAAACAGGTAACTCCATCTGGATTGGCTGGCCGGGAATTGAAGTTCCGGAAGAAAGGCAACAGGAAGTCATAGATAAACTCGCTGTACTTAACCTCTACCCGGTATTTCTTACCCAGGAAGAAATTAATTTATATTACGAAGGTTTTTCAAACGAGGTTTTATGGCCTGTTTTTCATTATCTCGTTACCTATGCGCATTATGAACAAAGTTATTGGGATTGTTATAAATCCGTAAATCATAAATTTGCAAAAGCCGCTTCAAATGTACTTTCTGCAAAAGATAAAATATGGATTCAGGATTATCAGCTCCTGCTCCTGTCAGGCATCCTGCGTGATCAATTGCCACAATCTACCATAGGCTTCTTTCAGCATATTCCCTTTCCATCTTATGAGATATTCAGGTTAATTCCCTGGAGGGATGAATTGCTGAACGGCATGTTAGGCGCCGACCTGATTGGTTTCCATACCTATGATGATGTGCGCCACTTTTTAAGTACAGCAACCCGCTTATTACCGGTAAATTCAACAGCCAATGTTTTAAACAACAACGAAAGGCAGATTGTAGTAGAAGCCTTTCCAATGGGCATTGATTTTGATAAGTTTTCTAATCTTACGTCGCATGATGAAGTTCAAAAGGAAATTGAATACTTCCGGAACGGAAAGGAAGACATGAAAGTTATCCTCTCCATTGACCGGCTTGACTACAGTAAAGGCATTCTGGAGCGCCTAAAAGCGCTGGAATTATTATTGCAGGCTCATCCCGAATTTATTGGTAAGATAGAGTTGTATATGATTGTGGTCCCATCCAGAGACACTGTTCCGCAATACAGGGATTTAAAAGAACAAATTGACCAGTTTGTAGGGAATTTAAATGCCCGGTACCGCTCCATTAACTGGATTCCGGTTAACTATTTTTATCGCTCTTTTCCGATTGAAATTTTATCAGCCCTTTATGCCACTGCAGACATTTGCCTGGTTACCCCCATGCGTGACGGTATGAATTTAGTAAGTAAAGAATATGTAGCCAGTAGAAATCATAACAACGGCGTACTTATTTTAAGCGAAATGGCTGGCGCATCCAAGGAACTAACAGATGCAGTAATTGTGAATCCAAATAACATTGGAGATATTATGGAAGCCATCGTATTGGCTTTAAAAATGCCAGTAGAAGAACAGCATATCCGCATGAAAGCCATGCGGAACATTGTAGAAAAATTCAATGTGAAGCATTGGGTAAATAATTTTATATTAAGACTAGACGAAGTGAAAGATTCTCAAAACTCATTACTTACAAAACATGCCGTAACGGCGATTAAAGAAGTAATTTCCGAAAAATATGACCATACCACAAACCGGGTATTATTCCTTGATTATGATGGAACCCTGGTAGATTTTGCCGGAAATATTGATGATGCATCGCCTGATGAGGAACTTTATAATTTAATTACCAGGTTAACGGCAGATCCGGCAAATACCGTGGTCATCATCAGTGGCAGAAGAAATGAAACCCTTGAAAAATGGTTTGGCCATTTAAAGGTAGACCTTATAGCGGAACATGGTGCCTGGCAAAAAGCCTATGGCGATAAATGGAACTGTTTACCACTCCTCACCGATCAATGGAAACAGGAAATGAAATCTATCCTGGAAACTTATACAGACAGGACACCCGGCTCTTTCATTGAAGAAAAAAGTTATTCCTTAGTGTGGCATTACCGCAAGGCAGAAGAGGGATTAGGCGATTTAAGGGCGAATGAAATTGTAAGTCACCTGAAGATTCTGGCCGCAGATAAGGGACTACAGTTAATGCCGGGCAATAAGGTCATCGAATTTAAGAATATGGAAGTAAATAAAGGAAAAGCTGCACTTAACTGGCTGTATGGTAAGCAACCCGATTTCATCCTGGCACTTGGCGATGACCATACCGATGAAGATATTTTCAAAGCCCTTCCAAATGATGCATTTACCATCAAAGTGGGAAATAACATCTCTGAAGCGAAATATTATTTAAATGACTTTAAGGAAGTGAGGAAATTACTTTGGGGTTTATTAAAAGATGAGGTTATAGAAATTAAACCATCACTTTAATTTATTTCGTACATAATACATAATTCAAATGGTCTGTATTTCGCAGGCCATTTTTTTTACCTTTAAAAAAAATATCCCGGATTTAAGAAGATCATCGCTGAAAAAAATCAGCGGAAATCTTCTAAAATATCATTTCGTCAGGCGCAATGTGACAATGACAAAAATCCCGCTGATTTAAGAAGATCATCGCGGAAACAAATCAGCGGAGATCTTCTAAAATATCATTTCGTCAGGCGCAATGTGACAATGACAAAAATCCCGCTGATTTAAGAAGATCATCGCGGAAACAAATCAGCGGAAATCTTCTAAAATATCATTTCGTCAGGCTCAAGGTGACAATGACAAAAAATCCCGCTGATTTAAGAAGATCATCGCGGAAACAAATCAGCGGAGATCTTCTAAAATATCATTTCGCCAGGCGCAATGTGGCAATGACAAAATCCCGCTGATTTAAGAAGATCATCGCAGAAACAAATCAGCGGAAATCTTCTAAAATATCATTTTGTTAGGCGCAATGTGGCAATGACAAAAATCCCGCTGATTTAAGAAGATCATCGCGGAAACAAATCAGCGGAAATCTTCTAAATCTGCGGGAAAATTATTTTCATCGTTATAAAAATATCGGCCTGTCTAACTTAATCGCGATGCGGTGTGCAGCGTTCATTAAACCAACATGGCTGTACGCTTGCGGAAAATTCCCCCACTGGCTACCAGTTTTGGCATCAACATCTTCACTGAAAAGCAACAAATGATTACAGTATTTGATAATGTTTTCAAATTCTTTAATCGCTTCATCAACCCTACCCACACAAGCTAATGCTTCCACATACCAGAAAGCACAGATTAAGAAAGTCGTTTTAGGCTTTCCAAAATCATCGGCATGCAAATACCTGTAGAACAAGCCATCTTCAGTTTTTAACTCCTTTTCCAAAGCAATTAAATGATCTTTGGCACGGTCAGAAGCTGGGTCAAGATAATTCATCATGATCAGTTGTAACGTACTGGCATCTAAATACGGACTGCCAACAGCATTGGTATAAACCTTTCGTTCAGGATCATAGCAAGCTTCAATATGAGCGGCAGCTTTATCTATTAAAATTTGTGCCCGCGCTTCAAAATCAGGATTACCAATGGTTTTGGCCATTTTTAGTGCCGCATGTGCCCCGGCCCATTGAAACAGATTACTATAGCAATGCACATTGGCAATATTTCTGAATTCCCAAATACCAGCATCTTTTTCATCTATTGTTCTTTCAATTTTAGAAAGCACGCTTTCAATCCATTTTACAGAATCACTTCGCTCTGAAAACACAAAACGATGATCAGTGTAAAGCGGTAACATTGAAGTTAAAACCTGTCCATAAATATCGTTCTGAATATGTTCATAAGCCTGGTTACCAATCCTGATGGGTTTCTCGCCTTTATAACCTTCTAAATGGTCGAGTGTGGTTTCAATGATTTCCCTTTCTCCTGCTATGCCATACAGGGGCTGATAACGTTCATCTTCATTGTGCGAAATATCAGAAAGGTAATTGAAATACTTTTCCATTTCTTCAAAATGACCAATATGATTTAAAGAAGTCAGCACATAATGAGAATCTCTCAACCAGCAATAACGATAATCCCAGTTTCTGGTACTACCCGGAGATTCCGGCAAACTGGTGGTACTTGCTGCAATAATGGCACCCGTATCTTCATACTGATGAATTTTCAACACGAGGGCTGAGCGGATAACAAGAGGTTGATAAAACCCAGCGATGGTAGAATGTTTGATCCACAACCTCCAGTAGCCAATGGTTTCACGAAGAAAATTTTCTGCCGTACTTACAATAGGCGCCTCGAGGTTTTGTCCGTAGGTCATGACAAGATATTTTGTCTCATTGAGTACAAATGCCTTTTCATCAATAATATAAGTAAGAGAAACATTGGTACTCAACCTGATATTTTCATCACAGCCTAAATAATCAATATGATTGCTTCCGCGGCTGGCCCGCATCCTGCCTTTACCATAATCGCATACCGGCTGGCATTTAATGGTTATCCGTGGGTTGCCTTCTAATGGTTCAATTTTCCGGATAAACATCAGGGGTTTAAAGTACCTTTCATGCAATCTAAAACGCGGCGCAAAATCTGTAATGCGGTATTTTCCGCCTTCAGTCGTGATTTCCGTTCTTAATACATTGGTATTTTCGATATAATATTGAGTAGAACTATATTCACCCTGTGGAAGAATTGAAAATTCACCCCCCTTATTTTTATCCAGTAAACTTCCAAATACAAAAGGACTGTCAAAACGAGGCCAACATAGCCAAGATATATCAGTATTCTTATTAACATGTGCCATAAATGCACAATTTCCTATTATTCCAGTTTGATAAAGGTGCTGTTCAGCCATAAGCTATTTTAAGTGTTTATCAACAAACAAGCTTATGCCTAAAATGTTGGCAGGAATGTGAAATACCTCTTTTCTAATAACTATAATGTGCAATTGGATTAAAATAATATTCACATTTAAGGCTTTCTGTTTTTAAAAATATTTGCTCAAACCACTGGCTCACAATAGACAATGAAAAATCATCTTTTCCAACCCAAATAAATTCCTCAATATTTTCAAATCGGAAAACAATTACTAACTTAACACAGTTATCTACACCAAATATTTGATGGAAATTATACATATAAGCGCCGAGTGTTACCCTGCTGCTAAAGTTGGCGGATTAGCTGATGTAGTTGGGGCTTTACCAAAGTACCAGAACAAAATAGGCCACATTGCCAAGGTGGTTGTTCCTGCGTACGATACTAAATTTATCCGTGAAAGTGAATTTGAAGTAACTTATGATGCCTGGTCTAATTACGGTAATCACCATTTTCAATACCGCATTTTAAAAGAAAAAACCAATAAATTAGGATTCGATTTATATTTAGTCCATATCCAGGGACTTACAGACCGGCCTAACGTTTATGGTTATGAAGATGATACGGAACGTTTTGTCGCTTTTCAGATTGCTACATTGGATTGGATTGCGCAATGGGAGCATCGCCCGGATGTCATTCACTGCCATGATCATCACACCGGACTGGTTCCTTTCATGGTGGCAAACTGCCTGAAATATCAATCCATCAGCAAAGTTCCTACCGTCCTAACCATTCACAATGCACAGTACCAGGGGCAGTTTGGCTGGAATAAGCTTTACTATCTTCCTGCTTTTGATTTATGGAAAGGTGGATTACTGGGCTGGGAAGATGCCATCAATCCCTTAGCTTCTGCCATTAAATGTGCATGGCGGGTAACCACGGTTTCGCCAAGTTACCTGGAAGAAATGATGGGTAATGCCCGCGGACTCGAGAGTTTATTAAGACAGGAACGGTGGAAATCTGTCGGGATACTGAATGGGATCGACAGTGAAGTCTGGAATCCGGAAACAGATCCGATGCTTAAAAAAGGTTATAATTTAAAAACAGTAGAAAGTGGAAAAGCCGCAAACAAAAAAGCGCTATGCGATGTTTTTCAGTTAGATTCTTCCAAGCCACTATTCACCTTTATTGGAAGATTAGTGGATGAAAAGGGTGCAGATTTACTTCCGGATATTTTTTATTCCGCTTTACATCAACACGGTGACAATATTAACATCCTGGTTTTGGGCTCCGGAGATAGTTGGGTGGAAGGAAGGTTAAATCAAATTAAAGATTACCACAGTAGAAATTACAACGCATACATTGGTTACAATGAACAGGTTTCTCACGAAATATATGCAGGTGCAGATTTTCTGTTAATGCCATCAAGGGTGGAACCCTGTGGTTTAAATCAACTTTATGCCTTGCGGTATGGTACAGTACCTATTGTGCGTAGGGTTGGTGGATTGAAAGATACAGTTGTTGATATTGGTGATGGCGGTTTCGGAATTTGCCATGACCAAACCAGTGTATGGGATGTAACCCATGCTATAAATCGAGCTGTTGAATTATATCGTGATAAAAAAGCTTTTAAAGCCGTTCGGAAAACCATGATGAAAATTGATCATTCATGGGATAAGGCTGCTACAAATTATATAGAATTATACCAAATATTAAAACAAGCTTAAACATGACTGACAAAGTTTTAGGCGTTATCCTTGGCGGTGGCCAGGGCTCTAGATTATCGCCACTTACACAAACACGTTCTAAACCTGCAGTTCCAATTGCTGGTAAATATCGTTTGGTAGACATTCCTATTTCAAACTGTCTGAACTCAGGGATTCACCGCATGTTTGTACTTACACAGTTCAACTCGGCATCCTTAAATAAACACATTAAAAACACTTATCACTTTAGTCACTTCAGTACGGCTTTTGTTGATATTCTGGCTGCTGAACAAACCGTTCAGAATGCAGGCTGGTTTCAGGGAACGGCAGATGCAGTACGTCAATGTATGCATCATATTGTTTCTCATGAGTTTGATTATATCCTGATTCTTTCCGGTGATCAATTGTACCAGATGGATTTTAAAGATATGATTGAGAAACATATCGAAGCAAATGCAGAAATTACCATTGCCACCATTCCGGTAACAGCAAAAGATGCGACAGATTTCGGCATTTTAAAAGCCGATGAGGAAAACATGATCACTTCCTTTACTGAAAAACCTAAAGTAGGTTTGGATGCCTGGGTTTCAGATACAGGTGCAGAAATGCAGGCCGAAGGTCGTAATTTCCTAGCCTCCATGGGGATTTATGTTTTTAACAGGGAATACTTAATCAATATCCTGAACGAAAACGAAGATGAAAAAGACTTTGGTAAAGAAATTTTACCAAGGGCAATTACAGAAAGCAGGGTATTGAGTTATCAATATGAAGGTTACTGGACAGATATTGGTAACATCTCTTCATTTTTCGAAGCAAACTTAGGCTTAACGGACGAAATTCCGAAGTTTAACATGTTTGATAGCAACCACACCATCTTCACCAGAGCGAGGATGTTGCCTCCATCAAAAATTTCAGGCACGACATTGGAGAAGGCCATTATTGCTGAGGGTTGTATTGTACAGGCCAGCAGAATTGAACATGCTGTTTTGGGAATCAGGGCCCGTATCGGAAAAGATACTGTTGTAACCAATGCTTATGTGATGGGTAGTGACCGTTATCAAACCCTGGAAGAAATTCAGATGGAAACAGAAATGGGAAATTCCCTTATTGGTATTGGCGACAGATGCTATATCAATAATGCCATCATCGATAAAAACTGCCGCATTGGCAATGATGTAAAAATTAATGGTGGTGCTCATTTAGAAGATGGCGACCATGAATTATACGCGGTTAAAGATGGAATTGTTGTAGTGAAAAAAGGTGCAGTATTGCCCAGCGGAACCATTATTTAAAGTAAAACTTTGTTATAATAATAAGACCAGTATCGGATAGCCAATACTGGTCTTGTTTTTTACAGCCAATTCTAAATAAATGAGATTTATTTAAATCTCTACACATGAAAAAACCGCAATGCTTTCGCACGCGGTTTTACAATAAAACAAATAGTTGGTTATAGTTGATATTAATACTCTTCAGCCATGATTTCATAAAAATCCCTGATGGGTTGAAACTGGGGATGTAATGAAACCACATCACCAAACACCAGTAGTGCCGGCGCCTTAATTTTTTTATCTTCTACCACTTCTGCAATGGTATCTACAATTCCGATTGCAATTTTTTCATCTTTTGATGATCCATTTTGAATAACGGCCACAGGCAATAATCCTTTGTTTTCACCCTGAAAAATTGCAGCGATTTCTTTTACCTTTTCTATCCCGTTCAAAACGACAATCGTAGCTTTAGTTTTTGCGGCAATGTACAAATCTTCAGAAATTTCTCCTTTTGAGTTGGTTCCGGTTACCGCCCAGAAACTTTCGCTCAAATCTTTATAAATCATGGGTATTTTCTGCAGACTTGGTGCACCGGTTGCACTCGAAATACCTGGAATAATTTCAGTAGGAATACTGTAAGACTCTGCGGCATCGATTTCTTCGTAACCTTTCGCAAAGAAAAACGGGTCGCCGCTTTTTAAACGAACCACATGACCGTAATTTAAAGCATAATCTACAATGAGTTTATTAACCGCATCCTGCGAGAAATCTTCATCATCGGTACGTTTACCAACATAAACTTTCGGAATACCCTCTGGCGCATGACACAGTAAAGCCTCGTTTACATTTGCATCATACAAAACAACATCAGCTGTTTTTAATGCTTTAACACCTTTTAAACTGAATAAATCCGGGTCGCCGGGACCAGCACCTATTAATGTAATTTTTGGTTCAATGTTCGCTTTTTCTACTTTACTTAAAATCATGTCAGAAAATATTAGCTCGTGATCATTATGATTAATTACACAAATATATAAAGTCTATAGATATTGTAGTAATTTATTTTAAAATATTTTTATTCACTGTTTAGTAACTGATTATAGCATTAAGAAATATTTCAATCACCTACATTCAGGCAGTTATTCAAGATGACAAATTATTAAATATATGGATATGAAAACATTATGAGTACAGGAAACTCAACTGACATGAGTCAAAATCTAAAATTGCAGATTTATGCCGCTATAGCAGTGAGATTGCTTATTACCTCGCAATGACGGCAAGAGGTGTCGTCATTGCGAACTAGAGGGCAGGGCTTAGTAATGGCGTGAAGCAATCTGATTCGCGAAAATAGATTGCTTCGTCGCTGAAAAAGCTTCTCGCAATGACGATGAGGCGAAGAGTTCATTTTCTTCTTTCGTTCATCGTTGATTATTTTAAGTTTGCTGCTTCAGATTCGTTTTTCCAGCATTCAGCTTTGTCTTTAAGCTTTAGTCTCTCACTTCTATTTACAAGGCACTTCTATAAAAGTAAATTTACCCGCATCGTAATTGATGGGTTTCCCTTTTACGAAGTAGGATCTGCCCAATGTAGTCTCAATTTGCGCGACGCCCATGATCAGTTTACCATCCTTTTTCAAAAATGCCAGTGGATTGGTGAATGCTTTGGTGGTATCTTTACCCGTATTAAACCGATAATCGACTAAAAGTGTATCCCCATGAAACTTACCATTTATTTCGCCCTTATTCTGAGGCTTTTCTGCATATTTTACCAATAATGAACCAGTCACTTTTCCAGAAGCCATTGTTTTTACAATCATGGCTGCACTGTCTTTTTCAAATGATGAGGCATAACAGGTTTCATTTATAACGGAATCTTTCTTTACTGAATCAGCTTTTTTCTCAGACTGGTTACAGGCAAAAATAAATGGAACCGCAGCGAAGGCGATGTATAAAAGATTTCTTTTCATAATTATAAATTTAAAGTTTCTGAGTAAATTATACTAATCTGATGAAAACTTTTAAGTATTTCCATAAGCACTGACCTTAAAATAAAAAGCAGGCCCATCTTAAAAGATGTCCTGCTGAAAATATGTATCTGAAAGACCGAGTCAAACTATAACATGACGGCGACAAAGTTATTCCACTGCTGCCCTGAACATTAAGGCACCAACGGTCAGATTGGTACGGCTATCTACCAAAATGGCTGAACCATTTGCACGGTTATCATCATATAGATCAAAAGCCAAAGCGTCAGCCGTTTTAACAATTACCCTTCCGATATCATTTAGTCTGAATTCATCTGCGGGGTGTTTTTCCAAGGTATTAATATCTACTTTGTGCAGGATTTCACTGATTTTACATTTTGTAACCTTACTGTTATGTTGAATCAGGTACATGACAGTGGTATCCAGGGCGCGTCCATCCATCCAGCATAAATCGGCTTCAATTAATTTAGAATCCTGCGGCAATGCCGATGCATTTACAATAGTATCTCCCCGGCTGATATCCACATCATCTTTTAAATGAATCGTAACCGACTGTCCCGCATGTGCGGCATCCGGTGCCTGATCGAAAAATTCAATTTTTTCGATGGTTGAACTTGCTCCTGAAGGCAATACTGTAACTTTATCATTCAGGTTAAATGTTCCACTCAATACCCTACCCGCGTAACCACGGTAATCATGAAATTCATCTGTTTGCGGACGGATGACCCATTGTACGGGCATACGCGCCAGCTGAGATTTATCCAGGTTATCCGTATCTACCTGCTCCAGAAAGTGCAATAAACTCTGGCCGCCATACCAGTGCATATGCTCCGAATGCTGAACTATATTATCGCCTTTTAATGCACTAACCGGAATATAGGTTACATCCTTTAATTTAAGTTGTTGCGCTAAAACTTTATATTTTTCAATGATGGAATTATAAACGGCTTCATCATAATTAACCATATCCATTTTGTTGATGCAAATCACAATATGTTTGATCCCCAGCAAAGAAACCAGGTAAGAATGGCGAATGGTTTGTTCTACTACCCCATTCCGTGCATCAATTAAAATGATGGCCAGGTTAGCGGTAGAAGCCCCGGTAACCATGTTTCGGGTGTATTGGATATGTCCGGGTGTATCTGCGATGATAAACTTGCGCTTCTCCGTCTGAAAGTATTTATAGGCAACATCGATGGTGATGCCCTGCTCCCGCTCGGCCCTTAAACCATCTGTTAAAATGGCTAAATCTATTGTTCCATCATCATTTTTACGGTTAGCGCTTTGCAAAGCTTCCAACTGATCAGCTAAAATAGAATTTGTATCGTATAACAAACGGCCGATCAAGGTGCTTTTACCATCATCAACACTGCCTGCTGTGAAGAATTTTAATATGTTCATGTTTTTTAGATATGAGATAATAGATGTGAGATATTAGACAAATGCGAGGTTCTTAAATCTCACATCCCAATATTCAGCTCTCTTAAAAATAGCCTCCCTTTTTTCTATCTTCCATGGCGGCTTCAGAAACTTTATCATCCAGACGTGCGCCACGTTCAGAAATTTTTGAGGCACTGATTTCGTCAATAATGTCATCAATCAGTGTCGCTTCTGATTCAACTGCAGCCGTACAAGACATGTCTCCAACAGTCCGGAAGCGCACCTGCTTATGGAAAACCACATCTTCATCATCCATGTTTAAGAAGGGAGATGCCGCCATTAACTGACCATTTCGGGTGATCACTTCACGCTCATGAGAGAAATAAATGCTTGGCAATTCAATTTTTTCTCTCCGGATATAATTCCACACATCAAGTTCAGTCCAGTTACTGATTGGAAACACACGAATGTTTTCTCCCTTATGGATTTTACCATTGTAAATATTCCACAGTTCAGGTCGCTGGCGTTTAGGGTCCCACTGTCCGAATTCATCTCTGACAGAGAAAATACGTTCCTTTGCCCTTGCCTTTTCTTCATCTCTCCGCGCCCCGCCGATACAGGCATCAAACTGGTGTTCGGCAATGGTATCCAATAATGTAACCGTTTGTAAAGCATTTCTACTGGCATTTTTACCGGTTTGTTCTATTACTTTACCCTGATTTATGGATTCCTGAACAGAGCCTACAATTAAGCGTTCGCCTATTCTTTCGATCATTTTATCCCTGTAGGTAATGGTTTCTTCAAAATTATGCCCCGTATCAATGTGAACCAATGGAAAAGGAAATTTTCCCGGGCGAAAGGCTTTCTCTGCTAAACGTACCAGGGTGATGGAATCTTTGCCGCCAGAAAACAGCAAGGCAGGCTTTTCAAATTGCCCGGCCACTTCACGTAATATATGAATGGCTTCAGCCTCCAGTTCATCTAAATAATCAAAATTATATGTGCTCATTTATTAAGTTTTGAATTTTGAATGATAAAATGAGTGACAGTAATTTCTGTAGGTACTCATGTTATTATTCAAATGTTATATTCATTTGTTGTTAGTAAAGCTTTCCACTTTAGTCTTTAAGCTAGCTTCAGTTGCATGCAACCCACACTCCTTTTTGCTTTGGTCTTCCCACCACCATCTGCCTGCTCTAAAATCTTCGCCTGGCTGTACCCCTCTGGTACAAGGGGCGCAACCAATACTGGGAAAATCTTTATCATGCAAGGTATTGTAAACGATGTTATGCGCTTTAATATAACTTTTTACCTCGTCCAATGTCCAGTCAAAAATAGGGTGAAATTTTATTAATTGATTTCCTTCATCCCATTCCAGATCATGCATATCTTCACGATTTGGACTCTGCTCAGCCCTGATTCCGGTTATCCAGATCTCATTCCCTTTTAATGCCCTTTTCAGCGGTTCAATTTTACGGATATAGCAGCATTCTTTTCTATTGTCTACAGAATCGTAAAAACTATTAGGTCCTTTCAAACCTACCATCTCCTGCAATAATTCGTGTTGAGGATAATAAGCATGAATGGGTTTCTGATATATTTCCAGTGTGCGGTTCCATACATAATATGTTTCCGGAAAAAGCCGCCCTGTTTCCAGCGTAAAGACTTTAATTGGAATCTGATTTGAAAAAATGATATGCGTAATGGCCTGATCCTCCCAACCAAAACTGGTAGAAAAAATAATCCTGCCTTCAAACCGGCTGGCCAGGTGTTTCAATTGATCGATCACCGTTAAGCCCGTAAGTTCCTGTCTGATCTCCGCTAAATGCTCCATCACTAAATTAATTTTAAAATAAATACGATTACACTGCGCAGGCTAACCAGCATAACGATAATTCCAACTGCCACCATAATGGTTTTGGCCGAAATTTTATTGGACACTTTTGCCGCAATCGGCGATGCGATGGCACTACCAATAATTAAGCCTACAACTGCTTCCCAGTGTTTTCCACCCAGCATCGTAAAAAAGGTTAATGAACTTAAAGTCGCAATAAAAAACCGGCTGATTTTGACCGTTCCCAGTGAAAACAAAGGATGGCGGCCACCCGCTATTAAGCTGGATAAAACGATAGAGCCCCATCCGCCGCCAAATGCAGCATCAATAAATCCACCGACAAACCCCAAAAGACCGATTTTTTTAATTTTTTCATCAGCCTTTTTTCTTTTGATATTGAAAGCCTTCATCAGGATTACACCACCTAAAAATAAAGTATAAACCGCAACAACAGGTTTTACGTAAGCAGCGTAATGTTCTAAAGAAGATAAGATATAAGCACCCAAAACCGCTCCTATAATCGCTGGTATAATTAAAATTTTAAACAGTTTCCAGTTTACGTTGCCCATTCTGTAATGCATCCAGCCGGCAATACCATTGCTCATGACTTCTGAAATATGAATGGCCATACTTGCTGAGGCAGGAGGCAACCCCATGGCCAGTGAAAATGATGCAGTAGTAACGCCATAAGACATACCTATGGCGCCATCGATTAATGCAAATAAAAATCCAGCCCCTAGAAACCAATAAAATAAGGGGTCGATATGAATTAAAAACGACTGAAATTCGGGTTCCGTATTCCATAAAGAAATACCAATAGCGCCAATCAGTAAAATGGAAGCCAGCCAGATTAACCACTTGATATTGCGCTCAGCAAAACTCTTTTTAGGGTTAATCAAACTTTTGGTCACCTTATTCAGCTTTTTGACTTTTGCTGAAAAATCGCCCGTTAAAGTTTGGCGCAAGGCACTCATATTCTGTAAAGTCTCATCCAGTTCTGCCGGAATGCCTTCATTTAAGATCTGCTTCAAACGCTTGGCAATGGTTGGGGATTTACCATTAGTTGAAATGGCAATTTTTAAATCACCTTTCTGAACAATAGATCCCAGATAGAAATCACATAGTTCAGGTTTATCGGCTACATTGATCAGTAAACCTTTTTCATGCGTTACTACCCTGATTTCCTCATTCAGGATATAATTATTAGTGGCCGCAAAAACAATATCAATATTTTCCAGATCGGAAACATCAAAGCTTTTTTGCTTCACTTTTATATGAGGATAGTTAGCCACCAAAGCATAAACCTCAGCGGAAACTGTTTCTGCAACTATTGTAATTTTCGCCTGCTGGCTGTTATTTACAATTGCCGTTAATTTCTCCAGGCCTATATTTCCGGCACCAATCAATAACGTACGCAGCTTGTTCAGTTTAATAAAAACCGGAAAAAGCTGGTTACCTTTTTCTTCTGAAAAAGACGCTTCACGATCTGACGGATTAGGCAATACTTGCATATTGTTTTACTAAGTTTTTAAATGACGGATGTAAGGAAACCACTTCACCAAAAATCAACAGTGCCGGTGCTTTGATATTTTCCTGTTGAACCAGACTTTCAATCGTTTCCACCACACCTACAATTAATTTTTCATCTGCTGATGAGCCGTTTTGAATCACCGCCGCCGGTAAAGCATTTCGACTTGCAGCCTTAAAGATCTCAACAATTTTAGCTAATTTTTTCAAGCCCATCAAGACTAAAACGGTTGCATTTGATTCTGCAGCCTGGTAAATATCTTTAGAAACCTCTCCAGAGGTAGTGGTGCCTGTAATTACCCAGAAACTTTCGCTCAGGCCACGGTGGGTTACCGGTATTTGTTGCAATCCTGGAACACCGATTGAACTGGAAATGCCGGGAATTACATCAACCGGAATGCTATAGGATGCCGCATAATCCAGCTCCTCGTATCCCCTGCCAAACACAAAGGGATCGCCACCCTTTAAACGCACTACATGGCCATAATTCAGCGCATAATCAATCATGAGTTTGTTGATGGTTTCCTGCGGATAAGAATGTTCTCCAGAGCGTTTCCCCACATATATTTTGATTGCTTCTGCTGGTGCATGCGCTAACAATGCCTCATTTGTTAAGGCGTCATATAGCACCACATCTGCAGCTTGCAAGGCCTTTACCCCTTTTAAGGTCAGTAAATCCGGATCTCCTGGACCTGCGCCTAAAAGTGTAATTCTTGACGCTTTATTTTGATTTAACATAATTTTGAATTTGAATGAGCTTTTTAATTATTGAATTTTCAAGGATAGATTGAGTGAATGTTTTACCAGCGACTGCACTATGAAATTCTCTCATTCTATAATTCTTTCATTCTGTCATTTTTTCATTCTGTCATTTTACTAAAGCTGCCCTTTTTTCTTTAATCTGATTGAGAAATGCATCTGCTTCGCTGAAATATTGTTGAGCAAATTCAGCCGTAGGCTCATTTTTATTAATTTGAAGTACCAGATCTGAAAAGTTTGTAGACAAATTAAACTCCCCGGTTTCTACATAATGATGATCAAATTCCCTGATCACTCCAACTTGAGTGCTGCTGTTTATGCCTTTATCTAAAAGCAATGATTTTGCTGCACTGACAAATGTGCTGTAAGTGTGATAAATGGCATCTGCATAAGCACCTCTCTCTACATTCTGTTTTGCCCATTCAAATTTTTCATCGGCTTCCAAAAGTAAAGTTGCAACTAAGTCAATTACCACTCCAGCACATTCACCTACGCCAATTGCTGTAACAAATTGCTCTACGTGACCCCAGTCTACAAATTCTTCCTGCTGCAAATTTGTTAAATCAGCCAATGGTTTTAACAGCTGATAAAAATGATCTTTACCCTTCCGGTCGTAATATTGATGGAAGTTTTCATCTGCTTCATTATTCGCTTTGAAATCATTTAAAATGAAATGTAAGACACTCGTTGCTCTCTTTGAAGGCACTTTAATAACGCGTTCTGCCACACGACCTACGCCATTCCCCACTGTTCCACCTCCAAGCATTACCTGAACTGCCGGAACCACTTTTCCTTCTGCTTTGACAGAACTGCCGTGG
The DNA here is from genome assembly GCF_026239715.1 of Pedobacter sp. GR22-10. Taxonomy (NCBI): domain Bacteria; kingdom Pseudomonadati; phylum Bacteroidota; class Sphingobacteriia; order Sphingobacteriales; family Sphingobacteriaceae; genus Pedobacter; species Pedobacter sp. GR22-10. The sequence goes on from NZ_JAPIVR010000002.1 coordinate 501,100, forward strand.
AAACCAATTTCTGCTAAACCATGCTGACCGCAAGAGTTCATACATCCACTGATTTTAATTTTGATATTTTTCTCGTAAATAAATTCAGGGAAATCGGTATAAATCACATCTTCCAAAACTTCCGCTAAAGTCATTGAATTGGAAATTCCTAAATTGCAGGTATCTGTTCCGGGGCAAGTGGTAATATCAGCCAGGCTATCAAATCCGGCGGTGGTAAAACCAATGGTATTCAAGGTAGTATATAATGAAGGTAAAGCCTCCTCACGAACGAATTTCAATAACAACCCCTGATTCTGGGTGATCCTGATTTCATCTGCAACATAAGGTTTAATGGCTTCCACAAATGCCCTTGCCTTATCCGTTTTAATATCGCCTACCTGTACTTTAATATAAACGGCATAGAAACCGGTTTGCTTTTGTGGTACCACATTCGTAGCATGCCAGTGCTTATAATGCTGTTCATTCAGTATTTCGACAGGCTGATAATCTTGATGGGCCGGTGCCACGGGCTGTGGAACAGCTTCGCGATCGATGGTAAAGGTTTTTACCTTATTGGCCACACGCTCTTCGGCAACCAAACGTAAAACTTCTTCTAAACCTAATTTTTGTACTAAATATTTTAAGCGAGCTTTATTCCTGTTACTGCGCTCTCCATAGCGATCAAATACCCGGAGTACTGATTCGGTAAAAGGAATTAACTGATCCTCCGGCAGAAATTCATGCACCGGGCTGGCTAAAAATGGCTGAGCCCCCAAACCTCCTGCAAACAAAACCTTAAATCCTCGTTCCCCATTTTCATTTACTTTTGGAATAAATCCCAGGTCGTGAATGTAGCTGAAAGCGGTATCCTGATCACTGGAAGAAAAGGAAATTTTAATTTTCCTGCCCATTTCCTGGCAAATTGGATTGCGTAAAAAGTATTTGAAAACCGCATGTGCGTAAGGAGAAACATCAAAAGGCTCATCTTTGTCGATACCAGCATTTGGTGAGGCCGTAACATTACGTACGGTATTGCCACAAGCTTCACGAAGGGTAATGTCGTCTTGTTCCAGTTTTGCCCAAAGTTCTGGTGTTTTGTCTAAACTCACATAATGCAATTGAATATCCTGACGAGTGGTCAGGTGTAAATTTCCGCTTCCGTATTCATCTGCAATATCTGAAATGCGCAGCAATTGTTTGAAAGTCACCTTCCCAAAAGGCAATTTAATGCGAATCATCTGCACACCAGGCTGCCTTTGTCCGTAAACACCACGGGCTAAACGCAGGCTTCTGAATTTTTCATCGTGAATCGTTCCATCGCGAAAAGCTTTAATCTTATTCTCTAAATCAATGATGTCCTGCTCGACAATATTGTTTTCGAGTTCTGTTCTGAAACTTTGCATATGTGTTGTTAGCTTTATTCAAAAAATGCTTCCCTTTTTAATGAGAAGCATTCAATATTTATATCTATAAATTTAAAATACCCCATCTACCTTGTTTTACAACAATAGCACATCATTTGAGCACGGGTATTTTTAACTGTAGACCTGAAGTTCATCTTCCAAATATATAAAGTATATAGGAATAGTAGTAATTTTTCTCGAAAAAATTTATGTATTGGTGGTTGGTTTTAGGAAAATAGATCTAATGTATTGAGTAGCCGTTGTTTTTATCCTGTCAATGGTAGGCAAAAAGCATCTGGATTATATAAAAGGTCAAGCATCATTTACCGAATGGCATCACATCCAGCTTGCAACATTTCGATGTTATTCTTATCCTGGCCGGACGGGCTTATTTTCTTTGGCGCTAAAAGAAACAAAGGTGGTCTTTCTTTAAGAAACTACCATTGTATTTTCATCAATTTAAACAATCTCATTCTTGATATGGCATAAGCAAAAAGAGAATACTTCTATTTAATAGATGTTGATTTGTATAGAATAAATAATATAGAAGTCAGAAATTATAAACTATCTATCCCCAATTTCAGAGTATCTTCGCGGTCAATCACATCGGCGATGCTGGTTTCACTCAGTACTTTTAATGTAGCATCTCTTACATCAATAAACGCACTTCGAATGCCACAGGTTTTTTCATCTTCACATTCATCACATTTGTGATAAAAATTTAAACTGGCACAAGGCACCATTGCAATTGGTCCATCGGTAACACGCATTACATGTACCAGCAGAATATCCTCAGGTTTTTTATTCAGACTATAGCCGCCCCCTGCTCCTTTCTTGCTGTACAGGAAACCGGCATTACGCAGATCCAAAAGAATTTGTTCCAGGAATTTTTTAGGAATATGCTCCTCTTCCGCAATCTTAGAGATTTGCATCGGTGGTCTTTCTACATTTTTACCAAGTGCAACAAGTGCTTTAATGGCGTATTTGGTTTTTTTGGATAGCATATATCTTACAAAGCTACTAAATAATGTATAATTATAAAATATGCCCACGGTTGCCATCATATTTATGCTGAAGCTGCAAACAATAAATCAAAATCATCCTTCCGGAGTGGCTACATTTAAAATCCGATGCCTTTAATCAATGTGAGGTAAAATTAAGTACTGCCTGAAACACAAATCAACAGATGAGGATTTAAAATTTAACTTTGCCACCGTTTGTACATTCAGAATGAAAAGAAGATCTCCCCTGCTCCCCATCTTAATCGTGATTATCCTGTTCTTTGCGCTGAGTGCATATGTACTATCCGGCTTTAATACCATCAATCACTGGGAAGGCCTGGCACCTGCATTCTGGACTGTAATCATCAGCCTGGGTATGGCGATTATTTTTGCCATTTCTCAGATGCGGAAGGGCAGAAATATATTTTTCACTGTTGTTGGTCATATCTTTCTGATTGTACTTGTTGCTGAAATGGTGTTCGCTATTTTTTTATTCATTGGTGATCTTTATCGGGTGGTGAGTTCGATTTCGACAAATTTTCAGCCACAGGGTTATCAAATAACCGGTAGAAATGATTACTGGGTAGATTTTGCTTTTATCATGTTTTGCCTGACCGTATTGCTTTTTGCATTTGGAATAACCAGGGGAAAATATGCATACCGGGTGATTAAACATACCTTGTATTTTGATGATTTACCACAGCATTTTGATGGATTCACCCTCACACAAATTTCTGATATACATGCCGGAAGTTTTACCAAACCCAAAGCCGTGCAAAAAGGCATTGACCTGATCAATGCACAAAAAAGTGATTTATTTGTATTTACTGGTGATCTGGTTAATAATGCTGCATCTGAAATTGTTCCTTACATTCCTCTATTTTCACAGATTAAAGCACCATTTGGGCAGTTTTCCGTTTTAGGAAACCATGACTATGGTGATTATGTCAAATGGCCCTCTGAGACAGATAAAATCAAAAATTTAAATCAGTTAAAAGCTTACCACAAGGAATTAGGATTTAAACTTCTTTTAGATGAACATGTGGTACTGGAGAAAGGCGGGGAAAAAATTATCCTCGCAGGCATTGAAAATTGGGGTATCGGTTTTGGCGAGCGGGGCGATTTAAACAAGGCACTTCAACATACTGAAGCTAAAGATTTTAAAATTTTGCTCTCGCATGATCCTTCACACTGGGATGCGCAGGTTAAAAACCACCCATCAAAAATTCAGCTTTCACTGGCCGGTCATACCCATGGGATGCAGTTTGGCATTGAGGCTTTTGGGATAAAATGGAGTCCTGTAAAATACCGTTATAAACATTGGGCAGGCATCAAGACAGAAAATAATCGCCACCTGAATGTGAACAGGGGATTTGGTTTTCTAGGTTTTTCTGGAAGAATCGGCATCTGGCCGGAAATTACTGTAATCGAGTTAAAAAGAAAGTAACCTAGCATATTAGCATAACTATATTAGTAGTTCTAGAGAAATTTTTCTTATTTTGATCTTTTATACATTGATGATGAAAATTAGCCTGATCCTGTTCTTATGCCTCTCCTTTTTACAAAATCCAACAATTGAAAAAGATAAAGATCGTTGGAAACCTTACTATACAGCTGCATCACCAGGTCAGATGGCAGATAGCTGGTATTTACCATTTAAAGGCAGTGACCGAAAGAAAATAGCAAACATTAAGATCATCAGTATTTTTGGCGATCACCGCAACAGCTATTATAAAGGCCACATTCATACGGCTATTGATATCAATCCATCTGCATCAAAAACAAAGCTGATAGAAGTGTATGCCATGGCTAATGGAGTGGTTTGTTCCATCCACCTGGGTGAAAATCAAAAAACGGTGGTGGTAAAACACCAGCTGAAGAATGGCACCATGATGTTTACCAGTTACAAACACCTCCGCGAAGTTTATGTTAAAAATGGTCAGCCTGTAAACCAGGATACTAAACTTGCCCGTCTATTTACAAAGGAGGAAAGTAAAAAATATGGTGGAGATTATCACCACCTGCACCTCGAAATCAGAAAAAAATTTGATGATTACGGCTGTGCCAGCTGGTTGACCATGAACAAATCACAGCTTGATGAAAGATTCTATAACCCGCAGGCATTTCTAAAAACTTACCTCAGGTAAATAGAATAGCCGGTTAATTTTTAAATAAGGGAATCAGTTTTTTCACTCCTTCCGCTATACCAACAGCTATTAACCCTGCTATCAGCCCAATGGCAAATTCTTTAATCGTTGACATTAAATCAGGCAGGAAATGGTGCAAGAAATCAATATTATGCACGAAGATACCACCAGAAACCAATATTAAGGCAATGGTACCCGCAAAGCTGAGCACCTTTATAATTACCGGTAAAGATTTCACCAGTACATTGCCCAATGCCGAAAGGAATCCTTTATCATTGGAATATTTCACCAGCTTGTATCCGGCATCATCCATTCTTACAATTAGCGCTACAATGCCGTAAACGCCTATGGTCGCTAAAATAGCCACAACAGAAACCGTAAGGATCTGGATAGTGATGCTTTTATCCAGTACAGTACCAAGGGCAATGATGACAATTTCTACAGAAAGAATAAAATCAGTGGTTACTGCTGATTTTATTTTGGCCTTTTCTGCTGCCTGATCATCCTGAACAACATCTTTGGCTGCCCTGCCATGCTCATGGCGATGAAAAAGAAACTCAATGATTTTTTCAACCCCTTCATAGGCCAGGTAAAACCCACCCAAAATTAAAATAAACTTAATGGCTATCGGGAAGAAAAAATTCAGCAGCAGTGCCACGGGCACAATAATAATTTTATTAATCAAAGATCCTTTGGTGATGGCCCAAAGCACTGGCAACTCCCTAGAAGAGAGAAAGCCGGTCGCTTTTTCAGCATTTACAGCCAGGTCATCCCCTAAAATGCCGGCGGTTTTCCTGGTGGCAATCTTGGCCGTTACTGCCACGTCATCCATTAAAGCACCTATATCATCTAAAATTGCGAAAAATCCTGAAGCCATATTGATCTTATCTTTTTGAAGCCTGCAAAATATACATTCAATTTTACAATACCTCGAAAGCATAAAGAGATAATTGGCAAAAATTGTTTTAAATTTCGTTTCTGGCGCTGGCTCTAACGTTATATCCATTACATCAGGAAGATTGCAAAGCCTGTTTAAGAAACATGCAAATCCGATAATTTTTGAGCCTTTTTAGTTTCACTTCCCCATGAAAGCTGAACAATCTGATTTAAACTAAACTTTGCTTGTTGCATACTGTTGTATTTATATATAAAAGATGATCATGGAAAACGAAAAAAATAAAGCAGAAGAATCGAAAGAAAAAAAAGTTGGCGTAATCCCGGCTGATGAGATTAAAGGCAGCGATGCTGATGGTGCCTATACCGGCGATGAAGAAAGCCCCGAAGAAATGGCAAAACAACAGATCGCTACAGACGCGGCTGAAGATGATCAGAAAAGCAAAACTAAATAAGTTGCTGTCTTTCAGTTTATAAAAACGGAGAAACTGGATCTTATTCTGTTTCATTCGAAAAACAAATGCCTATCTGTTAAAATCATTTAATGCTGTTTATTTCCTGAAACATTATATTGATGAATCCTATAAAAGGGGCTTAAATAAGTGAGTAATAATTGCCACATCTATTTCATATGGACAAAATAAAAAATTTAATAGCAGGATTCGCAGGTGCTCTTGCCCTCAACATTTTACACGAAAGTTTAAAAGATAAAAGTTCAGATGTTCCCCGGATTGACCGTTTAGGTGAAGAAGCTTTAGGGCACACACTTGACTTTCTGGGCATTGGTGGTAAACGCGGCGAAAACTTATATGGCGCTACACTTGCAGGTGACTTAATCAGCAATACCATTTATTATAGTTTAATAGGCAGCGGCAATACTAAAAATGTATTCTGCAGAAGTATTGCATCTGGCTTAGCCGCCGGACTTGGAGCGGTAACGCTTCCAAAACCTATGGGACTAAACCCTAAACCTGTCGCTAAAAATAATCAGGTAAAAATACTTACTGTAGCCTATTACCTGGTTGGGGCTTTGGTTACCGCCAGTGTGATCAAAGTGATTAAGAAATAATTAACTACCGGCCGGTTAATGGGTTTACCGGCCGATATCAATTTATCTTTAAGCCATTATGCCCTTCACCAGCAATTTCCATTGCGGATAAGAGAAACCCAATCTGGCTGCGCCACCCACTAAAAAATTTCGAACATTATCAAGTGTATTTTCTGTATTTGTATTCGCCATTTCATTCCGGCCATGTTCTTCTGCCTGAACTTTTAGCTGCAACCTGCGTACAATAAAAGTTGAAGTGGCCGCATCCTGTAAAAAGTGTGCGGGTGAAGCTTCTTTTGAAAGGGGCTTTACACTCGGACGCACCTTAATGGCAAGAAAATCATCTTCTATCTGTTGTCGACTTGCAATTTCTTCGATTTTTACCCAATCGTAACCACCACCGGATGGCGCTCCCGGACCAGGAATATCAATCCGGATGTAATCTCCCTCCTGCGCTTTACGGTGAACTTCTTTTCCATATCCGTCAAAAAGCTGGAACCCTGACATACCAGATCTATTGCCCCAATCATTCACATTCAATAACCGGTTACAGGCTGTAGCGAAAAAAGCAGAGGCTTCATCCATTGTTTCAAAAGTACGGCGCTCTGTTACATCAATTTCACTTCCCTCCTGCTGATCCGGGATAAGATCATCGTGCTCATTTACTTTCATATTAAATTCTTTTACGTGATACCATAGATAAAACAACCTTCAGGAATGAAAGGTTTAATATTTTCAGGATGGCGTGCCAGTTCAACATCCCGCTTCAATAAATAGTGAATAATTATTGGTGTATACCAATGCCTTTCTTAAGCAATCAGATTAAAATAAGATTAAAATAGCCAAAACCTTATTCCAATTTAGGCAGTTCTATTTGTACATCATACTATATAAAAAACTATGGCAACTACAAAAACAACTGCTAAAAAAGCAAGTACAGGTAAAACAGCAACAGCTGCTAAAGCACCGGCCACCAAAGCTTCAACCAATAAAAAGTCAGCTTCTAAAACTGGTAAAATGGAAGATTCAGAATTTCATGAATTTTTTGTTGATGAATTAAAAGATATCTATTGGGCAGAAAAACATTTAGTAAAGGCACTTCCAAAGATGAAAAAGGCTGCAACCAGCGAAGAACTTATTGCCGCATTTGAAAAACATACTGAAGAAACACAACAACACATCCAAACGCTTGAACAGGTTTTCGAACTATTGGGTGAGAAAGCAGTGGCAAAAAAATGCGATGCCATGGCTGGATTATTAGAAGAAGCTGAGGGCATCATTTCAGATACAGATCAAGGCACAATGGTTCGTGATGCAGGTTTAATTCTGGCAGCACAGAAAGTAGAGCATTATGAAATCGCTACATACGGTACCCTTAAAGTATTTGCTGAAAACATGGGTCATCAGGATGTGGCAGATTTACTTGATCAGACATTGGAAAATGAAAAAGCTACCGATGTGGCTCTGACTGAAATTGCTGTAAATTCTATCAATGCTGAAGCAGCAGCAGAATAATGAAAGCTTTATAAATTATAAAAAACGGCATTTCTTTATCGAATGCCGTTTTTTTATTATACCAGATTTTTAATTATCTGGGGTTATCTACCCAATATCTTAATCAAGGCGAGCACAGCAAGTGAAGCAGCCATACCTGCAATATATTTTCGATGTGCCCTGGGTTTACCTGGAATTCCCCAGCCGCCATTAACCGCATTCCCAAACGGAACAGGTGCGAAGATATTTCCATTGGTGGTTGGTATTGGATCTGCCCTCTTCAGGTAACCCTTAATGACTGCGCCTGCAACAAATTGTGTGAGTGTAGGAAAAAGCCCTGCTGAAAGGCGCAGCAAAACCGATACACTTCCCACCATTTTCTCTTTTTTTGGCTGATCTGCCAGTTTAGCAATGGCTTGCGCCAGGCGCTCCGGATCGTAAACCGGCGGGGAAGGTTTCAGGTATTTGCCGGTATAATTGGCTGCGTGCTGTATGCCGGGACTGTCCAGAAAAGCGGGGAAAGCATCGCAGACATGAATATCAGGATAAGCAGCCAGTTCTGCCTTAAGTGCCTGCCCAAAACCCCTTAAGCCAAACTTACTGGCCGAGTAGGCAGCACCCATCGGTACCGCTAAAAAACCACCTATAGAAATGTTATTGATTAAAATTCCTTTACCCTGCTTTTTAAAGTAAGGCAAAACAGCATGTGCGCCGTGCATGTAACCTAATAAATTGGTTTTTAATACCTGCTCTGAAACTTCCATCGGGATTTCATCAAAAGCACCTACAGCCAGTACACCTGCATTGTTTACCCAGATATCAATTCCATTTCCAAATTCATCAGCTGCAGCGGCCAGATTGATGACAGCATGGTAATCGGTTACATCTACTTCCAGGCATTTTACCTCCGCACCAAAAATTCTGCATTCTTCGGCCACCTCTTCCAGCATCTTCATATTTCGTGAAGCCAGTATTAAACGTTCTGCCCTGCGGGCAAATTGTAGTGCTATTGCCCTGCCTGCTCCGCTTGAAGCACCGGTAATGACAACGGTTCGTTTATTTATCTCCATATACCAATAACCTGCCCGGGAAAGGGATTGTTTTTGAAACCTTAAAGATGGCTGTCAATTGATAACCAGCACAATCTCTGCCGGATGAATAGCGCTTGCCCTAAACCTCTTATGACTGAATTATAAAAAAAAGCGGATGTTGTAACCTCTCATCAAAAGATGAGGTCATAGTATAATATTTCAAATGATGATTATGCTAAACCGTAAAATTTTTTTCTTCGCATTAATGCTTTTAACAACGATGCATTGGGATAAAATTAAAGCTCAAACCTTAGCTACAACAGAACTAAGCCCTCCGGCCAGGCCATTTTCTTTTCCGATACAGCTGGAGATGCGCGTACCTTTTGCCCCAACTGCTTTTCGAAGCGGATCATACAACCATTCGATTTACGAACTATACCTGACAAACTTCAGTTCAACCCCTTTAAAATTGCATCAGATAGCACTCATTGACCCCAAAGCCAGCAAAGCCAAGCCGATCATAACCTTTGATACGGCACAATTGCAGCCAATGGTTAAGCCATTAGGCGCTACGGTTTCTGATAAACTTATGCTTGCAGGTGGTCAGACCGCAGTTATATACATAGAAGCCATTACAGATTTAAGGCACCCCTTTCCCGAAAGTTTGGCACACCGAGTAATAACCACGACTGATTCGCTGGAGGGTGCCATAATTTCAACCCACCAGTCGCATTTACAGGTTTTAGGCCCTCCCTTGCAGGGCAGTAGCTGGACGGCAGTAGATGGCCCCGGAAATCATGAATCCAATCACCACCGCCGTGGAAACCTTATTTTGGGTGGGCTGGCAATCAATTCCCGCCGTTATGCCATCGATTGGAAAAAATTCCGGAATGGTGTTTCTTTTGCAGGCGATTCAAGAGATGTGCATGCCTATTTTTGCTATGGTGAACCCGTATTTGCCGTTGCGGATGGTCGTATTGTAAATGCAAAAGATGGCCTTCCGGATAATATTCCGGGGCACGGTGCCGCGTTTCATCCCGCTGTTCCCTTAACTTTTGACGGGCTTGCAGGAAATACCATTGTAATTGATTTGGGTAATGGGCAATATGCACATTACATGCATCTCCAGCCCAAAAGTTTACGCATCAAAACAGGTGATTACGTCCGTAAGGGACAAATGTTGGCTAACATCGGTGCTTCAGGAGATGCCCGTGAACCGCACCTGCACTTTGAGGTTACCACCTCTGCTCATCTTCTTGTCGGAGAAGGTATACCCTATTTAATCAGCCGATATCAATTAAGTTCAGCCGGAAAACGACCTGATCAGATTCATACCAATGAACTTCCGCAAGATGGAGAAATGATAGATTTTGAGCAGCGCAAAGCTGCTCATGATAGTTCCTATAAGTAATATAATTTTGACGGTATAAATAAGATTTATTTAATTAAAATTTACATGTGGAAGGCCATCAAGCCGCTCAATCTGCCTGGCCGGTCATTCAGCTTGAAAATTACTTTCTTAAAGCCAGGTTCTTTTTAATCCGGCTGAGTGTTTCAGGTGCAATCCCCAGGTAAGAAGCAATCAGGTTTTGAGAAAGGCGTTCTGCAATTTTTGAATTTGATTCCATCAGTTCCAGATATTTTTCTTCGGCCGTGTGCGTTACGGAACTCATCAAACGGCGCTCTTTCGTAACGATGCTGTTTTGGTAAAGAATTCTAAAATACCTGTCCATTACAGGTACAGCCAATGTCAGTGCTTCATAATCTGCTTTAGAAATTAAAAGCAATTCGCAATCTTCAATGGCATCAATATTAAATACGGCAGGTTCTTCTGATAAAAAGCTGTTAAAATCAGAGATCCACCAGCCTTCCCAACCAAAAACATTCATATGTTCGTTTCCCTTCCCATCAACATTATAGGTTCTTAACAAACCTTTCACCACAAACGCCAGGTATTTACAAACTTCACCTTCCTGTAAATGATATTGGCGTTTTCTTAGTTTTTTAGGACTAAAAAAACGAGATATAGCCAATCTATCCGCTTCTGTGAGCGAAACTTTTTCCTGAATATGGTTAAAGAGTATATTGAACATAGGGGATGATGTTGAAGAATGACAAAGATAATTTTAAACGCTCAACAATATGCTAAGATCATACTGAAAATAGATTTGATCCAAATCAAGGGTGTTTTTTGATACAGGTCATCATCGTTCTGGCCACATTGATCTAAATTTGTAGAACAAAAAATAAGACCTTGCAAAATAGATCGGTCAATAAAATTTAAACAAAAAATTATGGAAAATATAGCTTTGGTAGTAGGTGCAAGTGGCATAACAGGAAGCAACCTGGCCGAAAAACTTCTTTCAAAAGGCTGGGAAACTTATGGATTGGCCCGTAACCCGAACAATGAAATTAAAAACCTGAAACCTGTTGCAGCAAACCTACTGGAGATTGATAGTCTGCGATTAGCATTAGCTGATATCAGCCCGACTCACGTTTACATCACCACCTGGATGCGAAATGAAACAGAAGCCGAGAATATTCGGGTGAATGGATTAATGGTGCGCAACATTCTGGATGTTTTGACTGAAAAAAAATCGGTCAAGCATGTAGCATTGGTTACCGGTTTAAAACATTATTTAGGTCCGTTTGAAGCCTATGCTGCGGAAGGTTTTTTACCTGAAACGCCTTTGCGTGAAGAGCATCCGAGGTTAGCTATAGAGAATTTTTATTATGCCCAGGAAGATGAGGTTTATGCGGCAGCGGAAAGAGATGGCTTTACCTGGAGTATACACAGGCCACATACTGTCATTGGGCAAGCTGTTGGAAATGCCATGAATATGGGTACAACCCTGGCCGTTTATGCCACTATCTGCAAAGAAACAGGACGTAAATTTACCTGGCCAGGTTCGGCGGCACAATGGAACGGCTTATCGGATGTGACGGATGCCCGCATATTGGCGGAGCAATTAATCTGGGCATCAACTACCGAGGCTGCTCAGAATGGAGCATTTAATATCGTGAATGGAGATGTTTTTCGATGGAGCAGACTATGGAACAAAATAGCCGATTATTTTGGTGTAGAAGCCATCGGATTTAATGGCGAGATCCACCCGTTAGAGAAAGAAATGGCCAATGATGCGGAAAAATGGCAGGAAATTGCTCAAAAATACGGACTTAAAGAAGCTTCATTAAACAGATTGGTAAGTGCATGGCATACCGATCTAGACCTTGGCAGGCCAATTGAAGTAATGACCAATATGTCGAAAAGCAGAAAATTAGGTTTCAATGTATTTCAGGATACAGAAGAAACTTTTTATGAACTTTTTGACAGACTTCGTGAAGCGAGGTTAATTCCTTAATGATCAGTTACCAATTCAATATGTTTAACGTTACCAACGCTATAGGCAGATGGCTCAATAGCGTTGGTAACTTTAGCTAAATACATGAACCTAATGGCTTTTACAAAGTTGTTCTGAATGACGTAACTGCCCCATAGGATGTTCCAGCTGAATTTACAGCATAAGCGCGAACGTAGTAAGTTGTGCTGCTAGTTAATCCGGTAAGCGTACTACCCGCAGCACTTATTCCGGAATCGTTATTGGTATAATTCGCATTTGAAACTGTAGGCACAGATGTACTTGCCGAATAGCATAAACCTTTTGATGTAATTGTACCTCCGCCATCCTTACAGCCATCAGGAGATAGCAGGTATTCGATTTCAATATGGATATTTTTATCAGCATAGAGCGTGCCCTTTGGTTTCCATTTGTTTTGCGCGAGTAGTGTACCGGCAAATAAAACTAAAAAAAAGGTGCGGAATGTATTTAGACATGTATTATTGTTTATTATTTTTTCATTTTTATTTAAAGCCACTTAGTAAGTATCAATGGTAAGTGGCCCATTGCAAAGCGATCTGCTAAAAGGATCGCTGGAAGATCTTGTGGCTACGGACTTAGCCTCATAATAATATTGGATTCCATTAGCCATGACCTTGCCGCCTGATCCGGAGAGGGCATATTGACCGGGTTGTGGAATAAATATAGATTCCCAACGGCTCCATTCACCACCGTTTTCCTGGTGGTACGGAAGAAAAGCCTCACACTATCTGATCTTACCGTAACACTAACCCCTGTTAGTTTTTCTTCACAGCTTTCGCGTTTTGGGAGATTTTGTTGCGCTTTCGGCAGAACTTTCTTGTTAAGCAGTTGTGATCTTTTTTTGGTTTGAATCTGAGTTTTCACATTAATACTCAACTGACTTGAATCTATCGGCTGATCTTTATTTTCATCTTTAGCCGCAAGTTCCTCCGGTCTGGGGCTCACCTGTCCATAGGGTCCGGATGCAAGTAAAAGTCCAAGAATTAAAAGGGTTAAAGGAATGCCTGCAAAAAGACTAATCTTTTTATCAAGCTTGAATTTTTTTGTAGCCACTACCGTTCCAATCGCAGCGCCCATCAGTAATCCGAAAAAGCTCCAAATAAATACCGGAGCATTTGCGCCAGATAGACTAAAAGCATTATCGATCAATACAAAGGCATTATAAGCTACCGCAGCGAAGAAATGATGGAAAATAAGTAAAAGCATACCTGCAATTATATATTTCCATGCATGTTTGTCTTTTTTACTTTCGGGTATAATAAATGGTCTTACCGGAGGTTTCATATTTGTTCTATTTTTTTAATTCTTGGCCAGGCCAGTAATGGAACTAAAATGGCGATGATAAATATCAGGATATAAACCAGGTGATTGGAGGGAACCTGCGCACTGATGTTATTCCAAACCAGCTGTGGTTTAAGCCAGCCATTTCCGTTATAAGCCCAGGAAATTAGTAACCTGATGATGCATAAAAAAATTGTTCCTAAGCCACCATATCTTAACAGGCAAAGCATAAATGCCCGCATCGGGAATACGGTTTTAATAGCAAGCGGAATATGGATGGATTGGTAATCGGTTTGAATTTGAAGCGAAATTGTATATAAGTGATCTTTGATTAGCTTAGAAGGATCTACATTTAAATGGAAGGTAACAGACTCCTTTCCTCCCAGATCAGATAAAGTTAAATTTTTAGGAGAAATCCAGACTCCGGGAACATCCCGATCAAAGCCCACTGTTGCACGTACAAATCCTTTATTGTTCAGGCGAACGACAATTGGGTGAAAAAGTGCTTTGTTCTGAATATTAAGAAATGAGAGTTCTTCTGCAGCAACTGATAAATCCGGAATTTCCATGTCTGGTGCCAATGCTTCCAATAGTTTTTGCACCAGATTCCGGGAAAGCTCTTCACTCTTTTTTTCTGCTGCCCGAAGTTCTGTAGCGTAATTTTTAAACTTTGAAATGATTTCACCCATCCCTCTTCTTTCGAGCCAGATGGACAATAACCCATGATCAAAAGTAGCCAATAGTGGTAACCAAAAGCTAGCATCTCTTCTTGCTCTTGTTACTAAATCTCCTGGCTGTAAGAAGAGCTCGTTTTCTACATAGAAAGGATAATCCGGATCAATTGTATATACAAAATAAAGAAAATCACAAAATGATTCGCCTGCAGGTAATATATTAATGAGATCAATAAAACAACGATGGATCCAGATTTGCAGGTGCCCGGCAGCAAATGTATTGTAAATCTCACTAAAAAAGTCTTGACCTACCCAACCACGATCCAGAAGTTCTTTCACGGTAGAGAAAGACTCCTCTCCTATTTTAAATGGAAGGTTTGCATTTAACTGGTAACATATTTTAAGAAAACGTTTTTCGCTATTCCGCTCGCTGTCATGGAGTTCCATCATTTCCATGGCCAAATCAACGTTCTGATGACTGAGGTAGGTTACATTTTCTTTCAAAAACACGGCATCTTCCAGGTATTTCAGGGCTTTAACCCGGTTTTTATAGAGTACTTCACCAAGCTTTTCCAGGCTCCTTACTTCTATTCCAAAAATATGGATAGGTCTTACCACCCGGTCCCTTCCCTGCCGTTCATCCCTTAAAGCATCCCAGTTGATGCTCAAATGAATTTCCTGTAACAACGCACCAAACTGACGGTTATCTAAACCAAGTGTTTGTGCCTGTTTTTTTAAATGGGTTTGATCGGAATCAGTCAGGAAGCCGATTTTTTCAACCAACAGGTTTCTGATGGTCTTTTTAAATGCGCTAAGTTCTTCCATTTTAACTTATCTGAATGAAATTCTTGCCTGTTCCTTAATTTCCCACTTTCCGCCAGATAAGGTTAATAAACCAGGTGATTCATTAATGATGTTGCCAGAGGGCAGTGTATCATAATGGCAGGTTGGTTCGAGAAAATAATCAGCATTGCTTAATGCATATTTTTGTGCTGCCGGATTGGCACTTACTTTAAAAGTGGCCTTATTGGGTGAAAGGATGGTAATCTCGAAAATGGTATCATTACCTTCCCTGGTTAATAATTCTGAAGCAGAAAAACCATCTGCCAAATCTGCATAACGGCTGTAAAAGGTTTCCTGGATTTTTTGAGGTGCTTCTGGCTTATCCCAAATAACGGTGTTGCCGGCAACTTCTTCCTCAGTTTGTTTTGATAAGGCTAAGCTCATTTCTTCTTTTAACTTATTAATTTCAAATTTGTCTTCCGCTCTCAAAGAATTGCTTTCTTTTAGCTCATTTCTAAGATTTTCAATTTCATGTCTAAGCTGATTTCTTTCTTCCCTGATGCGCTTCAAATCTTTTGAAAGTTTGCCGCTTTTTTTTTGATCATTATTGTTTTTGAATAGCATAATGATGAGTAGAAGAACGATTACAGCCAACGCTCCATAGCGCATATTTGCGCTATAAAACCATGAGCTATTGGTAGAGAGGGTTTCTGCATCAGTTGCACGCTCAGCAAGTGTGAGTGCCTGTAATTGAGATACTAACATCAACAAAAAGCCTGCAAGTAGTACTATTTTTTTACACATAAGTTAAGATGGATTGGATTGCGTGATCGATTTAGACAAACGGTAAAGGGTATCTTTAAATGCATAGAAGAACAGCGATTCAGGAAGTGGCTGCTCATGATCCAGCTTGTGCAGGTCTTTCAGCACTTTTCTATAGCTGTCATACACTAATCCTTCCCCATCAAATACACCGCCATTCCATTTCAGTTCATTATAAACTGTTTTGGCATTTGTAATCTTGAAATCGCTTAGAAAGTCTACAATCTTTTTATTGGCAAGCGTACGTTCTACAAATTCATTTACATTTTTCAACACACCAATGTTGACCATATTATCCAATTCAAGGGTATCACTGATGGTTGTAGTTGTGGTATCTGCATGGCCCGTTTGCAAATCTCCGGTCAGTACAAATTCCTGGTATTTTTTACGCGGATCAGCTTCTGCTGCAGAAAAATCTGCATCTCTGGGAATTTCTACAAACTGATCCTGAAGATCAGCACCAAAGTATTCGATCGTACCATTAGCTGTAATTACCTTAGGGTCTTCGTTTACATGAACCTGAAATAAAGACGGTATGCTCTGGCTGCTGTAAGCTTCAAATAGCAATTTGGTGAAATTGTTAAGTTCTTTCTCACTTCCATTACAGAGTAATTTAAGGTATTGACTACCTTTACCCGTGAACGATAAATACTGAGGTAAAGGATATTTTTTAGTTTCAATGATCTGGCAAATGTGGTAGATAATGGCACTATAATGTAAATACAACACAATAGATAAATTCGGATTGCCATTGGTGATGGATTCGCTAAAACCAAAGCTTTTATCGTACCTGAAAAGTAGGCTAATCAGATCATCAGAACTTAAATTGTTATCTCTCTGCGCATTCAGCAGATATTTATTATCCTTGGTTTCAATATTGTTTTCTTTCTGGAAGGTTTGATAATTGCGGATAAACCCATTGTCCTTAAGGTTTCCTTTGTAGCCACTACCCCAAATGTCGTTTCCTGCAAAGCGAAAAGAGCTGGCTAAATACTTATCGTATCGTTTAGCGGTAGATTCCATAAACATCATGATATCTGTTGTGCCCCCACCAATATCTACGTTCACTACATTTGCCCCATCCTGAATGCCACTCCCATTTTTAGTCAGGAAGAAGTATGGTGCTACCGATTCCTTTATGGGCTCATCTATCGTATTAATCTTTTTCTGGTCAGCATTCGGAAATACAGATAGGTATGCTTCTTTTATAATTTTGGTGAGTTCGGTACGGGTTTTCCTGTCCATTGAAGATGGAATAGACCAAAGCACATCAAGCTGTTCGGGTTTGCAGAAATTCAGAATGGCTTTTGTTCGGATATGTAGCATAAGCTGCTTCAAAAACAGACTTACCCTGGCTTTATTAGCTATAATTTTACTTACCTCAAGGTTGTTTTCCAGAAGCCACTTTAAATTGGTGGTATATACGGCACTATTGTTTGTATTCTCTTCCCTTTCAATATTAAATCCGATATTGATGTGGCCAAAAAGCGCAGCAGCTTGTTTATCCATATTATTGAATGTAGAAACTTCACAAGTGGCTGTTTTAAAAGGGAAAGAAACGGTTGAATGTCCTTTTGATTTGATCACCCTTGGCATGAACTCTCTATTCACGGTTAGTTGGAGTGCAGCAAGTTGCCCAAAGTGATCGTACCTGGTCCCTAAATCTGCCGATGCCAAAGGCTCATTAAGCATGACCATTTGTTGATCGGCCTCATCAATTTCAAAAGGTAATGGGAGTGGTGAACTCTTTTCCTTGAAAGCGATGTGGGTATTGGAGGTACCAAAATCAATGGCGAAAGTGATGGCTTTATTTAGGTTAAGCTTATTAAATGCTCTTCCTTCAAAGTTTGGAATGACGATCCCCGAGACTTCAAGTCCATTATCCTGGTAGCGAAGTTCCATATAATCAAAAGATTCTTTTAACTTATAAAATCTCGATTCTGTTAATGCCGCTCCATCTATATCCGCAGCGGTTGTGCGTTCAACTACAGTGGCTCTTAGGTGCTCTGGCTGACTATTATCGGCATATACCAGATGATCATAGTTGTAGAAATTTAAGGATTCGAGTTGAAGTTCATCATTTTTTTCTGCCAGCAGTATGGTAAAGTCGTTCAGGTAGTGATAGGCCGGATCTTTTTCGCTGATCTTGTAAAAAGGAAAAATCCCGATATCAGCCTTGCACATTTTGATCTGATTTCCTGAATAGGTTTTGGTAAACGTAATTTCCCGTACACCTTTTTTATTTTTTATCGGCACTTTTAAGGTAACCACTACCTGGCCCGGGCTGGCATTGATCTCCAGGTTACGTTTCAAATCTTCAAAATCGAAGAAATTAAAATATTCCTTTTTAACCGGCAGCAGGAATTTAAAATCGCCCCCAACGCCAGTAAAAAACTTATTCCGGTTAATCTTAAAAGGCATTTCCATTAAATAATCCTCCAGAAAATCACCAGTGGTTAAGAATGGATAAGTCACCGTAAGTGAATCACCTTGTGGCAATCTGCGTTCAAATAGTGGGGTATGTTGCTGCAGGAAATAATTGATTCTGGTGGTTGCATCCCAGGCGGCACGCTCTTCCATGTAATCGCCAGGAAAGTTCATGCCTTCTACCAATACCAGTGGTGCTTCTACGCGGATCTGATTTCCATCTTTATCATGTTGCAGGGCATATTTCTGATTAGAAGCCTGGATCACGAAATCGCTTACATTTTTAATTTTTCTGCGTTTTACTTCCTCACTCTGGTGGTAGAAAAAAATCTCATTTACTTTGAGCAGTTTGGACCCGATTTCGGTTTTAAATGGAGAATATTCATCTCCCAGCTTTTTTGTTCCATTTGGTCCCCAATCTGCAAATTGATGTGTAAAATCAGGAAAATAACGTTCAACTGTTTTGTTAATGTATTGTCTGAGACCTGCACAATGAGCAAATCCTGCCGGATTGCTCAATAGTAATTGATAAAGGTATTCTACGAAAGAACGGTCGCGTTCAAAAAGTGCACGGTGTTTATCTCCAAAAAATGGAACGCCATCACTCCCCTTAGGAACATTGGCAATTTGTTTATCGGCGATGTAACGATCCCAGTTGGGTGAAGTAAAAAACAAGGTTAGCGGAGAAGTTCCACCCATTAGCCTGTTTTCGTAATAAATGAGGTAAATGCTTTCCATTCCTGAAAAGCCCGAAGAAGTAGCTTGCGCATCAAATATCAGTGAAAAGGCTTTACCCAATAGCTGGTGAGGATGATCTGCAGGTTTACTTTTTAGGCGGTTCAGGCTTTCCTGCACCCGCCATTCTTTAAACCATATTTTTTTGCCTGTGCCAATATCAGATGAATTGGTATTGAATAGCAATTGAATCATGTCCAAACAATCGGAAACCAATTGATGATACACAGAAGAGCCATCCAGCCCATTCCTTTGGCTATCTGATGAAACCATTTGAAAGGCCGTATCAAAAAGTTCCATCCTGGCCATGGGCGATGGAATTGAGGTTCCAATTTTGGATGCACAGCGTTTAGACTGTGTATCACTTATTTCGAAATTATCTACTCTGATCAATCCTGTTGGCGACCAGCATTTAATTTCGTTGGCATTATAGCCACTGTATTTTCTAAATGTATATGGCATATCCTTTTATTCAGTCATGGTTGGTAAGGCACCTAAAACGCTAAAGCATTCTGCTGCAATCTGGTTTAGTAATTGTAAAAATCTTCGTTCTTTTTCAGGGTCAGGGATGGTTTTTCTAAGCTCATCCTCCATTTTGCCCATTTTTTCGTTAATGAATGCCTGACTTAAGCCTGCATCACGCACAATACCCAAAATCTTTTTAATTGGAATGGGCTTCCCGGTTATAAATCCATTCAATGTTTCATCAAGTTGAACAGGTTGAAAACTGCGTTCGTTTAAGGCCATTTCTTTCAGCCATCCTTTAAAATGCGTACCAAAAAAGGAAGAAAGGGTTTGATAAAACAGGTTGGTATGAATATGATCTTTCAACAAATCTTTATAAAATACTTCACCTTGCAGTTGAGGAATACTATCCAGATAAATTTTCATGGCAAAAGCAAAATGCGCCAAAGGCTTCATGACCTGTTGGCCAGACCAATTGTAGAAATGCCTGAAATCAACAGTGGCACTATCCTGAATAATACCATAATCGAAATATTTGGTTACACCGTTCAGGGCAAGTGTTTCATCTGGTTTGTTAATAAAATCGATAATAGCCGTTGCCCCGATCATCTCTACCAAATGTGCCGGATCTAGCTGTTGATCTCCACCTGCGTGATATTCATATTGCTTGGTTGGCTTATCCCATACATGGTATAGTGCATTAAGTTGCCCGGCCATATGCTTGGCATAGTAACTTAAGGCAGCTTCTGTTTTGGCATCAAAGCTTTCTGAACTGATTTTTCCATCACCGCCTGCCTTTTTCTTCGCTTCTATTTTATAATAAGGCATTACGGTTAAGGCACCCAGTTTAATATTCCGAAGCCGGTCATCACCTTTAATGAGCTTGATCAGTTGAGGAAAACCAGAAGATCCAGTACCTCCAAAGATAGAGCTGACGATAAAAATACGATCCTGAGGATTGATGCTTTTCGCCACAAACTGATATTCTTTAAGTGAAGATAAACCATTGAAAACCACACATCCAATATTTGGATTTCCTTTAAAGCCTTCATCAAGGCGAAGGTTTAGTTCTGTATTTTCGTAACGTGGATGATCGGATGGGGTATCATCATAAAGTGCCCGCAGCATATCCATGGTCACATCACTCACCAGTTCTTCATGAGGATCAATGTATTTAATGAACGAAGTTTCCAGGTTATCAAATTTCAGCTGAAAGGAATCATCAATTTTTTCTGCCCCTTCGGTTTGTAATGAACTTAACGTGTTTAAATTGGTATTGAAAAAACCATTAGAAAGGTCTGATCCATCTGCACTGCGTTGTGGTGAATAAGCTGTTTTACGGATCAACTTATAAGCTTCCAGTGCTTTCAGCGTTCTGGTGGTATCTGCATTTTTAGCATCTACATCAATAATCACCGGGATGACCTTGTTCGTATTGTTGAGCTTGGAACCTGCTGCCAAAAGCATGGTGAGTGCCCGTACTACCCTTGCACCAGTACCACCTATTCCGAATATAAATGT
Source organism: Pedobacter sp. GR22-10 (assembly GCF_026239715.1). Classification (NCBI taxonomy): domain Bacteria; kingdom Pseudomonadati; phylum Bacteroidota; class Sphingobacteriia; order Sphingobacteriales; family Sphingobacteriaceae; genus Pedobacter; species Pedobacter sp. GR22-10. The sequence continues at coordinate 522,185 of NZ_JAPIVR010000002.1, forward strand.
GTTTCTTATCATATCTAAAAATTAAAAGGGTGTTCTTTTGGAAAAAACAGACATTGGCTTAATGACTATAGATAGCATGATGAATACAATTGCAGCAAGTACGGCGTTCATTAGGCAGAAGCGATACATGTAACTGTCTATTTCGCCTATAATATCTTTAGCAGAAATAAAGGCAATGGTAAATGCTGCACACATGGTTAGGATTAAGGTAAATATCCAGTGCCCGAGTTTGTGAAAAATAGGTTTCCATCTGCCTAAGCATAAATAAAAGATGAGCACCACGGCTGAAACGACTATCAAGGTAATCTGCCCAACGGTTTGGTACACCTCATCATCATATTCTGGAACTGCAGGATTGGCACCTGCAATGAGCTCATAAAGCCCTGAGAAAATAGTTAAAATCATCGCTATTATTGGTTAATTTGAAATTTTAGATCAACAAGGTTTTTACCTTCGTTATGATATGCCTCCATTACACCATTAACCAGGTGTTCGAAGGCAAATGTTTTTTTACCTAATTTTTTAACGCCCTTATCGTTCATGGTTGACCAGGCCTGGTACCAGGAATCATATGTTAAGGGTACACGGAGATTAAGCATTGCCTGATCCAGGCGAAGCTGTGTGATATTCACTTTTATCACATGAGTTGCCCTTTCATAGTAAGCAATTTGATTTTTGCTTTTTAAGGTAACAGAAGGCAAACGCTCTGAAAGATCAACATTGGTACTACAGCCACTGGCTTCAACAATTAAATGCTCACGGAGGTAACTTAACTTTTTAGCATATGGTGGCAGGGAACTTAGATCTACCACGGCAGAAAATTCGATGGATTGATTTTTTTCCACTTCTACGTTTTCTATTCCCGCGTCACTTACTTTTCCGGCCTTGATTAATTTATAATCACCCTTCATGCCCAGCTGCGTTAGGATATGATAGTTATAGATTTTTTGATCCAGCAATCCAAAATGAATTTCCTGCTCAGGTTTAAAATTTGGAATTTTGGCTAGTTTTGCATCAAACACTGGCAGAATGTTATTTTTAGCTATTACCCATACATAGAAAGGCCTTACTGTACCTTTGAGTGGAACTTTAACATTCTGATAGTCATAATATTTTCCAAAAAATGCGGAGCTAAAGGCATATAAACTAGCTGCTTGTTTTCTGCCTTTTAAATCAATGAATGTAGCATAAATATTATTTTTTAGTGTGCCAGACGCCGCTTGTCTATTGATTTCAGCATTCGCCTTTACCGCTGCATTTGGAAAGGACAAAATACAGTCAGAAACGAAGATGGAGATATCGCCATCTTTTGTCGCTTTTGCAACATCATTAAAAATATGGTGCAACTCTGAACTATTACTGAGTGCAATTTTAGTGGTTGCAATGTCGCTGCTAAATCTGGTGGCTTCATATGGATAATCCCTGATACTATCGGTGATGAAGTGGATCTTTACCGGAGAGATTTCCTTATCAATTTTTACTGCGAGATCAGAAACAATTTGCTTAAATTCTGCAGATCCGGCAAAATATCCACCCATACTGGCAGAGGTTTCGAGATAGAGGTTAACCTGGCCAATTTTAGCCGGCAACGGGCAACCTCCGGGCTTAGGGCCTTTTACCTCTTTACATTTGTCTTTTTGATCGGGCACGCCATCTCCATCCGAATCCTTATTGCTATTGCAGCCGGTAAAGAAAGTAAGGGATAACAAGGCTATGAGCAATGCTCCAATAGCCCAAAATTGAGAACCTTTTGTTTTCATTTTCTTAATAAATGTGTTCCATAGTTTAAAGAATATGTCGTTGTTAATTGATGATGCCTTTCACAGGTGATTTGATCATCTTATTGAAATAAATTTTATCGGATGCTATACGCCATTAGCGGTTTGGAAGTTGAAAACCATACGCAAAGCGAACAGATTCACCTTTATCCCCTGGATTCATTTTACCGGTTTTAAATCATTATTGATACTGATCCAGCGTTTGGTGCAGTTGCCCCCTGTACTGGTAAATTTCATCAGGAGAATCAATCAGAACTTTTTCTCCGGCATCTTTACCTTTGGCAAAGGTTTCCAGGTATTTGTTAGCTGTGTTAAAGTGAAACCTGCATATGGGCTTCCTGTTATTATCATCCAGCAATACGCCAAAGTAAGATTGGGTATCACGGGCGGCAATTCTTGAAGATGGAATGCGCTCACGAAGAATGGCTTTTACAATTTGAAATGCTTCTATCTCTTCTTCTGTGGTTATAATTTTGTTTTCAGATGGTTCATTAATTGGCACTACCTTGTTTTCTTCGGTTTTTTCTATTGTCTCATTAATGCTCAACGCAGATTTTAACCTGGAACTGATTGACTCATTGATGGAAAGTACAAGTGCTTTTTTGGCATACTCCTTAAAAGTGACCATTCTGTTGGCTGTGAGGGGCTTATCAAAGAATCTGTTGACCAATAATTTTACAAATTCATCAGAGGGATGTTCAATCTCGTTTTCAAATTCTTTACGAATGGATTTAATATATTTAAGACTTTCTGCTGAATCCAAAATACTTTCCAGGCTGTATTCCGTTTTGGTAAAACCTTCTAAAATTTTAATGGAACTGTCTTTCAGGTCTTCAATATCAATGGTAAAAAAAGGTTTCTCATCCATAATATTGGGTTTCTCCAGATCCATATAAAAATTATAGATGGTACCATTGGTTAACACGCCAAACCTGGCTTTAGAAACATGGTAGTAACGGTGGAGTTGTGAATTATGGGCATCGGCCTTTTCTTTCCAATGCTTGCATTCAAAAATGAGGATAGGCTCTCCGTTTTTCTTAATGACGTAATCAATTTTCTCACCTTTCTTGGTCCCGATATCACAGATGTGCTCTGGGATCACTTCAGTTGGATTGAAAATATCGTAACCCAAAATCTGAATAAAAGGCATGACAAACGCATTCTTGGTCGCTTCTTCAGTGTTGATCTGGTCTTTTAATCCATTCACACGCTGGTGTAATTGTTCGAGCTTTAATTTCAGTTCCATTCTATAGGATAAGTTTGTTTTAACTAATGGTGATTATCCAAAAGTAAACAGCTAACTCAGCCTTTTCTTACGGGAAACCGTAAAGCAACTGCAATGTTTAATTTACATTACAGGCCATGAAAACTATACAATCAATACGTCATTTCCTATAGAAATAAAAAAACCAAACCTTGTGGGTTTGGTCGATTTTAATAGCAACTAGATCTATATTTTACTGGTAGATTTAATAAGATGATGAGCTAAAATATTAGACAATTCATCTGCGGTTTACAAGCAGTTAATCGGATGGAGCATCATCATTAGCCGTGTTGGGCATATTACCTGCATGTCCCGGATTACCTTTTTCAGGATCTGCACGGGCTTCTTCTGATCCAAAATCACCCTCACCTACCTCACGACTTAAAAACTCCGCATCACTTTGTACTTCATTTACTTTACTATGCTCATTACTGCGGTGACGCGGCACCTGGTTATCAGGCATATTGGAACGATCTGCTGATTGATCTGACTTCGGGTCTTTTAAGTTTTCATTATTTCTTTCCTGGTTTTCCATATTCATAAGTATATAACCTTACAACATATTAATTTGCCGGAGGTTTTACTTAAATGCGTAGTCGTTAAGAAAGTAACCAGACACATGAAAAGAAAATTGAGGTTTTGGAAAGCCACGGCAGTTCAATTGGTTTACAGCGGCGCACCTATGCAGAAGCGTAATAAAATAATACTTGGAATAATTTATCATATTTCTAAACTAATCCTTATTATAGCTGTTATAATACTTTAATATACATATGGCTAAAATATTTGTCCTGGAAGATGACAGGGATATAAGGGAAGTAGTGGAGTGGATTTTAATGTCAGAGGACTATGAAGTCGTTTTATTTGAAAATGTGAATGATTTTATGGGGAGAGATCTGGAAGAATCACCTGATCTTTTTCTCCTTGATGTAATGTTGCCTGACGGATCAGGACTGGAAGTATGTAACCACCTGCGATCAGAAAGTTTACAGGGCAATGTCCCTATCATCATCATGAGTGCGCATGCCAGCCTGGAGCAGGTAAGTAGTGGCTGTAAGGCAGATGCATTTATACAAAAGCCTTTTGAACTTGATTTTTTCCTGAATAAAATCCGCTCATATATTCATTAACGGACCTATTCCAGCTGTATATTTTACTAACCGTCCTGCCATAAACCGTCAGTTTTAAATCTGCTGAACATTTTATCTTATGTAATAAATCAGATAGAATAGTATAGCCAAATGGATATAAAATACATTTTTTATTATCTTGTAGCTACCATATTTACTTTAATTCTCGCTCCATGCCCAGTAAAACCCAGCAAATTAATACACTCATTGAACTGAATGATGAATTGGAAAATTACTTTCGCAATACGATTATTCCACAGCTGTTTGTAGATGCCAATCTGATTTTACGAAAATTTACACCTCCTGCCATGAAACAATTTAAGCTTCATCAGGAGGATATCGGAGCATCTATTCATAACGTGAAGGATAATTTCCGTTTTCCAACCATCATCGAAAACATCGAACATGTCATCAGTACAGGATCACTCTTGGAAAAGGAGATTCAAACTACTGATATGCGCTGGTACCAGATGAATATATTGCCTTATCTGGTTCAGAAAGAAAATAAAAATAATGGTGTAATCATCACATTTGTAGATATCACTTTGAGGATCCGTGACCTTAAGGAACAGGAAAAACTGATCATGGAGCACGAACTTTTACTGGATACCATATCGCATGATATTAAAACACCATTAACCAGTTTAACCCTTACCATTGAAATGCTGAAAAAAGCCCCGGAAAAGAGCACGATTAAATTTCCGGTTTTGCTTGAAAAAATAGAAAACGGTCTTCTAAAAATAAAAGGTATTGTGATCGACCTGACAGATTCCAGAAGATCAGACCAGCAGTACAAAACTGCTGAGGAACTGCTGGATATAGAACAAATACTGGAAGATGTACGACTAACTTTGGCGCCGCAGATTTTAGAATCAAAAGCGACCATACATTGGGAAATAGCACAATCCGAAATTTTATTTGTCCGCCGGAAACTTAGAAGCATGCTCTACAACCTGATTAATAATTCAATCAATTACAGGGATAAGCAGCGTCTTCCCGAGATCTATATTAAAACCTTTTTAGAGGATAATTATTTTGTAATCTCAGTTGCGGATAATGGTGTGGGCATTAAAAAGGAGGATCAGGATAAAATATTTACAAAATATGAAAGACTTTCAAAAGATGTGGAAGGCACCGGGGTTGGCCTTCACCTGGTCAGGGAAATCGTAATGCTCTCCGGTGGAAAAACGGTAGTGGACAGTGAACCAGGAAAGGGAACTACTTTCAAAATTTACCTTAAGCAGCAACAGAACCATTCTGCTGATCAGTCACCAGCTTCATAAAATGCAACAAAAAACACTTATCCCCTTTTGTTAACTGGGTAGCGAAATGATAAAGGAAGTGGAATCTACATCAGATTCTACACGGATGCTGCCACCATGGGCCAATGCAATTTCCTTTGCAATATAAAGACCGAGGCCTAACCCCTCCTGTCCGGATTTTACCTTTCCCCTCGAAAATGGTTTAAAGAGATGAGGCAGGATATTCGCAGGGATTGGTGTACCTGAATTGGAAACAACCAATATTTTCTCGTGCTCAGATTCGCTCATCCTCACCCATATTGGTTTACCTGCTTCTCCGTGTGTAATGGCATTTCCCAATATATTTGAAAGTAATTGTGCAATTCGCTTATAGTCTGCCCTCGGTTCAGAAGATAAAGTAACATTTTTTATAATTTCTATTTCCGGCCATGCCATGCGCAGCTCTACAATTACCTGGTCAATGGTTTCATTCAGGCTTAACTGATTTTCATAATTGAGTTTAATGCCGCCACCCAGTCTGCCACTTGCAAAATCAAGAATATTATCGATCAGTCCTTTAGTTCGTGTGGTTGCATCATGAATAATGGCGGCCAAACGCTTATTGCGCTCGTCGAGTTCACTTCTCAGCTGCAACTGTACGGCATTGGAGATCGCATTTACCGGATTCCGGAGATCATGCCCAAGCATCGCAATAAACTGCTCACGGGTTTCCGCATTGCGCTTTTCAACTTTCAGTACACGCTTACTTTCCGCCAGTTCATCCTGCGAATCCAAATGAAACCCGATCAGTTCCGAGAAGAGACTGAAGGTCTTAATCACTTTAGAGTTATTTACCTCCTTTGGTGTACGGTCAATGGCGCAAAGGGTACCAAAAAAATCACCGTTTCTTAAAATAATAGGAACCGAGATATAACTTTGCAAGCCGTATACTTTAGGGGTATGGTGATCCTTATATGCCGGATCTTCATTAAAATCATCAACGGCAACCACCTGATGATGAGACATAATCTCATTACAAATGGTGGTTTCAAGGTCAAGGGATCCGCCTGCTTCCAAACCAAATCCAATCATATCCTTGGTGGCACAGGCCACCCAAAATTTTTCACTTACACGTGCAATAGCAGCAAAACCCATTCCGGTAATTTCACAGGCTACCTCCAATATGTTTGCTACAGAGGGGATGCGCGAAACCCGCTCTATATCTAATCCAATGCTTGATTTTTCTTTTTTACTCATTCACGATCTTTAAAAGGAGACTACTCTTTCTCCAAAAAAGTGTAGTAAAGTTAAAAAAATCCTATAAATTTTAAAGCATTTTACCAGATGCAGTTTACTGGCAGAAGAAGATTTACGTAAATTGCAATGCAAATCAGGACACTAAAAATTTAAATCATCCTGTGAAACATGAGCGCGAATTGATGGAACAAATCAGAAGATACTTTGAAAGAGATTTAAAAATGACTGATCAGGACTGGAAGGCCTTTTCTTCCAGACTAAAACGTGATGAATATTCCAAAAAGCATCTCCTGTTAAAAGCCGGGCAAATTGAAAAACACCTTTCTTTTGTAGAAAAAGGTATTATCCGTTTCTATGTTCCGAAAGCAGAAAATGACCTGACCTTTACTTTTGTTTTTGATGATGGTTTCGTGAGTGCCTATGATTCTTTTCTCACACAGCAGCCTTCCGGTTATAACATTCAAACCCTTGAGCCCACCATTCTTTGGCGAATCTCTTTTGATGACCTTCAAACCATTTACAGCGAAACAGAAGCAGGAAATATGATTGGCAGAAAAGCCAGTGAAGATTTATTTCTGAAAAAATCAAAACGGGAGCTTTCTTTGTTAAATGATACGCCTGAGCAGCGATACCTCAAATTATTTTCAGAACAGCCACAGCTTATTAAACAAATACCATTAAAATATATTGCCTCCTATATTGGCATTACCCCACAAGCACTTAGCAGAATCCGCAAACGGATTTCTTAACCTGGGTTCATTGTTTAAGGGGGTGAATACACCGACCTTTACATCAAAAAAACAATGAAACCTTTACTCGTTTTACTCAGTGTATTTCTGCTATCTGCAGGTATTAATAAGATCTTCCGTGGAAATGATGAACTTGCCTTTTCTGGCAAAATGGCCATGTCTGTAATGCTCTTGTTTACCGCATCGGCACACTTTGCCTTTAATGACGGGATGGCCATGATGCTGCCGGAATTTTTACCTTACAAACCCCAGGTGGTTTACCTTACCGGCATTATTGAAATTGTTGCAGCTATCGGCCTTTTTATTCCTGCTTTCAGTATTCTGACCGCCTGGCTGTTAATCGCCTTTTTTATCATCATTCTTCCTGCAAATGTATATGCTGCAATTAAGCACATTGACTATCAAAAAGCTACTTTTAACGGAAGCGGATTGAATTATTTATGGTTTAGGGTACCTTTACAAATGTTATTTATAGCCTGGGTCTATTTATCCGCAATCAAAAACTGGCATTGATCAATTTGCATCGATAGCAAGAAGCAGCATTTGCAAAGGCCTTTGCTGTTCGTTTAATAGCAAATGTTCTAACGGTTGGGAAGTTGGACTTCCTGACCGTTCTTTTTTATCATGACGATAGCTGATCGTGACTTACATTATATCAGTCCATCCAATCCGCAATCGGGGCATATGGAATACTGAAATAAAAGACTGAACCAATGCCGACCTCACTTTCCACCCATATTTTCCCGCCGTGCCTTTCTATGATTTCTGCTGAGAGGTATAAACCAATTCCGAAACCGGCAATGGTACTGGTTTTCTCATTTTGAACCCTGTAATACCTTTCAAACAGTTTGGGTATGTCTTGTGGCTGGATACCGTTACCGGTATCTTTCACACACAGTACCACCTGCTCATCAATCAACTTACAGCTAATATATATTTCAGAGTTAAAGGCAGAATATTTTACCGCATTACTAAGCAGATTATTAATGACATGGGCAATTTTATCTTCATCGGCAGCTACCCACATTCCACTTCCGGGGGTACAGATAAAACGATGTGTGGAAACGAAGGCGGCATATTCTTCTTCCAGGTTACTCACCAGAACAGAAAGGTCAAACCTTGATCGGTTCAGCTGAATCTTTCCCGATTCCAGTCGGGATATATTGAGGAAACCATTGATCATGGTGGTCATTTTTTTGAGTTGTGTCTGAATTTTATCAACAAACAGGTTAATATCAAACGCATCTCTATTACGGGCTTTTAACTGAAGCAGCTGCACATAACCATTCACCGAAGTCAGTGGTGTTTTAAGTTCATGGCTCACCATCGCAATAAAATCATTTTTGCGCTGCTCATCTTCTTTTTGTGCGGTAACATCCATCACAATGGCATAAATCCGCTCATTGGATCCATCAGCTCCCTGGTAAACTTTCCCAACTACGCGCATCCATTTTCGCACGCCAGTCACCAAATGACGGATCGCATAGGTGCTGTCTACCGGACTTCCGTATTTTGCGGCATTCTCGAGTACGGTTTTCACCTCGTCTAAAAATTCTGGTTCAACGGCCTCCAGCACCATTTCCCATGAAATTTCGCCCTTTAGCGGAAGTCCGAAATGATGCCGATACTGTTCAGACATTTCAGCTACATTGTTCCTGAGGTTCAGACTGCAGCTTCCTAGCTCACCCGCATTAAAAGCTGTGAGTAAATTTTCCTCACTTTCCAGCAGCCTGATATTGGTATCACGAAGTTGCTGATTAGACCGGATAAGGGCTTTATTGACGCTTTCGATTTCCTGCAATCTTTGTTTTTCACGGGTAATGTCAGATCCTGAACAAATGTACCCCACAAATAACTGATCGCTATTTAACCTTGGCATACCCTTAATTTTTAGCCAACGGTATTCGCCTTGCTTATTCAGCAGACGAAATTCATTGGAGAAAGGTTCATGGGCTTTCAAGCTGTTTTTTATATTTTCTTCTACCAATGCCAGGTCTGAAGGATGAATATATCCCTCCCAGTTAAAGTCATGGAGATTTTCCTGTTGCCAGCCTGTCAGGTTTACCCAGGCTGTATTCAAGTATTCCAGTTTTCCTTTCTCATTCATTAGTGAAATCAGTATTTCACTTCCTTCTGCCATCGTTCGGAAACGGGCTTCACTTTCTTTAATAGATTGCTGTGCTAAAATCTGTGGGGTTACTTCTATAGCAATGCCAAGTACGCCGGTAATTTTTCCATCATTATGCAATGCCCGGTAAAGGACATCATAATAACCAACTTCTTTTAATCCGTTGCGTTCTAAAATTACTTTTTCCGCATAAATTTCCAATGATTCTCCCGTACGGTATACCTTATAAAGGGCTTCTACAATGGGTTGACCAACAATTTCAGGTACACCTACAAATAAGGGTTTGCCGATAATGTCTGCCGTTTTACCTAGGAAACGCAGCATGGATGCATTGACAATTTCGAAAGTCATGTCTTCTCCCCTGAAAACTTGCATAGCTATCGGGCTGTATTCAATCAAATTGCGGTATTTACTTTCACTTTGCTGAAGTTCCCTGGTACGGTTCAGCACTTCATTTTCAAGCGAAATATTCAGGTTTCGCAAGTTATCATAAGCGGTAAACAAATCCTGGTGCAGCGCATCTACCTGCTTCAGGCTTTCGCGTCTTTCCTCCTGACTTTTTAAGGCCTCTTCTTTGCTTAAAAATTCACTGGTTACGTTTCTAACTGATTGTATGATGTAAGAAATTGATCCGTTCTGATCCAGAATGGGTGAATGTAAAGGCTCCCAATATCTGATAATGAATTTTCCGGGAGCTGATTTATCCGGAACATCATAACGCTGTACCGGCATGATATGCGCCTGCTTATTTTTGATCACAAACTGAAGCGAGGCCATAATGTTGTTCACGCCATCAGGATCAGGCAGGTTGGGATTATCCGGAAAGGCATCAAAAATGTACTTCCCTTTAATATCTTCCCGTAGAGATTCTGTTGCCTGCAGAAAAAGGTCGCTGGCGGTAAGAATATACAATTCGGGAGATAGTACCAGAAACATAGCTGGTGCAGTCTCAAGGGCACGGAGGGTATCAGCAGAGCATGAGTTTTGTAATAGCATCAAAAATTGGAATAATTTAATCCATTTTGGATAAAGATAAAGAGTTAATTCATATAAAATAATGTCTTCACAACCACAGATTGTAAGCTGACTATCCTTTTATTATTGACATCGTTTTTATCATATCTTTCCTACACTTCCAGATCTAATTTCAGCCATACTGTAGCCTTAAAAATATAATCACCACTTTCCAGTTTAAGTATTCCACCATGGGCTTCCACAATTTCTTTACAAAGCCAAAGCCCCAAACCTGAACCTGAGGTGATGGTTCTGCCCTTGGTAAATGGCGTACCTAATGCCGATACATTTACCTTTTCCTGAACCGTCTTGTTTTGAAAACTCACCATTAAATTTTGATTGTCCTGCGCTATTGAACACAACAGTGCACCCGGTGACATATATTTCAGGGCATTTTGCAACAGGTTTTGCCACACCATTTCTATTTTTTCAGCATCTGCACTGATCTCGAAAGATTTGATGTCCTCGCTGAACCGTATATCATATTGTATATTGCGCATCCGGGCCTGATGGTTGTTCCGGGCAAAAACCCTGAAGAGCTGATCGGAGATGTCGGTTTTACTTTTTCTCAGCAACAAGCCGTTCTGGCTGAACTCGCTGATCAGCAGGAACTGCTCCACTATTGACTGCAAACGGCTGATCTCTGAAAGCTGACTACCCAACAGGTCCAAATCGGTTTTTAACTTTCTGGTTCCCAGTTCAAGTTCGGTTTGTGCACGAAGGTTGGCCAGCGGTGTACGCAGTTCATGTGAGGCGGCAGCAAAGAAGTTATTCCGGGTTTGTTGTTCATGCTCTATCCGCCCGATCATTTCATTAATGGTTTTGGCCAGTTGTTCCAGTTCATCGTGGGTTTCTGTAATGCGGATGCGCTGCCCCAAACGTTCGGTATTGATTTCTGATGCCTGCATGGCAATGGACCGGATGGGCCTGATTAACCATCCTGAAGCAAAATAGGCAGAAACCGCACTGGCCAGTAAACTGATTCCGGTGAGTGCAATCATTAATAAAGTAAACTGATTGATTTTATGCTTTAAAGAATAATCTGAAACGGTGAGCAAAAGTTCAACGGGCCGCCCATCGTAATTTTCCTTTTTCAGGTAAACCCCATATTGACCAAGACTATCAATCAAAACAGCCTGACCAGGTACCCGCAAGCGGGAAATGATTCCGGGAGACTGGAATACGAGAACTGGCTGATGCGCATTATTGTGGTAAAAAATCCGGATAGATTCGCCTGAATCAGGCAGCGCAATGACATCAGGGTTAATTTCAGTTTTGTCCAGTATGGTCTGTGCACGGGTATAAAGGTATTTATTGTAATTTTCTACATAACCATTTTTAAAATACTGAAAAATAAACCTGCTGAATACCAGATTGATCACAATAAAAACAATGCTGAACAGCAGGGTCATCCTGAAGCGGAGTCCACGGTAAAAATAGCGCTTCATTCTGCTGATTTTGAAGTTTTTAGGATATATCCCCTGTTAATTACCGTTTGAATATGCTGATGTTCAAAGCCCTCATTAATTTTTTTTCTTACCTGATACAGGTGAACTTCAATCACGTTACTGCCGGGATCAAAGCTCATATTCCAGACCTTATCCAAGATCTGTGCTTTGGTTATAATTTTGTCCGGATTGACCATCAGCATTTCGAGCAATAGAAATTCACGGTTGCTTAAAGCAATCGTTTTTTCACCGCGTTTAACCACTCTGCTCAGCAAATCAATTTCCAGATCTTCTACTTTTAATTTTGATAAACTCTTTGGCGTATGTTGACGCTGCAATACACGTACCCTGGCCAGTAATTCTTCCATTTCAAAAGGCTTTTTAAGGTAATCATTTGCACCGGCATCAAGCCCTTTAATCACCTGCTCGGTAGTACCCAGGGCACTGATGATGATCACGGGAACATAATTATCAAAACTGCGCAGGTTAGACAGGATATCAAAGCCATTCTGTGAAGGAAGCATGAGGTCCAGCAGGATCAGGTCATATTGATTCACCATGGCAGTTTGAAGGCCGATTGTGCCATCCGGTTCATGATCAACTACATAACCGGCCTGCTCAAGTGCCATTTTGATATAGCCTGCAAGCTTAATTTCATCTTCTATCAGCAATATCTTCATTGTAAATCTTTATTTAAAAACAGATGCCACAAATAATTATTAAATGTGGCATCATCTCATTATCTCACCAGGAAGGTTTGTCCATTAATATTTAATGTCCTGGCCCTCACCAGCGTTGTTTTTTGGCTGTACAATACGCCCGGGCGCTTAGGTTCTACAAAACCGGTTACCACGACTTTCTCACCTGATTTTAACTGACCGGAAAGCTGCTGTGCAATATGTGGCGCAATACTTACCCTTTCTCCTGAAGTTAGGGTAAATCCATTCACGTTTTTTTCCAATCCATAGTTTAGCTGCTTAATACTGGCATTAAAACTTCTTTCATCCTGACTTTCGTTGAGCAATGGTGCAACCGGAGGTGTATCACTAATCAGTTTGCCATTCACTTCTATGCTATTTAAACGAAATATCTTAAGCCCTTCCGGATTAGTATCTTCATTACCGGTTATGGTTACACTGGCACCTTTTTTTGCAGCTGAGATTATTTTTTCTCCCAAATGTGGGGGAAACATTACATTAACATTTCCATTGCTGGTTTTGACCACAAGGCCATTGTATTCAAATTCCTCATTGGCTACCCGATTAACAACAGTACCTTTAATGGTGGTAAGTGTAATAAGCGGCATGTCTTCCAATGGTCTTGGGGGTTCAGCCGGTGCACCTATTGGCGGACGAGGCAGGCCATTGGCCATTGGATTGGGCGAGCCCACCGGAGGTTGAGGTGGTTTTGGAAGTTCCTGTGCCTGTAGGGCAAATGTTCCGGCTAACAACACGGCTGTTAACCAGATTCTGCTATTGTTTTTTTTCATGTCTTTAATAATTTATACTCCAAAAGTATAATTGACAAATATGCCTGGAATGAACATGAAATTAATTTTTCTTCATCTTTGAGCATGCTGATAACAGTTAAATGCCTGTTTGGTTTTTGCTGCCTACCGCAATAAAACTGCTTTAGATCTTTTTCTTTGCTTTTTCGCTCTATACCACTGAGCATCAAAATTTTGAGGCATCAAGTAAATAAGGTTATTTTTTAGAAAGACATCCTGCAGCTCTTAAATCCATAAGGAAGCTAACGTTGCGATCAATGCCAAAGTCATGACCAGGGCACCAAGCTTTAAAAATTTCCAGGCGCTTACTTCCAGCCCTTCCCGGCGCAGTGCCACCAGCCATAAAATAGTGGCTAACGATCCGGTAATGGATAAATTAGGTCCCAGATCAATCCCAATCAGCACGGCACTTTTAACCATTTCAGGAGCATGTCCGTGGTTCATTACATCACCTGCAATCAATCCCGCAGGGAGGTTATTCATCAGGTTACAGGCAAATGCCGTAAATATTCCACTCAACCACACTGCTCCTGCTGCCGATTCAGCGATACTGCTGTTAAGGAGTTCCGTGAGACTATGGATGATTCCTGTTTTATTCAAGGCCTCTACAATGACAAATAAGCCGGCCACCAGTGGAAGTACCGACCATGAAACACCTTTTATAACAGCTAACGGACTTTTTTTAATATTGATCATCACCACTAATGTGGTCATGATTCCGGTTACCGCCGTGGGTAAACCCAGGTCCATGTTCAATCCTGAAGCTAACAATAATACAATGGCGGTGATGCCAATTCCAAAAAGTGCGGTACGGCCACCTCTGGATAATTCAGGCAATTGGATATCGGTTCTGATTTGATGACTGAAAGCACGGCGCTGGGTAAAATACAACACCAGGTAAGTAACCGTAATCGCACAAACAGATGGAATGAGATAAGTAGAGAGCCATTGATACAGCGGGGGCATATGGCTACCATAAATCACCAGGTTAGCCGGATTGGAGATGGGCAACACAAAAGAGGCGGCATTGGCAATAAATGCACAGATAAATAGATATGGAAGTGGTTTTTCTACCCTGGCCGCACTTACCGCGGCGGCTACTGCAGGTGTTAATACTACAGCTGTGGCATCGTTAGACAGGAAAGTGGTAACAGCAATGCCCACCAGGTAAATCAGCAAAAACAACCGTGACGGAGAACCCTTAGCCATCAGTGTGGCATGTGCGGCAAGCCACTCAAACAGTTTTTCTGCACGTGCGGTTTCTGCCAGGAGCATCATTCCCGTTAGAAACAGGTAAACGTCTATCCCTTTAGCCATACCGGCTACTGCCTCATGGTAATTGATCTGACGAAGAAGCAATAATAAAATTGCACCGGTTACAGCATATACAGCTTCGGTAACTTTAAAAGGCCGGATAATTACACCTGCAATGGCCAGAAATGAAATGATCCAGGTTGAAAGATAAATCATGTGATACTGCTATAGTTAACCGGGTTTGGCATACGGACTAAACACCAGCGTGTTCAAAAATAATGTTTTTGTATGAGGTAAATATGAAGTTGTAATATTACTGGTGAATTCACTCTTAATTAACCGATTTAATTGTCCTGGCAAAAATTAACCATAGCAGGATCGAACCCGCAGCGAAGCTACCCAGAATTATAAATGCCGGATTATACCCCATTCCCTCTGCTATCCAACCCCCAATGGCCGGACTTAAAGAAGCACCCAGCCCCTGAACAGTCATCACTGCGCCCTGACCAATATTCACGCGCCCTGTGCCATTTAGTATATGTGCCACCAAACCTGGAACAGCTACACTTTGTAAACCCGCACCAATTCCATCCAATACCTGTACCGGGTAAATACCGATGTGGCTATGGAGATAAGCCGCAATAAAACCACGTATAGGCAGAGAAATAAAGGAAATTAACAACACCAGCCAAAAACCACTTTTTTCAGCCATTCGCATGGCGATTAATGAGGTTCCAATCATGACAAGTTGCGCAATGATAATGGTCATCGCCACAAACATAGAAGCATTTTCCTGATCTTTTGAAGCGGCGGCAAGCCCATAGAGCGGTAACATGGCACCATTGCCCAAATGAAATAAAGCCAGGGCAGCGGCAAGAATTAATAAAGGCTTGCATTTAAAGAGCACCTTAAATCCACTAGCCTGCTCATCTGAATTCCCCTCTTTCATCCCCCTCGCGGCATTGTCGTCAATGGCCTTTGCCGGAATCATTAGCACTGCTATTACTGATAGTATACCAAAAAGTGCTGCCAGTAAAAAAATGGCAGGCATACCGAATTTATAACCCAGATAGCCGGAAAGTGCAGAACCCACTACATTACCCGCATGGTTAAAAGCCTGGTTATGTCCATTCTGCCTGTTAAATCCTTTTTGCTTCGCAATCCCCAGGGTAATGGCAATAATAGCCGGAGCAATAACAGAACCTGCAATAGCCGTAGCCACCTGTGAGATACTCACCAACCAGAATTCTTGCGTAAATAATACGATGCAGGAAGCCAGGATGGTGAAAACTGCAGAGAGCACAACGTAAAACCGTTTTCTTTTAGTGGCATCAATTAAGGCACCTGCAGGTATCGTCATAATCATGCCCGCCACCCCGCCAATAGTCATCACAGAACCAATGAGTCCGCTTTTCCAGCCATGCGCCAGGAGAAAGATACCCAGGAACGGCCCTACACCTGCTTGTAGGTCTGCCATAAAAAAATTGAGGGATTGTAGCGGCCAGATAATCTTTTTATCTACCGGGGCAGTGGTTTGTAGTTCGCTCATACGGCATGATGAACAGATTACCAGGTTAAATTGTTCATCAATGTTTTTTACCAAACACAACAAACAACTGAAATTCAGTTACTTAATATTATTTATCAAGCATTAATTTTTCTTCATATGGAATTGAATTGCATTTATACAACCTGAAGTGCTAAAAGGCATTTCAGAAATGTAAAAAACCATTGTTAAAATGGCAGGCAGATTTCATCAATGCCTGGCTAAGCAAAGCGATATAAACAGGTAAGGCACAGATCGTGCAACTTCAGTTATCATTTTTGTCAGTTCAGTCAGTATAGCGCCTAAATCAAATGGCTGTCTATCATCTTTGTGATAAATACAGGCAAAATGAAACTTATTAGCAACATAAAAAAGGCTGGAAGAAATGTGCTGACCATTTCTATGATCTCCCTTCTTCTGGTGGCATGTGGTAATCAGGAGGAAAAATCTAAGCACTTATCCGAACAAGCGACCAGGGTTAAAACCGAAAAACTGGTAAACACTAAAACAGAGCAGAATCTTGTACTTAGCGGAAATATTGAAGGAAACGCTACCGTTAAACTCGGATTCATGGTACCAGGTAAAATCAATCAGATCAACTTTTTACCCGGGCAAGCCGTTTCAAAGGGAAGTTTGATCGCCAGCCTCGAATCAACCAACTATATACTGAACAAGCAAATGGCTGATGTGGAATTAAGTGAAGCTCAGGATCAGTTTAACCGTTTAAAAATCATGCATGCTAAATCCAGCACCAGTGAACTTGACTTTACCAAAGGACACTTTGCTTTGCAAAAAGCCGGCACACAGCAAAAAATAGCGGTTAAGAACCTTCAGGATACCCGGCTTTATGCATCGATTTCCGGCATTTTACTGCGCAAGGATGCAGAAGCAGGGGAAATTATCACTGCCGGTACACCATTGTTTGTATTGGCAGACATTAAAAAAGTAAAGGTATCTGCCTCAGTGCCTGAAGGAGAATTGAAAGGCTTGAAAAAAGGCCAGTCGGCAGATGTAGAGATTGAAGCATTGAGCAGGCACTTTAAAGGAACAATAGTAGAAGTTGGTGCACTGGCTGATGCGACTACAAGGGCTTTTACTTTGAAAATTGAAATCAATAATCAAGATCTCGCCATCAGGCCTGGCATGATTGCCCAAACCAGAATCTCTTCCGGACATTTTAAAAACGGCATTAACATCGTTCCGGAATGTATTGTAAATGAACCAAGCAATCAAAGCTATGTGTATGTGGCAGACCTCAAAAGCCACCGGGCCTTTAAACGAAAAATAAGCCTCGGAAAAATGTCTGCAAATCGCGTAGAAATCCTTTCCGGTTTATCAGCAGGTGAAACCATAGTGATTTCAGGGCAAACTGCTTTAAATGATGGTTCCCCTATTAAAACAGATCAGTAATCATATGAATTTTATAGAAGCTGCACTTAAATATAAGCACCTCACGCTGGCGGTTTTGCTTGCGCTATTTGCTGTAGGCATCAACTCGTTGGTTAATATGCCCCGCCGGGAAGATCCAAAAATTACCATCCGGCAGGGACTTGTTCTGGCCGGATTTCCCGGAGCTTCATCTGCACAGGTGGAGGAGCAACTAACCAAGAAACTGGAACAGCAACTTTTCCAATATGATGAAGTAGATAAAACAAAAACATATTCCACCTCTAAAGATGGCATGGTCGTGATTAATGTTGAACTTACGGAATCAGTAAAACAGCCTGACATTTTTTGGAGCAAACTCCGCCACCAGTTGCTGGTGATCAAAGCTTCAGAACTGCCGCAAGGTATTCAGGGCCCGATCGTTGATTCTGATTTTGGCGATACGGAAGCAGTGGTGATTGCTTTGGAAAGCAACCAGGCAACTTATAAAGAATTAAGTGGATATGCCCAAAAGGTAGAAGACCTGATTCGTACACTAAAGCAAACTTCAAAAGTGAAGCGCATTGGAGATCAGAAAGAGGAAATAGTGGTTTCTTCCACCTCCGGTAAACTGGCGCAGTATGGTCTCAACTTCAGGCAGGTAGAACAGGTATTACGATCACAGAATACCATTGCGGCCACCGGAGAAATAAAAACTTTAGCCAGCAAGACTCCGCTTTATACCAATGGCTATTTCCATACGGAAACAGACCTGGCCAACCAGGTTTTAGGGCTTTCTCCTGCCGGTATCCCGGTAAAACTGGGCGACATTGCAAGTTTGAAAAGAACAGATGCCGAGCCTGAAAGTATCATCAGTGTAAATGGAAATAAAGCCATACTGTTATCCATTCAAATGCATGAGGGTAACAATATCGTCGCCTTCGGAAAATTAGCAGACAGTATGATTGCCTTGGCGAAGCAACGTATACCAAGCAATATAAAGGTGACCACATTAATCTCTCAACCTGCTTTGGTAGACGATCATATCTCCCATTTTATAAAAGAGTTTTTTCTGGCCATACTTTCGGTAATTGTGGTGGTTATTCTGCTGTTACCTTTCCGGATTGCATCCGTTGCTGCTTTGGCTATTCCAATGACGGTGGCGCTGACATTCGCCATTCTGAATGCATTGGGAATTGAACTGCACCAGGTATCACTTGCCGGATTGATACTGGTTCTGGGCATGGTGGTAGATGATGCAATTGTGATCGCAGACAATTATGTTGAACTTTTAGATGAAGGTATTGACCGCTGGACAGCAGCCTGGCGCAGCGCACACGATTTGCTGATCCCGGTTCTGGCAGCCACTATCACCATCATCGCTTCCTTTTTACCCATGGTGCTGATTAAGGGTTCTACCGGAGAATTTATTTTTACCCTCCCCATTACAGTGGCTGTGGCACTAATTGCCTCCTATTTTGTAGCACTGTTCCTCACTCCTTTGCTGTGTTATACCTTTATTAAGAAAGGATTAAACCATTCTTCTGTGCCTGATGAACAGCAAGACGACCAGAAAATAAAGGTTTCGGTGCTCATGAGGATGCAAAATACCTATAATAAAGCGCTTGATTGGTGTATCAAACATCCCAAACTGACCATATTAACCAGTATTATTTTTGTACTGCTCACCGGAATCGTAATGAAGCTTGGTGTGCGTGAGTTATTCTTTCCGCCTGCAGAACGCAACCAGTTTATAGTAGAACTCTGGATGCCTACGGGTACTAAACTTGAGAAAACACATGCGGCAATAAATCAGGCAGCAAACCTGATTAAAAAAGATAAACGCGTTATTTCCTATGCGGCATTTTCCGGAACATCGGCACCCAGGTTTTATTACAACTTTGCTCCTGAAGTTCCGACAAGCAATTACGGGTTAATATTGATTACCACAACCAATAATGAAACCACGGAACAAATGGCTGAAGAACTTACCACAAAAGTGAAAGCCCTTATACCTGACGGAACTTTTTACGTGAAACAGATGCAGCAGGGTAACGACCTAAAAGCACCTGTAGAAGTAAGGATTATTGGAGACGACATCAATACCTTAAAGGAATACGGTACACAGGTGGCAAATATCATCAAAAAGGCCAAGGGCAGCAGGCTGGTGCGTAATGATTTTGCATCAGACTATTATGGCATACAGATTACACCTCATGAGGATGCCGGACAACTCGGCTTTACCACAGGTGATATCGCCAGTGCAGTTTTTACAGGTTTTAGCGGTGCCCCCATCTCTACCATTTATGAAGGAAACAACCCGGTGGATATCCGGTTGCGGTTAGATCAGCGGGTGCGAAGAAATACAGATGACCTGGAAAACACCTACCTCTCTTCCCCTCTAAATAATGCACAAATACCACTCAGGCAAATTGCAACCTTAACACCACAGTGGCAAAGCGGAAACATCATGCACCGAAATGGCATCCGTACGCTTACGGTTCAAAGCGAAACGGAGGCACATATACTGCCAGCCGAACTGCTTGAACAGATCAAACCGGCAATAAACACACTAAAGCTTCCGGCAGGATACCATATTGAATACGGCGGTGAAGAAGGTGGAAAGGAAGAAGTGGAAGCAGATATGTACACTGCGCTTGGAACCAGTCTGGTACTCATTTTTTTCATCCTGATGTTCCAGTTTAAAAATTTTAAAGAGGTGCTGATCATTATGGCAACCATCCCGTTAAGTCTTTTCGGTGCCATACTGGGGCTGGCCATTACGGGAAATAATTTCAGTTTTACCGCATTTATCGGCTTAATTGCCCTTTCAGGGATTGTGGTTCGCAATGCCATCATTCTGGTTGATTATACCAATATCCTGATTCAGCATGGTATGGATATCCGAACCGCGGCGATTGAGTCTGCCAAAAGGAGACTACGCCCGATTTTCCTCACGGCCATGGCGGCAGCGGTCGGTGTACTGCCGATGATCATATCAGGTTCGCCCATGTGGGCACCCCTTGCGAGTGTACTTGCTTTCGGCGTCATCTGGAGCATGATGATGGCCTTACTTACCGTACCAGTGATGTACATCGGCTGGATAAACCTTGGCGACAAACAAGAAATCCGTAGTCAACATCAAAATACAATTCAACATGATTAATAAAATCAAAAACAGTTGGCGGGTGATACTATTGTGCTTCATCTGTTACTATAGCAAGGCACAAACGGCATATTCAGTTGATCAGCTGATCCATGCGGCAAAAAAAAACAGCCATCAGCTTAACATCAGGCAATACCAGATTTTAGAAAAAACCAGCAAACTGCATGAAGATGGAATTAAAAGATATCCTTCCCTTACAATAGATGGAAGCTATCAATATAATTTCAAGTTGCCAGACATTTCTATTCCGGCCGGCACGATAGGTATGATTAATACCGGAAACGGTGCGGCACAACTTTTACCTGCACAGGATACAAGGTTTAAAATCGGCGAAAAAGGCAATTATAATGTGGGCTTTAACCTTTATCAACCCATCACGCAACAAGCCAAACTGGCTACCGCAATGGCCATTGATCAGACTGACATTCAGATTGGCAGGCAGGAAAGTGTACAAACGGCGCTGCAACTGACACTACAGGTAGAACAACTTTTTTATAGTGCCTTAATTTTGCGTAAAACATCCGAATCAGGAAAGCTCCGCATTGAACTGGCAAAAGCAAAACTTACTGACGGCGAAACATCCCGCATGGCAGGTACCGTTACCGCTGCCAGCCTGGCCGGGCTTCGGGCTGATATCGCCAATGAGGAACAGGCTTTGGTGAAAACCGACCTGCAGCTTCAGGACTATCTTGCTGAGATGAGTAGTCTGACAGGCATTGATCTGAAAAAACTAAACCTACAGGAACCAGTATGGAATGAAAAAGATATAGTAATCAGTGATTACCGCAGCAATGCCATGCTTAATCCCGATTTGGAAATAGCCAGATTGAATAAGGAAAAGGCCATATTAGGGATAAAAGCAATTAAACAGGGCAACCTGCCTGATTTCGGCATTGTGGCTGGATATTACAGGCAACAAGGAAGCCCAATACTACCGGTAAGCAGTCCATATGTTGGCATCAGCCTGAAATGGAATCTTCAGGATCTTTTTGCAAACCATGAATTAAAAAATCAGCGGCAGGCACAGTTAAAACAAGCGGAAGAAAATGTGGCCTACACCCAGCAGCAAATCGGTTTAACGGTTAACCGGTTATCCAGGAAAGTGGTGCAATGCAATGCCTTAATTACCGCAGCAGGCAAAGCGGTATCCTTTCGTCAGGATGAATTAAAAGAACAGCAGGACCGTTTAACTGCCGGATTTGAAATCAAGACTGCGCTATTGGAAACAAAAGTGAAGCTTGCACAAGCAGAGGCTGACCTGTACACGGCAAAACTGCAACAGGCCATAGCCATTGCTGAGCTGGAAAACATATCCGGAAAGAACAAATTTGAGAATTGACTCATTTTCTGATAAAAGAGATTTAACTTTACTGTAAAAGATGTACAAACAGAATTATAACATATTCCGGCGCTATGGTTACCCAGGATTCGGGATGCTGTTGTATCTGGTCATTTTTTTAATTAATCCATATGAACCAGATCACTCCGGTCTGCAATATTTCTTCAGTATGGATTTTGTACTGGAGCTTGTACTGGCCATAGCTTATGCTGCTGCATTATTTGAAACCGGGATTCAGCTTACCAGTTTTATCAATCGATTTTATAGCTGGGAAGGGCATATTGCCATGAGGTTTCTGATCCAGTTCCTGCTGCACATCGGTGTGATCTACCTCATTTTGAATTTGTTTTTTATCATCAGGCTACCGGTTCGCTTTATTTATGATGAACTGATGTTCAGGCAGGCACTCATCGTAGGTACCATTTTTTCTCTGCTTACCACTGTTGTATTTGCCGCAGCCTATTTTTTTCATCGATGGAATGATGCCAGTTTAAAATCACTTGAGCTACAGCAACATACCACACAGGCACAGCTAGAAGCACTAAAGCTTCAGCTTGATCCTCATTTTCTTTTTAATAACCTGAGTATTGTTACTGCACTTATTGAGGATGAACCACAAACCGCAACAGCTTATCTGGCCAATCTTTCTTCCATCTACCGGTATATGCTGGCAAACAGGTTAAAAGACCTTATTTCCTTAAGAGAAGAACTGGAATTTATAGCGGCCTACCTGTATCTTTATCAAATCCGTTATGGTGATGGGATCATTGTTGAAATCGCCGGACACGAAGATATTGATACACTTGGTTTACCCCCTCTTACACTCCAGTTGCTGATAGAAAATGCCATTAAACACAACGTTTTTAGTACCAGGTTACCCTTAAAAATAAACATCTATTTCACTGCAGATCGCCATATCATCGTCGAAAACAATAAAATGCTCAAAAATAAGAATACCTACAGCAGCGAGATCGGTTTAAAGAATATTAATGAGCGATACCGCCTGATGGAACAAGAACAACTATTGGTGACCGAAACCCAGGAAACCTTCACCGTTTCTATACCATTGATTACGTTATAACCCTAATCACCATTGTATGCCAAGTGTTTTGATCATTGAAGATGAGTTGCCAAATGTGTTGAGGCTCGAAAAAATGCTCCGTCAGCTGGATAGCAGCATGATGGTGGTAGATCGCTTACAAACTGTTCAGGACAGTATCATTTGGTTTCAGGGCCACGCACAACCAGACCTTATTTTTATGGATATCAGGCTTACAGATGGGTTAAGCTTTGAAATATTTAATCATGTTGAAATTACCGCACCAGTGGTTTTCATTACCGCTTATGATGAATATGCCTTAAAAGCATTCGAGGTAAATGGAATTGATTACCTGTTAAAACCTCTTGATGCAGATAAACTTGCTAAAAGTTTAAAAAAGGCGGCACCAAAAGACCGGCATACCAATGATTTATTGTTGCAAACCTTAAGGGAGCTGCAAACCAGAGAAATATCTTACCGCAACAGGTTTCTGGTTTTTTATCGGGATACCTATGTACTGGTGATGACCAGTGAAATTGCCTATTTTTCATCTGAAAATAAAACTACTTTTCTGCATACTTTCGACAATAAGCGCTATGTGATCGAGCAAACGTTAGAAAACCTGGAAAAGGAGCTTGATCCCGATGTATTTTTCAGGGCAAGCAGACAATATATCGTCTCATTAAAATCGATACACAAAATACACCTTTTCTTTAACAGTCAGCTCAAGATTGAGTTATCGCCAGCTGAGGGCGAAGCAATTACCCTTAGCAGGGAAAAATCTTCCCAGTTAAAAAAATGGCTGAACCAGTTCCCCTCAAATAAGCTTTAGCCTTACATATATCGTTGCGAGGCACGAAGCAATCTACCTTGTGAAATCTATAAAGGAGATTGCTTCAGCAAATGAAGAATTTGCTTCGCAATGACGGATTTTCAAGGGAACTTCTCCACCCAAAAGTCATGCTGACCTGTAGCGCAGCGGAAAGCTACGAAGTAAATTTAGCTCAGCACCTTTCTTGATAACCTCCTGAATCAAGTTCAGGAGGACGGTCCCTTAAGCAGTATCGTCATAGGAGGAGGTACAAAAGCCTGTCCCGAACTTTTGGGAAAGCAATCTATTATGTAGAATTTTCAACAGTGTGCTCAGACTATTCGTTCTGTAAGGTGGGTGCCGGATTTTGTCACTTCAGTAACTATCATCAAAACACATCACCTATTGTGTCACATCTTTGACATACAGCAGTAATATAAAACACGATGAATTTCAGCATTTTTAAAAAAGTAACACTTATCGCTCTGGTTTTTTCGGGCATTTATTATACGGTAAAAGCGCAGGTTTCAGATCCGGCAAAAGAACGCAAATGGCGGATAGATTTTGGCGGGGCAATTGGTTTGTTTGCCCCATTTGATCAGGTTGCCGGTGAACCCATGCTCCTGGGTACTACTTCTCAAACCACCGTCCAGTTCAATTACAAGAAACAATTTTTCGGGCGGGTACAATTGGGTGAAACCAGTGTGGGCTACAAAAGTAACACGGCATCAAATGGAATAAATTCTATGATAGATGCCAATTCCAATAGCATCAACCTGGGTCTGGGCTTTGGTTATCACAGGGGCCTGGGTAATTGGGTACCTTTTATTGTAGCAGGCTTAGGTCCGTCTTTGGTTCGCCACCCACAAGCTGATATTGATGCGACAAGCAACACCGTTAATTATTCTAATGATTCCAAATTATACCTGTATGGTAATGTCGGATTGGGCGTAAACTACAATTTATCAAAATCCATTATGCTTTTACTTGAATGCCAAGCCACTAAAATAGCCAACCTCCCCAAAACACCGAGCACCCATCTGAGTGGAATCAGCGCATTGATTAATGTGAAGTTTGCTTTATAAAATTGCATTTTTTCTACAAGTTGGTGCCTCACCGATCAGCCATGAAATGAAGAAGTAAATAGTAACGATTGATTAACCGTCCCGTCTTGCAGCCCCCCGGTGGAGGGGAATGGCAAAACGCCAAAAACTTCGAAAAACTACTTTTCTATTTTAAACTTTCCTTCCAACCTCACCTGATCTGAAGAGGAGGAAACCATTACCGAGTATTCTCCAGCATCAACCGCCCATTTCATTTGGGCATTATAAATTTCCAGGTTATCCTTATTCAATACAAAAGTTAAATGCTTTTGTTCGCCAGCTTTTAAGGCAATTCTTTTAAACTGCTTTAACTGTTTAGCTGGTAACACGACAGAAGCCGTTTTCATTTTCAAATACAGTTGAACCACCTCTTCCCCATCTACACTTCCGGTATTTTTTAAATCAAAATTGACTGTAGCCGATCCGTGCTCATATTTAACTTTAAGGTTTTGATAATCGAAAGTGGTATAACTTAAGCCATAACCGAAACTGTACAAGGGTTTTGCATCCATTTCAATATAATCGTGTTTCTCCGGGTAGCGGGCATTGTAGTAAACAGGTAACTGTCCGACAGATTTAGGAACAGAAATTGGCAAACGTCCGGCAGGATTATAATCACCAAAAAGCACATCAGCAATGGCATTCCCCCCTTCCTGACCAGGATACCAGGCATCCAGAATAGCAGGAACGTGCTCGGCAGCCCAGTTTAAATTTAAAGGCCGGCCTTTAATCAGCACCAGCACCACTGGTTTGCCCGTGTTAACGACAGCTTTTAATAGCTTAAGCTGGTCGCCGAGTAAATCTAAAGTAGCCCTGTCGTAACCTTCTCCACTTTCCATGTCGCTAAGCTGATTGCCGCCTGCCTGGATTTTTGCGGCTCCGGTTTCAATGTATTCCGTTTTAAAGTCCCTGGCACTGGATCCACCCAAAACAATGATCACCGCATCAGCTTTTTTTGCAGCACTTACCGCTTCTTCAATATTGCTGGAAGAAGTATCACGGATGGCGCAACCTTTCACAGCAGTAATTTTAGTATTGTTGCCCAGTTTATTTTTGATTCCCTGCAAAACCGTCACTACATTGCCTTCGCTTTGTGGCGCAGAATAATCACCAATCTGGTTATAAAGCTGATCAGCATTCGGGCCAATTACAGCAATGCTTTGAAGTGATTTACTTAGTGGAAGCAGCTTATCCTGATTTTTTAACAGAATGATGGATTCACGCGCAACCTGCCTGGCCAAAGCTACCTTTTCTGTACTTCTTACCTGCTGTTTTGCCCGCTCAGGTTTAACATAAGGGTTTTCAAAAAGTCCCATATTAAATTTGATACGCAATACCCGGCTTACGGCAGTATCTAAAACCTCGGAAGTAACTTTTCCGGATTTAATAGCGGCCAGCAAAGCTTTACCATAGCCAAAGCCACTCAAATCGGCATCCAGGCCAGCATTAATAGACATTTCAGCGGCTTCAGCCGCATTTTCAGCAATGTGGTGATTGGCTTTTAATCCGGAAATGCTGTTTAAATCAGAAACCACAAATCCTTTAAAGCCCCAGTCTTTTCTTAATATATCCTTCAGCAGCATTTCATTGGAAGAACACGGAATGCCGTCAATAGAATTGTAGGCCGTCATTACAGACAACGCACCTGCTTTTACAGCTGCTTTAAAAGGTGGCAAATAAAACTGATGTAAACTGCGCAAGCCCACATTAATGCTGCTCCCGTTATGGCCACCTTCGGGTGCACCATAAGCAGCAAAATGTTTTAAAGTAGCGACAACATTTACACCACTGCTGATATTGTTTCCCTGGAAACCTTTCACCATGGCCTCACCCATCCGGCTATTAAGTACCTGATCTTCGCCATAAGTTTCTTCCACTCTTGACCACCGCGGTTCACGGGCTAAATCCAATACCGGACCATATCCCACATGGCCACCCTGTAAGCGGGTTTCTTCGGCAATTGCAGCAGCCATTTTCTGAATCAGTTCCGGATCAAAGGTACTGCCCTGCCCGATTGATGTTGGAAAAACCGTTGTACCAATCGCCATATGGCCATGCGGTGCTTCTTCGGAAAGCAAAACCGGAATACCTAACCGGGTATTTTCTATTGCATATTTTTGAATGGCATTGGTGGCTTTGGCAGCCAGCTCAGGATTTAAACCATTGACTAATGTCTTTTTTGTCCAGGGATCAGCGCGAAGGGTTGCCCAAAGCATACCTGTATATTCTTCTTTCAATGATTTTTTGAAGGCTTCACTTACTTCCACCTCATTGCCTTTTTTGATGTACATGGGCCAGCCCAGTGGCATGGAAATCTGCCCGACTTTTTCTTCAACAGTCATCCTGGAAAGTAAATCATTAATCCTGCGTTCTACAGGTACTTTTGCATTTTTATACAAGGGAAGCTTTGCTGCGTTTTGCGCAAAAGCAGTACTATTCATCATGACAAAACCCAGGATAAGGCTCCGGGTCCATCGTGTATCTATCTTCATATCCATTAAATTATGCCCATACTTTCTTCAGGAAATGCAACCAGTTGCCATGCATCAGGTTCCGGGCATCAGTATCATTAATCATCTCTTTTATTCAGGAACTTTTTATAATCGGCAATGATTTCCAGATTCTACGGAAATTGCTTTCTTCCAAAATCACGATCCAGATCAGAACCAATACATACCACATCTTTGATTTGATCCATTCTCAGAAAAGTTGATCGCCATAGCTGTTCCACGATTTTAAATTGTACTATAAATGCGACGAAAAGCTTCATGGCTCCCACTTTAAAGGGATTCCATTCGATATAACAGGATTTATCAAGAAGGCTTTTCTAGCACGCATAGCAATATTTCGTTCTACTAACATAATAAAAATATGCTAGTAAAACGTATTACCAAATCATTTTAATCAATCAGCCCCCTAAAAAATTAAACAGGTAAATGTTAACACATTATAATAGTAGGAAAAGACATTGAGGATCATGTTATTGAAATCTATTCAGCAGATTTACCCAGGCAACATGCTGGTAAATCAGAAATACATTAATAAAACGCAACATTTAGAAGATATATTTTTTAATTTGCTTTCATCTTCCACCAATCCAGGTTGAAGCGACCTCCTTTAAAAACCAGATAAAGATCGTGCTTGCCTTTGATGGTTTTGATACTGCTGGAAACAGTTTCCCATTTTGGAGATTTAACATTCAGCGTACCCAATAAAGTGCCTGCCTTGTCGTCAATTCTAATTTCAAGACTTCCGGCAGTTATAGCGGCCACACAGGCTTCAATTTTTCTAGCGCCTTTTCCAAAATCAACACCCCGTACCTTGATATATGCTCCGGTATTTTTATTACACACAAAAAATTGGCCGGTTTTAATATCTTTTGCCGTAGTCATACCTTCTGCCCAATTGATCGTTTCAGCTGCTGTACGTTTAAAAGGATTAAGATTTCCGATCTGCTCAACCCCGGTTTCAGACCACCAGGACAGCTCCGGAATGGTACCATCCGGGTTATATTTAAATTCTTCCACACAAACCGAACGCCGTTCATGGTGTTGCTCCGTAAGCATAAAATTCAACCTGTAATTAAAACCAAATACATACGACTTCCCCTTATAATCAATAATTCCGGGATGGTTACCGGATGATTTTGCGTTTGGCTTCATAATATAGCCCTTATATTCCCAGGGCCCGGTGGCACTATTGCTCATGGCATACCCAATCCCCTCCGGACAACAGGTAGAGGCATAAGCCATATAATAATAACCATTGCGCTTGTATGCCCAGGGTCCTTCCTGATAGTGATAGGTATCTTCCGTAGTCTGTCCCTTCTCTTTACCTACATTTGGTATTTTCGTGACCTCGCCAGCATGTGAAATCATATCTTCATTCAGCTTAACATACCAAAGGCTTGGATTGCCCCAATACAAATAAGCTTGTCCGTTATCATCAATAAATACTGAAGGATCTATATCATTCCATTTGTGGTCAGTATCCACCAGGCTTTTACCAATAGGATCTTTAAATGGCCCGTAAGGACTGTCTGCTACCAGTACACCAATTCCGCTTCCCTGTACAGCACAATAGAGGTAAAACTTTCCGTTTCGTTCAATGCACTGGTGTGCCCATGCACCGTTATCCTGCCTTCCCCATATAAAATCTTTTAATGATGCCACCACACCATGATCTGTCCAGTTCACCATGTCAGTTGAGGTATAAAGCAACCATTCTTTCATCAGGAATTTCCCCATGCCCGGACCTGCAGTATTCTCATCGTGAGTGGTGTATAAATATACGGTATCTTTATAAACCAGCGGCGCCGGATCAGCGGTGAACCGGGTTTGAATAACTGGATTTTGAGCAATGGATCTCAAAGCGATCACGCCCACAAAAAAGAGAATAAGTACGCTAAATTTCTTTATCATTTTTATCAATATGTTAACCTTATGATATCTTTTTGCATCTACTCAATCAGGAGATAATTTTACAACATGTGCCTGCAGCCTGGTAAAAGTACATTCAGGTGTTTTACATTATTTGGTTTGGGCAATTCAAAAAAACAGGTATTAAAACCGGGTCGCAATGTATTAAAAAACAAGTTTCTATCCTGCTGATTAAACATATGTGCCAGCATTACATCAAAAATTATAAATCCTGATGATGCTTTGTATCTCAGCCTGCCAATTAAATTGCAAACCATCTCCTGCTTCTCCAAAATTATTTGGCTTTTCCCTCGTAGCTATATAATTTGATCATGTTATCATTAAAAGAAAACATCATTTTTATTTCAGCTGCTCAATAAAAATTTACCATACGCCAGGGATTTTTGCGCTAAAAAATGGTCTGGATTTCAATATACCTGAGATCTAAAACCTGCTAAAACTTCCGTTTACAACCCTAAGAACATCAACAATAATAAATATATACACTTACATACCAACAGCTTACACCATAAAACCCATCTTTTAAAGCTTTATGCATACGTTAATTTTCAGAAACTGGTTTTTTAAAAAGACAAAACCAAAGGTTGTAACATTTACGATACAAAAAACAAACATTTTATTGACGTTCCCGTTCTCTATCGAAACAAAAATAATCAGTATGAAAATAAAAATTACAAAATCAAACAGGGATGAATGCATGGATTCATCATTCAAAAGCATCAGTTTTGAAACATTGTTTTTGTAGGTAATAAAAATAGTACGGCTTATTAAAAATCAATTTTATCAACCTAAAAAAACAAAAATGTCACAAACAATTCACACAGTAAGGGATAAATCTGCTATTGGATTTATCAGCCGCTTATCATGGAGCGCAATTATTTCAGGTGTTTTTATCGCCATCGCCATTCAACTTTTACTCAGTTTACTGGGATTAAGCATTGGTATGGGCAGCATAGATCCCCTTGAAGAAGCAAAACCCTTTAGTGGTCTTGGAACCGGAGCATTAATCTGGTGGATAGTAACCATGCTGATATCTTTATTTACAGGTGGCTGGGTAGCAGGCTGGTTTTCCAATCATGTTCAAAAAACAGATTTGGTACTACATGGCTTATTGACATGGTGTTTATTAACCTTTTTAAACCTATACCTGATCACTTCATCAGTGGGTAAAGTGGTAGGCGGCGTTGGTTCTGTTATTACAAAAGGCTTTTCTATGGCTGGAGAAGGCATTAAGGCTGCCGCTCCTGAAGCCGGAAATATGATTAAAGATCAGCTAGGCGTAGATGAAAACACTTTTGGTAAAATGAAACAGGAGGCTGAGCTGTTGTTAAAACAATCTGGTAAAAAAGAATTACAACCAGGCGCCTTAAAAGAAAAAGCCAATGAGGCTACCGGAGCAGGTGAATCAACAGGAAAAGATATTTTGGAAAATCCCCAGGATGCACAGCAAAAACTGGATGCACTTTTTTCTAAATTGTTTTCAGCGAGCGACTCTACCTTTAATGCGGTAGATCAGGAAGCCCTGGTTAATATTGTTCAGAAAAGAACCGGCAAAAGCCGTGTAGAATCTCAACAGATTGTAGAGAACTGGGTAAGCACCTTAAATACGGCTAAAGTAAAATTAAAAGAAGTGAAGGCAGAAGCAGAACAGAAAGCCAGAAAAGTTGGTGATGAAATGGCCTCGGCAATTTCTAAATTCGCTATTTTCTCCTTCATCGGAATGATTTTAGGTGCCTTTAGTGCCAGTATGGGAGCCATTTTTGCCTCACGCAAAAGGGTCACCGTTGTAGCCCATGCTGCAGTTGTGGAAGATACTTTGTAAAAGTTAACATTCATTTCAGGCAAGATTAAAATGCCAATACAATAAAGCGGGGAAATTTTAAAATCTTGGTTAATTAATTATTTGCTGTTTTACACCCTGCCCTTCTACCACCCTCCGATACATCGGAGGGTGCCCAAAGGGCGAGATGGTTAAAAATAAAATACGCTATATTTAACCAAACTCAAGTTTAAAATATTTCCTCGCTTTAATATTTACATCCTGTGCAAAATACTTACATCAGCCTGATACGATAACATACAGGTAGTAGCACGGATTAAAGTTTAACCTTTACAAAGTATAAACGGTTCCGATCTACGGTTTTAGTTAAGGGTAAAATCTTTTGGGCAAAGCCGCTGGCTCCATTATCTACCACACCAAAATCGTCATCATTAGAAATCACAAGGATGTTTCCGGGCAAAAGCGCAAGTCCTTCTGCCTTATCATGCGGGTAAATCGATGGCAAATCTTTTAACAGATCCAAGACCAGCGTTTTTGATACTGGCGTAATCCCCGCAGCAGTAAGCCCTGCCTGATTATTTAGTTCTTCTATTGTTTTTCCACCGTAAAGTTTTCCTGTTGAGCCATCAGCTGGATCAGAAATATCTGTAGCATTGCTGATATCAATCTTAAATACCTTCTTAAAGGCGGCAGGATTAGTGGTATCACCACCAAAAAGGCCATCTCTTTCTATGGTTAAAAAGGTAGTCGCATTTACAGCTACAATATCGCTCACACCGGTAAGCGTGGTATTACCCATTAAATAAGCGTATTGTTTGGTTGCGCCAGTTGCAATATCAAAGGTTAATATCCGCAGTACTGTTGAATTGGCTACCGCATTTTTTGAAGGGTTGTACATTGGTGACTGCATCATACCCACCAGCGTTTTGCCATCAGGTGTAATGGCTAATCCTTCCATCCCACGGTTTGCCCTTCTTTTGGTAAAAACCGCCGGAATTTTTCGGCCTCCGGTTCCGGTACCAAATGGATTAATGCGTTCAATGGTTTTTCCATTGGCATCAAAATGAGCCAGGTGTGGCCCGTATTCATCGCTGATCCAAAAAGTTCCATCTGCTGCCCTCACCAATCCCTCTGAATCAATACCATCGGCACTCGGCGCAATCACCTGCCCGTTTAAATCATATGCTGTCTCTCCTGAAGCGCCCATACCTGCTGGATTTGGAATCCCGTTTAACTTTCCACCCGCTGCATTTTTCAGCTCAATGGTTTGCTCCAATATCAGTTTTCCATCCTTCAACCTAAACTTTCCAATTTGTGGGTCGAAATCAGGTTTTCCAATAATAATGGAATTGGCCAGCTGCCCGGCCACATTTGCACCTCTATCCGTTAACATATAAAATACGGCTGCATCATTTGGATCTGCTGCAACGGCCGAACCAAAACCACCATTGTAAACCTTAACACCACTTGCCGTGGTAAATAAGATGGCCGGATCAGCAACTTCTGCCATATCAGGATAGGTAATAACATGTGGTTCATCGTTGCCTGGAGTCTTTTTACAAGATACCATCCCCAAAAATACCATCAGCCCTAATAAAATTAATTCTTTCTTCATTTCTTAATTTGAATAGTTATCCCGCAAATCAACTACCCGCATATGAATTTCATGTTAATCCAGTAACAAGTAATTTCCCTGATTTTTATTGATGGATTAAAATTTAACATTCTGATCATACAAAATCGCTGATATATCTTTTATATTCACAGGCATGTATTGGTATGAAGATGAAGTGAAGCGCTTAGAACAGGTTTCTCCGGAGAAAAGAAAAAATTATTCCACCATATTTTATGGAAGTTCATCCATTCGTCTCTGGCAGCGTCTCGAAGATGATTTTCCTGCAAAAAGAGTTATCAATCTTGGGTTTGGAGGTTCAACACTAGCGGCATGTGCCTGGTTCTTTGATCGGATTATGACTGGCTATCAGCCAGATGAGCTTATCTTTTATGCGGGCGACAATGATCTGGGTGATGGCCGAAACCCCGAAGAGATATTCTTATTTTTTCTTCAGCTGATGGCAAAGGCCGATGAAAACTTTGGTGCTATCCCTTGTTATTTCATCTCGCTAAAACCAAGCCTTTCCAGGTGGCATATGGCCGATCAGTTTAAGTATACCAATAACCTGATTGAGCGTGAGCTAATTAAAAGGAATGGAAACTGGCAATTCATAGATGTTTTTAAACGAATGCTGGATAAGGATGGAAATCCAAATCCGGGTTATTATGATCATGACGGACTTCATTTAAGCAAAGAAGGATATGATTTGTGGAAAATGATTATTCATGAAAAATTAGGATAATATGATCATTTGTTAATGTTGAAATAATACCGCTGATGTAATTTCCACAAACAATCAGACATGCATAGGGAATATCATAAATGGTACAGTAAACACCTGGAACGCAACATGGAACTTTTGGTTTTTGGGCATGCGGGAAGGGCAGTATTAATGTTCCCAACCAGAATGGCCAGATTTTACGATTACGAAAACTGGGGAATTGTACACGCCTTATCCGGCAAGATTGAAAAAGGTGAATTACAGCTTTTTTGTGTGGATAGTGTAGATGCAGAAAGTTTTTATAATCAGTCGGTTTTCCCATCGGTACGTATGGCGAGGCACCTGCAATATGAAAGATACCTGCTGGATGAAGTAATTCCATTAATGTACCAAAAGGGCACCCCTAACGGAATTGAAACTGTTGGCTTTAGCATGGGGGCCTATCATGCCATCAACCTTTCCTTAAAATATCCGCAGCTTTTTAAAAAGACCGTTGGCATTAGTGGCAGGTATGATCTTACCCAGGCACTCAATCCTTTTATCGATCTGATGGGTGGCTTTCGTGATGAACTTGTTTACTTTAATATGCCAGAGCAATACCTGTCAAACCTTCAGGATAGCAATCTCATCGCCAGTTTAAAATCTATGGAAATCATCCTGGCCGTTGGAGAAACCGATCCCTTTTATGAGAGCAATAACAGGCTAAGCCAGCTGCTTTGGGAAAGGGACATTACCCATCAGTTATATACCTGGGACAATGATGCGCACCGCCCGCATTACTGGCGGCGGATGGCACCACTTTATATCTAATTACTTACATGGTAGCCGCTTAACGCTAAACATAGCGCAATACGACAATTATTTAACATAGAAGATATATACACATCACTTCTATTGTGGTACTTTGATGGCGTTGCCTACCCTTAATCTTTACTTTATTCTATGTCTTCTTTAAGCGTTATACTTCCCTTTGTGGGCGATACCCATTTAAGCACTCCCCTTTTATTGATATTCCTGTTATGCCTGCTGGCGGTTGTGGCCTTTGAATTTGTTAACGGATTTCACGATACCGCCAATGCAGTGGCTACCGTAATTTATACCAAAGCATTAAAACCGGTTGTTGCCATCCCATGGTCTGGATTCTGGAATTTTATGGGCGTTTTTACCGGAGGGATTGCGGTTGCCATGGGGATTCTCAAACTCGTTCCGCTTGATGCACTCATGAACTTGCCCATTGGTGTGGGTGCCTGTATGGTGCTGTCTGTACTCCTGGCCTCTATTGCCTGGAATTTAGGTACCTGGTATCTGGGCATTCCCTGTTCCAGTTCGCATACTATGATTGGTGCCATGATTGGTGCCGGATTAGGTTTTACCTGGTATTATGGCGGAGCAGGCGTAAACTGGGGAAAAGCAGAGGAGATTGGTTTATCACTGATCTTATCACCCGTTATCGGTTTTGGTCTGGCCATATTGCTCATGTATTTTCTTAAACATGTGATTAAGTACCATGCACTCTTTCATATCCCTCAGGGTGAAAATGACAGACCGCCGCTGTTAATAAGGGGTTTGCTGATTATGACCTGCACCCTAGTGAGTTTCTTTCACGGCAGCAATGATGGCCAAAAAGGAGTTGGCCTTTTAATGCTGATCCTCATTGCCTTTTTACCTGCTAAATTTGCAGTGAACCATCATATTGCCAAAGAAAAAGTACTTACCGAACTCAACGGCAGTGAAGTATTGCTGAAAAAGATCGCTGTATTAAACCACAACGAAGGAATCAATATGGCGGAATTTATCATGCGAACCCGTCAAACCAAAATTCACCTGGCTAAAAAAAATGAAACTGATAAGGAAAACACCTATCAGTTCAGGAAGCAGATTGAAGGCATCATTGCAATGATGGGTAAGGTGGAAGCCGATCAGCATTTACAGATAAGCGTTTCAGACAAGCAACAACTCTCAGAATTAAAGCACGAACTTTCCAAACTGGTTGACTTTGCGCCGCTTTGGGTAATTTTAACCATCTCCATTTCCTTAGGACTCGGAACCATGATTGGCTGGAAACGGATTGTAGTGACTATAGGTGAGAAAATTGGCAATGAACACCTTAACTATGCACAAGGTGCTACATCTGAAATTGTTGCCGCCTCCACTATTGGTTTAAGCACTGCATTTGGCCTTCCGGTAAGCACCACTCATGTATTATCCAGCGGCATTGCCGGTGCCATGGTGGCTTCAGGCGGTAAGGATAACTTAAATAATAATACATTAAAGAGCATTGGTTTGGCCTGGGTACTGACCTTGCCGGTGTCGATCATTCTGGCGATATTGCTTTTTATGCTGTTCCACTTATTCGTATAGCCTCAAACTTTAAATTACCTCAACATGAAACAGATACTGGTTGCCACAGATTTTTCAAAAAGTGCTGCAAATGCATTTGCTTATGCATTGGCAATGGCAAAGGTTTTGCAAATGGAAGTAGCCGCAATTCACGCCATTCACCCTACAGAAGGGATTAACAACAGCACCTATAATGCCATTTTCATTGAATCTTATTATCAGAATAAAAAAACGGCACTTGAGCAATGGGCAAATCACATTCGTGAAGAGCAAAAGTTGGAAAACATCAAGATTTCCACAGTCTGTGATGTTGGTTTCTTAAGGACAGTCATTAACAAATATACCAAGACCCATCCAATTGAACTGTTGATTATGGGCATTACCGGGGCAACCGGAATAAGCGGCATTGTGGGTAGCAATGCGAGCATGGTGGTTACCAAGATGCGGATTCCAACTTTAATTGTTCCGCTGGAGAGTAATTTTCCTGCAAGTCCGATTATTACGCTGGCTACAGATTATGAAACCAAACTTTCTCAAAAAGATGTATTGGCATTGGTAGAGATGCTGAAGGCTTCTGGCTCACAAAAAATGCAGGTATTATATGTGGCAGAAAACTCAGACCAACAGCATATTGAAACTGGTGAAAAAAGCATCAGGGAACTTTTACCCGGTACACAAATCGAATTTAATTATATTAAACACAATAGCGCACCGAACGGGATCATGGATTTTATTGAACAAAACCATACCGATATTCTGTGCCTGGTTAAACATCACCATAACATTATTTACCGCCTGTTTACCAGCAGTACCGTGAATCAGGTGATTAATAAAACAGTAAAGGCTATTTTGGTGCTCCATGAATAAATTGGTAGCCGGATAAATATAGTCTTAAAACAATATTCATCCGGCACCTAGAAATTTATTGCTCACAGATCATTACCACGGACTAATGCCTGTTTCATCTTCGATATCATGACTATAGAACTGTCCTGAAGGCGCATCGTCATCAGTTAAGGTATGTTTAATGATAAACGAGGCTGCACTTTCTACCGTACCCGGGCCACTGTGCTGGTTAAAGTCAGTTGCGGTATAACCCGGATCAATCACATTCACTTTAAAAGGAAGATCTTTCAATTCATAGGCCAGTACAATGGTATATGCGTTTAGCGCAGCTTTTGATGTTCCATACGCAGCCGTTTTAACCTGGTAATATTTCCATGATGGATCACTGTGAAGTGTTAAGGATCCAAGTCCGGATGTGATGTTGCTGATTCTGGGACGATCAGATCTTTTAAGCAAATCAAGAAAGGCCTGTGTTACACTGATCACCCCGAAAAAATTGGTATCAAACACTTCCTGAATCTGAGGTACAGGCGTATCAACAGCCATTTGCGGACTATCACCAAGAATACCGGCATTATTAATCAGGATATCAAGTTTCCCTTGCTCCCTTTCGATGCGATCTTTAGCTGCAGATATCGATTCGGGATGCGTTACATCAATTTCAATCGCTATAATATGCTCAAACCCCTGTTTCAAAAGCTCAGCCACAACGGCTTCTCCTTTTTCCAGGTTACGGCTTCCTAAATATACGAACAATCCTTTTTCAGACAGCTGTTTTGCAACTTCCAGGCCAATGCTTCTGTTGGCTCCTGTTATGAGTACTGATTTCATTTTCTTTTGGTTTTAATTGATGTTGTAAAGTTGCATCAACAGATCGGTGAATCATTTGCCATTTGGCAAAAAGCATTTTACCTGATATTTTTTCTGATCCTGCTTAATGAAGATTGTGTAACACCCAAATAGGAAGCAATATAAGACAGTGGAATCCGGTTGACCACCGTAGGGTAAATTTCCAGAAATTTCAGGTATCGGGTAGTAGCATCTTCTGTTACCAGCGGACTTCTTCGCGCTACTTTTTGCATCAGTGCCCTTGAAATGATTTTATGCACCATGGTTTCAAAGCCAACAATAGTTTGTAACAGCTCCTGCCAGTCTTTTTTAGAGAATACAATTAAGGTACAATCGGTAACGGCTTGCACATAGGCACTTGAGCAGATTTCCAGATCGAAGCTTTCCAGGTCGACCACCAGATTATTTTCTTCAATAAAATATTTGGTAATTTCTTCGCCTTTATTGCTGTAATAGCATACCCGCACGATTCCTTCTACCACGAAACCCACCTGCCGGGCAATTTTTCCGGCTTCTGAAAAGTATGCCAGGTGAGGAAGCTGCATTTTAACAGCTTTGCCGGATATGAAATCCATCTGCTGCTGATTGAGGTTCCCAAACCTCAGCATAAATTCGAATAATTCTTTCATAAGTGCAAGTTAGGCAAAGTAAGCCTGAGCACATTTGCCATTTGGCAAAAATTATCGTCCCAAAAAGCATATACTTACTGCATTAATATTTATGGCAGACCATAATTTTGCAGGCTTGCCAGGATATTCCTAATTTAGCAATTGCTCATGGGCAGTTTTTCTTTTTAATATGGCAACTTCAATAGATACCTTACAGGAATTATTGTTTGATTTAGCGGGCGTACTGCCTGCCGATACCACACCATTATTTGCCATGACGACCCCGGTATTGCTGGAAACCAATGAAACCTACATCCGTGAAGGAGAAAACAGCCGTCGACTGGCTTTTATTGAACAAGGCGTTATCCGGGCATATACCATTAAGGAAAATGGAGATGAAGCGACATTGCTCCTCCGCTGGGAGGGCCAATTTATTGCCTCACACGATACCATTATTAACCGCCAACCTTCCCGGTTTATTTACCGTGCGCTTGAACCGGTAAAGTTGCTGCAGATCGATTATGATGTGCTGGAGGAGATCCTGAAGACCCACCCGGAGTATGAACCACTCCGTAACTTTTTCCTGATGAAAATGCTGGCGGAATCTTTAAAAATGCTGGAATCTTTTGTCACGCAATCACCTGAAGAGCGTTATCGCGAACTCCTGTCCGAACGTTTCGACCTGGTAAACCGTGTGCCTGACAAATACATTGCTTCCATGCTTGGTATAACCCCCGTATCCCTGAGCAGAATCCGCAAAAGGATGCATACAAAAGGAAAAACAGCAACATAAATTATCCTTTGTTAAGCTGCTAAATTATCTTTTGTTAACGAGGCAAAATCTATCTGCTTTATACTTTTGGTATATAAAAATGAGATAGATATGGAAAAGATAATAGAAGCCACCATTCGTATTTTTAGTGTTTCGGCTATCCGGTATTTTTTACTTGCCGGAATTCCTTTTACACTGTTTTATCTGCTGATACCTGCTAAGCTGGGTAAATTCAAGATTCAGCAAAAACTAGCCACCAGAAAAGACTTCATCCGTGAAGTATGGCATTCCATGCAGAGTACACTGGTCTTTTCAATCATCGCAGTTGGATTGGTTTTCACGCCTCTGCGTCAATACGCCCGAATTTATGAAAACGTTCATGATTTCCCGATATGGTATATGGGTGTTGCGCTGGTACTCAGCCTGATTATACATGATACCTATTTTTATTGGATGCACCGGTTATTACACCATAAAAAATTGTTCAAACTTACCCACCTGGTTCACCATAAAAGTACCAATCCCTCGCCCTGGACATCCTATAGTTTTCATATACTGGAAGCCATCACCGAAGGACTTGTTTTAGTGCCCATTGTACTGCTGCTGCCGATGCATCCCTTAACGATATTACTCTTTACCGTAACGGGCTTCATCATCAATGTGTACGGACACCTGGGCTATGAAATTATGCCTAAATGGTTCCGCTTTACCTGGGCATTTGAAATCCTGAATACTTCGGTACACCATAACCTGCACCATAGCAAATTCAAGGGAAATTACGGCTTGTATTTCAGAATCTGGGACCGGGTAATGGGCACGGAACATCCGGATTATGTAAAGGAATATGACCGCTTGCAAGATCAGCGTTTTAATCAAATCGCTCCGGAAGAAAAAAATCAAGAGGTACAGGCCGTATAAAAATACGATCATTACCCCTTCTTGAAAAAAGAAGGGGGCCTGCTCTGCTGGGCAGTGGTGGTTAATACCAGTTCACAATTATTTATTAATCAAAAAACATAAAAACAGTCACAGGTCTGTTACAGAAAGCATGACCTAAGCTTAACGTTCAGGTTATTTCAGGTTGATAATTTCGGCAAGAAATTTCCAGACACATGATCAAACGACTACAAAAATTACCCTGTTATTTTCTTACCCTTTTCATTCTGCTAATCGCAACAGTAATTTTTGTTAGCCTGTTTCCGAAAATGCAAGGATTTTTATGGCTAAATCAATATCATACCAACTGGCTTGATTTTACTTTTAAAATCATGACCAATCTAGGCGATGGTTTTTTCATCATTTTTGTAGCCATATTACTATTATCCATTAAAAAAAAGAAGAAGGCTATAGCCGTTTTACTGGCCTATGCTTATTCCGGCGTGTTCGTACAACTATCTAAAAGATTGTACAATCAACCCAGGCCAAAATTACTGATGCAGCAACTCCACATTCCTTACACACATTTTGTTGAAGGCTTAAATGTGCACAACCATTCTTCCTTCCCATCAGGTCATACGGCATCGGCTTTTGCACTATCAACAATTATGGTACTGGTTTTTAAAAAGAAAAAAATATCATGGCCATGTATCATATTTGCTGTAGCTGTAGGTTATTCGAGAATTTACCTCGCACAACATTTCCCTATTGATGTTCTTTTTGGCGCTTTGGCCGGTGTGCTATGTGGCTGTTTAAGTTACCACCAAACTTATACCCTTAAATTATTCAGACCAGTAAAAGTGGCAAAACGACTGAAACGTTTGAGAATGGCTAACGCTCAACTAATTACTAATGGCTGATTGGAGGTATAACATACCAATGATTTACCTCCCTAACGCTACAAATTCGGATCAAATTCTACCGTCCATTGAACGCCAAACTGATCCACAAGCATCCCGAAGTAAGAACCCCATGGACTATCTGCAATAGGCATTTCTATTTTTCCACCAGCTGAAAGTCCTTTAAATAAATACGCTGCTTCTTCTTTATTTTCAGCACTAATGGCAATATGAAAATTATCTCCGAAAGTAAATTTCCGCCCTTCCATTTCCAGCATCGCATCAGAACCCATCAGCATATTATTTTTCCCGAGAGGCAAAGCGATGTACATGATTTTATCCAGGTAGGTTTCAGGTATTGCATATTCAGCAGTGGGTGTCAAATCTTTATAACGAACCAACTTCGTAAATTCTCCACCAAGCACGGATTGATAAAAGTTAAATGCTTCTTCGGTATTACCGGTGAAATGTAAATAAGGATTAAATAGTGCCATAATTTTAATTTTAGCATATTAGGGATTTAGCGCAGCCTGATTTTCGTATCGATTATGGTTAGTTGGAGACTGGCAAAACGACTGTATCTCAAATATAAGCACAAATTTATAACTTTCAGCTGTTGTTCCATCTCGCGCCTGATGTGATGTGATCCAACCAAACCGCAAATAAAAATAGCAGCAGATCTCAAATCAGATTTCTGCTGCTATCAAGCATAAAGTCAATAAATCAACCTATTGAATTAAAATTTCACTTCCAGTTTTTTACCTGTATAAGTCACGTTTTTATTTGCTCCTGAAGGCAATACAATGGTAAACTTTCTATTTTGAAGCATCCCTTTATAACTCCCTTTCCGATTGGCAATAGTTAGTTTTCTGGCGGCATCGTTCCAGTTAAATTCGATTTCAGTATAGGCACCTTTTTCATAATTGTAGTTATCCAGCTCATCTTCATACAGTACAAAAGAGCCATTTGCTCCAGGATATACTTTTACTTCAAGATTATCCCATTTTTGTTGCGTGGCATATTGCACTTTTGGCCCCATTGGTAAAATTGAACCAGCCTTAATATAAAGGGGAATCATATCAATAGTTGTTTTTTTGATCAGCTCCTGTCCGCCTTTCAACTGCTCATTGGTCCAGAAATCGTACCATAACGTACCAGCCGGAAGATATACGGGTGATGATTTTTCAGCAGTAAAATCAATTGCAGCTTTCTGATCATTCTCTTTGCCCTCTTTTTTATTCCAGCCACTGTTTTCATTCACCTTCACAATCGTTTCAGGTGTGTATTGCGCTTTAACAACGGGTGCCACCAGGATCGATTGCCCAAACATGTATTCATTGTTAATGTCCCAAACTTTTTTATCGTCTACAAAATCCATGAAAAGGGCACGCATAAAGCTGGATTGCTTTGCGGTAACTGCCCATGAGGTAGAATAGATATAAGGTAAAAGGGTGTAACGGAGGTTGATAAATTTATCTATGGCATCATAGATGGGTTCGCCTTTTTTTCCAAACTGATAGATTTCTCTGGGCACATCCGTTCCATGCGAACGCATCATGGGATTAAACGTACCAAACTGGAGCCACCTCACGTACAGTTCCTGGTATAATGGGTTTTTACTTCCCGAGCCACCGTTCGAAGATTTGTTATATGCACCAGCGAAAAAACCACCGATATCTGAATTCCAGTGGGGGATGCCGGTAAGCGAAAAATTTAATCCGGCAGGGATCTGCTTGCGGAAAGTATCCCAGCTGGAACCCGTATCTCCAGACCAGGTATTGGCACCGTAACGTTGCTGCCCGGCAAAGGCCGACCTTGTTAAAATAAAGACTCTTTTATCTGACGTGGTTTTACGCTGATGATCATATACTCCTCCTACAGCCATTAGCGGATAGGCATTGCGCACTTTACGGAATGACCCTAAATATGTTTTGGTATCATAATCAGCTGGTTTAATCTGCAGGTGGTCAGGTTCAGTAGAATCCATCCACCAGCCATCAATCCCTTTAGCTAACAAGCCATTACTGGCATATTTCCAGTAAATATCGCGGGCTTCAGGATTGTAGGCATCATACACCCTTACACCAGAGGGATAATCCAGATTAGGAGGCCATTTCTCTGAACCCGATTCCGGCCAGGTTGTAATGTTGTAGAGCATCCCTTTTTTATCCAATTCCTGGTATGGCTTGGTTTGCGGACCAAAAGAAGACCAGATGGAAATAATCAGGTGCGCATGTTGGGCATGTACATCATCAGCCATTTTTTTCCCGTCAGGAAAATCTACATTCAGGAAATCCATGGCATTCCACAGGTAGTTATTCCCCCAATATTGCCAATCCTGAATAATGCCATCAAGGGGTACATTCAGTTCGCGGTATGTTTTTACCACATTCAATAATTCCTGCT
The DNA here is from genome assembly GCF_026239715.1 of Pedobacter sp. GR22-10. Classification (NCBI taxonomy): domain Bacteria; kingdom Pseudomonadati; phylum Bacteroidota; class Sphingobacteriia; order Sphingobacteriales; family Sphingobacteriaceae; genus Pedobacter; species Pedobacter sp. GR22-10. The sequence goes on from NZ_JAPIVR010000002.1 coordinate 565,475, forward strand.
GGCTTTTATAACGCTCCTTACTTTGCCAGAAGCCGTATGTCCATAAAGGGAACATGGGCACCTTACCTGTAAGCGTGCGCATGTTGGCGATAACGCCATCGGCATTGCCCCCATACATAAAATAATAATCTACACCATCACCTACCTGCGATTTAAAAGAGGTTTCATCTGCATCATCCTGAAATTCGGTTGGAGAATAATTATCCCAAAACAGGCCATAACCTTTTACAGATTGGAAGAAAGGGACAGCATCTTCTACATTGCCCTGCTCAAGATGATATTGCTGATTTCTTTGATTAAGCTCTCCACGCTGATGTTGGCCAAGTCCGTAAATAGGTTCTTCCTTCTCTAAGGCAAAAGCCTGATAAACATGATAACTATCTGCACCTGTATCATTGAACGATGTAAACCTGGTACCTTTATTTTTTTCTTTCAATAATGCTTTCCCGGAGGCTGAAGAAAATTCAACATTGCCGGTGGTCAGATCTAACCTGGCATTTATTTTTTCTGATTTTAACCATACAACCTTGCCGGTTTGCTGTGCCTGGAAAATGGTTTTTCCAGGTGATAAGGTTACCGAAAGACTTTGTTTAACAAATGATTTGCCTGCAGGTATTTTAATTACCCGTACAATGGATGGTGTGTAAAACTGTATTGCTACCTGATTACCGTTGGCTATGGCTTTTATCCCCAGATTAGTTTTTTCAAAAGATTGTGCAAATGCATTTAAAACAGATAAGAAGAGCACTAGCATTAAACAGGTTCGTTTCATCATTGGTTTATACTGGTTATAATTAAAAAATTAGTAGCAATTTTAAATAAACTGCTCTTTTCAGTGCGCTAAAAATAATTAAAATTTCCGGAGATAGTGCTGATGCATTACTAGACATTAATTAACTCACGGCGCATAGTGCCACGCGTGCCGCATGTGCACTTTATATCATCTTTGCCATATTCATCTAAATCTATCACTCATTTGTCTCCGCTGTAATTTATTTCGCTATCGTGTTGTTAAAACCAAACTTTATTTCAAAGCTTACAACAATAAAATTATGACTCAAACAACATGAAAAAAGCATTGGTCTTTTAACTAAAAAGGTTGTAACTAAAGGCTACGACCTAATATTTTACATGGCTGGCTTTATTTTGCACACGCGACACGCGTGCGCCAGCGGGGGGAAAAACGTTATAAGTTTATGCTAATACTGATAATTAATATCCATGTTATAATTTGTATACTCCCAAGTTCCTTGCAACATTTTTATAAGTGCATCAATAATCCTTATTAATTCCGATGTTGGAAATGGCTTTCTACTAAATAGCCTTTTTAAATCTTTATCTTTTGTTGGAATAGATTGTAACTCTGCAACGGAAATATAAACACCTTTATTTTGTATTGATGCTTTTACCTCCTGCAAAATTTGAATCATTGTTTGTTCTTCTGAAGAGTTTATTAAAATTTTATTCCAAGGTAAAGTAAGATAACTACTTGCCACACCATCTATAATTCCCTCATGGCCCATTTCAAAAATATTTTTATTAACAAAAATATACTGTGGCTTCTTTAACTCTTCGTGAATATAGTATATCGTAAGTTGCATAAAGTCTTCTGCAATATTAAAACCTTTATCATCTTTATATTCAATAAATGTTGTCGGCATATTTATCAGTAACTTAATTTTATCAATTTATTAATCTGAATAACTCTGATTTTGAATGATATATTAGTCGATTTGATTTTTCAAATAATTTTTGGATCTTTTTTCTGTATATCAACTCCTCCAATTCTATTAGTTCTTTACTAGCACTATAATTTATGGTACCAGATAATTCCCCTTGCTAGCGCACGCGTGCCGCGTGTGCACTTTATATCATCTTTGCAATATCCATCTAAATCTATCACTCATTTGTCTCCGCTGTAATTTATTGCGCTATCGTGTTGTTAAAACCAAACTTTATTCCAAAGCTTACGACAATAAAATTATGACTCAAACAACATGAAAAAAGCATTGGTCTTTTAACTAAAAAAGGTTGTAACTAAAGGCTACAACCTAATATTAAATGGCTGGCTTTATATTTCACACGCGGCACGCGTGCGCCAGCGAGGGCACTTTATATCATCTTTGCAATATCCATCTAAATCTATCACTCATTTGTCTCCGCTGTAATTTATTGCGCTATCGTGTTGTTAAAACCAAACTTTATTCCAAAGCTTACAACAATAAAATTATGACTCAAACAACATGAAAAAAGCATTGGTCTTTTAAATAAAAAAGGTTGTAACTAAAGGCTACAACCTAATATTAAATGGCTGGCTTTATATTTCACACGCGGCACGCGTGCGCCAGCGAGGAGCTGTTGGTTACTTGGATAAGGAATTATTTTTCCTTTGTTATAGTATCTAGTTGTTTTAATAAATCAGGTATCCTAAATTCGCCTGGCATGTGTATAATAAAGTGTGATGCTATATCTAATTCAAGCCCAATTGATGAAATGTATAAAGATTTTTTACTTTTACCCCGATATATTTGTTTAACTGTTTCGGTATTACCATAATAAAAGCTCTTCGCTACTCCTATTATCGGAATCTGTTTATTTAACGCTTGCCATAGATGTCCGCCTAAACCAAATCTTTTATCATTATCAATGTATACGTATCCATCAATCACAATAGCTTCCAGATCATTTATATTTACCTTCTCGATAATTTTTAATAAACATGGAAGTTCTCTTCTGTAAAACTCACCAGGAATATATTCTTCTGTTTCTCTAACATATTCTATCAAAATCTCTTTTGGCTGAACATCATTCCAATTAAATAAAATCCCAACTGATTTAGCTGAAGCATCATCTTTGTAATGCACATCAAGGGTAAGAACCATTCTAAAGAATTGTTCTTACCCAATTTCCAAACTGGTCGTTTTCTTGATGGCTTATTAAAACCCCTTGCTCATTCCATCTTTTAAAAGAGCCAACATGGTAATCGTATTTCTGAAAATATTCTTCTTTTAAATTTCCATTTGGCCAATAAGTGGCTTGCCGACCATCAAAAATCCCATCTTTATATTCATACTCCGCTGATAATTGATTCGTATCTGGATAATAATAAATTTCAACGCCTGTGAAAGGACGACCTTTATATAAATAGACCCCTCCCCCCCAGTTGGTAGGTCTGTCATCCAAATCTAAATCAGGATCATTATATTCTATTCGCAGCATAATTATTAAAGAGGTCTTATAAAAGTTATCAAATCTAAAATATAAAAACAATCAACACAAGTATGCTGAATCACTTTCTCCTGATCCAGACCGTATCGAATGTTTCTGTTATATCCCTTGCTAGCGCACGCGTGCCGCGTGTGCACTTTATATCATCTTTGCAATATTCATCTAAATCTATCACTCATTTGTCTCCGCTGTAATTTATTGCGCTATCGTGTTGTTAAAACCAAACTTTATTCCAAAGCTTACAACAATAAAATTATGACTCAAACAACATGAAAAAAGCATTGGTCTTTTAACTAAAAAAGGTCGTAACTAAAAGCTACGACCTAATATTAAATGGCTGGCTTTATATTTCACACGCGGCACGCGTGCGCCAGCGAGGAATGACGACCTTTCAAAATATTATTCTGCCAAAAATCTCCAAAATCATTTCTGATACAACCTCGTTTTCCCTCATAGCTGTATAAGTTAAATGGCCAATTAAAATTTGAACGTTTATGCCGTAGCTGCTAAACCGATAGTTTCATTACATTCATCACACTCAATAGCATTATACCAGACATCGCAGTCTGACAGCCAATCATAAATCATTTTATATGCGGCAGTAATTTCGGCAGAAAATTTTAAGGTTGCGCCTTCAAAATCATCTTCCTGAAAAATGTAGGCATTTAATCCAACATATAATAGTTCTGAAAGATGCGCTACATCAAATTGGCCAACAGCCCGTAGGTTATAATCCAGGTTTATGGCATAACGCCGAAAGGTTTCTTCATTGGCCAAAAGTTTTGTTTTGGTAAGCAGGCTGATGATATTGTTTACATCATAAAGGGCATTGGCAATGGTAATGGGTTTGTGTTTGCCAGAGCGCGGATCGGGCCCGATAGCTGCGCTAAGCATTTCAGTAAGGAACTGATTCACATCCGATAAACTAATCATATCGAAATACGCTTCCATCAGTTTCCGGAATTCTGTTACAGCTGCTACCTGATTTGGGAACTGTGTGTTTGGGTTTTTACAATTGTCGGTTTGCATAACATTGTTAAAAAAGTATACTTAGGGGCTGCAAACCGACAATCAACTCCATACAGAGATCAATTGAAAATGCGTTTCTAAAACGCTCCCCTAAGTAATATTGTTAAAAAAATGATTTGCTTATACCGTCTCTGTTATATTAGAACTTTGTTGATTATCGATTTGCATAAGCAAGATAAATAGAATAAATCAATCTACAAAATGTTTTTGCTTAGATAACGCCTAAATGAAGTTGGTTGCATATTGCAGTCGATAGTTCAGAAATTCCAGTAGTTATTTCAGACGTTGCGGCCGGTAGTTCAGACGTTGCAATTGATAGTTCAGACGTTGCGGTCGGTAATTCAGACGTTGCGGTCGATAGTTCAGACGTTGCAGTCGATAGTTCAGACGTTACAATCGACAGTTCAGACGTTGCGGTCCATAGTTCAGACGTTGCGGTCGACAGTTCAGACGTTGCGATCGACAGTTCAGACGTTGCGTTCGGCAGTTCAGACGTTGCGGTCGATAGTTCAGACGTTGCAGTCGACAGTTCAATCGTTGCGGTCGATAGTTCAGACGTTGCAATTAATAGTTTAGAGGTTATAGTTGATAGTTTAGAGGTTGGCTTAAACGTATTGTTGATTATTTTCGGATTGATAAAGTAGAGACAATTGAAGATTGCACAAGAATCTCTTAATTCTCCTAATATCCATTGATTTAAGTATTGTTCTTACCTGCGCTTTGGCAGTATATTTAAGATCAATAATGAAAGCACAAGTCATCCAGCCCCGTTAACCTAGGCACTAAGACTTGCGCTAGTAGTGGCCGAAGTTGAACCTAATGAAAATGAAAAATTAATTATTCAAAATTCGATGGAGGATTTTTGCAATATTATATGCATCATCCACTCCACGGTGGTGGGTACCTTTTAATGGGATATCTAACATTTTAAGTGCACCTGCCATTCCTTCCTCATGACCCAATTTATTTTTTAAGGCAAATAAAGTTTTAACATTAATATGCGATGGACCAAAAGGAAAACCAACGCCCGTAGCAGCACATTGACGTTGGAATTGTTTTAAATCGTAAGCACCAAAACTTGCCCACACTCTTTTTTGAGAAACATATTCTTTTCTTAATATGGAACAGGCCTCTTTAAATGATATTCCATCCTGAGCGACCATTTCTGGGGTAATGGTGGTGAGTTCAGTACAGAAAGGACTGATGATAGACCGTTCCGGGTTGACCAAAATCCCCCTATTGTCTGTTATTTCTCCAGTTTGTATATCCAGTAAACAGATACCAATTTCGATGATATCGCTTTCCATACCGGCAGGGGGTGCTCCTTCCCAGCAGGTGGCTTCTACATCAATGATGATTATTTTATCTAATAGGTTTGGCATGGTTTAAACAATTGTAATATTCGGTATTAATGGTGATGCGCTATGATAATAAGGATGATCTTCCCAAGTAAATACTGAAGCTAATTCTGGGCTTTCAAAAAAAATATTCTCTTCAGCTCCTATGTTGAAACCTCCGCCACCAACATCCATATATAACATTAAATTAATGACCACAAATATTTCTCCTGGCTCCAAATCTGGGTCATCATAACTAAAATCGAATCTACCATTATCTGGAATTGGGGGAGCTTCTGAGAAAAAAGAACCAAGCCCATCCAAATAAAAATATTTTTTGGTGTTGATGATCTCGTTTGTATGGATATCTATTTTCTGGTATGCAATGGTTCTTCCTGTAGCATCACAAATTTTTTTCGCTTTGTCAACCTTTGTCATATTTTCATATGATTCAATATCCCAAGATGTATAACCATTTATTATTTGTTTATTAAAATAAAAGCCTCCCCCACCATATTGATTTGATGAGTAAATAATAGCATTGTTAAAATCTTCATCATTTTTCAAATAATGGATCACATGGAAGATTTCTCCCTGATCATAACTTATCCTTTTTCTTAGATCTAAATTTCCATCATACTCTTCCTTAAAATAATAATCTTTAATATTCTGCGCCTGCTGGCTCGTTATCTGCTCGCCAGATAGATTTTTATATTTTATAATTATACTCATAAAAATTTAATTATTTAATCTACTATAAGTTAAACTTTCCAATGATAGGTCTTTGTAAACCGTACATGTAAAAACATCAATCCAGCCCACAACTGCAAAAGAAACAAAGTATATTACTGTTGAATCATGAAACTTATATTTTATGCTCATGATTAAAGATAAATGGATTATAACAGATAATAAAGCATTATTTAAAAGCATAAGTCATACAGCGCAATGTCTTGCCCGCTAAGACTTGAGCTAGTGAGGAAAAATCAATTTCCTTCTAAAAATTCTTTCCAAGAGCTTAATAATTCTCTCAGATCATAGAGTGGTAACATCTCATCATCATCAAAGTATAACCCATCAGGATACAATTTAGCATAAATAAAATCTGTACTTTTAGTTGTATCCTCTACTAAGTCAAATTGGCCAGATAGACACAGATCAACATCATCGATATACTCTTGAATAAGTTCAGGCGCACTATATTCTGATATATAACTTGCTATATAACTTGTGGATGTATTTGATATTAGCTTTGTTCCATCGGTCTTTTTAATGAAATTAAATCCGTATTCGTTCAAAACTTGTGTATTCATTTTTTTATTTTAGAAGTTAGCTGGATAAATTGATTTTAATGTTCCTGATCTTATATTCCCATCATAATATTGAAAATAGATTACATGTCCATCACTTGCTTTACCAGAATATAAATTAGATATTATACCCTTGCTAGCGCACGCGTGCCGCGTGTGCACTTTATATCATCTTTGCAATATTCATCTAAATCTATCACTCATTTGTCTCCGCTGTAATTTATTGCGCTATCGTATTGTTAAAACCAAACTTTATTCAAAGCTTACAACAATAAAATTATGACTCAAACAACATGAAAAAAGCATTGGTCTTTTAACTAAAAAGGTCGTAATTAAAGGCTACGACCTAATAATAAATGGCTGGCTTTATATTTCACACGCGGCACGCGTGCGCCAGCGAGGTAATTTCGCCAAATATCCAATCCTAATAATCTCAGAGATATCAACATCGGTATGAAGGATTGAACCATTAAGTGTAGATTTACTAAAAGCTAATTTATTTTCTCTTTTCCATAATTCGTCTAAAATATTTCGAATCCTTTTATTGGCCGCCGACAAAAGTTCAACACTTACTCCTGAAATTTTAGTAAGAATACTTCGAGCTTCAGCTCCCCTCAGAGCTAATATAAACTCATCAGGCCATTGTGGCAAACTATTAAATTCATTTACTAGATTTTTACATGAAATTTTCAACATTTTATCAGCTAAAACACTTCCACCTCCTGAAAGCAACTCTATCCAAGTTACTGTAGTAACTAATGTTTCATACCAAGGCTCATCTTTAAATTCCCTTCGCTGGCGCACGCGTGCCACGTGTGCATTTTCATTTCATCTTTACAGTTTATCTAAATCTATCAATCCTTTGTCTTCGCAATAATTCATTACGCTATAGCGTTGCAAAAACTAATCTTTATTTATAAAGCCTGCAACATAAAATTATGATTCAACAACATACAAAAGCACTACTCTATTAATTAAAAAAGGTTGTAACTAATGGCTACGACCTAATATTTCAATTGCATGGCTGGCTTTATGTTGCACACGCGGCATGCGTGCATTAGCGGGGCTAACCATTTACCACAGGCAAACCACTTACCAAAGCTAATCAGGCATTCCATACAGGTAATCTTAATCGTAGGCCTGTATATATGTAAAAAAGTGCGTACCAAAGCCAGTAAAAAATGGGGTTTGGCACTTCACTGGATGCAGATTTTTTTTTTGATACCTCCATTTTCTAAACGCCACCCGCCCTTCCAATCTGCTATAAAAAACCCGGATATGGGTAACATTCTTATTAATTTTAACGATATATCTTGGATGCGCCACTTATTTTGTAATTTACTTTCAGTATGAACCGTAAACCAAATTAAATGTTAAACCGTAGAAAATTCCTCAACTACGCTGCAACCGCAGTGGGAACCACTGCCATGCTTTCTGCCTTAGACAATCCAGCCTATGCCCTTTTCAATAAGACTATCGGCGCAAACGACCAGATCAATATTGGTGTAATAGGAATCAAAGGCATGGGATGGTCTGACCTCAAAGCGGCCCTCAAAGTACCGGGGATAAACCTGATCGCCCTGTGCGACAGTGATGCCAATGTGCTTGATGAAAGGATGGCCGAATTAAAGTCGATGAATGTTGATGCCGCAAAAGTAAAGAGATATAAAGATTATCGTGCGCTGCTTGATAACAAAGATGTCGATGCTGTAATTATCGGGACACCCGATCACTGGCATGCACTGATGATGATTCATGCCGTACAGGCAGGTAAGGATGTATATGTTGAAAAGCCGGTGGGCAACTCTATTGTCGAATGTAATACAATGGTCAAGGCGCAGGAAAGATACAATAAGGTTGTACAGGCAGGTCAATGGCAGCGCAGTCAGCAACATTTTAAAGATGCTGTTGATTTTGTAAAGAGCGGCCAGCTGGGAAATATCAGAACGGTAAAAGTATGGTGTTACCAGGGCTGGATGAAACCTGCACCCGTAGTACCGGATACCTTACCCCCTGCAGGCGTTGATTATGCCATGTGGCTTGGGCCGGCGAATAAAAGAGCATTCAATGCCAGCAGATATCACTTCAATTTCCGCTGGTTCTGGGATTATGCCGGTGGGTTAATGACCGACTGGGGCGTGCATTTACTGGATTATGGCTTGCTGGGTATGAATTCACCTGTACCAAAAACCATATCTGCATTAGGAGGCCGTTTTGCCTATCCCGACCTGTATGAAGAAACTCCTGATACGCTGACTACCTTATACGAGTTTGACAAGTTCAACATGGTATGGGATTCTGCCATGGGCATCGATAATGGCTCTTATAACCGCAACCATGGGATTGCCTATATCGGGAACAACGGTACGCTGATCCTCAACAGAGAAGGCTGGGAAGTCATTGAAGAAAAGGCAAGCGGCAATAAAGTGAGTAAGCCCTTTGTTAAATCCTCAGATAACGGACTGAATAATCATATGGTCAATTTCTTTAGTGTGGTCAGATCCAGAAAAAAAGAAGAACTGAATTGTTCTATACAGGATGCTGCGCATGTAGCTACCGTTGCCCAAATGGGAAACATTGCCTTCAGAAGCGGACAAAAATTATCATGGGACAATGCCAAACACCAGTTTACAAACCAACAGATCAATAATAAATACCTGCTGGCCCCGTATCACAACGGCTACAGCTTACCCAAAGTTTAACGCTACAGTTTAAGAAGATCAGGATGTATTCACCTCCTGATGATATACCGCCGCTGCCTGAATCTGAATCAGGCAGCCGCGTTTTTTTTAAGTATCGCAAGTCATTCTATCTGACATATATGATAGAAACAGTCCCATTCCACCATATATCAGTTGAGTAATAAGTCTGAGATATACCTCATTCATTACTTATCGACCACCGCCCTACCTGATCACTTACTCAATAAAAAAGGACTGCTTTTGAGTAGCAGTCCTTCGTCAATTCGGGCTTAAGCCCACTTTGTACCCGGAGCCGGAGTCGAACCGGCACGGTTTCCCACAGGTGTTTGAGACCAGCGCGTCTACCAATTCCGCCATCCGGGCATGTGTTGGACGGGGATGCAAATGTAGATATCCGAAACTTAAATTACAACATTATTTGAAAATAATTCGTAACCCATTTATTAAATGCCACTTGCAGATTCAGCACGCTCATCTTTTAACTTTCTATCAACGATAAATGGTGCAAATGGCAATAGTGAAGCAAAGAAAATAAGCACTGCTTTGCCGAATGTCCATTTTTGTTCTTGCCAGGCCATAATTAAGGTGGCTGCATACATTACAAATAGCAATCCATGTGCCCATCCCGTATATTTCACATATAAAGGCAGGTGAGCCCAGTATTTCAGGGGCATGGCGACAAATAATAGAAGCAAATAGGAAATCCCCTCGGCTACAGCAACTTTTCTAAAAACGGATAGTGAACTCATGGAATCTGATTTTTGTCCGAAAGTAATATAAACACCCTGACGATCAAAAACTAAAAAATGATTTGACATTAAGGTGTTTAGCAGGCCTACCAATATCTCATAAACTGCCTGTTTATTTACGATTTCTACGCTTTCAGCTTTTCCCTTAACCTGGAAATGTATTTCTGGCGGTAAAAAATATCTTTTATAGTCGCCAGCAGTTGCGCTGAATCTTCAGGGTCTTCATCATACTTTAAGGTTAACTGGTCAAGTTCTCCTGCCAGCTGTTCTTCCAGCTGATCAACCTCACGACTTACCTGGGCCAGTTTTTCAGCATCAGGCTCAAACTCCAGATCCATCAGGGCTTCGTTTATGTCCATCATTTCCATCAGAAAAGCTGGCGGCAACTGGTAGCCCTCGTCTGTTTCTACAATCCCCTTAAGCTCAAGCACATATTTTAACCGCCTTTTAGCATGAGTAAGCGTTTGGTAGGCTTTATTGTTTAAGGTTGATAGGTCCAGTACCTCCTGTTGTTTTTCATCTTCTTCGTTGGCATAAAAATCCGGATGATACTGCTTGCTTAAAGCATAGAACTTCGCTTTCACAGCCTGCTGATCTGGATTAAATTGAACCGGTAATTCGTAAAATTCAAAATAGTTGGGTTGCTGTATGGTCTTGCTCATGATAGGGGTATAAATAAAAAGCCGCAGCTGTTCAGATTAAATCTATCCAGCTGCGGCAATAATATCAATTTGGTTTTACTTCCCGAAGGATTTTAAAATATCATTACCAAAAGCAAACACCATCAGGCAAATTAAAATCACGAAACCCACAATTTGCGCTTTCTCCAGCACTTTTTCACTTACGGGTTTGCGTTGTACCATCTCAATCAGTAAGAACACCACATGGCCACCATCTAAACCGGGAATAGGCAATAAATTCATAAAGGCCAGTGCCATAGAAATCAGGCCTGTTAACGTCCAGAATTTTACCCAATCAAAAGTGCTGCCGTAAACCTTTGCAATCCCTATCGGACTGCTGATGTTCCTGGCACTGAGTTTACCGGTAATCATTTTACCAATACCTTTTGCATTATCAACAAAAGTGCTCCAGGCCATTCCTGCTCCAACCGGAAGGGATTCTGCAAAACCGAAATCAACGTGTGCTGTTTCAGGCATTTTGAAATTTGGTGCAATACCAATGGTTCCTTCCGCTCCAACTTTTAAATTGAAATCAATCGGTTTGCCATTACGCAAGGCCTGAATGGAAATATTCTTATTTTTATTGGATGATACCTCTTCCTTAAACTGATCAAAGAAAGTAATGGGCTTTCCGTTTACGGCCAGGATGCTGTCGCCGGGTTTAATACCTGCCGCATATGCCGGATAAACCGGCTTCACATATTTGCGACCAAAAATCCGGTCCAGAAAAGATTGCTGATCAGCTTTTTCGTCAGGCGCAAGTACAGTGGCTACACTTGCCATGCGGTACCGCGGACTAATAAAATTCTCCTTATCGTTTTTAGACAGCTTATTTAAAATCGTATCCGGAACCGAAACATATAAAGTTTGATTGCCTCTTAAAATGGTTAGTTGTGCGCCATCAAACAATACTTTACTTGAAATGGCATCTTCAAATTTGATCAGTTTATTGCCATTAATCGCTAAAATGCGGTCGCCGTTTTTTAAACCAATTTCTTTACCCAGCGTGCCAACCGAAATACCATCGTTTAATTTTCCATTTACGGTATAGTTTTGACCAACGTTAAAGGTGAGCATCCAGAAGATAAAAATTCCCACGATCACGTTCACGATAATCCCTCCCAGCATCACGATTAAACGTTGCCAGGCAGGCTTAGAACGAAATTCCCAGGGTTGAGCTGGCTGAGCCATTTGCTCGGTGTCCATACTTTCATCAATCATACCAGCGATTTTAACATAGCCACCCAGCGGTAACCACCCCACACCGTATTCTACATCTCCCTTTTTGAAACTGAAAAGTTTAAATCCCCAGGCATCAAAAAACAGATAAAACTTTTCTACCTTAATACCAAATGCCCTAGCTGCCAGAAAATGCCCTAATTCGTGTAATATTACCAATAGAGACAATCCGAGCAGCAGCTGCCCCGCCATAATCAATCCGTTCATATGCTATACTAATATTTTTATTTTAGATGTTAAATTTTAATTTTTGTTACTAATTCCCCGGCTAAGATACGGCTATGTTTGTCAGTTTCTAAATAATCGGTCAATTGTGGTTTTTCTATGAAGCGGATTTCTGCCATACACTGTTCAATTACTTCACTCATTTCAAGGAAACCAATTTTATCTTTTAAAAATGCCTCCACCACAATTTCATTGGCCCCATTTAAGATACAGGGCATGTTTCCACCTTTTCTTAAGGCTTTAAAAGCCAAATCCAGGTTTCTGAATGTTTCCCGGTCTGCCTGCTGAAAGCTAAAGTTTGGATAGTCCAGAAAATTAAAACGTTTAAAATTGTTTTTTAGCCTGTCGGGATAATTAATAGCATATTGTATAGGAAGTTTCATGTCTGGCACGCCCATTTGCGCCTTCATAGAACCATCTGTAAATTGGACAATAGAATGAATAACAGATTGCGGATGAACGATCACATCAATCTGGTCCACATCAAGATCAAACAGCCATTTTGCTTCGATCACTTCAAGGCCCTTATTCATTAACGTGGCAGAATCAATAGTGATTTTTGCACCCATTACCCAATTGGGATGTTTTAAGGCCTGCTCCTTTTTAATGGCAGATAAGAAATCTTTTCCCTTTCCCAGAAAAGGACCGCCGGATGCAGTTAGGTAAATCTTTTCGATTTCGTTTTGCTCCTCGCCTACCAGACACTGAAAAATGGCTGAATGCTCCGAATCGACCGGTAGAATTTTCACCTGATATTCAGTTGCTAATGCGGTGATGTATTCACCAGCAACCACTAAAGTTTCCTTATTCGCCAAAGCGATATTTTTACCAGCTTTAATGGCGGCTATGGTGGGTTTTAAACCTACTGACCCCATTAAAGCGGTAAGTACAATATCACTTTTCGGATAAGCCGCTACTTCTGAAAGTGCCGCTTCACCTGCCAGCACCTCAATGGGTAAAGCGGATAAAGCTTCTTTCACAGGTAAATACTGACTTTCATCGCAAATCACGACAAGTTCCGGCCTGAATTCCATGGCCTGCTGAATCAGCAATTCCGAGTTTTTTAGGGCAGATAATACAGCAACTTTAAAGATGCCGGGATTATCCCGGACAACCTCGAGGGCTTGCGTACCAATGCTTCCTGTAGAGCCTAATATGGTTATGTATTTTATAGATTGTTTTATGGTAATATTGTTCAATTGTTATTTTCCTCTCTTGTTAAAAGAATGCTTCTGTTGTTATATGAAACGAGTATTTAGCTTTCTTTTATATTAAAAACCTTACTACAACGGATTAAATTTTCAGCCTTTCGTTAGTAAATTTTATAAGTTGATGAATCTCTTTAGGCAAAGTTTCCAAAGTTGCAAAAATCTTTATGTATGTTTCCTCATTAATTAATTTTCTAACCTTTGCTTTTTCATTTCAGTCTAAACATTCTTTAACCGAACCAAAACTATAGTAATAAAATTTAATCTTATCTTTTTTATGATATCGACCAAAACCTTCCGCTAGATTTGCAGATATGGAATCAACGGCATCTACAAATTGTTGCCCAATAGTATATTTTGCAAAGCTATCCCAATTAGCAACTAAATTCCATACCAAATTGCTTAAATGAAAAGCTTTCGTATAGGCTGTTATTTGATTTAATTGTAAATAATTCTTTTCCATCGCTTAGCCATTATGTAAATAACAATTTAGCAATTATTCTCATTACCAGCCAAATCCAGCAACAATTCAGCAATTGGCAATTTTCATTAGCGCAATGCTATATGGCAACTTAGCCATTTAACAATTAAACAATATATTTCTCCAACCCATCCGCCAATTTCCGGTCATTACTTAATCTTGGCACTTTATTTTGTCCGCCGAGTTTGCCTTCACTTTTCATATAATTAACAAAGGCATCCTTTTGTAACGTACGTATAATTAGGGGCTGAAGGATGTTACCCTCAATTAAATCAAAATAGTAAATATTTTTCTTTTGCAAAGCCTGATCCACTTTTTTACTAAAAGCATGCATATTTTGTGGTGCAGTTGAAAACTCTACAAACCATTCATGATAAGGTAAGGCACCGCCTTCAGGGTTTACCTGTGGTGCTACTGTAAATTCTGTAATTTCTACTTTTTCGTCATTGGCCACACTTAATAAGGCCTGCTCCACTTCCTCGCCAATCACATGCTCACCAAATGCAGATATAAAATGCTTAATCCGCCCGGTGACCACTATTTTATAAGGATTTTTAGAAACAAATTTTACCGTATCGCCGATACTATAGCCCCATAAACCTGCATTAGTGTTCAAAACCAAAGCATAATTCACATCCAGTTCTATTTCTCCCAGCGATAGCCTGGTTGGGTGCTCATTATAATATTCATCTGCCGGAATAAATTCATAAAAAATTCCCGCATCAGCCAAAAGTAACAGGCCTTTGTCGTTTTGAGCATCCTGATAGGCAATAAAGCCTTCTGATGCCGGATAAGTTTCTATCGCATCTATTTTACGACCAATACTTTGCTCAATTTTTGCCCGATAAGGTTCAAAATTTACCCCTCCATAAATAAACAGACTAAAGTTTTTGAAAATCTCGCTTATCTTTTTCCCATTTGTTTTTTCGGTGAGCTTATCGAAATACATTTGCACCCAGGGTGGAATCCCGGAAATCAGTGTCATGTCTTCGTGAAGGGTTTCCTCTACAATTGCATCCACCTTCTCTTCCCAATCTTCAATAATATTAGTATCATACGAAGGCAATCGATTCTTTTGCAAATAGGCAGGAACATGATGGGCTACAATTCCGGATAAACGCCCTACATTAATTCCATTTTTTACATTCAATACAGGGCTTCCTTGCAAAAAAATCATTTTTCCGTTCACAAAATCGGTCTTTCCTGTTTCATGAATATAGGTAAGGATGGCATTCCGGGCAGCCTTAATGTGCTCTGGCATCGATTCTTTAGAAAGCGGAATGTATTTCACACCAGATGTGGTACCGGATGTTTTAGCGAAATAAAGTGGTTTGCCTTTCCAAAGCACATCTGCCTCACCGTTTACCACACGATCTACATAAGGTTTGAGCCCTTCATAATCCTGTACGGGTACACGTTGTTTAAAATCACTATAGTCTTTAATTTCAGCAAAATGATGGTCCTTGCCAAAAGCTGTTCCCCTGGCTTCAAAGACGAGCTCTTTAAGAATTTTATCCTGGGCAACAACGGCATTCTTCTTCCACTTGTTGATCTGCCATACTGCAAATGCCGCAAATGGTTTACTTAATGCTGCTTTTAATCCCATAATTAATGATTGATTTTTGGATGATTAAACAATTGAATGCTTTTCCGTTAAACGATGTTATGTAAGATATCAGGATGCTCATCTCCTTCATACTCTCCTGCAATTTTGCGATAGGCTACCGTTAAGGCAACACTGGATAAAGGAACAATAATAAATGAACTTAAAATATTAACGACAAAAGCAACGAATGGCCAGTGTAACAGATTAAATAATAAATAAATCAGGTAGCCCCCACCTAAAACCAACAGCAGTAATAAAATCTTTGTAAAATTACCTTTGGTAATGGCCAGACTAAGTTTGATGGACTCAAATGGCGGGGCATTTTTATCAATAATAAAAAAGGGGAAAAAGGAAATTCTCAGCCAGGTGATAAACAAAGCCAGGATGGCAATACCTACAGCAATTTGTGTGATGATAACACCGGTGGTTTGGAAGCTTTCTACCCAGCCAATCTTCACCAGATAACGTAATACCGGATCAAGCACATATAAAACCGGGAAAAGGATCAGTCCGATAAATAAAATACAGCCAATAAAATAAAGCGTAGCAATTAAAAACCTGATAATCTGTTGCCTGGTTGGGAGTGTACCAACAATCGTAACATCTTCATCTTCATTATCAATAAGGTGAAAAATATACTTAAAAAGCGAAAGATTGATGGTAAAGTATAACATGATGAAAATAACCACCATAAAAAAACTAAGCACCTTACTCACATCCTTAATAAAAAAAGCCATCAGGCTGGATGCGCTCGCCGTAATAAACATCAGAAAACATAGCGTGGCAATAGAAAAATAATGCTTTGTCATAATGCTCCAGGCCTTACGGATGACATCATTTACTGCAAATGTACTTTCTTTTAGATAGTTGATCATGTTAATTTCTGATTCTTATTTTTTGTTGCAAGGTGTTCGAATTCGGTATCATTCATTCATTTCCCACTAAACGTCTCCTTCCCTCTATTCCCTATTTCCTCTTCTCTACTTCCTATTCCTCTGACTTTTATTTCCCTGAAAAGATCACTCTTTTAAATAAATCCTGTATAAATCCTAAACCATAGGCCGTTAACTGGATGAATGAAGATATCATGCTCAAAAATGCAACTTTTATAGATTTATTTACAGACCAGGAGTGAAAAAATATCAACATAAAATACAATAACACCATGAAATCCAAAATATACGCTAAAGGCGAATAGATTACATTCATGAGCAATGTTATAATCATACCGATTGTAGCCACTGCCGGAAAAAAATGGATCAGCTTTAACTCCCTTGGAAAGTGTTTATAAATATTAATTCTTGCTCTGCCAAAAAAGTGCAATTGTTTATAAAACTGACTGAAGCTGGTCCGCCGCTTGTGGTATACTTTAGCCTCCGGAATTAAGCCAATTTTAAAACCATTTTCATGAATGCGGATACTGTATTCAATATCTTCGCCTAATCTGGTTAAAATAAATCCGCCAACCTTTTCCCATGCCTCACGGGAAACACCCATATTGAAACTCCTTGGATGAAACTGCCCTACATGCTTTTTATTTCCCCTGATTCCTCCTGTAGTAAATGGAGAAGTCATGGCGTAACTGATGGCCTTTTGTACCGGCGTAAAACTTTCATGTGCTGCATCCGGACCGCCGTAGGCATCCAGCTGGTGTTCGTAAAGATAATTTTTTACGATTTCCAGGTAATCCGGCGGAACCAGGATATCTGAATCAAAGATAATGAAATAATCTCCTTCAGCCCTTTCAAAAGCATAATTGCGGGCAAAACCTTGTCCACCGTTTTCTTTAAAATAATATTTAATATCAAGCTGGTGGGCATAACTGTTTACAATTGCTTTTGCATCGTGAACAGAACCATCTTCAATAACCAGTACCTCAAACTGTAAATACGTCTGTTTGGTTAAAGTATACAAAAGTTCATCAATTTCTTGCGGACGATTGTAGAGCGGAATAATGATAGAGAAAAACATTTTGCAGAGGTTGAAGGTTGAGGGTATAAAGGTTGAACGTGTAGGCGGATAAACCTTCCGCCTTCAATCCTTCTACCTTAATTCCTTTTCAATCAGGTACTGGTTTCTTTCTGGTGCGTTTCGTGATAAAAGTTCGGCGATAAAACCAGCCAGAAACATTTGAGAACCCACTACTATAGCCACTAACGACAAGTAAAATAGCGGTTGTTGGGTTACATCACGATAGGCCAAACCATTCCAGATGAGGTATTGTTTTTCGATTAAGGTGTAAAGTGACATTACTATCCCGACTAAGAAACTCAATACACCCAGAGAGCCAAAAAAGTGCATCGGCCGTTTGCCAAATTTGCCAACAAAGAAAATAGACAGCAAATCTAAAAAGCCGTTAATAAACCGGCTGAAACCAAATTTTGTCGTGCCATACTTACGGGCCCTGTGTTCTACCACTTGTTCAGCAATTTTGCTGAATCCTGCCCACTTAGCAATGACAGGAATATAACGGTGCATTTCACCATAAACCTCGATGGTTTTGATAACATCGCTGCGATAGGCTTTTAAACCGCAATTAAAGTCATTTAACTCAATGCCACTCATTTTCCGGGTGGCGGCATTAAATAATTTAGTAGGCACGGTTTTGGTAATGGGATCGTAACGTTTCTTTTTCCAACCGGAAATCAGATCTAACTTTTCTTCTTTTATGCGACGGTATAATTCGGGAATTTCATCCGGGCTGTCTTGTAAATCGGCGTCCATGGTAATCACCACATCACCTTGTGTAGCTTCAAAACCAACATTAAGTGCTGCTGATTTACCGTAATTCCGCCTGAACTTTATTCCTTTAATGGCTGGATTTTGTCCCCTTAATGTTTCAATAACTTCCCATGATTTATCGGTACTGCCATCATCAATTAAAACAATTTCATAACTGAAATTATTTTCCACCATCACTTTATCAATCCATGCCGTTAATTCTGGCAGGGACTCATCTTCATTGAATAAGGGTACTACAACTGATATATCCATTTATTGGGTCTTTTCGTCATTGCGAGGAGGTACAACGAAGCAATCTGCTAAAATAAGATTGCCACACGCGTTGCTCATCCCTACGCTTCGTTCGCAATGATGCATTATTGAAAAACGTGCAAATCTCATCAAATTAAATGATAAAACCTGCACGTTCAAAATTTTATAAAATTAACCTTCTGTTGGGAAGGTATTAAAAGTAACTGGTGGTTTTTTCTTCAAAATCGCAGCTAAAATTAATGAGATTACGCCATATGATGCGATTGAAACGCCGAAACTGGTAAAAGTATTTTTGAAACTAGGCTCTAGTTTTTCCTGCATGTTACCTGCTTTCGCCATTGCTTCATCAATTTCATCATTACCTAAACCAAATTTTTCCATCATTGCCCTTTGCGCATCTTCAATGGCAGCAGCAGCTTTCGCCGGAAGATCAGGATCGATAAGCTTCATTAATACAAAATTATATATGGTTGCGGTAATGGCTAATATTAAAGAAATGACTAAAAAGGCTTTAAATGCTTCTCCAAAAGTCCAGAAGCCACCAATTTCTTTACGGATATTAATTCCGGAAACAACCAATAAGGTAATAAATAAAATAAAAATACCAATTGATACCATGACATTGGTATATACCAAAACCGGGTTAATGAAATGCATGGTTAGTGATAATGCTATAGAAACAGCAGCCAGCATGAAACCATACTTAAGGGATAATTGGGAAATTTGAGCACTTTTGTCCATTGTAATGAAGTTTAATTTAGTTATTAATTGTTGTAATTAATATATAAGTAGCAGAATCGAACGATTTGTTACTGCTAAATTGAATTATTTCTTTAGTGGTGGTTGCGCTTCCTTCTACATCAAGGAAAAATACCATAAAGGGAACAAACAATTCCTGCATTTCTTCGCTGATACTTAAGGTTGGTGCTGTTTTGCAGATTTCCTCCACGCTCCCTTCAGCCAATTGCTGGTTACTGATCATTTCTTCGTAAATTTCAAATTCATCCTGAAACTCATCATCTTCCACTAATAAAAACTCTTTCAGGAAATCACCTAATTCAGGGTCAATATCTTCATCCTTACATTCTTTAATGTAAAGTAAAAGATTCAATAATTCTGTTCCCCTGTCAATGGTTTCTTCCTCAATTTTTGCCCATTCATCGCTTTCCAGATAATCATCTTCGAGTTTCTGTACATCACTGCTGAAGAAATTCACCATTAATAAATCGAAAAATACTTCCCTTAATTCTTCAAATTTTGGGTGAGTATCGAAAACGGCATCAAATGCAGTTACTTTATCCAAAAATTTAGCATCAAGTTCAAACGCAGCGAGTAACTCCGTTTCAAAACCTTCAACATTGATTGCTGCAACTTCAGCATATTTATTTAGTGAAGCGACCAGCGCTTTTTTTACCCTGTTATCCATCTTTTTTAAATTTAAAGGAGTAAAGATAAAAGAGCAAAGATGAAAGCCCATGAGCCTAAACAAATCTTATCCCTATCAACTTTAATCCCTAATTTTTTTATTAGTTTCTAATCCTTGTTATTGCTGCTTAATCTTTGTTCTTTGCTCCTTGTTCTGACCTCCTTAATACTTAAGGAACTGCTTATTATTATACACTAAAGTCACTTTTCCTCTAAGCTCGGTACCTAATAAAGGACTATTTGCCGATTTAGAAAAATTATTCGATGAATTGTACAACCATTTTTCATTCATGTTAAAAATCGTAAAGTTTGCCTTCTCTCCTTCTGCAATCACCGGAACGGCTAAATTTAATAATTTACGTGGATTAATAGCTAATTTCTCTGCAATTAGCCCTACGTCTAAACCAGCCTTTAATAATAAGGGAAGCACGGTTTGCAAAGCAATAATGCCATAA
Organism: Pedobacter sp. GR22-10; assembly: GCF_026239715.1. Classification (NCBI taxonomy): domain Bacteria; kingdom Pseudomonadati; phylum Bacteroidota; class Sphingobacteriia; order Sphingobacteriales; family Sphingobacteriaceae; genus Pedobacter; species Pedobacter sp. GR22-10. Next base: position 586,143 of record NZ_JAPIVR010000002.1, read on the forward strand.
TGAGCAATTTCGAATTCGACATTTTTAAACTCAATCTCTTCCGGACGGTGTTGTGAGGTAATGGCATCAATGGTTCCATCTTTCAAACCTGCAATAAGTGCTTTCACATCAGCTTTACCACGCAAAGGTGGCTTCACTTTGTAATTGCTGTCAAAGTCGGCTAAAAGTTCTTCGGTAAACACCAGATGGTGTGCCGTCACATCACAGGAAACCTGAACCCCCTCTTTTTTAGCTTTTCTAATCAAAGCTACGGCACCAGCGGTAGAAATATTACTCATGTGAATTTTCGTTTCATTATAGGTAGCGAGAAAAATATCGCGGGCAATGTGCATTTCTTCGGCTAATGCAGGTAACCCCTTCATGCCCAACAGCACTGAGTTCTTACTTTCGTTAATCTGTGATTTCCCGGCAATGGATTTGTTTTCCGGATAAACCATTAATAAGGCATCAAACCCTTTCGCATATTGAAGCGCACGACTCATAAAGCCATCATCCTGTAAGGCTTTATCGCCGTCGGAGAAAGCCACGGCTCCCGCCTGCTGCATATCAAACAGTTCAGCAAGTTCCTTTGCCTCCCTGTTCTGACTGATGGCCCCAACAGGTAACACATCAACCAGGTTGTTTTTGGCTTTATTAATAATATATTCTACCTGCGATTTAGATTGCACCACCGGGTTTGCCTGTGGCAATAAAGCAAGGCCAGTAAATCCACCTGCTGTAGCAGCGGCGGTAAGGGTTTGAATGTCTTCTTTAGTTTCGAAACCGGGATCTCCGGCTACACAATTCAGGTCAAAAAGACCTGGCGTGAGGAATGCACCCGACGCATCAAAAATAGTTTCGTCCGGATGGGCTGTTAATTTACCTATGTTTTTAATTTGACCATCAACTACCCTGACATCACATTCTTGTTTGTTGAATTGACTTTGCGGGTCGGCAATGATTACATTCTTAACCAGGAGATTCATATTGTTCTTTTTGTGTTGTTAAAAAATCGGATAAGGAGTATTTCTGCTGCAATAAAAATCAGTGACAAAATTAAACAAAGTTTCCATAAAGTTTGCCCGATTTTATTGGCTCCGGCAGTGAGCTTTATGGCATCCTGATCGGTATCAAATATTTTTAAACGACTATCTGCCGTCAGGTTCTTCAGTTCCGTTTTACTCAGGTAGTGCAGATCAGATTCTTTCCTATCGCTGTTGAAAGCATATACAGCAAGAATGGAATCGGCCAGGCTAAGGTTGTAAAAACCAGCATCCCGAACCTGATCAGCCGTATAAATTAATGTTTTACCATCTACCTGCCGGATTTCAGGAATGGTTTCAAAGTCATTTGCCTTTAGCTTGAGGGTTTGATTTTTCCCCATAACGATCTTCTTTCCTGACAGCACATGATCAATCCCAAGATAATGATAAAGCGCACCTTCTGCACCACCACTTAAGGCGACACGATACATTAATGGTACAAAAACCGGATGACGGGCTAAATTACCGTCTGCAACATTTAAACCTGCCGCCGAAAGGTATACAGATCCATTCCCCATCCCATATTTGGCAAAGAACAGCTTCTTGCCGGGTAAGGATAAAATATTTTCCTTATTGACGGCATTCCTTTCTGCAAAGGAAAAATATCGGTTTGACACTGGTAAATCAAGATTTTTTGGTATCTCTTCAAAAACAGTTTTGAAAATGGGATGCTGAAGATCAATCTGATCTACCCTGGTTTCAGTTTTCTCCAGTTTTTGAATGGCCGGTAAGGATAGGGCTGTTAGAAAAGTATTGTACGTTTGAATATCTGCATCAAGATCCGGAAAGATAACTACCAGACCTCCGGCATTTAAATAAGTTTTTAACTGCTGGGCTAAGCCTGTAGATGGATTTTGCAACCCATTCAGTACAATTAAGCTATAATTGGTAAAGCCATTATAATTGACGTTCCGCTCATCATTTTCTGTAAGCTTATAATAATCATCGGCACCAAAAAGTGCCTTAATATAGTTTCCGGCACGGGCACCGTTAATGCTTAACACCGGCAAGCTTTTATCCACTTTAAAACTAAAAGACAGTGCATCATCAAAAGTGACCGGGAAATCTTTAATACTTACTACCCCCTTTTGCCAGCCGGCACTTAACCCCGAAAAGTTCAGGGTATCTCGCATGGTTTGTTCTGCCGGAATAGTGACTGCGCCCAAACCTTTTTGCTGATTGTTAATGCTTAATTTGAGCGGGATATTTTTAGCTGTTTCCGGCGAATAGTTTTTTAATTGAACCACCAATCTTTCATTTGCACCAGGCTGATGATTGGGCGACAACATCCACACGCTATCCACAGCAACATTAGGCAATGTGCTGGCATTTAACTTAACAAATGCATATTGGATATCAGGATTTGTGTTGAGTCTTTTAGTTGCTGTAATGCTTTTCTGAAAATCGGATAGCACAAAAATATACGGATTGGCCGCACCGCTAAATACATTTTCCTGCCTGTTTAAAATTTGTTGAAGATTTCGGGTAGTGGCCGAAATTTTCACTTCATCAAGAGCCTTAAGAAATTCTTCCTGATTTAACAACCGCTGATGCTTACCCTCAAAATCATTGGTTAGTAACTGAAAACGATCATTTATACCAAAGCCTTTTACGATTTCTTTTGCCCTTCGCCTCGCTTCATCAAACAGGTTACCATCTTTATTAATGGCTTCCATGCTGTAAGAATTATCAATATAAATGCTGACAATATTATTGTGCATCCCCCCTTTTTGCTGATTTACCGGGATAAAAGGCTGTGCAAAGGCCAATACCAAAAAGATTATAGCTAAAATCCGGGATAAAAGGATTAATACATTTTTTAGCTTTTCTTTAGATGAACGTTGCTGCTCTACCGTTTTCAGGAATTGGACATTGGAGAAATAAACTTTTTTAAATTTCCTGAAATTGAATAAATGAATGATAACCGGAATGGCAACCGATAATAGTGCGAAAAGAAAGCCCGGATACAGGAAATTCATTAAAAACCAAAGATAGAAAAATTATGTTAAGTGGCGAATTTCAATTGTAATAAACTCATTGAACTGCCAGCTGTTCCAGTACTTCTGAAATTGCGGTTTCGGTGTTGACTGTCTTAACCAGAATGCCATTTTTATTAATCAAAAAAGTGAGTTGGATAAGCAGTAACCTTTAATTTCTCTGTCATGTATTTACCCTGGCCAGGAACAGTTGCATATTCGAACTTTGTTTTGGTTAAAAATTCATGAAGTGGCTTTTTATCATCAATTGCCAGACTCACAAATAATATATCTTTTCGATTGTTATATTTTTCGACCATCTTATTTAATTCTGGCATTTCTTTTACACAAGTGCTACAACCGATAAACCAGCACTTAAATAAGACAATCTTTCCTTTGGTATTTGCTGATGAGTATTCAACACCATTTATGTCCTTAAAATTAAATGCCGGAATGGGTTTTCCTTCCATTTTAAAATAACGAAGTTCAGTTTTAGCATTAGCAGCAATAACGGCGCAACCATCTTTTGCGATATGAGCAGGAATTTTAACCAGCTTATAACTGCCACCTGAATTTTCAGTATAGATCAGAAGTGGTAAGAACTTCCCTGAAGTAAGTTTTCTTAAAAACGCTTCCTTTTTTATGGTTTTACCATCTTCATCAATAGCCGAAAAATCCCGATATAGCTTGACATACCGGTCATGGTAGTTCCAATAATGTGCAAAGTCAGAAGTTATTGAAGCTAAAGGATATTCGGGCTCTCCGTCTTCAGGCGTATTTTGTTTTACAGATAAAACTTGAGCGGATTCAGTTTTAGGTTTGTCGGATTTTGAATTTTGCGAGTACGACGCAAGGAAAAATGCAAATGAAATAAAAATGGTGATTAGGTTTCTCATAATTATAGCTGGTTGATCAAGAACAAGCTACAAATAATATTATAAACGAAGAAACCAGTTAGCCTAATATGAAAACCCCGGAAATTCAATATTAACAATTTTCCATCGGCCGTTTTGCAATGCGAAATATAACTTAAACGGACCGCTGATAATTTTGGATTCTTTTTTCAGTACCGCCCTGAAGCCGGTAACCCCTTCTACAAAACCCATTCCTTTGCCACCATCAAGTAATTCGTAATGGGTATCAATGATGTCATATCTTCCGCCAACATATTCATCAGATTGACCAAAAATACCTTTAAGCCGGGCTATGATCACCTGTTTATCCATCACTTTATTACCCGGAAGAATAAAAAAATCACTCAGCTCTTCCGTAATCGTTTTGGATTGTTTAAACCATGCGTTCGTAAATCTGATCGCACTGTTTACGATATCGGCTCCATGATTGAAAGTTGATTTTTCTTGCATTTTTTAAGGTATCTTTCATATAATAACCGACCAACATTTTTGCCGGTCGGTTAAAAACTTGGCGAAGTTAACTATTCTTTAGCCTTTCTCTAATTTCAGCGAGAGAATAATCGATCAATAAATGACCATCTCTAAAAACTTCCTTTAATTCGCCCTGTGCTTCTTCTTCCCAGGTACATTGATCTTTTAACTCATATTCGCCTGTTGCATTTTTAAAAATCTGGAGTAAACCTTTTGCTGATTTTTTAGTACCATCATCGGTAATCGGATCTTTAAAAATTTCACGTCCAATGCCTGCTACTTCTCCATAGGTGGCTTTCATGGCAAAACCAAAAGTATCGCGGGTATTGTATTGGTAAGTGAACGAACCGATGCCGAAAACGACATTGGTAGAAGCAAAACCTTTTGCTTTTAACCGTTCACAAATTTGGGTGGCACGCTCGGTTGTAATGCTATCACCATAAATAGCACCAATTTGCGGAACCAATTCCTTGTAGCCTTTATCATTGGTTTTTCCACCGAAAACACCCCAAAGTAATTCAATTACGCCTTTTTTCTCATTTTCATCATTACCATTCGGATTCCCGCAGATGATATCTACCGGATCTCCAGAATCTGGCCGAATCACTACCTTACCTTCTCTTGCCACAATATCTTCTTTTAGGGCTGGTAAATAAACAGTGAGCACTTTCCATAAATCCCAGGTATCTGATACAATGGATACAATGCCCTTTGGATAAACTTCTAAAATCAACCTTTTAAAAGTCTCCAATTCGCCGGTATTGGTGCCCATACACATTACAGAGTGTTCGGTAGCTGCCACAGAACCGCCGATTAACTCCTCATCTGAATTTGCACGGTAATATTCTTCCAGAAAATCGATAGCCGGAATGGTATCCGTTCCGGTAAAACTTAGTAAGTGACCAGCGGCCGAGGTCACTGCTGCTTCAATTCCGCCCATTCCACGCATGGAGAAATCGTGTCCCTGCCAATCCACAAATTCTGGCACTGATGAAGTTTCAGCAGCATATTGATCCATAATTGCCCGGTATTGTTTGGCAATGGTAGCAGAATTACAAGGCAACCACACCACAGCCGATAGCAGTGTTTCAAAATAGTTGGTTAGCCAGAAGAACTCAGGCAAAGTGTTGTACATGGTAAACATGGGCACGCGAAGTGGCACTTCAGCACCTTCTGGTAGCGATTTAAAAACCATTGGAATATAACCCAGATCGTGCAAATCTGCAATATGCTGCGTACCTACTAAATTTTCGCCAAGATAATTATTGATCCTTCGGGCATACTTTTTCAAAATTTCTTCTTTAGGTTTTGCGAAGAAATTCTGATTAAAATCTTCGATAATATATTTTTTGATAAAATACTGTAAGCCAAAAAGAACAACGTGGCTTACCTGCTCCAGCCTGCTTTTTCTTGGTGTCCAGTTTGAATAAACCAGTGTAGTGTTATCAGGGTATTGCCTGCGGTGATCTACTTTGTATCCGTCTGTTAATAATAATGGGTTCATGATATTTGATATTTATGGTTTCTGTTAAATTGGTTAATTTTTATTTCGTCCTGTTTCATTCGGATAAAGACTTGGCAATACATCACTTTGCCAGACCTTTTTCGTTTGAAGATCGAGGCAGCTGAGTTTACCTGTAAAAGCGGCGCCGGTATCAATATTCCAGACATTGCAGCCTTGCATCGGTACATTTACTCCGTAGTATAGGGTTGGCGTATGGCCGATATAGATTTCATGATAAAGCAGTAATCTTTTCGGATAGCGTGGCGAGTCATGATCAATTTTGCTGTCTACCGTCAATGCCATTTCCCAAAGTGTTCTGTCCCAGGAATAATTGGAAGAATAACGTTCTTTTTCCGGACCATGCATGGAGGAAAATCCGGCATGAATGAAAAGATTATTTTGTTCATCAACATGGTAATCTTTCATTTTTCTCAAAAAAAACTTAAGATGCGCTTGCTTTACTGAATCTGGCAGCTGTTGATAGCTTTCCATGGTTGATTTTCCGCCATGTGCAAACCAAACTTCATCAATAATCCCCTCCGAAAGCCAATCGATACACCAGGCATCGTGATTGCCTTTGATAAAAATGCAGGAATGTGTTTGCGCTAACTGGATGAGATAGTCAATTACCTGAGCGGATTCACTCCATCCATCTACATAATCCCCTAAAAAAATTAACCGGTCATTTGTTGATACTTCAGCACGTTCAAATAACTGGGTTAGGGCTTTCAGGCCGCCATGAATATCTCCTATTACCAATGTTCTGTTCATATTTGCTTTTTCCATATCCTCAACACTTAGCTACTTAATCAAACTTTTTTATTTGTTTTGGAAGGATTGATGACTCGATATTTATTTGGTCTCGAACCTCCATCAATGCGAAACCCAGAAGGTTTAATCCCTTCCACTGCGCAACATGTTGCGCATCAGGATTTTCTTCCGCCAGGCCAATTCCCCAAATGAAATCCACCGGACTTGCTTCTGCCAAGATCTTCTTCCCCGTATTGATCAAATAATCACCTAACACTTTGTGCTGGCTAAATTTATGAAAATTGCCTTCTCTTACGATTTCATATCTGTTTTCAGACCAGATGGCATCGTCATAATTACTTACTTGCCTGCCCAGGTTTTTAACTTCTTCCGGCGAGTTCGCCGCTAAAATTTTGGTTAATGTAATTTGATCATTAAATAATTCTGCTTTCTTGCTCATCATCCAATGTTCAGCGGTTTTATATTCAACTTGATCCACTAGAAAAGGAGCATCCCACCATTGGGTTAAACAGGATTTGGTGAGCATTCCATCATTCGACACATGATGTTCCCAAAAGAAAAAGAATTCATCAGTCTCCTTAATGGCAGAAACGGTATACTTCTGACTTTTCATCAGCTTCATTTCCAGTTCCTTGCAAAGGTTCTGAATACCTGATCGCTTTACCAAAACATTTATCCACTCCTCCGGAATACCGTCAAAACCATAGATTAAACCTGCCAGTCCGCCGGCAATTGCAGCCGTGGTATCGCTATCTTCACCCAAGTTAACTGCTTTCAGAACTGCGTCTTCGTAAGATTGTGTGGTAAGAATACACCATAAACTGGCTTCCAAACTGTGCAAAACATAACCAGATGAAAAAATTTCAGCCATAGCAACTGTTGAAATATCACCATCTAAAACCCGTTTAAAAAGATCAATTTCTTTGGGTTCAAAAGCATTTTTTTCAACAAACCGCTTAACTGTCGCCTGCATATTCTGGTAAGCCACTTTTTTATCGCAGCCTTTTAATAATTCCAAACCATAAACCACATAAATTAAGCAGGCAAAAACAGAGCGGAAATGTGCATGAGTAATAGCAGACACTTCTTTAACCCGTTCATAGATCGTTTGAAGATCAGCTTCATGGCGGGAATAAAATACCATGGGTAAAATCCGCATTAAAGCACCATTTCCATTATCTGCTTCGCGATTACCGCCACACAAAACCGGATCGGTGCCTTTGGCAATTTCATTGATGGCCTTACTGGTTGCAATGCCAATATCAAATACTTCACCATGTGCTGTCCAGATCTCCGCACGATACCACTGAAGGAATTTCCGTGCCATATCCTGCAAGTTGTAACCAGAGCAAAGGCTCTCTGCCAGGCAAAAGGTTAGCGAACTGTCATCACTCCAGGTTCCAGCAGGTTGGTTATGGGTTCCAAAGCCTTCCATTCCGTTTACCGGATGTTCTGCTAAATAAGTTCTTGATTTAAACTCTGCGGGTACACCGAGTGCATCGCCAACCGCTAAACCAAATAGTGCGCCGTGAATAACCTTGCTTTTCATGTGATAGGATTTAATGTTTACTGATTTTGGCCAAGATCTTGCAACTTGATTTGTGTTACGCCAGCATGTTCCACGCTTTTGATTGAATCCGTTGTAAAAATTTGTTCAAAGTATTTGCTCAGGTCATCAAAGCCTTTGCTAAAAATACCATGACTTATGGCCAGGTAAAGCTTGCCTGCATTTTTTGCCTGAAGTGCTTCGGCTAAACCGTTAAATGTTCCACCACCATCGCAGATATCATCTACAATCAGACAATCGGCACCACTAAGATCTTCAGCATATACTTTAAAGCCGGAAAGTTTCCCTGTTTTCACATCCCTACTTTTAGAGCACTCTACTACCTCAGCACCACCTAAAAACTCAGAAACTTTATAAATTTTCTTCAGTGCGCCACCATCAGGTGAGATAAGTTTCACCTCTGATCCGATTTTAGCAATCACTTGCCTAATAAATTCATGATTGGAAATGGTGACACAATTATTAAGCAATGCTGGTGTAACTTCGCTATGCGGATCGAAGACGGTAACGCTGGCCAATGCCAATGCATTGATGATGTCTGCATATACTTTTACGGATAATGGCTCACCAGGAATCATCACCCGATCCTGTCTCGCTGCCGGGAAGTATGGAATATAAAGGTGAATTTCCTTCACGCCCATTCTCTTCAGGGCATCAACTGTAATACAGATCAGACCTAAATCATGGAAAGAATTAATTCTTTGCGTAATGGTTACCGGCGCATCTTTATCGAAATCGTCAGCAATTTTAATGTGTGGTTCGCCACCTGCAAACAGGAAAGATTTGTAGCTTATGGCGTTGTTTTCGCCTAGCGGAGTAAAATCCGGATCTAAATTTATCATATATTTGCGTATTATTTACACAAATATAGAAATGATTTTTAAATCCAAAAAATAATTTGTGTTTATTTTACGCAAACCTAATGTCAAACTGGAAATTATCCTTTGAAAGTTGATTATATTTTGGCTTATCAAATGTAAAAAGCTTGCCTGGACGGCCACTAGCTCCTATTTTCACTACCTTTCCTGTTTCTTTAACAATTTCAAAACTGAGAATTTTTTTTCTGAAATTTCTTCTGTCGATATCTCTTTCCAGGATGGAACAATATAAATTTTCAAGGTCTGAGAATAAAAATTCCTGATCCAGGAGGTCGAACCCGATAGGCTGATAAGTTAATTTACTTTTTAAGCGCTGATGCGCCAGCCTAACCATTTCATCATGGTCGTATCCCAATTGCGGTAGCTGGTTTAAGGGAAACCATTTCGCATCTTTTGCATCTGTATCTGCTTTTAAAACAAAGTTCTGAGGATTTACCAAAGCAAAATAAGCGACAGAAACCACCCTGAACCGATCATCGCGATTGATGTCATCTCCAAAGGTACCCAACTGTTCAAGGTAATTTACATTTATCCCTGCTTCTTCTTTAAGCTCTCGCTCCACAGCTGCCAGTAAAGGCTCCTCATCTTTAACAAAACCGCCGGGCAATACCCATTTATCTGCCAGTTCACCAAAACGCTGCTGCACCGTCAGGACATAAAGTGTCCCCTTCTCATAGCCAAAAACAATGGCATCAACAGCGATTTTAATATTTTGATCGATCATTCCTTATTTGTGTAAAAACAACACAAAGTTAAGAAATTTCATAATTCAGAGAACTGCCCTGGTCATTAATATAAATCAGCCAAACTAAGTATACTCATAAAACAGATTAATAAAATTAAAATAACTGCAAATACGTCGATTAGCTTATAACCTAAACTTTTTCATCGCTCTCCAAAGTTTCATATCCATCTGATAAACATCCGGACGATATTCAATTTTATTATTTTGCGGCCAGGCAGTGATATAAGTAATCAAAATTGGAACTTGTTTTTTTGGCCCGAACCATGCTGGTTTTAATTGAAATGCCTTTGAAGTATCAGCTTTTGCGGCCATCCTCTTTTTATACCATTTGATGTGACTACTGTCTACGGGCGGCAAATCTACTTCTGCCCTTAATTTATCATAAGTGTAAGTATCACCTACTAATTTTTCAGCAAATTCTAACGGTTTTTCTACCCGCACACAACCGTGGCTAATGGCCCGGTTACTAAGGTTAAAACCATTTTTATTATTCGTATCATGAAGGTAAATACTGGAACTATTATCAAAGATAAATTTAAACTTTCCCAGGGCATTTCCACCACCTGATCCCTGCTTAAATTTAAAGGGTAATTTATCCCTTGAATACCGGCTCCAGTTGATCGTATCAGGCTCACCAATCAGCTTATCTTTATAGTAAACTTTGATGTTACTATTCGACAAATAATAAGGGTCTTTTCTAGCCATCCAATAAATCTCGCTCTGCGCAATACTTACCGGAATATTCCATACCGGATTAGCTTGAATAGAGTTAATTTTACTGAACAATAATGGAGTCTCATGATTCTTCGGTTTATCATCTAAATTGCCCGATTTAGCGAAGGCTTTCTGCTTATCTTCATACCCATTTTCGCGCTTGCCGCCCACACAAACTTTCATACTAATAACTGTATCTGTTTTATCAAACCAGGTAAGCCTGAAATCAGGAATATTAACCTGTACATAGTTGGATCCGGTTTCAGGCATTTTCCAGCGAAAACGCTCCATATTCACCAGCAATATCCGCTTTTCAGCCTCATCACTTGTATTTAGATAAGCTTTTTGAAGCCCCTTATATTGTATAGATGAAGGTTGCACAGCCCTTAAGGTATCGAGCATGTTCTTAGAAGAAAGCAGCCTGATCATGCCTGCGCTATCTGGTCGTTTCACTTTAATATAATACCTGGAAAAGATACTCCTTGGATTCACTACACCATACTTCAGGAAATTGTTATAGTTTAAATATGCATTTGCAGAAAGTAACTCCAAACGGGCAATCACAGGGTAACTTTCGTCCACTTTCTTAAACTTGTTGTCAGAAAGCTGCTTCAGCAGCGCCTTAATCTGGCTAACTTTAAAAAGTTCAGGATTAAAACCATGTACTTTGCTGTTGTCTAAATAAGCGGTCAGCGAATCCAGTTCCCCGTTAGTGTAGAATTTTGTAACCAATTCCGGCGACCCATGGTTTTCCAGGTAAAAAGCTCTAACAGTCTTTGGATTGATGAAACCCTGATCAAGACTATCCATCGTTTTAACAAAAACGCTATCATATGCTATGGTATCAAAATCTTTGTAAATCTTGTTTTTAAAGTGTTCAGATAACACTTTTCCAATTTCAGGTGGCGATTTAAACCAGTTACAGGCCGAAACAGATATGATAAAGGGAATGATTAGAAAGCGAAAGTTTTTCAACACGTAATAAGTTAGTTCAACAGATTTAATTATCTAAAGGCTAAATGGCAAATTAAGTGCCATTATTTTTTGATTTACAGATGCAAACGTTATATTTGCCAGCGCTAGTCAGCTAAAGCATTGATATTGGCAGAAATATATTTATGAACTTAACTTTGAACCATCACTTACATTTGCACCATCGCCGTTAGGCGATATGATATGTTTGTTTTGTACTTCAAAACTTTTTTTCCGTAAAATTATTTCTTGTTCACTCTATATTCAATACTTTGAAAACACTTAAAATTGCTATCCAGAAATCGGGTAGACTAAACGAAAAATCCGTAGAAATATTAAAAAATTGTGGCCTTTCATTCGAAAACTACAAAAGCTCCCTGATATCTACTGTTACCAACTTCCCTTTAGAAATACTTTTTCTTCGTGATGATGATATTCCGGAATACGTACAGGATGGCATTGCCGATCTGGGCATTGTTGGGGAAAATGTTATCGTAGAAACCAAAGCTGAAGTAAGTTATTTACAAAAATTAGGCTTTGGAAAATGTACTTTAAAAATTGCAGTTCAAGCCACCAGTAACATTCAAAATCTGGAAGAATTAAATGACAAAGCAATCGCTACTTCTTACCCGGTGATTCTCGAAAAATTCTTACAGGAAAAAGGAATAAAATCTGATATAAGAACCATTTCCGGTTCGGTAGAAATTGGTCCGGGTTTAGGATTAAGCGATGCCATTTTTGATATCGTTTCTACAGGCGGAACATTGAAAAGCAACGGACTAAAACCCTTCGCCGATGTGATGCAATCGGAAGCCGTTTTAATCGGAAATAAATCAATTGCCGACAACCCTGAAGTAGCAGAATTGCTTCAGAGAATCCGCTCGGTATTAAGTGCAAAATCAAACAAATATGTTGTACTTAATGTATCAAAAGATAACCTTCAAAAAGTGGTCGATTTATTACCAGGTGTTAAAAGTCCAACGGTCGTTCCGCTCTTTGAACCGGATTGGGTTGCTGTTCATTCTGTAATTGCCGAAGAAGATTTCTGGGAGAAAATTAACAGTCTGAAAGCTGCAGGCGCAGAAGGAATTTTAGTGATGCCAATTGAGAAAATCATCACTTAAAACAGGTCAAAATTACACCAAAAAACATTAACTAATAGTTAATTTAAAAACATAATCAATTGAAAATCTATAATTATACAGATTTATCTAAATCAAAAATTGAGGAATTGTGTTCCAGACAAATTGAGGACGATAAATTGATTGAAGAGCGCGTTGCAAACATCATTGAAACGGTAAAAAAAGATGGTGATCAAGCACTGATTAATTTTGCAGAAACCTTTGACCGGGTTGTGCTTAAAAAACTTTTTTTAGGCGCTGAAGAATTGGAATTGATTGCTTCTACTATTCCGGATGAAGCTAAAAAAGCAATTAATATTGCCTATCAAAATATTAAGGTGTTTCATGAGTCACAATTGAAAACTGAAGATAAGGTAGCAACCATGCCTGGCGTGGTTTGCTGGCGTGAAGCCAGGGCCATTGAAAAGGTTGGCCTTTATATTCCAGGCGGAACTGCTGTTTTACCCAGTACTTTTTTAATGCTTGCCACACCAGCAATTATTGCGGGGTGTAAGGAGATTATTGTTTGCTCACCACCCCAAAGCGATGGCAAAACCAATTGCTATCTGGCCTACTGTGCGGTACTTTTGGGTATTGACAAAATATACCTTGTTGGAGGCGCTCAGGCAGTAGCTGCAATGGCATTTGGAACCGAAAGCATTCCACAGGTATATAAGATTTTTGGACCAGGTAACCGCTATGTAACTACTGCTAAAACCATGGTTCAAAATAGGGTAGCTATTGATATGCCAGCCGGCCCTTCTGAGGTTTTAGTACTTGCTGACGAGACTGCCAATCCGTCATTTGTTGCCGCAGACCTACTTGCACAAGCTGAACATGGTATTGATAGTCAGGCAATTTTAGTTTCTACCTCAAATGAAATCATAACTGATACATTACAAGAAATTGAAAATCAGCTAGCTGCATTACCTAGAAAAGCAATTGCAATGAAAGCAATAGCCAACTCTTATGCTATACTTACCGCTGATTTACAGACAGCTATGGATTTTTCCAATCAATATGCCCCGGAACATTTAATTCTGGCTACTGATCAATTCGAAAGCCTTATTCCATCTATTATCAATGCCGGATCAGTATTCTTAGGAAACCTTACACCAGAAAGCGCAGGTGATTATGCTTCCGGAACCAACCATACTCTACCTACCAGCGGCTTTGCAAAGGCTTATTCTGGTGTTTCACTGGATGCCTTCGTTAAAAAAATAACCTTTCAGCATTTATCAAACCAAGGCTTAAACAGCATTGGCACTACTGTTGAAACACTGGCAGCTGCAGAAGGCCTGGATGCGCATAAAAATGCCGTAAGTATTAGATTGAATTTTGAGTCCGGAGTCGGAAGTAAAAAGTCTGAAGCCAACAAAGCATAATAAAAAATCTGTGTAATCACATCATCAGTGTAATCAAACCGAAGTAAACCACTAACATGGACATTAACGAATTAGTAAGAGAAAATATAAAAAACCTTAAGCCATACGCTACAGCCAGAGATGAGTTTAAAGGACAGGCATCCGTATTTTTAGATGCCAACGAGAACAGTTACGGTTCTCCCCTACCCGCCAATTACAACCGCTACCCAGATCCTTTGCAGCTGGATCTAAAGGACGCCATCAGTAAAATTAAAGGTGTACCGATAGAAAACACCTTTTTAGGAAATGGTAGTGATGAGGCCATTGATTTATTGTTTCGTGCCTTTTGTAACCCGGGAAAAGACAATGTGATTATACTTCCACCAACCTATGGGATGTATGAAGTTTCTGCAAATATAAATGATGTGGAAATCCGTAAAGTAAGCCTGCTTCCGAACTTTCAGTTGGACATGGAAAAAATTGCAGAAACGATTGATCAAAACACAAAATTAATCTTCATTTGTTCGCCCAATAATCCAACAGGAAATTCAATCAATCGCGAAGATATTGAAACCATTTTAACCAACTTTAAGGGCTTGGTTGTAGTGGATGAAGCATACATTAATTACGCCCGTCAAAAGACCTTTATTCAGGAATTAACGGAGTACGCAAACCTGGTCATTTTACAAACTTTTTCAAAGGCATGGGGACTCGCAGCTTTGCGTTTGGGCATGGCATTTTCTTCCCGAAAAGTGATCGATGTTTTGAACAAAATCAAACCACCTTACAACATCAATCAGGCTACTCAAGATTTAGCTTTTGAAGCACTAAAAAACATCAGTCAGGTGAACGATTGGATCAAAATTTCTGTTGCCGAAAGAGAGCGACTTTCTGCTGATCTGAATGCACTAAAAATTGTCACAAAAGTTTACCCATCCGATGCTAATTTTATCTTGGCAGAAGTTACTGAAGCAAAGAAAATTTACGACACTTTAGTTGACCAGGGAATCATCGTTCGCGACCGATCAAAAGTAACCTTATGCGAAGGGTGTTTAAGGATTACGGTGGGCACAAAAGAGGAGAATGATAAATTGTTAAATGTGCTAAAAAATCTATAATGAAAAAGGTATTATTTATTGACCGGGATGGGACGTTAAACATTGAACCGGATGATGAGCAGGTAGATAGTTTTGCAAAGTTAAAATTTTATCCGCGCTCGCTTTATTACTTGTCGAAAATAGCCAGTGAAATGGATTATGAACTGGTGATGGTAACGAACCAGGATGGACTGGGAACACCATCAAATCCGGAAGAGAATTTCTGGCCGATCCATCATTTCATGTTGGACACTTTCGCCGGCGAAGGTGTAAACTTTAGTGAGATTGTGATCGACAGAACATTTGCCAAAGACAATGCACCTACCCGGAAGCCAGGTACCGCTTTGTTAACAAAATATTTTAGTGAAGATTACGACTTAAAAAATTCTTATGTTATCGGAGATCGTTTAAATGATGTGGTGCTGGCGAAGAATCTTGGCGCAAAAGCAATTTTTCTTCGTCAAAATGATGCGTTAGGATCTACCGAGGCCCTGGACAAACATGAAACTTTGCTTGATATTATCGTACTGGAAACCAAAAAATGGGAAGATATCTATAACCTGTTGAAGGCAGGAAGCAGAAAAATTAACCACATACGTAAAACAAATGAAACGGATATCGTAATTAATTTGGATTTAGATGGGACTGGAAAAGCCAAAATTGAAACTGGTCTGAACTTTTTCGACCACATGCTGGATCAGATTGCCAGACATGGAAGTGTGGATATGGAAGTGATTGCCAAAGGCGACCTGCACATTGACGAACATCATACCATTGAAGATACCGGAATAGCACTTGGTGAAGCTTTCGCCAAAGGTTTGGGCAATAAGCTTGGCATTGAACGCTACGGCTTCTGCCTGCCAATGGATGATTGCCTGGCGCAGGTAGCCATTGATTTTGGTGGCCGTAACTGGATTGTCTGGGATGCAGCGTTTAAAAGGGAAAAAGTGGGCGATATGCCTACAGAAATGTTTTATCACTTCTTTAAGTCGTTCAGCGATGCGGCAAAATGTAATTTAAATATTAAAGCTGAAGGAGATAACGAACATCATAAAATTGAAGCTATCTTTAAAGCCTTTGCTAAGGCGATTAAAATGGCCATTAAACGTGATGCCGAAAAAATGGTGTTACCAAGTACAAAGGGGCTTTTGTAAACGAACAAGGAGAAATGAACAAGGAGAAATGAACAAGGAGAAATGACTGATTGTCTTTATTCTTTGTTCTTTATTCTTTAATCCTAAGAATATGATTGGAATAGTAAACTACGGTGCCGGGAATATTTTCTCTCTTACTGCTGCATTAGACCGCTTAAATGTGAACTACGGCATGGTAAATACAGAAACCGACCTTGAAAAATATAGCCACATTATTATCCCTGGCGTTGGTCACGCTGGTGCGGCGATGGAAAAATTAAAGCATACCGGATTAATCAAAGCGATAAAAGCATTGGCTAAACCTGTTTTAGGGATTTGCGTAGGCATGCAGCTGATTACCGAACATTCTGAAGAAGGTGACGTTGCCTTGTTGGACATTGTCCCGGTAAAAACCAGAAAGTTTGATAAGTCGCTGAATATCAAAATTCCACATATGGGTTGGAATGCTGTGCAGCATAAAAACAATTCCCTGTTTGAGGGGATTGAAGATAATGCACAATTTTACTTCGTTCATTCGTACTTTATTGAATATAACCCTATTTTTGACATCGCCTCCGCAAATTATGGATTAAAATTTTCGGCAGCAGTACAAAAAAATAACTTTTATGGCGTTCAGTTTCATCCCGAAAAGTCGGGTAAAGCTGGCGAACAGATATTAAAAAATTTTTCAAACTTGAGTGGAGGAGACTTTTATATTTAGATTTGAGTTTGTAAAACCTGAATATTAGTTTTTTACTTTCAACCTTTAACTTTTAACTTAAGAAAATGTACATAATTCCTGCTATTGATATTCTGGATGGAAAAGTTGTTCGCCTTCGTGAAGGTGATTACAATCAGAAAACTGAGTATGATGTTTCTATTGCCGACATGATAGAAAAATACCGTTCAAACGGAACAGATTTCATTCATATTATTGATTTAAATGGTGCTAAGGGTGATTTTAGCAATCAGAAATCACTATTTGAAATCATTAAGAAAACCGAAATGAAGGTACAGTATGGTGGTGGTATCCGTACCATTGAGCAGGTTACCAATTTGCTCGACGCCGGAATTCACCGGGTAATTGTAGGTACACAGGCTATTACCAATCCCGATTTTTTACAGCAGTTAAGTGAAGCTTTCGCCAAGAAAGATGATTATGCCAACCGCATTGTAATCGCTATCGATGTGCTGGACGAAGTGATTAAGTATTCGGGCTGGATGGAAAGTTCGCCAATCAAGCTAATGGATTATGTAGATAAATGCCTGGCATTGGGTTTCTTCCGTTTTCTTTGTACGGATATCAGCAAAGACGGGAAATTAGGTGGTGCCGCTGTTGAATTGTATAAAAAACTGCTGGAACATTCTCCAATGATCAAATTAATTGCTTCAGGTGGTGTAAGTGCTATGGAAGATATTTATGAATTGGCTAAATATCCGATTAGAAGTGTGGTGGTTGGAAAAGCCATTTATGAGGATCGGATTACTATTGAAGAGATTAAAGAATGGAATTTGAAAGCATTGAGTAGTATATAACCCCCCAGCCCCCTAAAGGGGGAGCTAATAGCATGGTGGAAAGGCAAGTAGATAGTACTATAACATTTGGTGCGATAGAACTTAAGGAAATTAAGAGTTACAAACGAGTTGGAATGTAAGGTTAAAATGTCTGTTCGCATAATAGTTGTATTTAATAAAATATGATTAACGAAAAGACAAAGCCTAATGTAAAAAATTGGGGTTTAATTGATGATGATCTTGATTTTTGCAAGTCAATGAACCAAAAATGTTTTATGGTGCTTCGAGCATCATTTTTGAAAACGCCAAGAAGTTAAGAAATAAGGTTACAGATGCTGAAAAAATATTATGGGAACATCTCAAAGAAAAGAAACTAGGTGTAAAATTTAGACGTCAGCATCCAATTTCTTCCTTTATTGCTGATTTCTATTGTCATGAGTAAAAATTAATCATTGAATTAGATGGCAGCATCCACAATATAAAAGAAATTTTTGAGAATGATTTAGAAAGACAGGCAGCAATTGAAGCTTTTGGAATAAAGGTTATCAGATTTAAAAACCAAGAAATTTATAAAAACATAGACATTGTTTTGAGCAAAATAAATAAAGCCATGCAGGCTGAGCAATTTACAGTTCCCCCTTTAGGGGACGGAGGGGGGTTAAGTAAAAGAATAATTCCTTGTTTAGATGTTAAAGATGGCCGCACAGTAAAAGGTGTCAACTTTGTTGATTTGCGCGATGCAGGCGACCCTGTAGAATTAGCGGCTCAATATGCACAACAAGGTGCTGATGAGTTGGTTTTCTTAGACATTACCGCCACTCACGAACGTAGGAAAACGATGATTGAAATGGTAAAATCTGTTGCACGCCAGCTCAATATTCCTTTCACCATTGGCGGCGGTATTACTGAAATTGCAGATGCAGAGGCTTTACTAAATGCTGGTGCTGATAAGATCAGCATCAATTCTGCAGCAGTAAGAAATCCAAAACTTATTGAAGAGCTGGCGAAAGCTTTTGGCGTTCAGTTTGTGGTTTTGGCAGTAGACACCAAATACGTGGAGGGCAGAAATATGGTTCACCTCAATGGAGGAAGATTAATCACAGAACTGGAAACTGAAAACTGGATTAAGCAGGCGGAAGATTTGGGTGCAGGAGAAATTTTGCTTACATCCATGGATCATGATGGCACAAAAGCTGGATTTGATTGTGGATTACTTGGTAAAATTAACCAAATGATTAACATCCCGATCATTGCCTCAGGTGGCGCAGGCAGTATGGAACACTTTACAGAGGTTTTCCAAAAGGCCAACGTAGATGCAGCGTTAGCAGCATCCGTATTTCACTACGGCGAAATTTTAATACCTGATTTAAAGAAAGAGATGCGAGGACATGGAATCCCCGTAAGATTATAAATTATTAAATACACTCGTCATTGCGAGGCAACATCATAAAAATGAACATTGATATACAATCTCTTGATTGGGATAAAACAGCTGGCTTACTTCCTGTCATTATTCAGAATTATAAAACGCTTGAAGTTTTAATGCTAGGCTATATGAATGCTGAAGCTTTGGAAAAAACACAAACCGAAGGCAAAGTCACTTTCTTCTCGCGCGCTAAAAACCGCCTTTGGACTAAAGGTGAAACCAGTAATAATTTTCTTTATGTAAAGGAACTTTACGTTGATTGCGATAACGATACCATCCTTATTAAGGCCGATGCCGTTGGCCCCACTTGCCACACTGGCAGCCGCAGCTGTTTTAAAACAGATTTTAATCAGAATTTTATTTTTGAACTTGAAAACATCATAACTGACCGATACGAAAATCCTGTTGAGGGCTCTTACATTAATAAGATGCGCAGCAAAGGTTTAAACAAAATTGCACAGAAAGTTGGCGAAGAAGGGGTAGAAACCGTTATTGCCGCATTGGCAGAAAGCGAAGAAGAATTGATTGGCGAAGCATCTGATTTAGTTTTTCACCTGTTATTTTTATTGAAAGAAAAAGGTTTGTCTATTCAGGATATTGCAAAGAATTTAGAAAAGAGACATCAATAGTTACATGTTGCGGGTTATAAGGTAAAAGTAACTAGCTTAAGAAATAAGCATACTAAATTTAGTAACCTATCTACATTTTGACCTAAAACTTTTAACCTGTAACCTATAACATAGTGCTTAAACAAATAAAAAACCTTTCCGGCCATCAAAATCCTGTTTATGCGCTGGCAAATTCAGATCAGAATGAAACATTCTTTAGCGCAGGTAATGATAAAGGTGTTGTAGAATGGTCGTTATCGGAAATGGCGTTTGTAAAGGTGAAAATGCCTGTCCAAAGCTCTGTTTATTACCTCCATTATTACAACAACCAGCTTTTTGTTGGCGAACGAAGTGGCGCCTTCAGTGTTTACGATTTGAAAGAAGAAAAAGTGATCATCAGAATTAATGGCCACACCAAGCCCATCTTCAATATTCAAACGGTTAAAAGTAAAAACGAACTGCTCACTACAGGGGAAGATGGATCAGTAGCCGTTTGGTCGCTTAATGATTTTAAAGAAGTTTACCGTTTTCAGGCCGCATATGATACTGTCAGGGCAATTGCCATCTCGCCTGATGAAACTGAAATTGCTTTTGGTTGCAAAGACCATTTAATTAAAATCTACAATCTTGCTGATTATAGTTTAAAACAGAATCTGGAAGGTCATGCTTTACCTGTAACATCCTTGGCTTATCATCCAGACAAAAAATATTTAATTTCTGGCAGCAGAGATGCACAATTGAAAATTTGGACCTTACCTGGCTATGAATTGATTAACACCATTCCGGCGCATATGTTTACCGTATATGATATTGCTTTTCATCCTACCCTACCCTATTTCGCGACCAGTAGTCAGGATAAAAGCATTAAGCTTTGGGATGCTAAAAACTTTAAACTATACAAAATTTTAAGTCAAGAAAAAGCCGGGGTTGGTCATACGCATTCCATCAATAAAATCATCTGGAGCAATGATGGAAAGTTTTTGATTTCAACTGGTGATGACAGGCAGGTAATGGTTTGGGAGATGGAGGATTAAGATTATCCAATGTATCTTTCTGAATTTTGTTTTATCCATTTTTTTGCCCTGGGTTTAAAGTTTGATTAAAAATAAGTCATGGCCGAAATCCTTTCTAAAGGGGATTTAGAATGCCAATAATTAAATCATCAGCGGCCTGATCATGCTCATACATGTTAAATTTATGCATAACCATTGCCATTTTTCTAACCTTAGGCTCCATAATTTAAATTTCAGACGCAGAAAGCTATTCCACAAATCGTTTAATAATCCTTAATTTGTGGCTGTATATACCTAATTCCCGATTAAAAATTCCCTGGTCATCTATCGGATCAATTTTTACTTTGGCAGAGGAATGGATGATTTCATTCGGGCTCAACATAATCCCAACGTGTGTAATTTTTCCTTCTGCATTATCAAAAAAAGCCACATCGCCGGCCCTGCATTCTGCTAAAAAACCAACCAGTTCACCTTGCTCTGCCTGCTGGGCAGCATCTCTGTTTAATTTGATATTCAACATTTTAAAAACCGTTTGTACAAAGCCAGAGCAATCCATGCCAAATAAATGCCGCCCGCCCCATAAGTATGGAATGTTTTGGAAAAACTTCGCAGTTGATTCAACATCTTTCTTAAAATCTACATTGTGGGCATTATGTGCTTCAAATTTCAACTGGTATTTTTCCTTTCCGGCAAAGCAAAAGCCATCTTTCAGATAAGGCAGATTACTCGCAGGGCTTAGGTGATACAAACTTCCGTCCATGGCCGTTAATACATTATCAAAACTTAATGGAGCCAGCCATTGGCATTCGTTCATTTCGACAAACTGATTCTGAGTAATGGACGCTAACTGCCTGAAATCCAGCCAGCCCTGATAACCGTCATAACCATTTTGAATCAGCCACCAGCGCTCATCTTTTTGAAGAATTTCTACGTGATCACCAAACAAAAGCTGCGAAACAATTTCTGCTCGATCTGAAGGTTCAGCTCTTAAAGGTGCTACGGCAACCCTGCAAATTCCATATTGATTTTCCATCTGATTCTGATCGGTAAAAGATATCTGTAAAACTAATAAATTAATCAATTGTCTAACATTTCGCCTCTAAATTTGTTATTTTTATGATGATTATTTAATCTTTCCGATATGAATTTTAAAAAAATATTAATTGCTGTGGACAACAGCACCTGTTCAGAAAAAGCGGCTAAAACTGGTTATGATATGGCTGAAAAATTTCAGGCTGAAGTGGCGTTGGTTAATATTATAGAACCCGTTCCTGCAAATGTAAATCCCGACTTAACGCTGGCGCCGGTATTTTTGGAAACTTACGACAACAGTGAAGAGAATAGCCACATCCTACTTAAGGAGATTGAAAATAAATATGGCAATGGTATCCAAACAACCTATCTAAGTGTGATAGATACTGCTGCCCATGGCATTATTCAACAATCGGATGAATGGGGATCAGACCTGATTGTTATTGGAACTTATGGCAGAACAGGTTTATATCACTTTTTAATGGGAAGTGTGGCAGAGCATGTGGCTAGAAAATCTGCCTGTCCGGTGTTGATTATTCCGAATAAATGGGATTTAACTGCTGAATAATTTAGAATCAATGAAAAAGCTCCTTTATCTTCCGCTCCTTTTTGTATTATTCACCTGCCAGTTTACACAGGCACAAACCAATAACACATCCTTTTCCGTTTCTGAAAAAAAAATCCATCAGATCGACCAGCTCTTTAAACAATACCTGGATAGCGGCTGGATAAAAGGCATTACTGCGAACATCTCCGTGGATGGAAAAACAGTTTACAGCAAAGCTTTTGGCAATCAGATAGGCAGGCCATTTAAAACCGATGATATTTTAAGAATTGCTTCACAAACAAAAGCAATTACCAGCGTTGCGGTAATGATGCTGCTGGAAGAAGGCAAATTTTCACTGGATGATCCCATTTCCAAATATCTTCCAACTTTTAAAAATCCGCAGATTTTAGATAAATTCAATCCAAAGGATACCACTTACACCACCAAACCTGCAAAAGGAGAAATCACCATCCGCGAATTGCTTACCCACACCTCCGGACTTGGCTATGCACAAATCGGCTCACCAGAAATGCAGGCCATTTACGCTAAGGCAGATATATCAGCAGGATTTGTAAATCATAAAAAACTGTTGGAAACCGATATTGATAAATTAGGTAAACTTCCCCTTTCTTTTGAGCCAGGCCAAAAATGGCAATATAGTTTGGGCATGGATGTTTTGGGTAGGTTGGTTGAAGTAACGTCAGGATTAAACCTTGATCAATTTTTCAGAGAAAGAATTTTCATTCCGCTAGGCATGAACGACACCTATTTCGCTTTACCTAAAAATAAACAGCCAAGATTATCATCCGTTTATACCGAAGATCCAAAAACTAAAGCCGTTATACCCTGGAAGGATGGTGCGGTTAACGGATCAACGATCAATTACCCCATTAATGAAAATGGCTATTTTGCAGGTGGCGCGGGCTTAGTATCTACCGCTAAAGATTATGGAATCTTTTTACAAATGCTTTTAAATGGTGGTGAATACAAAGGCAAAAGAATGCTATCAAAAAACAGCGTAGCCTTAATGACCCAAAATCAAATGGGTAAGATTCCGTTTGGAGCCAATTATTTTGGCTTAGGTTTTGAAGTTGTCTCAGATAAAGGAAGTAAAAAATTAGGTCAAACAGCAGGTTCTTATGGCTGGGGAGGATTTTTTGGTTCAACCTACTGGGTAGATCCTCAAAAGAAAATGACGGCACAGATTTATGTTCAGCAATCACCATTATCTCACGGGCAACTGCCTAACCAATTTAAAGCAATAATTTATCAGGATGCTAAATAAATGGTATAATCCTTAAACCAAAAGTGATGGTATGGAATCTTTAGCAATGCCTTATTCCTTTGCGTGAAAATTAGTTTTACCAATTTGAAATGTCCCGAATAAATGCGATGTTTGAGATGATTTCTTCAATCAAACAAAATGAAAATTCATTTATTCGGGGCTTCTGCTTCGGGTGTTACCACGCTTGGCCATGCACTCGCAAAGAAATTACACATTCCCTACTTTGATAGTGACCAGTATTTCTGGCTTCCATCTGAAATACCATTCGCCTTAAAACGCAATCCTGAGGAAAGAAACCAATTGATCAGAACAGCTTTAACAACACATGAACACTGGATTTTTGGTGGATCAAGTGTAAGCTGGGGTGATGATGTATTTCCTGAATTTGATTTGATTGTATTCCTCTGGATTCCGCCTGAAATAAGATTAAAAAGACTCAAAGAAAGAGAGCTGGAGCGGTATGGAACGGCCATTTACGATGATCCAGATCGAAACATAAGATACCGGGAATTTATAGAATGGGCAACTCAATATGATATTGACCCGAATGAATCAGGCTTTACCGGCCGTTCTTTAAAGGTACACGAAGACTGGATAAAATCCTTAAACAGGGAAGTACTGGAAATCAGGGGTGATTTTAGTGTAGAAGAAAGATTGGAGCGAATTATGAAATATCTTTAAAATAAAAAGGCGCTAAAAATTAGCGCCTTCAATTGTGATATCTTTCAGAGCTTATCCTTCCTGATGTAACCAGGCTTTTTTCGCTAATAATTCATCTTCTGTTTCGCGGATATCTTCATCATCCACGCAACAATCTACCGGACAAACCGCTGCGCATTGAGGTTCATCATGAAATCCTTTACATTCTGTACATTTATCCGATACGATGTAATAAACTTCATCAGAAACTGCTTCCTGAGCAGAATCAGCCTCGATCTGCTGATTACCAAAATCAATGATTCCTTCCAAATTTGTACCGTCTGAAAATCGCCATGCAGTACCGGCATCGTAAATTGCGTTATTAGGGCATTCCGGTTCACAAGCCCCACAATTTATACACTCATCTGTTATTTTAATTGCCATGTCTTCGTCTAATTCTTTTGCTTAGGTTACCTTTGCGCTGCAAATATAAGATATAATCAATTAATAATAATTCTAAATATGTCAGCATTAACTCAGGAAAAAGCAATTATTGCATTCAAAACACTAGGCAAAAAACTTGCACATCCTACTGACTTTTTAGGAGATGCCATTTATCAGGTTAAAAACAGCAATGCCTGGTTTACTGGAGAGAATATAGAAAAAGCAATTCTATCATTTTCTGAAATGTTAAATGATGCGGATGTAAATCAATGGTTTAAAACTGTTCAGTTTACCTCATCATCAAAAAAAATAGGTTTAATCCTCGCCGGGAATATTCCTATGGTTGGTTTTCATGATGTGTTATGTGTACTGGCTACGGGAAATATAGCCTTAATCAAATTATCTTCATCAGATGACAAACTGATCAAAATGGTGATTACAGCGCTGATCAGGATTGAACCTGCATTTGATGACAAAATTGAGTATGTGGAAAGGCTGAAGGATTTTGATGCTGTAATTGCGACCGGTAGTAATAATTCATCCCGATACTTCGATTACTATTTCAGTAAAGTGCCCAACATCATCAGAAAAAACAGAAATAGTGTAGCTGTGCTTGATGGAACTGAAAGCCCTGAAGACATTGATAATCTGGGTGCCGATATTTTTGATTATTTTGGTTTGGGTTGCAGAAACGTTTCTAAACTTTACTATCCCAAAGGTTATGATATTGCGCGTTTTTATGAAGGCATTGAGCGTTATCAAAACATCATCAATCACTTCAAATATCAGAATAACTACGATTACAATAAGTCGATTTACCTGGTGAATATGGCCAAACATTTTGATAACGGCTTTTTATTACTAAAAGAAGATGAGCAGCTAACCTCTCCGCTGGCGGTTTTATTTTACCAGGAATATAAAAGTCTTACCGAGGTTGAAGCTGAATTGAGTGTGCAATCTGACAACATTCAATGCATCATTTCAAAGGCAGATTTAAAATGCCCTAAATTTAACTTCGGAGAAAGCCAGCACCCTAAGCTCTGGGATTATGCTGATAATGTTAACACGGTTGAATTTTTAAATCGCCTGGCTTAAATATTTTAAACAGGTTTGCTTTGAACCGGGCAGCTTCTTCTTTTGCCTTTCAGCTTTCAGCTTAATTAGCTATTTTTGGACACCATGTATATCGTTAAAGTAAAAGGCATCGCCAAAATCCCGGATTACGTACAGTTAAGGGATGATAAGTTTACACTTTTGGCTTATTTCAGGGTAGACCGGCCAGATAAATCGCTGGAAAAACTCGGTTTGGCTGAGAAACAAGATTACATTATGGAAATGATCAAAGATTTGCCTTTCGGGCAGATTGCTAAATTAGAAATATAAAATGGCAGGAAACGCAGTAATTCACTTGAGCAATGTTGATGTTTTTCAACAGAAACACTTAGTACTTTCTAACGTAAATTTACATATCGAAAAAGATGAATTCATTTTTTTAATCGGCCAGACCGGTTCAGGCAAAAGTAGCTTACTGAAAATATTATATGGCGATTTACACATTGGTAATGGCGAAGGAAATATTGCAGGTTTTGATCTGAAAAATTTAAAGGAAAGCCAGGTGCCGTTTTTACGCCGCAAACTGGGTGTAGTTTTTCAGGATTTTCAACTGCTTACAGATAGGACAATTGAAAAAAACCTCGAGTTTGTTCTAAAAGCCACCGGATGGAATGATGCTAAACTAATTAGTGAGCGGATTAAAGATGTGCTGGATAAAGTGGGCTTACGTTCAAAAATCAGGAAAATGCCACACGAAATTTCAGGTGGTGAGCAACAGCGGATTGTAATTGCCAGGGCGCTGTTAAATGATCCTGAAATTATCCTCGCTGATGAGCCAACAGGAAATCTAGATCCTGAAACATCAGCAGAAATTGTAACCCTTTTAAAACAAATCAGTCAGGCCGGAACAGCTGTTTTAATGGCAACACACGATTATCACATCATTCGTACCTTTCCTTCCCGCATTATTAAATGCGAAAATGGCGTAGTATTGGAAGGTGCGCAGGGGATTTTAGATTTGTAGAATTAGATTTTAGATAGGAATCTTGTCAAAATCGTAAATCAGTAACCCTAATTCATTCTGCCAAAATCGTAAATCAAAAGTCTGCAAACTTATGTCTGCTGTCAATCTGTTCAGATTATTCCAAATAAATCTGCCAGCTTGGCTGATTTACGTTAATGGCAAAATAGTTGACACTAACACAAAAAATTCAGCCTGTATATTATGTTTAATAAGAAGAAAAATAACGATAAAGACGAAAATATAGTAAATCCTGAAAATACATCAGAAAACCCTGTAGAAAATGCAGAACCAACTGATGCAACGGTAAATGATACCGAACAAGCTCCTGAATTATCGGCAGAAGAAAAATTACAAGCTGAAGTTCAACAGCTTAATGATAAATATTTAAGATTATATGCCGAATTTGATAACTATAAACGCCGTACCCAAAAAGAGCGTGTAGAGTTATTGCAAACGGCAGGAAAAGATGTAATCGTATCGCTATTACCCGTTCTGGATGATTTCGACCGCGCCTTAAAAGCGATGGAAACTGCAGCTGACGTAGCCCCCGTTAAAGAGGGTATCCTATTGGTTAGCACCAAATTAAAAAACACACTTGCACAAAAAGGCCTAAAAGATGTATCAAGCATCAATGAGCCTTTTAATACCGATTTCCATGAGGCCATTACAAATATTCCTGCTCCTAACGAGGATTTAAAAGGAAAAGTAATTGATGAAGTGGAAAAAGGCTATACCTTAAATGATAATGTGATCCGCTTTGCTAAAGTGGTGGTAGGAGCATAAATTAATTATTGAATACCAGAATGATCGAGTGATTGAATGGTTTATACATTCTCTAATTCAATCCTTCAATAATTCAATCATTTTAAAAAGAAGATGAGTAAAAGAGATTATTACGATGTATTAGGCGTTAGCAAAAGTGCCGCAGCTGATGAGATAAAGAAAGCCTATCGGAAAATGGCCATTAAATATCACCCGGATAAAAACCCTGGTGATAAAGCCGCAGAAGATAAATTTAAGGAGGCAGCAGAAGCTTACGAAGTTTTAAGCAGTCCTGAAAAAAAACAACGTTATGATCAGTTTGGTCATGCCGGAGTAGGCAGCAGTGCATCAGGCGGCTATGGCGGTGGTAATATGAACATGGATGATATCTTCAGTAATTTTGGAGATATTTTTGGCGGACATAATCCGTTTGAAAGCTTTTTTGGCGGTGGAGGAGGCGGTGGTCAGCAACGTGGTGGCCGCAGAGTAGCCAAAGGTTCTAATCTTCGCATTAAAGTTAAATTAACGCTGGAAGAAATTGCGCATGGCGCAGAAAAGAAGATAAAGGTAAACAAACTGGTTGTTTGTAAAACCTGCGATGGCACTGGTGCTAAAGACCAATCTTCTGTAAGTACTTGTGGTACCTGTGGTGGTAGCGGACAGGTGAGACGTGTAACAAATACCATTCTAGGTCAGATGCAAACAGCATCTACCTGCCCTACTTGTAATGGTAGCGGACAGCAGATAACCGCTAAATGTAATGTTTGCCACGGCGACGGTGTAGTGCGCGGAGAAGAAACCATTACCATAAACATTCCTGCCGGTGTAAGCGAAGGCATGCAGTTAAGCATGAGTGGAAAAGGAAATGCGGCTCCAAATGGTGGTATCCCTGGGGATTTAATTATTTTAATTGAAGAAACCCCACATGAAACCCTAAAGCGTGAGGGAAATAACATTGTTTATGACCTTCATTTAAGTTTTGTTGATGCGGCATTAGGTTTAAGCATAGAAGTGCCAACGATTGACGGAAAGGCTAAAATAAAAATCGAGCCGGGCACGCAAAGTGGCAAGTTATTGCGCCTTAAAGGTAAAGGCTTACCTGAAGTGAATTCATACCACAGAGGCGATGAAATCATTCACATTAATATCTGGACACCAAAAGCACTAAGCAGCGAAGAGCGCAATGTTTTAGAAAAACTACGTGAATCACCCAACTTTAAGCCTCAGCCAGGTAAAAATGATAAAAGCTTCTTCGAAAGAATGAAAGAATATTTTGAGTAATTCCTTTTCTAAAAGCATATAACAAAAACCCCGATGGCAAAGCTACCGGGTTTTTTGTTGTGTTAAAATTCTAGCACTGAAATTAAAAAAAATCTTCATTGCAACGCAGCTTTTCAGCTGGCAATACAATTTTATTCTACCAACTAACCTACAAAGTAGTTATAAGTAATACGCATATATTCATGCTTCCGCACTAAATCTTCCATATCGCTTTCAGTTAATTTTCCTGAAGCAGAAGCATCTCTGATTGTTTTTTTTGCCTCGATCAGGTAATCTTTGAAACTTTCATTAAAGCGCTTAAAAGATCCGTCTTTACTTGGGAATTTTGTAGCATCAGGGGCATCCATTTCGGTATGTTTTTTATTTTGTGCATCCAGCGCCTCATAAGCTGATTTTATTTTAGACTCATCCGCCTTAAAATTCTTAGAGCCAATTAGCAGCTTGTTAAACTCTCCTACAGCCTTTCTATCATCTTTCATCGCAAAAATATATTCTTTTAAAGGATGTGTTTTTAAAATAGTCCTTTCTGCATCATCTCCAATAGCTTCAAGTTTGGCCAAAACATTCTCGTCATATTGATAGTAAGCTTTACTCATCGAATAAATAGAATCAATCAGCTTTTTACCTTTAACACTTTTGTCGTCCTTCCAATCTTC
Organism: Pedobacter sp. GR22-10; assembly: GCF_026239715.1. Classification (NCBI taxonomy): domain Bacteria; kingdom Pseudomonadati; phylum Bacteroidota; class Sphingobacteriia; order Sphingobacteriales; family Sphingobacteriaceae; genus Pedobacter; species Pedobacter sp. GR22-10. The sequence continues at coordinate 615,677 of NZ_JAPIVR010000002.1, forward strand.
AGCCTTTAGATAATCATCTAAAGATTTATAAGTATCCTTTATTTTTGTAAATGTTTCATTCAAACCAGCCACATTTTCTTTAAAGTATTTCTGGTCGTCACTGCTTAAAGCAGATGGTGGTGTTTCTGGTTTAAGTTTTGAATGGCTAAAAGCAGATGAAGAATAAGGTGAAACAATACCGATAAAGGCAAACCGATCATTGGGATTGTTTAGCCCTTTTGCTATCTTCTGCAAATTCTCATCAAGTCTTTTTAAGTATTCATTGTTTTTATCGGTCAAACCAACCAAAACATTATTATACTCTACAATCTGATTGGCATCATCATTGTCGGCATCCGCATATTCCGTTTTTGTTCCATCTTCCTTCTTTTTATCTCCACTTTTGCAGGCTGCAAATGAAATGGCAACTGCCACCACTAATAGTTTAATTGTTAATTTCATTTTTTTAGTTATTAATTTATCTGATATGAATTGAAAGCTTGCCCTCAGGCGAAAGCTTAAACAATTACAACCTTAAGTTGTTTGACCGGAAGATAGATGATTTCTGAATATGAAATTAAACTCCGGCAGGCATTAAAAACTTTAAACAATTAACCACTGTTCTATCAACAAAAAATGAATCGTTTGATTTAAATACTGATCCTTAATATATGGAAAATTTATACTTAGTTTGTCTGGTTCCGCCTCCTTCAATTGTGGAAGATATCGATGAAATCAGAACTTATATTTCTTCAGCATTTAAGGTTTATGAATCCCTAAAGCGCCCTGCACACATTACGCTTTATAACCCGGTAAAAATTACGTCTTCGCAGATGGAAGACCGTTTTTTCAATGCGCTGTCTTCTACGATCTTTCAGGATGCTTTTATTCAGGTGCTCTATAATTTCAGTTCATTTCCACCACACACCTTCTATCTGGATGTGGCACAAAATGAAGGCATTATGTTTCTTCAGGCGCAGATTAAAGCTGCTTTAAAACCTTTAAAGTTATTGATGGAAAAGGATAACTTTAAATTTACGCCACATTTAACATTGGCCTTCAAAGATGTAAAGCCTGCTGTTTTTGAAGAGATCGTTAAAACATTTAAAGACCGGAAGTTTAAAAGAGAATTTTTAGTAACCGGATTTTCCGTTTATAAGCATATAAATAAAAGATGGCAGCCATACAGAGAATTTCTGTTTAAAAACCCCAGAGATAATCCAAATAACTTTGATCTTTTCAGTTAATTAAAACGGCATTCCGATTCCAAAATTATATTGAACAAAACGATAAGTATCTGGCGAGTGGGTAGCATTATAACTATCCTTAAATTCTTTTGTTCCTGAAAATAACTTACCAATTACCCATTGATCGTTACCTGAAAACTGAGGATCTTTTAGCTTTATGCCAACATCAAAACGAAAAACAAAATACTGCACATCGTACCTGAAACCAATACCTGTTCCAATGGCTACCTGTTGAGCTAATTTGCTTAATTTAAACAAGGTCTTTTCCCTATCTGCCTCCTCTACATTAAATATAAAGCTTGAATTATTCAGGTTCCAAACGTTACCTGCATCAACAAAAGCGGCCCCTTTTAGTTTGGCTCCCAAAAAATTCCTCACCAGGGTACAGCGATACTCAAAATTGGTTTCAATTTTCATCTCTCCCAATTGATCCAGACCAAAGAAAGCTTTACGTGCTTCCGGAGTGGAAATGACTTCACGGTTGTAATTACCAGGCCCTAAAGTTCTGGCCTGCCATGCCCTGATCCCGCTTGATCCACCGGCAAAAAACAGCTTTTCAAACGGAATTCCATAGTTGATGGCATTGCCGTAAGCATACCCCACCCCTGCATTTAACCTAGCAATAAATTGTTTTTCTCCGCCCAGGTGCTTGTACCATCTCAAATCAACTTCAGGTCTTACATATTGATTAAAGGGTAAACCAAAAATTTTGGCTGTATTACTCCTGTTGGGGTCACGTTCTGCACCTGTAATACTAGTTATGGCCTGTAATAAATTACCTGCTATATCAACTCCACCTCTGAAATAAACAAACGTTCGGTACTGATTTAATTTATCATTATTTAAGGTATATACGTACTTCATGCCCAAAGTAAAATCTTTTCTGTTCAGCAATGCAGCATAATACTTATTATTATTAAGTGTTACAGAATCTACACCTGATTCAATATTTCCAAACCGGTATTCAAAATTCAATGGCGTAAAAGAGTGAAGCTTTGATTTGGTTTCGAACCAGTCATAAGTTACGGAATTAATAAATATATTTCTGACAGAAATGTCCTTTTGCAGGGCATAGATATAACTTGACGAAAAAGTCGTATGTGGCATTCCGTTCCCGCCCAGTTCAGGATTATAGAAAGGAATGATTAACCTGGGTACAGAAATACTAGCACTTACTGAAAAATCGCGCTGATAAATATCTTTAAAAGGCTTCGAACCATTTCCTATACGTGATTGCAAGCCACCTTTAACCTGTAGTTCGAAACGTTCAGCCCCCCTAAACAGGTTATTATTAGTGTAGGTATTACTGAGGTTAAAGCCCACTGTACCGCCATTAAAGGGCACCTCCCCTTCTACCCGATTACTCATTACCTTTTGTGGTGTGAGTAATATAATCGGAATAATTTTATTGGATGTGCTGTCGCGGTTATAATAATCGATTTTTACATTTTTAAAAATGTTCAATTCATAAAGACGATCATAAGTTAAGTTTTCATTCCGGATATCAAACATATCACCCTTTTTCAGAAAATCATATCTTACAATTGGATTTCTTCTGTATCTTTTAGAAAAATCAGTAAAAATAATACCCCCAACAGTATCTTTACTCAGTTTACTTCTTACGGAATCGGGAAAGCCATTCGGACTGGGTGCAATAATCATATGTGTATAATCGATGTTATACTGTTTATGAGGTCCTTTAGGCGGATCGGTAATGTTTAATCTTAAATCAACTTTTTCAGGTTTTTCTGTTTCGATCACATCAAAATTTACATATGGACGAAGGAAATAAAAATAGCCGTTTTCTTTCATTACCCGATAAATCTGCTCACGCTCATAGGTAAGTGAATCAACATCATATTGCATGCCTTCGTGCAAACGTGAAAAAGAAGGCTTGGTGCTATGGTAAACACTTTTTACACTCGGAGTAAATATCGAGTCTGATATTTTATCAATATAGGAGGGTTTCCCCTGGCTGGCCTTAAATCTGATTTCAGCCTTTTTATTTTTCACCGCTACATCTGCGGTAACCTTTGCTGAAAAATAACCTTTACCTGCTAAAAACTTTTCAATCTGATTTCTGGAAATTTCAACCAGCGTGCTATCTAAAATGGCTGGCGGTGTACCAAATGGTTTTATATTATTGGTTTTATAACGTCCGTCCTTCGTGTTAAAAAGATTATACAGCGGTACATTGATGCTAAAGGCAGAAAGCGGCCTGATATCCTTCTGTACATAATTGTATGCCTGCTCTTCAAATCTTTTATCTACACTATCAATGGTTACCTTTTTAACAATTGACTGATCATCGGCAATGTATTTTGTGGAGGAACAGGCCTGTATTAAGACAATAAATAATAGTAATATTGCAGGACTTTTCAGTTTAGAATATATAGAGGATTGATATGCTTTCAAAATCACAGATTAGTTTTATTAAATCATTACATCAAAAAAAGTATCGTAAAGAAAATGGGCTGTTCCTGGTTGAGGGCATAAAATCGATCAAAGAATTTATATCATCAGATTACCGGATTGACACCATTTACTACATTGGTGAGCAATATCAACATTTACCCAAATTACCTGCAAATATAAACTTATTTGAAGTAAACAACGCTGAATTAAGCAAGATTAGTACTTTACAAACCCCGCAAGGTTTTTTAGCGTTAGTTAAAATACCCGAAACTAAAACAGCCACTCAAAAAGACCTTAAAAATAAATTCACACTGATACTGGATGGCATTCAGGACCCTGGAAATATGGGCACCATTATCCGAACGGCAGATTGGTTTGGTTTTGAAAATATCATTTGCTCGATGGATACAGTTGAGGCTTATAATCCTAAAACGGTACAAGCCACCATGGGCTCCCTGGCTCGCGTTAACTTATTTTATGAAGACCTGCCCGTTTTACTGGCGAATAATGATATTCCGGTTTTTGGTGCCCTGCTGGAGGGAAATTCCATTTACAAAACGAATTGGGGCCAGGAAGGATTGGTGGTACTCGGCAACGAAGGGAAAGGAATTTCAGCTGATGTGATCAAAAAAATCAACTATCCTGTAACCATCCCCCGGATTGGGGCGGCAGAATCATTGAATGTTGCCGTAAGCGCGGCTATTTTTTGCACTGAAATCGTGAGGGTTAAAAATTAAATAGATATTTATTGCGATATTATTTGCGGACTTAGTAATAATTGCTATTTTTGCAACCTTGAATTTAAAGGTCGAGTGGCCGAGTGGCTAGGCAGAGGTCTGCAAAACCTTCTACAGCGGTTCGAATCCGCTCTCGACCTCCATTTGTACAAATAAAATAATTAAAAGGTTATTACCATGGCAGTTACCAGATTAAAAAGAAAAGACAGAAGAAATAAAAATACAGCTCACCAAGAGGTAGCATTTTTAAAAAGAGCAACTAACATCGAGTTAGGAAGCCGTTCTGCTCAACCTAAAAACGATCAATTGGCTAAAAACAATGCTGTTTTAGCTGGTTTAGCAAAATAGTTTTTAGAAAGAAATTCTTCTTAAAGATTTAAAGCATCCTTCTGATCAAAGGATGCTTTTTTATTGGTTAAAATTTGATGTAAATTTATAGCATCAATAAAATTAAATGTTTACGCATCACGGAAAATCAAGAACATTAAGTCATAACCTAAAAATTGCTTCTCTCTTGTCTTTCGTTGCCGGTGTGGTAAATGTTGCCGGTTTTTTAGCCGTCCAAAAATTAACTACAAATGTTACTGGTCATTTTGCATTTTTTGTAGATGAGGTTTTTAAACTTCATTTTGGCGCGAGCATGGCGTATTTTCTTTATATCTTCTTTTTCTTTTTAGGTTCATTTACATCCAGTTTTTTGATAGAAATCATATCCAGAAAGAACATGCGCTATGTTTTTGTCATACCTACCATCATAGAATGTATTATCTTATTTCTTGTTGCCTTATTCGGCAAAACGTTAATTACAGAAAACCCGAATTTAATCGCCTGCAGTTTATTGTTTGCCATGGGGTTACAAAATTCATTAGTCACAAGAATTTCTGGCGCACTTATTCGCACTACCCACTTAACTGGCTTATTTACAGATCTCGGCATTGAACTTTCACAATTATTTTTTCGCAAAACTGAAGAGCAAAGAAGAAAATTAATCACAAACACGCAATTACGATTAAGAATAATCTGCTTCTTTTTTATTGGTGGTGTTATTGGTGGCCTCACTTACCCTTCTCTTGGCCTGCACAATTTATTCATACCAACCATAATTTTAATATTAGGCTTATTTTACGATACGCTAAAGTTTAAAATCATTCATTGGAAAAGAAATCATTAACAGGAGAAACTGTTTTTAAGATGAACAAACAACCTTAGAGATTTTACATTTAAATTGATCTGCTGACTTAAAATTCTAGATGCGTCAGTAAACGATGTTTACTGAAGGCAACCTAAGGATAAACAGAAAACTTTATTTTATCAGCGACTTGCAGATGGATTTGATTAATCCCGGTCCTTCATAAATAAAGCCAGTATACAGTTGAATCAGACAAGCGCCAGCATCCAGTTTTTCTTTTGCATCTTCAGGAGAGTGAATGCCACCCACGCCAATAATCGGGAAAGCTTTATTTGATTTTTCGGAGAGGTATCTGATCACTTCTGTAGACCGCTCTTTTACCGGTTTACCACTTAAACCACCCGTTTCCCCTGCCAAAACTTTTTCTGTAGCTAAATTCGCTCTGCTGATGGTGGTGTTGGTGGCGATAATACCGGCAATATTGGTTTCTGCAACAATCTCAATAATATCATCCAATTGGGCGTCCGTCAAATCAGGTGCTATCTTTAATAAAATCGGACGTGAAATATCATTTTTGCGGTTACGTTGCTGGAGGGTATTCAGAATATTTTTTAGTGGCTCCTTTTCCTGCAATTCGCGAAGACCTGGTGTATTGGGAGAACTCACATTCACGACAAAATAGTCTACTACATCAAAAAGCCGATCAAAGCATTTAATATAGTCACTTACCGCATCTTCATTTGGTGTAGCCTTGTTTTTACCAATGTTTCCGCCAACCACAATGTCAGGATGCCTGTCTTTAAGCAAGCGCAAACGCTCAGCCATCACATCCACACCTTTATTGTTAAACCCCATACGGTTGATCAGTGCTTCATCATTGGGTAAGCGGAACATCCTGGGTTTATCATTGCCCGGCTGTGGCATTGGGGTAACGGTACCTACTTCCACGAAACCAAATCCAAGGTTACTCAATGCTTCTACATATTCACCATTCTTATCAAAACCAGCGGCCAATCCAACCGGATTTCTGAATTTAATGCCGAAAACCTCTTTTTCCAGACCTTTGATGTTAATATCAAAACTACTCCGGATGATGGTTTTGCCTAAGGGAAACTTATCATTAAACCATTTGAGCCGCTTAACCACAAAGTAATGCACATTCTCAGGGTCAAATTTGAAGAAGATTGGTTTAATCAGGCGATACATGCCACGAAGATAAATAAAATATGGAAAAAAGGGATGATGTAATACGGAAATCGGACAATCGCTTACCTTAATCCCGACACCACATCACCACTTTTCAGGCATCCTGTATTTTTTAGTATGCTGCTGTAAACTGTTCTTGATGATGTGCATTTTTTTCCAGCTCATCGGCAATTACAATGGATAAATCCTCAACAGATAATATCGAACGACCTTCTTCATTAAAAACCGGGGAAGTTTTGCCTAAACGGTACTTACCCGTGCGGCCAATGGTAATCCCAGGATGCATTTCAATGGCCGGACTAAAAAATACCCAGTCCAGATCTGTTTCTTTTTTTAATGTGTTAAAGTAATCCCTAACCGCAGTGGCACCAGGTTTAATATCTGCAGGAAAATCAGGTCCATCTACCAACTGGTGACCATCGATTTGTAAAGTACCGGCACCCCCAATAAAAATATAACGTTTAACACCTGAAGCTTTAACACCTGCCTGAATAGCCTCAGCTCCTGCAACCGTATCGTGATAAAGGTTTGGATTGGTCCAGCCCGGATTAAATGCACTTACCACTGCATCTGCACCCTTTAAAGCCGCAGCTAATGCATCAGTATTTAATACATCAGCGGCAACTTTTGTTACTTTTTCATCTGTACTTTCAATTTTATCGGTGTCACGGGCAATGGCGATTACCTCGTTTCCGCGACTTACCAGTTCATTCAAAAGGGCTTTACCTACAAAACCCGATGCGCCAATCAATGCTACTTTCATGTTTTTAAAATTTAATTGTGATTTAATATTGTAATAATTTTTATTACAGTTAAGGTTAAAAAATTTTAATTGAAATTCAAGGCAAAATCTGCCAGTGTTTGTTTAGACAGGTTTTCAATCAGAGCCTGTTCAGCCTGCGTATACAAATCTGTTAAATGCTGATTGATCTGTCTTCCAATCGGACATTTCGGATTAGGATCCTTTTTATGCTGCCCCAAAATGTGATCTGATTTTACAGCAGTATACACTTCCCCTAGATTAATATCTGTCGCATTCTTCGCTAAAAAAGAACCGCCGCCTTTCCCCTCTTTGCTATCGACAAAGCCATGCTTGCGCAGGTTCATAATTTCTTTGCGCACCAGCACCGGATTAATGTTAATGCTTCCGGCCAGGTATTCCGAACTCATCACCTGCCCTTTCGCATCATGGAGCAAAGTGAGGATATGCAGGGAAACTGGAAACCGGCTGTTCATCTGTAATATTTTTTGTTACAGTACAAAGATAAGCAGTTTCCCTGCTTTTCAAAATTTATTTATTCTTTTGCTAAAAAGAATCATAGCCTTTGTTATCTGGCATCCTTAATCCAATAAATGATGAAGCTGTGCATATTGTAAAAGCATTATGGTTTTTCCATCTTTAATTTCGCCTGTTGCAATCATGCTAACCGCATCATCAAAAGACATTTCCAACACCTCAATATTCTCCTGTTCTTCATGGTGTCCGCCGCCATCACCCACTTTCATTTCTTTTGAATATTCAGCCACAAAAAAATACAGGATTTCCGTCACAGAACCCGGCGACATGTAGGCTTCGAACACTTTTTTTACATCTGTAATTTTGTAACCTGTTTCTTCTTCTGTTTCGCGTTTAATGGCAGTTTCAGCATTGTCCTGGTCCAGCAAGCCGGCACAGGTTTCAATCAGCATGCCGTTTTCATTCCCGTTTACATAGGTGGGAAGGCGAAACTGACGGGTCAAAACAACGGTTTTTGCCTGTTTATTATAAAGTAAAATGGTTGCACCGTTGCCCCTGTCGTAGGTTTCGCGACTCTGGGTCTCCACTGATCCATCCTTTTTATGGTATTCGAAAGTAACTTTATTTAAGGTATACCAGTTATCTGACAACAGTTCAGTGTCAATGATCTTAATGTTTTCGTTGTTCATATCAATTGCTTTGCGCCCAAATATATTACTAATCTTGAGTTCACTTCACTCAAATGGTACATAATTTAACTGATCATTCATTTCCATCAGCGATCGCGTCACTATTTAAAAAGAAGGGCAATGACTACAAGTTAGGGTACAATCGTAAACCAGGTGCAGTTAATTGCAGGCAAGACACAGCCTGATCTTATTCCATTTACTTATAAAATGGACTGAAATTCTTTTCATTTCCAATTTCATTTTGAAACTAAAAAAAGCCTTTAAAATTCGTACTTTTGCAGCCGAAATGATTTCAATAAATAATTTAACATTCCTGATTGGCTCCAGAGCCTTGTATGATGAGGCCAACTGGCACATTAAACCAGGAGACAGGGCTGGCTTAATTGGTGCAAACGGAACGGGAAAATCCACACTTCTAAAAATAATTGTGGGCGAATACGCACCGAGTTCGGGTACAGTTTCCATGTCTAAAGACCTGAAAATCGGTTACCTCAACCAGGATTTACTCTCTTACGATTCACACCATAGCATTTTGCACGTAGCCATGGAAGCTTTTGAGCGCCAGAACAAGCTGCATGATGAAATTGAAGAGCTGCTTAAAAAAATAGAGACAGATTACAGTGAGGAAGTTTTATATAAGCTGAGTGATAAACAGCAGGAATTTGAGGCACTTGATGGTTACAACATCGAATACAGGGCCAATGAAATTCTGGCTGGTCTGGGTTTCAGTACAGCCGATCAGTTACGTCCGCTAAATACCTTTTCAGGAGGTTGGCGCATGCGGGTAATGCTGGCCAAAATTCTTTTGCAAAACCCTGATATCCTCCTGCTGGATGAGCCGACCAACCACATGGATTTACCATCCATTAAATGGCTGGAAAACTATTTAATGGGTTTTGAAGGTGCCATCGTCATTGTATCACACGATAGGTACTTCTTAGATAAAATCGTAAACCGCACCGTTGAATCACGCAAAGGAAAATTAACGGTTTATGCCGGTAATTACAGCTTTTATGTAGAAGAAAAAGCATTACGCGGAGAGATCCAGAAAGGCGAATTTAAAAACCAGCAGGCGAAGATTAAACAGGAAGAGCGTTTAATTGAGCGTTTTAAGGCCAAAGCCTCAAAGGCGAAAATGGCTCAATCACGCATGAAAGCCCTGGATAAAATGGAGCGTGTGGATGATGTAGATGATGATAACCCAACGGTAAATTTCAGCTTTAAATTTACCAAACCATCCGGCCGCCATGTGGTCCGCATTGAACATGCTACCAAACATTATCCAAATGTTCATATTTTGGAAGATGCAGAGGCTGTGATTGAAAAAGGCGATAAAATTGCCTTAATTGGTGCCAACGGAAAGGGTAAATCCACTTTACTGAGGATGATTGCCGGTACGGAGAAATTTGAAGGTTTTTGCGAAACCGGGCATAATGTAACTACCACTTTCTTTGCACAGCACCAGCTGGAATCCTTACACCTTGAAAATTCCATCCTGGAAGAATTACAGGCATTTGCGCCAAAACACAGTGATACCGAATTGCGCAGTATTTTAGGTTGTTTCCTGTTTACCGGTGATGATGTATTCAAAAAAATTAAAGTACTGTCCGGAGGAGAGAAATCACGTGTGGCCTTGGCGAAATCCCTAACCACAGATTCGAACTTCCTGATTCTGGATGAGCCGACCAACCACCTGGACATTCAGTCGGTGAACATCCTGATTCAGGCATTGGAACAGTTTGAAGGTACTTTCATTGCGGTATCTCACGACAGGTATTTCCTGGATAATGTGGCCAATAAAATCTGGTTTATTGAAGGCGAAAAAATTAAGCAATATCCGGGCACGTATGAGGAATATGAAGAATGGAACAGCAAACGTGAAATTCCGGTTTCAAAACCGATACCGGTAAAGATGCCTGAAAAGCAAAAGGAAGAACCTAAACCTGCTACACCAAATACCGCCAGTCAGTTAAAAAAACTGAATGACGAATTGAAGAAAACAGAAACTTCCATTGCTGAACTGGAAACATCCGTAAAAAATATTGAGGCAGAACTGGCTGATGAAAATGTTTATGGCAAATCGGATAAACTGGCGGAAGCAAATAAGCGTTATTTAGCTACCAAAAAAGATCTGGATCAGCATCAGGCTAAATGGGAAACCTTAGCTGCTGAAATTATGGAGCTGGAAGGTTAAATAATTTTTAATATTGATAAAAGCCACAGGACTATTTCTGTGGCTTTTTTTTATCAAGTTCAGTAAGTCAATTCTACCAGCCAAATCATCCTTGCGAAGAGGCTTCTTCAGCCGACGAAGCCATCTCTTTTGCAGGCCCATCAAAGGGAAATCGCTTCAGCGGATGAAAGATCTGCTTCTCAAAGACGACTTTACGATGAATCTCACTACATTTACTTATGCAAAAACTGATCGTCATCCTTTTATTTTTTATCTCTTCCCTGACCTTTGCGCAAAACAAGCAAACTTTCAGCAACGAGAACAAAATATACCTGCCCAATATCAAAACGGTAATTTGCTATAACCTTTTAAAAGAACAAAGCATCCCGGTAATTACGTTGAATTCGGCAGAAAAAATCATGCTGACTTTTGATGACCTGCTGGGTGGAACCAAAAATTATTGGTACACGATTGAGCATTGTACTTCCGACTGGCAATCTTCCAGAATCTCCACCACAGATTATCTGGATGGTTTCAATGATGACCGCGTCATTGATTACCGCTATTCCTCAAACACCGTCAGAAAATATACCCATTACGAAATCAGCCTGCCGAATACACAAATCCAACCGAAAATCAGCGGCAATTATATGCTTAAAGTTTACCTGGACAACGATAAAAGTAAGCCTGTTATTTCACAGCGTTTTTATATTCTGGATAGCCAGGTAGCCGTTGCGGGCGAGATCACCAATCCCGTGCAGGTGGCAGACCGGAACGCACGGCAGAAAATTAATTTCAGCATCAATTATACCATGCAGATTGCAAATCCTTACCAGGACATCAAAGCAGTGGTGATGCAAAATTTTGATCCGAATACGGCAGTGGTTAATACCCGTCCGGCTTTTATCCGTCCGAATCAGCTGGTTTACAACGATATCAACACCAATGATTTTCCGGGAAATAACGAATTCAGAAAATTTGATACCAGAAGCCTGCGGTACAAAGCAGAAAATGTAAAAGATATTTACCGCGACAACCAGACGGTGAATGTAATGCTTTTCAAAGATGCACCCCGAAACACTGGTGCTTTCGGCAATCAGTTTGATGAAAACGGCAACTTCTTTATCCGCAACACCGATGGCAGGGATGATAAAACAGAATCAGAATACATCGATGTACTTTTTACCCTGAATGCTGCCGCACCAGGTGCCAATGGCGAGGCTTACGTGATTGGCCGTTTTAACAATTATGCACTGAACAAAGAAAATCAGCTGATTTATGATGCTGAACGAAAGCAGTTTTATGCAACCATCTTAATGAAACAGGGCTTATATGATTATGAATACACCTGGCTGAATAAAGATACCAAAACAGTAGAAACCCAGCCATTTGAAGGATCATTCTTTCAAACAGAAAACAGTTACCAGATTTTTGTTTATTATCGCCGCCCGGGTGCACGCTGGGATACCCTGGTGGGCTACACCAGTTTAAGCAATAAGATTCCGGAAAGCAGATAAAACCTTTTAGCATAAATAATAATTGTCATTTACACCTTTATTGTTACATAAATTTTCTTCATTTTAAAATGGGATAATTACTTTAGTCATCAGATTATTAAGTAATTTAAAAACACCTGTTAAAAGGTGTGTCTAACCAATCTATATGTTGAAGAGAATTTTTGCACTGGCATTAATCATCACTGTACACGGGCAAAACTTTGCCCAGGATTCAAAGTCATACACCCAATCCATCAACGGAACCAAATTAAGCTTTGATATGCAGGCCATCCCGGCCGGCACTTTTAAAATGGGCAGTAAAAACGGCAAGCCAGATGAACAACCCCTTCATGAGGTTAAGCTGGATGCTTTCTGGATGGGTAAACATGAAGTAACCTGGGATATTTTTGAACCCTTCCTTTACCGGGATTACGAGAAACAAGCCAGTATCGGTGCCATTCCTGCAGAAGTAGACGCCGTTACCCGCCCTACTAAACCCTATTTAGACATGACTTTTGGCATGGGCAAGGAACATCAGCCTGCTGTAGCCATGACCCAGTACAACGCCATTCAATTCTGCAAATGGCTTTATGTACGTACCGGTGTGTTTTACCGCCTGCCCACCGAGGCAGAGTGGGAATATGCCTGCCGGGCCGGTACCACCACTGATTATTCTTTTGGTAACGACCAGGCCAACCTGAAAGATTATGCCTGGTATAAAGCCAACAGCGACAATAAAACGCATCCCGTGGGACAAAAAAAAGCCAATGCCTGGGGGCTGTTTGATATGCACGGCAACGTTAGCGAATGGACATACGACCAGTATATTGCTGATTTTTATGCCAGAGATCAAGCAAAAGTGGCGGTTAATCCCGTGGCCATCCCCAATCAGCTTTACCCGAATGCTGTTCGCGGTGGTTCGTATGATGAAACACCGGAAAACCTCACCTCTGCTGTACGGCTGGCTTCAGACCCCTCCTGGAAACAACTTGACCCACAAATCCCTAAAAGCAACTGGTGGTTTCCTGAAGCACCCTTTGTTGGCATCCGTTTAGTTCGCCCGGCCAAAACACCGTCAAAAGCTGAAATTGATGCCTATTACAATAAACAACCGATTAAAGATTTATAATACCAATTGACCAAACCAATATAAACCAAGCATGAAAAAAGAACCAAACGTACACGAAAGACGCGATTTTTTAAAAGCCTCTGCCCTGCTGGCCGGTGGCGCCATTTTAAGCAGCATCCCCCTTGCAGGTGCTTATGCAGCGGGTAGTGATACCATCAAAATTGCACTGATCGGTTGTGGCGACCGCGGAACAGGTGCCGCATTCCAGGCGTTAAGCACCAAATTCAATTTAAAATTAGTGGCCATGGCCGATGCTTTTCAGGATCGGCTGGATAGCAGTTACCAATCGTTAAGCAGCAAGTTTGCCGCCAAAATGGATGTCCCGAAAGAACGCCAGTTTGTGGGTTTTGATGCTTATCAGAAAGCCATTCCCCTGGCAGATGTCGTTTTGCTGGTCACGCCTCCGGGTTTCAGGCCCATTCACTTTGAAGAAGCGGTAAAACAAGGTAAACATGTATTCATGGAAAAACCGGTTGCCGTAGATGCACCAGGCATCAGAAAAGTATTGGCCGCAGCTGAAGAAGCCAAAAAGAAAAAGCTTAACGTGGTGGTGGGTTTACAGAGAAGATACCAGAGTAATTACCGTGAAGCCATGAAACGCATTCAGGATGGTGCCATCGGAGACATCGTTTCCGGCCAGGTATACTGGAACAGTGGCGGGGTTTGGGTTCGTCCGCGTACGGCGAACCAGACAGAGATGGAGTATCAGATGCGCAACTGGTATTATTTTAACTGGTTATGTGGCGATCACATTGTAGAACAACATGTACATAACATTGATATCGCCAACTGGATCACCGGGCAGCATCCCATTTCAGTAGAAGGTACAGGAAGCAGGGCCTGGCGCACCGGAAAAGACTATGGTGAAATTTATGATAACCATGCCAATGAATTTACCTATGCCAATGGCGCAAAGATTTACAGCCAGTGCAGGCATTTTGAAGGCACCCGAAACCGGGTTGATGAAAGCTTCCAGGGGACAAAAGGAAAAGTTTACCTATCGGCGGGTAACCAGGCCATTATCTGGGATGCCAGCGGAAAGGAAATTTATAACCACAATACCAAAGGGAACGCCAACCCCTATCAAACCGAACATGATGAACTTTTTGATGCCATATCAAAAGGAGAATATAAATTTACCAATGCCGACTATGGTGCCACAACCACCTTTTCAGGCATTATGGGGCGTTATGCTACCTATTCGGGCCAAACCATTAAATGGGATGAAGCCCTGGCGGCAAACAACAGCTTAATGCCCGAGCGTTTCGCCTGGGATGCCAACCCGAAATTAATGCCTGATGAGAATGGCCTCTATCCTATTCCTATGCCGGGTAAAACCAAAGTTTTGTAAGGTCCTATGTATAAAATCCTGTTCCTGTGTTTACCTATACTTTTTGCTTTATTTTCTGTAGATGAAATGAAAGCATACAAAATCAGCGGACTGGCACAGGGAACAGATTATACCATCTTATATTATGCAAAGGATAGTGTGGCAACCAAAAGTGGTATTGATAGTTTATTAAAAGTGATTGATCAGTCGATGTCTTTATACCAGAAAGGTTCGCTGATCAATCAGTTTAATGCTGCAGAGAAACAAATCCGAACAGATCGTTTTTTAAATGCGGTGTTGCAAAGAAGTTTTGAAATCAATGCCGATACGAAAGGGATATTTGACATTACTGTTGCGCCACTGGTGCAGGCCTGGGGTTTCGGACCCAAGCACGTCAGCACGGTTCCTGATGCCGCAGTGATCAAATCCATCCTCCAATGTGTGGGCATGCAAAATCTTAAACTGGAAAAGGGTATCCTCACAAAAACAAAGCCCTGCATCCAGATTGACTTAAACGGCATTGCCCAGGGTTACAGTGTTGATTTAATTGCCGCTTACCTGGATCAGAAAGGAATTAAAAGTTATGTCGCTGAACTGGGCGGAGAAATCAGGGTTGCAGGTCCGAAGCCTGACGGCTCACCTATGAGAATAGGGATTGAAGGTCCCGATCAGAACGATGCACCATCCATCAGGCATATTGCGGTTTTAAATCAGGGCGCCATTACCACTTCGGGCAACTATAGGAAATTTCACCAAAGCGGGAAGAAAAAGATTTCGCACCTGATCAATGCAAGAACCGGCTATCCTTTGGAAAATGAAATGATCAGTGTAACGGTTTATGCGGCAGATGCCATAACCGCTGATGGCTATGACAATGCCTTAATGGGCATGCACCTTCAGGACGCCCTGAAATTTGTGGAAGAACGCCCAAATCTGGAAGCTTACTTTGTGTACCACCAGCCAGATGGTGCGATTGCCGATACCTTAAGTACAGGATTTAAAAAAATATTAAAACATTAAAACCGGCTTTTACATTTTAACCACCCCTAAATGAAAAGAAGTGAATTTATAAAAAGCAGCCTGCTTACAGCGGGCGCCCTTACTGCCGGCGCAGGCATTACCAATACCTTTGCCGCCGGGAAATCCGATCCATCCGCAGCAGATAAAGTGTTCAATATGGATTATGCCCCGCACCAGGGCATGTTTGAAAACCATGCCGGCAAAAGTTTTCTGGATCAGATCCAGTTTATGTATGATAAAGGCTTCCGTTCCATTGAAGATAACGGTTACCTGAACCGACCGGTGGAAGAACAGGAAAAAATCGGAAAACTGCTGACTAAACTCGGTATGCGAATGGGAGTTTTTGTGGTAGATGGCGGCGACAACTGGAAAACATCGCTCACCACCGGGAAAAAAGAGTTTAAAGATAAATTTATCGCCACCTGCAAAAAATCGGTTGAAGCAGCCAAACGCTGCAATGCCAAATGGCTTACGGTGGTTCCGGGATTTTACGAGCGCAATTTACCCTACGGCAATCAGTTCGCCAATGTGATTGATGCCATGCGTGCCGGAGCAGAAATTTTTGAACCGCATGGCTTAGTCATGGTGCTTGAAACCTTAAGTGATACGCCTGAATTATTCCTGCAGAAAACCAATGAAACCTATGCCGTTTGCAAGGCCGTGCAAAGTCCGTCGTGTAAAATTCTGTACGACATTTACCATATGCAGCGCACCGAGGGCGATTTAATTAAAACCATCGATCGTTGCTGGGATGAGATTGCCTATATCCAGATTGGCGATAATCCGGGCAGGAAAGAACCAACCACCGGAGAGATTAATTATAAAAACCTGTTTAAGCACCTGCATGCCAAAGGCTATAAAGGGGTAATGGGCATGGAGCATGGCAATTCAAAAGGTGGGAAGGAAGGCGAATTAGCCGTTATAGCCGCATACCGGGCGGAAGATAATTTCCTGTAGGGTTCAGCATGGTCAACTCAAAGCGTCGTTGCCATGACGAATTTAACGTAAATTGTCATGGCGAACCGAAGTATGGGCTGAGTGATGGCGTGAAACCATCTTTATAGTGAGCCGCATCAAACAGATGGCTTTGCCCGCTGAAAAAGTCGTCTCGCCATGACGATTCTAACGTAGGTCGTCATGGCAAACCGAAGTATGGGCTGAGCGATGGTGTGAAGCAATCTTTATAGTGAGCCGTATCAAACAGATGGCTTCGCCCGCTGAAAAAGCCGCCTCGCCATGACGAATCCCCACAAAAAACCGTCATTGCGAACCGAAGTACGGGCTGAGCGATGGCGTGAAGCAATCATTATAGTGAGCCGTACCAGACAGATGGCTTTGCCCGCTGAAAAAGTCGTCTCTCCTGGCGATTATCCTAACGTAGGTCGTCATTGCGAACCGAAGTATGGGCTGAGCGATGGCGTGAAGCAATCTTTATAGTGAGCCGTACCAGACAGATGGCTTTGCCGATGGATCGGGGCAGGCTGTTTTACCTCCACACCACGACGAATCTGGAGCAACTTACCCCATTTTCAATACCCATACCGACACACTTCCGGCATTGCAATGAAATTCGGCACAGCCTTTTTCATCAATAACCACTTCCTGCGACCGGTGACCTAAGGCATCGACAAAGGTTTTACCAGCGAAACGCGTTCCTATCTCCATGGTTTTGTATCCTTCCTCACTGTTGCTCAACACCACTGCAAGGCCACTATTTTCGTGATCATCATCTCCACCCCGGGTCCAGCCCACACAGTTTCCATGGTCGAAATAATCATGTTGTTCACCATAGGCAAGCGCAGCCCTGATTTTACTCATCACCTCCACTTCAGGCAAAATGGCCAGTTCGATATGTACCTCATCCCCTTCCTTGTCCTCATCATCATAAATTCCGCCATATATATCCGGAAAGAATAAACATGGAATACCCTGTAAACGCAACAGGATAATGGCATAGGCCATAGGCCTGAACCAAAAATCAATATAACTTTCCAGGGCCTGCAGCGGTTGAGAATCGTGGTTATCCACAAAAGTAACTGCCGATTCAGGTGCCACCTGCACCAGGGTATTGTCAAAAATAGTCCGCATGTCAAAGGTATTCCCCTCTTTGCTCGCCATGAAAAAGTTATGGTGCAGTAAAGAATCAAAAATCTGCGTCCGTCCTTCCATCAGTTTGATATACTCCAGCTGCGATTCATAATTATCGACGTTCCAGTCTTCTGCCACAATAAAAAACTGCTTATTAAAGGTTGTATCCAGGTGTGCGATCCATTCTTTAATAAAATCAGGGTTGATGTGTTTCACGGCATCCAGTCTGAAACCATCAATGTTGGTGGTGTTAACCACCCATTCCCCCCAATATTTCAATTCTTCAACCACTGCCCGGTTACGGAAATCAATATCACTGAACATCAGGTAATCATAATTTCCAAGCTCTGTAGAAGGCACCTCTTCAAAGCCCTCACCCACAAAATTCTGGATGGAATAAATGGCGGTTTCTTTACGGTCTTCTGCCCAGTCTACCCCACTGAAACATTGATGATCCCAAATAAAAGCAGAATACCTGCCCTTCCTACTGGGAAAGGTAAACTTCGTCCAGGCTTCAATTTCAAAAACATCACTGGTAAATTCGTTCCGGTTTTCAGGGTTTACCGTTCTTACCTTTACTTTCTCCACCTCATCTGCCCCTGCCTTGTGGTTAAAAACAATGTCGGCAATGGCAGTGATGCCCTGCTGCTGCAAAGCCCGGATGGCCGCCAGGTATTCTTCCTTTGATCCGTATTTGGTATTGATGCTTCCCTTTTGATCAAACTCCCCTAAATCGAACAGGTCATAAATGTCATAACCAACAGAATAACCACCGGTACTGGCCTTATAGGCCGGAGGCAACCAAACACCCGTTACGCCGATTCCTTTCAGGTAAGCAGCTTCCTTCGCCACTTTGATCCATAAGTTTTCTGATTCATTGTAATACCAATGGAAATATTGAATGAGCGTTTGATTCTGCATGTGCGGCTGTTATTTTCAGGGTAAATATACGTTTGTTTGGCGATAGTCAGAGAGAGCGTGATGCTGGGTTAGTGCCGGGTATTTTGGGTTAGAAGTTTAGCAGTTAAGCGGGTGGCAAGCTGGTAGCTTAACAAAAAAAAACACACTCATCAGCAACATGTTCCCCTAGCCCATACTAAACCACTAACCAATGCTCGCCCAACCAAACAACTAACCGTCTTTTTGATTACTTTTGCTGGATTATGAGTCTGAAAAATAAATTTGCCAGAGAGAGTTTTACCATCATGAATGAACTGGTATTACCCAATGATACCAATACGCTCAATAACCTGATGGGCGGTCGGTTACTGCATTGGATGGATATTGCGGCAGCCATTTCTGCGCAGAAACACTGCAACCGGATTGTGGTAACCGCCTCTGTAGATAATGTATCTTTCAAACACCCAATTAAACTGGGTGATGTCATTACCATTGAGGCGAAAGTTACCCGGGCTTTTAATACTTCTGTAGAAGTGCGTTTAGATGTATGGGCAGAAAATATCCCAAGCGGTGCACGCCAGAAAAGCAATGAGGCTTATTATACTTTTGTAGCGCTTGATCAGAGTGCCCGGACCATTCCTGTACCCGAGCTGATTCCGGAAACGCCCGAAGAGCTGGAACTTTTTAACGGTGCCTTGCGCCGCAGGCAATTGCGACTGGTTTTGGGTGGGAAAATGAACCCTGATGATGCCAGCGAACTGAAAGCCCTCTTCTTTAAAGCCTAAAATTTACATCAAACTTCTTTCTGCTTCATCTGTTTGTCTTATTTTAGCAGCTTATCATTCGCAAAAAATATGACAACCTATACCATACTGATTATTTTAAGCGGATTGGTCATCTTCTCCTATCTGTTTGACTTAGTGGCCAGTAAAACCAAAGTACCGTCGGTTTTACTGTTGCTTTTACTGGGTATTGGCCTTCGCTTCCTGGTTGATTACCTGAACATCCATACCTTTAATTTCCTCTCCATTTTACCTACACTCGGCACCGTAGGCTTAATCCTCATTGTTTTTGAGGGTTCACTGGAGCTGAAATATGACCGCGAAAAAAATAAAATCATCAAAAGTGCTTTCTTCTCTGCCTTAACCATTTTGCTGGGCACCGTTACCATCATTACGCTGATTATTTACCAGATTACCCATAAAGATTTATATACCTGTATTGCCAATGCCATTCCGTTCAGCGTAATCAGTTCGGCCATTGCCATCCCCTCTGCGGCCGCCCTGGGGAAACAGGACCGGGAATTTGTAATTTATGAATCTTCCTTTTCTGATATTCTCGGCATTATCTTGTTTAATTTCGCCATCACCAACCATTCCATTACCACATCAGCCTTTATTGGCCTGGGCCTGAGCACCTTTTTAATTATTCTCTTATCGGCAATTGCCTGCGTGGTGCTGCTTTATATTATGGGCAAACTGATGCACCATATTAAATTTTTCCTGATCATTTCCATTCTGATCCTCGTTTACGCCATCGGGCAATCGTACCATTTATCGTCATTGGTGTTAATTCTGAGTACCGGATTGTTTCTGAACAATGCTGATACCATTCAGAATGCCTGGTTCAGGGGGGTGTTTTTGTATAAAAACCTTACAGCCGATTTATCCCAACTTTATCAGCTCTCAGCAGAAAGTGCCTTTATTTTACGCACGTTTTTCTTCGTGATTTTTGGCTTCACCATGAACATCAGTGAGCTGAATGATAAACCCGTACTGGCCAACGGACTTTTTATCCTGATCACCATTTATGCCGTCCGTTTTTTCTTCCTAAAGGTTTTCAAAAAGGGTGCACTAACCCCCATCGCCTATATTGCGCCCCGCGGACTGATCAGTATTTTGCTTTATTTTAACCTGCCCGCTTCGCTGAAGATTCCGGAGGTGGGTACGTCCTTTTTATTCCTGGTGGTTTTGGGTACCAGCATTGTCATGACGCTTGGCATTACCTTAAGTAAAACCAGAACGGAAGAGATCCCGGCAGCTTAACTGCCCATTTCTAAAATTTTATCAAATTCAGTAGCTTTTAACGGCATGACCGATAAACGCCCCTGGCGCACCAGTGAGATATCAGAAAGGCTGGGCTCTGCTTTAATCTGCTCCAGTGTTACCGGGTTTTTTAATGATTCTACGGGTACCAAATCGACCACCACCCAGTTTTTATCATCCGTGGTAGGATCCTGGTAAGATTCTTTCACCACCTTTGCTACGCCCACTACATTTTTGCCTTCATTGCTGTGGTAATACAGCACCAAATCGCCTTCTTTCATGTCCCTAAGATTGTTTCTGGCCTGGTAATTCCGAACGCCATCCCAAAAGGTACGGCCATCTTCATTAAATTTTTCCCAGCTGTATTTAAAAGGCTCTGATTTTACTAACCAATGGTTCATCTTATTCTTTATTTAAAGGGCTTTAAAGGCATATTATTGGTTCAATTTTCGAATTGGCGACAAAAGTGGCGACAAAAGCAACTTTATGAAACAGTCAAAGCAATCCCAACTTATCCACATTTGGGAAGATTATGAATTCTATTTAAGCATCCCGAAAACCTTTACAGGTTCTAATAAGCCCTATGTTTATTTCTACTATTTAGACCCCAAAACTAATAAATCTGCACGGATTAGGAAATACATTGGAAAGAATGACGGGAATATAAAATTGATTAGGGATGAAGCTAAGAAACTCATATTAGAATTGGTCACATTACTCAACGACAATTGGAACCCTTTGACCAATTTACAAAACGAAGAGGTTATAAACTCAACTTCATCGATTGAAGAATGCATTTCATATTGGATAAATAAACGTGAAGATGCCCTTAAAAATCAATCGATAGCTAAGAAAACGCTAAAGAATAACAAAATTTTGATGATGCATTTTAGGTCGTTTCTCGACAATAATAATCTTACCCACATTAAAGCAAAAAACATAACTAACGTACATGTAAAGGAATTTGTCGATACTAAAGCATTTGAAAGAAACTGGGGTAAAGTAAGCTACAATACTTACCTTATTGACCTTGGTACATTCTTCAATTATTTAAAAGACCTGAAGATCATCAAAGAAAACCCATGTGATAAGGTAAGTAAGAAAGTCACTCGTTATGATTCTACACGTTTTAAAGTTTTCGAGAAAGAAGAATTACTACTGGTTTCATCACTATTATCAAACGACAAGCGTCATTTCGGCTTATATGTAGCGACTAAGCTACTTTTCAAATATAACATCAGACCGTTGGAATTAACAAGGCTTCAAATTGCTGATTTAAACTTGAAAGACGAAGTACTAATAATACCGCCATCAAAAACAAAAAATGGTAATGAAGCCCGATTTAAACTGGATAGAGACACTTTAAACCTTTTAAATCAGTTAATAGGTGGTTTTCCAAAAGAATGGTTTGTTTTCGGTGGAAGAAATAAACCAGCATATTTACAGGTCTGTTCCGACTATTTTGGGCAAAACTGGAGGTTCTTTAAAAGCAAACACAATCTCCCGTGTCATTTAAAGCTTTACGCATTGAAACACACTTCAAACTATTATGACATAGAATCTGGCGCATCCTACGAAGAAATACGCCAACGAAACAGACACGCAAACTTACAGGTTACAACACTTTATATAAAAGAGCGCTTATTTAAGAATGAAATAAAGCCATCTAAAAGCGATCTATTTTAAGATTACATGAATAACTTTACAGCAGAGTAGAAAATGCTCTGCTGATAAGATGGATAATAGCTTTAAAACGAAAGAAAGGTTTTGGTCATACAGGGAGCAAGTCGATTTGAACAAATTATTCAATACTGGTCCAATAGTCAAAACATTGATGGCTAATTGTAGTATTGATCAAGAACAAATAAATCTAGCATGGGAACAACACCATAATGGGATTACTCTTAAAAAAACCTTAATTACATTGAATCCTCCTATAATAGGCAATAATAAACTTTATGAGTTACTTAGAAAGAATTATAATGTCCTTTTAAATAATCAAAAATATGCCAAGTTATGTGTTTTAGATATTGAGGAAGAGTTATTTGTCCTTATGATAATGGCTTATGAATATTACTGGATTCGAGACGGTCTGGTATTAAGATCTTATGTAGAGCGGGACTCACTTATAAGTGACTATTCCACATTTAATAGCCATATTAACGATACGCATGAAATAGCAGACGCAATTAGTATCATACTAGCAATTGATGAGGCATTATATTTAGATAGGCATATCAATATCAATGGCAAATTTAAAATCAATAACGAAGCTGTACTGATAGATTTAAAAACGAGTTTGGATAAATGGCTTTCGGAAATCGAACCTTTTAAACTACAATCAAGTATAAATTTAATACAACTTTACGAAGCCTATAAAATCTCTGACAATGGAGCTGATGTTTTGGAAGAAATAAAGTTTCTAAAAGGAATAGAAAATAAGGATCTCGAATATATGTTAAATGACTCGATTGCTAACATAAGTCTTATAGTTCGCGAGTTTCTTATCAACAATGGCATTCTTCCGAAAACTAAGCTTACCCCTAAAATTTTTCTGCAATTGATGACAGATTTGTTTGAGGTTTTCAATATCAAAACTATCCCAATGGAGAATAGCACCGACAAAACTGAAGTCATAAGGTTAGCAATTCGTTATTATCTAAAGAAATTGAACAAGTCCGGGAAATAATTGTATCCTCAAATATTTAACTTTTTTTGCTGAGATGTTAGTTCCTAATTTTGAATTAACAATTAGAAGCAAGTGCGCATAGCTTTTAGTTGGAATCAAGACTTTAAGTCTAAATTTTAACTTAAAAATAAAAATAAGCATATGAGCTTCAAAAACTTTGTTGAGAATGAATATGAACCGAAAAACGGTTCAGTTAGTCTTTTTGTAGAGGAAAATCCTCATGGGTATCTAAAAAAAATAGAAACTGTAAAAATTTTAGATGAGTTAGGTTCAGACCAGACAAATCGCTGGATTCTTATCCATCTGTCAAACTTTTTTAAATTTGCGAAGCTGAACGGTTCGTTTAACAGGTCTCCCCAACACACGATCGAAGATGGTAAAGGGTTTACTTGGTTAACATTGAAAATAGGCAGGGTGATAAAACCCTGTAAAGTTATTCATTTTGGCGAAATGAAACGCCTGATTGATGACTATGCCTCTGGTAAGTTGAAAATCAACCAAACTTTGGAAGAGTTGTACGAACAAGCAAGCAATTCTTAATAGAATTAAAGGGTAGATAAAACTGTCTACCCTTAATCAAAACGACATTTATTAACCATTAATGATGGCAGTTAAAACTTAGCCTTAGGCTATTATATTGTCCAAAATTTTATGAGCAAAAAATTAAAAAAAACAAGATTGAAGATTAACCTTTTAAGCCAGGTAAGTGAAAACAGGATCTTAGCCAAGCAAAAAGTAGGCGTTGGAAAAACGGCAATGCTTATTGACTCTGTTCGAATGAGTAAAATAATAGAACCTAAAAATTATAGGTTATGAGAAAACAACAGTTGAAAATTAAAAAAGATCATTATATAGATACTGTCCTCGCAAAAGTAGTCAGCAACAAAATCTATTCGAAGCCTACGGGATGTGGTTTTACTACACTTGAATTAAATTCTAAACGAAACAGTATCATTATAGAACCTAATAAGCCTGTGATACAGAACAAACGAGATAAAACAAACGGGAATGATAGACGAAACCTGAAAGTGAGGGCTGTTATAGAAGGGGTTTCTACAGACGATATAATGGAATACCTTAACTCTGACGTTAAATACAAAAAACTTATAACCACCCCCGAAAGCTTCTACAAGGTGATTTCTGCTTTTAGCGATTTAAAAAAATTGGATGAAATGTATCTTGACTATTTTATGCTGATCGACGAGTGCGAGCGAATAGTCCAAGATGTAGGTTATAGAACTGATATTATAATACCTATGGAGCATTTTTTTAAGTTCAAAGGGAAAGCTATGGTATCAGCGACACCAATAATACCTTCTGACCCTAGATTTATTAAACATAAATTTGATATGTTAGAAATCAAAGAAGTAGGTTTTAGAAAACAGGAAATCGATTTTATATCTACGAATAACACAATTCTTAGTTTTGCTGAATTGGTTAGAAAGAATCCTGATGAAAAGTTTTTTGTTTTCCTTAATTCTACGCATTCTATCTATACCATTATAGAATATATCAACATCCATAAAGAAAGCGAGGTATTCTGTTCTGAAGATAGCAAGGGTAAATTAGAAGAAAATGGTTTTATGCAGGTAAAATGTTTAATCGATGTTAAAGAGAAATTTAAAAAGAAGTTCAATTTCTTTACATCTAGGTTCAACTCTGCTGTTGATATTGAAGGGGTTGAAAATCCATTTATTGTGATATTAACAGATTGTTTTATGGCAGAGCATACAATGGTTGATCCTGCGAGTGAGGTTGAACAGATAATCGGGAGGTTTAGAAGACCTAAAAATGGAACGATAGAACGTAGAGTTACACATATAACCAATTTCAACCCTAAGCTTATAGCCTATTCAAGGGAGGAAGTAATAACTGATATCAAAAAATTTGAAGAGCTGTATAGCTATACAAAGTCGTTCATGAATAGCTTAACAACCTATAATGCCAGACAGGTAGTGCAAGAAATGTTGGACAAATCTGTATTTTCTAAATATCTGGCTAATGGAGAAGTTAACCATTACATGATAGATAATGAAGTATTTGAAAACAAAGTAAGAGGTCATTATAAATCTGATCTAGCCTTACTAGAAGCCTACAAGGCTACTAAAAGGTTTAAAGAAACATTAATAACAAAAAACTATCTGTTGAGCGATGAAACTGAATCTAACATAAGGGAAGCAAAGAAAAAACTAAGACCTGCAATGGAACTGATATTGCCAATCCTTAAAGAACTGTATAATAGGAATGAAAAGGGTTTTGAATATGAAATGGCAATTGGGCTCTTAAAATCAAAGCATCGCTTAGTATATAAAGAGTTTGAGGTAATTGGTTTTGAAGGAGCTAACGAACTGAATTTTAATTATAGTTTGGTACTTCAGCGAATAGCACAGCTAAAGAAGAAAGCAGAAAATTTTCCAATAATTACCGAACTTGATAAGTATTTTAAAGTAGGAGAATCTTATTCTTCAACATATATTAAGAATAAGTTAAGGGCTATCTTTAAAAAGATGGGCAGATCAGACCTAAGCGCAAGCATACAAACGTTTAGACTATACTTTAAACTAAAAGAAAATCGATTAAAAAATGAGCGTATTAAAATTACTACTTACTTAATTGAGCGGTCATACCACAAGGTTAGCTAGGACATGTTTTTTACTACTTTATACCCCCCTCTTAATATTCTTGGATTTATGTATTCAAAAGGTTTAGATATAACATCAAACCATTTAAGGCTGACGTAGCAATCTAAAAATAACGAAAATACTTATATGTTGGGTTATACTGAAGAAGAACAGATAAATAAATATTTTTATATAAGCACCATTTAACGATGGTGCTTTTTTATGCATTCACTTTGCACTCCTTACCTTATATAATGGCACACTTAGAATCAAGGGTATAGCATAACAAGCTATAAAAACTAAGCTAGTGGGATTGAGTAGTGATTCATGTTTGGTTAGGAATGGAATTGTTAACGCACAACCGAAAAGGCCAATAATAATAAGCAAGACATTTGTCATGATCTGCTTAAGATTGATGATGTTCAACCAATAGGCAATGATATAAAACACGACTAATGTTGGTAAAGAAAACAACACCGCCATGAGTATCGTTAACAAAAGAAATGCTGGCATCATACTCCAATCAACATTACTGATGGGCGAGTTCGCAATTACAAACAAGACAAAAATGACAGAGCCGCCAATGGCTGTGGTGAGCCATACTTTGAGAGCGAAAATTAGTGTACTACGCATTAGCTTAAAAGTAACGATCGAGCAGCTATTTTCAAAATGTAAAAATTAAACCCTACCCTATTAATGCCCCCTCACCAAAGGAAATGAAAGTGTATTGCTCTGTGGAGTAGCCGTAGATAGCCGTTTTTCCTTGTTGGTTTATAAGGTAAGGAGTTCGACTTATTACCTATAAGAACAGTGCCTCAAAATCATAAAATTCTGTAAGGTGCTCGCTGGCTACTGGTTCCGACTTTAACGCCCCTCTCGGCTTCGATGGGAAGTCAAAGAGATTTGAGCCGAGCTATATGGCAATAAAAACCTCGATTTCAAATACTGACGAACCACAATTTTAAACCTGACACACAAAAATATGAAGCTATTTGAAGCAGCCGATTCAAAAAACGAGCAGCAAAATGAACCACAACTGCCAGCATTAAAGAATCACAAACTGGCACGACGAGCATTCCCACGAGAGAAATCCATTAACGAGGGAGTAGAATATATGTACCATGATCTACTTAAACGCTTTAAACAGATGTACTCAACTTTACCAAATGCTAGTGATAGAACAGTAGTAGAAATCAATGGCAAGATTGATCCTTATGATCCAGAGGGCTTGTACACGTTTATTTGCAACAACTTTTACTACCACGTTCGATGTAGCTACCTCGAAAAATACGAGGTGTTTTACCAATTCCATAACTGCCCATTTGAGGGTGAGATACGTACATGGTTTAAAAGGGTACACAGCCCGAATCATGCATTTGAAGTGGAGAGACATAAAGATTTTCCAAAATTCTACCAAGGTGTACTTGCTTACCAACCAAAAGAAAGGATTCACATCCTTGAATACGTTTCTGATAAACTGCCTTAACAAGCGCAGTACCTTTTAAAACAGACACCTCAAACTAAGCCATTTTAACAATCTATAGGCACTCTATACAGGGTGCCTTTTCTTTTTACTTACTTTTTAATTCTTAAAACAATGAAAACACAAACCAAGGCGAAAGCACAATCAAAGACACAGTACGTTGCCATTACAACTGATGTGCAGCAAGTAAATCAACAGGTAGAAAAAGCCTACACCCTTATGGTTAATGCAGCTACAGAGCTTCTAAAGCGATTTGATGTTGCGAAATTTAGAACATTTGCCCTAATGGATCATTCCAAGAACGAACAAAACACTAACTTAGTTAAAGAATTTCTCTGTTACCACTGGAACATAACGTTGTCGATGTCGCCTAAAGATGGCAGATTTTACATCTTCATAGATTTAGGTGGCGAAGCTATCGAAAAGTTCGGCAGCATTCTTACCAATAACTTATTACGAGAGTGCTATCAATTAACACAGTCCACCGATAATACTGGTGGCATCGAATATGCGCTAAGGGTAAACTATTCACCATCTGATTCATTACACAACTTTTATTATCGCAGAATTGTTGAGGGTGAAACTGGTTACGTCAGCATTGGTTCGGTTAAAAAGGAAGTGGTGTAAAAATAAGTCAATGATATGTGCCTAATTTAAATCTCCTTGTTATCTTTACGCAATAATAGATACATACAACACAGAAAGACTTTACATAATATAAAGATTTAGCGTTAGCTATCCGTTCTTGCTTAAGGAACCTGAGAATTTTATAAGCACAAGAGCAGATCAGCCTAATGCCTACGCAATAGCGTGGGCTTAGCTTGTTTGTTGCTTGGGCTTCTCAGGGCCTCTTAAGGCAGACATAGTTAGGTTCCACGCTATTCTGTTTTTTAACAAGTCGAATTGGAACATCGACGTTAAATAAATCTAATGTTCACATTCTCTAATTATGCTCAACAGAGCAAGCAAGCTAGACGACCTAATTCATCAAAAATTGGCGTATCCAAACTAACTCTTACAGTTAAATTCTATCCTATTAATCAATTATAATCTCAAAGAAATGAAAAGAACAGTTTTATTCATTGTTGCATTAGTGCATTGTATAGTGCTATATGGTCAAGAGTCCAAACTAAGCAAATTAGATAGCAATAATGGTTTCAACAACCTAAAATTCAGAAGTTCGATTGGCGATATAAAAAAAATTGCCAACCTTAAAAAAATAAGCGAAGCAAAGGTTAAAGATGGAGTAATGGAATACTACAGTATCAAAAATGCAGATCGCAATTACACTTTTGGAAACTATAAACTGAAAAGTATATCACTTGGATTCGTTACAAATCATGTAAGAAAAACAGAACAATTGGCATATATTGAAGTTAATTTAGCAGATTCAAAGTATTTATCAGATTCTGGAAAACTTAATGAGATGCTTAACGCTGAGTATGGGTTTCCTACTAAGACCGAATCCGAAGAGAAAAACTTCGAATTAAGCCAGAACCACATTGCTTATGTTTTAGACTGGCAAGCTGATAAGGTATTGCTCAGGCTATTAAAATGGAATTTACCATTAACTGAAAAAGGTGAAATTGTTGGTAACACCTACAGATATTATGATCTGGAGATTTTTAACAACATCTCTAAAACAGGAAATAACGGATTCTAAATTATGGAGCAAATAATTTGGCTGATAATTGCATCAGCAGTACCAATTGACTATGAATCAGAAACGTTCTACTATGATTCTAAAGAAAAAGAGTTTTTCATCTTAGGGATGTTTGACTACTTACTTATTGGCGATCATGGTGGGTTCGAATTTCAATACAGCGAAGAAGAATGTATAAGGTTGGTAGAAAAGATACAAAGAATTGACAACCAAGATCCAACCCTGATTGAGATACCAGTATTAACAATTGCCGACAGGATTAGCTTTCAACAGCGTTTTGTAAATGAACATACAAGTGGTGAGGTGCAAAATCATTTACTTGAAATCGTAAGCAAACAAAGCTATGAACATCAATTGATCCTGGATTCAGCTATTCCGCCAGAATCATTTGACAATTTACTTGGTATGTGGGAAGAAGCCAAGTTTAGACTAGCGCAAACAAGAGCACTGCAATTTGAGCAAACATACGGAGTTGATCTAAAAGAGGTGTCGATTTGGAGGATTGATAAATCAAGAGGTGTAAAGAAAACAGCTCCTGTAAAAGTAAATACCATTTCTAAGGCTAAACCCTGGTGGAAGATGTGGTAATAACGTATTGTGATAAACAAATGGTGCCGACATAAGAATGGAAGCTCAATGAGTGCGCTGATAGAAGCAAGCGTAGTGGCTTGTAGAAATCACTCGCCATTTGCATTATCACAATTAAGAGCTACAGCAATGTGGCTCTTTTTTATTATACTTGGATTATGGGACAAGCAATTGCAACAATTGTTACGAAGGAACAAATTAACATTCCAGAATCGATTATTCATTTTAATGAGAAAGACCTGACTGTAATAATTTTAGATTTATACCCCAATGATGTCTCATGGTTTGTCAAGCTTGCTTCTACTTTTGTAACGTTTCCTGACTTTGTTAATGACCTTAAACAAAAGGATTTCATGTTTGATTTTGAAGACGAGCAATACAGAGATAATGAACTCGAGGCTTTAATAGATCTTATAGAAAGCCTTGAAATGAAGTCTTGGGCAATAGAGTGGTATAGTGAATGGGCTGATCTTATTGAGGAAAATCATTTTATGGCAGTAATTAATAACCTAATAATTCAAGAGTCATGCATTCATAGGGATAATGACGAAGACTACGTACCTATTAATAAATACAAGTGGAAAATGGCATTAAATACCAATTACCATACTAATAGATCGAGATATTTGTCTTATGATATAGCTAAGCAAGAGTATAATCAACGATAAGCTCATCTATTCGCCCGCATTCATTCCTAAACCCAGCCTTTCACTCCTTTGCTGCTTAACCGAGGAAAGGCTCGGTCTAGTCATTGATTCGGTGGAAGACTGCATTTGTGGTGCTTGCTTTATAAGGTACTGCGTTCACTTTTCAGCTTGTGGTTCGTAGCATGGGACAGTGCTAGTAGGTAGGTAGAAAGGTATTCCGCACTGTCTAAGCTCACGAAAAACAACACGCCATCTCTGCGCTTTGTCATGGTTTTTCTTTTGAGCAAGCGGAGTGCTTCATGAGCCTTCTCTCTATCTTTATCTAGGATTTTGCTTCGCTTTATCCTGGATAAATCTAGTCAGGCTCCACTTCTCAGCTCACCATGCGTAATCGAAAATGCTGCGCTAACGCTTGTGTTAAAACATAGATCGAACCTCGCTGCTTTGCAGCTACCAGTTCTCACACATTTTCTCAGTTCGCAGGTCGGTGAGCATACTTAAATTTGAGTATTTAAGGGCTCCGATATTGGCGATTAAGATTAAATTAATAATTTAGAAACAAATAAATATTAGGCTCTTCATCCGGTCTTCATTCCATAATAGATTGTTTGAGTTTAAGCTTTTTATAAACGTTCGATAAATACAAATTATATGCGTTTCAAACCTGCTATAAATGATTAATGCAGTTTTTTTATTTTTGAGTAGAATACAATTACGAGCTAAAAACCATTACACATACCGATTATTAACATGAAAGTAAATCCATTTAATCCAAACTCACCAACTGGACCAGGAATGTTTACCGGGCGGATAAGAGAAATTGAGACTATTGAACAAATTTTATTTCAAACAAAAGCAAACAAGGGACATGGTTTTTTATTAGTTGGTCAGCGTGGAATTGGGAAGACCTCTCTCCTTAATCTGGTAAAATATCAAGCAGAAGGTAGTATCGATGCTCAAGGACACAAATTAAACTTTCTCGTTATTGAGATAGATATAACTAAAGAAACAACTCTTTACACAATTATAAAAAAGATAGAACTATCGTTGAAGAGGAAACTTGCTAAATCAGAACCGACACGAAAACTCTTTTCTGATATTTGGAATTTTATTGGAAAAGTAGAAGTAGGAGGTGTGAAAGTCAATACCTCAAGGGAATTTGACAAAGAACTCTTTTTTGAAGAGTTCTCTTACTCATTAGCGGATACACTAAAAAGAATAACGGCAAAGACAGGAGATAAATTTGAAACCACCCATGACGGCATTCTACTAATTGTCGACGAAGCTGATAATGCAACAAAAGAACTAGATTTGGGAACATTTCTCAAATTATTAATGGAGAGACTGCAAAAAGAAGGTACTCAACAATTTATGGTTGGTATATCAGGATTACCTAAGACAAAAGATATATTAATTGAAAGCCATCCTTCATCAATTAGGATTTTCGAAGAGCTATATCTAGACAGATTGTCAGATGACGATATTAAGTATGTTATTAAAAGAGTTCTTGATCATTCATTAGCACTGAATGGTAAACGGACTGAAATTGAGAAAGAGGCAGAAAATAACCTAGTTAGATTGTCAGAGGGCTTTCCGCATTTTATACATCAGTATGGTTATTGCGCATTCGAATTGTCTGACGGAGATACAATTATAGAAAAAAATGTACAAGATGGTGCATTTGGAAATAATGGTGCAATTGAAAAAATTGGTGACAAATATTATCGAGATGATTTTTACAACAAAATCAAAGTGGATAGCTATAGACAAGTCCTAATTATTATGGCAGAAAAGCTTGATGATTGGGTTACTAAAAAACACATTAAGAGTAAATTCAAAGGACAAGCGGTAACTTTGGACAATGCAATAAATGCACTAAGGACGCGAGGAATAATTTTATCTAAAGAAGGTTCTCAAGGAACTTACAGATTACAAGACAAAGGATTTGCGTGGTGGATTGTTATGAATCAAAAGAAAGAAGAAAAATAAGATTGCCTAATCTTATATTACGTTATCGCAAATGTTAAGCTAATGTTTTTCAAAAATCCAGTAGCGCAAACCCCAGTATTCCTATAAGGCGATGGCAATATTTCAACGAACTAGATAAATATATGGAGGAAAATTCAATTTTAGAACAACAATGTGAAACGCTTGAAACAGAAGTAAAGAAATTCGCTGACGGACTTCCCTATTGGGCAAAATTCCTTGCAGAAAAAATTTTGTCAGGTAACGCCATTTCAGATAATGATATAGACACTTCGTATTCTCATTTGCTTGAACAGTTAAAACTAAAAGACGAGAGTGAACAACCCGAAATTTCAATTGACTACAATACCGAAAATTCGGGAAATTATAAAACAGATTTACTTCTTTCCAGACTTGAAAATGTCGAAGGCGTAAATGCCTTAACCGAAAACCAAACTATTGAATTTTGTCCAAATCTGACTATTATTTACGGAGCAAATGGTTCAGGAAAATCAGGTTATGTAAGACTTTTAAAAAAGGTATTTTACTCAAAAGCCCCAGAAGAAATCTTGCAAAATGTTCATATTGAAAATGGGAACAAACCTGTTAATGCAAAATTTACCTTTAAATCAAACAATGCTGAAAATTCGTTAGAATTTGCGGATAAAGACAATGCAGAGTTTGAACAATTCGCTGTATTTGATGGAAATAGTGTTTTAAAACACCTTGAAAACAAAAACGAATTTGAATTTAGACCAGCAGGTTTGAGTTTTTTTGCTGATTATACAAATGCTATTATTGGTGTAGAGCAAAAATTAAATGCTGAAATTCAAACGAAACAATTGGGAAATACGGCAAACGATTTATCCGCTTTGTTTGACGGCAATTCGGAAATTAAAACACTTGTTCAAAATCTGAATGCAGAAACAAAAATTGAAGACCTAAAAAAACATACTCCTTTTTCTGATGATGATAAAGGTCAAAAAGAGGCGATACAAAAACAATACGATGAACTTCTTTTAGCTTCAAAAGGAAAGGAAAAAGAAATAAAAAACCTTGAAAGTATTAAAAGTTTGTTGGCCCAAAATAAACAAGCAATTGAAAAACTTAATCAGTTTTTCACAGATGAAGTAATTGAAAAAGTAAAAACAGCTATTTCGGATTATGTTTCAAAAGAAGCGACAGCAAAAACTGAAGGAATTGAGAATTTTAAAACCCATAAAATTGAAAACGTTGGAACAGCGGAGTGGAAAAATTTTATTGTATCTGCCGAAACATTTGCTAAAACACAAAAAGCGGAAAATATATTTTATCCCGAAAATGGTGATAACTGTTTGTTATGCCAACAGCCACTTTCCGATGATGCACAAAAACTAATTTCAAATTATTGGGCTTTTATAAAAAGTATTGCCGAACAAAATGCAAAACAAGCAGAGGAAAAATTGGCTAAAGCAAAAGGAAATTACGAGAATTTAAACTTTGATTTGTTTCCACAAGACAACACGCTTACTGTTTGGCTAACTGAAAAATATCCAAATGAGTTAGAAGCATTAAAACTGAAACTTACGGAGCAAAAAACACTTGCTCAAAACATCATTTCTGATATTCAAAACAAAACAGCAACTGAAAGAACAGAATTACAAATTAGTGTTGGACAACACACAACAATAGAAACAGCTATTGATGCTTCTGTAAAACTGCTAAATGAAGATGAGCAAAGTAAGGAATTGGAAAAATTACTGAACTCAAAAACACTTTTAGAACACAAAGAAAAATTTAATATGCATTTTTCAAAGTTTGAAAATTTTGTCAATAATCAGGTTTGGATTAAAAAAGCCAACAAAGCCGATTATTCAAAACGCAAAGCCACTGATACGGAGAAAGCATTATCAAACAAGTATTTCAATCAAAAATACATTGATGCTTTTAACGAAGAATGTCAAAAACTGAACGGAAATTTTGGAATTGCTATCAATCACACAGGTTCGGCAGGAAAATCGTTCAGACAACTCAAACTAAAAGGAAAAAACCCAAATGCTGTTTTGAGTGAGGGCGAACAAAAAGTAATTGCCATTGCTGATTTTCTTGCAGAAATGCACTTATCGGAATTAAACAAAGGAATTATTTTTGACGACCCTGTTACTTCATTGGATGAAAAACGAAAAAGTGAAATTGCCGAACGACTTACAAGAGAAGCATTGAAAAAACAAGTAATCATTTTTACACACGATTTGGTTTTTGTTTCTTCTTTAATTGGACATTGCAAAGAGAGTAATACTGCAAATGATTGTCATTGGATTGAAAATGTTGGAGGAAATAAACCGGGGACGATATGGCTAAGAAATACACCATCATTTGAAAAAGATTACAAAACATCAGGTAAAGCACAAGGATATTACGATGATGCAAAAAAATCCGCACCTGAACAAAGGGAAGATAAAATCAAAAACGGTTTTGCTGCTTTAAGAACAAGCTATGAAACACAAGTAGTTTTTGGGCTTTTCAAAGGTGTTGTTCAACGCTTTGAGGAAAGAGTAAGTCTAGACAGTCTGAAAAGTGTATTTTTCACAACGGAAATAAGAGACGAGATATTAGATAGCTTTTATCAGTGTTGTCGCTATATGGAAGGACATTCTCATAGTGATAAATATGCTTACAAGAAACCTGAATTGGAAAATCTAAATGAGGAAATACAACGCTTTAACGCAATCAAAAAGAAAATAGCAGATTTAAAAGATAATAAGCCCAGCCCATCACAAGGTTTTGCCAAAACGTAAGCGGTAACCTTAATGACACCGACCCGACAATAAAATTAAACTATGAATAGAACAATACTTTACTACCCGACAATTGATATTCCAAGTAATAGTTGGCTGCGGCACGCCATACTTTATTGGGACGAAGTGAGTTCTATTGTTCCCAAAAGTTATGATAATAGAATGCTTAGTGAGTTATCACCCGATATCCATTATCTGATTGCAGAAGGACAGTTTCGTCCTATAAAGCCAGAAGATTTAATTTATAAGGATGACAATTGGGACGCCTTGCATCAATTTAGGAATGAGTTTACGGAGACTGTCGCATCACCAGCATTTCAACAATTTATTCAGCGACAACAAAAGTCACAATATAGAATTCATATCGACAAAATCGGACGAGATGATGTAGCAAGAATTCATAATAACAAAATAACAGACGGCATCTTTCATTTTTTGGAAGAACAAGGGTTGGCTAAGAGAGATAATAGACAATATGAATGGGTAACTTTTGAAAAACACACTGCATTACTTTATATGTCATTGCTTGCAAAATATCTTGCAGACGTTGATAGTGAACAGACAACCATTGGTACAGATTTATCAACCTATGAAAAATTTAATTTTAAGCGAGTAAAAGAAAAGGAGGGTTTCCCAGTTGTTTCTTTTAACTTAGATAATGTCTTACCATCCCCAAAAGCAAATGTTCCGCTTGAAAAGATTTTAGACTTTAAAAGAAAAAGAGAACAAAATCTGCTGCATTTCAAAAAATATTTATCAGACTTTCAAGTGAAGGTTTCCAAGACGAAATCTCAGGCTGAATTAAAAGAAGTAGCAATAACATTTCAGGAAGGACTGGTTACAGGCGTTGAGGACTTAAAAGCTGTGTTGAGCGACTCAAAAATTGAAAGCGGATTTAAATCATTCAAAGCACTGATAAATCTAAAATCGCCTACAATGTTCGCGACTGCGGGTGCTTTACTAAATGACAAGTTTGACTTAGTTAATTTGCCAGTAAGCCTTGCAAGTATTGGATTAGCGACAATAGGAGCAATTGAATTGACAGGTAACTATATTGAACTTAAAAATAAAGAAAGAGCAAAATTGAGAGAATCACCTTTTTCATACATTTATCAAGCGCAGCGTTATGGGCTTCTAAATAGGACACAACCATTAGGACAATAAAGGCCGCCGCTTACATGGGTTTTGTTTTATGGTGTGCTGTCCCGTACAAAGGCTCAAGTTCAGTTTTCCAATTTGGCTTTTGTAAGGGTTGGGCTGACATTCCCTAGTTTTTCCTTACAACACCAATACCCTAACAGTTATGGGCAAGCTTGAAATCGCCCAAGAAATTATGAATAACAAAATAATAAGTTCCTTTTTAGAAAAATTAATTGATTGGAAAGAATTCGAATTTTTTGTTGCCGATATATATTCTGAATCTAGTGAGGTGATTGTTCAACATGATATAACTTTGCTAGGAAAATCAAATGCCAAAAGACAAATTGATGTTTATATAACTCAAAAAACTAAATTACATACATATACAACAATTGTAGAATGTAAAAGATGGAAAAAACCAGTAACACGACAAGTCATTGATATTTTATTTGCTTCTTTGGAAGACTTAAATGCTAGTAAAGGTGTTATTTTTACTACACATGGTTACGAAGAGGGAGCTATTAAATATGCTAAAAATAAGAATATAGACATTTTTATTGTTAGAGATATTCGAGAGGATGAATATGGTAACCTTGGTAAAACATTTTCATTGTATTTACAGATGCTTCATGCTAGAATAGAAAATTTTGATTTACAAAATTTGAAGTGGTTTTCCCCATTAGGCTTGCCTTTAAGTAAACAACCTCCTAAATTTGATATTCACTTTGCGAAAGAACAAATTTATCCTGAACATCAACAATTAGTTGATTTGAAATTAAATAATGGGCCAAATCTCGTTAAACTTTTGATTGACATACGAGCAGATTTATTAAAAAGAAGATTAGATTCATTTCATTACCTATTACAACCAGAAAGTGACATATTAGAAATAGGATATAAAACACGAATTAAACTCGATTTCACAAATTATAAATATAAGTTTATTAGGCACGATAATGGCTTTATACAATTTGATTCTATCTATTTTGATTTTGTTAATTGCATAGATCAATCCAAAATGACTTTTGATAAAACAGAATCGTTAGATTTTGCATTAATAGTTGAAAATTATATTTCAAAACAGAGAAATTTTGTTTCCAAACCGAAAACTGAATCGAAAATAAAACTATCTGAACCAATTAAAATTGACAACACAGGAATAAATGAATCAGAATTTCTTCAACCAAATAGCATAATTAGGCTCACAACAGAGCACTATGTTAGTTTTGAGTTTAAGAAAGAAACAAAAATCACAGAAACAAAAGATATTGTTGTAAATCTTATTAATCAATAAAGCCTGCATATGTCAAGAAGTTTCGCAAAATTACAGGGTTAATAGATAATTGACTTTCTTCACATATATTTAAACCCATTTGTGAATAAATTGAGCAGGATCATTTCATTATTAAATATTGACGCTTTGTTGTTGATGTTTTAAAAGGTAAAAAGGCTATAAAAAACAACTGCTTGCCTTATAAAGAGACAGGGTTAAATTTGCCACTTCAACTCATTCAGGAAATCTTAACCCTTCAACTTTTGTGTGCATTTTTTTACTCTCTATAAACGCCCGTCTGATATCCTTGGATTTTAAACATCTGTAGGTTGTAAGTGCATTTTAAAATGGAAATTTCGATAATCTATTTAATGATTTAAAGAAAATGCATCAAATGTGAATTGTATCTATTTATTGTCTTGTGGTTTATGTGTTAATATCCAAAAAATAAGCCTCCCCCTTAAAAGAAAGAAATCGATTGAAAGTTGGATATCGTGTGGTGGTGATATAATATCTATCTAACTATAGCACCAATTTAAGCTTCTCCCCTCAACACATTCCAAGAAATTCCGGCATAAACGCTCACGTAGCCACCACACAGGCTATTTATATCCGTTGCTTCTTGATTTAGTTGAGTTGAAAGCTTGGTACATGTGCCATATTTAAATAGATACAACTATGGTACAAGAAACACAGAATTACAAAGTAGCTGAAGTACAGGTAAGCTACAAGCCAGATTACAACATTAGTGAACGTCCTAAGATAACCTCATCTCAACAAACATATTGCCTTTTAAAACAACAATGGGACATGGGTAAGATTGCGTTTCTAGAAGAATTTAAAGTTATACTCCTTAACCGAAGTAACCATGTGTTGGGGATTGTTGAAATATCAATGGGTGGTGTTAGTGGTACTTATGTTGATCCGAAGGTAGTGTTTGCTGTCGCTTTAAAAGGTAATGCATCTGGAATAATACTCACGCATAATCATCCTAGTGGATCAATCAGACCGAGTGAAGCAGATATTAAGTTAACGAAACGATTGGTAGAATGTGGTAAACTACTTGATATTAATGTTTGGGATCACATCGTTTTGAGTGAAAATAGCTACTACAGCTTTGCTGATGATGGGGTGATTTAATTAACTTAGCGACAAATAACATATTATTAACTCCGCTATACTTGTCAATAATATAACTTTAAGTTCTTTAACGAAGAAAATACTGAATTAAATTGGAGTTCAAATTGGCGACAAAACAGCCGACAAAATGAGTGAAAATTGGCGATTTTAGGACAAAATCAGGGGAATTACAGCAAGAAACTGGCTTGAACCAAATTCAAAAATGGTTCAAAAACAGCGAACGCCATCCCAAAAGGTACGGCCATCTTCATTAAATTTTTCCCAACTGTATTTAAAAGGCTCTGATTTTACTAACCAATGGTTCATGCTAATTTGTATTTATTTCGATTATTTCCCCTCAAAACTAAGAAAAGGGAATGGAATAGGTGGCAATTTGGAAAAATTACAGAGTGATTGGAATACTTTATTCTTCAATTTATTTATTATTTTTAGTAAACTCTAGGCTAGGCAGCGCATTAATTCATCAACTTTACAATTAAGTAAAGTTAAAATATAAATTTGTTATTGGAATAATTGTTCTCTAATAATAGTACAAACTCACGCAAAACAAAATACCTTAACTGCATTATATTTTTTCTTTTTTGCAACTTGTCGCCTTTTGAACACTTGTTCTATACTTATCTAAAATTTTTCTGCAATTTGTCTTAGATGATCTAATCATATACTACTTTTCACCTCATCTGCTCAATAAGCAAGATAGTTTCAACAAATATATCGTCTGTATTAGCATCCAAACATAGTAATTCTTGCTATATAATTTTCCTTTGAGATTTTAATTAATTTATAGCCAACATATATATAAAAAGCAACAAACTATTTTTTATAACTAAGATAGATTACTATATTTATACAATTAACAATCTCAACATGTCAATAATATCTTCGCATAAGCCATATTATTTAATAAATTGGCAAATACTAAATGTTGTATTTATTTTAGGAATTCCATTCAACCTATCTATTAAAATTCTTAAACTCTTTTCTAACAACTAATCTTAATTAAATCTATATCCAAAATAAATAAGTAGCCATACTTGGTTTGGAGTAAAATAATAAATATGCGTAAAATCAAAAAAGTCAAAATTGATGGGTTTTGGGAAAACCGATCTGTGGTACTGGACTTTGACAGTGAAATAAATTTTCTTATTGGAGTAAATGGGTCTGGAAAAACTACAATTATTAACTTAATAGCTGCTAGTTTAAAAGCTGATTTCTCAACACTTGATAAAGCTCAGTTTAGTAAAATTCGGGTTGATTTTTTTAGTTTCAACGATAAGCGAAGTTCTGAAGCTTATATTGAAGTGGAAAAGAAAGAAAGAAATGATTCAATGTATCCTAACATTAATTTCAAGATCAAATTGCCTGATCATGCGAAGGCAAAGATTTTTAATTTGAATGAATTAGAAGAAGAAGTGCTTTATCGTTATCCAACAGAATACTTACGACACAAGTTTTATAACATGCATAGTAATTCCGTTGGAAGAGATATTAATTTGGCTTTAGGCGAGCTTGTAAATGTGACTTGGCTATCTATTCATAGGGCAAACAAATTTAATAAAAATTCTGATGACTCTAGCTTTGAGTCTCTTATTGATCAAAAAATTAAGGAATTATCTACTGATTTGATAAAGTATTTTGGAGTACTTGATAAACAATATTCCGTTGAAACAGAAAAATTTCAAAAAAACATATTTTTATCTTTGATTGAAGATGAAAAGGAAGATAAGCTATTGAAGACAGATGACTTAGATCCTGAAAAAGAACAAGAATCTTTGAGGCAAATTTTCTTATTATTCAAGCTCCAAGAATCAGAATTTTCTGACAAACTTGAAAATCATTTTACAGGCTTTAATGATGCTAAAAATGAATTCAATCTAAAAAAGTCAATTTCTGTAAAAAAACTTGCCTATATTTTAGGAACAAGAAGAATTCATTCTATTGTACAGGAGTGGGGAAGTTTAAATGGTAAAAAGAATTTAATCAATAAGCCTAAGATTACGTTTTTAACAGAAGTAAATAGTCTTTTTCAAAATAAACAAGTTTTTATAAATGAAAAAAACGAATTATTGATAAAAACTAAGAGTGGAAAAATATTCTCTTTATTGCAGCTATCTTCGGGTGAAAAACAATTACTTATAATCTTGGGTGAAAGTCTTTTGCAAGAGAATCAAAATCACATATACATTGCAGATGAGCCAGAACTTTCACTGCATGTTGAGTGGCAAGAGAGATTAGTAAGTAGTCTAAAAAATATAAATCAAAATTCCCAAATAATTTTTGCAACTCATTCACCAGATATTGTTGGAAAATTTTATGACTACATATTAAATGTGGAGGAAGCAATTCGATGAGCTTTACTAGAACGATCAGTGGGTTGAACAATCAGCATAGGTTTTATAATGTCGATTTTATTGTCTTCTTAGAAGGCGGGAATGAGTCATATAATAAAGAACAAGTATATCAAGGCAGGTTTTCAACAGAAACGGAAGATATAATTTTCTGGCAACGAATTTTTGAAGTTTTTAGGCCCAATAGAAAATTGAAATTCAAATCAATTGGTTCAAAACAAACTTTAAAAGCTATATCGGAGGATATCCTACAAGGAAATCTGACAAAGATTATTTTAACAATGGATAATGAATTTGACGAAGTTTTAAACCAAAGGATTGATCATCCTCAAATCTATTATACATATGGGTATAGCTGGGAAAATGACATATGGAATAGTGAGATAATAGTTGAGGTTATAAGAGAAATTACAGCTATTAACATTACGTCCGATGAGATAGAATACAATTTTAGCCAATTTTTAAAAAATATCGATTTAGCAGTGAAAGCAGATGGCCATCTCTTTTCAATAAACTCATCTTTCTTCCCAAAAAAAGGTCATCTCTTTTGCGTTAACTGTATGCCAACTGATTTACCTACAATTTTAGAGGAATCAATTGAGAAGAGGTTTGTTGATTTGCAGCTAAATAAAATGGAAATAACAAATTTCGGAACAGCAAATTCTATAACACCGCTGAAATATTGTTATGGTCACTTACTCGCTGATTATTGCTGTCAAGTAGTGATTCATTATATAAAGAAAAGACACAAATTGACATCGATATCAAGAGATATAATTTACAGAATGGGAATAAATAAGTTTTTTATTAATCACTTTACTAATTCCATTTCATTTCAACATTATGAATATCAATTTAGTCAAAAAATTGCCTGATGAAAAATTCATCTTGAACAGTCAATTAAGCAATTAAATCTTCACACCCTCGCTAGCGCACGCGTGCCGCGTGTGAAATAAAATAAACAATTAAAAATGTACACGCGACACGCGTGCGCCAGCAAAGAAATAGGATGAGAAGATAAGAGATAACGTAAATTAGATA
This sequence comes from Pedobacter sp. GR22-10, assembly GCF_026239715.1. Classification (NCBI taxonomy): domain Bacteria; kingdom Pseudomonadati; phylum Bacteroidota; class Sphingobacteriia; order Sphingobacteriales; family Sphingobacteriaceae; genus Pedobacter; species Pedobacter sp. GR22-10. Next base: position 657,872 of record NZ_JAPIVR010000002.1, read on the forward strand.
GATATACTTACTTATGTGTAATTATGGTTTCCCGTATTGTTAGAAGATTTTATTAAATACCCTCGCTGGCGCACGCGTGCTGCGTGTGAAAGCCCCTTGTTATGTTCTATTAAACTCTTGTGGGCAAATATTACTCTTTTGATGCTTAATATAACAAAGCACACGCGGCACGCGTGCGCCAGCACCAAGATACTACTCCATATTTTTAATCCAATCTAATTAAAATGCATTAATTTCTGGCGGTGAGACACCGCCCTATAGTATGAAAAACATAAATTACTTATTGATGGAATTATTTTATTGCCCCTCGCTGGCGCACGCATGCCGCGTGTAAAGATTTAATTGCTATATTTTTTTTCAACCATTTATATTATCTTTAACACACAATCAACTCTATAAATAGAACGATCATCTACTGTCATTCCCTTAGCTGATCAGTTTAACTCATCCTTTTTATAAAAAAGAAAATGCCTTTTTACCAGCACAGGTATGAACTAAACTTAATTGAATGAGCCGTAAATATAAATTCTATAATAAGGAGGGACTATATTTTGTAAGTTTTGCAACAGTTTATTGGATAGATGTATTTGTACGCCATATATATTGTGATATTTTTGTAGACAGTTTATCTTATTGCAGGAAAAACCTTGGTTTAGAACTCTATTGCTGGTGCATCATGCCCAGCCATGTACATTTGATATTTAGTGCAAAAAACAATAATCCAGCTATTTTATTGGGAAGAATAAAAGAGCATACTTCTAAGGAAATTGTTAGAACAATTATCGAAAACAGTCAGGAAAGCAGAAAAGATTGGCTACTGTGGATGTTTAAACGGGCTGCGTCAAAAAGCAGCAATGTGAAAGGCTATCAATTTTGGCAACACCATAATAAACCAATTGAATTATGGAGTACGCCCGTTATTGAGCAAAAGGCAGATTATTTACATGAAAATCCTGTTGTAGCTGGTTACGTTAACGAGGCATGGCATTGGAAATATAGTAGTGCAATCGATTATAGTGGAGGCAAAGGACTGATAGATTTGGAGGAATTGGGGTAGGCACACGCGGCACGCGTGCGCCAGCAATGAGCAGACTGCAATGCCTGAACTATCAACTGCAACGTCTGAACTATCAACCGCAACGGCTGAACTGTCGACTGCAACGTCTGAACTATCGACCGCAACGTCTGAACTATCGACCGCAACGTCTGAACTGTCGATTGCAACGTTTGAACTATCGACTGCAACGTCTGAACTACCGACTGCAACGTCTGAACTAGCGACTGCAACGTCTGAACTATCAACTGCAACGTCTGAACTATCGACCGCAACGGCTAAACTATCGACTGCAACGGCTAAACTATCGACTGCAACGGCTGAACTGTCGACTGCAAGTATAAAACCGCCTCCATTTATGCCTTTTGAGCAAAAAGATTTCGTGAATGATTTTATTGTATTTATCTTAGCGATGCAGAACAGTAATTAACAATATCTTTTAACTTAATTGGAGAAACATAAAATAAATTAAAAATTTCACAATATTCCTGAGTGAGCGGCTTAGACCCGCATCTTTCAATATCTCTGAAAAGAGTTAATTGTTGTTCTGCAGCACTCAGGAACTTTTTATCAAATGTTATGCAGAACAACAATTGTAAAAACCCAAACACACAGCTCCCAGATCAGGTAGCAGCTGTAAGCGAGTTCCGGAAACTGATTGGCACTTATTTCGAGATGAATAATTTATCAAATGTGAATCAGCTTCTTACCGAAATGCTTAGTTCGTCTATCGGACCCGATCCACGCTCTGGTAAACATACGCCCATCAGCATTGCCAACGCCCTTTATGAGGTAAACAATATCATCCATCTGATCACCAAAACAAAACCTTTGGCCAATGAAGAAGCTTTTCAGCATTACACCAAAAGCCTGGGTTATCACCTGCAGGCCGTTGGCCAATTTGAGGTGGAGCAACATATTGATCTCTTATATCATGGATTAAATGCTTACATCTTTCAGGAAGATGATTTTGAAGGCGCAACCCTAAACTTTTCTGCCGAAATTACCGCATCCTATAAAATGATTTATGATTGGCTGTCAGACTGTAATGACTGGTATACTGCTTTTAAACAAAGAATTCAAATCAATTAATTTGAGTAGCCTCGCTAGCCCTAGCTAGCGCACGCGTGCCGCGTGTGAAAATAAAATTGCTCAAAAAACATACGCGGCACCCTTACGTCAGAAAATAGCTATAAAGATTGCTTCACCTCGCTAGCGCACGCGTGTCGCGTGTGAAAATATAAATTGCTTAAAATGCACACGCGCCCCCCTTACGTCAGCAAATAGCTATAAAGATTGCTTCACGCCATCGCTCATCCCTCGCTAGCGCACGCGTGCCGCGTGTGAAAATATAAATTGCTCCAAATGCACACGCGACACGCATGCGCCAGCAAATGACGATACCGCCGGAGATTACCTTTTTTCTCTAAGTGATTTCACCAGGTAAAGCTGCCAGACGGGCGGAAATATAATCACTTTATTTTCCTGCCAAACGCGCACTAAAGGATCAATCACCACTTCTTGCTGAAGTGCCGACACCTCACTTGTTGTGGCCATCTCCATGATCTGATCCATTATTTTTGCGGCCTGTCGTTTATCTTTTTTTTCTGCAGCCCATTTGGCAAAAGCAATTAAAGACGTAATTTTGCTATCAAACAATACATATTTGGGAATAATGCCCGTGCCATCTTCCCCCTCATCAAACAGGTATAAAATTCTTTGCGGGTCCTGCGCTAAAAATTTTTCAGGAAACTCTGCCATTACGAAATCAAAATAGCTGTTCTGTTTTAGTCCTGCAATCAGGTTTTCCAGATGGCTTTTCAGTACTTTTTCCGATTGTTTCAGATCGAATTTCCAGCTTCCCCAGCTGCTTAAATGTCTGTTTTTTTCGGTAAAATCGTCGTTAAGCCAGCCAGACAACTCATGATAAAAATGCCAGTTCTCCGGCAAAAGTGAAGGTTGCTTTTCCTGCCATTTTAAAATCAGGCTGTGCTGCAGCGCAAGTTGGCAGAACAAGGTATTTTCTTCCCTGTCCAGCTGAAGCTGAATAAAGCAGCGGTGTCCCGGGCCACCAAACTGATCATCTTTCAGATCCTGGTACCAGCGCCAGGTTTTTTCAGGGGCGATCTCCACGTATGTCCAGTTCAAAGGAGCCAGATATCCATCAATGGTGGGTAGTATCATGGCTGTTTTCGCTGGTCCTGCTTCCATTGCACCCTGGTCTTTACGGTATGCAGCTTCTAGCTGAAGGGTATCTTTTGAAAAATCAAGCAGGTAACGGATCTTGTAGCTTTCCTCCAGGCTTTCAGTGCCCGTCAGATTAGTTTTCACCCCGGGGAACGATAAATAATCTCCACTGGCCGGGCTCACTTTCTGCCGGTCCAGCTGGTTGCGTACCGCGATAGCCCGAAGTTCGGATAAATGGGTATCGTTCAAGATACCTTCAAAAGAATCGGGGATGCCTTCGCTTGCGCCGAAATCGCCCGCTAAAACAGCATTGGCAAATAAATTATACCACTCCTTTAACACATCCGTTTGCTGTTGCTTTTCAGCTTCCAGCATAACGATTTTCACGAGTTGAGGAATCGAAAACTGTTGCGGAGGCTGTTGATCTGCTTTGGGCAGGATATCAAGTTCACATAAACGTTTCCAGAATATCTCGCCGGCATCAACATACAAGTACATGGCCCCATTTTCGCTTTGTGCATAGGCTAACGCATTTTGATCCTCATCACATACCCAATCGCCATCCTCATCCGCCGGCAGCTGTGCTTCGGTTATGCCCAGCTGGGGATATTCTGCCACCGGGATCCGATAAACGAACCGGTTTTTTAACAGGATATCCATTACCCTGAAGTGGGTATAGCTGGTATCGAAAAATGCTTCGAATTGGTACAGGTTAAATAAAATATCCCTTTTGGCCATTAAATCATGATCGGAAGACTGGTCTGCCAGATGAGTGGTTTCTTCCACCAGATCTTCAATTTCGTGCATGGACATGGCTACTTCCGGTTTAGGTCAGTAATCAATAATGGATTGTCCTTTTTTAAATGGTCAATCAGTTCTTTTACGGCATCTGTAGTTGGATTTTGTTTGAGTTTTTCTACTTCTGTATTGGTAATGCCCACCATTTGCAGAAAGCTCACTTCCCCATGTGGGGTCTGGATTTTGCCCAGTTCAGGATCAAGCGCAAAAACAAAGCCGGTGATTTCAGTTTCTGTATCCAGGCGGATGGGTCCGTTGGCCGGCACAAAATGGTTTTCTTCAAACCACTTCCCACTTGTAAATACGTAACGTGCCAGGTTATTCATCACCTGTATGGCCCAGATGGGATCATGCTGATCATCCTGAAAAGGCAGCAACCGGAAGGTCAACTCAAAACCCCATTTGCTAAATTCGCCACCGGCCTTTTCTTCATCGTAATACAGCTCACTCAGCCCATAACTTACAATATGGCGGTGAAACTCCTGGTGGTTGCTGTCGTAAATACTGGCACCATCTATCGGATCGCTGCCACCTGCCGCATAATGCAGCCCGCACAAAGGTGGATAATGGCGGGGTTCTGTATCGCCGTAAATCTGATCCAGTTGATCATCAATGGCCAGCCAGCCGGGGCTATCTTCTGTTGTAAATTGTTGTTGATATGTTGCTTTATCCATGGCATTTGCTTTTATCTTCCGCAAAAGGGAAGCATGTTTGAATGAATTGCTTATGAAACGGATCGGTAGCCACATGGGTACCCGTCCGCTCCTGTTGTTAGTCGGTAATCATGCCGTGGCCCTGCTAGCCTATGATATGTCCATCGTCGTCACTTACCCTTACCAGCTTACCTTTTTGATTAAATACCAGTTGCAGGCCATGTTCCTGTTCCCACTCACACCTGAAAATTAAACGGAGGTATACGCCCTGATCTTCATAAGGCTCACGGGTCACATAAATTTCCAATGGCGTTACATAATTCCATATGTCGCGGGGGTCTTTAATATCCCACAGCGCCTGGTCAGCTTCATCATAACCTACGGCATCTAAGAAATCCATACAGTTTTGATAAACATAGGTGCTCATGGCTTCCCGGTCCTGTGGTGTTTTGGCTAAAAAATTACGGATGGTTTCGTCGGCTGCTTCCATCAGCTTTTCATCTTCATTTGGATTGTAATCGGTAATGGTAAAGGTCATTTCCTCCTGATCCAGAAAGGCTATTTTCTGCGGCGCTGATACCCACCAGTCATCAAAGTCGGCATTTTTCAATACGCCAATCACGGTAGATTTCACTTCCGTCTGGGTAATGGGTACTTTTTTCTTTTGCAGTGGAATTTCATTGCTGAGGCCCGCAAAAGCGGCTTCTTTTTCTGCATCCGTTTTAGGGGCATAACTTTCCAGCCTGGCGAACAATTCCTTCACGTTGGTTACCCGGGTCATTTCCCTGCTGGAAATGGTAATGGCTATATCCTGGATATGCTGATCATACCTCACCGATAACATGTTATAGTGCAAATGGGTAGGCAGCTCAAAAAAGAAGTATGAGCTATAGGTATAGTAAGCCAGGCACATCCTGTAAGCTTCAGAAGGGTTTACAGGATCATCCGGCGAACAGTTTAATGTGGGGTGGTATTGGCGGATGATGAACAGCGTTTGCCCGTCAGGGCTGAGTGCCGATAAGGGATAGTTTTTCAAAAACGCCCTCAGATTTTTATCATTACCGTATAAAAGATATTCTCCTGGATTTTCTATTTCCCAACCTGTCATGTCCATGTGTTTTAAGTGAATAATTTATTAATCAGGTTTTAAAATTTACCTTTTAGCATTTGCTGCGCCAGGAAATACCGGAACGCCATCTACCGATAAGGTTTTGACATATACACTGAGGTGAGGCCACCAGATGGCTTCATTGGTGCTGTAAAAACTTTCAGATGCCGAGGCCACCTCCCAGTCGGTAAAGGTGATGATGCGCGGCTTATCTGAGGCTTTCGCGGCTACAATGCTGATTTCTCCCTTTACACCCTTTACGGTTCCGGCCACCCATTTCAGCAGAAATTCATCTGCATTTTGTGCCAGTTCCAAAATCAGGGTACAATTGCCATCGTTTGCAAACTTTCCTTCTTTTTGCAGGGCGAAGGGTTTGCTGACGGAATAGCTGCTTCCCAGAAGCTTGTAATGATGGGTGGTGTTGGAAGCCTGATCTGTAATTTTCAAATCTATTTTCACACCTGGTGTCTGGCCATCTTCAGGGCTTTGTGCCTGTGCGCCAGATCCCAGAAACAGCAATAAAAATACTATGGCCTGGCCATAGTATTTGAGCGCCGTACAAACATGTACTGTTCTGAATATCCGGTTCATCGCTGTTTTCTTTTAAATGTTTCCTGGTTTCTCTGAAGCAAAATTGAATCTTCCTTCAAATATTTTTCCAATAATCGGAACAGGTTTCTCCACCTCATTGTTTGCGGCAATAACGCCAAGTAATAACAACAGGAATGGAATCAATAAAACAATATAAAAGATAAAACCTAGTGAAGGAATAATCGCCAGAATGATGCTGCTGGCAATACTGAGCACAAAGGAAGTAATAATGATGCCCAGCGATTGGCCCAGATGATAATTCACCAGTCTGCTTTTTTCAGGAGATTTTTTAAACTCCAGATAAGAAATGATCCACCCGATGAGGGTAATGTAGGCTACTATGGCCATGGTCTTGTTTTTCATGATATGGTGTTTTTAAGTAAATGAATAGGACAAAATTAGGCAGGAGTGCTTCCTGTACCAAGAAAACAGTGTCTACTCCCCGACTACGGCCAAAAAAATTAGCGTCTACAATTCGTCTACAACTTTCTTTAAACCACTTGAGTTCAAGCGTTTGCCGGAATATGATTTTTTCCGGAATTATTTCTTTTTTCTATTTTTGAGGCATGCAGATTCCCGTAAAATCATTATGCTTAATGATATCCTTTTTCTTTATTGTCATTACCCATGCATCAGGACAGAAAATATATCTGGATTCGCTAAACCATTTACTGAACCAGGAAGATCTCGCCCCGGCCAGGCGTGTAAATATTTTATGTAAGCTGGCGAAAGCCAATTTTGAACAGCAGCTGCCCCTTTCTTTTAAGCAGGCCAATGAAGCCCTGAAGATTAGCCGGACTTTGCCTGACGGGCAAGGGAAAGCCATGGCCTTCGCTACACTGGTGCATTTATATGTGTGGAAAAAGGAGCTAAAAAATGCCTATGCCAGTCGTGATAGTGCCATGTATTATGCCCGCAAAACAAAAGATCGGGTAACACTGGGTTTTGTATGGTTCAGAAACGGCTGGTTAGACCTCGTTAATGATCAGAATGACCAGGCCGCCAGTAAACTACTGAAAGCCATTGATTATTTTAAAGGACAAGATGCTGCAGAATATGAAAGCACGGCTTACCACTACCTGGCCAGCATATATAGCTATGGTAACAACCCGGCCAGACAACAAAAATATGCCGGTTTATGCTACCAGGCCGCACTGGCGAGCCAACAGGTAGACCAATTGAACAGTGCTTATTTTACCATCGGACAGACTTATTTTGACCGGTTTAAACAGCAGCCTGCTCAACGCAACCTGCTCGATTCTGCCTTAACCATTTATAAAAAATCATTGCTGCTTGCCCAAAAGCAGGAAGGACGCCTGGTTTTAAGAAGCAACACAGCAGCCATTGCCCTGAATACGGCCAACATTTATTTTCAATATTTTCCAGACCGGTATCGCGACAGCGCAGAGCAATATGTGAACCTGGCCATTGAAATTGCCACCAAAACCAATTTGCAGGAGGTATTACTTAATTGCTATGGCTTAAAAAGCGAATATGCCATGCGCGACGGGCATTATGACGAGGCTGAAAAGATTTTATTGAGCGGACTAAATGCCACGGCAAATGAAGTAGTGAGCATGCCTCTAACTAAAGCCCGGATCTTCCAGGGCCTCTCAGGCATTGCCGAAAAAAAGGGAGATGCCAAACTTGCGCTAAATTACCTGAAACAGTATTTCGAGTTTTATAAAAAGGCCTTTAATGAAGAGAAGATCAACAGCATTACCCGGGTAGAGGCACAATATCAAACGGCAAAAAATGAACAGGAAATTGCTTATCTGCATCAGGAGGCCTTATTTGCTAAAAAACGGACCACCTTTTATGTGCTGCTGGGCATTATGGGGATAGCCGTTCTGCTGTTTCTGCTGCGCGCATACAATTTTAAGTTAAAGGCATCCATCAGAAAGCAGGAGTTGATAGATAAGGAGAAAACGGCTGCCGAATTAAGGGCACAGCTCAAAGAGGCAGAGGCCATGCAATTGCAAACCGAACAGGTTTTGCTTAAAGAGCGCCAGGATAGGTTACAAAAGGAAGTGCTGGCAGGAACCTTGCAGATTGAAGAGAAGAATGAATTGCTGGAACAGCTCTCCGGAAAGGTTGATGCAGCGAATCACCTTTCTTTTGATGCGCAAATGAAACGGATTCTGAACCAGCAAAAGAAAATGGATAAGGATTTCGAAGCCCAGAAAACAGATTTTTTTGAAACCAATCCTGCTTTTTTTGAACGCCTGCAACAACAGGCCAACCAAAGCCTCACCAGGCTTGATTTAAAATATTGCGCCTACATGCTGATGGGGTTATCAAATAAGGAGGTATCTGCACGTTTGGGCATTGAACCTAAAAGTGTACGCATGAGCCGCTACCGGATTAAACAAAAGCTCGGGCTTGGAAAAGATGATGACCTGAATGTATTTCTACAGAACCAAAGTTAAAAAGTACAGATACATGACGCAGATGTTACTGTCCCGCTTCTGCAGAAACTGCTGTCATCATCGGGAAAATGTAGCAATAAGCAACGCTCTTGTAAGCTGTTAAGCTTAAAGGTACTGAACCTAATTCAGCATGACAAATCAATTGGAGAATCTCCTCAAAAGTTACTAACGCTATTTAAAAATAAAATAATAAGAGTTAGCAACTTTAAAAATTTATCTGCAAAGAAAATCACTAATCTATCGTAAAATACCGCAGCCCAAGCGTAGTGCTGTTTGCCTTTCTCACTTTATTTGCCAGGTCTTTATCTTCTGAAAGTTTCTTTTCATAGGATGGAATCATCTCTTTCATTCTTGATTGCCACTCTGGCGTAGCCATTTGCTGGGGGAAGCATTTTTTCAACAGCGTAATCATGATGTCAACAGAGGTTGATGCACCTGGAGAAGCACCTAATAAGGCCGCCAAACTACCATCTTCTGCACTGACCACTTCTGTTCCAAATTGTAGTAAACCGCCTTTCTTTTCATCCTTTTTAATAATCTGAACCCGTTGTCCGGCAGTTTCAAGTTTCCAATCGGAAGCCTTTGCTGCTGGAAAATATTCCTTCAGGGCGTTTAAACGCTCCTCATCGGATTGTGTAACCTGACCAATTAAATATTTAGTCAGCGGGATGTTATCTGCTCCGGCCGACATCATTGGCCAGATGTTTTTTAAGGTAATGGAGCGGGTTAAATCTAAATAAGATCCTTGTTTTAAAAATTTGGAAGAAAAGCCTGCATAAGGGCCAAAAAGTAATGCTTTTTTACCATTAATAATTCGTGTATCCAGATGTGGCACCGACATAGGTGGTGCCCCTACTCCTGCTTTGCCATAAACCTTTGAAATGTGTTTCGCTATAACCTCCTGATTGTTGCAAACCATCCATTCACCACTTACCGGAAAGCCACCAAAGCCCTTCCCTTCCGGAATTTTAGATTTCTGCAGCAGCCTTAAAGCACCACCACCGGCACCGATAAATACAAATTTTGCCTTGATATTGCGCTCCTTCTCTGTTTTATTATCCAATACGGTAACCAGCCAGGTACCATCGTCCAGGCGTTTAAGATTTTTCACCTCATGATTCAGCGCTACCTTTACCCCGTTTTCCTTTTTCAATGAGGCCACCAGTCCCCTTGTTAAGCTTCCGAAATTAACATCGGTACCAATAGCCATATAGGTTGCAGCAACCTTTTGTTTTCTGTTTCTTCCCGTCATAACCAAGGGCATCCACTTGGCAAGGGTATCAAAATTTTCAGAATATTGCATGCCTTTAAACAGCAGTTGCCTGCTCAACACATCATATCTTTTCTTCAGGTATGCTACATTTTTATTTCCCCAGACAAAACTCATGTGCGGCACATTATTGATGAAAGATTTGGGTTCAGGGAGCTTACCCTTAGTGACCATATACGCCCAGAACTGTTTTGAAATTTCAAATTGTTCATTGATGGAAATAGCTTTGTTAAATTCTATGGTTCCATCCGGACGTTGTGGTGTATAGTTCAGTTCACAAAAGGCAGAATGGCCTGTTCCGGCATTATTCCAGGCATCTGAGCTTTCTGCAGCCACCAGGTCCAACCGCTCGTAAATATTGATTTTCAATTTAGGATTCAATGTTTTCATCATTGCGCCAAGTGTTGCACTCATTACACCGGCACCAACCAATACCACATCGGTTTCTTCATCAGCACTTTTATTTTTGCAGCCTACACTAAAACCTGTTAACAGGATCAGCAGGTATGTGATTAATTTTTTCATCTTTTTATTCATTTTTATTTTTAAACGCGTACGTTAAGATTCACTTTTTGAAATAATTAGCGCGGCAATGGCATGTCCAACTGTGTTGGTAATGGCCCTTGCTTCACTCATAAACCGATCAATGCTCAATAAAATAGCTAAACCTTCTACCGGAATTTGATGTATGCTGCCTACCGTAGTTACCAGGGCTAAAAATCCTGTTCCGGGAATACCCGATGCACCTTTGGAGGTGAGTAAAATAATGACCACAATACCCGCGAGCTCCGTTAAGGAAAAACTTACATTGTAAAGCTGTGCGAGAAAGATGACCGACATCCCCAGGTAAATACAGGTTCCATTCAGATTGAGCGAATTTCCGGTAACGGTAACCAACCTCACCACCGGCGTTTTCAAGCCTATTTTCTCCAGTTTTTCGAGAAGCAACGGAATAACGGAACTGGAAGATGATGTTCCCAGGGCATATAGCAATTCATTTTTGATCAACCCTAAAAAGGTATAAAGATTTACCTTCAAACCTGCCAGTAAAGATCCTAAAATCAGTGCGATGAACAAGAACATCGTAATGTAGGTTCCGGCCAGCAGCTTACCGATAGGCACCAGGGTATCCAGTCCAAAACGCCCTACGGTATAGGCAATACCACTAAAGGTAATGACAGGCGCCAATAGAAAAAGGTATCGTAATACCCGAAGTACCGTGGATTTGAGGTGTTCAAAAATGTTGACCACCGCGTCACGATTCGCTAAACGGTTGATTAGAATACCAATGGCAACGGCCAAAACAAATAACAGCAGCATACCATTTTGCATCACAAATTTAAGCCAGCCTTCATAATAAGTGGTCATTACCTTTGCAGGTTCAATAGATTCCACTAAACTACGGTCTATCTTTCCCGGGTGAATAATCAATGCACTGCACATTCCAAAAATAATGGCCAGTGTACTCACCACTGCAAAATAAAGAATCGCTTTTGCAGTAATCCTTCCGGCCAGCTTAAGGTTTTCCAAACTTCCGAACACGCTTACAATGCTTAGAAATATAACAGGCGGTACAAAAGGCTCAATCACCAGCACAAATAAACTTCCCACCCACTGCAACCTGACCGCAAAATGCGGAAAGCAGACACCAGCCAGGGCACCCAATATAATGGCTACAAATATTTGTAAGCTAAGGGTTTTGTTTAGCTTATCAATAACCAGGTCTGTTTTGTCTATTAGCCTCAAATGATTTCGATTGATCTTCAATATAGCAATATTTCTATACAAATGATGGGGCCGCATCTTTCATTACCTTACTGGCCAATTCGGCATAGCCAGAGAAATGATGTTCAAACAATAGCGCCAGATCCATTGCTTTCCGGTCATATTCATGCACATCTTCCCAAAGGTTTCTGGGGTTAAGGATATCTGCCGGAACTGCCGGACAATCCTGAGGTACAGCAAATTTGAAGACTGGATGATTTTCGTATGGAACATGTTGCAGATCTCCCTTCATGGCGGCGGTAATAAGTGCCCTGGTATATTTCAGACTGATTCTGTTTCCGGTTCCGTAAGCGCCTCCAATCCATCCGGTATTGACCAGCCACACCTTAATATCAGGATTAGCATCCAGTTTGCGACCTAACAATTCAGCATATTTAAGCGGATGAAGGGGAAGAAAAACTCTCCCAAAACAAGCTGAAAAAGTAGATTGCGGTGTGGAAACGCCCATTTCCGTACCGGCTACCTTTGAGGTGTATCCTGATATAAAATGATACATGGCCTGCCCCTTATCCAGCCGGCTGATGGGAGGTAAAATACCAAAGGCATCGCAGGTCAGGAAGAAAATGTTCCTGGGTGTTCCGCCTGACGATCCCTTTTTGGCATTGTGAATAAAATCAATGGGATAGGCCACTCTGGTATTTTCGGTTTTAGTGATATCAGAAAAATCAATCACCCCGTTGGATGGGTTTATCACCAGGTTTTCTAAAAGTGCGCCGGGTTTAATGGCTACAAAAATTTCAGGTTCTTTTTCGGGGTTAAGATCTATTGCCTTGGCATAACAGCCCCCTTCAAAATTAAAAATTCCTTCGTCAGACCAACCATGTTCATCATCGCCGATTAATGCACGACCGGCATCTGCACTTAATGTTGTTTTGCCTGTTCCTGATAAACCAAAAAACAATGATACATCGCCATCCATCCCTTCATTTGCAGAACAATGCATGCTGAGTACGCCTTTTTCTTCCGGCAAAATATAATTCAACACGCTGAAAATCCCTTTTTTCATCTCTCCCGTATAAGCCGTTCCACCAATCAGAATAATTTTACGGGTGAAGTTCACTACCGTAAAGTTTTTAGAACGTGTACCATCTTGTTCAGGATCGGCTTCAAAACCGGGGGCTTGTAAAATCAGCCAGTCCGTTTCACCAGCTGTCTTCTGCTGTATTTCTGGCCTTAAGAACAAGTTATGGCAAAACAGATTTGCCCAGGGCGTTTCATTCACCACCCTAATGCTTAGGGCATATCTCGGGTCGGCGCAGGCATAAGCATCTCTCACCCAAACTTCTCTTTCAGCCAGGTAGGCCCGCATTTTGCTATACAAGCCATAAAAGTGAGCCTGAGCAATAGGCCTGTTCACGTCGCCCCAATCGATGGTTTCTCTTGTCGTATCGTCAATTACCGTAAATTTATCCTTAGGAGAACGGCCTGTAAAAGTGCCTGTATCCACACAAAGTGCACCACGGTTACTCAAACAACCTTGCCCGCGTTCCAGCGTTTGGCTGATCAGTTCTTCTGCACTTAACTGGTAATGCACCTGCTTGCCATACATGCTGAACCTTAATTCATTGAATGTTTCTGAAGTATTCATTTGATTGGATTTAGTATACAAATTCTTGTTTTGCCAGTTTATCCTCCGGTTGAATCGCGGCTTCTGCTACAACAGGATGAAACTCATTTTCGCTCTTTGAAATCACGATCGTAGCTACACCGTTACCGATAATATTGGTTAAAGCACGTGCTTCACTCATAAACTTATCTACACCAAGCAAAAAGGCAAGCCCCTCAATCGGAATTTTATGAATAGCGGCCAGTGTAGAGGCCAGCACAATAAAGCCACTTCCTGTAACGCCCGCCGCGCCTTTGGAAGTCACCATTAAGATGCCGATGATGCTCAGCATTTCCCACACTGAAAGTTGAACGCCATATAACTGGGCCAGAAAGATAACGGACATAGAAAGATAGATGGACGTTCCGTCCAGGTTAAATGAATAACCGGTTGGAATAACCAAACCCACAACAGATTTACTACAGCCCATTTTTTCCAGCTTGAGCATGATGGATGGCAATGCAGATTCTGAAGATGAGGTTCCAAGCACCAGTAAAAGCTCTTCCTTAATGTATTTGATAAAATTCCAGATGCTCATCTTATAGTATTTCATAATACTGCCAAGAATCAGGAAAATAAAAAGGCCCATCGTCAGATATACCGTACCCATTAACTTAGCCAAAGGAACTAATGTATGCAAGCCAAATTTTCCGATGGTGTAAGCCATTCCGCCAAATGCGCCAAGTGGTGCCAGGTACATCACGTACTTCAAGCCTTTAAAAACAATTTTAGAAGCATAACTTAAACCCCTTACTGCTTTTTCACGGTATCTGGAATAGTTTAAAATGATGCCAGCTATAATGGCAACCACTAAAACCTGAATGGTAAGGTTACTCATGAAAAAATTGATCCAGTCAAAGCCCCCGGCCGGTGCTGAAGTATACCTGGAAGCATTCTGGATTTGCAGATGAGATTTATCAATATTTCCAGGCTTAATTAAGACGGCCATCAGGATACCGATCGCCAGGGAAATGGTTGATACCACTTCAAAATAAATCAGTGATTTAAGCCCGATCCTACCTACCTTTTTTAAATCGCCCATACCACTGATGCCCAGCACAATGGTTAAAAAGATAATGGGTGCAATAAAAAGCTTGATGATGTCGATAAAAGTTTTACCTATAATTTCCATCCTGACGGCTGTTGCGGGGGCATAACTACCCAGTATGGCACCGGCAATAATGGCGATGAGCACCCAAAAGGTAAGGTTGGAGAAAATTCGCATCCAAATGCTTCCGGCAAGTCTGGTTTGCTGAGCTGCGGGTTGAGGATTTTTGTTCACTAACATATTACGCTGTTTTATTAATCTATATTGATATGGTACATCAGAACGAACATCATTTTCCGCTCAGAAACCTTGAGTTCACTTCCCTGAAGGGTATAAATTGGCCGGCTTTGGGCATTGAATACAAATTTTGAGGCGTGATCCCGGAGTAAAAGATTCAAACCGAGGTCATAGGTAAACATGGGATCGGCTAACCGCTCAAACCGGGAATACTGAATACCGATAGCAGGCATTAACCTGGCTTTCTTTTTCTGCTGATTGAAATAAGGAAGGGAAAAACCAGTCTGAAAAATAAAACTGTTTCCCGTTCCTACTACCGGATAGGCGTTGCCGGCACCGTTAAAGGAAGCTGTACTGGCATCAAGCCCGTTGGCGATAGTATTGATCCCTAAATTACGAACGTAACCAGGACCATAATCATGGTGAAAAACGGCAGCATAAACATTGAACGAAGTACCTTTTTCTACGTTTACCGGCGTATCATAAAATACATCTGCACTATACAGCTTCATATCATTCAGTACCGTATTCGCTCCGGCCAGGTGCCACATTAAATCTTTTTGAACTTCTGCCCCGATTCCTACGGCAAGCACCTTTTTCTTCCCCAGATAACTCCCCACAGCAGTTGCACCTGCATTACTTTCCGACTCAAAAAATTGCCATTTCACATAAGCAGATAGATTGGGTTTAACGCTTAAATTATTAAAACCGGAAATATGCTGGATAGGTTTTGTCGGGGCTGATATATAAGGCTTTGCCAGAATGATGCGGTAATCCAGTTTACCTAACTGACCTTTTGCAAAAATATTCAGGTTTCGCAAGGTTAAATCCGTTCGGTTTACATTGCCCAAATCCAGAAACGGAACATCGTAAAGCAGGGTCGATGTAGGGCCTGAAGCAAAACGGGTAAGCCCTTTCCAATTGGAACGGCCGGCACCAATGCTCAGTTTATTGCTAAATTTATATTCCCCGAAAGCATCGAGCAGATCAAAAGCACTTTCGCTATCATCCAGATAAGTGAGGTTGGTGGTACCACCCTGAAAAATTAAAGTTAGATGATCAATCAGGTTAACCGTCATTTTCATCCTTAACCTTCTTAAAGACAAGTCTGCAGTACTTTTGCGGAGACTCTCATTTACTTTACTTCCCGGATTTAGCGCCGTGTACCTCGCCCATAATTGTGCATAGCCGGAAAATTTTACAAAATGGGTCTTATCATCATTCAAATAAGCCACAAGTGGTTTATTTGGCTTTTTTTCTTGAGCAGATGCAGGATGGAAAAAAGCATTGCATAGGCCAAGAATAACCATAAAGGGCAAAATATGGATTAGCACAATTTTTTTATTGAAGAAAATAGATTGATCAGCCATCATTGATTGTTGCCTATTCATTGAAATAGTAAATCCTATGTTTATATTTGGTTAATTCAGCCATGAAAAAGACATAACTGAAAATTAAAGATGGGTATAAGTAGTGCTGAAAAACATTTATATCAATAAACGACGTAAATTATAAACGAACTACAGAAACAAAACCAAATACCATGATCCTTTTGATCAATCTTGTTTTCCTGATGCTGATTCTTCGTCTTTCGTTTGATAAAAAAGTGATGGATTTCTTATTAAATGGCAAATGGCCCGGCGTCATTACCGTGCAGCATTTGCTCTTCTGGATGGCATTTATTGGGATCAGCAGTTACATTTACGTAAGTTTCTTTAATCTTGCCGAGGCGGCATTAGCCATGTTGTTCATGCTGTCCATTAACATTCCGGTATACCTCCTGTGCTTTAAAAAACTCGTTCCTGAATTTTATCAAAAGGCCAGATATGGTGAATATGTTCGTTATACTGCGGCATTATTTGTCATCTCCAGCCTGATGAGAATATTGGTTGAACCTGAGCTTTTCAGGGCATTTAAGTCTGCTGACAGTAAATACCTGTTTATGGTCTATCTCATGCAGGCCGTCATTATTCTGGTTCCATCTGTACAGGGTATTTCCAAATACAAACTCATTGCTGAGCGCGAATTATCGGCATTAAGCCTGCGAAAGAAAGAGGCCGATATGGAACTGGTGAAATCTAAAATCAACCCGCATTTCCTTTTCAATACCCTCAATAATATCTATTCTCATAGTTACGCTACAGATGGAAGTTCAGCCGATTTGATTAAACAACTTAGCCTTCTGATGCAGTATACTACCTACGAAATGGAAAAGAAAACCATTCCTATTGAACGCGAACTGCAAATGATTGCCGCCTTAAGTAAACTTTATCAACTGAAAAGTAACCGGAAATTAAATCTGGTCATGAATTTTGAATCCAGCGAACTCACTGCTATTGTTGAAATACCCCCTACCATTTACCTGACCCTTTTTGAAAATGCAGTTAAATATTCAGCTATGGGCAGAGATGAAAATGCACAGATTACGGCTTCATTATTGTTTAAAGAAGCTGAAGTTGAGTTTAATCTCTTCAACACCATATCCGAAAAGAAGATAACAGATAATGCCTCAAGCTATCGTGGCGCAGGACTTAAGGTATTGAAAATGATGTTAGACCGTGAGTATGGAGAAAAATATGAAATGAAGACAGACCAAAATGACACCTCTTATTCATCTAAACTGATCATACGCATATGAAACCAATAAAGGCAATTTATGTTGATGATGAGGCTCCGGCGCTGGATTTGATTCGCAAGTATTGTGAAACCATTGATGAAATTGATCTTTTAGCCTGTTTCCAGGATCCCGCGGAAGCGGTTATTTATGAGCAGATGGATGAAGTGGAATTGCTGATTCTGGATATTGAAATGCCCGGAATATCAGGTACGGAAATGGTAGAAATGGTGCCCAGTGGCAAACTGTGCATTTTTATTACTGCTGATCCCACCCATGCTGCTCAGGCTTACGAACTGGATGTAATTGATTATCTGGTAAAACCCGTATTTCCGGAACGTTTTGTAAAAGCTGTGCAAAAGGCTGCAGACTACCTGAAATTTACCGGAATAGAGCAGGAAAATGATTTCCTGGTGTTTAAATCTGATTATATGGTGAATAAATTGCCTTTAAAAGATATTTTATGGATTGAGGGATTTGGAGAATACCTGAAAATCATCACCAGATTTAAACAATACATGGTTTTACAGCGCCTGTCAGATTTTATCGATAAAAATGAAAAACTGGGATTCGTCAGAATTCATAAATCGTATATCGTACACGTTAAACAGGTGAAGTCGCATAATTCTCAATTTGTTTTTTTGGCAGATGACAAACAGTTGCCAATCGGGCGAAAATTTAAAGATTGCCTGAAATAAGCTATCATAAGGAAAACCTTCCGCCTAGGTTCACTTGAATCTTTAATAAATTTTCTATACTTCTTAAAAGATACCTCCGATAAGGAGGTTTAGAAATAGCTACCTGATTTTATCATGGTGTCCGCAATCGATCCCGTGAACGATTGCACAAATATACTCAACACAAAAAGACAATTATATACTCATTAGATGTAATTTAACAAATACATACCGATTGACATATTCCGATACACTGAGAAAGCACGCCTGATTTCAATACAATTTATCTAACCAAATTTAAATTCAACATGAGAAACAAGTATTTATTAACCTGCCTGATGGCTGTGGCCATGGCATTTTCTTTGCCCGCGTGCAAAAAAAGTAATCAATCTGAAAGCAGCGAGATCACGAACAAAAACGTTACTTCACCAATGGCTGTTACCGAAGCGGTTTGCCCATCAAAAGGCTGGGCGTCACAAAACGGTGGAACAACCGGTGGCGGCGAAGTAACGGCCACTGTAGTAACCACCTATGCGGCATTGAAGTCAGCCATTCAGAATACCAGCGTCAAGGTGATCCAGGTTAACGGAACCATCACCATTCCATCCGGCGGACGGATTTCCTTTCAGGACCAGAATGGAAAAACAATTTTCGGTTCATCGGGTGCTAAATTAGTTTCGGCTGACCAGACAAAGGATAATTCAGGGATTATGTATGTTAAAAGATGCAATAACATCATCATCAGAAATATCATTTTTGAGGGCCCTGGTGCTTATGATGTTGACGGACAAGACAATGTAACCGTTGATGCCTGCAATAACATCTGGGTTGATCACTGCGAGTTCAGGGATGGCGTGGATGGCAATTTTGACATCAAAAATATTTCAGATTATATCACGGTATCTTATTGCAAATTTTCTTATCTCAAACCACCAAAATCAGGCGGTTCGGGCGGATCAGATGATCACCGCTTCTCAAATCTGATCGGATCAAGTGATGGTGCCACTGCAGACAGAGGCCGCTTTCGGATCACATTTGTACGTTGCTGGTGGGCACAGGGCGCTGTAGCCAGGATGCCTCGTGTAAGATTTGGCAAAGTGCATATTGTAAATAATTTATTTAACAGTACGGTAAGTAAAAGCTGTATTCAGGCGGGATTTGAAGCCAATATTTTAGTGGAAGCAAACGCTTTTGAGAACGTGAAAAACCCAATTGATCTGATGGACAATGCCTCAACAGCGGTTCAGGCAAAAAACAACCTTTTTACAGCTGTCACCGGAAATACTTCAGGTAATGGTGTAAATGCATTTACGCCACCTTACAGCCTGACTATACTAAATGCCTCCAGCGTAAAATCTAACGTAACGGCATCAAACGGCGCAGGGGCAACACTTACAGGCAATGTGTGTTCATCGCTGTAAAAAAATAATTAGGGCGAGGCTGCTATTGGAAGCCATTCGGTGAATGTAAAGTCATCCGATGAATACCGGGTTTACCGCTATTTATTGGATGATTTTTTAGCTTCATGCTAATGAATAATCTTAAAAACCAGTTCTTTTAATAATTCTCCGTCACTTACGTTTCCCGAACTGTCTAAACCCTTACTTTTTAAATCGTAAGCCCGCAAAAGACCAATCACCTGAAAAACTTTTCCGGTATTATAATTTCTGGCAGCCACTTCATAATCCTTTACAAAAAATGGCGGAACTCCCAGTGCTGATGCAGCCTCAGCTTTATTGGGGATGTAATGGTACTTGAGCAGTTTCGTAAAATAACCACCCAGGTTGGCCAACACCATCACCGTTGGATTGGCTTTTGGATTACTGGCGAAATAGCTGATGATCTTATTGCATTTCAGCACATCACGTATGGCAAGTGCTTTTTGCAATTCGAAAACGTTGTATTCTTTGCTGATGCCTATATTTTTCTGAACCAGATCAGTATTGATGGTCACCTCTTTAGCAACATTCAGCATCAGCTTTTCAATCTCATTGGCAATCTTGGAGAGATCTGTACCCAAATATTCTGCCATTAAAACTGACGCCTGCTGGTCTATCTTGTAGCCTTTATCTTTAATAAATTCCTCAATCCAGGGTACCAGTTTATAGTCACGAACAAGATCTGACTGAAAAATTAAACCCGATTTATGTATAGCCTTGTAAATCTTTTTCCGCTTATCAAAATTAGCATATTTAAATGCCAGTACGAGGATAGTACTGGGCAGTGGTTTTTCAAAATAGTTGAGTACAAATTCTGCCTCCTTGCTGTTTGCATCTTCTTTACCCCATTTTAAGTCCTGTGCTTCCTTTACAATCACCACCTGAAAGTCTGACATCATCGGGTAACGCTTTGCCGCACCTAAAACAGTAGCCATATCGGTATCTTTCCCATACAAAACCGTCTGGTTAAATCCTTTTTCAGCATCATTTAAAAGCTTGTCTTCAATATAATCCGTAATCTGATCAATATAATAGGATTCCTCACCATGCAATAAATACACAGGTTTAAATTTTCGGGCTTTTAAATCCTTGATAATTTCGGCAGCAGTCATGAGCCGTAAAATTACAACTTAGGATTTAGGAAACAGATAAATGTTTATAAATTAAAGATATGAGATTTGAGACATTATACCATAGCCCAAAATTAACTAACTTTGAAGCTGCAATAATTGAATTGTTTTATTGTTGCATTGTTAAGAAACATACAACTGTTAACTGCAGACCAAAAATTGCCAACCGAAAATGTTCACGCCTACCCCGCTTAACCTCCCGTCTTATCCTTTTAAAATCACCAGGAAAGATGATGTGGTGTATATTTTTGATGAGCTGAGAAAGAAACACCTGGTATTAACCCCGGAAGAATGGGTTCGCCAGCATTTTATACAACAGCTGATCGCGGAGAAAAAATTTCCGAAGACACTAATCCAGATTGAAGGTGGTTTGGTGTTAAATCAATTGCAAAAACGGAGTGATATTTTAGTGTATAACACGGCCGGTGAAAAACTGATGCTGATTGAATGCAAAGCCCCGAAAGTAAAAATTACGCAAGCAGTTTTTGAACAAGCATCGCGTTATAATTCTATTCATCAGGCAAAATGGATAGTTCTGACAAATGGTTTACAGCATGTTCATGCTAAAATGGATCTGAAGAAGGGCAGCTTTGCCTTCACGCCAGAGATGCCGGATTACCAGGATTTGTAAGATAATTTAAAGCTTTCCTTTAGCATGATTGTCATGGCGGGGCGGAATGACAGCCTGCCCCGACTATTAGGGAAGCAACCTCCTTTTTGTAGATGCTTCGAAGGAGATTGCTTCAGCAGATGAAGAATCAGCTTCTCCATGACGGATTTTTTATTGAGATTACGCTAATCAAATTCAGGAAGACGATTTAACAAAAAAAACATTAAACAGCATATTCCTTTTTCCAAATTTGTTTGTTTCCGGAATAAATAGCCTCATTACACATGGCAACACAAATAGATGCCTGCGTACCAGTTTTTACATTAGATGCCGGCAGTTTACCGGTAATAACCGACTCATAAAATTCTTCCAAAGCATAATTGGTACCATCTATCGTTGGCTGATCTAAAATCGGGATTCCGCCATCAGTATTCACCACAATTTTTGATGCGCCGGTAACCCCGTCTACAATGCCCAATTCTTTTTTTGTTTCCGGTTCCGGATAAAAAATACCCGTATTGGTGAGTAAAGAAACCGAACCCTTGGTACCTTTGATTTTAAAAAGATAACCATCATGTGCATTCCCGCAGGTTGCCCCGAAATTTCCGATCATGCCGGCTTGCTGATAACGAAGCGTTGCCTGGATATTATCATAAGTTTCCCGCCCGTCTTTAAAAACATCAATTCCACCGGTTCCGGTAATTTCATCAGGCTGGGTTTCGAAAGCCCAGTTGATAAAATCAATCTGGTGTGAAAGCAGTTCAGCCGCCAGCCCGCCTGAGTATTCCTTATACATACGCCAGTTAATCTGTCTCTCCAGTTTAGGATCATTTACTTTTCTCCGCCAGTTCCCGTTTCTGTCCCAACGGCAATCGACCTGTGATACCTTACCCAGATAACCGCTCCGGATCATATCCTTTACCCTGAAATACAAGGGCGAATACCGGTATTGATAACCTACCTGATAAACCTGTTTAGGATATTTTAACACCAGGTTCCGCAATTCCAATGCCTGGGCAATGTTGTAGGTCATGGTTTTTTCAACATATACATGCTTTCCGGCCAGTACCGCATCTTTGGCAATTTTGAAATGCTCACTCAATGGCGTGGCAATAAAAACGGCTTCAATCTTTTGATTATCCAGAATCTGTCTGTAATCCTTAACAGCCTTTGCAGAGGAAGGCACATATTTTTTTGTTTCTTCCAAACGAAAATCAAGTACATCACAATAAGCTGCAATGTTAAATTTTAAAGGCATCGATTTAATAACAGACAGTACACCTTTGCCCCGGTCGCCACAACCAATCATGGCCACATTAATAATTTTATCGCGGTTCAGTGTCAGGCCGGCCAATACTTTTTCCGATCCCAGCACACCTGATCCCAGCAATACCGACTTTTTTAAGAATGACCTGCGATGCATTACAACGTTTTGATTTTAATGGTCCTGAAATCCACTTTATTTCCATGATCCTGAAGCAGGATATGCCCTTTAGGTGCCTCCCCGAAATTTTCCCAGTCCTTATATTTACTGATGGCAACCAATTTCCTAAATTCTTCCGAGCCACGCACATATTCTAAAACCTTTACGCCATTTAAATAATGTTCTACCTTTTTATCCGGATAAACCACTAACCTGGCATTGTTCCAGCTGCCAATCGGACGTAAATACCGGGCTTCTTTTTTAGCAGTAATCAAATCATATAAAGATGCTAAAGTTCTGTTTCCATCTCTTCCTAATTTTGCGTCAGGATGGAGTTCATCATCCAAAACCTGATATTCCAGACCAATAGCAGAGCCTTTACTTTTTTCATTTAAAGTCACAAAATACTTCAGGCCACTATTTGCACCAGGTGTAAGCCTGAATTCAAAAGACAGATCAAATGCCGCATATTCTGCTTTGGTGACGATATCACCACCATTGGTAGACTCTGCCCCACCTGATGGCTCCACACTGATAATGCCGTTTTCGATTTTCCATCCCTTTTCAGGAAAAGTAGTTTGATGTGCACCCACCCAGCCATTACTGCTTTTTCCGTCAAAAAGTAACTGATACCCTTCTGATCTTTCATAGGCCGATAAACTGTTGGGATTTAAATTAACGGTATAAATTCCTTTTGGAAAAGCTTTCGGTTTTAAGTTCTCCGTTTGAATGTTAATATTTTTGAAATAAACCTTTTTTCCATCATTTTCCAGGTTATTGCCAATACTGTGCACCTGGAGACCAATAAAACCCGACTGATCCAATGTATCAATTACATAAGCAACCGGTTTGCCGTTAACCCAGGTTTTCGTTTCATTACCCATGCATTCGATCCGGTAATGGTTAAATTCATTCTTTTTATACAGCGATCTGGCTGCCGGGTTCAGCTCCAGTGGATAAAGCCAGAGTCTTCTGGCCTCATCATAAATACCGCCGGTCCATGCACGTGCTGTAGGGTCTATTTCCACCTGCCTGCCATAAACCAATCCTTTGCCCCTGTTTCCTTCTGGTTTGATGTGGCTTCTGGTCTGGATGCCCGAATTGGTATTATCGCCTTCCAGCTTGACATCAAGTTCCAGAATAAAGTCACCAAATTCCTTTTCGGTGATCAGGAAAGAATTGGGGGTATCTTTGGTCATGGTGCCTACAATCATCCCGTTCTCTGCCTTATAAGGCGCTGCACCGGCAACGGCCTTCCAGCCGGTTAAAGTTTTTCCATCAAACAAGGGTTTCGTTTTTTGCGCAGCGGCTGATAGACTGATAAAGGAAAGGGCTAAAATGCTGTATTTTTTAAGTGTTAACATGGTTGATTCAGGGGTTTTATCTTAGTGTCATTGCGAAGAATAATAATGAAGTGATCTTTCTTGCTGAAGAGATGACTTTGTTATTCGCCACGATTATATTTTAATATTTAAATACTTTTCCGTTTGCCATTACCTCTTGTCTGCCTTCATCAAAAACTGATTTTGCCCCGGTTCTAACCGCCGCGTTGGTCATGATGTTGGCAATGGAGTGTGAATAACCGGCTTCTACAGGCGCATTTGGTGTTTTACGGCTTCGTACGCACTCCATCCAATTCCGCATATGTCCTGATGTTAAGCTATCGCCACCCAT
Source organism: Pedobacter sp. GR22-10 (assembly GCF_026239715.1). Lineage (NCBI taxonomy): Bacteria > Pseudomonadati > Bacteroidota > Sphingobacteriia > Sphingobacteriales > Sphingobacteriaceae > Pedobacter > Pedobacter sp. GR22-10. Next base: position 682,205 of record NZ_JAPIVR010000002.1, read on the forward strand.
ATTGGCACCGGTTGCGGCTTTAATTTCAGTTTTAGACAAGTCGAATTCAGGTAAAAGATTGGCTTTCATTCCCATTGCTGCGGCTTCCTGTTTCCTTAGCCCACCCTTTGGTGATACTTTATTGGTCATGAGGTTTAACTCGCCTCCATTTGAATAGTAGACTTCACCCACATCGCCCACGCTATTTTGCATTCGTGAAGTAAACGTAACCTGAAAACCATCCTCTGAATCGGGTTGGCCATAATCAAACACCGCCACCATTGAATCCCAGTTTCTGCGGCCGTCTTTCCAGGTGTAAATGCCACCATTTGCCACTACGCTGCGTGGATGTTTTAAATTGGTAAACCAGTGCACGGTATCAATCTGGTGCGACATCCATTGCCCCGGCATTCCGGATGAATAAGGCCAGAATAACCGATACTCCAGGTATTTTCTTGGGTCAAAAGCTTCAGTAGGACGATTCAATAAAAAGCGTTTCCAGTCGGTATCTTCCTGTTTAAGCCTCGATACCAGATCAGGCCTTCTCCACCTACCGGGCTGATTCACATTCCACACCAAATCCACCGCAGTGATAGGCCCGAATTTTCCATCCTGGATATACTTGGCTGCATTGGCATAATTTTCTCCGCTCCTGCGCTGAGAGCCCATCTGAACGATCCTGTCTGTTGCCTTTACCGCTTTAAGTGCAGCTTTCGCGTCATCCATGGTTTCAGCAAAGGGCTTTTCAACATAGGCATCGCAATTGGCTTTCACTGCCTCTATGGTATGCAAGGCATGTTGAAAATCGGCTGTACTGATGATCACCGCATCCAAATCCTTCATCGCATAAAGCTCATCATTATTGCGGCAAGCCTTAATATCATGCCCGAATTTTTCTTTTAAATGCGCAATTCCTAAATCCCTGCGGTAATTCCAGAGATCGGAAAGCCCGACCATATCGAAGTTTAATTCTTGGTGATGATTTAGGAAACAAGGCAGTAAAGTATCTTTAAAACGGTCAGAGAAACCAACCACCCCCACACGAACACGGTCATTGGAACCAATAATTCGTCCGTAACTTTTAGCGCTCATCCCCATCGTGCCGGCATAGGTAGCCGCAGCAAAAATGGCCGATTGCCTGATAAATTTTCTTCTGGAGTTTTCCATACAATGTTAAATATTTAGCAAGTGTGTGTGATTAATGGGTATAAACGTCTTCAATTTGTTTGGTTAAATACTGAAAGCAAAATGCCATTTGCGCTGCAGAATAATTACTCCCTGCTTCAACGAATATGGGGCCTTTGTAATTTGCGGTTTTTAAGGCCCGCAAATAAGGCCTGAAATCATCGCCCTTGATGCCGGGTAAGGTACGCTCGGCCACTTCTGCTATTTCACAATGAACCAGTAAGTCTTTGGCGTCAACAATGCTTTGCGGTGATTCACCTTCCCGCTTCATATGGAAAATATCTGCATTGAGTCTAAAATTTGGATGATTAACCCGTCTGACTACTTCCGCAGCAGATTTTACGCTGGTCAGAAAATTTGTTTCTTTGCTTTGCAAGTTTTCAAGCGCGATTTTAATGTTATATTTTTTAGCGGTTGCTGCAATTTTTTTTCCTAATAAAACAAATTCTTTCTTTGCTTTATCAATATCATAATCATCGGGCAGCCTGCGTGCGGCACCACTCCCTAAAACAATTACGCTCACTTTTGCCTGCTGTGCCCTGAAAAATAAACTATCTACATAGCCCAATACCGCCTGCTCCTGAACATCCGGACCAGCTATTTTCATTTTTCCTGGAAACATGACATTACACATATAGAGCTTACATTTGGCTTTTTTGATGAGTTCGAGATTTTGCTTAAATTTTTCTTCTGATAAGGACGGAGAGATCATTCTGCCCACCGATTCACCAAACAATTTAAATCCGGAGGCCGATGTTACACTATCCTTTTCTATGGGGGCCACAAGACCTAGTGGAAGGAATGTTTGGTTAGCCGATTGAAAACTGAATATAACAGGCGCAAGAAAAAACAACAGGATTAAGTTTTTCAATCTCATTTTTGTTAAATTGATCATTCTGCTAACAAAATAATATAAAATTGCAGGTACTGATTTAAATTTGGTTAGAAAGCTAAAGCCTTTTAATGACCCCAATTTAAGACTTTTATAGCAGAGATTGGGAAAGCTTTTGGTAACATTTTAGAAACGGGCATTAAAGTAAGCATCTGCTCTGCTCAAGCTGCTGATTTTACTTGGGCATTTTAGTAAAACAAAAAGCCCTTCAGAAAATCATTTCTAAAGGGCATATCTAAACCTGAGCGGTTTATTTTATCTATCCCAGCATGGCCAGGCTTTCTTCAATGATTTTAATTTTTGCTTCCGCATCAGCTTTTTTATTACGTTCATTCGCAATAATTTCTGGTTTTGCATTTTGTACGAAGCGTTCGTTGCTTAACTTCGCATCAACTGATTTTAGGAAACCCTGCAGATAAATCAAATCAGCATTTAGCCGGATGCGTTCTGCCGCTACATCAATATTTTCCGAAAGCGGAATAAAAAACTCATCCTTCCCCGCCATAAATGCTGTCGCGCCGGCAATTTTATCATTTACAATTTCAGCTTCAGCAACATTGGCAAGTTTGAAAACAATATTTAGCCATTTCTCATAGTCGATATCCGAATTCACTTTTAAACACAATGGCAATGCTTCTTTCGGAGAGATTTGTTTCTGGTTGCGTACATTTCTGATTTCGGCAACCACCGTTTTAATCACTTCCGCATCTTTCAGCAATTTCTCATCAATATGGCCACCTTTTGGATATTCAGCCACGATGCAGCAATCCAGTTCACCGCGTTTAGCAAATAAATCATCATGCCACAGTTCTTCGGTAATGAAAGGCATATTTGGGTGCAGTAATTTGATAATCTGTTCAAAGAAGGCAACAGTAGCCTGATAACTCTCCGCGTCTATGGGTTGCTGATAAGCCGGCTTAACCATTTCTAAATACCAGGCACAGAAATCATCCCAAACCAGTTTATAGGTGATCATTAAAGCTTCCGATAAACGGTATTGCTTAAAGTTGGCTTCTATCTCTACCAAAGCTTCGTTGAAACGATTTTCGAACCAGGAAATCGCCTGTGTATTGGGATTTTCTAAATTTTCATCCACTTCCCAGCCCTTTACCAGGCGGAAGGCATTCCATATTTTAGAGGCAAAATTGCGCCCCTGTTCGCAGTAGCTTTCATCAAACATTAAATCGTTACCTGCCGGTGATGACATTAACATCCCTACACGAACGGCATCGGCACCATACTTTTCAATCAGCCCAATCGGATCAGGAGAGTTACCTAATGATTTAGACATTTTACGACCTAACTTATCGCGAACGATCCCCGTTAAGTATACATTGGTAAAGGGTTTTTTACCCATAAACTCATGTCCGGCCATGATCATCCGGGCCACCCAAAAGAACAAAATTTCCGGGGCGGTAACCAGGTCATTGGTAGGATAATAGTAATTGATATCTTTATTTTCAGGATTTTTAAACCCGTCAAATACAGAAATCGGCCATAACCAGGAGGAAAACCAGGTATCCATGACATCTTCATCCTGTTTAATAAACGGCTCCAGCTGATGTTTAAAACCAGCCTTATCTGCTTCCACACCCCCATCATCTAAATGCTTTTTCTTCCAGAACTCTTCTAAAGCTTCGTCTTTGGTTTTGGCAACCACCCAGTTTCCTTTGTCATCATACCAGGCCGGAATTTGTTGTCCCCACCAAAGCTGACGGGAAATATTCCAGTCGCGAACATTTTCCATCCAGTGGCGGTACGTGTTTTCAAATTTATTCGGAATCAGGTTAACTTCGCCATTTAAAACATCATCCAATGCCGGCTGCGCCATTTCTTTCATCTTTACAAACCACTGCATGGAAAGTTTAGGCTCAATGGCGGCATCAGTACGCTCAGAAAAGCCTACCTGCGATTTATAATCTTCAACCTTATCCAGATGCCCCGCCTCTTCCAGCATTTTGGCAATCTTTTTACGGGCTACAAACCGGTCTTCACCTACCAGGATCACGGCCAGTTCATTTAAGGTACCATCATCATTTAAAATATCGGTAACCGGCAAATGGTGTTTTACACCCAGTTCGTAATCGTTTAAATCATGTGCCGGAGTAACTTTTAAGCAACCGGTACCAAATTCAATATCTACATAATCATCTTCAATTACTGGAATTTCATGATTAACCAGTGGAACAAAAACTTTTTTCCCTTTTAAATGTGTAAAACGCTCATCGTTAGGATTAATACAAATGGCCGCATCAGCCATAATCGTCTCCGGACGCGTAGTGGCAACAACCAGATAGTCGGGAGTCGACAGTCCTGAGTCTGAAGTCTTGTCATCAACAATGGTATAGCGAATGTAATACAGCTTTTGATTAACCTCCTTACGGATCACTTCCTCATCAGATACGGCAGTTTTACCAGCAGGATCCCAGTTAACCATACGGATGCCACGATAAATCCAGCCTTTTTTGTACAGATGGATAAACGAATCAATTACAGCCTCAGAAAGATCTTCTTCCATGGTAAAGCGTGTACGGTCCCAGTCGCAGCTTGCACCAAGTTTTTTCAGTTGCTCCAGGATAATGCCTCCGTATTTTTCTTTCCATTCCCAGGCATATTTTAAAAATTCCTCGCGTGAAAGGTCTTTTTTATCAATACCCTGTTCCCTTAACATGGCTACAACTTTCGCCTCGGTAGCAATAGATGCATGATCTGTTCCAGGAACCCAGCAGGCATTTTTGCCCTGCATACGTGCTTTACGAATCAGCACATCCTGAATCGTATTGTTCAGCATATGCCCCATGTGCAATACTCCAGTCACATTTGGTGGCGGAATGACAATGGTATAAGGCTCGCGTTCATCAGGCTCTGAATGAAAAAATTTTTTCGATAACCAGTAGCTATACCATTTATCTTCTGTTTCTGCAGGATTATACTTAGTGGAAATGCTCATGAAAAATTAATATAAAAGCCCAAAAATAGCTAATTAAGCGCAAAGCTAAAAGATTAAAGCGGAAAGATAAATGCAGAAACTGAGTTACAGCGCATGATCTTCATTAAAAAATATTTCTTTATAAGTGAAATCGTGTAAAACAAGAACTGAAAACTTCATATTTAAATTCATTTTCCACTTGTTCGAATCATTATAACCTGCTTAAAATCTCAATAAAAATTAGAAATTTTGTAAATGAGTAAATTCAACTGGCATTCCGAAACCTTAACTGATCAAACGATAATTACGAAAGATTTTAAAAATACACAAAACGTAAGGCGTTATTTCCAGTCACATTTTGGAGAAAACTGGAAAAACAATCGAATCTTTATGAATTGGTTCAAAGAGAACGAAGGAAAGACATTAAAAGAAGCAGTTGATGAGTTTAGAAAACGAAATAATTAATTCTTATCAGAGAAAAGGAAAATTAAGTGATTGCAATACAACATTACGATTAAATCTTTAGACTTCGGATTAATCCAAATCACTAAAAACATCATCCAATTCCAGTTCAAAGCCTGGCAAAACCGATGAAGATACTTTTTCGCTCAGAGAATATATTTTTGAGGGTTGAAATTTGCCAAACTCATTTAAAGTATAGATCAAAATACTTTGATCACTTTGACTCACCACCCAGTATTCTTTTACACCAAACTCCTGGTAAACCTGATATTTGTGTAATAACTCTACCTTGGTATTTCCGGGCGAAAGGATTTCTACAATTAAATCAGGTGCACCGATACAACCTCGGTCATCCAGTTTACTTTTATCGCAGACCACACAAATATCTGGCTGCAATACGGTAAGCACATCTTTATCTTCTTTACTTTCCTTTGGAAATCGGACGTCGAAAGGTGCAGCATAAACTTTACACGATTTACTTTTTAAAAAATTAGCAATCGGATTGAAAATATTTCCGGAAATTTCCTGATGAACCCTTGAAGGCGCAGGACTCATCTTAAAGATCTTACCTCTAATGAGCTCTACCCGATCATGAAAAAGCCAGTTTAAATAATTCGCGTAGCTGTATGTTAATGATGCATCAATATCATTGAGTTCATGAACAGGCTCTTCATGTAAATCTGGATATGGAACTGGCTTATTCATAACCAAATATATTAAAATTTGTAGTATACAAGAAATAATGAAAGTGCATTTCAGTTTTCTCCTGCTGTTTTTAAAGTTTTAATCCAGGTCTTGGAACACATCATCCAATTCGAGTTCAAAGCCTGGTAAAACTGTTGAAGTGACTCTTTCGCTTAAAGTAAATAGCTTAGAAGGTTGAAATTTACCTAAATCATTTAGGGTATAGATCAAAATACTTTGATCGCTTTGGCTCACCACCCAATATTCTTTTACACCAAACTCCTGGTAAACCTGATATTTATGCAATAACTCTACCTTGGTATTTCCGGGAGAAAGGATTTCTACAACCAAATCAGGTGCACCGATACAACCCCGATCATCTAATTTACTTCTATCACAAACCACACAAATATCAGGCTGCAATACAGTGTATACATCTTGATCTGCTTTACTTTTCTTTGGAAATCGGACGTCGAAAGGTGCAGCATAAACTTTGCATGATTGGCCATCCAAAAAATTTATGAAGGATTTTAACAAATTGATCGAAATTTCCTGATGCAATCTGGACGGTGCAGGGCTCATCTTAAAGATTTTACCTTTAATGAGCTCTACCCGATCATGAAAAAGCCAGTTTAAATAATTCGCGTAGCTGTACGTTAATGATGCATCAATATCATTGAGTTCATGGACAGGCTCATCACGTAAATCCGGATATGGAACTGGCTTATTCATAACCAAATATACTAATTTTTATAGTAAATTAAAACTTCATTTTCTGAATCCTGACGGCATTTAAAATGGCCAGCAAAGCTACTCCAACATCCGCAAAAACAGCTTCCCACATGGTTGCAATACCGCCTGCACCTAAAATTAACACCAATGCCTTAACTGCAAATGCCAATATAATATTCTGAACAACTACATTTTTGGTTGCCTTACCAATTTTTATAGCAGTTACAATTTTTGAAGGCTGATCAGTCTGAATCACTACATCAGCCGTTTCAATAGCCGCATCACTACCCATTGCCCCCATAGCAATACCAATATCACTAATGGCCAAAACAGGTGTATCATTGATTCCATCGCCTACAAACGCCACTGTTCTGGTTTTATCTTTTTTAATTTCTTCCAGTCTGGCTACCTTATCTTCAGGAAGCAGATCACCATAAAAAGATTTTATACCTAAAAGGCCTGCTACATTTTTTACAATTGAAATTTTATCACCACTCAGCATCACCACCTGGTTTACGCCATTGGCGTAAAGTTGTTTGATCGCTTCGGCGGCATCTTCCTTAATTTCATCTGCAATCACAACATAGCCGGCATATTTTCCATCTATGGCCATCAGTACAATACTTTCTTCAATGGCTTTTATTTCCAAATCAAAAGCGATGTGATACTTCTCTAACAACCTAACATTCCCGGCCAAAACTTCACTTCCGTTTACCCGTCCTTTTAATCCCATTCCGGCAATTTCCTCAATGCTTTCTGCAGGGCGAATTTCTTTTGCACCGGCATAAGCTACTATTGCTTTAGCAATGGGATGCGTAGATTTTGCTTCCAGCGCCACTAAATAACTCAAAAAGTCTTCCTCAGCAAGGCTTGATTTTATTTTCTGAACCTGAAAAATCCCCTTAGTGAGGGTTCCGGTTTTATCCATCACCACCGTGTTTAATTTTGTAATCAGGTCCAGAAAATTAGAGCCTTTAAACAAAATCCCATGAGATGAGGCGGCACCAATACCACCGAAATAACCAAGCGGAATAGAAATAACCAATGCACAGGGACAGGAAATAACCAGAAAAACCAATGCACGATATAGCCAGGTCTGAAAATGATATTCGTTCCCTAAAATTAAAATAGGAATAAGCACCAAAGCAAGGGCTAAAAAGAAAACAATTGGGGTATAAACTTTCGCAAATTTTCTGATGAATAATTCGGTTTTTGCTTTGCGGGCGGTGGCATTCTGCACCATCTCTAAAATCCGTGAAAGTGCACTGTCAGCAAAAATTTTGGTAACGGTGATCTCAATTACCATGTCCAGATTCAGCATGCCGGCCAAAACGCTTTCCCCTTTATAAATGGTTTTTGGTTTGCTCTCCCCGGTTAATGCCGCCGTATTAAAGCTGCTTTTTTCGGTCAGCATTTTTCCATCCAAAGGAATCTTCTCCCCTGCTTTAATCTGAATGGTTTCGCCAACCAATACCTTCTCAGGATCAATGCTTTCATATTTTCCATTCCGAAACACATGTGCAATATCGGCACGAACATCCAGCAGGGCAGAAATATTTCTTTTTGCACGATTTACCGCAGCCATTTGAAACAACTCACCTATGGTGTAGAAAAGCATAACGGTAACACCCTCGGGATATTCACCAATGGCAAAGGCACCGATGGTGGCGATAGACATGAGTGAAAACTCTGTAAAAAAATCCCCGGCTTTAAATGTTTCCCAAACCTCCCGTAAAACAGGAATACCTACGGGCAAATAAGCCACGATGTACCAGTAAGGACGAATGATCTGAAAAGCCTCTACTTTAAAAAGATTATCGAAAGCAATGCCGCTAAGCAACATCACCAGCGTAACAATAGCTGGCAGATAAGTCTTAAATGCAGAGGCATCGCCACCATGGTTATGGTCATGATCATCACCATCTTCAGGCAAGTGATCATGATCGTGGCGGGGTTTAGACTTGGCTTTACTACTACAGCAACTATCTTCATGATCGTGGATATGACTCATTATTATTTTATCTTGATGTTAATGCCTGCAACAAAGATATAGGTAACGACAAACGATAATGTCTCGTAAACCTCCATTTCATATCTTTCAACAACCGGCAACCAAATTTAGAGAAAATTAAATGCTTTATGCTGAATCATTCTAGATAGTGTTTTTTTTGACAAGCACACAATAAATAATGTTAAAAAATGTTAATACTGTATTAAAGATTGAAAATCATGAAATCTATTAAAATCACATTTTCAGCATCCGAAATTATCCGACGTCTGGGTCTGGCAAAAATTTATTATTGGTTCAACAAGTAATATTCTTGGTATATTGTTTCAGGATTAATTAGTATTTCATAAATTTCGCAGTAATAACTAACTGATTAAAGCGAATGAAATACCAAAATCTGAAAACATATTTTGCCGCCCTGGGTATAGTTGCTGCCGGCCTTTCTGCCAATGCACAAACCACCAGAAAATTTATTGATCCGGCAAATATGGATTTATCTGTAAAACCAGGCGATGATTTTTATACCTATGCGAGTGGCAACTGGATTAAAAACAACCCTGTTCCGGCCAAAGAAACGAGATGGGGTTCTTTTAATGAACTTCGCGATTTCAATATCAATGCCGTAAAAACTTTAGTAGAAGATGCAGCCGCTGATAAATCTGCACCTGCGGGTTCAGTTAAACGCCGCGTGGGCGATTTTTTTGCCGCTGCTATGGATACTGTAGCCATTGAAAAGCTGGGCTATACGCCTATCAAGGCAGATCTGGAGAAAATCAACCAGATCAAAGATATTCAGGGCGTTCTTGACCAAGTGGCTTACATGCGGGTAAGTGGCATTGCTAGTCCGATGTTTGGTGTAGGCGTAGGCCAGGATCGCAAAAACGTGAGCAAATATATGGTAAACATCGGTCAGGGAGGTACCACTTTGCCAGATCGTGATTATTATCTGAAAGATGACACCAGAAGTGTTAAAATCCGTGAGGCTTACAACACTTATATGACTACCCTGTTTAGCTTAACCGGAAGTGATGCAGAAGCGGCAAAACAAAAGGCTGCTACCGTTTTCAAAATTGAAAAACAACTGGCAGAAGCACAAATGAGCCGGATGGAAATGCGTGATCCATATGCTACTTATAATAAACTTACCGTAAGCGACCTTAATAAAAAAACACCTGATATTAACTGGGCTGCCTTTTTACCAAAATTTCAAATTAAAGCACAGGATACCGTTTTAGTCTCGTCACCTAAATTTTTAACCAGTTTAGATGGAATGCTTAAGTCAGTTCCATTGGCAGACTGGAAAACTTATTTACAGTGGAATGTATTGAAAAATTCTGCAGGCAGCTTAAGTTCTCCATTTGTAAAAGCCAGTTTCGCATTTACACAGGCACAAACTGGCCAGAAAGTACAGACCCCACGCTGGCAGCGCATGTCATCTCTAACAGATGGCACCATTGGTGAGCTTTTAGGTCAGCTTTATGTAGCGAAATATTTTAAACCGGAGGCAAAAGCCCGCATGGATGCCATGATTGTGAACCTGCGCAAGGCCTTCGAAATCAGAATTAACGGACTGGAATGGATGAGCGTAGAAACCAAGCAAAAAGCTTTGGAAAAACTTGCGGCATTTAAACCAAAAGTAGGTTATACCACCAAGTGGGAAACTTATACCGGCTTAGATATTAAAAGAGATACTTATTTCCAGAATTTACGCAATGCAAGCATCTGGAGTTATAATGAAAATATCAACAGATTAGGGAAGCCAGTTGACCGTAACCGTTTCGGGATGACACCTCCTACAGTTAATGCTTCCTATAGCCCTACCATGAATGATATTACTTTCCCGGCAGGAATTTTACAGTTTCCATTTTTCGATCCTAATGCTGACGATGCTGTAAATTATGGTGGAATTGGTGCCGTAATCGGACACGAGATGAGCCACGGTTTTGATGATAGCGGAAGCCAGTATGATGCTCAGGGTAACCTGAAAAACTGGTGGACTGCTGAAGACAAGGCTAAATTTGATGCAAAAACCAAAGCATTGGGCGAGCAGTTTGATGCTTATACGGTTTTAGACACTGTTCATGTAATCGGTAAATTAACCATGGGTGAAAACATTGGCGATTTAGGCGGCTTAAACGCTGCTTATACAGCCTTCAAAATGACAAAACAAGGTCAGGGCAATGAGAAAATTGATGGGTTTACGCCAGATCAGCGTTTCTTCCTTTCATGGGCACAGGTTTGGAGAGGTAACATCTTACCTGAAACTGCAGCACAGCTGATCAAAACAGATCCGCATTCACCTGGTCCTTACCGTACCATTGGTGCACCAGTTAACATGGATGCCTGGTACACGGCGTTTGATGTTAAACCTGGTGATAAATTATATAAAAAACCAGAAGACAGAATCAGAATGTGGTAAATTCAGGTGAAGAGCTGAAAGGTAAAAAACCTAAGGCTATCCCTCATTTGAACTAAAACTATCCACACTATTCATTCAATATATTATTGCGAACGCTCCTACAATCATGGGAGCGTTTCGCTTTATTATTCATGGAGATTTAATTTAGGTAAAACTAAAATCCATGAGAATCATTATATCTTTGATAAATAAATGCATCCATCTTCAACCATGAAAGGTAAAATCAAATTAGTTTCATTAATCGCTTTAAGCCTGTTCTCATTTAATCTTTCCGCGCAGAATAAATTGATCGGTTTAGACAAACTCATTAATAAAACTGATCCTGCCTGGCCATTGGTTCAAAAGTGGATTGATTCTGCTAAAAATAAAGTGGAAGTTTTGCCTGTTGATTCATCCAAAGCGAAAGAAGTATTGTATAATGCACAGATGACGACATATGCTACGCTCGGATCAGTCATTTACAACACTGGCGGTATTATGGTAGATAATGGCTGGATCAGAATCCTGGGTTCAGGCAGCGAAAGGTTAACACGCAACATTGCCGAATGGAATAAAGGGAAAACCATTAAAGAATACGGAGACAACGTTCCCTATCTGTTAATTGCAGATGATGCCGTAGGTGGTTTCTTCGCTATTAATTATGGTGGCTTAGGCCCTGATGTTAAAAACGTATATTACCTGGAACCCAATACGCTAACCTGGCAGCCACTTGGTGCCGGCTACGGTGAATTTCTGATTTTTTGCTTCGATAGTGACCTTTCTAAATTTTATAAAGGTTTACGCTGGAGCTCCTGGGATCAGTTTATTGGCAACTTAGCCGATACCAAAACTTACAGTTTCAGGCCTTATCTGTGGGAGCAAGGCACAGATATTGAAAAGTGCACCAGAAAACTCGTAGGAATTGAAGAAATGTACAATTTCAATATTATGAAATCTAAAGAGTTGAATGCAGATAAAGGAATAAAGAAAGACGAAACGAAGAAAGACGCAGCGAAGCAATAAACTTGATCCCTATTGCGATGAAATAAAATTAAAAACCATTGAACATGCCATCAACTTTATCCTTTTCAAGAAGGCATGCACACTGGTTACATCAGGGCACTTAAAAAGCGGGTTTAAGTTAACTATATTTTGCCTGCGTTTTCTTGGGCAGCTTAGCCAAAACCATCGCACGTGAATCGGCAACCCTCGCTTTTAGTTCCTGATCATTAAGAACCTCCAGATTTTCAACCATAATCCACTGTCTTTTTGCCAGATGATAAGCTTGAGCAATTCCATCTCTTGCCGTTAATTCATCGAAATGTTCAGGGTTGCATTTAATCGAAAACCGGCCTCCCTCGTCAATGGCAATGATGATGTAGATTTTCTCTTCGATCATAAAACACAAATGATCCCATTTCATTCCCTCAGTTGTACCAGGCAAACTTAAGCAGTATTCTCTAAAAGATTCAATGTTCATGGGGTGGTTAGGTGGTTAGGTGGTTAGGTGGTTAGGTGGTTAGGTGGTTAGGTGGTTAGGTGAAACTAGAATAGAAGTACTATGTTTGCATGATCATAAATTTTTGATTTACGAAAATAATAAATTTTGAACTATTATCTTAAACTCGTTAATTCACATCATCCAAACCATGAATATTATCACCCCAACTGCCGACGGTTCAAACACCCTCTACAATGAAACCATCGGCGAACATTACCATAGCAAACATGGCGCTTTGCAAGAAAGTAAACATGTTTTTATTGATGCCGGATTAAAATTTGCTTCAGCAGGAAAATCAGCTATTTCCATTCTGGAAGTTGGTTTTGGAACAGGTTTAAACTTTATCCTGAGTTATGATTATTGCACGCAGCATAATATTGATTTAGGTTACACGAGTATTGAAGCTTTTCCACTTACCAGTGACGTCATTAATCAGACGGGTTATTCGGCATTTGTTCCATCAGAAATCTGGGATAGCTTTATTAAAAATTATGATGAGGCATTAGAAACACCAAAAATTCTATCTGAATACTGTATGCTTGAAATTCCACATACAACACTGGATAACTTTACCACAGAAAAAAGATTTGACCTGATTTATTATGATGCCTTCTCCGTACAGCACCAGCCTGAAATGTGGACAAATGAAATCATTGCCCATGCCTGTAATTTCTTAAAGCCTGGCGGTGTTTTCGTTACCTATGCCATCACAGGAAACCTGAAACGTGCGGTTAAAGCAGCTGGTTTCAATATCGAAAAACTTCCTGGTGCACCCGGTAAACGTGAAATGCTTCGGGCAATAAAAATCTGACAAAAAGGAGACGGCATGCCAAAACCACCTTTCTATTCGTTTGTTAATTTATAAAAACAAATATCATGGAAAAAAGAATATTAGGTAAAACAGATTTAAATATTGCGCCCATTGTATTTGGAGGAAACGTTTTTGGCTGGACCATCAACGAACAGCAATCATTTGAGATACTGGATCATTTTGTAGATAACGGCTTCAACTTTATAGACACGGCTGATGTATATTCACGCTGGGTACCTGAAAATAAAGGAGGAGAATCAGAGACAATTATAGGCAACTGGCTGAAAAAACGCAATCAACGCCATGATGTAGTTATTGCCACAAAAGTAGGTTCAGACATGGGGCAAGGCAAGTCTTTAAAAAAAGATTATATTATCAATGAAGTTGAACATTCGCTTTCCCGACTGCAAACGGATTATATTGATTTATACTTTTCACATTTTGATGATGAAAGCACACCTGTTGAAGAAACGCTGAGTGCTTACGAAACCTTAATCAGGGATGGAAAAGTACGTTGGATTGGCGCATCTAACTTTTCTGCAGAAAGGTTGAAAGAATCCCTGCTTTTCTCTGCGCAACATCATCTTCCACGTTACGAAGTTTACCAGCCCGGATATAATTTATTTGACCGGGCAGAATTTGAACGCGATCATGAAAAGATCTGCCTGGAAAACGACTTAGGTGTTATCACTTACTATTCTTTGGCTAGTGGTTTCCTCACCGGAAAGTACCGCAATGAAGAAGACTTAAAGAAAAGCCAGCGTGGTGGCGGCGTCAGGAAATTCTTAAATGAAAGAGGCTTTAAAATTCTGGATGCATTGGATCAGGTAGCAGATAAATACCACACAGAGCAGGCATCCGTGGCTTTGGCCTGGCTTATCCATCATCCTTCCATCACTGCACCTATTGCCAGTGTAACGGATCTGAATCAGTTAAAATCTTTTACCTCAGCAGCCAATCTGAAGTTGATGCCTGAGGATATTTCCCTGCTGAACAAGGCAAGTGTTTATTAATAAATAATCCTTTATATTTAAATGCCCGATTAATCAAAACAATTAATCGGGCATTTTGTATTAAACTGAATTTAAAACACGATGAAAGAAAAACTTACCTTTCTGCCTAAGCTGGCCCTGGTACTCTTTTGCCTGATCAGCCTAACTTATATTGCGATTTTGGGACAATCGCTTCTCGCACCTCTACTTTTTTCTTTCCTGATGGCTATCCTCCTGCTTCCGGTTGGTCATTTTTTAGAACATAAGTTCAGGCTTAAAAGAGGTTTGGCTACTGTATTGGCCGTAATTCTGATGATTGCCGTTATTAGCGGGATTATTTATTTCTTTGGAAATCAATTAAGTGATTTGTGGGCAGACTGGCCTTTACTTAAACAAAAGGCTAATGTTTCTTTTCATGAATTGCAGCATTGGATTTCCACCACTTTTCACGTGAATACAGAAAAGCAACTGGCTTATCTGAATGACAGTACAGAAAAAGCACTGGCCACCAGCGCAACGATTGTAGCCACTACACTGGCTACTTTATCTTCTACCCTGCTCTTTTTAGGCTTTACCTTATTATTTACCTTTTTCATTTTAAATTACCGCAGGGTATTGTTTACTTTTTTGACCTCGGTTTTTAAAGAAGAACACAAGGAAAAAGTAACTGAAATTGTAAGTCAGATTCAATACATCATCAAAAAATACATCATTGGTTTGTTTTTGCAAATGCTTATTGTAACCGTTTTGATGATTGCCATTTTAAGTTTATTGGGCGTTAAATATGCAGTTCTATTGGGCTTAGTGGCAGGCATATTCAATGTTGTTCCCTATTTGGGCATCTTTTTTGCCTTGCTGGTCAGCTGTTTAATCACCTTCGCCACGGCAGGTGCAGGTAAAGTTTTACTGGTTTTAATTGCATTTATCGGCGTCCATGCCATCGATGGTAACATCCTGATGCCATTGGTTGTAGGCTCCAAAGTAAAAATCAATGCCCTTTTTGCTTTTCTTGGTATTATTGTGGGTGAGATGATCTGGGGTATCTCCGGCATGTTTTTATGTATTCCATACCTGGCCATGTTAAAGATTATATTTGACCGCGTAGACAACCTGAAACCATGGGGCATTTTAATGGGCGAAGAACATAAACCTCAAAAGAAAAAGCGTGTTTACCAAATCACTAAAAAGATCAAGCTAGAGGAAAAAGATTAATTGTAAAACTTACTGAATGAAACCCTTATTTGTTTTAATAGTGGTATACGTGGCCATATTAGCATTTAATGGCCATGCCACCTTCGATAAAGGAAATATTTTTGCAGGAAATATCGCTATGTCGGTCATGCTGCTCTTTACGGCTATCGGGCATTTTAAATTTAAAACGGCTATGGCCGCCATGATTCCGCTATTTATCCCGAAAAAAGTAGAAATCGTGATATTTACAGGCGTGCTGGAAATTTTATTTGCCATTGGTTTAAGTGTAGAAAGTACCCGCTATTACACAGGCATCGTACTAGTTATATTTTTGTTCACCATTCTGCCAGCCAATATTTATGCAGCTAAAAACCGGATTAATTATGAAAATTTATTTAAGCCTGGCCCAGGGATTAAATATTTATGGTTTAGAATTCCATTTCAATTTTTCTTAATCGCCTGGGTTTGGTACTTTAGCATCAGATAAAAACCAATATGCCAAATCATCCCATTCCTGCAGCGGCTAATACACCGGCCGATGCCTTCGACAGATTACTTACCGTACTGGATACACTGCGTACACAATGCCCCTGGGATAAGAAACAGACCATGGAAACCTTACGTCATTTAACAATAGAAGAAACCTATGAATTAAGTGATGCCATTTTAGAAGGTGACCTGGATGAAATTAAAAAAGAGCTGGGTGATGTGATGATGCACCTGGTTTTTTATTCACGTATTGCATCAGAAACCGGTGCCTTTAACATTACTGACGTTTTAAATGGGGTTTGTGATAAATTGGTGAATCGCCATCCACATATTTATGGTGATGTTGAGGTACAGAATGAAGAAGATGTAAAACGCAATTGGGAACAAATTAAGCTGAAAGAGGGAAATAAATCTGTCCTCGCTGGGGTTCCGGCTTCACTCCCTGCTTTGGTAAAAGCTTCACGTATTCAGGAAAAAGCACGCGGAGTAGGTTTTGACTGGGAAGATAAAAACCAGGTATGGGAAAAAGTTGAAGAAGAACTTCAGGAATTTAAGGCAGAATTTAATGTAACCGATCACACGGCAATAGATATTGAAAAAGCTGAATCAGAATTTGGTGATGTACTTTTTTCCCTCATTAATTATGCCCGGTTTATAAACATCAATCCGGAAAATGCCCTGGAGAAAACCAATAAAAAATTCATTAAACGCTTTCAGTATCTGGAAAATAAAGCCAAAGAAAATGGTAAAGCTTTGGCCGAAATGACACTTGCTGAGATGGACATTTATTGGAATGAAGCAAAGAAATTATAGATATGAATCCTGAATTTAATGATCATCCAACACCTGGAAACCTGGTGAATATTATCACTTTCAATGTTACAGATACGAAAAGCCTAGATGGTGGCATTGTTCCATGGGTGAATATATTGCGTGCAAATGAGGAGATTCTGAACCTGGCAGATGCGGATGAAATTGTAATTCCTGAACATGATATTGCAATTTCTATAGATTATCCGCTTCAACATCCTGAGACTTTTCATTTATACTCATCCATCGGTTTTTCCAGAAAATTATTGTTAATCGAAATCCGAGAGAAGTTTCTGGAACTTTCAGATCAGGAAAATGAATCTTTCAAGGGCCATAATGTAGATCTGGTGGCTTTAGACGTTTACAAAACAGCTACCGGAAAAATTGAAATTACTTTAGATATAGACGCTTAAATATTCAGCATTACGCTTATCAATAAAGATGAAATTTTTCTACTACACCTTTCTGATCATCATTTTACCGATCAGCCATGTAAAAGCTTCGTTGCTCCGAGACTCCGTTCCCATCCATGATACTTTCACCATAACAACAGAGAAGATGGGAGAAACCAGAACCATTAATGTTTGGGTTCCTGAAAGCTATACTAAAAAAAAGGATTCCCTCCCGGTAATGTACATGGCAGACGGTGGTATAAAGGAAGATTTTCTGCATATAGCGGAAACATTTGCCAAACTGATCAAAGCCAAAAGTATACCCCCAACTATTCTTGTTGGGATTGAAAACACACAGAGAAGAAGAGACCTGACCGGTTTTACAGAGGTTGCAGAAGATAAAACGATTGCACCTGTCGTAGGTGGTGCTGAAAAATTCAGGGCCTTTATTCAGGATGAGCTTTTTCCTGAAATCGCTAAACGATATCGCATATCCCGCAAAAGAGGAATAATGGGCGAATCGCTTGCCGGCTTATTTGTGATGGAAACATTAATGCTTAAACCTGAAATGTTTGATAACTATATTGCCTTTGATCCTTCATTCTGGTGGAATAACCAATACCTGATCAGGATGGCAGACAGTCGTTTAAGCAAATTAACACGGCCTGAAAAAAGGTTATGGTTTGCAGGCTCAGGCACGAAAGGCATTGCTGAAAATACGCGAAAGTTGGCGGCTTTGTTAAAGGCTAAAAATTACAGGCACCTGAAATGGCATTATGCTGATGAACCCGATGAACAGCATGATAGCATTTTTAAAGCAACCAAATCGCAGGCTATTCAATGGACATTAGGAGAAAAATAACTGAAAGATCTATTTAATAGAAAATTCCATCAACATAATACCATTTCCCATCTTCTAATTTGAAGCTTGATTTTTCATGAAGCACGGCTGTTTGAAACCTTTTATTGAGATAGAAAGCTTTAAATTCTACAGTAGTAGAATCAGCTGCAATAATTTCCAGTTTCACCCATTTGGTATTTTTTGCACTTTTCAGATAGGAATCTCTTGAATTCCCTTTACGTTTACTGAAGTGTGTCGTTTCAAAAAGATAATCTGCATCAGCCAATACAAAAGCAGCATATCTCGAACGCATTAAAGCCGCTACGGTGGGTACCGTAGCAGCCCTGAGATGATAAGGCTGACAACAGTTTTTGTAATCCAGGCCACTACTGCAAGGGCATTTTATAACATTCATAACTTAATGTGAATTGCAAAATTAGGATTTTAATATCTGCTCTGATAAAATTTGATTAAAATTGCAATGTAAAAATGAGATATTTCTTCCATATTGCCTACCAGGGACAACACTATAATGGATGGCAAAAACAGCCGGGTGCCATTAGTGTACAAGAGGTAATTGAAAAGGCACTGCTGAAAATTTTCAAAACCCCTATCGCCATAATTGGTTGTGGAAGAACGGATGCCCATGTACATGCCAGTCAGTTTTTCTTTCATGCAGATATTCAACAGGAATTTGAATTTGATCTGGCCTATCGGCTGAACAAAGCCTTACCACAAAACATTGCCATTTTTGATATTTTTAAAATGGAAGGTTTGCCGCATGCCCGTTTTGATGCCGTTCAGCGTAGATATGATTATTTTATCCACACGTACAAAGATCCTTTCCTGGCTAATCAGAGTTCTCTCTATTTAGAATCAAACCTAGACGTGCTCAGCATGAAAAAGGCGGTTAGTTTATTACCAATTTATAAGGATTACCGGGCTTTTTGTACCCAGCCGAATAAATACGAACATACCATTTGCAACGTGATGGAGGCAGATTTATTCATGAACGCAAAGGGCGATCGTATTCGGTTTCATATTGCAAGCAACCGTTTCCTGAGCAAAATGATTAGAATCTTGATGGGTAAATTACTCCGAATTGGCAAAGGTGAATTGAGTCTGGATGAATTCGAAAGTCTTTTAATCAACCTGGAAACACCTAAAACATTAAATCCGGCACATCCCACCGGCTTATACCTCTCGAAGGTTACTTATCCCTATTTAAATTTAGAGCCGAGAACAACGTTTCTTACCGCTATGCAGGGAACAGATTGGAAATCAATTTAGTTCTTGCATTTATCGTTGCCAATTTATTTTAATAGCGCCTGATAAATAAAAAACCCTCTCCAAGTTTTAACTTGAAGAGGGTTTTATCAGTTTTATGTCTAAGCTTTCAGCTCTTGTTAAGCGTCAATCTTTGCATATTTTGCATTGCGCTCAATAAATTCTCTGCGTGGGGCCACTTCATCGCCCATCAACATAGAGAAAGTATGATCACACTCTGCAGCACTTTCAATGGTGGCCTGCAACAAAGTACGCGTAGCCGGATTCAAAGTGGTATCCCAAAGTTGTTCGGCATTCATTTCACCCAAACCTTTATAGCGTTGAATGTGCACACTATCTTCTTTACCTGCACCTTTTAAACGCTGTACAGCCGCATCACGTTGTATGTCATTCCAGCAATATTCAAATTCTTTACCTTTTTTAACCTGATAAAGCGGTGGTGATGCAATATAAACATAACCGGCTTCAATTAAGGCCCTCATATAACGGTAGAAGAATGTTAAAATCAGGGTGGTGATGTGTGATCCGTCGATATCCGCATCCGTCATGATCACGATTTTATGGTAACGCAGTTTCGTTAAGTTCAAAGCCTTATCATCTTCTGGCGTACCAATGCTCACACCAATGGCCGTGAACATATTCTTAATCTCATCGTTTTCGTAGATTTTGTGCTCCATAGCCTTCTCTACGTTCAAAATTTTACCCTTTAGCGGTAAAATGGCCTGAATGTTTCTATCTCTGCCTTGTTTAGCGGTACCACCCGCAGAGTCACCCTCTACCAGGTAAATTTCACATTTTACAGGATCACTGTCAGAGCAATCGGCAAGTTTACCTGGCAAGCCAGAACCACCCATTACGCTCTTACGCTGAACCATCTCGCGGGCTTTACGTGCCGCAGCACGAGCCGTTGCCGCTAAAATCACCTTGTTAACAATCATTTTAGCTTCCTTCGGATTTTCTTCCAGATAAGCACCCAATGCCTCACCAACAGCAATATCTACAGCACCCATCACCTCACTGTTACCCAGTTTGGTTTTAGTTTGCCCTTCAAACTGCGGCTCCTGCACTTTTACAGAAACGACAGCTGTTAACCCTTCTCTAAAGTCATCGCCGGTAATTTCCATTTTCAGGTTCTTTAACAAACCTGATTTATCTGCATAACTTTTTAAAGTACGGGTTAAACCCCTCCGGAAACCAGCAATATGTGTTCCACCCTCATGTGTATTAATGTTGTTTACATAAGAGTGCACATTTTCTGAATAACTGTCGTTGTACTGGAAAGCCAGTTCAACCGGAACCCCGTTTTTAATGCCATCGATATAAATCGGTTCCGGTAAGAATGAAGCTCTTGTTCCATCTAAAAAGGAAACAAATTCTTTTAAACCTCCTTCAGATTGAAAAACTTCTGATAAGAATGTGCCGTCTTCCAAAGCTTCACGCTCATCCGTTAAGGTTAATTTTATTCCTTTATTTAAAAATGCCAGCTCGCGTAAACGACTGGCTAAAGTATCGTATTTGTATTCAGTTGTCTGGGTAAAAATAGTTGGATCCGGACTAAAAGTTACAATCGTACCCCGTTTATCAGTTGTTCCAACTTCTTTAACGTCATACTGCGGAACACCAATTTTATATTCCTGCATCCAGATTTTACCTTCACGGTGTACTTCGGCTTTTAAGTCGGTAGATAATGCATTCACACAACTTACCCCCACACCGTGTAAACCACCGGAAACTTTGTAGGTATCTTTATCAAATTTACCACCCGCATGCAAAACCGTCATTACGATTTCCAACGCCGATTTATTTTCTTTTGTATTAATTCCTGTAGGAATACCACGACCGTTATCTTCAACCCGGATGGCATTTCCTTCTAAAATTCTAACGTCGATTGTATCTGCATGACCGGCTAAAGCCTCATCAATAGAGTTATCCACAACCTCGTAAACCAAGTGGTGTAAACCCTTCACACCCGTATCACCTATATACATCGAAGGGCGCTTCCGCACCGCTTCCAAACCTTCTAAAACCTGTATATTATCTGCCGAATAATTTGACTTTAAATCCTGTTCTTCGCTCATATTTTATTTAAAAACTATAAGTATCAAAAATACGGAATATTTGGCATTTAAACTAATATGTGGATAAATGTACCCACAGTTAAAAAAGGTTATATGAACCCATATATCCCCTACAGATGATGAAGATGAGCATCGTGGCAGATTATTTCTGCTGTTTCAACTGGAAAACATTTCCTTCCGGATCTACCCCGTCACATAACCAATAATCATAAGCATCAAAAGTTTTAACCTCCCTCATCTCCACACCCTGATCCATCAAATGAGTTCGGAGTGCATGAATATCCTGATCAATGTTAAAAACAATTTTTGTATTGCTGTCAAACTTAAATGCGCCTTTACTTTTATCCAGGTAATCTGCTCCGATTTGATGAAGACCTATTTTACCATCTCCAGCAGAAAGCAGTGCCCAGGTAGATTCGAATGCTTCTACCACTTCAAAACCAAAAATAGCAGAATAAAAGGTCTTTAAATTTTCTACATCCTGTACATAGAATATGATGGTATCCAGGTTAAATGTTGTTTTCATACGGTATACTCAGCTTTGTAATATGGAAAGATTTATAAAATTGCGTGTTAACCAAATTAGCGTTGCGCCCTTGTTGCTTTGTCAAAGGTGAAAACCAAATTTTTCTGATCAATTTTATTTAACGGAATTTCGATGGTTTTGACGCCTTTAACTGTGGTGAAATAAACTTCTGACTTTACTTCCGACCCCTTATCAAGTCCATCTTCAAATAGGGCAATTCCAAACAGGTTTGGATCTGTCTTGGATGTAGCAGTAATACTAACCGTACCTAAATCATACTGACCGTTATTTTTTAAAGTGACTACCCCATTCTTATAAGTATAAGTTAATCCTTTTACGGTAGCCAAATAGGTTTTGTTTTTACTGGTTACAGCCTTATAGGTTTGTGCCTGCACAGAGATGCCCATTCCCAGGGCAATCAAAAAGGTGAAGAATGTTTTCATTGTTTTTTATTTAAAGTAAAGCTAAGAATATATCCATAAATCCAAATGTGCAACATCATAAATATTTTCTTTAACCTACTTATCACTAGCCGTTAACAGATTTTTAAGCACTAACCTATGCTTTAATTCCGCCTCAAATTTCAGCTCTCATTAAAAAATAATTTTAGCCGCCATACGCCCGGTAATTTTAGCTTCAACCAAGCACCTAAATGCGGTAAAAGCGAACTCGCACTCCTGCCTTTTAAAGTTGATAAGCAACATAAAGCAATTAGCGGAAACAGGAAAAACATACCTGCTTTCCAAATCATCTTTAGCCATTAATTTAATTCGGCTGGTCCTATACATAACTCTTAATTGCATTTAAAAACTAATTTCTATAAGTTTGTTAAAATTTATTAAACAATAATGGAAAGAAAAACCTTTAAAACCTTTGGTTTATTTGCTACAGCTGCTTTAATCACAGCATTTTCTGCATGCCAAAACAAAGACACTAAAACCACTGAAACTAAAAAGACAGATAGCACTACTGCAGCAGTTTCTGTTAACGAAAAAATAGTATTTGTTAACCAGGATTCTTTATTAACCAAGTACGAATATTATAAAGACCTTAAAAATAAATTTGAGAAAAAAACCAAAGATGCGCAGTCAGACCTGCAATCAAAACAACAAGCATACCAACGTGAAGTAACGCAATACCAACAGTCTGCAGGTACACTTTCAGCTGATCAGCGCAAAACTACTGAGGAGCGTTTAGGCAGAAAAGGTCAGGAGTTACAGGCTTATCAGCAAAATGCTGGCGGTGCTTTACAAAATGAGCAGGCTGTAGAAACTGAAAAACTTTATGATAAAGTAGCAGGTTACTTAAAAACCTACTCGAAAGAAAAAGGTTATAAAATGGTGTTAACTTACTCCAAAGGTAACAGTGCAATTCTTTTTGCAGATGAATCTCTTGATATTACTTCTGATGTAATTAAAGGATTGAATGCCGAATACACTAAAAAATAATTACTAATATATCTAATAAAAAATGCTCCGGGTAATCGGGGCATTTTTTTTGTGTCATCATTTAATATGGAGAATCAAAAACACGAAGAATTTATGAAGATGGCCATTGCGTTATCTGTTCAAAATGTAACAGAAAATATTGGCGGACCGTTTGGTGCAGTTATTGTAAAAGACGGAAAATTTATTGCAGGCTCAGCCAATAAAGTGACGTCAACCAATGATCCGACTGCACATGCCGAGGTTTCTGCCATTCGTTTGGCTTGCGCTCAACTCAATACTTTTGATTTGGATGGCTGTGTCATTTATACCAGTTGCGAACCTTGCCCCATGTGTCTAGGTGCCATTTACTGGGCAAAAATTGACACTATTTATTATGCCAATACCAAAACTGACGCAGAAAATATCGGTTTTAGCGACAAATTTATCTACGAAGAACTGGATAAGCCAATGAAAAAAAGATCATTACCATTGGTTCAAATGATGCGCAACGAAGCTTTACAGGCATTTAAACTTTGGGAAACTTCCCCTTTGAGCATCAAATATTAACCTGATACAGAAACAATTCGCGCCAGTTAATGTCTGAATATTAAATATAGCCCATGACTTACGAACAAAAGATAACCAGTGAACTGGATTTTTGGAAATTTAAAACTTTACAGAAATCTTCATTTTTGAATAAAGTTACGGATACCGTTCAGAAGAGGATCAACAGTTATATTCCGGATAAAATTCATAATGCCATTACCACGGCTATAAAACAGATGGTGAAGGCGGTGCTTTTTGGATCAACTTTTACGACCGCAAAGCCTGTTACCGATTTAACACTGATGCACCGTGAGGCCTTAATTAATCAGAAAATAGACACCTACAAAAAAACCGGTGCTGCCGAAGGTGGCATTACCGGTGCAGGTGGCTTTTTAATGAGTCTGGCTGATTTCCCTTTGCTATTGGGCATTAAAATGAAAATGCTTTTTGATATTGCTGCCTTGTATGGCTACGATGTGAAAGATTACCGTGAACGACTGTACATTCTGCACGTCTTTCAACTGGCTTTTTCCAGTAAGGAAGAAAGTAAGAACATATTTTTGAAAATGCAGGACTGGGACGATAAAGCGCATCAATTACCCGCAAATATCGATGAATTTGACTGGCTTACCTTCCAACAGCAATATCGTGACTATATTGATCTGGCGAAACTGGCGCAGATGTTACCCTTTATTGGTGCCGCAGTTGGAGCAGTTGCAAATTATAAACTGATCGAGAAACTGGGCAAAACTGCCATGATGAGTTATCGCATGCGTTATTTTAATCTTCAGTCTATAACTTTAAGTCATGAGCCAACCAGCAATTTCAAAATCACAAAAGGGAATTGATTTTCCTAGTCTCATGCCTATGAACTTCGGACTCCAGACTGATGGCTAACTAATCTTCTTCTTCAAACATTCCGCTGATCAGACCATCGGTCTCACGCCTATCCTTTTTTGTCGGACGGCCCGCACCACGATCACGCTTTAAGCTAGGCGCATGAAAAGCAGATTTAAAAGCATGGGTTTCTTCAACCGGAGTTAAATCTTTGTACTTGGTTAAAGCTGTCGGAGAATCTGTTCTGTTATAAGAAAAGTCTACCACCTCAATTACTTTTTTTTCTATTCCTTTTGATACCTGATAAACATCGCCGATTTTAACAATCGCTGATGGCTTGATATTTTGCCCTTTCAGTTTTACGCGCCCCGCCTTACAGGCATCTGTAGCCAGACTTCGGGTTTTGAACAACCTGATCGCCCATAAATATTTATCAATTCTAAGTTTCTCTGTCTCTCCCATAAAATTCAAAAATACGGTAAAATTGTTAAATTGCTTTATTGTTAAATCCTTAACGCTAACAACCTCTAAAATCTTTTTCCCTGGGCAGCAATTCCAACAATCTGACAATTTAACAATATTTCACCTTAACAAGGAACAAACAATTTAAACAATTAGCCCTTTAATAAGCAAAAATTGATTTATTTTGCGTAAAATTTAAAAACATCATGTATTCAGATTTAAAGAAATTAATTGAAGCCGCCTGGGAAGATAGAACCCTTTTAAAATATAGCAATTATTGCGAAGCGATCGAAACCATTATTCAGGGTTTGGATAAAGGTGAAATTCGTGTCGCTGAACCAGTTCTAAATTCATGGGGCATTAATGAGTGGGTAAAGAAAGCTGTAATTCTATACTTCCCGATTCGTGAGATGAAGGAAATTAAGAGCGGTCCTTTTGTATACCACGATAAAATGGATTTAAAAACCGATTATAAAGCAACCGGTGTACGTGTGGTGCCAATGGCCAGTGCCCGTTACGGTTCGTATTTAGCAAAAGGTGTGATTATGATGCCATCTTACATTAATATTGGCGCTTATGTAGACGAGGGTACAATGGTTGATACCTGGGCTACGGTAGGCTCATGTGCACAAATTGGCAAACGTGTTCACTTAAGTGGTGGTGTAGGTATTGGCGGTGTTTTAGAACCTGTTCAGGCTGCGCCAGTGATTATCGAAGATGATGCATTTTTAGGTTCAAGAGCTATTGTTGTTGAAGGTGTTAAGGTAGAGCGCGAGGCAGTATTGGGTGCTAACGTAGTATTAACCGCATCTACTAAAATTATAGATGTAACTGGTCCAACGCCGGTTGAATATAAAGGTGTGGTACCAGCACGTTCTGTCGTGATTCCAGGTAGTTATACGAAGAAATTCCCTTCAGGCGAATACCAGGTTCCTTGTGCTTTAATCATTGGTAAACGTAAAGAAAGTACAGATAAGAAAACCTCACTTAACGATGCGTTGAGAGAAAATAATGTAGCAGTATAAAATGGTTTAAGGTATGGGGTTTAGGGTGTAAGGCAACACCCAAAGCCTTAAGCCTTCTACCTTAAACCTTTCACCCTTATGAAAATCGGTTTCGATGGTAAACGTGCCGCAACTAATTTAACCGGACTGGGTAATTACAGCCGTTCTTTAATTGAATCTCTTGCCCGCCAGTATCCTGAGCATCAATATTTGGTTTATTCCCCTAAAGTAAAAAGTGCCGGTCAAATTGATACCTTCTTCGAAAAAGAAAACATTAGTCTAAAACTACCTCAAGATGGTGGTTTTCTGTGGAGAAGTCTGAATATTGTTAAAGACCTTGCCCGCGATCAGGTACAATTGTTTCATGGTTTAAGTCACGAAATACCTTTCGCCATTCAGCATACCCGGATTAAATCCGTTGTTACCATTCATGATTTAATTTTCCTCCGTTTCCCGCAATACTATCAGTTTATCGACCGTAAACTCTACAAATGGAAAAGTAAATCTGCTTGCAAAAGGGCAGATCAGATCATCGCCATCAGTGAGAAAACAAAGGCCGACATCATTGAATTTTACAGCATCAACCCAGATAAAATTGAGGTAATTTATCAGAGCTGCGATGATATATTCAAATACCCATTTGATGATTCAACACTGAAAAGAATTAGTTTAAAGTATAAACTTCCTGAAAAATTCGTTTTAAATGTAGGAACAATTGAGGAACGTAAAAACCTTAACCTAATCGTTCAGGCATTAAAAAATGTGGATGAAGATTATAAGCTGGTTGTAATTGGAAAAAAGACAGGCTATTTCAAAACCGTTAAAAAGGAAATTGAAAAACTCGGCCTGAACAAAAGAGTCATTTTTCTCCAGAACATTCCTTTTGCAGATTTACCGGGTATTTACCAACTGGCAGATTTATTTGTTTATCCGTCCTTTTATGAAGGTTTCGGCATTCCGATTATCGAAGCCTTATATTCAGGTGTGCCGGTTATTGCCGCTACAGGTTCCTGTTTGGAAGAAGCCGGTGGCCCTGACAGCATTTACGTCGATCCAACAAATGTGAATGACTTAAGCACTGCAATTAACCATGTATTGGGTAATCCTGCACTACAAAAAGAGATGAAAGAAAAAGGGCTGGAATTTGTTCAAAAATTCAACAGCCCTAATGTTACGCAGCAATTAATGGATTGCTATATCAATTTGTTAAGCCCTTCCACTACTTAGCCGCCAATGCATTTGGTGGATATTGCGCTAAAATTTCTTTAACCCCTGTATACAGGCGTTCTTCTCTTTTCTTTAAGTTATCTAAATTAAACCCGCTTCCTCTTCCATGCCAGAATAACTCTTTTTTAGCCGGATCTAAGAAATCGATGATAATGGTACCTTCAATGTATTGGTTAACATAGTTGCCACCACCCCAGAAAGGAGAACCCCAACCACCACGCCAGCCCCAGCCGCCGCCCCAACCCCAGCCACCGTAATAGGCAGGACCATAAACGTCGGTTTTTTCTCTGGCAACAACCACTAAATTCACCAGCATATCAGGGCGGTCAGATTTTGTAAACCCTTTGGCATTCATCTCGGTTTCTACAGCAGCCATCAGGCGCCTTTTATCCAGATTATTTAATTTCACTCTTGCGATTCCCTTATCATAAAAGTTATACGTTTTATAACGATTGAAGTCAGCATTCTTATCATAATCAGATGCAGTACGGAGACTCGAGCATCCGGCTAATGCGATTACGACAGTAAACAGCATTAATACATTTTTAATTGTTTTCATTTGTGTTGTTTCATTTAAATAACCGATATTAAAAATAATAAAATTTAATGTTAATTTCTTTAAAACAGGTATAATTTTACAATTAGATTGTTTGGATAGAACGTGTGATAAAACAGAAAGTTTTAAGGCAAATGTTAAATAATTAACGATTGATCAATATTTAACATTTCAACTAAAAAATTACCTTTGTATATGCTAAGAGAGGAAATTAATAAAGCGTTGGAAGTGCTGAAAAATGGTGGGGTAATCCTTTATCCTACAGATACCATCTGGGGTTTAGGCTGCGATGCAACTAATCAGGAAGCTGTAGATAAATTACTTAAAATTAAAAACCGCCCGGCAGAAAAAAGCCTGATTGTATTGCTCGATGTGGACAGTAAAATTCAAAGTTATGTGAAGGAAATTCCGGATGTGGCGTATGATTTGATGGAATACGCTGAAAATCCGCTTACCATTATTTTCTCTGACGCAAAGAATTTAGCTGCCAATGTCATCAATGACGATGGCAGTGTGGGTATCCGTATAGTGAAACACGATTTCTGTACACCATTGCTCCAGCGTTTCCGTAAGCCCATTGTTTCCACCTCTGCCAATTTAAGCGGAAAACCCTCACCAAAATATTTCGACGACATTGATCCTGAAATTTTAGCAGCAGTAGATTACGTCGTCGATTTCGAACAGGAAAACAGAAGTCACAAGAAGCCATCTACCATCATGAAACTTTCAGCTGGCGGGCAATTTGAATTTATTCGTAAGTAATTTTATTACTTTTGTTTTTTTTATCCTGGTTTTAAAGATTTGTTTCATAACAAACAAATGCTTTTAACAGCTACTATAAATATCCATGCAACAACACTTACAAAATCCAATATTTAAAACCCTTTCAGCTATAGCCGATCAATACCATATTGAAGCTTATGTCATTGGAGGTTTTGTTCGTGATCTTTTTCTGAACCGCCCATCCAAAGATATTGATGTTGTAGTGGTAGGCAGCGGAATAACCTATGCAGAGGCAGTAGCTAAAAAATTGAACACCAAAGTAGCTGTTTTTAAAAATTTCGGTACAGCCAATATTAAGTTCCAGGATTTAGAAGTTGAATTTGTGGGTGCGCGGAAAGAATCTTACAGGTCAGAATCACGGAAACCAATAGTGGAAGATGGAACGCTGGAAGATGACCAGCTGCGTCGTGACTTCACCATTAACGCATTGGCCATTAACCTCAATGCTGCTCATTTTGGCCAATTACTGGATCCCTTTGACGGCTTAACAGATTTAAGAAGTAAATTCATCCGCACACCGCTTGATCCTGAAATTACTTTTTCTGATGATCCCTTGAGGATGATGAGGGCAATTCGTTTCGCTTCACAGCTTGATTTCAAAATAGATCCGGCGGCATTAAATGCCATCAAAACACAAAAAGAACGGATTGCCATCGTATCCAAAGAACGGATCACCGATGAGCTGAATAAAATTATTTTATCCGCCAAACCATCCATCGGGTTTAAACATCTTTTTGATACCGGCCTGCTACAAATCATTTTTCCGCAGATGGCACAGCTGTACGGCGTCGAAATCATCAAAGGCAAAGGTCATAAGGATAATTTTTACCATACCTTAGAAGTATTGGATAATATCTGTATGTATACCGATGATTTATGGTTACGCTGGGCCGCTATTCTTCACGACATTGCCAAACCGGCAACCAAACGTTTTGAGGAAGGCCATGGCTGGACCTTTCACGGGCACGAAGATAAAGGTGCCAGAATGGTTCCGAAAATCTTTGCGCAACTAAAACTTCCGCTGAATGAAAAAATGAAATTCGTTCAGAAACTCGTTCAGTTACACCTAAGGCCAATTGTGCTGGCACAGGAAACGGTTACAGATTCTGCGGTAAGAAGACTCTTGTTTGATGCCGGCGAAGAAATAGAAAGCTTAATGCTGCTCTGTAATGCCGATGTTACAACCAAAAATGAATACAAAAAAACCAAATACAGGAACAACTTTGAGTTAGTTAAACAAAAGCTTAAAGATGTAGAAGAGCGCGATAAAATCCGGAATTGGCAGCCTCCTATCACCGGAAACGATATTATGGTTACTTTTGGACTTGATGCCGGCAAAGAAGTGGGCTTGATTAAAAATGCCATTCGCGAAGCTATTCTGGAAGGAGAGATTAAAAATGACTACCAGGAAGCATTTGATTTTATGCTGAATCAGGCAAAACAAATGGGATTAAATCCTGTTCTTAAATAATTTAATTGACCAAATACCATCTTTGAGGTGCTGCTGAGAAGAGATGATATTTGTCGTTAATATAATTAATTTTATTTTTACGGTTTCCAAAATACAATAATGGCTATTTATAAGTTTAGAATTACTTTCGAAGATTTTGATGATGTGGTGAGAGAGATCGACATTAAATCAAACCAAACATTTGAAGACCTGCACAAGGCTATCCATAAATCTACAGGATACAATGCTGAAAAACCTTCTTCATTTTATGTCAGTACAGATAACTGGTTAAAAGGTGACGAAATTGCCTACTTACCCAATGAGAGAAAAAAGGATCGTGTGGTGTTGATGGAAAACTCTAAACTAAGTGGCTTTATAGAAGATCCGCATCAGAAATTCTATTACATTTATAATTTTGAACGCCCCTTTGATTTTCATGTGGAACTGGTTAAAATCGTTCTGGATGCTGATCCAAATATAGAATATCCATTTTTAGCCAAGAGTTCAGGCGAGGCACCGAAAATATTTGAAAAAAATGCAGTGAGTGTTGATGATGCCGAAAATTCGGCTACAGCTGTAGGTGAGTTCGATTTTTTAAATGAATTAAACTTTGTTCCTGAAGATACAGATGAACTCGAAGCGATGGGTGAAATGGGTATCAATGAGAAAGAACGAGACGATGATGAAGAATCTGAAGATGATGAATTTGGAGATGAATTTTCAGATAATGATCATTTTGAAGACGATACCAAAGATGATTATTAATTAATACCAACTTATATGCAATTATAAAAGCTGTCAAACATTAAAATTGGCAGCTTTTATTTTATACAAGCTCCTCATGTCTAATTTAAAAACATTAATTTCCATTGTAGGGCCAACTGCTATTGGCAAAACTGCACTGGCTATTGAACTGGCTAATCATTTTCAAACAGAAATTATTTCTGCAGATTCGCGACAGTTTTATAAAGAAATGGAAATAGGTACCGCTAAGCCTACTCAAACTGAACTGGCAGCTGCAAAACATCACTTCATAAATTCCCATTCTGTTAATCAATTATTTAGTACAGGAGATTTTGAAATCGAGGGTTTAAAAGTGCTGGATGAAATTTTTAAAACGCATGATTTAGCCATTATGGTGGGTGGATCGGGATTATATGTAAATGCGTTAATTAATGGTCTGGATGAAATGCCGGAAATAGATCTGGCTGTCAGAGATCAACTTAACAATCTTTTCAAAACAGAGGGGATTTCCCCTATCCGGGAGCAACTCGCAAAACATGATCCTGAATATTACGCCAAAGTAGATCAGCAAAACCCCCAAAGAATGATCCGCGGACTGGAAGTCTTTTTATCAACAGGACAAAAACTTTCATCCATGTTATCTGCCACAAAGAAAGAACGGCCTTTTAACATCATCAAAATAGGTTTAAATATAGAGCGGGCAACCTTATACAATCGAATTAATAGCAGAGTGGATAAGATGATGCATGATGGACTGGTAGAAGAAGTGAAATCATTAACTGAATTTAGATCTTATAATGCACTAAACACAGTGGGTTATAGTGAAATATTTGATTATTTAGATCAAAAGCTGTCAATTGAAGAAGCGGTTTCAAATATTAAACAAAATACACGCAGGTTTGCCAAACGACAGCTTACCTGGTTCAGGCGGGATGAGGAAATCAGGTGGTTTGAGCCAAACCAACAGCAAGTGGTCATTAAATATATTGAAAGTGTGATGAAATAAAAAAGGGATTTGCTAAATGGCAAACCCCTTTAAAATATATGGATGTAACCTTATTTTGAATCAGGAAATTTCACACCTCTGTATTTAGTAATATCAATGTTTGGAATGGTTGAACCATATTTTGCATTAATGGCATCAACAAATACATTGGCAATGACAGCATTTCCACGTGGTGTTAAATGGATACCGTCTAAAGAAAAAGCACCTCCGGTAATAAATGCAGCATTGATATTAATCCCTTGAACATTAATCCCTGCTTTCACCGTATTGAAATAAGTATAGGTATCGGCAATGGCTAAGCCTTTGTTATTGGCCAGTGATTTAATAGTACTGTTATAGCTATTGACATAATCTTTAACCTTTGCCACTTCATCTTTGTCTAACACCCAATTATTAGCTATAGGATTTAATGGATGTAAGCCATAGGGTATACTTCCGGTACCTAACAATCCGGCAGTTTGAAAAGGCAATCTGATTAAATCTTCACTGCTTGCAACCCTCACCGCACCAGTACCTGTTCGAATATATATTGCTGTAGCGGCAGGATTAATGGCTTTGGCAGCAGCTAATAAAGCCGCAGGCGTTACCGTATTAAAATAAGGTACAGCCGTAACATCCGGAATGGTTGCCACTACACCTTTTTGTCCGCCAGCAGTTAAAATATTAAGCATATTGGTATACAAGAAAGAGAAAGTTGCTTTTTCAGTAAGCACAGTTGTCGCGTCTGTAGTAACACCACCATTCAGCGCATAACCCAACACATCATTATTACCCAACCATAAAGAGAAAAAAGTATGATTTCTGCCCTGAATATAAGCTGCATAATTTACTTTACCCACCTGGGCATCCGTAAGCAAACGCTCAAAAAACATATTTGCCGCACTAAAGGTAAATGTCGGATCAAAAGCTAAATCCAAACGCATTCCTGGAATACCTAAATTTTGAATTTCTCCTGAGTATTTAGCCAGTTTGCCAGCCCCTACATAAGCTGTACCAGTAGTAACCTGGCTAATGGTCGGACTACCATTGGTTAGTGCCGT
Organism: Pedobacter sp. GR22-10; assembly: GCF_026239715.1. Lineage (NCBI taxonomy): Bacteria > Pseudomonadati > Bacteroidota > Sphingobacteriia > Sphingobacteriales > Sphingobacteriaceae > Pedobacter > Pedobacter sp. GR22-10. The sequence goes on from NZ_JAPIVR010000002.1 coordinate 715,474, forward strand.
TAAACTTGCATAACCAGAGCCATTAGGTTGACTATCACTAAAAAATGGAGAAGTAAAGCTTCCACCCCCAACGGTAGCCATTTGGGCTGCCAATAAATTTGGGTAAGCTACTTTCTGGCCTTCTAAATACAAACCACCATCAGCATAGCCAGAGGTTAAAGAATTACCTATGGCAATATACTTGCTAAAATTAGCTGTACCTGCTGTTGTTGCAGCTGGTGTTTCAATTTCAGGCTTACAAGATGCTGCGAACAATATGGTAGCAGCAACAAGACTATTGAATATAATTTTTTTCATGTTGATATCTCCTACCATTTATAAGTTAATGAAAGACCTGGTGCATAAACCAATGTTTTGAACGTACCATCTAATCCGGTTTCTTTATTCTTTTGCTGACGTGATTTAACGTCTTCAAAAAAGAATGATGCATTCAGTTCAAAATGTCTTGTTGGTGCATAACCCAAACCCGCACTTAAGATATAACGGTCAGCATCCGGTGCTTCCGGTGTAACATAACCATCCTGAACGGGAGAAAATGCATATCCCACTCCTGCACGTAATGCCAGTTTTTCTGAAGCCTGGTGATTAATACCCAATTTAAATGATGATCCGTCACGGTAATTTCTTTCTGAAGGTCTATCTGTTAACTGAGGTGTATTGATTGCATAATCAAACGTTAAATCCTGATAAATATGCCATTGTACCCAACTAGCATCGAAGGCCAGAACAGTATTTTTTGATAAAGGCACACCTATACCTAAAGACGTAGTAGAAGGTAATGGCAATTCAGCATTAAAAGTATTCCCTGCGGGAAATGCGCCCCTTAATGATTCAGGCACATCAAATGTTGCAGATCCTCCTTCTAACTTTGTAATTACCTTTGATTTATGAACGACAGCGAAGGTAATGTTACTTTGCGTTTTAATATATAAACCTGCATTCCATCCATAACCACTACCCGTGCCTTCTAATGTTGCATGACCAGATCTTCCGTCAGGATAATTTACGGGTAATGCCCTTTGCAGATTTACCTCTCCATGGTTATAAACAAACCCTGCTCCAATACCAATATTTTCTGTAATTTTTACACTTAATGTCGGCTGGAAATATATGGCCTTTAAATTCAAAGAGGTTAATGCATATCTTCCGGACCAATCGTTACCCCAATCGACCAAACCACCAAAAGGTGTATAAACGCCCAATCCTAATTTCCATTTATTGGACTTGGGACCCCATACAGCGTAAGCTTCGAAGGGAGGGGCAATTTTATTTTTAACGTTTTCCGTGATATTTGATCCTGTTTGTTTAAATGCCGATTTAAATAACAAAGGATTTACGCCGGCAGAAATAGAGTTCTTTTCCAGAAAAGAAACAGCCCCGGGATTATAAAAGACTGAAGCTTCATCTAAAGCCAATGCAGATCCTGCACCAGCCATACCAATCTGCTTTTGCCCTTGTAAGTTAACCTGGAAACCCTGTCCAAACACCCACAGCGGGACAGAAAGTACTACGCTCAATAAAATTTTTTTCATTTTTATATATGGTTATACACAAATATATATTATGCTGGCATAGCAAGCAAATATTTAGAATAAGAAATTATATTAAGCCTGCGCAGTTGGTCCGCCAAAGCCCATTGGAAATGGCGGCTCTTCCTGTGTTTTAATCCGGCCATTTATGGCTTCAAATTTTTGAATGTTATCATCAAGTGCACTTAATAATCTTTTAGCATGTTCAGGTGTTAAAATAATACGTGATTTCACCTTCGCTTTGGGAATACCCGGCATTACCCGGATAAAATCCAGTACAAATTCGGTATTAGAATGTGTGATGATAGCCAGATTAGAGAAAATACCTTCTGCAATTTCTTCTGATAGCTCTATATTTAGTTGGTTTTCGTTTTGTTGTTCTTCCATAATAGATCAAAAATAAAAAATTCCGCTACTTGATAGCGGAATTAAATGTAATATTAAAAATAAGTTCTTTTATAATTTATTTCATCATAAAATTAATGAAACCTATTACAGCACCAACAATAGCTAAAAATTGAATAAGTCCAACCAAGTAAATAAATTTTGAAAGCTCAGATTTTACCTGTAAAATATATTCTTTTGTATTTGCGATATCTTCCTTAGTAGCTAAGGTTTCTCTCTTATTATCAAATTCAGATCTAACTTCTTCCTTCACAAAAGAAACCAACTGTTCAGCTTCCTGTTCTCCAAGCTTAGCTTTTAAAAGCTGAAAGAGTTGAATTTCTGTTACGCTCATTATTTTATTTTGATATAAAAACAAAAAATCTATTCCAAACAAAAAAGTCCCCCACTTTTGGTGGAGGACTTGATTTAAAGTATTTAAATTTTAAGCTTCTACTTCTTCTTGTTTCGAAGCCAATAATTTATCGTATTCTTCCTGAGAACCCACGATGATTCTTTCGTAACCACGTACACCAGTACCTGAAGGGATTAAGTGACCAACGATCACATTTTCTTTCAAGCCTAACATATTATCGCGTTTACCTGCAATCGCCGCCTCATTTAGTACTTTCGTAGTTTCCTGGAACGAAGCCGCAGAAATGAACGATTTAGTACCCAATGAAGCTCTTGTAATACCCTGTAAGATAGAACTTGCTGTCGCTGGTCTTGCATCTCTAACCGTGATTTGTTTTAAATCCTTACGTTTCAATTGAGAATTTTCATCTCTTAATCTACGTAATGAAACAATCTGACCTGGTTTGAAATCGTTAGAATCACCTGCATCTTCCACAACTTTCTTGTCATACATCGCATCGTTTTCGTCAGCAAAATCCCAACGGTCAACGGCATTGTTTTCTAAGAAAATCGTATCACCCGGATCTTCAATGTGAACTTTTTGCATCATCTGGTGAACAATTACCTCGAAGTGCTTATCATTAATTTTTACCCCTTGTAAACGGTAAACCTCTTGAATACCATTTACTAAGTATTCCTGAACCGCTGCCGGACCTTTAATAGATAAGATATCCGCTGGAGAAATTGAACCATCAGATAAAGGCATACCCGCTTTCACAAAGTCATTATCCTGTACAAGGATGTGTTTAGACAATGGAACCAGGTATTTTTTAACTTCACCATCTTTAGATTCGATGGTAATCTCACGGTTACCACGTTTCACGCCACCTAAAGTTACCACACCATCAATCTCAGTTACTACAGCTGGGTTTGAAGGATTACGTGCTTCAAATAACTCTGTTACACGAGGCAAACCACCCGTAATATCCCTGGTTTTACCAGTAGCACGAGGAATCTTCGCGATAATCTGACCAGTTTGGATGCTTTCACCTTCATCAACTGAAACGTGAGCACCTACCGGAATGTTATAACCTTTAATAAATTCACCTTTCTTATCCACAATCTGAACAGAAGGGTTTTTAGTTTTATCACGGGTATCAATAATCACTTTTTCACGGTGACCAGTTTGCTCATCTGATTCTTCACGGAAGGTAACACCTTCAATAATGGCATCAAATTGTGCTTTACCGGCAAATTCTGAAAGAATAACCGCGTTGTACGGATCCCAAGAACAGATTTTGTCGCCTTTTGATAACTTATCTCCTTCTTTAACGAATAAGAATGCACCATAAGGAATGTTATTGGTTACAATGATACGTCCGGTTCCTGGTTCAACAATTTTGAACTCACCTGAACGACCCAATACCACCTGAACTGTACCATCTTCTGTTTGTGTATCAACAGTACGGATATTTTCGAATTCGATCACACCATCAAACTTAGCTACGATGTTTGATTCTGCCGCAATGTTAGATGCAGTACCACCCACGTGGAAAGTACGAAGTGTTAACTGTGTACCCGGCTCACCGATTGATTGTGCTGCAATTACACCAACTGCCTCACCTCTTTGAACGCGTTTACCAGATGCCAGGTTACGACCATAACATAATGCACAAACACCACGTTTTGCCTCGCAAGTTAATACTGAACGAATCTCAATACCTTCTAAAGGCGATTCTTCGATCAATTTAGCAACTTCCTCGTTTATATCTTCGCCCGCACCTACCAATAATGTATTATCCAGAGGATTATACACATCATGTAATGAAGTACGGCCTAAAATCCTGTCGTATAATGGCTCAACGATATCTTCCTGATCTTTTAAAGCAGTAGTATACATACCCCTTAAAGTACCACAATCGTTATCATTCACAATCATATCCTGTGCAACGTCATGTAAACGACGGGTTAAGTAACCCGCATCTGCCGTTTTTAATGCCGTATCTGCCAAACCTTTACGTGCACCGTGAGTAGAGATAAAATACTCTAATACCGATAAGCCTTCTTTAAAGTTTGATAAGATAGGGTTTTCAATGATATCACCACCTGATCCTGATTTCTGAGGCTTCGCCATCAAACCACGCATGCCGCAAAGCTGACGAATCTGCTCTTTCGAACCACGTGCACCTGAATCAAGCATCATGTAAACTGAGTTAAAACCTTGGTTATCGGATGATAACTGCGTCATAACAAAAGTAGTTAACCTGTTGTTGATACGGGTCCAGATATCGATAATCTGGTTGTAACGTTCGTTATTGGTAATGAAACCCATATTATAGTTGTTTCTTACCTCTTCAACTTCAGCAGCTGCCTGTTCTAACAAAGTATGTTTCTCAACCGGAATGTTTACGTCTTGTAAGTTGAACGATAAACCTCCCTGGAAAGCCATTTTGAAACCTAATTCTTTGATGTCATCAAGGAATTGAGAAGCACGGGCCATACCAGTCATTTTAACTACTTCACCGATAATATCTCTTAACGATTTTTTAGTTAATAACTCATTGATATAACCTACTTCTTCAGGAACCAATTGGTTAAATAATACCCTACCAACAGTAGTTTCAGTTAATTTATTAACGATGGAACCATCGTTTTGCTTCACATTTACTCTTACTTTAATGAAAGCATGCAGATCCAATTCTTTCTCATTATAAGCGATAATCACTTCTTCCGGAGAATAGAAATTTGAATCCTGACCTTTTACAACCCTGGTTTCATCTGTTCTGCGGCCTTTAGTAATATAATAAAGACCCAAAACCATATCCTGAGATGGTACTGTAATTGGCGTACCGTTTGCAGGATTCAAGATGTTATGTGCGGCCAACATTAATACCTGGGCTTCCAAAATTGCTGCATTACCTAACGGTAAGTGGACAGCCATCTGGTCACCATCAAAATCGGCGTTGAATGCGGTACACACTAACGGGTGTAACTGGATGGCTTTTCCTTCAATTAATTTTGGCTGGAAAGCCTGGATACCTAGCCTGTGTAGTGTAGGTGCACGGTTTAATAATACCGGGTGACCTTTTAATACATTTTCTAAAATATCCCAAACCAACGGATCTTTTCGATCAACGATTTTCTTGGCAGATTTAACTGTTTTTACCACACCACGCTCAATCATCTTGCGAATAATGAACGGTTTGTAAAGCTCGGCAGCCATATCTTTAGGGATACCGCACTCATGTAATTTTAGGCTAGGCCCTACAACAATTACAGAACGGGCTGAATAATCCACACGCTTACCTAATAAGTTCTGACGGAAACGACCTTGTTTACCTTTCAGGATATCTGAAAGTGATTTCAAAGCACGGTTACCTTCAGTTTTAACCGCATTAACTTTACGTGAGTTATCAAATAACGAATCTACAGCTTCCTGCAACATCCGTTTTTCGTTACGTAAAATTACCTCTGGTGCTTTAATCTCGATCAAACGTTTTAAACGGTTGTTACGGATAATTACACGACGGTATAAATCATTTAAATCTGAAGTAGCGAAACGACCACCTTCTAATGGAACTAATGGACGCAATTCTGGTGGAATAACCGGAACGATTTTAACAATCATCCACTCAGGGCGATTTTCGATACGGGTATTGGCACCACGGAAAGCTTCAACAACCTGCAGACGTTTTAAAGCCTCATTTTTACGTTGTTGAGAAGTTTCATTAGCAGCCTGGTGACGTAAATCGTAAGATAAGGTATCTAAGTTAATACGCTTCAATAAGTCTTCTAATGCTTCAGCACCCATTTTGGCGATGAATTTATTAGGATCTTTATCGTCTAAGTATTGGTTTTCTTTAGGTAATTTATCTAAGATATCTAAATATTCTTCCTCTGTTAAGAAGTCCATATAGTTGATCCCTTCTTCAGCCATTAAGCCTGACTGGATCACTACGTAACGCTCGTAATAGATAATTAAATCTAATTTTTTAGTAGGTAAACCTAATAAATAACCGATTTTGTTTGGTAACGAACGGAAATACCAGATGTGCGCAACAGGCACCACCAATGCGATGTGTCCCATACGCTCACGACGTACTTTCTTCTCTGTTACTTCAACACCACAACGATCACAAACAATACCTTTATAACGGATACGTTTGTATTTACCGCAATGACATTCGTAATCTTTTACCGGACCAAAAATACGCTCACAAAACAAACCATCACGTTCAGGTTTGTAAGTACGGTAGTTAATGGTTTCCGGTTTCAACACCTCACCGCTCGAGCGTTCCAGAATAATTTCCGGAGACGATAAGCTAATCGTGATTGATGTGAAATTGCTTTTTAATTTATTATCCTTTTTGTAAGACATATCTCTTTCTTTAATGATCGAAGGATTGAGTGATTGAATGATTGAATAACAGTTGCCCATCATTCAATCATTCACTCATTCTTTCATTCAATTAGTCTAACGTAATATCTAAACCTAAACCGCGTAACTCATGTACCAATACGTTAAACGATTCCGGTACACCTGGAGTTGGCAGGTTTTCACCTTTAACAATGGCTTCGTAAGTTTTGGCCCTTCCGATCACATCATCCGATTTAACGGTTAAGATCTCCTGAAGAATATTAGCAGCACCGAATGCCTCTAATGCCCAAACCTCCATCTCACCAAAACGCTGACCACCAAACTGAGCTTTACCACCCAATGGCTGTTGTGTAATTAATGAATATGGTCCGATTGAACGGGCGTGCATCTTATCATCAACCATGTGACCAAGTTTCAGCATATAAATAATACCTACTGTGGTCGTCTGATCGAAGCGCTCACCTGTTAAACCATTGTATAAGTAGGTTTTTCCGGAAGCCGGAACACCTGCTTTAGCGATCCACTCTTCTACTTCATCATGGGTTGCACCATCAAAAATCGGCGTAGCAAATTTCACACCCAATTCCTGACCAGCCCATGCCAGAATAGTTTCATAAATCTGACCCAAGTTCATACGTGAAGGTACACCCAGTGGGTTCAACACAATATCAACCGGTGTACCATCGGCCAAGAAAGGCATATCCTCATCACGTACAATACGTGCAACAATACCTTTGTTACCGTGGCGACCTGCCATCTTATCACCTACTTTTAATTTACGTTTCTTAGCCACATAAACTTTTGCCATCTGTACGATTCCTGAAGGAAGCTCATCACCTACACTGATCGCAAATTTATCGCGTTTGTAAGCGCCAAGTTCTTCATTCACACGGATACCGTAGTTGTGAAGCAACATTTTAATCATCTCGTTTTTGTCATCATCAGTAGTCCATTTGTTAGGGCTAATGTGTGCAAATTCAAGATCAGCTAAAATTTTCTGTGTAAATTTCGCGCCTTTAGCCACCAATAATTCTTTGTAAATGTTGAATACACCCTGTGAGGTTTTTCCATTTACAATGGTGAATAACTTGTCAACTAATTCTGCTTTTAACTTCTCAGTGATCTGATTATAATCTTTGTCTAATTTTTCAATCGCTGATTTCTCTTCCGCTTTTGTTGTTTTCTTAGCACGGCTGAATAATTTGGTATCAATTACTACACCCTGGATGGAAGGAGGCGTTTTTAAAGATGCATCTTTCACATCACCTGCTTTATCACCAAAGATTGCACGTAGTAATTTCTCTTCCGGTGAAGGATCAGATTCACCTTTCGGCGTAATCTTACCAATTAAAATGTCACCTTCTTTTACATCAGCACCAACACGGATGATACCATTTTCATCAAGGTCTTTTGTAGCCTCTTCAGAAACGTTCGGGATATCTGGTGTTAATTCCTCTTCTCCACGTTTAGTATCACGTACTTCTAATTCAAATTCTTCAATATGCAATGAAGTGAAAACGTCATCACGAACAATACGCTCATTGATTACAATCGCATCCTCAAAGTTGAAACCTTGCCAAGGCATGAAAGCCACTTTCAGGTTTCTACCTAATGCCAATTCACCATTTTCAGTGGCATATCCTTCGCAAAGCACTTGACCTTTAGTTACTTTCTGACCTTTCTTAACGATTGGTTTTAAGTTGATACAAGTATTCTGATTGGTTTTTTTGAACTTAATTAAACGGTAAGTTTTGCTATCACCTTCAAATGAAACCAAACGGTCATCTTCGTTACGCTCATATTTAATGGTGATTTCGTTAGCATCTACATATTCTACCACACCGTCGCCTTCTGCATTGATCAGCGTTCTAGAGTCACGGGCAACGCGACCTTCCAAACCTGTACCAACAATCGGTGCTTCAGGACGTAACAATGGTACGGCCTGACGTTGCATGTTCGATCCCATCAAAGCCCTGTTCGCATCATCATGTTCTAAGAACGGAATCAACGATGCAGCAATTGAAGTAATCTGGTTAGGCGCAACATCCATCAAGTCTAATTTCTCAGGCTCAATAATCGGGAAGTCACCCTCATAACGTGCTTTAACGCGTGGTGTAATGAAGTTACCTTTATCATCATATTCTGCATTCGCCTGAGCAATGGTTTTACCATCTTCATCTTCTGCAGATAAATAAATCACGTCTGAATCTACAACTACTTTACCATCTTCAACACGTTTGTATGGTGTTTCAATGAAACCTAGGTTATTGATTTTTGCATGCACACAAAGTGATGAAATCAAACCAATGTTTGGTCCCTCCGGTGTTTCAATTGTACATAAACGACCGTAGTGCGTGTAGTGAACGTCACGTACCTCGAAACCAGCTCTTTCACGTGATAAACCACCTGGGCCTAAAGCTGATAAACGACGTTTGTGTGTAATCTCTGCCAATGGATTCGTTTGATCCATGAACTGAGATAACTGATTGGTACCAAAGAAAGAGTTGATTACTGATGATAACGTACGGGCGTTAATCAAATCAGTTGGTGTAAACACCTCGTTATCGCGAATGTTCATCCGCTCACGGATGGTTCTGGCCATACGGGCTAAACCAACACCGAACTGTGCGTACAACTGCTCACCTACCGTACGTACACGACGGTTAGATAAGTGGTCAATATCATCCACTTCTTCTTTAGAGTTGATCAGTTTGATCAGGTATTTAACAATTGCGATAATATCCGCTTTTGTTAATACTTTTACATCATCAGGAGTATTCATTTTCAATTTACGGTTGATGCGGTAACGACCCACATCTCCTAAATCGTAACGTTTATCCGAGAAGAATAAACGGTCAATGATACCACGTGCAGTTTCCTCATCAGGTGGTTCTGCGTTACGCAAAGCACGATAGATGTTTTCTACAGCCTCTTTTTCTGAGTTTGATGTATCCTTTTGTAATGTATTATAAATAATGGTATAATCGGCCTGGCTGGCACCATCTTCCTTAGAAAGGATAATGGTTTTTACACCCGCTTCAATTACCATATCAATGTGTTCGTCTTCAAGAACGGTTTCTCTTTCGAGAATCACTTCATTACGGTCGATAGAAACTACCTCACCTGTATCTTCATCTACAAAATCTTCGACCCATTTCTTTAAAACTCTAGCAGCCAGTTTACGACCAATATATTTCTTTAAACCTGATTTACTAACTTTTACTTCGTCAGCAAGATCAAAAAGTTCTAAGATGTCTTTATCAGAATCGTAACCGATGGCACGTAATAAAGTGGTAACCGGGAATTTTTTCTTACGATCGATATAAGCATACATCACGTTATTTACGTCTGTAGCAAACTCGATCCATGAACCTTTAAAAGGAATTACACGCGCAGAATACAATTTGGTTCCGTTAGTGTGACGGCTTTGGCCGAAAAACACACCAGGAGAACGGTGTAATTGCGAAACGATTACACGTTCAGCACCGTTAATCACAAATGTACCTTTTGGTGTCATATACGGGATGGTACCTAAATATACATCCTGGATAATGGTTTCAAAGTCTTCATGTTCAACATCGTTACAAGAAAGCTTTAGCTTTGCTTTTAATGGAACATTGTAGGTTAATCCACGCTCAATACACTCGTGTATATCGTAACGTGGCGGATCAACAAAATAATCAAGAAATTCTAATACGAAGATATTTCTTGAATCTGTTATTGGAAAGTTCTCAGCAAACACTTTAAACAAACCTTCGCTAGAGCGATCGTCTGATGTGGTATCTATCTGGAAAAATTCTCTGAATGATTGCAATTGCACATCCAGAAAATCCGGATAGTCTATAATGTGCTTACTAGTTGCAAAATTTACTCTTTGTTCGACTGTCTTTGCCAATGGACTAAAAGATTTTAGTTTAAGAATAAACTATTTGCTTGGTTCGGGTTTGAAACATTCTCATTAACCAAACAAAATGAGGTGTTTATAAACAGGTAAAGACACCGACATTTTCAGTCGGTGTCTAATACATTTTTAGCTAAGCTAAATTAAGTGATTACTTAATTTCAACTACTGCTCCAGCTTCTTCTAATTGTTTTTTAAGCGCTTCTGCTTCGTCTTTAGTAACACCAGCTTTTAATTCTTTTGGTGCGCCATCAACTAAGTCTTTTGCTTCTTTCAAACCAAGGCCAGTTAAGTCTTTTACAAGTTTAACAACTGCTAATTTAGCGCCACCAGCTTCTTTTAAGATAACATCAAAAGATGTTTTTTCTGCAGCAGCAGCAGGTGCATCACCACCAGCAGCAGGACCAGCAACTACAGCAGCAGCTGCAGGCTCGATACCATACTCGTCTTTTAAGATTTGAGCTAATTCGTTAACTTCTTTAACGGTTAAGTTTACTAATTGCTCAGCAAACGATTTTAAATCTGCCATTTTATTAAGATTTTAAATTTTTACGTAAAATAATTTTGTTTTATTTGCGAACTTAAGGTGTTCGTTAACCTTCTCTTTCCTGAAGAGTTTTAACAATTCCTGCAATTTTGCCTCCACTTGATTTAAGCGCAGATACAACATTTTTCGCTGGTGATTGCAATAATCCAATGATATCGCCAATAAGCTCTTCTCTCGATTTTAAGCTTACTAAGTTATTCAACTGGTCATCGCCAACGTATACTGATGAATCTATAAATGCTGCTTTAAGCAATGGTTTATCAGATGTTCTCCTCAAAGCTTTAATCAACTTAGCCGGAGCGTTTGCTGTTTTTGAGAATAATAATGATGATGAACCTTTAAGGGCTTCGTATATCTCAGAAGCATCGCCATCTAAACCTTCAATCGCTTTGCGGATTAAAGAGTTCTTGGCAACTTTCATGATGATATCATCTTCAAAACATTTGCGGCGGATGTTATTAATCTGCTCAACAGAAAGGCTAGAGGTATCAGCAATATAGAAATTGCCATACTCTTGCATTTGTCCTTGTAGTTCTAAAACTACTTCGTTTTTTTCTTCTCTGTTCATGATTAAATCCCCGCTACTGATTTAGTTTCAATTGCAATTCCAGGACTCATTGTAGAAGACACGTGAATGCTTTTAAAATAAGTTCCTTTTGCAGCAGATGGTTTTAATTTAGAGATCACCTGAATAATTTCAAGCGCATTCTCATAAATTTTGTCTGCTGGGAATGATACTTTTCCTATCGAGGCGTGTATGATACCCGTTTTGTCTACTTTAAAATCAATCTTACCTGCTTTAACTTCAGTTACAGCTTTACCAACATCGTTAGTTACTGTACCTGATTTTGGATTAGGCATTAAGTTCCTTGGACCTAAAACACGGCCCAATTTACCTACCTTAGCCATACAAGCTGGTGTCGTGATAATAATGTCTACATCGGTCCAACCACCTTCAATTTTAGCTACATACTCGTCTAAACCTACGAAGTCTGCGCCAGCTGCTTTTGCTTCTTCTTCCTTATCAGGAGTTACCAAAGCTAAAACACGTACAGTTTTACCTGTTCCGTGTGGTAAAGTAGCAATCCCACGTACCATTTGATTGGCTTTACGCGGATCTACACCTAAAGATACATCAATATCTACTGATGCATCGAACTTAGTGGTAGTGATTTCTTTTACCAAAGCAGCAGCAGCCTGTAAAGTATAAGCTTTACCAGCTTCTATCTTAGCATGTGCCTTTTTTTGATTTTTAGTTAATTTCGCCACTGTTGTAAACTGTTTTTTAATTAATTGTTCCAGGGTGCGTCACCAGAAACGGTGATTCCCATACTGCGTGCTGTTCCAGCAACCATACTCATTGCAGATTCGATTGTAAATGCATTTAAATCAGGCATTTTATCTTCAGCAATAACTTTAATCTGGTCCCAGGTCACCGACCCAACTTTCTTACGGTTAGGCTCAGCAGAACCACTCTGTAATTTAGTAGCATCTTTTAACTGGATAGCTACCGGAGGGGTTTTGATGATGAAATCGAATGACTTATCAGCATAAACAGTAATTACAACTGGCAATACTTTACCTGCTTTATCTTGGGTACGAGCGTTGTACTGTTTGCAAAACTCCATAATGTTCACCCCTTTAGCACCTAATGCAGGCCCTACTGGTGGCGATGGATTTGCCGCTCCGCCTTTGATCTGTAATTTGATCATTGCACTGACTTCTTTTGCCATTTTGTGTTTTTTGTTTATTTAAAACTCAATGTTAAATATTGGAAGCATGTAACATTTAATTCCTTCGAGCTCCTATAAAGCTTAAAGGACTGCAAAGATATGGATAATCTTGCAGTCCTACAATAGATTAAGTAAAATAATATTTTAATTCTTAGATAGTTCTTTCATTTATTCCAATAACCTCAAAACCACTGTCTTCCTTCTTTTTTATTCTCAATTGAAAATCGTGTCCTGTTGATCTGAAAATAATCTCCATGTATATTAACCCATTCTTAAGTTCTAATTGTATCACCTCTGTAAATGGAATAGGGTTATAAATACTTTTTCTACTTAAAATATCCATGATTTTAGTACCCTCAGGCAGCATGACACACTCTTTTCCATTGACTACTATTTTAACATCTTTATTAAATCCTTTAGGTTGAATAAGTTGTAAAGGCTGACTATAATATTCTTTTGGTAAGACATTCTGTTTTAAAATGTGATTTAGTGCTACATTTAGTATTAAAACTGAATCTCTATTATTTATGCTTTTCGTTTCATACCTCTTACATGAACAGTAAAGAATTATGGTTATTAGACAAAAACAAATATCTAATATGATTATTTTTCTCATTTTTTATAAAGTCTAAATCTATAATTATAAGGAGCCGCTCCATCGTTTTCAATTATTAAACCAAAAGCAGACTGTTCAAAGCCATAACCATATTCATAATTGCGATCTAATCCATTCGCAGCACGCGACTGATGCACAAATTCATGCAAAGCAGTAACTGCAAGTAAAAAACCTGTCGCTTCCTGTGTTTCAAGTAAATTAGCAGTTTCTAAACCTCTTACCCAACTTGCATCAATATTTATCACATCAGGATTTTCTGCTCTATCAAAATAACCATATTTCCCTGTCAATTCTTTAACAGTAATTGTTGGGCCTTGACCAAATTTTACTTTTTCTAATATTTGTTCCCGATTATAGCCTGACCACTTTATTAAAGCATCCATAACTTTTTTATCATTAGCTACAAAACTTTCTAGTCTCTTTATTAAATCAGTAAATTTAGGATATTTATCCTGTGTTGATTTATCTATAATAAAATTACCTACACTACTTGTATTACCTGTACCTCCTCCTGGCCCAGGAGGTACTACGGGAAATGGATTCCAAGTGGGATCAGGATTTCCAGGGGCAGTTATAATTACATCATTTAAAGGAATTCCATTATGACAGTTATTACAGTAAGAAATTCCTTCCCAACCGCCTAAACTAATCTTATTATCACGAATACCTCCGTTCAATGACATTAGTCTACCATTTTTACCCGAAACATTAAATGTAGAGATTCCAAACTTGCCTGTCGAGTAAATCTGGACTAAACTATCTGGCCTAGTTTTTATTATTCCAACAATATTATCATAATTGAGTATAGCCGTAGCAATACGAACAAAAGCACTTATATTATTATCTGAATCAACACTGTAATAATAATATGAATTTACTCCAATACTTTCATTATTAAATGAAAATATATAAATTTTGCTGTAAGCATTTTCTACTAACCGGTAATTGTTCCAGTCTACAATTGCTAAATAATCTTTTCTGTGATGCAAATTTTTAAATTCCTTTAAAAATTTTGCTTTTGAATTTCTGATAATTTCTTGTTTATAATTTTCATCTTTTTTACATCCATAAAAAGCAAAACAAATTATAATTAAAACTATTCTAAAGCTTAAATAATGTCTATGCATATTTTTCTTTTAAAATTATCATTTTTATTTAATCTAAATAAAAATAAATAACTCTAATTACATAAAAAAACCTCCGAAAATAAATCCGGAGGTTTAATTTTTTTATATCGTAAATCTTATTATTCTTTTTCTACCTGCATATAGTTAAGTTCCAGTGGCGTTTTACGACCAAAAATCTTAACCATCACTTTTAATTTTTTCTTCTCTTCGTTCACTTCTTCAATCACACCAGAGAAACCGTTAAATGGTCCATCCATAACTTTAATACCTTCACCAACATAATAAGGAACATTCATGGTTTCACCCTGTTCGCTCATTTCATCAACCACCCCTAAAATACGGTTTACTTCTGCCTGGCGCATTGGGATTGGGTTACCAGCTTTATCACCTAAGAAACCAATCACACTATTAATCCCTTTAATGATGTGCTCTAACTCCCCATCTAATGTTGCTTCGATTAAAACATAACCAGGATAAAAGTTACGTTCTTTAGCAATCTTTTTACCATCCTTCATCTGGTAATATTTCTCCATAGGGATTAACACCTGTGGAACCAAATGAGAGAAACCTAAACGGCTGATCTCAGCATCAATGTATTGTTTTACCTTCTTTTCTTTACCGCTAACCGCCCTTACAACGTACCACTTTAGATCGCTCATTAGTAAATATTAATTAGAAAGTGATTTATAAAAAGTATCTAACACAAAGGTAGATCCCTTATCCATTGCAAAAATAACCAATGCAATGATTAGAGAAGCTACTAAAACAAGAATCGCAGAGCTTTGCAACTCGCCCCAGGTAGGCCATGTAACCTTACTGGTCATTTCATCGTATGATTCTTTTATAAACTCAACTACTTTAGCCATATCAAATTATTGAATGAGAGAATGAGTAAATGAGTGAATGATATTGTCTTGAAAGCTGTCCTTCAAATTCAATCATTCACTCATTCTAGAACTCAATCATTATGTTAAGCACGGGAACAAGGATTCGAACCCTGATCAAAGGTTTTGGAGACCTCTATTCTACCGTTGAACTATTCCCGTGTGTATAAAAAAGAGCTAGCCTTAACTAGCTCTTTTTATATTATTGTTAGCTTAAATTAAGCTAAGATTTCAGTTACCTGACCAGCACCTACTGTTCTACCACCTTCACGGATAGCGAAACGTAGACCTTTTTCCATTGCAATCGCGTTAATTAATTTAACTGTGATTGTAACGTTATCACCTGGCATTACCATTTCAGTTCCTTCAGCTAGTGAAATCTCACCAGTTACGTCTGTGGTACGGAAATAGAATTGAGGACGATATTTGTTGAAGAATGGCGTGTGACGACCACCTTCTGCTTTTGATAATACATAGATCTCAGCTTTGAAATCAGTGTGAGGAGTTACTGAACCTGGTTTACAGATTACCATACCACGACGGATATCAGTTTTCTCAATACCACGTAATAATAAACCTACGTTATCACCAGCTTCACCGTAATCTAAAATTTTACGGAACATCTCTACACCAGTTACGGTAGATTTTAAGTTCTCAGCACCCATACCTAAGATCTCAACCGGATCTCCGGAGTTGATTACACCACGCTCAATACGACCAGTAGCAACAGTACCACGACCAGTAATTGAGAATACATCTTCAACAGGCATTAAGAAAGGAAGATCAGTTAAACGTGGAGGAATTGGAATGTAGCTATCAACTGCAGCCATTAATTCCATAATTTTTTCCACCCATTTAGCATCACCGTTTAATCCACCTAATGCAGAACCTTGGATTACAGGAATATCATCTCCAGGGAAATCGTAGAATGATAATAATTCACGAACTTCCATTTCAACTAATTCTAATAATTCAGGATCATCAACCATATCCACTTTATTCATGAATACAACTAATGAAGGAACACCTACCTGACGAGCCAATAAGATGTGCTCGCGGGTTTGTGGCATTGGACCATCAGTAGCAGCAACAACGATAATTGCACCGTCCATTTGAGCAGCACCTGTAACCATGTTTTTCACGTAATCCGCGTGACCTGGACAGTCAACGTGTGCATAGTGACGGTTAGCTGTTGAATACTCAACGTGAGCTGTATTGATTGTAATACCTCTTTCTTTTTCCTCTGGAGCAGAGTCAATTGAATCGAATGAACGTGCCTCAGATAAACCTGCATCAGCCAAAACTTTTGTAATAGCTGCTGTTAAAGTTGTTTTACCGTGATCGACGTGACCGATTGTACCGATGTTTAAGTGCGGTTTACTGCGGTCAAATTTTTCTTTTGCCATTTTATTTATAACTAATTAGTAGGTTAACTTTTTATTATTTTTATTTATTGTTTTTCCAACACAAAAAACCTTGCCTCTTCTGTATCTTTAACAGATTTAACAAAGCTTTATTATACCTGAGCCAACTATGGGAATTGAACCCATGACCTCTTCCTTACCAAGGAAGTGCTCTACCGCTGAGCTAAGTCGGCTAATTTAGTTCCCAGTTTTCAGCCGTCAGTTACAGTAACTGCAAACCGCCAATTGCCAACTACTCAACTTATTTAAGAGCGGAAGACGAGGTTCGAACTCGCGACCTATAGCTTGGAAGGCTATCGCTCTACCAACTGAGCTACTTCCGCTTTTTCCAAATGCTTGTATGAGTGAATGTCTCCATGAAGAACGGCAAGCATTCTATCAATCTTTCAGTCAAAATTCAAACCTTTCGGTGTGGGGAGAGAAGGATTCGAACCTTCGAAATCTTGCGATAACAGAGTTACAGTCTGTCCCATTTGGCCGCTCTGGAATCTCCCCAACTTTATCTTAAAATGTAACACTTTAAAATAAAAAGAGCCTCCTATCGGAATCGAACCAATGACCTACTGATTACAAGTCAGTTGCTCTACCAGCTGAGCTAAGGAGGCTTTTAAATTTGTGCAATGATACGAAAAATCTTCATTTTTCATACTATTAACGTGTTTTTTTAAAAGTTTATCTTTTTAAAGAACTAACCCTTTTGTGATTGGCTTAACACCGTTTCCGAAAGGGAATGCAAATATACACACTTATATTTCAGTTCAAAATAAATTTGAAAAAAAATAGCGAACTTTTTAGTCCGCTATTTCTGTATTTTATGTTTTAAAGCAATACTTACTTAGTAATCAGATGCTTCGCTTTCACTTAAAATTGCTTTATGCTCACTTAATTTTGCTCGCGTTTTATCTTTGTGTTTCGTAATCTGCTTCCTCAACGACTCAATTGCCAAATCGGTAGCCTCTTCAAATGATTTACATTGTTCCTTAGCAAAGAGGGTCCCCCCCGGCACAATCAATTTAATCTCACTGATTTTATTGGCCTCGTCCTCTACATTCTCTAGCTTTAAATACACTTCTCCGCTAATAATCTGGTCAAAAAACTGATCCAGCTTGTTTGCTTTCTTCTGAATAAACGCTAACAACTTACTATCTGCACTGAAGTGGATTGATTGAACTCCGATTTTCATTTTTCCTCCTTTTTTTATGCCTTTGGATGGGCTTGTTTATAAATTGTTTTTAATCTTTCGATTGAATTGTGTGTGTAAACCTGGGTTGCAGCTAAACTGGCATGCCCCAAAAGTTCTTTAATGGCATTTAAATCTGCTCCTGCATTTAACAGAGAAGTGGCGTAACTGTGCCGCAGAACGTGTGGACTTCTTTTCTCATGGGTGGATATGTAGTTTAGGTATGAGGTTACAATGCGGTATATTAATTTTGAATAAGCCGCAGCTCCTGTATTGGTAACGATTAAGTTTGACAAATTGTTATCAAAATCCTGTAACTTTTTTTGTGCTATATAGGTATTTAACTGATTAATAAGCGGTTTATTTACAGGGATAATTCTTTCTTTATTCCGTTTACCCAACACTTTAATTGTACCTGTATAAACATCCACATCTGTTTCTTTCAGTGATAGGAGTTCAGACAAACGAATTCCCGTGCCAAAAAGTAGCTCTATCACAAGGTGATCCCTTAAAGAAGGAAAGCTTTCATCAAAATAATGTTCAGAGTCCAGCAGCTGATCCATTTTCTGCGCATCAACAAAAACAGGAAGCCGCTTTGGGATTTTCGGCGCTTTTAGCAGCAGCGTGGGATTTTGCTCCAGCTTCCCCTCCCTTACCAGAAACTTATAAAAACTTTTCAGGGCCGATATTTTTCTGTTAATGGTGGTTTCTGATCTCTTCTCTTCCATTAACTCCACCATGAAACTCCGGAGATGACTATATTTTATTTCAGGAACCGTTAACTGGTATGTGATGCTGACATAAGATTCAAACTGTTTGAGATCAGCCAGGTAGGAAGAAACGGTATGCTTGGAATAACGTTTCTCGTGGGTTAAATATGTAATAAAACTATCTATAAACATTCCACATCATTTAGGCCTATAAATATGAAGTTACAAATTGTTTTGATATAAAGAAATGATTAATGAATTGTTTAGATAAGATGATGAATAAGGACATAAAACAAAAAAAGCCTTTTGATGCAACATCAAAAGGCTCTTACAAAAATATCTTGAACAACTATGAAGTTGTGTCTTGATTCATATTCTGAATGTAAACAGCATGTTTAATTTCAGTACGACGAGCTACAGATTTCTTCTCGTATGCCTGACGGCTACGTAGTTCTCTTAACACACCAGTTTTTTCAAACTTTTTCTTGAAACGTTTAAGGGCTTTATCTAATGATTCGCCGTCTTTAATGTTGATAATGATCATAACGCTGAAATACCTCCTCTCGTGGTCTTTTAATTTCCCCTACCTATCGGGGTTGCAAATGTAAGTAATTATTTGATAATGAGGAAAATTTTTAATCACATTTTATTTCTTTTTAGCCAGTGATTTATTCCCTTGTTTCACTACATTTATTTATACATACATGATATATATGACAACAGGTAAAAAAGTGATCGTTATTGTTGGAGTTCTGCTGGTAATTGTAATTGCAGCCATTTGCTACTATCGCTATTTTTTCGTTTTTGGAGAAGGCGTGAAGGCAGGTGAGCTAAACTATGTAGTTAAAAAAGGTTACCTCTTTAAAACGTATGAAGGAAAACTCATCCAGAGCGGCATCCGGTCCAAACAGATGGGCACCCTTCAAAACAATGAATTTGAGTTCTCCATATCAAACGATGAAATCGCGAACCAGATGATGGCCAATAGCGGCAAGTTTTATGAACTGCACTATAAAGAATATAAAAACACATTGCCTTGGCGAGGTTTCAGTGTATATGTCGTTGATCGAATCATCTCATCCAAAGAGATGCCGCAATAGTCTTTAGTCTTTAGTCTTTAGTTCAAAACATGATGAAGGCAACCTGGTTTTAGAAAAACAAAAAATCCGGAGGTAATTAAACCGTCCGGATTAGGTATTATATATTTGGTCTTTTTAATAAGGTTAAGGCGCAAGGCTTAGGGATAAGGTTCACTATATGGCCCTAAACCTTCTACCTTCAAACCCTCTACCTCGATAATATCTCCCTGGCGATTACAATCTTCTGAATTTCTGACGTGCCCTCGCCTATCGTACATAATTTACTGTCGCGATAAAATTTCTCTACCGGAAAATCTTTTGTATAGCCGTAACCACCAAAAATCTGTACCGCCTCTGTTGCCACTCTTACCGAAACTTCTGAGGCAAAATATTTCGCCATCGCCGATTCCTTTGTCATGGGTAAATGCCTGTTCTTTAAATCTGCTGCCTGCCGGATCAATAACTCGGCTGCTTCAATCTCTGTAGCCATATCAGCAAGTTTAAAACTAATCGCCTGAAAGCTGGAGATCGGCTGACCAAATTGTTGACGTTGCTTGGAGTAATCTACGGCCGCATCAAAAGCACCTTTTGCAATTCCTAAAGCCAAGGCGGCAATCGAAATTCTTCCGCCATCTAAAACTTTCATGGCTTGTTTAAAACCTTCTCCCACATGACCTAAAAGATTGGCTTTAGGCACCCTGCAGTTATCGAAAATCATTTCTGTGGTTTCTGATGCCCGCATGCCCAGTTTATTTTCTTTTTTCCCGGCAGAAAAACCCGGTGTACCACGCTCCACTACAATGGCGGAAATTCCTTTTGAACTTCCCTGCTCACCCGTTCTCACCATCACCACCGCAATATCTCCGCTTTTTCCATGGGTAATCCAGTTTTTCGCACCATTTATAATGTAATCGTCACCATCTTCTACGGCAGTAGTCATCATTCGTAAGGCATCAGAACCCGTGTTGGCCTCGGTTAGCCCCCAGGCACCAATCCATTCAGCGGTAGCCAATTTTGGCAGCCACTTTTGTTTCTGTTCTTCATTTGCAAAAGCCATAATATGACCGGTACAAAGTGAATTATGTGCCGCCAATGATAAACCGATAGAACCACAAACCCTGGCCACCTCTACAATCACATCTACATATTCCTGGTAGCCCAAACCTGAACCACCGTATTCTTCCGGAACCAAAACGCCCATTAACCCTAAATCGCCAAGCTGTTTAAAAAGCGCTACGGGAAAGTGTTGCGCTTCATCCCATTCCATAATATTTGGGCGAATATTCTTCTCTGCAAAATCGCGAACCATCGCCTTCACACTTTGCTGCGTTTCTGTCTCTGAAAAATTAAAGCTTACACTCATTGAGTTTATATTTAAGTTAGTTTACAGCAATGATAAACAAATATCTGATGGTTAAATACCATTAAATATTTGTGCTGTTACATAATGAAATGGTATTTAGTACAATTTGTTTATTGATGAATTTTAAAGCTTGAAATTAAGCGGAAAAGTTTTTTTAATTATTTTACAACCCGGGCTAAATAAGCTGATAAATCCAGGGTTCAGGTAAATAAAATCTGAAACCTGCTTTTTGGTTTTACAGGATTTTAATCCCCAAAATTCAAAAAATTAAAAGGATAGATAAGGTGTGATCTGATCAATTACCTTTTGATTCAGAATCGCAATCTTTTTTAAATCGGAGATATCAGTATAGTCGCCATGTTGCTTTCGGTATTGAATGATGGCATTAATCTGCCTATAGGAAAGGTATGGATTTGTTTTTAAGTCATTAAATTGTGCTGTATTGATATTGACCACTTTTAAAGCAATACGGCTTAATGAAACCTGATCTTTAATTTCATTGTATTTAATAGAATCCAGGCCGTATATTTCCAGAAGCTGTTCCTTTTTATGGAAACCGCCCAATCGTTCCCGATACTTTAAAATCCGCGTGGCAAATACGCCACCGATACCTTTAATCTCATCCAGTTGGGCCGAATCAGCCGTATTGATATCAATAGTTTGTAATGGCTTTTTCACGTATGCCTTTCTTTCGTCAACCATATTCTTTTGCAAATCAGCGACAGCATTTTTTTTTATCTGAACGAAGGGAAGGAGTTTGGCATATCGCTCCGGCGAAATGACATACATTTTCTGTAAATCTTCCGGTTTGTAAAACTTCCCGCCCTTTTGGGTATAATTAACAATAGATTTCGCCTGTTTCAGCGACAAACCTAAGCTTTGCCAACCATCCGTACTTAGTGTATTCGGATCAAAATTAAAGAGGTTTTCCTTTCGTTTTTTCCATTCAACGCCATTCGCATATTTACCGGCATCAATTTTTTTGTCTTCGGTTAGTTTAATTTTCTGAAGCTGTGCAAGCAGGCCGGGATGATCTTTTTCAACCGGTTTAAAATAATCATATATATAAGGTATGCTTTTAATAAGGCATAAAATTAACAGCAAAAAAAGCAATCCGTTAAATTCGCTTTTACTAAAACCGAAATACTTATTCAGCCAAATTCTCATGATGATTGATGTTATGACATTTTTATTTGAATATAAATCTTATTTTTGGGATCGCAAAACAATTTGGATTTTGCCTGTCAACTACCTATATTTTATATGAAGATCATAACTACATCTGAGTTTGCCAAAGCAACTAAGATCGATAAGCTCGGTGTGCCGGGTTTAGCAGGCTTAATGATGGAACTCATGAAACTGAATGACATTAACGATGTTTTTGCTCAAAATCAACATTTTAAAGGACTAGAATTTGTAGATAAAATATTGGAAACTATTGGTGTGGCCATTGAGTTTGATGAAGATGACTTAAACTGCATTCCAAAAACAGGACCATTTATTGCCATTGCCAATCACCCTTATGGCGGTGTGGAAGGGCTTGCACTCGTTAAATTGTTATGTACCGTTCGGCCTGATGCAAAGGTTATGGTTAATTTTATTTTAAAAAAGATCCCTAATCTCGATGAATTTTTCGTTGCAGTTAATCCTTTCGAAAATGTACAGCATTCATCAAGTATCAGCGGACTAAAAACCACTTTTGATTTACTGAGAAGCGGCACACCAATCGGCATTTTTCCTGCCGGCGAAGTATCAACTTTTAAACTGGATGCCCAGCAGGTTACCGATAGAATGTGGCATCCTGTGGTTGGAAAACTGATTGCGAAAGCAAAGGTTCCGGTTGTTCCCATCTATTTTCATGGCAATAACGGTGTCCTATTTAATATCCTGAGTTTCATTCATCCTACTTTAAGAACAGCGAAGCTCCCATCAGAATTTTTAAATAAACAAGGTTTAACCATTAAGGTAAGAATCGGAAAACCAATTGCGCCGGCTGAAGTATCACATATGAACAGCAGCAATAAGTTGATGGATTTTTTAAGGGCCCGTACTTATGCACTGGGCATCGGGTTAGATACAGAAAAGAAACTTTTTAATCCGCTCAACCTTTTTAAAATTAGAAAGAAACCTGCTGAAGTGATCGAAGAAACTTCCAGGGTTTTAATTAAAGCCGAAGTGGAAACACTTGAGGATTTTAAAGTATGGACTGAAAAAAATTATGAAGTTTATATTGTGCCTACACTTAAAATCCCCAATATTTTAAGGGAAATCGGGCGTTTAAGGGAAATTACTTTCCGCGAAGTTGGAGAAGGGACAAACAAAAAAATAGATCTCGATAACTATGATATCTATTACAATCACTTATTTATCTGGGACCGCGATTTAGAAAATATTGTTGGTGCCTATCGTATTGGCAAAGGCGATGAGATTTTAGAAAGCATGGGTCGCCGGGGTTTTTACCTTTCTGAGCTTTTTAAAATAAAAGATCAGTTTTATCCCATGCTGAAACAGGGTATTGAACTGGGCAGATCCTGGATCAGAAAAGAATACCAGGGCAAACCCCTGCCCCTCTTTTTGTTATGGAAGGGGATTTTAAAATACCTGCTGGATAATCCGCAATACCGTTATATGTTTGGTCCGGTAAGTATCAGCAACAACTTTTCTAAATTTAGTAAAGCTTTGATTGTGGATTACATTACTAAAAATCATTTCGATTATGAAATGGCCAAATATGTAAAACCCAGGAATAAATTTAAAGCAGATCTTTTACCTATTTCTACAGACACTTTGGTGGATAGCAGCGAATCTTTTAAAGACCTGGATAGTATAATTGGCGACATTGAAAATTCACACATTAAAATTCCGGTTTTGTTAAGGCAATACATGAATTTAAATGCAAAAATTATCTCCTTTAATATTGATCCTAAATTTTCAGATTGTTTAGATGGCTTCCTGGTGGTTGATACACATAACATCCCACCCGAGATGATTGAAAAGCTTGGAAAGAATTTATAAAATAAAAAACCCAGACATCCATCTGGGTTTTTTATTATCAACTAACCTAAACTTTATAAATACTAACCAAATATTTATATCACAAAAGTATAGCTGGCTTGTTAAATTGGTATTAATGAAATGTTATTTATTAAATATGCTGTATTAATTTCTTATCAAAGAATTAACCTGATCACCCCACTTATTCTCCTATCTTTAATCACGCTACATGAGCTAGATTAAACCAGTTATTAATCAGTATAACGGGTTTCTTTTCCTCTATATGGCTCAAATTAAAAATC
Source organism: Pedobacter sp. GR22-10 (assembly GCF_026239715.1). Lineage (NCBI taxonomy): Bacteria > Pseudomonadati > Bacteroidota > Sphingobacteriia > Sphingobacteriales > Sphingobacteriaceae > Pedobacter > Pedobacter sp. GR22-10. The sequence continues at coordinate 739,979 of NZ_JAPIVR010000002.1, forward strand.
ATTTTTATAGATCTGGTTTTCAAATTGAATAAACTTTGTACTGTAATTCATGAACGTAATTTCAAAAGAAAATTTCGCTAAGGCAACTGGCATTTGCAATGTTCCTATTCCGGGTCTTGCTTCCTTTTTAATGTGGTTCTTGAAAATTAATAATTTCAATGGAATGATCAGGGATGCAAATTCTTTAGAAGGAGAAAAATTTGCTAAACATGTGCTAAATGTTTTAGGGGTAAGCATTCAAATGAGTGACGAAGATTTAGCGCATATCCCAAAGGATGGTGCTTTTATTGCTATTGCAAACCATCCATATGGTGCGATAGAATCTTTAGCCTTATTAAGTACCCTTGCCAATCATCGCCCTGACACCATGTTTATGGGTAATTTTTTGCTAAAGAAAATTCCTAATCTGGAAAAATGTATCATCGCTGTTAATCCATTTGAAAAAGTGCAGGATTCATCAAGTATCAGCGGATTAAAAATAACGTTGAAAGTGCTGAAAGATGGAAGTCCGGTGGCTATTTTTCCAGCAGGTGAAGTTTCTTCGTATAAATTCAGAAAAAATCAAATTACAGACAAGGAATGGCATCCGGTAGTAGGCAAAATTATTTCGAAGGCAAATGTTCCTGTTTTACCGATCTATTTTCATGGTAATAATGGAATTTTCTTTAGCTTGTTGAAATTAATCCATCCATCATTACAAACGGCTAAACTCATCTCTGAATTATTTAATAAAAACGGGCATCAATTAAAAATCAGCATCGGTAAACCAATTAAACTCATTGATATTGATTATAAAAATTGCAATCATTCATTATTAAATTACCTTAGAAACAGCCTTTATTCCTTAAAAGGGAATAAATAAATGCTTGAACTATTCCTATATTAATTTCTTATTAAGTTCGCCTAACAGTTTAACATAAAGAAATTATTGCTTTTAGGTTAATTATGTGTAAATTCAATATAACCAAATATGGAGCGGTTTGAAAAGCGGGATATCAACATATTTTATAAGGACCTTTTTGTTCATTTGCCTTGCGATGAATCTCGTTACGGTAAAGGGACAAAACTATTCTTTCGATTTTTATGAGGGCACCTTTAATTTCAATGCCGATTCTTCTTTATCTATACCTGTTTCTGAAATGGCTTCAGCAGGCGAAGTAAAGCAGTTTTACGCCAGGATAGCCACAGCCCATTATGATGATTTAATTTCTAATCTTAAATCTTACCAGGAGAAACATCACCTGAATGACTGGATTTATTACCAGCTCATCCGTAAAGTGGCTGAGCAAATCAGTCCTAAATCAGAGAACTATTTTCGTTATACATTATATAAATGGTTTATTTTAAATAAATGTGGTTATGACGCCCGGTTGGCTACAGGAAATAATCAGGTAATATTTTATATCAGGAATGAGGAAGACATCAGTGACATTCCTTTTTTTATGATCGACCGTAAAAAATATATGTGTTTAAACTATCATGATTATGGGAAATTATTTAAACAGGCTGATGCCTATAAACCAATAGATATTGCAATCCCTGAAGCAAAAAATCAGTTTTCATATAAAGTAACCCGGATGCCTGATTTCAAGCCGGAAGGTTATGAGGATAAGAACATCGAATTTAATTACAGGCAAAAAAATTATCACTTTAAATTAAAAGTAAACAAAGAAGTACAAAACATTTTCAAGAATTACCCCGTCGTAGATTTTGAAAGTTACTTTAACATCCCGTTAAGCAGAGAAACCTATAGCTCTTTAATTCCTACTTTAAAGGAAAACCTAAAGAAAATGGATCAAAAAAACGGCATCGATTACCTGATGCGTTTTACCCGTTATGCATTTTTATATGAAGATGACGGAGAAAATTTAGGCAAGGAGAAACGCAATGCCCCCGAACAAACCCTGCTAAGTCAATACAGTGATTGTGATGACCGGGCTGCCCTTTTCTTTTACCTGGTTAAAGAGATCTATAACTTACCCATGGTGGCCGTACTTTATCCTGAACATTTAACCATTGCTGTAAACCTGGATAAGCCTGTGGGCAATACCCTTACCTATAATGGCCGGCAGTATTCATTTTGTGAACCTACACCACAAATTCGGGATTTAAAAATCGGACAGATTTCCTCCAGTCTGAAGCATAGCAAATATGAAATTGTATATGCTTATGAACCAAAAAGAACTGCTAATTAAGCAGACCAACATAAAATTAACTTTAATTTTATGTTAACTCAAAGTTATCTTATTGCTAAGAAGACTGAACTGTTCGCCTTTTAATCTACTTTAGCCCTTACTTAAATTAATTGCAATGTCGGCTATTATATATAACATACTAAAAGAGTTTTTTGTCCTCATCCATGAACATCCGGTTAAGGCAAGAATTATGTCACCAGTGAATGATGAAAATAGCTTTACTTTTCAGATCAGTTTGCATTTTAAAAACAATAGTAGTGCAGATGCAAATATTCCAAATTCTACATTTACCTCGTATGCCACTGCCGAAAGGCATTTATTAGGATATTTAGACGCCTTTCAAAATACGATGGATTTAGGTGGCAGTATAGCTGAAGGGACCAGGTTTTAATTATTTTTTCGCATTTTCTTGTATTAATGCTGAGCCGATAAATGGTTTTCAGTAATCTTTAGTAAATATTTTACATGTTAACTTCAGTTAGTTTTGTTAACATAATCATAATGTTAATTTAACTTAGCGATATTTTATCTTTGCATAAATCCTAATTAAGTTAAATGAAAAAGCACAAATCTAAGTCGAAGAATATTTCGGCAAACAAGAAAGTACGTAAAGAAATAGAAAATAAACTAACAACAGCATTTAACGAGGTTCTGGCGCAGTTTGGAAAGGCAAAGAAAACGGAGCAGGTAATAGAGAAATTCGCCAAACGTCTTTCAAAAAAAATCAACCTGAAACCTGCAGATGATTCGATCGAACCATTTATAAAAGAAGAAGTAGCTGTTGTAGTGAAAGAAAAAGCGGTTAAGCCCGCCATAGCAAAAAAAATAAAAACGCCGGTAGTGGAAGCGCCGGAATTAAAAGCATAAAAAATGCCCTGCTGGTTTTAATCAGCAGGGCATTTTTGTTTATAATCAGCTATTAGAAGCTATATCTCAATCCCAGTTGCATCTGATAACGTGATGCAAAAAAGTCTCTCGAATAAGAAGTAACGTTCCCCTTATTAAATGTGTAACTAGGATAAGTAGTTGCATTACCTGCAGAAATTACTTTTCCAGCAGCATCTTTCTCAAGAGATAATCCAACATTCGCCATTGAATTGAATGTATTCGGAGAGAAATACTGGATACCCCAATTCTTATTTACCAGATTGGTTAAGTTCACAATATCATAAGTTAAGGTTAAAACATGAGGATGTTTTCCTTGTGCGACCTGAATATCCTGAGAGAATCTGAAATCAGCCTGAACGTTCCATGGTGTACGTGCACCGTTACGCTCTGTGAACTGGCCCCTGCGGGTACTCAGATATTTATCTCCGTCTATGTATGCATCAAATGCTGCAGCCTGTGCCTGATTGGCTGAAGAAAAGAATTTCGAAGTTTCACCAACAGCCGGGATATAAACTAAACCAACTGTTTGTCCAGTATTATTTACCGTAGCATTTACAAATCCTAAAGAGTAAGGAGCACCGGACTGTGCACTAAAGAAAATGGAGAAGTTACTTACATACTTATTGTTTTTAGCCCAGTCTAACCTGTAATTTAAGGTTGAAATAATCCGGTTACGCACATCAAAGTTAGAATAAGCCAAACCTGGGTTATTCGGACTTAAGGCCTGATTTAACTGCCAGTTAGATTCCATGGAGTTACGGATACCGTTGGCAATATCTTTAGACTGACCATAAGTGTAGGCAACCATTACATCTAAACCAAAAGGTAAAGATTTACTTACCTGACCAGTTAAGGAATATTTATATCCTTTATCGGTATTTGACAATAGATAAGCGTTTGTATATTTTGAATTAATTTTTGCTCCGGAATAAATGGGCTGCTGGTGCTGTGTATCATAAGCCATATAAGTTGGATTATCTACATAGTTAATTTGCTGGAAAGCAACATCCTGAATAACCTTGCTGTAAATACCCTCTACAGTAAACTTCCAGTTATCCTGGGTTTTGAAATCAAAGGCTAAGTTAGTTCTCCAGGCCTTAGGCATTTTGAAATTATTATCCACTAAATCAACCTGAGTTGCACCATTGGCATCATTGATATTTACACCTTGCTTGGCTGCATATCCGGCTTCGCCGTTTCCGTTTAAAGCATCTTTAATCGGATCACTACCTGCAACCTGGGTTACAGATTTATTTCCGCTTGCAGGTTTAAGATCATAAGCACCATAATTTACACCATTATTATAATAAGCGTAACCTAACCAGGCAAAAGGTACACGACTGGTAAATAAACCACTACCACCGCGTACAATCAAGCTTTGATCACCAAATGCATCGAAATTAAAACCTAATCTTGGTGAAATCTGAATTTTGTTTAGAAACTTGTTATTAATGGCTGAGGGTTGCGTATAAGTATAGGTTGTACCATAATTTGGATCAACTGGTGAGTTGGTCGTTTTATTACTCAAAGTTGGCATGGTTGGTAAATCAGCCATATCGAAACGCAAACCTAAGGTAAGTTTAAATTTATCACTTAAACGCATTTCATCCTGTCCGTAAGCGCTATAAAGATTAACATTGAATTTAGCAGTCGGATTGGCAATAATATTATCGCGTGAGTTATCAGCATAATCAAAGCTGGTACGAACCCTTTTCGGTCTGTTATTCAGAAAGTCGTCAACCGTATCATAAGCTACCCTACCATTCCATGCATTCACAAAACCGTAGTTTATTTTGTAAAATTCATTGTGGGTACCTACCGTAAAATTATGGATGCCTTTACTGAATGAATAGTTATCCGTTAACTCAAAAGTATTTTGTTTCATATTAAAAATACTTGCTTCTCTATCTGTACCCAGGAAAATAGTACCACCACTAGAGCCAATCTCAATTTGTGGAATAGCAGGATCAGAAAGAGGTGTACGGAAATCGTGTACAGTTGAATAACCTAAAATCAGGTTATTGGTAGCAGAATTGTTAAACCTTGTTTTTAAATCAGCAACGGTTGAACTCTGATTATTGTTCTGTTTAAAATCAATTCCTCCAAACCTGAAGTTAGACTGATCTCTTTCTAAATTGGTTGCCTTTGAAACGATGGTATTGTTTCTGATGGTCAACTGTGTACTCTCACTGATATTCCAATCTAAACGGTTAAAGAATTTGTTAGACTGCGAATAGATGTTATAATCGCCAAACGAACCAGCATCTATGCCATAAGCATTTTTCATGCGATCTGAGATTTGCTGCGCCTCAGTCAAGGTAAGCAATTTCATATCCGATGATCCTGCACCTAAAATTACCGGATCCTGACGGCGGGTAATTTCCTCATTGGTGAAGAAGAACAACTTATCTTTTATAATCGGAAAACCAACACGGAAGCCGGTTTGATAATCGTGAAAAGCAGAAGGCTCTTTGCTGTTATCCCCTATTTTATTTCTGCCGATTAATGAAGCATTACGGCCATAACCATAAACAGATCCGGTGACATCATTTGTACCACCACGGGTTACGGCATTGATACTTCCCCCTAAAAAGTTACCTACTTTCACATCATAAGGAGATAAAAGTACAGTTACATCCTGAATCGCATCTAACGATACCGGATTGGTACGGGTACTGCTTCCCGGCATGCCCGAACTACCACTTTGTCCGCCCAGAGATGGGCTAAAACCAATGGCATCATTGTTAATCGCACCATCAATAGTGACGTTATTGTACCTGAAATTGGTTCCGCCAAAGGTATTGTCTTTACTGCCTTGTGGGGTTACCCGGGTAACATCCTGTAAACTCCGGTTCATGGTTGGCATTGTTTTAATCTGACCTTCACCAATGCTGGTACCGGCACCGGATTTTGTCGGGCCTTTTTGTCCTTTTACACTCACATCAGCCAGCTGACTGCCCTGTTCCTGAATATCAATATCCAGTTTCTGATCAGCACCCAGCGCTAAATAGATATTGTCTTTCACTACCGGACTGTAACCTACATAAGTTACGGTGATTTTATAGGGACCACCGGGATTTAAGTTTCCGATGCGGTATAGCCCTGTTTCATTTGATGAAGCTTTAGAGACTGTTCCGGTAGGGACATGAACAACCACAATGGTAGCCCCCGGAATAATCCCTTTCTCATCTTTAATTTTTCCATTTAAACTGGCTGTTGTGACCTGTGCATGAGCAGCGGTAACAAACAACACTAAAATACTAAATAAAAATAGTAAACGCGATTTCATTTTCTGTTGTTTTTGTTTGGTACAAAGCAACAACAGTGATGTTAACCTAATGTTAATTAAAAATTAATTATTGCGTCTTATTTAACATTAAATAAATAATTCAGAAATATATGAGACACAGTTTCTTAACACCCGATTGGGCGACCTGAAAGCGGGTTATATGAAGGGCTAAAGCTACTTTTGAAAGATGAAGATTTCATGAAGATTGAATACTATCCATCACACAAGCATGAAACATAAAAGAATAGTAAACAAAAAAAGCCAGATATCGCTATCTGGCTTTTTAATGAAAATATTAAATTTTAATATACATTAGTTTGTGGTGTGAAATTGGCCCAGCCTGCCGTCCAATCTGAAGTGCCAAATGCACCACGGTGACTCACCACATCGAAACCAGTTAAACCTGTAAAACTCGCACCAGCTAAAAGTATCGATCCAGTATTCAATGTGAATTTTGGCGTAGCACCTAAATCAAAAATACTTCCGTCAATACCTAGATCTTCCCATTTGGCATAAGTCTCGTTTCCAAATGAAGCCGTTTTGAACCAGGCATCAATGGTTTGAGTACCAACATTAGCAGTTGATTTTGTTTCCACTCCGATTGGATTTGGGAATGTTGTCGTACCACCAGTACCGTAACCATTAGCTCCCCAACCATCTACACCCGCAAGAACATTATTTTTGAGCACCAATTCACCATTAGCTGCATTCGCAAGAGTGGTAGATCCATCTATGAACAATCCATTTGGATAGGCTGTAAATACAGAATTATAGATCTTAATTTTATTGTTTCTTCTCAAATGCATTGCATTTTGAAATTGTGTTGAAATGGTTTTAGTTCTATCTTTCTTTGGACCGATAATCGTCACGTTAGAAAACTGAGCCGACGTGAAAGGAGCAACACTTGATCCGGTACCGTCATTATCAACCTCAAAACCATTGGATCCAGACTGGTCAGCAGAGTTGGCATCGCGAATACCAACCGCGAACTGTACCGTACCGCGGAAACCAAAATCAACATCGAAATCATCATCAAGACCACGATAGGCGATTAAGTGTTTTGCATTTACCGTTCCGCCAAACCATTCAAAAGCGTCATCTAAACCATATGAGCATTGTACATAATCAATCACGGTTCCGGAACCAACAGAACCCATTGTTAAAGAGTTCACCTCCTGGTTTGGATTAATTGGTGTGCCGGCATAATCAATTCTAACATATTTTAGAATTCCGGAATTATCAGTATCAACTGTTCCACCATGCCATCCTTCATAAGCACCTTCCAATTCTGCTTCGCCTCCAGATTGATTGTTGGTTGCCTTTCCACACAATACAACACCACCCCAGTCTCCCGGCTCACGCAAACCAGCAGCTCGTTCCGATGTAAAAATAATCGGTTGAGATGCTGTTCCTTCTGCAATTAGTTTATTGCCTCTTTGTACCACCAAAGTACCTTTCGTTTCCCGATCACCGATGATTGTTGTACCAGCTTCAATTGTTAAGGTAATGCCCTCAACCGCTGCTAAACCAGCTTTATTTTTAGGATCTCTTCCAACTCTCACAAAGCCATTAAGCCTGTAAATGTTATCTTTGGTCCATTTTGTGTTCGTTGTAATACTGCCGGCTGCTACTTCCACAACCGGCTTGGTAAACCCGGTAGCTGGATTAGGAGTGGTTCCACCTCCATTACCTGAGTTGTATCCAGCTTCATTATATTCTATCACAGTTGTTTTTTTGCATGAACTAAAAATTAATGTTCCTGCCAAAACAAATGCCATTGCTTTAAGTCCGTTAGTACCAAATTTTGGTTTGTAGCGCTTTTTCATATTCATTTCTTGTTTTTTATGTCTTTTTATTATTGATTAAAATAATTTGTATGAAAGTGTTAATCCGAACTGACGGCCACTTTTAAATTGCGCCGTAACCTGGTCAACTGACTGATCAAAATTTCCATCTTGATTTCCGTCCTGCATCAGGGTAAAATTCTGATTCAGCAAATCATTGAAGTTTGCTTTTAAGGAGAGCTTGTTGGTAAAATTTTTAGTAACGACCAAATCCACAACATTTCTAGGCATCTCATAAATATCCCTGATCAGATCAGTACCTACAAAAGCGATGCGCTTGCCTGCCACATTGTAAAGGAGGTTAACCTGGAACTTAGATTTGATATTATTATAGAATATAGCCGCATTAAGGATATATGGCGACTGGCCCTGCATTGGACGATTATTGGATTGCCCTATTGCACTTGCACCATCAAACATTACTTTACTATTGATGTAAGATGCATTTAATAAGACGGTCAAATCATTCAAGAACTGGCTTTCACTTAAACCTGCCAATGATTTACGCATTTCCAATTCTACGCCAACGTTTCTGACCTTTTGGGCGTTATTAAAATTGAAAGACTGCGCATTAGACCCTGGTATCGCCGTCATCTCAATCGCATCTTTAAACTTTTTATAAAAACCTGAAATACTAATCAATTCGCCTGACGATGGGTAGAATTCATATTTTAAATCAAAATTATCAATCTTTGCTGTTTTTAAATTAGGGTTACCAGCCACATTGAAATTCTGATCAAAATCATAAAATGAGAAAGGTGCAATCTCTCTGAATTCAGGTCTGTTCAGGGTTTTACCATAAGCCAATCTGAATAAAGATTTTTCATTCACATTGAACTGTACGTTAGCAGAAGGGAGTATTCTCGTGATATCGTTGTTTACATTAACAGGTCCATCAGTATCAAAACTATTTAATTTTTGAACGTTATTTTCAACTCTCGCACCTGCAACTATGGTTAGCTTATCTTTATAAGGTAGCACAAAATTTGCAAACCCTGCGAGTAATTTATTTGAAGCATCATAGTTATCATATGGATTTGATTTTTCATCCAATCTAATTCCTGTGGTTGTATTGATATTTTTCCAATCGAAAAGTTCTTCTATAGTACCTTTCAGCAAGGATTGATCAAAATTTAGTGAGTTTGCCCGTACGTAACCAATGTTTCTCGAAGTAAAGGTTCTTTGTTTATCCTCATAATAACCACCAACTTTTAATGAAGGTTTAAACCCTTCTGATTTTGGGGCAAGTGCTTGTTCAATATTAAATGCACCTGTTTTAATGTCTTCATTCATTTTAGAAAAGAATCTTCCCAAAAATTCTGGCTGAGCACCACCTGTTGGCACGAAAATGTTAAAAGTACCATCCCCATTAGCCAATGTTCTGTAACGTGAATAATCGGGCTGATCTCTGAAAGATTTACTATAACCAAAAACCCAATCAAACTTAGTATGCTCGTTATTGAATTTATGCACGCCGGATAACTGACCAGAATAAATCCCCCGGTATAGCACATTAGAAGCGAAATTGGCATAATCCTGTTGCTTTTCAGAACCAAAGCGGCTTACATACTGAGAAGTACTTAACTGGTTATAAAGATTTTTAAATTCAAATGTATTGTTATTATCTAACTTGAAAGCCCAATTGTGTACAATGCCTAAACGTACATTATAGGTATACTGATCATCATTATATCTGTAATTTTCCTCAGCAATTTGCGAAACAGGATCATAAACTTCATAATTCCCTCTAAAAACCGCGTTATTTGTCTTGCTGTTACTGTAAGTGATTGCTGTAATATTTCCTAATAATTTATTGTTGATGTTAAAGCGTTTACTACCATAAATATTTAACTTCTGATCCAGATTTGCCGTATTTACATCTGGTAACCAGTTATTTCTAAGTGCATGACCTGCTGCGTTTAACTTGCTCGCACTGACACTATTCAAATTGGAAGGGAAATTTACAGGCAGATCATTATCACCTGTATTAAAACCAGTAAAGTATAAACTTCCGGTATTGGTTCTTTTGAAATCTTTAAATGTTGCATTCTGGCGATAACTCGTTCCATAATCAATAGTTAACCGGTCGTCATCGGGAATACTCTTGAGAAAAACCTTTACCACACCTCCTGCGAAATCCGCAGGAATATCTGCAGAAGGACTTTTATAAACCAATACCCGATCAATTTGATTGCTTGGAATTAAATCAAAAGAGAAAGATCTGACATCAGTTTCCAAACTTGGAGCAGTGACATTATTGAGTTGAACATTATTGTATCGCTCAGCTAGCCCCCTGATATTAATAAAACGATTGTCAACAATGGTAATGCCCGGAACACGTTTCACTACTTGTGCGGCATCCGTATCACCAGATCTTTGAATGGTTTGAGACGAAACGCCATTTGCTATTGACTGAGATTTTTTTAATTCTGCGAGCAATGAAACCTCAGTACCAGTTTTTCTGGAGCCGGTTACTACAACATCGTTAAGTGTGGATTGATCATCCTCCATGACAACATCTACAACTGTTGTTTTTCCTGGAGTAACCTTTACATTTGGAATAATTTGTTTCTTAAAAGAAATAAACGAAAAGCTTATCCTGTAAGTACCAGGCTTTACGGTATTGAGAATATAATTCCCGTCTGCATCACTCGTTGTACCGATCGATGTGCCTTCTATTAATACTGATAACCCAACTAAGGTTTGCCCCGTAGTTTTATCCGTTATTTTACCAGAAATTTTTCCTGTCTGCGCATACGAGAGCATGCTGATCGTCAAAGCGAACACAGTAAGTGCCGCTCTTTTAAAAGAGTTTAGTAAGTCCAATTTGCCTTTATTTGATAAGGGCAAAGCTATTACCACAGTGTTAACCGCAAGTTAGGTGTTAATTAACATTCCTTTACTTTAAGGTTAACTAAAAGTTAACTGATTTTTTATGTCAGTAACGGATACCAGTTTTCTTGCAGATGAAGTGCAATAACCAGATCGGACCTATTAACAAAAACTTAACATCATCTAAAAAAGAAGGCTTCTTGCCTTCAATTTTATGCCCGATAAATTGCCCGATCCAGGCTGCAATAAAAATAATGGCATAAATGGCATATGCCGTTCCACTGCCTAAACCCACGGCCTGTTCAATCTTAACAATGACATAACTCATTAAACCCACCACCCAGATCATCATAAAAAATAATACGGGTGAAAGTGTAAAGTAATAATATAAACTAAAAGCCAGCAGAAATGAAGCCCAATTGAAAAATCCATTATAACTCCCCAGAAAACCAATATGCGGAAAAGGAATCTGCCATACCAGACCAAGCAAACTAAACACAATTAAAGGAACACAAATCCAGTGCACCATCTTATTGGTATGGTTTTGATGACTTTCTGCATATTGATCAAAAAGGACATCAACAGGGCGCTTGGGCTCTACAGGTATGGTTGGCTTGCTCATGATGTAAAAATAAAAAAAGCGATGGATATTCCATCGCTTAATATAATCTGTATCATCCTTAATCTATGTAATCAACCACTTTAGTGTAAATTACCTTAGTTTAATCTATTTAATCAAACACTTTAGTGTAAATCTGCACAATCATTGTAGTTATTTTGCAAAGGCAACAGAACGGGTTTCACGAATTACGGTAACCTTAATCTGACCCGGATAAGTCATCTCCGTTTGGATACGGGTAGAGATATCAGCAGCCAGTAATTCAGCCTGAGCATCTGTAATTCTTTCACTTTCTACAATTACCCGCAGCTCTCTACCAGCCTGGATTGCAAATGTTTTTTCTACTCCCGGATAAGATAAAGCCAGTTCTTCCAAATCCTTTAAACGTTTAATATAGCTTTCCACCACTTCCCTACGGGCACCCGGACGGGCACCAGAAATGGCATCACAAGCCTGAATAATCGGCGAAATCATTGAAGTCATTTCGATTTCATCGTGGTGGGCACCAATGGCATTGCAAATTTCAGGATGTTCCTTATATTTTTCTGCCAGTTGCATCCCTAAAATGGCGTGAGGCAATTCCGGATTGTCATCAGGCACCTTACCAATATCATGTAACAGTCCGGCACGTTTAGCCATCTTTGCATTTAAGCCTAATTCTGCTGCCATGGTCGCACAGAAATTAGCCACCTCGCGCGAGTGATGTAACAAGTTCTGTCCATAAGAAGAGCGGTAACGCATCCGTCCAACCATACGAATCAGTTCAGGATGTAAACCATGAATGCCTAAATCAATGACGGTACGCTCACCAATTTCTACAATTTCATCTTCAATTTGCTTTTTGGTCTTCGCCACAATTTCTTCAATACGGGCCGGGTGAATCCGTCCATCTGTCACCAGACGGTGTAAAGCCAAACGGGCAATTTCCCTTCTTACCGGATCAAAACCAGATAAAATAATCGCTTCCGGTGTATCATCCACAATAATTTCGATACCGGTAGCGGCCTCTAAAGCACGGATATTTCTACCCTCTCTACCAATTACACGGCCTTTAATCTCATCACTTTCGATATGGAAAATCGAAACTGAATTTTCAATTGCTGCTTCAGTTGCCGTACGTTGAATGGTTTGAATAACCACCTTTTTAGCTTCTTTACTCGCCGTCAATTTTGCTTCATCCACAATATCTTTAACCTGCATCATGGCCTGCGTGCGGGCCTCTTGTTTCAGATTTTCTACCAATTGTTCTTTCGCTTCTTCAGCAGAAAGTCCGGCAATGGTTTCCAGTTGTTTCAGGTGCTGATTTTTTAATACTTCAACTTCTTCCTGCTTTTTAACAGCTAAATCGGTTTGCTTTTCAAGATTTGCCTTTTGCTTATCCAGCTCCTGCTCTTTTTTGTTGAAGTTTTCCATGCGCTGATTAACAGATTGTTCTTTCTGTTTCATCGTGTTTTCGCGTTGGTTAATGGTATTGTTTTTAGCATTTACTTCCTGCTCATGCTCTGCTTTTAATTGCAAAAATTTCTCTTTTGCTTCCAAAAGTTTATTCTTCTTTAAGATTTCCGCATTATTCTCTGCGTCTTTCAAAATCTTTTTAACCTTGTTTTGAGCGGCAACTTCCTGCCCTTTAAGCAAGTTGCGTAGTAGGAACCTCCCTACCGCTATACCGATACCTAAGCCTGCTATTAAGGCAAATATGTATCCTAGAATTTCCGTTATCTCCATTTTGTTTTTTAAGTAAAAAAAAACCGCAACTAATTTTTAAAGCCTCATTATTTTAAACCTCAACTAAGCATAATTGGGATTTAAGCCATTTTCAGGTGCTTAAAGCAGATGAAATACGCCCTCTTAACCCCATAGATATTGAAGTGTTAAGTTTTATAAATTTTGAAACTCAAAAACTAGCCGCGGCTATGTCTTTATGCTAATGATAGAGACTCGTCATCCTGAATCTATTTCAGAATCTTGTTAAAAAGGCACTGAAACAAGTTCAGTGCGACGAATCGCCAAAGAACGATCCTTTATTTTTTGAAAAAACCATTAAGTAAAACATCCAACTCTTCAACTTTATCGGCAACTGCAGTATCCTGGTTTTGCACCTGGTTTTCCGTTCTTAATACAGCCGTTGCATAATGCAATACAGCCATAGAAAGAAGATCCTGCTTATCCCTAACCGCATAATTATCCTGATAATCTTTTATGCGCTCATTGATCATTTTAGCTGCCCGTCTCACAATTTCTTCCTCTTCTGTATTCACCTTTAAAGGGTAAATACGGTCGGAAATGGTTATTTTAATCGAGATTTCTCCCATTTGTTAGCTTAGTTTCTGATTTCTCCGCATCATTTATTTTTTTAACAATGCGATACTTTTATCAATCTCCCGCACAAAATCGTTAATTTTCTGTTTAATATCAAGTGATTTCTCACTCGCCCCTTCTATACTTTTAGCCAGTTTCGTAACTCTTAATTTTTCTTCAAGATCTACGGTCTTTGCTTTCGAAGTATCAACGGCTACTTTTAACGATTGATTTTCAAGCTTTAATAAATCATTTTCTTCCTGTAAGGCATCACATAACTCGATTAAACGAGCCGTTTTTTGTAATACCTTATCTAATTGATCAGCAACAGAAGTCATGAATTTATTTCTAAAAATACGAATTTATATTTTATTTCCTAATTTCTGCCCCTGCTTGCTGCGTTAAATTTGCAATGAGCTTCTGCATCGTACTTTCTATTTGCTTATCAGTTAAAGTTTGCTCCTCATCCTGCAAAATGAAATTCAAGGCATAAGATTTTTTACCTTCAGGCAATTTGTCTCCCACATACACATCAAAAACCCCTACTTCTTTAATCAGCTTTTTATCGGTTTTAAAGGCAATTCCTTTTAAAGTATCAAAGGTTACTGCCTGATCAATCAATAAAGACAAATCGCGGCGCACCTGCGGGTATTTTGACAGCTCCTTATTCACTATTTTATTTTTCTTGACGATATCTAAAATAGCAGCCCAGTCAAAATCGGCATAAAAAACTTCTGCATGAACATCGGCCAGCTTACGGTCGGCTTTTGTGGCAGCACCAAAACTTACAATGGCTTTATCTCCACGGAAATATTTAATACCATAGGCAAAGTGCACATCATTTAAAGTATCTGTCTGATAACCCGAGATGCCTAAACGGGATATGATGCCATCAACCGCTGCCTTCAGGTTGTAAAAGGTAGCCGGTTTGGCATGATGATTCCACTGCTCACTTTGTTTTGCACCAGAAATCAGCAACAATAACCGTTGCCGCTCTACATAGCGTTCATTGATCAAATGATAGGTTTTACCAAATTCGTAAAACTTCACATCAGCATTTTTACGGTTCTGGTTATACGCAACGCTTTCGAGGGCTGGCATTAATAACTCCTGGCGCATCACATTCAAATCACTGCTTAAAGGATTTAAAATAAATACGGCCTCATCTGGTTGTTTTGAATAGGCTGATTTAGTTAACGAGTTACACATGATTTCCGCATATCCGTTAGCCGTTAATACATCTGCAATTACATTTTGCGTATTTTCTTTCTCCGGCTTCACACTATATGACAATGATGCATTTACCTTCGATGGAATTTCGATATTGTTATAGCCGTAAATGCGCAATACTTCTTCGGTAATATCACACTCCCGGGTTACATCCACCTTAAACGACGGAACCCTTAAAGCCAGTGTATCATCAGAAGTGCTGGTGGCCGTAATACCCAAAGCGGTAATAATATGTTTAATCTCCGCAGCAGGAATCTGTGCACCAATTAATTGATTGATATTGGTGTAGCTTACTTCAAATTCAAACGGACGAATGAGTTCAGGATAAATATCAGAAACTAATGAAGAAATTTCTCCCCCGGCCAGTTCTTTAATTAAAATAGCGGCATATTTCAAGGCCGTAACCGTAATTTCCGGATCGGTTCCACGCTCAAAACGGAAAGAGGCATCAGTTTTTAAACCATGACGTTTTGCTGTTTTACGGACTGAAACCGAATTGAAATAGGCACTCTCGAGGAATATGTTCTTCGTATCGGCATCAACGCCCGAAGTTTTTCCGCCAAATACACCGGCAATACACATCGGTGCTTCAGTGTTGCAAATCATTAAATCGTCTGCATTCAATTTACGCTCTGCATCATCAAGGGTTACAAAAGGTGTTCCTTCGGCAACTTTCTTTACGATCACCCTGCCGCCAGCAATTTTATCTGCATCAAAAGCATGTAAAGGCTGACCTAATCCGTGTAAAACGTAATTGGTAATATCCACTACATTATTAACCGGGCGGAGGCCAATTACTTTTAATTTATCTTTTAGCCAATCCGGAGACGCTGCAACGGTAACACCAGAGATGGTTACACTGCTGTAGCGCGGACAGACGTCCATATCTTCCACTTCAACCGGAATCACTAAATTTTCGTTATCGGTTTTAAAGGCAGAAAGGTCGGGCATTTCATAGTCGCTTCTGAAATAAGCAGCCAAATCTCTGGCTACACCTAGATGAGAAGCCGCATCGGCACGGTTTGGTGTTAAACCAATTTCGAAAACAAAATCATCGTCCATTTTGAAATGGTCTTTGGCGCGGATTCCGATTTCAGTATCTTCAGCCAGAACCATAATTCCATCATGAGACTTTCCTAAACCAATTTCATCCTCAGCACAGATCATGCCCTGCGAAACTTCTCCCCTGATTTTAGATTCTTTAATTTTAAAAGGCTCACCTTCCAGTGGATAAACAGTAGTGCCAACCGGGGCAACCACTACTTTCTGACCGGCACCTACATTTGGCGCGCCGCAAACAATCTGAAGACTTTCTTTTCCGCCAATATTTACGGTAGTGATGCGCAAGCGATCGGCATTAGGATGGGGCATGCAGGTTAAAACTTCGCCAATCACCAGGCCCTCTAATCCACCCACTACAGGCTGCACTTTATCTACACTTTCCACTTCCAGGCCAATATCGGTTAAGATCAGGGAAAGCTCCTGAGGCGTTTTGTTTAGCTGAACGAATTGTTTTAACCAGTTATAGGATATTTTCATTTGTAAGTATCAAGTAGTGAGTATCATGTATCGAGATAATTGTCGATACTTCGATTTCATAAAACGCAAAGATATTATTAAAAGCTTAAAGCAGAAAACTAAACCGGAAATCTTCGGGCAATAATGCTAAGCTGGTCAGCTATGTCTTTGAACCATGCAAACTGCAACTTTAAAAGATTCCTCCACTGCGGTCGGAATGACGACGATGCTGATGACGAAGTGAACACCATTGTGCCACCGTCCTCCCGACTGGAGTGTAACGGAATGGAGAGATCTTTGAACCATACCATTCTTCAACCTGAAAAGATTCCTCCACTGCGGTCGGAATGACGACGATGCTGATGACGAAGTGAACACCATTGTGCCAGCGTCCTCCCGACTGGAGCGTAGCGAAATGGAGAGATCTTTGAATCATACCATTCTTCAACCTGAAAAGATTCCCCCACTGCGGTCGGAATGACGACGATGCTGATAGCGGAACTACAATCATTGCGCCACCGTCTTCCCAACTGGAGTGCAACGAAATGGAGAGATCTTTGAACCATACCATTCTTCAAGCTGAAAAGATTCCTCCACCGCGGTCGGAATGACGACGATGCTGATGATGGAGCTACAACCATCGCGCCACCGTCCTCCCGACTGGAGCTTAGCGAAATGGAGAGATCTTTGAACCATACCATTCTTCAACCTGAAAAGATTCCTCCACTGCGGTCGGAATGACGACGATGCTGATAGCGGAACTACAACCATCGCGCCACCGTCCTCCCGACTGGAGTGTAACGGAATGGAGAGATCTTTGAACCATACCATTCTTCAACCTGAAAAGATTTCTCCACTGTGGTTGGAATGACGACGATGCTGATGACGAAGTGAACACCATTGTGCCTGCGTCCTCTCGACTGGAGCGTAGCGAAATGGAGAAATCTTTGAACCATACCATTCTTCAACCTGAAAAGATTCCTCCACTGCGGTTGGAATGACGACGATGCTGATGACGAAGTGAACACCATTGTGCCATCGTCCTCCCGACTGGAGTGCAACGGAATGGAGAGATCTTTGAACCATACCATTCTTCAACCTGAAAAGATTTCTCCACTGCGGTCGGAATGACGACTAGGCTGATAGCGGAACTACAACTATCGCAACACCGTCCTCTCGACTGGAGCGTAGCGAAATGGAGAGATCTTTGAATCATACCATTCTTCAACCTGAAAAGATTCTTCTACTGCGGTCGGAATGACGACTAGGCTGATAGCGGAACTACAACTATCGCAACACCGTCCTCTCGACTGGAGTGCAACGGAATGGAGAGATCTTTGAATCATACCATTCTTCAACCTGAAAAGATTCTTCTACTGCGGTCGGAATGACGAATATGCTGATTACGAAGTGAACACCATTGTGCCACCGTCCTCTCGACTGGAGTGCAACGGAATGGAGAGATCTTTGAACCATACCATTCTTCAACCTGAAAAGATTCCTCCACTGCGGTCGGAATGACGACGATGCTGATAGCGGAACTACAATCATCGCCCCAACGTCCTCTCAACTGGAGTGCAACGAAATGGAGAGATCTTTGAACCATACCATTCTTCAACCTGAAAAGATTCCTCCACTGCGGTCGGAATGACGACGATGCTGATGATGGAATAATAACCATCGCGCCAGCGTCCTCTCGACTGGAGCGTAGCGAAATGGAGAGATCTTTGAACCGTACAATTCTTCAACCTGAAAAGTTTCTCCACTGTGGTCGGAATGACGACGATGCTGATGACGAAGTGAACACCATTGTGCCACCGTCCTCCCGACTGGAGTGCAACGGAATGGAGAGATCTTTGAATCATACCATTCTTCAACCTGAAAAGATTCCTCCACTGCGGTCGGAATGACGACGATGCTAATAGCGAAGTAAACACCATTGTGCCAGCGTCTTCTCGACTGGAGCGTAGCGAAATGGAGAGATCTTTGAATCATACCATTCTTCAACCTGAAAAGATTCCTCCACTGCGGTCGGAATGACGACGATGCTGATGACGAAGTGAACACCATTGTGCCTGCGTCCTCTCGACTGGAGCGTAGCGAAATGGAGAAATCTTTGAACCATACCATTCTTCAACCTGAAAAGATTCCTCCACTGCGGTCGGAATGACGACGATGCTGATGACGAAGTGAACACCATTGTGCCACCGTCCTCCCGACTGGAGTGCAGCGGAATGGAGAGATCTTTGAACCATACCATTCTTCAACCTGAAAAGATTCCTCCATTGCCGTTGGAATGACGACGATGCTGATGACGAAGTGAGCACCATTGTGCCACCGTCCTCCCGACTGGAGTGCAACGGAATGGAGAGATCTTTGAACCGTATTATTAATTGATCATTACCAGCAAAGTATCTCTGGAGATAAATCTTTCCATTCAGCATTTTTAGCATGAATTAATGTTTCTTTTTTCGATCGGTTCCCCTTTTTTAACTGCTTTTCTCTGGAAATAGCCTCTTCTATTGAAGGGTAAATCTCATAATAAATACAAACTGAAAGATGGTATTTAGCAGTAAACGAATTTGGATTAAATTTATCGCGATGCTGAACAATTCTAACAGCTAAATCAGATGTGACACCGATGTATAATGTTGTTCTTTGATAATTGGTCATAATATAAATACAACCTCCTCTTTCCATTAGCTTTTTATTTCAAGATACGAAAAACTATAATTAAGGCCACAGTGAAACGGAAGTGATATTTAAGATTAGGTTTAATGTTCAAAGATTCCGCTACGATGGTCGGACTGACAACTATGCCGATAAAGGAATGACAACCATCGTGTCAGCGTCTTCTCGACTGGTGCGTAGCAAAGTGGAGATATCTTTGAATCATGCAAATCGGAACTTTAAAAGATTCCTCCACTATGGTCGAATGACGAATAAAGTTAATGTTGGCATAATGATAACAGTATAACTTTATGTACAAATACCCCCCTAATTCCTGATATTCAAATTCGATAAAATTACCGCGCAGGCACCCGCGCCGATTACCAGCATAATCACCGAAACCAAAATCAACATTAAACCAGGTTTTAGCGGTTCATTCTTGACCGACTTAACGATCACCAGAATAACACCAACAACAAACAGCACGGCAACAGCAAACCAATAGATTAGAATAAGTCCCATTTTAAGAATTTGCTAACATAACCGCACAGGCACCTCCGCCAATCACCACCAAGATAACTGAAGCAATCAGCATTTGAACACCAAGTTTCACAGGCTGACTATTTGATGATTTTACGATTATGGTGATGATCCCTGCAATGAATAAACCTACAATGGCCAGCCCGTAAAGAAAAAATAAGATGACAATCATACTAATTCATATTTAATTTTTCCCTGATGGCATCAATTTTATGGTCACGATAAAAAATATTCATCGTCTCAAAAGGCACCATCTTATATTGATCACTCACAATATGAACACAGGACTTCTTCACCGCCCGAACATCAAAATCAAGGGGATCCATAAAGTTCATAATAATAATGCGAAACAGGTTATCATAGCTCAGATTATCCGATTTCACCCTCGGCAAACAGCACATCAGTTCACCAAAAGTATCTTCAGCACAATCAACAGAAACGCCGGTGCTAAATAAATTAAGCATATGTTCTTTCAATTTCTCGTCATGCTCAAAAACAATGGTATTTTTAGAATTATTCAGCAAATCTTCCGGATTGATCAAATGTGTCATCGGAATAACCTCATCCCCGATCTTTAAGGCGTAAGCCATGCAAAGTGCATCGGGATTACAGGGTACCGGGATTAAGTCCTGCGGTGTAAAGGTTGGGTATTGTTCGTAAATTTTGCGTCTCACCTCAGTTAAGGTAATCCGCCCCTGCTGGTCATTGTAATCATCATTTCTGCCGGCTACCTGTGTAGGCTGAAAGGTTACCCCGCGAACACAACGTTGCTTCAAGGCATAATCGAGGATATCACCAATTTCATGATCATTTAAACCGTTTTGCAGCGTCACTACCAATGTAGTTGATACATTAAACTGATTTAAATGGTCAATGGCTTTCTTTCTCACTTCAGTCAAATCCTCACCCCTCATTTTGGTTAATACCTCCGGACTAAAACTATCGAACTGCAGATAAATCTCAAAATCAGGCATGTACGAAGCCAGTTTCTCTACAAAGTTGATGTCTTTGGCCATCCTGATGCCATTCGTATTTACCATCAAATGCTTAATGGGCTTGGTTTTAGCCAGATCAAGTATTTTGAAAAATTCAGGATGAACGGTAGGCTCACCACCAGACAGCTGAACCACATCAGGTTCTCCTTCATTGGCAACCACCACATCCATCATACGCTCAATTTCAGTTAAGGTCCGGTGTCTACCATAATGAGGTGATGACATGGCATAACAGGTGGGGCAGGCCAGATTACAGCGATCAGTCACTTCAATCACGGTCAGACAAGAATGCTGTTCATGATCGGTACAAAGCCCGCAATCATACGGGCAACCGTAATGCACTTTGGTATTAAACTTCAGTGGCATTTCTGATTGCTTATTGTAATTGCGGATTTGTTTATAATACTCCACATCATCAGCAATCATTACTTTGCTATCGCCATGCGTTCTGCAGTTTTTTAACATAAACACTTTTGCAGCCTGAAAAACAATTTTTGCATCGCAAAGCAGGAGGCATTCCGGACAAAGGCTTTTTGTATAATCGTAGTATATGTAATCTCTTGTGTTGGCCATATCCTTTTAAATGAAAATAGTTCTTGTTAACCTGATCATGAAGGTATAATAATACGCAAAAATTAGCATTGCCGACCAATGAATGCTGCTTAAATTTAAAAATAAGGATTGATATGGTTTAATAAATTCGATCAGAAAACGGAACAAAAAGTACAGTACCATAAATAACTTGAAGCGGTCACCATTGATCAGTGTTTTGTTTTTAATCGCCATAAAAAAGCAAAACAGCAACACCAGATAAACCATTTCATATAACATAATCGGATGTCTCAAGATACCATCGCCCAAATCCATTCCAGAAAACAAAGTAGTTGGGATCCCATAGGTGGGCTCATCAATTCCCATTGAAAAACAACCGATGCGTCCGATAAACAAAGCTATGATGATGGGAATCACATAAATATCGCCCGACGCAATGTTAACACCGATGATCTTTTTAATGATTTCTACGCCGAACAAGCCTCCCAACAAGCCACCTACAATGGTTTTACTTTGATAAAGCACAGCAAAACTCAAATGATGCAATACCTCAGGTGTTTCCAGTACGGCAACCACACGCGAGCCAATGAGTGCACCAAGCATGGCCCCCAGCATAATCCACAAACGGTGTTCATCAGAAATGGGATCGGGAATGCCTTTCTTCAAGTAATAATAAACCCGCACACCCATAATAAAAGCAAGCGTTTCAAAAATATAATGGTAATGATATAAGTTACCAAAAAGTTCAAACTGAAATGGAAACGGACTATCCGATTTCGTGATCATCGTTATTAAAACCAAAGCCTGGCGAAAACCGGCAGGTGATCAGAAAAATACCTTTTATCTTTACTATCGGTGAGTACCGCAAATTTTTGCACCTTAAAACCTCTATTGACAAAAATATAATCGATCCTGTTTGGAAGATCGCTGTTAAAATCGAAATCATTAAAGGTCCCATTTGGTCCGTAAGGAGTTTCCTGGCTGATTTCTTTCGCATCTGTCAGGAAAGATTTGATGGTGCTAATGGCCTCGGTTTCGGGCGTCACATTTAAGTCGCCTGTAAAAACCACCGGCAATGCCGGTGCAATCTGCTGTATTTTTTGTTTAATTAATTTCGCAGATTCGATTCTGGCTTTAACACCTTTATGATCATAATGTGTATTAAACACCAAAAATTCCTTCTTATTCAGCTGATCATATAACCTTACCCAGCTACACACCCTGTTGAGCGCAGCATCCCAGCCCTTCGACGGAACATCAGGTGTTTCGGAAAGCCAGAAAGTTCCGCCATCTTTTTTAGTAAAGCGGTCTTTATCAAAATAAATGGCCGCGAATTCACCTTTCCGCTTCCCGTCTTCACGACCTACCCCTACTACATCAAAATTGGAATTTTTTAATAAGGCATCAAATTGTTCAGGCAACGCCTCCTGTACACAAAGCAAATCGGCATCATGAAATTTCACCAGGGCTTTTACATTTTGCGCCCGGTTTGGCCATGCATTTACCCCGTCATCCGGATTGTTATACCGGATATTGTAAGTGATGATATTGATAGGGCTTCCCTTCGACTGGGCAAAGGCTAAGGTAGAGAGCAGCAATAAGGAAAAAATAAGCTTAACAGTTTTCATGGAATAATAATTTTCAATTTGTCAATATTACTCATTTCATGTTAAATGAATTTTAAGTATTAAAGTTGTTATACAACACAATCCCAATAGAAGCAGATTCAAGCAAAAACCCGCAAACTACGTACACTGCTCTCATTTACTCGCTTTATAAGCGATTACAGATTGAATTGCATTACCCGTAAATGTTATCAAACTTAAGAATGTTACGCTACAAACCTGCATCCTGCGCATCCGGCTTTAAATCATGTCTTCGTCTTTATAACTGAAATAATGGTTCCGGGCAAAAATTAAATGATCCACCACGTACAATCCCAACATGAGTCCGGAGGCGACTAAATCCCTGGTCAGTTTATTATCACTTTCACTGGGTTTCAGGTTTCCTGAAGGATGGTTATGTGCCAGCACGATATTGGCGGCATTGTGTTCAAGCGCAATTTTAAAAATAATCTTCGGATCAGCCACTGTTCCGGCCTGCCCGCCTTTACTGATGAGGTGCCGGCCAATAATGTGATTGGAGCGGTTGAGCAGTAAGATCCAGAACTCTTCATGATTGAGGTCTGCAAAAGTGTTGTAAAGATAATTGTGAACATCACTGGAAGCGGTAACCTGCAATACCTGTTCGTCCTGTGTTTCCTTTCTGCGCAGCCCGAGTTCTAAAGCGGCAATGATGGTGATGGCTTTTGCCTGACCAATGCCCTTAAACTTGGAAAGCTCCTGAATGGATGCTTTTCCGATGTTAGATAAGTTGTGCCCGTAGAAAGATAAAATCCTTTTACTTAAATCCACAGCCGTTTCATTCCTGTTGCCAGAGCCGATAAGGATGGCAATCAATTCGGCATCTGTTAAATGCCTGCGGCCATGCTGCAGTAATTTTTCCCTCGGGCGGTCTTCTTCCGCCCAACGTTTAATACCCAATTTCTGATCGTAATTTTCCATTTTTTCGACAAAAAAAAAGCATCCCAACGTTTGGTTGGGATGCCTGGTACTAATATCGTAAAAAAAATGGATTATGCTAAACCGTTAACGAATTTCGTTAATTTTGATTTATTATTAGCCGCTTTATTTTTGTGGATGATGTTCTTTTTAGCTAAACGATCTAACATAGAGATTACTTTAGGCAATAAATCTGAAGCAGATTTTTTATCTTCTGCAGCACGTAATCTTTTAATAAAAGTACGTGTGGTTTTTGCCTGATATCTGTTACGTAAACGTTTTGTTGCGTTTGCTCTAATTCTCTTTAATGAAGATTTATGATTTGCCATTTCTATTTAGCCTTTTATTTTTCTTAATCGTTTCCTTTAATTCGGGTTGCAAATATAGAGTTTATCTTTTTATAATACAAAAGAATTTTAAATTTTTATTCACTCACATCTGCTATCGCTTCCGAACTGCGAAAATACGATAAATTTATTCATTAACAACACGTTAACGGCAAAGAATAAAATTTAACTTCCATACAGAAAACATACGTAAAAATACTATTTTTGGGGAAATACATTCTGAGTGAAAAAACGAATAGCCATCTTTGCATCCGGTTCTGGCTCCAATGCCCAAAAACTAATGGAGCATTTTAAACGCAGTAACGACATTGAAATTTCGCTGGTGCTGACCAACAATGCCGATGCTTATGTGCTGCAAAGAGCGGATAATTTTGAAATCCCCAGTCACATTTTCGATAAAAATGAATTCTATAAAACGGATGAGGTGATTGACCTGCTTAAAAACCTCGATATCGATTTTATAGTACTGGCCGGTTTTCTCTGGCTTATTCCTCAAAATTTAATTGCGGCCTATCCCGGCCGGATCGTAAACATCCACCCAGCCATTTTACCCAAATTCGGTGGCAAAGGCATGTACGGCGACCATGTGCACCATGCCGTAATGGCTGCCGGAGAAAATGAAGGCGGCATCACCATCCATTATGTGGATGAGCATTATGATGAAGGGGAATACATTTACCAGGCGAAATATAAAATTGAAAAGGATGATCACCTCGAAATGATTAAATTTAAAGGCCAGCAGCTTGAACACCAGCATTACCCCAGGATTGTGGAAAGCCTGGTTAAGAAAATTAAGAAATAGGAATCCGCCTGCTCATCCATTTAAACACCCTGTTGCAGGGCCTGTCAGCCTGAAGTATGAATGTGGATTTGTCGCGTTTACTTACACCGGCATGATGACGAAACATTTGTTCCGGCTTTATTTTTTATTAAACGGCAGAAAATAGCATGTTACATGATAAAATTTGTTTCTGTTGCCATCAACATCATCCATGAAGTGGGTGCTCTGCCGGAAAAATCAAAACCAATCTAGCGTAAAAACCCGAAACCATTCCTGGCCGCATCGTAAAATGGGAAGAGCCATATCATGAAAGCGCTTCCTCAGCTTCCCATAGAGAAAACCTCCACAATCCCTGCTTGCAAAAACCATGCTGCGCATTGCAGGCGAGATTAATCATGATTTCCAGATCTCCACGACCTGAAATTTTATTTAGACAATCGGAGCGGATTAAGTGCTCTTGGAACCAGGCCAAATTTCTTTTTAAAAGAATGAGAGAAATGCGACAGACTTTCGAAACCTAAATCTAAATAAATGGTGGAAGGCTTTTGGTGCTTGTTTTCAATTAAAAACTTTGCAGCATCCAGCCGTTGCGAGAGCAACCATTGGCGAGGTGGGAGGTGGAAAGTTTTTTGAAAATCGCGTTTAAATCCTGCCAGACTGCGGCCGGTGAGTTGCGCAAATTTTTCAACCGGAACATTAAAATGAAAGTTATTGAGCATGAATTTTCTCAAATCAATTTTATGGGGTTCTGAATAGTCGAACAAAAAGCTTTCCAATGCCGGAAGTGCAAGAAGTAATAGTTTAACGCCCTCTTTTACTTTCAGGATGCCCATTTCATCTGTCATGGTTGCGCCTGAACTTCTGGCATACGGAACGATAGACTGAAAATAGCCCTGCAAAAATTCATTGGAGGGAATCAGCAGGTTGGGCAAGCCGATATACTTCATCCCGGATTCAAGCTTTTCCTCCAATGCAATTTTACGCATCAAATCTTCCTGGAGTGAAATCACAATGGTTTCATAGCTGCCCCCGGCACCAGGTGTTTTGGTCAGCATCCCCAGCTGATTTTTACCAATCAGCAGCATTTCCCCTGCGCCCATCGAAATCGTTTGAGCAGAGGTTTCCAGGGTAAATTGACCTGAAACCTGCAGCACCAGGGTATGGTGGTTCCAGAAGCATGCTTTCTGTTTCCTTTCGGTAGACAGATAGGAATAAAAGATGACACCAGGAAGAATTTCTGCCGGACTTTCCATTTATCGTGCTAGGTAGGTACCACCTTTAATGGCGCCTATGGCAAAAGTAGCATTTAATGCGCTCATTTCTGCTGCGGTAAACTCAATTTCTATCGCTGCGATATTCTCGGGCAGACGTGATCTCTTGCTCATGCTCACTAAAGGCATGATTTGATCTCCCTGCTGTTTTACCCAGGCAATGGCAAGCTGTGTGGGTGTACAACCCTTCTCTGATGCCAGCTGCTTTAAAAGCGCCACTTTTTCAAGATTATGGACTAAATTTTCATGTTGAAAACGGGAGAAATGGTTCCGGTAATCATTGTCGCTAAGTGGTGCGTTCATTTCCCCGGTCAGTAAACCCTCAGCAGTATTGGCGAAAGCGACAACGGCAATCCCCAACGCCCTGGCTGCAGGCAGCAATTGGTCTTCTATTTGTCTATCTGCCAGTGAATAGCCGATTTCTAATGCACTTATAGGGTAAACGGCATGGGCTTTTTGAAGCTGCTCAGCGCTAATTTCAGACACACCAATGTGACGGACTTTGCCTTCTTTCACTAAATCGGCCACCGTTCCGATGATCTCTTCCACAGGAACGCTATTGTCCATTCGGCTCGGCTGATAGAGATCAATCGTGTCAATGCCAAGACGGGTAAGGGAGTAATTGATAAAATTCTTAATGGAATTCGGTCTGAGGTCCAACCCGATCCATTGACCATTATGAAAGATGGCGCCAAACTTAACGCTGATAAAGGCATCATCGCGCCTTCCCCTGATGGCTTTTCCGATCAGCATTTCATTGTGTCCGGCACCGTAAAAATCGCCGGTGTTCAAAAAATTGATGCCAAAATCCAAAGCCTGGTTGATCGTTGCCATACTTTCTGATTCATCAGGCGTTGGCCCGCCCCAGATAGATGACATCCGCATGCAACCCAGCCCAAGACTGGATACTAAAGGGCCATCATGGCCTAACTGAATTTGTTTGATGTTTTTCATCCTACAAATATCCGTTTCCAAAGAACAGTTAAATTGCCTGCACAGCTCAATTAATTTGCTTATACGGCTCTTTTAATGGTTTTGATCATACATCATATGAGCTATGATAAATGAGCATATTCAAAAAAATCAATTAATACTAGCATTCAAAACAAATCAGGATGATAAGTCTGCCGGGACTAAAAATCTTTCCTCAAAAAATACATTTCTCATCGCTTATGGCATAATGAACTATTCAGTGATGCTAATGTATATGATAATAATATGGTCCACTTACAAACAGGCTATTTTAAGCTTTCCAGATACTCTAGTATCACTAGCCCAACGAGTATCACACTTTGACCTCAGTTTGAATGACTTTAAATGGACATATCTAATGGTACTGCTTTTTTATTATCTGCTGGTGCAATATTCTTTGAACTACCTCTTCATGCCAATTTTCAGAAGAGCAAAGGAATACCTAAAATAGAATTCGTCAGGTGTTAATGAGCTGCATCTGACGGAATCAAGAACCACAGCTCTATTATTTAAACTTAAATTATTTTTATGAAAACAAATCAAGACTTAGAAAGAATGGCTAACCATTTCAATGTTGAAGAATTAGAAGAAAGATTAGAATTCAAGCCTTGGATTGATGAGGTAAAAGTTGGCGTAGAAGTAGACTGTGGAAGCGGCACTATTAGTGTAGAATGCACAATTCCAACACATAACTAGTCCATCTTATTATACGGCTTTTGTTCAGACAAAAGCCGTAATTTTAAATTCATGAAAAATATAAACAAAGTATTCTCATTATTACTTCTAACAATGGTCTTCCTGGTAAGCAATAGCCTGGCACAGACATTGGTGTCAGGAAAAGTTGAAGACGCGGAGAGTGGACTTCCGCTTGCTTATGCGACTGTCAATGTAGATGGAAAAGAATCTACCGTTACCAACTCAGAAGGGATGTTCACGCTTAAAGCTAATAAAGGTTCGAAACTTATGGTGTCTTTTATGGGCTATCAGGCTATAGAAATATCTGATTTGCAAACGGATCAACCTTTGGTTGTTAAATTGAAAGCCATTCAGATCAATCTCGACGAGGTTAAAATTACCAGCAATCCCGCTAAATCCCTTATGGATTCTGCATTTAAAAAGGCATACTTAAATGCTGGTAAGCGCCACTATGCCAAAGCCTTTATAAAGCAGTTGTCCTCCTTAAACGATAATTATACAGGAATAAGTGAAAGCTTTTTTGATGCCCAATACAGCAATTTTGCAATTTTAGGATGGAATCCTACACAAACCAGATCTTCAAAGTCTGAAAAAAATATATCTCTCTCGAATTTTAATTTTATCAGTTTTGCATCAGTGGGATATCTCTCAACTTCTGTCTTCGCTACGCCATTAGCAAAAAATGCTTCAGAAATCTATAATTTCAAGGTACAAGGATATATCAAAGACGGTGAGGATGATATAGCTATTATTGAATGTAGCATTAAAGACAAAAAGAGCCAGCCTACCATCATGTATTTCGAAGGACGATATTTCATCAATACAGATAGCTATAACGTATCAAAGATAACAGGCTTTGTACGAAATTTTAAGCTTAATAGCGGTGGTCCGGTTAAACTGGAAATTGAAGATAGTCCAATGGAAGCCATTTACACTAAATCCGATAATGACAGCCAGTACATTCTGAAATATGCCAATTTAAATGTTAATGCAAAAATTAAATATGCAGGACTGCTGGGCGGAGGGAAATTAAGAATATACCTCTCAGGTATTTATTCTCGCTGAGCAAGCGGATCTCTCAAAAATAAATTACAATAGGCTGAATGCGGCGTCAAAAGATGTTGATATATTAAAGGAGGTAACCTATGATCCCAATTTCTGGAAGGATAATCCTGTGATAAAGAGAACCCCATTAGAAGATAAAATAATTGAAGATTTTGAAAAGAAGAAAATGATTGGCAACTATTTTAATAAGAATACGCCATGAAAATTTTGAGTCTCATATTACGTATTGCAATAGGCAGTCTATTTTTACTATCAGGCTTCAGTAAATTAGTCAACGTTCAGGAATTTTTTAATATAGCAGTACAGTATGGAATTGGTATAATGGCGTACCTTTCTGTGCTCATTCCTCCTGTGGAGATACTTTTGGGCCTGGCGCTGATTATTGGATATCGAACGGGAATCAGCGGGCTCATCACAAGCCTGGTAACCCTGGTCTTTACGATGTTCTTTATTTATGGAAGCTTTTTTGGTAAAGTAGATGATTGTGGATGTTTTGGATCGGTATTAAAACTGAATATGCCTACCTGGTCTATTTATTTCCGCAACTTAATCATTATCATTGGAGGATTTATAATCTATAACGTGAATGATAACGCCCATCGTACATGGCAGATTGCACTTATCGTACCCTTATCCGTACTGGTTTTTACCGCTTCGGGAATATCACTGGTTAGCCCTTTTTACAATCCTGAAAAATAGATTTTTTCGTTGGGAAACCTTTACCAGTAGAAATTTCAAAACCGTTAAAGCTTAATAGCAGCCATACATATGCCGATCTTTTACCTCCATCACTCGCTAGCAGCATGTTCGGAACTCACGAATATCTCCTGGCCTCGATCGCAAGCAAAATTAATGGTTTATGGTATGGATATAAAGCGAAAATGAATTTTAGAAAAGTCAAAAAAACTTAAAACCTATGATGCTCTTTGCATTAGGCTCCAAATAGCCGATTATGCTACCTCCACCACCATTACCCCCGAACAGATGAACATCATGATTGAAAATTACAAATTTGGCAGATTAAATTTAGGTTGATGAATATCCATACGAAACCCACTTTATTAGCCATTGCGGCTTTTATCGTAACCACGCTTATTTACGCAACATTTGAAGCAGAATCAGACGGTTTTACTTCAATCGGATTTCCTTTAACGTTTAACAAATACACCTATGGCAAAATAGATCCCGCTGATATTGCATTGGCCCATATCGGCTTTAATACCAGCAATTTTCTATTAGATATGCTCGTGTTAGTGATCATCATTTGGGGATTTGATTTCATTCGGGTAAAATATTTAAAAAAACAGTAGTGTTTGAAGTTGACACCTACAGTACACGTTCGCAGTTCACTAATTTCTCTCCGCTTGATGATGTCAACTCCTTTACAACCGTTCTTTTCCTATTAATTGCACCGATAGAAATAAGCTCTGTCTTATCTCCTTCGTACGCATATATAATTAAATCATCTTCAGTACATCATTCATTTTCTCAGTAAATTGGCATTCCATGTTCCAAGCCATCTTACGAGCCTCATTCAGTATTAGCAACGCTTATCGTGAATTTCCCTGCCAGTCATTTCAAAAATTTAATTATATGAACTTTCCATACTCTAAATTAATCATTTGTAAACAGTATTTCTGGGGTTCCCCTAAAAGTAGCCACATTCTATTGCCGCACGTTGGGCAGGTTGTCGGTTGATCAGATACTAAAATATTTCTAGTGTTTCCATCAATTGTTTTGCAAGGCATTTCTCGTTTAACGCTTAAATATATTCTCCCGATGCCACTCCACTGCTTCCGCCCCTGGAAAATGAATTCTTTTATTTGGCAATAAAATTTTTCTTCCTGCCAATCCTTTCAAGGTATATGCATGGGTTTCCTTTTCAATCACATGATCAGAAACAAGAATGGTGTAGTCAGCAGAAATACTGACAAGTCCACGGTCAAAAGCCCTGTGTAAATTAGGGCATAAAGCTATGCCATTGGTGACCTGATCATCATGTGTTTGGCTAAAAGGCAGAATGTGGCAGGCATCAACAAAGCTATGCCCGAAGGTACTGCTCAATTGCATGCCCGTAAAACTGCATTGGTTACCATAAATTTTCGGCACTAGTTTTTTGAACAATCCGTTTCTAACGAAAACATCCTCTTCTGTATTGATAGAGATGCGCTTATATTTAGCTTCGGGTTCATTTAATACAAAATCCTCCTGATCATGCAGGTAACCATCGCCATGTTTTTTGGCTGCAATAAAACCGGCCTTGCCTTCGGCAAAATAAGTATCAAGCAATACTGCAGTAGCCACTGACCTGTTGTTGGCATCACTTAATAATAGAAATAACTGTGGATCAAAATAGCCGAAGGCACAGGTTTCGCTTAATCGGGTTACCGATTTGATATGTGCGTTGATTTGCATGCCCAAATTGGGTTGCAACATCCAATATGGCTGCCCTTCTGTTTTTTCGCTTTGCAGATAATAAAAAGGCTGGGTAAAATCAGGTTGGTGCAAAGTGGATACAAGCAAAAGCCAGTTCTCTTTAAAAGTAGCCACTAAATCGGCATTGACTTCAAACTGGTTATTAATGACCAAACCTTTTTCAATGAGCTCGATCAGGCTCAGCAATAATATAGGCTTATGCGGAGCTGGGCCATATTGCGTTACACCTTGTTTAAGGCGGCTAAAAGCTTTGAGATATTTTTGAAGGGATGAATTCAATAGGGCAAAATATTTCCGAAGCTAATCAAATGATGGGGGTTTTGGAAATTTAATCCTGCATAAACTGATCTCTTTTATGCCATAGGCGATAAAATACTTCGGGCTATACAGCCAGCACAACCCGAAATAATAAATCAAATGATGTGACATTCACCAGATTCAAATCATTTAAAATCACCCGGCTTATGTTCATGAGGTTTTAGCTCAGGTTGCTTTTTATGGGTCTTCAGTAGATATGTCCATAATAAAGAATAAGTGGCAGCGGTTACAACCATGCAAACCAATATGGCGATGTCACGGAAAAGGTCTGCACAATCTGACAGAAAAGTATTCAGGTGATAACCAGGCTGATCGCTGCTCATAAACCACATGGCGAAGATCACCACCACATATTCAAACACGATGGTGCTTAAAAGGATGACCATTAATTGGTTAAAACCCGCTTTACGGTGAACGACAGGGGATAAAATAAGGGTCCAGATGATAAAAACACCAATAAATACCGGACTCAGGCCTATAAAAAACAGCCCTGCATATCCTGATTGATCTGGCAATGCCACAAAGGAAGCGATTAAAGCGGTGAATGTGGTCAATACCGAGATCAGTAGTAAAGATTTAAATTTGAGTTCCATTCCAATAAGTGATTGATTTAATGCCTCCAGGCTTGGGTCAACATGATCAGGCCTTTAAATTTTAAGAGGGAGATTGCTCAAGGCTGTCAGAAAGCCCTGACGGAGAGGCTAAGGTCCAGCTGATCCCCGCTTCCGCCTCCTGAATAGGAGCACTCACCTGGGCAACTGGCGGAATAAACGCTACTTCAACCCCATCCTTTAAGTGGCGGCAATAGGCCAGCTGGCAGGCAAAATAGCGGCGGTCGGCCTTCTGCACTTCCCGGTGCAGATAAGAGATGCCCATGGCCACCAGCACCAGGCGGTCGCCCTGATGCGCAAAAGGCACCTGCAGTTGAGCACCGGGAAAATCCGCTTGTTCAAAAGAAAGGCGAAGATCGTTAATGCTGATAATTTCATACTGACCGCTGTCCACATCAAAATTGAACAACATCACCTGCAATACGCAGGCATCCGCTTTCGGAATGCGTTTAACCAGCTGCAGGATATCGGTTTTGGGCAATTGCAACACCATCGTATCAGGGCCCGCTAAGCTAAACTGAGGCTTTTGCAGCAAAAGGTGGTCGAGCCATGTGGCTGCATTAAATTCAAAACCCTGCAACAGGCTGATATTGCCGTCTTGCAGTTTCTTTTGGCCGGCACAGGCAGCAGGTATGGTTTTAAACACGTCAACAAGTTTTTTATTGAGTCGGTTATGCAGGTCACCATAGCCGTAACGCTTCACCATCGGTGCAAAAGCCTTTCTGATGTAAGCACCATTTCTGCTGGCCGCCCCAAAATCTGCAGCACTTTTCCGGCTGTTTTCAGAAAGTGTGTATGCTGCCGCCTTTTGCCGCACCACATCTGTCTTACCTCTTCTATAAAAAACAAGTTCTCCGAGTTGCCCGGAAAATCGCATCATCCCGTTTAATGTGGCCATAATGTTGTATATTAGCGTAGTCTGAAGATTATACTTCTAAAATAGCAAATTTCTGCTTCCCATACCAATCAAACTTCCGGTAAAGTCCACTATAAGTCTGCCTTTAGTCTACCACTAGTCCACCTTTTGCCCGGGCTTGCATTACACTTGCCCTGAGCATGCTTCGTACCTGCTTCGAGTCTGCGTTTACGATCTTGTCTCCGGCAAGAGAAAAAAGCGAGGATCTGTAGACTAAGTGACGAATGGAGAGTGCCTGATATAGACTGGAAAAGCTAAAGCGGTACAAAACGACTGGTAAACTGGCAAGTAAACTCCTGTATACCTGGCCCGGGCAGTAAATAGGTTTTATCCGCCATTCAGACCAACAGGATACCTCAAGATTTTTTGTGCATCGGGTTATTCTATTTTTACCTTTCCAACATAACAAAAAAACCATCCGCTTTTACTACCTTTGCGGCTCAAAATTTACAGTAGAATGAGTCAGTCCATTAAAATTAAAAACGCTTTAATTTCAGTATATTATAAAGATGGTTTGGAGCCATTGGTAAAGTTATTGGCCGCTCAGGGCGTTCAGTTATTCTCTACCGGTGGAACAGAGCAATTTATTAAAGATTTAAATTTACCGGTTACCGCAGTGGAAGATTTAACAGGTTATCCCTCTATTTTAGGCGGGCGTGTGAAAACACTGCATCCAAAAGTTTTTGGCGGAATTTTAAATCGCAGGGGTTTATCCGGCGACCAGGAACAAATCGCTGAATATGAAATCCCTGAAATTGACTTGGTTGTTGTAGATTTATATCCTTTTGAAGAAACGGTAAAAGCCGGCGGAACAGCAGCAGAAATTATTGAAAAAATTGACATCGGTGGTATTTCACTCATCCGTGCTGCTGCGAAAAACTTTAATGATGTGGTGATCATTGCCTCTAAGCACGACTACCCTACTTTACAGGCGCAACTGGAAGCACAAAATGGCGAAACCACATTGGCACAACGTAAATCATTTGCTAAAACAGCTTTTCATACTTCATCACATTACGATACGGCCATTTTTAATTATTTTAATCAGGAAGAACCATTAGACGTTTTTAAACAAAGCGTAACAGAAGCTAAAACCTTGCGTTATGGCGAAAACCCGCACCAGGGAGCCGTATTTTATGGAGACCTGGATGCCATGTTTACCAAACTGAACGGAAAAGAACTTTCCTATAATAACCTGGTAGATGTGGATGCTGCTGTGGCACTGATCGATGAATTTGAAGACCCCACTTTTGCCATCTTAAAACACACCAATGCCTGTGGTATTGCTTCCCGCCCTACCGTAAAACAGGCCTGGATTGATGCTTTGGCATGTGATCCGGTTTCGGCTTTTGGCGGCGTTTTAATTACCAATGTAGCAGTAGATTTAGCAACCGCAGAGGAAATTAACAACCTGTTTTTTGAGGTCCTGATTGCACCTTCCTATCAGCCGGAAGCGGTAGAGTTATTCAGCAAAAAGAAAAACCGCGTGATTTTACAGCGCAACGATGTTGAATTAAGCAAAAAACAATTTAAAACCTTATTAAACGGTGTGATTGAGCAGGATAAAGATTTAATTATCGAAGGTCCGGAGCAAATGACTACCGTTACTAAAAAGGCCCCTACTGCGCAAGAGTTAAAAGACCTGTACTTCGCCAATAAAATTGTGAAACATACTAAATCAAACACCATTGTTTTGGTTAAGGATGATGTATTGATTGCCAGTGGTGTGGGCCAGACTTCACGTGTGGATGCCTTAAGACAAGCCATCGACAAGGCCGCTTCATTCGGTTTTAGTGTAGCAGGTTGCGCCATGGCATCAGACGCCTTTTTCCCTTTTCCTGATTGTGTGGAGATTGCTGCCGATGCCGGAATCACCGCTGTTTTGCAACCGGGCGGATCCATTAAAGACGCAGATTCTGTGGCAAAAGCAAATGAAAAAGGCATTGCAATGGTCACTACCGGTGTAAGACACTTTAAGCACTAGGTGGTTTGGTTGGCTGGTTGGTTGAGATTGAAGACTTAAAAAATTTAAAATCTACATGGGTTAAACAGGCAAGACTGAGTAACTAAATACCATCAAACTAAAAAACCAACGAACTAAACAATAAAAAAGCTATTTTTACATTAGGAATAGTATAGATTTAACAATTAAAGAAAATAAAACTCATACATGGGATTATTCAATTGGTTTACGCAGGAAGTGGCCATCGATTTAGGTACTGCGAATACCCTGATTATACATAATGATAAAGTTGTGGTAGATGAACCATCTATCGTAGCTTTTGATCGTACGACAAACAAGGTCATTGCCATCGGCCGTCAGGCGATGCAAATGGAGGGTAAAACCCACGATAATATCAAGACTGTTCGCCCATTAAAAGATGGTGTAATTGCTGATTTCAACGCTGCTGAAGCGATGATAAAAGGCATGATCCGCATGTTGAACGGTGGTAAAGGCTGGATGTTTCCCTCTTTAAGAATGGTTATTTGTATTCCTTCAGGGATCACTGAAGTGGAAAAACGTGCGGTACGTGACTCTGCTGAAATTGCAGGTGCAAAAGAGGTTTACCTCATCCACGAACCCATGGCTGCTGCCGTAGGTATCGGGATCGACGTGGAAGAACCTATGGGTAACATGATCATCGATATCGGTGGTGGTACTACTGAAATTGCGGTGATTGCCTTATCCGGTATCGTGTGCGACCAGTCCATCCGCGTGGCGGGTGATAACTTCGATTCAGATATTGTGAATTATATCCGTCGCCAGCATAACATCATGATTGGCGATCGTACTGCCGAGAAAATTAAAATTGAGGTGGGTGCAGCATTACCAGAGTTACAGGATGCTCCTGCTGATTTCGCTGTTCAGGGTCGTGATTTAATGACGGGTGTTCCAAAACAAATCACCGTATCCTATACCGAAATTGCCCACTGTTTAGATAAATCAATCTCCAAAATAGAAGAAGCAATTCTTAAGGCATTAGAGATTACCCCTCCGGAGCTTTCTGCAGATATTTACCAGACGGGTATTTATTTAACAGGCGGAGGTGCGTTATTAAGAGGTTTAGATAAACGTGTGGCAGCAAAAACAAAATTACCGGTACACGTTGCCGAAGATCCGCTTCGTGCCGTAGTTCGTGGAACAGGTATTGCGTTGAAAAACATTGGCGGATATAAATTCTTAATGCAATAATTACAGTTACGGGTTATAGGTTACGGTTTAAAGGCCCAGACTTATAACCTATAACTCATAACTTACAACCCGAATGCGTAACCTTTGGATTTTTGTCAGCAGATATAACGCATTTTTCCTGTTTATTATTTTTTTCCTGATCGGGATTTACCTTACCGTAAAGAATAATGCCTACCAAAGGAGTGTTACGCTCAACTCCTCGAATGAGGTGATCGGAACGGCTTATGAAAGGCTGAATGTTTTTAAAAGATATTTAAACCTCGGAATGGTGAATGACAGTTTAGCCGCTGAAAATGCTAAACTTAAAAGTGAATTACTCGCTTTACATACCATAGATACCGCTAAAGATGTTAAAGTAGTGGATACCTTAACTGATCAGCAATACACTTATCTGGCGGCCAAAGTGGTTAAAAATTCAGTGACATTGCGCAATAACATCATGACCATCAATAAGGGAAGTGTAGATGGAATTAAAAACGGGATGGCCGTAATTGCACCTCAGCGTGGGGTGGTGGGGCTGATCAGGGATGTTTCTGAACACCTGGCCACCATCCAGTCTTTGCTGCATAAGGATACCCGGATTAGTGTAAGTTTAAAGAAAAATCATGCCCTGGGCTCTTTGGTTTGGGGAGATGGTAATTTTGATATCAGAAAAGCTTTTATTAAAGAAGTGCCCAACCACATCAAAATGTATGTGGGTGATTCGGTGATCACATCAGGATATGGCTCCTTCCCTGCCGGCATTTTTGTAGGAAAAATCATCAAGCCCAATGTGGCCACCAATGATAATTTCCTGTCGGGAGAACTGAATCTGGTGACTGATTTTAGTACGTTACAATATGTTTACGTAATAAAAGATAAAAAAGCAGAAGAACAGAAAGCTTTAGAAAGTTTAGTTAAACCAAATGAATAGCAGAATTATAATCGTAAATATAATCAGGTGGTTTGTATTGCTTTTTGTGCAGATTTTTCTGCTGAAGAACATGGGCTTTTATGACCTGTCTACGCCATTTATTTACATTCTTTTTTTATTACTCCTGCCATTCGGCATGCCGAATATTTTGCTTTATCTGCTGGCTTTCGGAACAGGCTTAACATTAGATGCTTTTTACGACACCATGGGCGTACATGCTACCGCCTGTGTGGTACTGGCTTTTGTCAGGATTTCTTTTATTTCCATTAGTTTAAACCGCGACGCCATTGATGACCCTGAACCTTCGTTAAGCTATATGGGCTTCCAGTGGTTTTCGCTTTATGCTTTTCTTTGTGTGATTGCACATCATTTGGTACTGTTTTTTTTAGAAACATTCAGGTTAACAGAAATTGGTTACACCTTAATGAGATGCGGCATAAGTTGTATCTTTACACTGCTTATTATTTTATTGGTAGAGTTTATATTCTATAAAAGAACATCGCGCTAAATGGATCAGTTATTTAACCGAAAATATATCATTCAGGGATTATTTATTGTTATTGCCCTGATTTTGCTGGGGAAGTTATTCTATATCCAGGTGGTGAGTGATAAATATTTTCTTTCTGCAGAGAGTAACGTTTTACGCAAGCTTTATAAATACCCTGCCCGGGGTGCCATTCTGGACCGGAACATGAAAGTGATCGTTCAAAATGAGCCGGTATATGATTTGATGGTGACCCCAAGCGAGGTTAAACCCTTTGATACCCTCGCACTGGCACAGGCACTGGAAATTTCAGTGGCTGATGTACGTAAGAAATTAAAAAAGGCCAAAGCGCAATCTGCTTATCAGGCTACTTTTTTTGACCGTCAGATTTCTGTACAATCCTATGCCCGTCTTCAGGAAATTATGTACCGTTTTCCAGGTTTCAGAACGCAGGACAGAACCATCAGGCACTATCCGGACAGCATTGCCGGACAGCTTTTTGGTTATGTTAAAGAGGTAAGTCCGGATGATATTGAAAAATCGGAAGGCTATTATAAACCAGGTGATTTTATTGGCAAAAGTGGACTGGAGCGCTCCTATGAAGATTTTCTGCGTGGGGAAAAAGGTGTAATCAATATGCTTTACGATGCTAAAAACATTGCACAGGGAAGTTATTCGGCAGGTAAATATGATATAAATGCCGTTTCCGGTGATCGCTTAATCTCTTCTCTGGATATTAGAATTCAAAAGCTTGGCGAAGAACTCATGAAAAATAAGGTGGGTGCTATTGTAGCGATAGAGCCTTCAACAGGTGAAATCCTTGCTTTTGTAAGCAGCCCGGGTTATGATCCGAATCAGCTTGTTGGAAAAGACTGGGGTAAAAACTACATGGGTTTACTGGCCAATCCTTATCGTCCGCAAATCGTGCGCCCTATTGCCGGTCAATATTCTCCCGGCTCATCATTTAAACCGGTAGATGCTTTGGTGGCCCTGCAAGATGGTGCTATCGATCCGAATACCACCTTCACTTGCCCGGGTTATTACCAGGCCGGAAACCATAGGGTAAAATGCGAACACATTGATGGCACGATTAACATGCAGCGCGGAATTGCCAGAAGCTGTAATACCTATTTCTGTCACGTTTTTCAGAATATCATCACCAAAAACGGGATGAAAAATCAACGTCAGACTTACGCGCACTGGCATGATCAGATTTCGAAATGGGGTTTTGGCCAAAAACTGGGCATCGACATGCCTTTCGAAAAGAAAGGCATATTTTATACGGCAGATCATTACGATAAAATTTACGGCAAACGCTGGGGATATACCACGGTGATCTCTCAGGCCATTGGCCAGGGAGAAATTACCTCTACACCCTTACAGATGGCAAATGTTATGGCAGCAATCGCCAATCGCGGTTATTACCTCAAACCTCATTTAATTAAGGGGATTGGCGATAAAAAGGTAGTCAAAAAAGAATACCTTGAGAAAAACTATGTAGGTATAGATGAAAAATACTTTCAGCCGGTGATTGAAGGCATGAGAGATGCGGTAAATAGTTCATGGGGAACAGCAAAGGAATCCAGAATTCCAAATATCCTGATGTGTGGAAAGACGGGTACGGTACAAAATCCGCATGGTAAAAACCACTCTGTGTTTATAGGCTTCGCGCCAATGGATAACCCAAAAATTGCCATAGCTGTGATTGTAGAAAATGGTGGTTTCGGGGGCTCGTATGCAGCACCTATATCCAGTTTTATAGTAGAAAAATATTTAACGGATTCCATCAAACCAAAGGCAAATGGTTATACGGTTAAAGCCTTTGCTGAAACCAATCTATTGCCAGCCATCATTGATAAAACGAAAAAACCAAAACCGGTAAAGGCAGATAGCATTTCAATTAAAAAGCTTGATTCCATCAAAAGATTAAAAGACAGCCTTAAACTGAAATCTGCAGCAACAAAAACTGTTGCAACCAGGCCAAAAGGATTAACCACAGTGTTAAAGGATAAACCTGTCATCCAAAAATAATATGCAGCAACAACAGGGAAATCGTTTCTTTTTTAATGTAGACTGGATTACAGTTTTAATTTACATCGCCCTCTGTGCAGTTGGTTTTATTAATATTTTTGCTTCCGTTCCTCCTGAAAAGTCTTCTATATTTAGTTTTAATACCCTATACGGCAAGCAATTAATTTACGTGCTAACAGGGTTGGTGCTTGGCCTGTCGATATTACTTTTCGATGGGAGAATATTTAATGTGTTTTCCCCTTTTATTTATGGTGGTACTTTGCTGCTTTTACTGGCCGTTTTAGTCATTGGAAATAAAGTAGCCGGGAATCAGGCATGGATTGCCATAGGTTCCTTTAAGCTGCAACCGGCAGAGTTTGCCAAATTTGGCACGGCATTGCTTTTAGCCAGGTATGTAGGGAGCTTTAATCCAAAATTCAGGGATTTAAAATCCATCGCCATCGCCGCATTAATTGTTGGCGCACCTTTGGTATTGATTATGCTGCAGCCCGATACAGGTTCTGCACTGGTTTTTTTAGCCTTTATGTTTCCCCTATACCGCGAAGGTTTATCAGGCTACTTTTTATTGATCTTCCTGGGCATGATTGTTTTGTTTATTGCTGATTTCCTCGTACCGACATACATTCTGATCATCATCATTACCGCAGTTGCCGGCCTGTTTATCTACAATAACCGCAGGAAACAGAAAATAATATTCTCCACTGTTCTGGTTACTGTACTGGCCATCGGTTATTTATTTCTGATCAAGGTGGCTTATGAAAAGGTATTGGCTCCGCACCAGAGAAGCCGGATTGAGTTGATGTTAGGCCTTAAAACAGATAACCGGGGTGCTGGTTACAATGTGATTCAATCGCAAATCGCCATTGGTTCCGGACAGGTAACAGGACGTGGTTTCTTAGAAGGTACGCAAACCAAATATGGCTATGTACCGGAGCAAAGTACCGATTTTATTTTCTCTACCATTGGTGAAGAATGGGGTTTTCTGGG
This sequence comes from Pedobacter sp. GR22-10, assembly GCF_026239715.1. Classification (NCBI taxonomy): domain Bacteria; kingdom Pseudomonadati; phylum Bacteroidota; class Sphingobacteriia; order Sphingobacteriales; family Sphingobacteriaceae; genus Pedobacter; species Pedobacter sp. GR22-10. The sequence continues at coordinate 781,031 of NZ_JAPIVR010000002.1, forward strand.
TTGTTCAGTGGTGATTGCCTTATATATTTTTCTGTTATTAAGGTTAATCAATCTCGCTGAAAGGCAAAGATCTACCTTTTCACGGGTTTATGGTTACAGTGTAGCCTGTATTCTTTTCTTCCACGTATTTATCAACATCGGCATGACGATTGGCATCATTCCCGTAATTGGCATTCCTTTGCCGCTGATTAGCTACGGCGGTTCCTCATTATGGAGTTTCACCATATTGTTATTTATCTTCCTGAAACTGGATTCAAACAGAATGGGCTTTTTTTAAGAGATAGAAAGAGCAAGGAACAAAGATAAAAAGAACAAAGAGCAAAGATATATATTGCTAAACAAAACTATTATAGTTCATAAAACCTCATCATGTATTGCATGTTGTGTGCTTACCGCAAGATCATGTTCCACACGATGCGCCAGGACTTATCACTGGTAAGCCGCAACTGGTACCACACAAAGATCTACACCTTATTTACTAAACCTCCTGTTCAACAATTCATAAAACTGATCTACTGTAGCTTGTTTACTTGCCCAATCATACTTCATGGCATAATTGCTTTGTAAAAAGTTATTGGCCGTTTCAAAATTGTTCATTTTGTTAACGATATCGATTGCCTCTGAATAAGCCAGGTTATACCCTTTAAACAGATCTTTAATAAAAAGCATTTTCTCATTCAGGTTAATGGCCTGTTTCAAATCGGCAATTGGTGCCTTTACCGGTTCGTCGCCCTGTGCATTGGTTTTAGCCAGCAAATCATTTAAACTTTGGGTAGGTTTAGCTGCAGCAATAGGCTGCTCTGCCGGCTTAACCGGAATGGCTTCAGGAGTAAAAATCGGTTTTTCATATACCGGTGGTGAAATGATGGGTTCATCCATTTCCACATCCCGCAATGAAGGTATTGGTGCTGATGGCGGAACGACCCTTTCTTCAGTTACAGGTGCTTCCGTTGAAACATCTGGTTTAATGGCTTCCGGATTCTCCGGTTCAGGGGCCTCATCTTTTGCAATTAAGAAAGGTTCCGGACCAATTTCATCTTCTTCATTTGGTACCGTTTCATCCTCCGGCGCCAAAGGTGCTTCTTCCTTTTCGTGTATTTTCTTTTTCTGTGCCAGAATCTCCTCTTCTGCCTCACTTAAAGGCCTGTCGAAAATTTCTGCTACCGATTTTGCTTCGTAATCAAACTGTTCATCAGCACTGTGGTTCCCTAAAACAAACTCAAAACTGTGGTCATCCTGGTCTGGTTTAAAAAAATCGCGCTCCAGTACTTTTTCAGCAGTATCATTTTTGATTTCTTCGTCATCCTGCAGTTCTTGTTCCGGTTTTACATCAATCCGCTCCTCCTGCTCTTCTGCGGTGATTACTTCTTCCAGTTCCTGAGGTTCAAAAGCCTGGTCATCCGCCAAATAACTTTGCGGCGTTTCAGGCAGAATAATCGTATTCTGTTCTTCCAGCAGCGGCTGATGAATAATGGCTGATGGCTTTTCATTCACCACATTCAATTTCTGAACAATCCGTACATGATCTGCAAGAAAATCTGCATTGGCTAAAAACAACTCCAGCTCCAGGTGATTCAGCTGTTGTGGATTTTGAGCAAGAAATTCATATTGCTCATTTAATTCTGTTAAAATACTGCCGACTTTCTTGAAGATATTCTGTTGGTTCATCATAAACTTAAAACGGATTTTGTGCTGATTTATGTTGGTAACTAAGTACCCAAAAATAACACATAATTCTCATATTTGTTCGGTTTAAAATTAATAGAGAACACATCAGGGCACAACAGATCGGACATGTTATTTAGCGAACAAAATTTTAGAAGAAGAGGTGAATTTTCAGGAAGTATTGAAGTGGTTTGTGGTTCCATGTTTTCCGGCAAAACGGAAGAACTGATCAGAAGATTGAAGCGTGCCCAGATTGCTAAATTAAATGTCGAGATTTTTAAACCAAGAACTGATACGCGCTACCATGAAACAGCAGTGGTTTCTCATGATTTAAATTCCATTAACTCGACCCCTGTCGACAGTGCTTCGGCCATTTTATTACTGGGCACCAATACCCAGGTGGTGGGCATTGACGAGGCACAATTTTTCGACAATGAACTTCCGGATGTTTGTAATAAACTTGCGTTGAGGGGAATACGGGTAATTGTGGCTGGCCTGGACATGGATTTCACCGGCAAACCTTTTGGTCCGATGCCGGCCTTAATGGCCATTGCAGAACATGTAACCAAGGTAAATGCCGTTTGCGTATGCTGTGGTAATCCGGCACTTTTCAGTTACAGAACAGTGGCCAATGATTCGACCGTTTTATTGGGCGAAAAAGAAAGTTATGAACCACGTTGCCGGGCTTGCTATCACCTGGATAATGGATAGAAATTTCCTATCTTGGAGTATAGAAATAAAGCCTTAAACTTCCATCATGGATAATACCATACACCTGAATCATTTACGCTGTGAATTAAAAAAATTTGTTTCCTTCAGTGATGCAGAATGGGAAATTTTTAAGCAATACCTCGAATTCAGGCACTACGACAAAAAAGAATTTTTTGCTGTTCCGGACAAGGTTTGTGATCATATGGGATTTATTTTACATGGTGCCATGCGGTATTTCCATGTGCGGGAAGGTGTAGAAATTACCGGATATTTCAGCTTTGAAAATGAGTTGGTAAGTGCTTACAAAAGTTTTTTAACCCGACTGCCCAACACCAATTATATCCAGGCAATAGAAAAAACCACCCTGATCCTGATTGCTAAAAAGAACTTTGAGCTTATGGAAAACAATCCGGCCATTGCCTTTAAAATTGAACAGTTTGGCCGCCGGATTGCAGAATATTACATCTGTTGTTACGAGGATAGAGTAGCCAGCTTTATCATTCAAAGTCCGGAGGAACGTTATCTGGATATGCAAAAGAATGCCGGTGAAATATTTCTGCGCATCCCTCAGCATTATGTGGCTAATTTTTTGGGCATTACCCCTGTATCGCTTTCCAGAATCAGAAAGAGAACACTAAAGGTGCATGCCTGAATTCAGCATTAAATCAAAACCTTATCTTTTGTTAACGTTTTAAGCCTGCATACCTGCCTATTTTTGATGGTCATTAAAACACAAAAATATGTACGTGATATTAGGAGCCGGCGGACCAAGTGCCCATGCGCTTACAGCAGAATTATTAGCCCATCAAAAAACCGTTCGACTGGTAAGCAGGAAACCCATTGCAGTTTCCAATCCAACCCTGAGCTGGGTTCAGGCAGATTTATTAAATGAAGCTCAGGTATGCGAAGCGGCTAAAGGTGCAACTGTGGTTTACCTTTGCGCAGGTATCATTTATGATGCTAAAATCTGGCAGCAACAATGGCCGTTGATCATGAATAATGTGATCAATGCAGTGAAAAGTGTTGGTGCACGACTGATTTTCCTGGATAACATTTACATGTATGGACTGGTAAATGGTCCGGTTACCGAGCAAACGCCCTATCATCCCTGCAGCGTTAAAGGTGAAATTCGTGCCAGCGTAGCCAACAGCTTAATGGATGAAGTGTCTACCGGAAATATCCAGGCCAGCATAGCAAGAGCGGCTGATTTTTATGGTGCCAGTTCCATGAATAGTTTTATTGATATGATGGTACTTGATAAATACTCAAAAAACCAAAGTGCACAATGGGTTGGCAATCCGAAGATGCTGCATAACTTTTCGTACATACCCGATGTGGGCAAAGGCTTGTATATGCTGGGGCAGGAACCAAAATCAGACAATCAAATCTGGCATCTCCCTACCGCCAAACCCATTACAGGTATTGAATTTATGCGTTTGGCTGCAGAAATCTATCAGGTTCAGCCAAAATATACGACCATCAACAAACTGATGCTCCGCTTATTCGGGCTTTTTAAAAAGGTGGTGGCCGGTACGGTAGAAATGTATTACCAATATGATCACGACTATCAGTTTGATTCCTCAAAATTTGAGCAATACTTTAATGTTAAACCAACCAACTATGTGGATGGGATTACAAACATTTCGGAAACGATGTATAAAAAGCAAAATATTTAGCCATTCGCCCGTCCGTTAAATGCAGATGAACTATCTTTGATGATGTTGAAAAATCAGAAATTTGCGCCAGAAAAAAACGTCTCCATTTTAGGCTGTGGCTGGTTTGGTCTTGCTTTTGCCAAAAAACTTATTGAGCAGGGTTATCAGGTTAAAGGTTCTACCACTACTCCTGAAAAACTCTCCATACTTGCTGAGGGAGGCATACAGCCCTTTCGTGTTCATTTCGGTGCAGATCAGATGGTTGCAGATCTGGAATTTTTTGACGCAGCTATTTTGTTTATCTGTATTCCACCGAAGCGAAATTCTCCTGAGTTAAATGATTATGCGCAGAAGATAGCATCGATCATTAACGCTGCAAAGGGGAAAGTAGAAAACATTATTTTGATTAGCTCTACCAGTGTTTACGGCGATGAAAATCAAATTGTAAACGAACTGAGTGAAACCAATCCGGATACCGACTCGGGTAAGGTGGTATTGGCTGCTGAAAAAGCATTGGCACTGGCAATGCCAGGGGGATTTACGATTATCCGTTTTGGAGGATTAATCGGACCTGAACGGAATCCCGGAAGATTTTTTGCCGGCAAAATGGATATTCCTAACGGTTTGGCACCGGTGAACCTGATTCACCAAACGGATGCTGTAGGGATTGCAATGGCCATCATAGAAAAACAGGCTTTTGGCAGAATCTATAATGCCTGCGCTCCTGATCATCCCAACAGAAAAGAATTTTATAGCGCTGCCGCTAAAAATACAGGTTTGGTAGTCCCTGGATTTATTTCGGAGAAACAAACCTGGAAGATCGTAGAAAGTGTAAACGTTCCAAAATACCTGGATTATGAATTTCAGGTTGAAATAGTGTAAGCATTCCGCTTTGCGCGCATGATACCTCTCGCCGTCATTGCGAAGCTGGTTCTTCATCAGCTGAAGCCATCTTTCTTGCCGTGTACGCTTGGCAAAGATAGATGGCTTCATGCCAGCACCAAGCCCTGCCCTTCAGTTGGCAATGACGATTTATAAATCATTACCCCAACAAACTCAACAATTCTTTTTTACTTAAACCTTTAAAAAATCCACCATCGGTTTGGATGAGGTTTTTCACCAGATCTTTTTTTGAAGCCTGCAGTTTCATGATCTTTTCTTCAATCGTATCCGGACAAATCAATCGAACGGCCATTACATTTTTATGCTGCCCAATGCGGTAGGCCCGGTCAATGGCCTGATTTTCTACTGCAGGATTCCACCATGGATCAACCAGGTAAACATAATCAGCTGAAGTTAAGTTCAATCCGGTTCCTCCGGCCTTCAAACTGATTAAAAAAACAGGAATATCCTCACTTTCCTGAAAAGACCTGACCACCTCTTCCCTGTTTCGGGTCTGGCCGGTGAGGTATTCATATCTGATATTTTTTCGCTCCAGTTCCTTTTTAATCAGCTCGAGCATACTCACGAATTGTGAAAACACCAAAATCTTATGATGCTGCGACTTGCCTTCAATCTGCTCCATTAATACCTCGATTTTTGATGAAGCCTGGAGATATGATTTCCCGTCAGCCAGCAGTGCGGCGGAATTACAAATCTGCCGCAGCATGGTGATGCTTTTTAGCACATGCATGGCACTTTTGGGCAGTTCATCTTCCGTTTTACCCAAAATATAATCCTGAATTTCCTTTTTGTTGGCTTCGTAAACCTCCCGTTGTGCTGTACCCATCTCACAATAAAGTACAATCTCCGTTTTATCCGGAAGTTCTTTAGCCACTTGCTCCTTGGTACGCCGCATCATAAAAGGCCTGATTTTCCTTTGAAGTTCCTCAGCCCTTTTCTTGTCCTTAAACTGATCTATTGGTGTAGAATACAAATCGGCAAATTGCTGTTTACTCCCAAATAAACCCGGGCAAGCAAAAGACAGTTGCCCGTAAAGATCGAAAGTATTGTTCTCTATCGGTGTACCGGTCATCACTACTTTATTCCTCGATTTTAACATCCTCACTGCTTTATACCGTTGTGATTCCGGATTTTTAATGTGTTGAGATTCATCCAGAAAAATATAATTAAAGCGATAATCCTTCAGGTAGCGAATGTCAGAAAGCAGGGTGCCATAAGAAGTAATGACCACCTCAAAACCATCGAAACGATCAGTCGTTTTAGTCCGCTCCGTACCGTAAATGGTTTTAACCTTAATGGATGGTGCAAATCTTTCAATTTCTGCTTTCCAGTTGAAAATCAATGATGCAGGAACCACGACGAGGTTAGTATTGTGACTCATTTTCCTACGTTGCGACAAAATAAAGGCCAGAATCTGGATGGTTTTACCAAGTCCCATGTCATCTGCCAAACAGGCCCCGAAATTAAAATCGTCCAGAAAGTTTAACCAGTTTAATCCGTCTTTCTGATAAGGACGTAAGGTAGCTTTCAAATCTTCAGGAACCTCAACTTCCTGTATGGCTTCTGTACCCTCAAACTTTTGCCGGTAGCGTTTTAACTCATTTTTTACCTCTCCGTCAAGAAGTGCATCTTCGTAAAGGTCATTTAGCGTAGCAAACTTGATTTTTGGGGTTAGGATGGCTTCGTCGGTTACCTCTCCGGCATTAAAATAATCAGTGAATTTCTGAATCCATTCATGTGGTAAAATGCCTTGCGTCCCATCGTCAAGGGTAATGAATTTACTTTTATTCCGGATGGATTTATGCAAATGCTTTAAAGCCACCTGTTGTTTACCGAACTTCACCTTCACCTTGGTTTCAAACCAATCGGTACAACTTAAAACTTCGATATTAATCTGCGCCTGGTGTGGATTGAGCTTGTTATTTTTAAGTTGATTGAAACCTAATAGCTGAATGCCCTTATTGCGCCACACTTCAAAGGCTTCTAAAAACCATCCTTCTTCTAAAAAACGTTTCCGGTGTAAATAGAACGAATCATTGGTTTCCTGATCGTAGAAATAGGGATGTTGCTTTAAAATGCTGGCAATAAACTGCAGTTCAGCTTCCTCATCACGGTGCAGGGTAAAAACATTACCGAGTTTATCCTGTGCCTGAATCTGCCGCTTGGAAAGTACCGGAATCTCCAGGTTTCCATAACGCATCACAGGTGTGATTAAAATAAAATCTTCAGATTCTGATAAATAAATTAACTTTTCATTTTCAAGATCAAAGCCCTTTTCTTCCAGTTGATCTGCCGTAGCAGGTTTCAGATAAGTATAATCAACCTGAATACTGCCCTCTAACGGAATTAAGATAAGCTTTTGAAACGCCGGATACTTGGTTTTGTGTAAAATTAAACGGTTACTTTGCTTCTGGAAAAAGCCTATCACCCGCAAAAAATCAGGTTTGGTGATTAAATAAAGCTGGTCTTTCAGTTTAACGAAATATTGATGAACCAGCAACAGCTGATCCAGCGCGTAGGATTTACCTTCAATAATTAACCGCCCGGTAATTTCATAAAAATCATTCAGCTGGTTTACCGATAATCTTAAATCAAGATCAAGAAAATGAACATTTACAGGAATAACGGCAGATGCCTGAATAGTGGTTTCCTTCGGATTTTGAAGATAGAAAGGAATCTTTTGCGGATTCTTCACAATGGCTTTTAACGCCTCAATTTCTTCCCCCGTTTGATCATTATTGTAATTGGCCTGAAAAGTAGCAATGCCACTGAAGAATTTCAGTTCATCACTATCATCCGTTTGAAATAACAAACTGTTCAGGTTGATCCGTTGCAGCGGATTTTTAATCTTCCCGGCTTTTGTTTGATCTGCCTTGTATAGTTCAATGGATAGGTTACTGTAATACCGATGCTGGCCAAATACCAAAATGGTTTTACTCAAATCAATTACAGGTTTTCCAACCTTTGGCTTTTGCCGGGGCAATAAAATATTGGCCATTTGTTTACTGGCCTCCTTATCAAAAGGCTGCAGCGCTTTCATTTTAGGATTAATTTGCAACTTTCCATCCTGATGGCTCAATACAAAAACAGCATCCAGATTTTGCTCCTTCTCCAATCCATAATCCAGCGCAATGGCATGCAGCTTTTGCCGGCGTAAACGCTCATCAAAAAAGATAGTGAGATCTTCCCGGTTTAGAATATTGTACAATACCTGCGCCTGGTGTACACATAATTTATTTTTTGGCGCAGCGCAGCGGCAGGATAATTTCACCGCATTTGCCGTTTGCTGTACCTGAACAATTGGAAATACCGCATCAGATTCCGGATGACTAAAGGCGGCTAAATCAATTTCAATCTGTTCGGGATGAAGACCAAAAAAGCCTTTGCCATGTGTGTGAACTTCCTGGCTGAGGTGTTTAAGAATGAAGATGCCGTTTAAATCTTTCAGGTTGAAATCAGGCAATACATAATCGTATGGATTGTTGAATACTGATGATGTTCCTGCCTTTTCTTCGCTCATTTAAACAAATTTGTAAAGTGTAAAAATAGCATAAACCTTGCAGGTTTAAAATGATCAGCACTAATGATTAAAGCGAATTTCTCAGGTTAAGATAAAATGGAACGGCAAGCTTTTCTGTTTTTCCGTTCAGCACGAACTCAGCAGCCTGGGTACCCAAACGGCTAAAATCTGTCGATATGGTGGTAATTCCATCCAAAATAAGCTTTTTTAGGGGTGTTTCATTATAAGAAATTACGCCTACGTCTTTTCCTATTTTGAGATTTAAAACAATCAGCCGCTCAATTAAAGTCACTAAATCATCCTCCATTAAATTGATATAAACCTCGCCGGGTTGAATTTCCTCTTCTTTAATATTATGGATCACCTTGTGCGTGAATGCATACTGCTGACAAAATCGATAAAAACCACTTAAAATTTCATGCGGGAAATAGCTGTTTTTAGGGAAGATGATTTTCAATGTAGTATAATGGGAGAGCCGGTTGAGGGCTTGCTCCAATGCCGCGTAAATATCTTGTGCAAAATTTTCATAGGCCGCAGCATACTCTCCGGTTACGCCAGGCAAAAGCTTATCTAAAATAATTAGTTTCTCTTTTGGTATCGTATTAATGATTTCATGGGCATTTTCCCCTCCTTCTAAAAAATGTGGAATAATGACAAAGTGCGTATAATCATCTTTTTTACTGATGATCATTTTCTTGAAGAAAACATAATCATTGTTGTAGATGTAAAAATCAATGGCCGCATGTTCTCCAATGGCTTTGGTAAAGGAATCGTAAATAATTTTTTTGTGGGTACTGAGTTTATTAAACAGCAAACAAACCTTTAGTTTTCGGGTAAAATCGGTATTAATGATGAAATATCCTTTTCCTGGAACAGAATCTACCACACCGAGTTTACGGAGATTACGATAGCCCTTTTCTGCAGTATCTCTTGACATTTCCAGACTAAAACTAAGCTCATTGATTGAAGGAAGCAAACTCCCCTTTTGCAGCTTACCCATATCAATTCCATTCAAAATCGCATTGGTTAACTGCTTATATTTTGGAGTGGAGGAGTATTCATCAATTTGAATATAACTAAGGATATCTTCTGGCTTCAAATGCTTTTTTGCTAGGGTTTCCAATATATAAAAAAATCTGCTATGAAATTCGGTTTTGCTTTATAAGGTTCGCTGAATGGCGGAATAATACTTTAAGTTAATCATATCCGTTGGTGCGGGATTTTCATTCCATACATCATTAATGGCGAGTGCAGTTCCAATGGCAGTGGCCTGAGCTACAGAAGAGGCATAAACTTCAATATCGGGCACGGCACTGGCCAGCAGGTGCATATAGATGGCATTTTTTCCAAAGCCCCCATCGACGAAAACTCGCCTTACGCCATCATTCAGAATGAGTTTAAGCGAGTAAACCTGCTGCTTAATTAAATCGATTACTAACTGATGATACGCTTCTTCTGCCGTTTGGAAGATGTTTAAATCCCGTTCAGGAAAAGCAGAGGTTAATGAAAATTCGGTTTGTACCTGCTGATTTTCGGGCACTTTATTAACCAGCTTTAAAACCAAAGCAGGATTAAACTTTAAATGTTTAAAAAGATAGGCTGCGCGATCAAAATGTAAGGCGATTCGTTTAAGCTGCACTTCATGTTCATGACCTGCAAAAATTCGGGAAGCCTTTACGGCCTTACCTTTAAAATGCATGTAGCACAGGCAATCTTTCTTTAATTCATCTGCCTGAAGTGGCTCCTGATTAAAAGGATTAAGGCTGATACACCAGGTTCCGGTAGAAATAAGTACAAAAGGCGAGTTAAAATTGGCCAGATAAGGAATTAAAGCTGCAGAGCTATCATGCAGGCCCACACCTACACTTACTTCCTTACCCTGAAAGCTGCTTTTTATAGCAGTATCTGCAGCTGTAAATTCACCAAATTTTTGATCTATCTCTTCTGCTTTAACCCAATAGTGGTATTCATTCTTATTAAAATCCCAAAGCTGGGTATGGCAACCAATACTGGTAATATCTGCCACGGCTTTTCCGGTAAGTAAATAACTGAGGTATTGCGGTAAATGTAAAGCATACCTGATGCGATTAAACAATTCAGGCCTTTCACATTTCAGGCGGTAGAGCTGCATACCAGAATTTAAGCTACCCAGAACAGGTGATGCCGTTTCGAGGGAAATTTTTTCTTCCCCTCCATATTGAGCATAAAATGCTGCTTTAAGCCCTTCGGGATAGGCCTTTAAATAATTGTAAAGTGGTGTTAAGGGCGCTCCTTTTTCATCAAGATAAACGAAACTGGCACCATAAGTAGAAAAGTTGATGGCCTTAATATCGAACTCCTTTAACTGCGTCACCTGGTTTAACGAATCATATACAGAAGAGGTTAAGCTTTCGAGATTCTCGCAGATTTCGCCATCCTCATCCATAGTTTCTACAAAACGTGCCGACCTTTCATAAACAATGCTATAATTTTCATCAATTAAAAACAGTTTCTTATTCGTTTTTCCAACATCAAATATGGCGATAACAGGTTTAGGCATTTTTTATTTCCCTTTCGATTATAAACCTGTAGCTACCGTATTTCCACGGTGGCTAACCAATTGACTTCTAATATCTAAATCCCGGTATAAAGCAATTGGTGATAATGCTGCACCAGCCCTTAACCTTGCCTCGGCTACCAGAGGCCTTAGATCACTCCGAAAGGTATTTTGCAAAATCTCCTGTGCTTTAACCACATCGTTGTTATCCTGAGCAGCTTTTAATGCTTTTCTATCTACCAGCAAGGCTTGCGCATAAGCAATCATAATGGCTTCTACCGATTGCAGTAAATCTTCTAAAGGGTCTTTTACATTGTGCGATGCATCAATCATCCAGCCTAAATCCTTGGCATGGTTCATGCCTTTTGCGTCCATGCCTTCCACCAGTTCATTAAAAATTAAGAACAATTGATAAGGCTTTATACTTCCGGCAGTTAAGTCGTCATCGCCATATTTGGAATCATTAAAATGGAAACCGCCCAGTTTACCTTCCATCAATAATAAAGCAACAATCTGCTCGATATTGGCATTGGGCAAATGGTGACCTAAATCGACCAGCGTATAGGCTTTCTTACCCAATTTACCGGCATATAATAAAGATTGCCCCCAGTCGCCAACTGTTGTAGAATAGAAATTAGGCTCGAAAGCTTTATATTCTACAAACATTTTCCAGTTTTCCGGCAATGCCGCATAAATTTCCTGCAAACTTTCTAAGGTATTTTCAAAGGCCTGGCGAAAATTCAACTGACCCGGGAAACACGATCCATCGGCCAACCAAACCGTTAAAGCATCAGACCCTAAGGCAATACCATGTTTAATTACCTCGATATTGTGTTCGATGGCCTGCTTCCGAATGGCTTTATTTACATGCTGAAGGGAGCCAAATTTATAACTATGCGGAGCACCTGCCTGATCCTGAAAAGTATTGGAGTTTATGGCATCGAACTTTAGTCCATAGCTGGAAGCCAGGCTTTTTAAGCTTTCTGCGTGTTGAGGGATATCCCAGGGAATATGTAAGGATATGGCACCACTGGCGCCATTCAGGCCGTGTAATAAACCCACATCTTCAATTTTCTCTTCAATGGTTCTGGGTTCACCACCCGTAATGGCAAAACGGCCGAAACGTGTTCCACCTGTGCCTAAGGCCCAACTTGGAATGGCAATCTGAAAATCTACCAACTTCCGGATGATACTTTCCAAATTAACATGCGACCAGTCTGCTTTTAAAAAGTCAATCTTGCGCTGATGTGAGCTAAAAAGGGAATCGTTATGTTTTTCGATCTGGTTCTGTTCGATATTCATGGTTATACTTGGTTATTTAGGCTGATGATTATGGCGATTAATCGCCTTTCATACCATCCTCGTTTATAAAGGGGCATGATTTTAACTATAATCTTCGCACATTAAGGTCATTTTCAGCCTGTGGACATCACAGACCAGGAAAACAACCTGCTAAACTACATTTATTTATATTTCAAAATTTCATGACCGATATAGAACCGATCATAAAATTAAATGCTTCACTATATTTATCTGACAAAAGCCATGGCCACACCACCATCTACATTTAACACGTTACCTGTAGACTTTTGTAATAATCCGCCAACAAAGGCGAAACATGCATTTGCAATATCATCAGGTAAAATGATTTGATTTAATAAAGTGCGTTTGGCATAATAGGCAGGTAGCTCGGCAACGGTTACACCATAGGCTTTCGCTCTGCCTTCGGCCCATCCGCCAGCCCAAATGTTACTGTCGCTAATTACGGCATCAGGGTTAACCACGTTTACACGAATGTTATCTGCACCCAATTCCGCAGCATTTAACCGGCTTAAATGGAGCTGAGCGGCTTTCGCACTGCCATAACCAGCATTATTTGGTCCGCTTACCAAAGCATTCTTACTTACAATATTAATGATATCTCCACCAACATCTTGCTTTTGCATCGCTTTTGTTGCAGCCTGGGTGATGAAAAATTGTCCTTTTACCAGCACATCATATAACAAATCCCAGTCTTTTTCGGTATGATCACCAATGGTTTTAGAAATGGATAAACCTGCATTATTCACCACAATATCGATTCCACCGAAAGCTAGAGCGGCGGCATCAAAAGCATGGTCAATATCTTCCTGACTGGTTACATTTAATGTTGCCGTGCTGTACGAATCTTTACCATACAGTTTTGCAAACTCAGCGCCTGCTTCTTCCAAACGTTCTGCATTCATGTCGTTTAAAATCACCACGCCACCTTCGGCTACAAACTTTTTGGCAATTGCCTTACCAATCCCGCCGGCGCTTCCCGTAATCAAGGCAATTTTGCCCGTAAGTGGTTTTGGCTTAGGCATGCGTTGCAGTTTGGCTTCTTCCAACAACCAGTATTCGATATTAAATGCTTCCTGGTGCGGTAAAGAAGTATATTCAGAAATGGCTTCAGCGCCTTTCATCACATTAATGGCATTGATGTAAAACTCTGCTGCAACCCTTGCCGTTTGCTTGTCTTTTGAGAAGGTGAACATCCCCACCCCCGGATATAAAATTACTACAGGATTTGTATCGCGGATAGCCGGGCTGTTTGGATGTTTACAGGTTTCATAATAATCTGTATACATTGCCCTGTAAGCCTCAAAGGCAGGTAACAGTTTTTCTTTTATGGCTTTTACATCAGATAGATCAGCATCGATTGCCAAATCTAAAACCAACGGACTAATCTTGGTTCTTAAGAAGTGATCCGGGCAGCTGGTACCCATCGGGGCCAAACGCGAAAGATCATTGGAGTTGGTAAATTCTAAAACACGTGCGTCATCAGTAAAATGACCGATCATGTGTTGTTTAGAAGAACATAAACCACGAAGTACCGGCGCTAACGCAGCTGCTTGTTTTTTACGGTTTACATCTGTAGCACTTTCTATTTTTTGTCCGCCGAAAACCAGTCCTTTTTTACCGTAGTTTTGCGCCAGGTAATCGGAACAGATTTCAATCACACCTAAAGTATTCAGATAACTTTCGTAAGCGGTATCACCCCAGGTAAATAAGCCGTGAGCGCCCAGCATGATACCTCGAATACCCGGATTCTCATCCAAGCACTGTTTTAGCTGTAAACCTAATTCGAAACCCGGTTTCTTCCATTCTACCCAGCCAATGGTTCCGCCGAACAGCTCTTCCGTAATCTTTTTGCCATCAGCAGCCGCAGCAATGGCAATAGCCGCATCCGGATGCAGGTGATCAATATGGGCAAAGGGCAGAAAACCATGTAATGGCGTATCAATTGATGGGGCTTTAGAATTCAAATCAAAAATGCAGTGGTTAAAAAGTTCCACCATTTCATCTTCGTAAGCTACACCGCGGTAAATATTTTTTAAACTGCGCAGGCGATCTACATAAAGTGCCGCTAAACCACTCTTCTTTAATGTGCCTAAATCACCACCAGATCCCTTTACCCACATCACTTCAGTTTCATTACCCGTAAGCGGATCCTTTTCCATTAACTTGCATGAGGTATTACCGCCACCATAATTGGTCAGGCGCAAATCAGCACCTAACAAATTAGAGCGATAAATGAGCAGTGCAACTTCATCTCCAGCCAGTTTTGTGGCCTCTTCTTCATCCCATAAGTAGCTGACGTACTTATAATTTGTTTCTTTAACAGACATGTATATTAATGATTACTTTTCTATTTATGATTTAATTGAATTGCCATAACCTACAATCAGTACTGATATGATAATGGTTAATATGCCCGCTATAATGGTGGTTAATGTTTTTCTTGATACACCTTTCCACTCTTTCAAAATCAAACCCCACACGTTGGCAATCAGGATGATAAAGGCCATATGCAAAATCCATGAACTGGCGCCATTACCCATTTTGCTTTCTCCCATTCCGTAAAAAAAGAACTGTAGAAACCAGGTGGTTCCGGCAAGTGCAGAAAAAATGTAGTTCTTTAATAAGGGGGTTGATTTTTTCGTGTAATCGCCAAAGGTTTTATTGCGGGCATTCAAAATCATACACCAAATAAAATTAGTGGTTAATCCGCCCCAAAGTACTACCACATAAGTGACATTGTTTTGGAATAGAAAGTTACCCGTTTCAGATGGGTGGGCAACTTTCCAGATCTGGTTGGCCGCATCGGCCATGGGTTTTCCGGCCTCTAAGCCAAAATTAAAACATGCACTTAACACTCCTGAAACGATCCCTACAAATAAGCCCAGGCCAAATTTGAATTCCGTTTTAACTTCCAGTCCATGTGGATCGGTAATATCTGAATTGATTTCTCTTTCTTTCATTACCCCTGCCTTACCACAGATGATGATGCCAATGACACAAACAAAAAGCCCAAGCATGACCATTCGGCCCCAATCGGTTTGCATAAACATGGTGAAGGTATCTTTTCCTTCCTGTGGAAAAATGTCGAAATAAATTGAAGGTAAAACGGACCCGATCACCATTGATAATCCCAGAATAATGCTACTGCCCAGTGATACCCCCAGATAACGAACACCCAGTCCATAGGTTAAGCCACCAATCCCCCAAAGTACACCGAAAAAATAAGTGAGGATTAAAATATGACCATTGGTAGTAGCAATAATATCACTGAAATTCGGGATGGTTAAATAAGCGGCCAATGGTGGTACAATAAGCCAGGAAAAAATTCCACCAACAATCCAGTAGCTTTCCCAGGCCCAACCTTTAACTTTTTTAAATGGGATATAAAAACTTCCTGATGCGAAACCACCGAAAAAATGAAAAATTACGCCTAAAATTGCCTGCATGCGCTATATTGGATATTTGGTTGGTCCAAAATAGAAATTAAGGCATATTTAACTGTCATGCACTGTTATGCCGATAAATTTCATTTACTACCGAAGTGATTTAATTTTTGTAAAGTTCTCCCGCTGATTACAGGGATTACCGCAGATGCTTATTAAAACATAGTCAAAATGAAAGTACACCCCTTAATGCTCTGCCAGGAAAAGCCAAGATGCTTAGCTCCCTTAAATCTGCGAGATCCCCGGAATCTGCGGGAAATACTAAAGATTATATGAGTTAAAAGACAAATTGAAGTGATTTAACTTTGTAAAGTTCTCCCGCAGATTACAGTGATTACCGCAGATGGTTATTAGCAGATAGTCAAAATGAAAGTACACCCCTTAATACTCTGCCAAGTAAAAGCCAAGATGCTTAGCTCCCTTAAATCTGCGAGATCCCCGGAATCTGCGGGAAATAAAATATTCACAAGGAAGGGCTAAATAATAGATAAATCGTCCTGGCGAGGAGAAATGATGAAGCAATCTAATCCGCTCAACAGACTGCTTCGTCGGCTGAAAAAGACTTCTCGCAAAGACGATCACTCGGGTTAGAAGACGATAAAATCATGAAGTGAATAAAAAAAAGCCGGCAAATCTGCAGCTATCAAATCACTTTATTAATTAAAGCAGGTGGGATTTTAAATCAGCCGGAGAATAATTTACTGACTTTAATGTCTTATCATCTGCCTTTCTGAAAACCAGAAACAATCCATCCACTTCCTTATAATATGCTGCTGTCTGATCTTTATCAAAATAATGTTTGATGGTTAATTCTGCTTCTTCTACTGTTTTGCAGGCCTTACTCATGTTAGAGCGGTGCACCTCATCAAAAAGTGTTTTAAATTTGCGCCCCAAACCAAATTCGTGTATTGCACCAGCCAACACATATTGTAAATCACACAGCGCATCAGCTACTTCAATCAGATCATCATTTTCCACTGCTTCCTGCAATTCCTTTAATTCTTCAGCCAGAAGTGCAATTCTTAAGTTTGCCCTTTGTTTTGATGGAATAACAGGCGAATCTAAAATGGGATGTTTAAATGTGTGATGAAATTCTGCAACCTGATTAAGTGAATTTGTTTCCTGCATGGTGGTTTGGTTTAACTTACGCCAGCAAAAGTAAAAAAACACCTGTACTTATCTAAACATAATTTAAACATTGACACGAAAGGGGCAATATCCTCAATGGCGTTCCCTGATTATTCTGAAAAAATCTTCCTTGTAAGTATCACCTACTGGCAACAACTGATCATTGATATAAACGGTATTTCCGTCAACCATTTTAATTTTATCCAGTGAAATGATGTACGATTTATGTATACGGTAAAAAGGTGGCTTCGGTAAATCATTTTCCAGTTCTCTTAAGGCCTGGTAAGTTACAATCCTTTGAGCAGAGGTGTAAACAGATACATAATTTTTCAATCCCTCAATGTAGAGAATATCAGTATAGTTAACCTTAATGAATTTATTTTTTGTATCACCTTTTATAAAAATGAAATCAGGGATGGCTGTTGATAGGGGCATAACAATTTCCTGCTGCGCCGGATGAATCATCTGCTGTGCTTTAACAGCGGCCTGGTAAAATCGTTCATATGGAATCGGTTTTAACAAATAATCAACCACATCCAGATCAAAGCCTTCCAGCGCATATTCAGGATAGGCTGTGGTTAAAATCACCTTACATTTGCCCCCTAATATTTTCAGAAATTGAATGCCGGTAAGCTCGGGCATCTGAATATCCAGAAAAACCAGGTCTACCATTCCTGCCTGCACCTGGTTTAAAGCTTCAAAGGGATTAGTAGTTGTACCCACCAATTCCAGAAATGGCGTTTTATTGATAAAGGCAGCAATGATGTCTGATGCGTAGGCTTCATCATCAACAGCTAAACAACGGATCATAATTGGAAGTTAAAAGTGATAAAGATATAAAGATTCTCCGGTACTACATATGGATCACCAAGGTGGCTTTATAGGTATTACCATTATTCGAAACCAGGAGTTCATGCTGGTCAGGATAAATTAAATCCAGTCGCCGGTGAATATTAACCAAACCTACACCACTGGAATGATCTTTTTGCGCATGGCTGATTTTATTGCTGACTTCAAAACTCAGGCGCTTTCCGTTTACTTTAAGTTTTATCCTCACCGGATGTTTTTCATCATTCACCACACCATGCTTAAAGGCATTCTCTACAAAGGGGATTAGTACCAAGGCTGCAATTTTTTGAGTGGTAATGCCTTCGGTATTAAAATCCACATAAAAGTTGGGTTCGAAGCGCATCTTAAAAAGGGCAATATAACTCTCCAGATAGGCTACCTCCTTTGAAAGCGACACTTTACCATCTGGACTTTCATTCAGGGTATATCGCATTAAATCAGATAGTTTCAAAACAGCATTTGCCAGCTGATCAGAAACCGGAATGGCCAGTGCATAAATATAATTCAGGGTATTATACAAGAAATGTGGATTGATCTGCGATTTTAGAAAAGCCAGTTCAGACCTTACTACCTCGTCCTTTAACTTCCTGTTGGCCAGCTCATTTTTAAAATTTTGCTGCACACCATATACTGCTGCAGGTATAATAATATATGAAATTCCATAGTAAATATTGTCAAGTATGTAACTAAAGGTGGTTGTCTGATCATTATAATTATGAAAACCAAATACCTTCAGGTAAATCACTTCTTCAATCAGATAACGCAGGCTAATAAAAAATATCAGTGTAAATAGGATGCCTAACACCAGCTGGGGAATTTTACCCCGTTTTAAATAATGGGGATAAAGCCAGGAATAACAAATATAAAACTCTGCTATCCGGATAAAAGATAAGGAAATACCAAATGCAATGAGGGGAAAACTCACCGATTCGACAAAATATCCCAGATATTGATAAGTCAGGATTAATACCCAACAAAACACATGGATAGCGATCACTTTAAATTGCTTCATGCCATAAAGCTAGATAAAGCTTTTCAATAGATCAATCTTGTTATTCCAACTCTCAAAAATTTTATCCCAACACCCGTTTTCGGCAGACAAACACCTGTTAAACGGCTTTACTGGTTTGGGATAATAATCCGGTGGTTTGGGATCATTTAATTTAGAACCCACCGCATCATCTGCAATTTTGGAACATCAAACAAATAACAATGATGATGAAAACTACGACAACAATTCTGTTTACCATTTTATGTGTATCCCTCTTTCAATTTACAGCCAGTGCCCAAAAGCAGGAAGTATTGCTTATTGGAACATTTCATTTCGCCAATCCAAATCTGGACGCGATTAAAACCGAAAGATTTGATGTCTTAGCCGCTAAGCCCCAGCAGGAACTGGAAAACATCGCCGAAAAAATTAAAGCCTTTAATCCTGACCAGATTTTTGTGGAATGGCCTGAAAACAAACAAGCCGGATTGGATTCCCTTTACCAGATGTACAAAGCAGGCACCTACAACCAGTATGTCAATACAAAATACCAGCACACCAAACAATTTGCATCCTTCAAGGAAGATGAAACCTTTCAGCTGGCCTTTCGTGCAGGAAAAAAAGCAAACCTAAAAACCATATACGGCATTGATTACAACATAGATATGCCTTTTGATACGGTAATGAATGCCATTCAAAGCGCAAAACAAACGCAATTAAAAAATGAAATTGATAGTGTCATCCAAACCAATGGTGCCACAACCAATCATAAAAGAAAAACCATGGGCCTTACCGATCTCATCCTGGATTTAAATACGGAAGCCTCCAGAAATCAAAATGCCGGTTTCTATTTGCAAAGCATCAACCGTGCAGGAAGCAGAGAAAATTTTGCAGGTGCCTATTCGGTATCAGAATGGTATCGCCGTAACCTTTACATGTATGCTTTGGTTCAAAAGATCACACAGCCTGCTGATAAAAGGATTGTCATTCTTCTGGGCGCGGGCCACATCTCCTTAATTAAACAGTTTATTGCACTGGAAAACAGGTTCAAAATTGTAGAATTAAAAGACATTCTTTGATGCACGATTCTGCTGTATGAACTCCCCTTTGGATGCTTTGTTCATTACAAAATAAGCAGCATCCAAACGTTGCAGGCAAAATGGCCAGACTGACCTAAAGGTGCTGAAAGTTTTTTAAAGCCTGCTTTTTCATACATCGCAACAGCGGTAGATAATTCAGGGAATGACTCCAGGTAAATTTGATGATAACCAAATTGCTGTGCAGAGGAAATACTTTTCTGCATCAGCATTTTGCCTATGCCCCTCCCTCTGGCAGCCGCTGAGGTATAAAGCTTTACAAGCTCTGCGCAACCTTCCGGCAAGCCTGATGTGGGATAGATTCCGCAACCACCGATAATTTTGCCTTCCTCCTCAGCAATCCAATAAGCAGATTGCTCCGCTTTAAATACTTCGGATAGATGATCAGTAGTGGGATCTGTGTAAACGGTTCCAGGTTTATCGACTTTAAACTCTCTTAACACAGCCCTGATTAATTCAGCAAGTTCTTGATTATCCCCTTCGTTTATTTCTCTGTAAGTGATGGCCATGCCGCATTTTTCTTCAAAGTTAAAAATTGCACCCGTAGCATTGAAGAAAATTCAAACAAAATCAGGGTTGAATCCCTTTATTAAAGAAAAGATAATACCATGGAAAACGATAAAATAACGAACGAAAACAAAAACGCGCATCCAAAACCAACTGATGAGGTTCAGAAAGAAATCGAAACCGTTGTTCCATCTGCGCATCAGGCGGAAGTTACACCTGGCAAATCTGAAACTCCCGTTGATATTAAAGAAGACCAACCGACAGACGAACCAACCAAGGGAGAAGGAAATAAAGTAACAGAAGGCGAAGAAGGTGCCGAAAAAGCAGCTACAGCTACGGATCAATCTGCAACAGACGAAGCGTCATCTCCGGAAGAAAACACGCCTGAAGAAGAGGAAACAAATGATGCAGCAAACGCTGGTGAAGATGACAATAAGGATTCAGACCATGAACATAATGGAATTGAAACCGTAACACCATAGCACACCATGCTAATTTTTGTTAAAGCTTGATTACTGCTGAAATAGTTTTACTAATTTGCCGTTATGATTAACATGAAAAACACAATATGGCTTTGCCTTTTTACCCTCATCGTATGCAGCTGCGGTATAAACAGGCAGGCACAGCAAATTAAAGCACTGGAAGATTGCACCTATAAGATTACCGGAGTGAAACAGGTATCAATTGCTGGTGCAGATATCAAACAATTAATGGAACAACAAACCTTTAGTTTAACCAGCTTACCTGGTGTGGCACTTGGCTTACTCAGAAAAGATATTCCATTAAGGGCGAATCTGAACTTGGAAATCACCAATCCCTCCAGTAACCTGGCTGCCATCAATCAGTTTGAATATAAAATTCTGGTGAACAATACCGATTTAGCACAGGGTATTGTCAATCAGAATGTGAGCATCGCACAAGGGCAAACCGTTACTGTTCCGGTGCAATTGGTCAGCAATATTTACGGACTGGTATCCAACGGAAACGTTTTTAATGATATTATTAAAGCAGCACAAAGAGGATCTTCATCAAAAGACGAAAAACTTGGTTTGCTGACGATTAAGATCAAGCCTACCTTTATGTTAGGGAATACTCCGGTAAAATATCCCGGATATATCACCATCAATAGAGATATCAGCAGCAAAATTTTGTTGTAAATAAAAAACCCTTGCCAAATCAGCGAGGGTTTTTTATTTAAAATTTCTTTCCAGGTTTAAGCAGCATGCCCTGAAAACTGTGTTGATCAAGACTTTTGGATACCTGCTTTAGTTCTGCAGCAGATAATTTTTCAGGCATTACCGTCGATGAAGCTTTTAAACTAGCAGTCTTCGCGGAGGTCGTTACAAAACTTCCGGTTCTGGCATATAAAAGCGCATAGCTTAACAAGGTTTCCGATTCATCACCCCAGGATTTCGTTAAATCTTCATAAGCTTCTTTATCAACGGTTAATCCACTGTAATATCCGCCTACACCAGCCTGATTTTTAGTTTCAAATTCCGGGACATACATGTCTAGTTTATCAATCCTGATCGGGAAGAATCCAACAGGTTTGCCATAAGTTGTTTCGCCGATAAGCTTCACATCCATCACAGGCTTTAAACTATTGATGGTCAGCTCACTGGCCGATGCTGTAGATCCGCTCACAATAAAATATATTCTTGACAATGTTAAAGATCCTGATTTGGCAAAACGCTCTATATTATCAGTTGAAGCAGAAGTGTAATCCAGATCGGCATATGTGGCATACTTTCCATTTACACCAGTGGTAAATGGCTGAAGCTTATCATCCCCATCTAATAATGGCTGATGCGCAAGAACAGAGGCCTTTCTTTGTGATGTTGTGATGTTTTGTAAATAATTGTTATAATAAGTAGTGTACATGATATTGCCATTCTGAGCAATTGGAGCAGCAAGATTAATCATCTCCGTTGCAGTAGAAACATAACCACCTCCATTGTACCTTAAATCTACCACCAGCTCCGTTACGCCTTGAGATGCGAAATTGGCAAAAACGGTTTTTAATGCAGATGAAACGTTATTGGTAAAGCTGTTAAAAACTACATAACCCACCTTTTTGCTGCCAACATTATAGGTATTAGTGTAAAATATAGGATTAACGGTATAGTTGGAGGAAGTAATTGTCACTGATTTGGTTACGTTATCAAGTCCCACAAAGGTAAGTGCAACAGATGCATTGCTGCCAAAAATAGCATCATTTAAAAAGTTTATAGTAGCGCTGCTATAGCTTAAATTGGTTCTTCCGTTGATGCTCGTGATTCTGCATCCTCTGGCTAAACCCTGCTGGGCAGCAGGGGAATTTGGATAAACATATTTTACCCTTAAATCTGATGTGGTTTGATAGTTTACGGAGAAGCCATAATCATTTGATGTTCCATTCACATCAGCCTTGAGGGCTGAAACCTTAGCTGTTGTAGCCACATAATCGAAAAAGGAATATTTTGGATTGCCGGAACCATTGACATATTCATAAGGTTTCCCGGTAGATGGATCTGAAGAATACTGGGTTAGCGCATAAAGTTCAGCTTCATTAGAACTGAAACTACGTGGCTTAAAGGCATCATAAGTGGGCAACGAAGTATTCCAGTAATAAAGTTCCTTCGTATAAAGAAAAATTGAATCTTTAGTCAGTTCATCCCTGCTCGCCGCAACAGGTGTAACAGGTTGTTCGGGTGTTGCGTTCTCTTTTTTACAGGCCATAAATAAGCTTACCCCCATCAATATCATAGCGGTGAGGTAACTGTATTTGTAATATTTCATATTTTC
The DNA here is from genome assembly GCF_026239715.1 of Pedobacter sp. GR22-10. Lineage (NCBI taxonomy): Bacteria > Pseudomonadati > Bacteroidota > Sphingobacteriia > Sphingobacteriales > Sphingobacteriaceae > Pedobacter > Pedobacter sp. GR22-10. The sequence continues at coordinate 804,140 of NZ_JAPIVR010000002.1, forward strand.
GTTTATAGTGGAATTGGTAGATATACGAGGCTTGCTATTGAAAAGATGCTGAGCAATAACATTAAATTCTTTTCATGAACTAAATTTATTCTTAATTATTGTAAATAATTAACCTGCTATGAATAATTAACAACAATTAACTGATTAAATTACTTTTAACTGAGAATATCGCTTGAAATAAAGATGGCCTCATCACTAATATGAAGATTGTCAACACCTTAACTTTTAGCGATTATACAAGGATGAGTTTGAGCTATCGTACAAAAAAATAAAGCCCTTCATTGCTGAAGGGCTTTTGGAAGTGGTGCCACCTGGATTCGAACCAGGGACACAAGGATTTTCAGTCCTTTGCTCTACCGACTGAGCTATGGCACCATCCGTTTGGGATTGCAAAGGTAGTATTATTTTTTAAAGTTGCAATTCTTCTTTAATTTTTTGTTAATTTTTTCAGCGTACTTCATCATGACGAATATGCTTTAAAAAAATATATTCCAAACCATCTCTATCATCCATAACCTCACCAATCTTTTTAAAACCTAAGCCTGAAATCAGTTTAAGTGAATCTTTGTTATCTGGTGAAACCGATGCGATAAAATTGACAACGCCAAATGTTGTCTTTGCCCAATCCATCATGGCAATAACAGCTTCTGTTGCATATCCATTCTTTCTGTAATCCTTAAATATCTGATAACCAAACTCCACCGCATGACTTGCATAATCTTTTAAATATTCTGGATTGGGCTGACTATGGAATCGTACCAAACCCACCATTTGATTCGCTTCGGGAAGAATAATAGCCCTGGCTGCCCAAGGCAAATAAGATTCATCCGCTTCAAATTGTTTTAAGGCATACTGCAAGCTACTGGGGTAATCCAACAGCTCTACAGGAATTTGTGTTTTTAATAAATGTGCTGCATCTGCCAGATTTTTGTTCAGACAATTGGAAATAACTGCCTTATCCATTAAACGAAGAATCAGTCTTGAAGTCACAACATCATTTGTGGGTTTTTGCATAAAAGCAAAATTGGGAATTACGGAATGAAAAATACATTGCTACCCAGAAAAAATTTAAAAATAAAAAAGCCCTTCATTGCTGAAAGGCTTTTGGAAGTGGTGCCACCTGGATTCGAACCAGGGACACAAGGATTTTCAGTCCTTTGCTCTACCGACTGAGCTATGGCACCTTCCGTTTGGGATTGCAAATGTAGCGTTCTTTTTTCAAAAGCAAAACTTTTTTTCAATTATTTCAGCCTTGAACTGATTATCAATCAATTAAATTTTATTGAGCTTATTAAGCCAGGCTGAATAAACATTAGAATGAATACAAACAAATCATTTTAATATTTTTTTTATGCATGCATAGCAATTTATTTAGATTATTATCATAATTTAGCATAAACAATCTAATATTGCATGGTGGCTCAGATCATTTTTCTAGTAATAACACTGGCAGCAATTGTGCTGTTTACCATAAACCTGCGTAAAATTATTCGCAACATCCGGCTTGGAAAATCTGCCGACCGGAATGACCAGCCTCAAAAGCGGTTAATGACTATGCTCAGGGTGGCATTTGGGCAATCTAAAATGGTTGTAAGGCCGATCCCTGCTTTTCTTCACTTTTTTGTGTATATCGGTTTTGTCATTATCAATATTGAAGTAGTAGAGATTATGATCGATGGAATTTTCGGCACACACCGGATTTTTCATGGTCTTGGTGGACTTTATGATTTTCTGATTGCTTCTTTTGAAATATTGGCCTTTACGGTATGGGTTGCCTGTGTGATTTTCCTCATTCGCAGGAATGTGATGAAATTAAAGCGCTTCAGCGGTGTAGAAATGACCTCCTGGCCAAAATCGGATGCCAACTATATTTTAATTACGGAGATATTACTGATGTCTGCCTTTTTATTGATGAACGCTGCTGACCTTAAATTGCAGGTTTTAGGCGCAGCACACTACACCACGGCAGGTGCATTTCCAATCAGTCAGTACCTGATTAACCTTTTACCTGCTTCAGAAGGGGCTTTGATAGCCATAGAACGTGGCTGTTGGTGGTTTCACATCATTGGTATCCTCGCATTTTTAAATTATTTACCTTATTCAAAACACTTCCATATCCTTTTTGCTTTTCCTAATACGTATTTTTCCAATCTGGAACCTAAAGGAGAATTTACCAATATGGCATCGGTAACCAATGAAGTTAAAGCCATGCTTGATCCTTCTTTTGTTCCGGCGGAAGCCGATCCGGGCAAATTCGGAGCGAAAGATGCAACCGATCTTTCATGGGTGAATTTAATGAATGCCTATACCTGTACGGAATGTGGACGATGTACAGATTCTTGTCCGGCGAACATTACCGGGAAATTATTGTCTCCAAGAAAGATTATGATGGATACCCGCGACCGGATTACGGAAATCGGGAAAAACATCGATAAAAATGGCCCGGATCATCAGGATGGCAAATCACTTTTAGATGATTACATCACCAGAGAAGAAATTTGGGCCTGTACCAGCTGTAATGCTTGTGTTCAAGCCTGCCCGGTAAATATTGATCCGCTTCAGATCATTATGGAACTTCGCAGATTTGCGGTTATGGAAGAATCGCAGGCACCCGGAAGTATTAATACAATGCTTGGCAATATCGAGAATAACCAGGCACCCTGGAAATATTCGCCGGCTGACCGCTTCAATTGGGCAGAAGAGGGATAGTTGGGCGTTTGGATTTGGAGTCTTAAAGGCTTAATACCTGTTATCCGATACCTATCATCTAAAGCAATTAAATAACCTCAAGTCTTGATACTTGATACTAAATACTTGATACAAGAAAATGGAATTTAAAGTACCTACAATGGCCGAGCTAATGGCCGCAGGTGAAGAACCGGAAATATTATTTTGGGTGGGATGTGCCGGAAGTTACGATGAACGGGCACAAAAAATTACCCGCGACATTTGCAAAATCCTGCATCATGTAGGCATAAAATATGCGGTTTTAGGTACCGAAGAAAGCTGTACGGGAGATCCTGCCAAACGTGCAGGCAATGAATTTCTTTTCCAGATGCAAGCCATGACCAATATTGAAGTCTTAAATGCTTATCACATTAAGAAAATTGTTACGGGTTGTCCGCATTGTTTTAATACGATAAAAAATGAATATCCGGGCCTGGGCGGAAGCTATGAGGTGATCCACCACACACAACTCATCCAGGATCTGATCAACGAAGGAAAACTAAAGGCGGAAGGCGGCGAGAGTTTTAAAGGTAAAAAAATCACCTTTCATGACCCTTGTTATTTAGGTCGGGGAAACGGCGTTTACGAAGCACCTAGAAAAGCACTGGAGGTTTTAGATGCACAATTGGTGGAGATGAAACGTTGCAAAAGCAATGGTTTATGCTGCGGTGCCGGCGGGGCACAAATGTTTAAAGAACCAGAAAAAGGTAAAAAAGACGTTAACGTTGAGCGCATTGAAGAAGCGCTGGAAACAAATCCTCAGGTAATAGCAGCTGGCTGTCCTTTTTGCATGACCATGTTGAGTGATGGCGTGAAACTGAAAGATAAAGAACAGGAAGTTAAAATACTTGATATTGCTGAAATTACGGCGAGAGCAAATGGTCTTTAATATTTAAACCTTACAGGTTTTGAGCAATCTGTAAGGTTTCCTAAATGGTCATTGCGGGATTAACACGGCTGGTAAACCACAAATTTTGGTCAGGTTTTCCCTGATTGCATTTAAATCCTCTGCCTCTATATTTTTAAGGGGAATTACCACTTGTGTTGCCATAGAATCCACATCTCCTCCCCTGTCTTTATAGGTTTGAACAATCACATCATCACCCTTGGTATGCAAATATAATTTACCCGCTGAAGTAGTACCATAATATTCCATATCCTTAAATTTCGCCAACTTAAATGCGAAATACTCCGTTTTACCGTTATTATAATACCGCTTATAACGACAAAATCCATTGTTGGTAATATTAAGTTCATAACGCTTAATTTGCTTAACCTCCTGGCTGATATCATAATGATCAACTAAGGATTTTTGCAGGTAACCCACGTATTGCGCCATGGATTCGGGATCTGAAAAAGCACATAGAAGTGTTGCTGTGGCCGAAATAAGGGCTATTATCAAGCACAAAGTAAACTTTTTCATAAGGGGATTATTTTAAGGCAAACTAATTTAATTAAAATTATAAATTTGTATATGAGTTTTTCTCCACAATCAAGAGTCTGGATCTATCAGAGCGATCGTAAATTTACAGCTGCAGAAGAAACTGCGATATTAAATAAGTTAGCTGCTTTCACCGGTCAATGGAAAGCGCATGGAAATGAACTATTGGCAAAGGCAGAAATCCGCTATGGTTATTTTATTATTTTGACTGTGGATGAAAGTCAGGCTGGCGTTACCGGCTGCTCTATTGACAGCTCGGTAAGATTGATTAAGGAAATGGAACAGGAATATCATATAGACCTGTTTAACCGGTTCAATATTGCCTATAAATTAGACGGTGAAGTAAAGGTTCAGGGTAAAGAGGATTTTGAAACCCTGGTCAATATCAAGCAAATTACACAGGATACAATTGTTTTCAATAACATGGTGCAAACATTAGCCGAACTGGAAACGAAATGGGAGGTTCCATTTAAAGACAGCTGGCACTCCACCGTGTTTTCACACTTATTATAGTTCAATAAGTTTTTTAATCAGGTTTGCGGCCAGCCTTTACACCTGACATTTATTATTTTTAGTTAAGCCTGAAACAATTAGATCAAAAAAGCATTATATTGCTATAATCAAATCCTGTTTATGAAGCGCTGGCTCAAAATTTCCTTAAAAATACTTTCTGCAATTATCATTCTCATTATTTTAACCTGGCTGGCGGGTGCTTTTTACACCAGCAGGAACAAAAAAGAAATACTGTCATCCATATTAGCCCAGCTGAACAAAAACTTAAACGGGCAAATCACAGCAGGTAGTATGGAACCTACGCTTTTAAAAAGCTTCCCGGGTGTTTCTGTATCTTTACATGATGTTTTGCTCCGGGATAGTTTGTGGGCACAGCATCAGCATGATTTGCTTAAAGCCAAAGAAATTAATGTTTCTCTAAACATACTATCCTTAATTGTTGGCCATGTAAATATCAACCGAATCGCCATTAATGATGCCGCCGTATATATTTATACCGATTCTACCGGATACAGTAATACCAGTATTTTTAAAAGTAAGCCCAAAACAGAAGAAAAAAAATCTGCTCCGAAATCTTCGGCACTTGAAGTGGGTAAAATAGATTTCAACCGGGTGAGTTTAATCCTCGACAACAAAAAGCGATTTAAGCTATTTAATTTTAATATTGACCAGATTCAGGGCAGAATGCAGTATCCGGATAGTGGCTGGACAGGTAAAGTAAAAATCAAAACACAGGTTAATAATTTCGCCTTTAACACCAGAAAGGGTAGTTTTTTAAAAGATAAATCATTAGAAGGAACTTTATCCGCACATTATAGCAGAAAACTGGATGCCGTAATTTTAGCTCCTGAAATGCTGAACATTGGAGGCCATCCTTTTAAAATTGGTGCCAAGATAGACCTGGATAAAGCAGCATTTGCCATCAGCATCGCTGTAGATAAGATTTTATTCCGCGATGTTGCGCTCCTGCTATCACCTAATATTTCTTCCAAACTTTTAAAATTTGGTATTGAGAAACCGATTGACATTCGCGGGAAGATTATTGATGATGGTTCCGGAAAGTACGGAGATCCCTTAATCAGAGTGGGCATTAAAGTTCGCGATAACATCATCTCTATTCCCGCAGGAAAATTAACAGCCGCCAGTTTTAATGGTTCCTTTACCAACCAGGATACCGTAGGGGGAATTATTGGTGATGAAAATTCTGCAATAAAGTTTCATACATTAACAGCCAAGTATTATAATGCTCCCATTCGGATCGATACGTTTACAGTCACTAACCTGGCCAGACCCATTGCTACGGGGCTGGTGACATCACAGTTTCCACTGACAAACCTGAATAATTCGTTGGGTACGCAAGATTTTGAATTCAAAGCCGGAACTGCAGATTTAAGGCTATACTGTCAGGCAGACATCGATAATTTCCGTTTTACTAAACCCGTAATTTCCGGGGGTATTAAAATTGCGAATGCAGATATCACCTACCTTCCGCGCAAACTTCACCTGGTAAAAAGTGCGCTGAATATTATTTTTAACCAGAATGATCTGTCCATTCAGGATGGTCATTTTCAACTCGGCAAAAGCGAATTAAATGTAAGTTGTAGCATTGCCAATTTTGCGAATTTATATTATTATGATCCGGATAAGATTTTAGTGAATTTGAAAATGCATAGCCCTCAATTGTATCTGAATGAGTTTATGCCATTCTTAGGACCAAGAAGCACTAAAAAGAAAACGGCGTCAGGTAATTCAATGAAAACGGCTTCAAAACAATTGAGCAATGTACTGGAGGTTTCCAAAATGAATATAAACCTTACCGTTGGTAAGGCCATCTATGATAAATTTCTGGCTAAAAATCTGGCGGCAGACATTTCACTTCGCGGCAATGGCATATTCTTCAACAAAATAAGTGTGGAACATGCTGGTGGTGCCCTTTCTTTAAATGGGAGTATCCTTCAGCAAACCGGTTCAAACACCTTTAAAATCAACTCTAAAGTGAGCCATGTCAGTGTGAAAGATTTCTTTTATTCTTTTGATAACTTCGGCCAGAATACCATTACCAATAAAAATCTGAAAGGTTATTTATCTTCACTGGTTGATATATCCGGCAAAATATCGCATACCGGTAAAATTCTTCCCCGCTCCATAAACGGAAAGGTGATTTTTAATTTAAATAATGCCGCCCTCGTGAATTTCGAGCCTATGGTAAAGGTAGGGAAGTTTGCATTTGCCAATAGAAACCTATCTAATGTTGAAATCAAAAAACTAGATGGCATACTGAATATCCAGGGCGATAAAATTAATATTAGTCCGATGCAGATCAATTCAAGTGCCTTGAATTTTAATGTAAAAGGTATTTATGCCTTAGGCGCAGGAACCAATGTTGAAATGGATATTCCATTAAGAAACCCTAAAGGAGATGAAAATTTAACCCGCCAGGAAAAACGTGAGGCCAGAATGAAGGGAATTGTGCTTCATCTGAAAGCCATTGATGACGAAAAAGGCGGAATTAAAATCAGATGGAATAAGGATCATGATTAGTTAGTCTGGAGTCCAAAGTCTTGAGTCGGGAATCTTCTACCATGATTTTATACCATACGACTAGGCTTCTGACTCAAGACTATTAACTTAGGACTACTGACTAAAAGCCTAAAAATCCAGCGGTCCCAGCCTGTTCATATTTCTTAAGATCAGATATTGGCGATGGCGAATATAAGGTGTTGCATTTCGGGGTGTCCACCTTCTTGGATTAGGGAAACAGGCTGCAATCAGTGCAGCTTGCTTTTTGGTTAACTTGGTGCAGGATTTACCGTAATATTCCTGCGCAGCAGCTTCAGCACCATAAATCCCATCCCCCATTTCAATGACATTGAGGTAAACCTCCAGAATCCGTTCTTTGCTCCAAAAAATCTCAATCAGCAAGGTGAAATAAGCTTCGAAGCCTTTTCTGATCCAGGATCTTCCCGGCCACAAGAAAACATTTTTTGCCGTTTGCTGTGAAATGGTACTGCCACCTTTAACTTTTTTGCCCCTGGCATTGCTGGCAAAAGCTTTTTCTATCGCTTTCATATCAAAACCAACATGTGTTAAAAAAAGCTGGTCTTCAGCTGAAACTGCAGCCCGTTTCATGTTGTTAGACATATCTTCAAAATCAACCCACTTCTTTTCTGTTTTAAATGGCTTCCCGTCAGCCTTTCTTTCAATGTTGCGAAGCGCCATTAATAAGGTTAATGGTGGGTTAATAAAACGGTAGGCAATAACCCAGATAACCGAAACAAATAGAAAATAAAGAAAAACCTTACTCAGAATGTTAATGATTTTCTTCGATAGTGATTTTTTTGAGCTTAATTTAGAAGGTCTTTTTTTGGCCATGATACAAAGGTATAAGAATTTAATATGGTTTTATAGCCAACATGAGCAAGGAAGCACATCACTTGCTGCGTTTTTTGTATTTTGCGTTAAAAAATTGACATGAAAAACCTGTCCTACCTTACCTTATTGATCATCTTCACCGGATGCATGGCCAAACGGAATCACATTTCCAATAAAAGTGAATGGATATCACTCTTCAATGGAAAAGATATCAAAGATTGGAATGTGAAGATTCATCACCATCAATATCACGAAAATTATGGAAATACCTTCCGGGTGGAAGATGGGATAATTCGGGTCAGTTATGATCAATACGGAGATTTTAATGATCAGTTTGGCCATCTCTATTATAAAACACCCTTTTCCAATTACCATTTAAAATTAAAATACCGCTTTGTTGGCCAGCTGCAAAAGGGAGCGCCGAGTTATACCCTAAGAAATAGCGGCGTGATGTTCCACAGCCAGGACCCTAAAACAATGCCTGAGGCGCAAGACTGGCCAATATCCATTGAAATGCAATTTTTAGGTGGTTTAAGCGATGGCCGATCACGTCCTACCGGCAATATGTGTTCTCCGGGAACTGAAATTTTTTATCAGGGAAAGTTATACCCAGAACATTGCCTGGACTCAAAATCAAAAACATATGATGGTGACCAATGGGTGTCTGCAGAACTGATTGTATTAGGCGATTCCCTGATTCAACATATCATTAATGGTGATACTGTTTTAAAATACAGTAAACCCCATATTGGTGGCGGGGTGGCTAATGGATATGATGCTAAAATAAAAATTGATGGAAAAGCGCTTAAAAGTGGTTTTATAGCATTGCAAAGTGAAGGACAACCTGTTGACTTTAAAGATATTTTCATTAAGCAACTTTAAAAGTTAGGATAAACATTTTATAAATGAATACGTTAATAGGATATGAAAGTAGCATTAATAACAGGAGGAAGTAAAGGGATTGGATTTGGAATTGCCGAATCACTCCTAAAAAGCGGTTATAAAGTGGCCATAACCAGCAGAACAATAGAAAGTGCAAACCAGGCGGCATCTCAATTGGTCGCTCATGGTGATGTTTTAGCTATTGAAGCTGACGTAAAAAATTTCCAGTCGCAGCAGGGAGCTGTTAATTTAGTTGTTGAAAAATGGGGGCAGTTAGACATTCTAATTGCAAATGCCGGTGTGGGTGCTTTTGCTCCTATTGATGAAATTGATATTGAGCAATGGAACGACATCATTGACACCAATTTAACCGGTGTTTTTTACAGCATTAAAGCGAGTGTGGATGAAATTAAGAAAAACCAGGGTTATATTTTCACCATTTCAAGCTTAGCCGGAACCAACTTTTTTGCGGGAGGAGCGGCGTATAATGCCAGTAAATTCGGTTTAACCGGCTTTACGCAATCAGTGATGCTGGACCTGAGAAAATATGGCGTGAAAGTAAGTACAATCATGCCGGGTTCGGTGGCTACTCATTTCAATGATCATAGTCCAGATGCTGAAAGCGATGCCTGGAAAATCCAACCAGAAGACATGGGAAAACTGATCGTAGATTTATTAGCGATGCCAGCGAGAACATTGCCGAGTAAAATTGAAATCAGGCCAACTACGCCTAAAGGATAGTGGTTAAGTAAAATAAAATAATAGTTTTTAATATTCTAATAAAAAAAATGCCTTTTGATTTGCATCAAAAGGCATTTTTATAATTTCTATAAAGAAAATACTTATTCAGCAATCACTTCGAAAGGAACCTGAACTTTAACTTCTTTGTGTAAGTTTAAGTTAGCCACATACTCGCCAACAAATTTTGGTTCAGTTTCGAAAGTAATACGACGACGATCTACATCAAAACCTTGAGATTTTAATGCTTCAGCAATCTGGATGGTGTTAACCGCTCCGAAGATTTTTCCGCTTTCGCCAGCTTTGGCACCGATAGAAAGTTTAACAGATGTTAAACGCTCAGCGATACCTTCAGCATCTTTCTTAATTTTATCTTGTTTAAATGCAGCTTGCTTTAAGTTCTCAGCTAAAACTTTTTTAGCAGAAACGGTAGCCAATGCTCCAAATCCTTGAGGGATTAAATAGTTACGACCATAACCTGGTTTTACTGTAACTACATCATCTTTCTCACCAAGGCCTTTAATATCTTGTTTTAAAATAATTTCCATATCTCTGAGCCTCCTATTTTAATTGATCTGCAACGAAAGGTAACAAACCGATGTGACGGGCACGTTTAACTGCCTGAGCCACTTTACGCTGAAATTTTAACGAAGTACCAGTTAAACGGCGTGGTAATAATTTACCCTGATCGTTAATGAATTTCAACAAGAAGTTTGCATCCTTGTAATCGATGTATTTAATTCCGTTTTTCTTGAAACGGCAATATTTTTTACGGTTATCCTCTACTTTAGGGGCTGTTACGTATTGAATTTGTTCTCTTGCCATTACGCTGCAACCTCCTTAGTTTTTTTGTTAAAAGCACCACTACGCTTTTTCTCATTGTAAGCAACCGCGTGTTTGTCTAAACGGATAGTTAAGAAACGTAACACACGCTCGTCGCGTTTTAATTGAAGCTCTAATTTTGCGATCAAATCACCTGAAGCTTTATATTCAGTTAAGTTGAAGAATCCGTTTGATTTTTTCTCAATTGGATACGCTAATTTTCTCAAACCCCAATTATCCTCTTGGATAATTTCGGCACCGTTATCAGTAAGAACTGCTTTAAATTTAGCTAATGCCTCTTTTGCAGCTTCTTCAGATAACAATGGGGTTAGAACGATAACAGTTTCGTACTGATTCATTGTTATAAATTATGTTTTTAATTTTTTAATCCCGAGGTATATTACGGGGATGCAAAAGTAACAATATATTTCTTAAAATCAAACCTTTAATTAAAAAGACTAAAGTAGAAAGAGGAAAGCCAAAAGACTAAAGAGCAAAGAACATCAGCCATATTTAAATATACCTGACATAAATGCCTAACATGACTGAGGTGGTTAAAAATAACATCAATCTTAATGTAAATAAAAAAAGAGATCACCCTCAGGCAATCTCTTTATCAATTAGCAATATTTAACCTTAATATAATTCTATTGTTTTAGTAAATTGTTTGCCTTTGGCATTAATAATGAATGTAAGCGATTGAGAATCAGTTTTGCTGATATTGAATTTCCGTTGTAAAACAGATTTATTTTTGAAAACCTCTGTGTATACGCTGTCGTTATATTCGTTCATCACCTGAACTTCAATAGGTTTGCCTTCTTCATTTTCTACTTTAAGAACAATAAAATCTCCCTCTTTTTTAATTAACGGATGGAACACATCAGAAAATACAGGCTCGGAAACAGTTGCCTTTCCATTGTATATCCCAACTTTATAATTCGCCAGCTTGGTATCTGATTCTATTTTAACAATATATTTTCCATCTGGTAATGCATTTAAATCATAAAGTTTACTGGTAGCTGTCTGAGTCTGAATATTCTCCTGAAACAACACTTCATTATTATTTCCGATAATAGACAGGGTTACATTTTCATTTCCTTCAAAAGAAAAGCGAAGTGATTTTTCTTTTTCATCTTTAACTTTCAGGGTAAAATCACCGTCATTTGCAGAAGCAACAGTTACATTAAAAAATAACGCTGCAATTAAACCGATTTGTAAGAACTTTTTCATAATTAAATAGCTTAAAGAGTTAACAATTAATTTATACGGCTAAATTACAGGTGTTTTAAAAGCCAAAAAGAAAGCATATTCTCCAATATATATGCTAAATTAACCTGAACTATTCTTTTATACCTATTAAATATCAATACAGTATATTTTATGCTTATTTTTATTGATATGAAAACTTTAAAACCAAGCTTTGAAGTTGTAGAACCTTCTTTTGGAAGTTCTTTCTATTATTCTAAATACATAGAAAATGAAAATAATAAGGCCCATATGTGGCATTATCATCCGGAGATCGAAATGGTTTTTGTAAACGGAGGGGCAGGTAAGCGACAAATCGGAAGCCATGTATCTTACTATACCGATGGCGATCTGATCTTAATTGGAAGTAATTTGCCTCATTGTGGCTTTACTGACACACACACTGGTAATAAAAATGAAACGGTTATCCAGATGAAGCCAGATTTTTTAGGCAGCGGTTTTATGTCACTCCAGGAGGCCAAATGGATGACAGCGCTATTTGACAAAGCCAAAGGTGGCATTGCTTTCGGCGAGCAAACCAAAAAAGAGGTAGGAAAGTTGATCGAAGACATGGAGTTTCAACAACCTTTCCATAAATTATTAACTTTGCTTGGCGTACTTAAATCACTGGAAGCCACAACAGATTTCAAGATTCTGAATGCTTCCGGATTTTCCCTGGAAACGCAAATACAGGATAATGATCGCATCAACATGATTTTCAATTATGTAAAAGATCATTTTCAGGAACAGATCAGCCTGGAGGATGTGGCAGAAATGTCGGCCATGACGGTACCTTCATTCTGCCGTTATTTTAAAAAAATAACCAAAAAAACCTTCACCCGCTTTGTAAACGAATATCGTGTGGTACACGCCTCCAAGCTTCTGTCCGAAAAACACCTGGGCATTACTGCCATTTCCTACGAAAGCGGATTCAACAATTTCAGCCATTTCAATAAAATCTTCCATGAGTTTACCGGAAAGAGTGCGTCTGAATATCGAAATGAATTAAAATCCATTATTAAATAAAAGGTATCAGGCACCAAGACTAAATTCAAATTCAGCTTCTAAAATCCTCGCTCATCCGTTCTAAATTTAAACAGCTGTCTGGCAGCTTATCAATACGCCTACTTTTCAACATTTAAACTTTTCAACCCAACAACATCCAAAATTTTCCTATTTTCGTGCCGATGGAAAATTTTATTGTTTCTGCCCGTAAATATCGTCCGGCCACGTTTGAAACCGTAGTTGGACAGCAGCATATTACAGGCACACTAAAAAACGCCATTAAAAACAATCAACTTGCACAGGCATTTTTATTTTGCGGTCCAAGAGGCGTAGGTAAAACCACCTGCGCCCGGATCCTGGCTAAAACCATTAACTGTACCAATCCTACAGCAGAAATGGAAGCTTGCGGACAATGTGATAATTGCCTGTCATTTCAAAACGGGCATTCATTTAACGTTCATGAGCTGGATGCGGCTTCAAACAACTCCGTTGATGATATCCGTAGTTTAATTGAACAGGTTCGGATCCCGCCACAAGCCGGCAGATATAAAATCTATATTATTGATGAGGTTCACATGTTATCACAAAGTGCATTTAATGCCTTTTTGAAAACATTGGAGGAACCACCTTCTTATGCCATTTTTATCCTGGCAACCACAGAAAAGCATAAAATCCTGCCAACCATCTTATCGCGTTGTCAGATTTTTGATTTTAACCGCATTCAGGTAGAAGATATTTCCAGGCACCTGGCTACGATTGCACAACGCGAAAACATTGCCTTTGAAACGGATGGCTTACACATCATTGCCCAAAAGGCGGATGGCGGCTTACGTGATGCACTCTCGATGTTTGATCAGATTGCCAGTTATGCAAACAAAAACATCACTTACAAAGCCGTAATCGACAATCTGAATATTCTAGACTACGATTATTTCTTTAAACTTACCTCCTATTTAACGGCTGCTGAAGTAAGCGAAACCCTGCTTCTGTTCGATGAAATTTTAAACAATGGCTTTGATGGCAATAACTTCATTAATGGTTTAGCCACACACTTCCGTAATTTACTGGTTGGTAAAGACGCCGCAACCATCAAATTGTTAGAGGTTAGCGAAAACATCAAACAGAAATATTTAGATCAGTGCAGGCAAACAGAATTATCATTTTTGTTAACGGCTTTAAATTTAGCCAACAACTGCGATTTAAATTATAAAAATTCTAAAAACCAACGCTTACAGATAGAGTTGGCGCTCATCAAAATGTGCCATATTCGATCTGTCGTCCAATTAGCCCAACAGCCTTTAAGCCCTAGTAACACAGCAACTGACGCAGATCAGGATAAAAAAAAAACTGATGTCATAATTGAAAAAGCGGAAAGTCCGAAGATTAAAGCGGAAAGTGAACACCTGCCGCCTAAAACGGAAACACCTGTTTTGCCACCTGTAGAAGAAAAACCAAAAACCAATCCTCCTTCTTCCGCAACGTCGATCAGCATTAACATTCCTAAAAAAAATGTAGGCACTTTAATTCCTTCTTTAAATGATTTGGAGCGACTGGCCAATGGCGAGGAAGATAACGGACCTAAAAAAGCTACAGGCGAGGCCCGAGAACCTTTTACCTATGATCAATTGCTGGAAGTTTGGAATAAATATATTCAGATTTTAAAAAGTGCTGATAAAATCAACCTATTTACCATCCTGAATAATTTTGCGCCAAAACTTATTAGTCCGGTGTTGATTGAAATATCAGTCGAAAGTAAAACGCAGGAACAATTTGTGGTGCAGGAATCAGTAGAGCTGATGAATTTCTTAAGAAATCAGTTGCAGAATTTTGCCGTTGACATTACCTTTAAACAGGTAGAACGCAAAATTGAAAACAGATTGTACGGAAACCGGGAAAAGTACGATTACCTCGTAAATAAAAACCCCAAGCTGGATGAGTTGCGCAAGAGATTTAATTTAGATATTAATCCGTAAAACATGACAGCCGATACAAAAGCAAAGCTGAAGAATACAGTTATAGCTGCCTTATTTTTTGCCATTATTTTCGGAACAATTGAAGCATTTATTTACGGCATTGCCTATGCCGCAGTTGCTGCACCCATCGCAGGTATACTTTTTGGCTTGTTTATGTACCTTTTTGTAAACTCAAGAAAAGTTAAACAACAAACTGCACTGACTGAAGAAGATCAGGACGGGGTTATTTATTCGGGAGCGGCTAACCATTTCAAAAATGCAGAGGCGGTGGGCGGCAAACTTTATCTTTTAACAGATCGCCTGGAGTTTAAATCGCATGGCTTTAACATCCAGAACCATGCTTTTAATATCTATCTGACGGAAATTAAAGAATTGGTTTTTTATAAAACTTTAGGTATGGTTCCAAATGGCTTGCAGATTGTTTTATACAATGGCGAAATGGAAAAATTTGTGGTCAATAACAGAGAGATCTGGAAAGCCGAAATTGAGAAATTAACTAAAATGGTATAAAACAAAAGCAGGATCATACTGTAATGTATCATCCCTGCTTTTCCATTTATAATGGTTTTGTCTCAAATCGCCATCTTACAGACGGGAATCTTTTACCTATATTTCGGGTGCATCGTTAACCGGGTAACCTTCCTCGTCTAAATCATCACGGTCATCTTCAGGTGTACGAGCTAAAATTTCATCTTCCGTATTTAATTTTACACTCTCACCATTGTCAACATGCATACCTAATTCTTCTAAATTATCTTCTGCAATGTCTTCATTACTGGCATATTCGTCACCTACATATGGATTAGCCTCATCATAAGTAGAATCATCATCTTTAGCTCCCGCAGCCACCGTTTCATATCCCATCGGATGATCATAATCCTGATCATCACCTTTTACATCCAACTCATAACTTTGTTTATTCTCATCAAAAGATAAATTCTCTTTATTGATTTCCGGATTTTCCGTAGTACTATGTATTTTATCTTGTGATCCTTTGTTTTCGTTAATTGACATGGTTATATCTCCTATTTTATTTATGATGATAACAAATGGTCTGGCAGATGGTTTTTGAGAGATTATGTATTTTAAAAGAATCTATCAACTAATATAAGTGAATTATCAGGGTATCTAATTCCAAAATACTCTTTATATTAGCATACCCATCCCTATAAATCAAGCATAATCAAATGATTTATATAGACAAATCACTTTACGCTATCATGAATGAAAAATATCAAAACAAATACAGAATTCCTTCTGCACGTTTACAAACTTGGGATTACGGCTGGGAAGGTAAATATTTTATAACCATTTGTACAAAAGATAAGTTACATTATTTCGGTAAAATTTTAAACGGAAAGATGATATTATCAAATATTGGTGTGATTGCCAATTTAATGTGGTACGAAATCAGAAATCACCAAAAAAATGTAGAATTAGGTGAATTTGTGTGATGCCAAACCATGCGCATGTGATCTTGATTTTAAATAATATAAATCCTTTGTCTGTAGCTCCCGGACAACAACGCTTTCTAAATCAGGGAAAAAACACGATATCATCTATAATTGACTCTTACAAATCTGCGGTGACTAAACATTGTAATCGATTAGGCTTCGACTTTGGATGGCAGACGCGCTTTTACGACCGCATCATTCGTGATGAAACGTCTTTTCAAAATAGTTCAAACTACATTATTAACAATCCCATGAACTAGGAAAAAGATAAATTTATTAAAGATGAATAGCATCTTTTAAATAAAACATTAAGATATAGAAACAAAAAATCCCCAATTGAAAATTAATTCAATTGGGGATTTAAATTTATTTATGAAGCCTTACAATCCAGCCAAAGCTGCATTTAAAGTTGCACTCGGACGCATTGCTTTATTTGTCAATTCATCATTTGGATGATAATAACCACCAATATTTTGAGGCTTACCCTGAGCACCAATTAATTCTTCATTAATTTTCGATTCGTTCTCTGTTAAAGCTTTTGCCAATGGCGCAAATCTGGCCTGCAATTCAGCATCTTTCGTTTGAGCGGCTAATGCCTCCGCCCAATATAAGGCTAAATAAAAGTGCGATCCACGGTTATCAATAGAACCTAATTTTCTACCAGGAGATTTATCAGTAGCCAGGAACTTCGCATTTGCCTCATCCAATGCATCAGCCAAAACCTGTGCTTTAGCGTTATTCTGTATTTGAGATAAATGCTCTAAAGATGCCTGAAGGGCTAAAAATTCACCTAATGAATCCCAACGTAAATAACCTTCTTCAATAAATTGCTCGATGTGCTTAGGAGCAGAACCTCCGGCACCTGTTTCAAACAAACCACCTCCATTCATTAACGGAACGATCGACAACATTTTTGCAGAAGTTCCCAGTTCTAAAATTGGGAATAAATCCGTTAAATAATCACGCAATACATTACCGGTAACTGAGATGGTATCTTCACCTTTACGGATACGATCTAAGGTAAATTTGGTAGCTTCGATTGGTGCAAGAATGCGAAGGTCTAAACCAGTAGTATCGTGATCCTTCAAATAAGTATTTACTTTAGCAATAATTTCTCTGTCATGCGCCCTGTTTTCATCTAACCAGAAAACTGCCGGCGTTTCAGATAAGCGGGCTCTGTTTACCGCTAATTTAACCCAATCCTGAATAGGTGCATCTTTTGTTTGACACATGCGGAAAATATCACCTTGTTCCACTTTCTGATCAAAGAAAACTTTACCTTCTGCATCAGTTACCTGTATGGTTCCATTTGCTGTAGCTTGAAAAGTTTTATCGTGTGAACCGTATTCTTCAGCTTTTTGAGCCATTAAGCCAACATTAGGCACAGAGCCTATAGTAGTTACATCAAAAGCACCATGTGCCTTGCAATCATCAATAGTTGCAGTATACACACCAGCATAACAACGATCTGGAATTAAGGCAATAGTATCCTGAGATTTACCTTCCTTGTTCCACATCTGACCGGAAGTACGAATCATTGCCGGCATCGAAGCATCAACAATTACATCACTAGGTACATGCAGGTTGGTAATTCCTTTATCTGAATTTACCATTGCCAAAGCCGGACCATTTTCTATTGCTGCTGCAATGGCTGCCTCTACTTCTGCTTGTTCCGGGCGGCCCGCGATCTTGGCATAAACATCACCTAAACCATTGCGTGTATCTACATTAATTTCTTTGAAAAGAGCTGCATATTTAGTGAAAACATCAGCAAAGTAAACTTCCACAATCGCACCGAAAATGATCGGGTCAGAAACCTTCATCATGGTCGCTTTTAAGTGTGCAGATAATAAAACACCTGCTGCTTTGGCTTCTTCAATCTCTTTGGCCACAAAAGATTTTAAAGCAGACAAGCTTAATGCGGAACTATCAATCACTTCACCGGCTTTTAGGGGCGATAAACCTTTTAATTCTGTAATAGCACCATCTTCTGCTACAAATTCAATTTTAAACTGACTGGCATCCTGAACAGTTACCGATTTTTCTGATCCGTAAAAATCACCTTCTGTCATGCTGGCTACCTTTGTTTGCGAATCAGCAGACCATTTACCCATTGAGTGCGGGTTTTGTTTGGCATAATTCTTAACTGCTTTAGGTGCGCGGCGATCGGAGTTACCTTCCCGTAAAACCGGGTTCACTGCAGAACCTAATACCTTTGCATATTTCGCTTTAATCGCTTTTTCTTCTTCGGTCTGCGCATTATCCGGGTAATTAGGAATGGCAAAACCCTGTGCCTGTAATTCCGTAATTGTACCTGCCAGTTGCGGAATAGATGCTGATATATTGGGTAATTTAATAATGTTGGCTTCTGGAGTGGTAGCCAATGCACCAAGCTCAGCCAAAGCATCACCAATTTTTTGATCGTCTTTTAAATACTCCGGAAAGTTTGCCAAAATCCTTCCCGCTAAAGAAATATCTCTGGTTTCTACATCAATACCCGCTGATGCGGTAAAAGCTTGTACGATAGGTAAAAGGGAGTAAGTTGCCAACATGGGCGCCTCATCGGTTTTGGTGTAGATAATTTTTGATGTATTTGACATGTTAATATTGATTTTGCTTTATAAAGGTTAACTATTTAATCGGTTAAAATTGTAAACCGACCTTTTCTTAAAATCGCCTAAAGATAAAATAATCGGATGAATTAAGGAACATCCTAATGTTATTTGTGTTTTCCTGGAACTTAAATATTGCGGATATTTTTTTAACTAAAATCTGATTGGATCTATTTCTCACACATAAAAATACGACTACTCTCATTGGCACGTTTTTATAAATGGATCAGGATTTGTTATTAAGAAGACAATTCATATGAGCAAATAAACATGGGAGAATGATCTCCCTGATTTAGCGCGCTACAACGCATAGCTCTTAAGTTAAACCTATATCATTTTCTATATGAGTGAACAGAATTTAGAACAACTTTTGATGCAGGGTCATTTTGATCAGGCGCTGCCATTATTACAATCAGGTGAAAAATTATCAAAAAATATTCCTGAACACCAAAAATCTCAAATTTTAGAGCGATTGTTCAGTAAGGAGCAATATGAGTTAATCGATCAATTGGTAGAAAGCAAATGGATTGAAACAGATGTGTACGAATTTGACAGTTTTGATAAAAGTATCTTCGGCAAGATCATCTGGAATTTAAAAAATGACGATCAAGCACTTGCTTTCTTTGAGAATTTCATTTCAAAATTTGAGAACCTCAACGATGAAGTTGAAGCAAAAACATTGTTAGGTTATTTTCTGGAAAAAGGCGTAAGTGTAGAAAAGATTAAAATATTGATTGCTGCCGGATGCGATGTGAACTTCACCAATAATGCTGAAGAAAATTTCATTCATCAGGTCATTAGAACGAACCTGATGAAACCGCAGCTTTCCATCTCCTATCTGGAACTGTTAATTCATGAGGGCTTAGATGTAAACGCTACTAACATTGTAAAAAAAACGCCACTAATTGCAGCCATAGAATTTAACAAACCTGAATACCTGGATATCCTGCTAGAAAATGGCGCAAATCCTAATGAGCTGGACCAGGATGGAAATTCGGCATTTTACTACGCTGTAGCACATAAACAAGACTTAAATATGTACCTCAAATTAAGGGATTTTGGAAGTCCTGATTTTGATACTGTTAATAAAAGCGGCGTAACCACACTTTTTGAATTCTTGAGGATGATGTACGTAAGTGATAAAAATCTTGAACTTTTAAGTCACCTGATCACCGATGGTGCAGATATTTATCAGGCCAGCATTTATTACAGTAAGGAGAAAACCCCTGTAGATCTGATCGCCGAAAAACAACCCGAAGTGCTTCAGGCCATTTTATCATCCGGCAATCTTGATGTTAACAGACAAGATGATCACGGCAACACCCTTCTGCATAAAGTGTGCGCATACAATGTAAACTTTGAAGCAGAAAAAGCAAAAGAGACCTATAAAAAAGTAAAATTATTATTGGAAAACGGAGCGGATACGTCAATCAGTAATGATGAAGATAAGACACCGCTGATGCTTGCATCTGACGATAATCTTAAAATAAAAACAGTTGAACTATTAATGAAAAATTCTTAATCTGATCAAAGGAAAAATATGTCGATGTCATTTATAATTGCATGCGAAAGCGGCAAAAGAAAAATAGCCGAGCTCTTATTGGCAAATGGTGAAGTTGAAGTAGGTTATACAGATGAAAAAGGTAGAACAGCATTGCATTATGCTGCTCATCGCGGTTACTTAGATCTGGTTCAGCTTCTAATTGCTGCCGGAGCTGATCTAAATTATGAAGACCATGCGGGTGAAACGCCGCTTTATTTCGCCTGTTTACAAAAACAAAAGCAAACAGCGCTTTACCTGCTCTCGCAGGATGCCAAAGCAGAAATTAAGGATTTAAAAGGAAACGGCTTACTTCACCTGACAGCACAAAGCGGCCAAATTGAAGTTTTAGAAAAATTGCTGGAGAAAGGACTTGAGGTAGATAGCGAAAATAATGAAGCTGAAACACCCCTTCTCATTGCCGCAAGCTGGAGAAATAAAGAAATTGTAAAGCTGTTGCTCAATCATGGTGCAAACATAAACACCACCAATAAAAATGGTGACTCACCTTTACTTTTTGCTGTAGCGTCTAAAAATTTACCTGTAACCGAACTGCTTCTGGAAAACGGGGCAAGTATTAATCATGTTAACCATAACGGGGTAAGTGCATTATTACAGGCTTGTTATGACAGCAATAGAATGCTGATTAAACTATTGATGGACAAAGGTGCAGATGTGTTCGCCTCTTCAAAAAACGGACAATCTCCGATTTGGTATGCCTGTTCAAACAATCAAAAAGAAATAGTTTCTTTATTCCTGGAGAATGGTGTGGATGTGAATTACTCAAAACCAGCTTCCGGAGATGAAGCATCCATGTATTCTTATCTCGACTGGGTGGAAACAGCAACCAACTTGTCTGCGTCAAGTTCTTTTTCCTTAGATACAGATTACGGATATGGTGGCGAAAGTTTACTTCATGTAGCTGCCAAAAGCGGAAATATTAGTATGGTGAAATTATTGCTTGAAAAAGGTGCTAATATTAATATTCAGGATGAAAGTGGTAACACGGCCTTACACTATGCTGCCGCAAATGGTAAAAAAGATATTGTTAAAATGTTATTGGAGCAACAGGCCGATGGAAATGTGGTTAACGCTAAAGAACAAAAAGCGATAGATTATGCCAATATTAAAGGCTTTAATGAAATTACTGCTTTATTACTTCAGTTTAATCCATCTGCACAGGCCAGTTTTAGTAAGCCAGAAGAACCTGCAGCAGATGAAAAACCAAAGCCAGACCTGGCCAGCAAAAAGCAGGCTTTACTGGATTTAAAAGAGTTGCTGGATATGGGGATTCTCTCACAGGCAGAATTTGATGTGGAAAAAGGAAAGATTTTAAGCAGTTAAATTATCAGGTATAGTTATTCGTTTTAGTGATTTAAATAGAACTTATTTAACAAACATCTCTGCATATATAATGTTATCAGACTGAAGATCTCCTTATTCACGAAAAATTGAAAAACATGAAAAGATATTATTTTTACGCTTCCATGCTCTCTGCAGCTTTCCTGGCGAGTTGCCAGTCGAACTCAAAATCAGGCCCGCAGGGTACGGATACCACTGTTACCACAAGTAGCGAATCCCTTACTTTACCTGCTCCGGATACCACAGCTTCAAAAAATAAATTCAGTAAAGTAATTGGCTGGCCGGAAAATAAAACGCCCGTAGCTCCTGAAGGTTTCGTAGTGACCAGATTTGCCAGTAACATCAAAAGTCCCCGGAATATGATTGTTGCGCCTAATGGTGATGTGCTGGTGGTATTGTCCAATTCAGAACGCAGCACAAAGGAGAAAGTAGCAAATGCGGTTACCGGAAAGTCAAAATCTGAAGTAGCCGGACAAAGTGCCAATACCATACTGCTCTACAGAGACGCAGATAAAGATGGCAAGCCAGAATTAACCACTACATTCTTAACTGGCTTAAACCAGCCTTATGGTATGCTGATTATTGGCAACTCATTTTATGTCGCCAATACAGATGGTATATGGCAATATCCATACAAAAGCGGAGATACAAAAATCACCAGTACCGGAAAAAAAATCATGAGTTTGCCTGCCGGGGGGTATAATAACCACTGGACCAGAAACCTGATTGCCAATGCTGATCAAAGCAAAATTTATGTAACCGTTGGATCGGGGAGTAATGTTGGTGAAAATGGTATGGAAAACGAAATCCGCAGGGCTAATGTCTTAGAAGTTAATCCTGATGGGACCGGGGAAAAAATTTATGCTTCTGGTTTGCGTAATCCGGTAGGAATTGATTGGGCACCGGGAACAAACATGCTTTGGACAGCTGTTAATGAACGTGATGGCCTGGGTGATGACTTAGTTCCCGATTATATTACAAGCGTGAAAGAAGGTGCATTTTATGGCTGGCCATATTCGTATTATGGTCAGAATGAAGATCCGAGATTGAAAGGTAAAAATCCTGATTTGGTTAAAAAAGCCATTGCGCCCGACGTACCGGTAGGATCACATACCGCATCCTTAGGGTTAGCTTTTTACAAGGGAAATAAATATCCTGCCAAATATCAGGGAGGTGCCTTCGTAGGTCAGCATGGTTCCTGGAACCGCTCTGCCATATCAGGCTATAAGGTGATTTTTGTGCCTTTTAAAGATGGAAAGCCTACCGGTAAACCTGAAGATTTCCTTACTGGATTTATTGCAGACACCGATAAAGCAGAAGTATATGGAAGACCTGTTGGCGTCACCCTTGCTGCAGATGGCGCCTTATTGGTAGCGGATGATGTGAGTGGCGTAGTTTGGCGTATAGCTTCGAAATAAATTAATTTACACCTGATAAGGGAGTAAGTGGCTAATGGTCATTTACTCCCTTATTTTTTAAAAATCGAACAATTGAAAATAACCTTTACTTGTATTTACCTGTTTCTCTCGGTTACAGCCTTTGCTCAAATGAGTGAAACTGATTCTGTTAAAAAATTAAAAGAAGTAGTTGTTCGTGGCTATTATAATAACCAAACACGATTAAGATCAGTTTCATCTGTTAACCTGATCGACACTAATCTCATACGCAACCAGCCCAATACCTCACTCACCAGTACTCTTAATACCGTTCCTGGTTTGAGGATGGAAGAACGATCGCCCGGCAGTTACCGTTTATCTCTTCGGGGAAGTTTGCTCCGTTCACCATTTGGCATCAGAAATATTAAAATTTATATTGATGATTTCCCACTTACAGATGCTGGTGGAAATACTTATTTAAATGCAATTGATCCGGAATCCCTCACCAGTATTGAAGTATACAAAGGTCCTGAGGCGAGTATTTTTGGTGCCAATACGGGCGGTACGATTTTAATTACGCCCCTATCTGCCAATCAAAATGCTATTTCGGCAACTGTTACCGCCGGCTCTTATGGCTTATTTCATCAAACAGCAAACATTCAGCAGCAGTTTAAAAACTATAGCTTCAATTTGATGGAAGGTTATCAAAAAAGCGACGGATTCCGAGAAAACAGTGCCATGGAAAGAAAGTACATACAAACCAATCATCAGTGGGACTATAGCAATAAGGGAAATTTGAAGCTTTATGCTTTTTACAGTGATTTAAATTATGAAACGCCAGGCGGTTTAACGTTAACACAGTTTGAAAACAACCCCAAATCCGCCCGACCTGCAACAGCAACCATTCCGGGGGCAATAACACAGCAGGCGGCCATTTATAATAAAACGTTATTTACCGGTATTGCTAATAATTATCAGATCAGCAAAAGCTTTAAACACGTAGTTGCCTTATTTGGGAGTTATACAGATTTCAAAAATCCGTTTATTACCAATTATGAGAAACGTTATGAGCAAACACTGGGGTTAAGAACTTTTGTCGATTTTCAGCAACTGAAAGACAAACTCAAGTTTAATGCACAGCTTGGATTGGAAAGTGGTGCAACGAAGACCCAGATCAAAAATTTTGATAATAACGCAGGAACTCCCGCTGCGATGCAGGCGTCTGATCACGTGAGAGCGAACCAGAATTTCGCTTTTTTACGCCTGAATTTAGACATTAATGATAAGCTTTTAATTGAGTTGGCTTCCAGCCTGAATTTTTATAGATACCACTATGAGCGCTTTTTTCCAACAGTAGTAGCTGAAAAAGAAAGGAAGTTTGATGTAGAATTGATGCCTAAGTTAGCTGCATCTTATCTGATCACTAATGAACTTTCCATCAGAGGAACCATTAGTAAAGGTTATTCCCCTCCTACTATTGCGGAGGTAAGGGCTTCTGATAATAATATTAACAATAACCTACAGGCCGAATCAGGATGGAATTATGAAGGCGGCATCAGGTATAGTCTATCAAACAATCGGCTTTATCTGGCAGCAAATGTATTTCAATTCAATTTAAATGATGCTATTGTCAGGCGTTTGAATACAAATGACGCAGAGTTTTTCATCAATGCAGGCGGAACCTCACAGCGGGGCCTAGAAGTGGAAACTTCCTTCTGGCTGATCAGAAATCATCGTTCCTTTCTACATGCAATTGAAATCCGCAGTAGTTATACTTACAATCATTTTAGATTTAAAGAATTTTCAACAGGTAATTTAAATTTCGACGGCAATAAACTAACTGGTGTTCCATCAAATGTTGCAGTCTCCAGTTTGGATTTTCAATTTAGCAAAGGTTTGTATTTCTTTGCCCAGCATAATTATACTTCCTCAATTCCGCTGAATGATGGCAATACGGCATTTGCAAAGCACTATCATCTCGTTGAACTTAAAACAGGCATGCGTCATATCCATCTTAAAAAGGTTAACCTGGAGGTTTTTGGCGGGATAAATAATTTACTTGATCAAACCTATAGTTTAGGAAATGACTTAAATGCAATGGCTGGCAGATATTACAATGCTGCCCCGGGCATTAACTTTTACCTTGGCACATCTGTTAAACTCTAAAGACATAAAGTAATTGAGATTTAGCCAACTCAATTACTTTATGCTAAAGTTACCTAATTTGACAAATCGATTTCTTTAATGGCAACTTCACTCACCACAATGTCTGTTGTAAACTTTTTAGATCCGTCTTTCGCCACGTATGATCCTGATAATAATTTACCTTCAATGGTTAATCTGGTTCCTTTCTTGATCTGAGCAGAGGCAAGGTCGGCTTTATCATTCCAGAATGTTAGTGTAAACCAGTTTGTTTTTTTAACCTCTTCACCTGATGCATTCTTGTAATATTCATTTACAGCTAGATTTACTTTCGCCAATCTTTGATTTCCTGAAATGTTTCTTACCTCAGCGTCTGCTCCTGCAAAACCACTTAATACTACTTTGTTAATTGCACTTTCCATAATCTTTTAAATTTAAGTTTCTTAATCATTAATGAACAATAGCTTTCCTCGCTATCGACAGAACAAAGGTGCAGACAGTGAAAAAAATTATTCGGATGTTAAGCAGTTATAGTCGTTTATAAACGTTTATAAACGGATTTAGCAGGCCATTACTCTTCAATTTGATTTATAAGCCTTATTTAATTTATGATGAAAGTAAACAGCATAGGTATTTGTGTATGTTGTATTTCAATCATGATCAGATATTCAGATTCAGATAACTTTGTGGTAACGATCATTTCAAGCTTAAGCATCAATCAACTGTATGATATGCTGCTGAACATTTTTTTAAGATGACTGAGGTAACGGATTTAGTATGCAAACGGGAAAACAGAGGATTTATATTTCTTAAACCATTTCATATGCTTACATTTAGTGGTGAGATCACAAATTAACAGGCAAAAAAGTATTCAAAGAGGTCGATTAGTATTCTATTTTAATACTGAATTATTGATCAATAAAGTTTTTGAAAACCTCGTCTGGTTAATTTTTTTAGCCTTGCCTCTTTTGCCATTGATGAATAAGAGCAATAAACTAACATTTACTTCGCTTTGCCTCAGTGTGGCTTTTGTTATCTTCATGCTCGTTAGTCTTTATTTAATGAATCACTTGATCCTGATCAAAGGATCAAACCCTAACTTAAACCGGTTAAAGATGGTTCAAATTTTAAAACATAGATATCCATCGCTTAAAATAGATGATTCAGGGCAAAACATTATAAAATTTAAAAAGGAAACAGGACTCTTTACCTGGGGAAAGGAAATTACAGTGCTCTTTGAAGAAAAGCAGGTTTACATCAATTCGACCACATTAGGACGTTACCACATGAAATCTCCTGTTCATTCTATCTTCAACACCATCTCTATGCTACAAATCAGGAAAGATTTTCAACAGGCAGAAGCCCAGGGTAAATCTACAGCCCCTAACTAAAAGGATGTAATGCGTCATGATCGCATTTTGTACAAAGATAAAATTTTATTATTTTTAATCATCATCCCATAATATAAACCTGATTATATATATGGAACGCTTGTGTCTAGATTGTGGCGAGGCTGTTAAAGGCCGAACTGATAAAAAATTTTGTGATGATAGTTGTCGTAATAATTACAATAATCGTTTAAAGAGTGAAAACGGTATTGTATTTAACAGGATTAATTCAATTCTTAAAAAAAACCGTACACTTCTATCTAAATTTAACCCTGATGGGAAAGTTAAAATATCAAGAAAGAAAATGCTAAACGCCGGCTTCAACTTTGATTACCATACCCACATTTATCAAACTCAAAACGGCAAGTGTTATCTCTTTTGCTATGAATTTGGTTATCTGGCGTTAAATGATGATGACTTTCTTTTGGTAAAAAGAGAGGATAAGTTATAGTCAGATGCTGGTCATGCAATGGAACTTAGCAATTATCGGGTATCATCTACTTCATTTCTTTATTAGTTTTGCGGGTAAGAAATGAGGATATGAAAATACAAGAAGACATTAACTACCATAGAATTGCCGATGCGATTAAATATATCCAGTTAAACTTCAAAAAACAACCCAGTCTGGAAGAGATTGCTGAAAAGGCAAATTTAAGCCCATACCATTTTCAGCGGCTATTTAGCGAATGGGCAGGTACAAGTCCGAAGAGGTTTCTACAGTATATTAGCATTGGTTATGCGAAAAAATGCCTCAAAGAAAATCAGGCTTCGTTATTTGAAACGGCAATGGAAACCGGATTATCCGGAACCAGCAGGCTACATGATTTGTTTGTTAATATTGAAGGAATGACTCCCGGCGAATATAAAAACGGAGGTGCAAATTTAAATGTTAATTACAGCTTTGCTGAAACACCCTTTGGAAATATCATTGTGGCCGCAACACCAAAAGGCATTTGTCATCTGGTTTTTATAGAAAATGAGCAAATCGCACTAGCACAATTGATTTCCAAATTTCCAGCAGCAAATTTTCATCACCAGTTAGATCGCATGCAACAAAATGCGCTGTTTATTTTCCAGAATGACTGGTCCAAGTTACAGGAAATTAAACTCCATTTAAAAGGTACTGATTTTCAATTAAAAGTCTGGGAAACCTTATTAAAAATTCCGATGGGTAAGTTGTCCACTTATGGCAGCATTGCCAGCAAAATTCAAAATCCAAAAGCATGCCGGGCAGTGGGCACAGCCATTGGTGATAATCCTGTAGCATTTTTAATTCCCTGCCATCGGGTAATCCAGGCCAGTGGTGCGTTAGGGGGTTACCACTGGGGCACTGAGCGTAAAATGGTCATGATTGGCTGGGAGGCCGCAAAAACAGCGGAACAGCAAAATTTAAAGCGGTAAAAATGGATTTGTTTAGTACAATACAAGATGTTAATCACAACTTCCTTCCCTATGATGGAACAGTGCGGTATTTCGGGCAATTGTTTTCCATCGAAAAGGCGAATGCCTATTACGAAGCACTCCTGAATACCATTGAATGGAAAAATGATGAAGCTTACATCATGGGCAAACACATCATTACCAAAAGAAAGGTGGCCTGGTATGGCGATAAAAAATATGCTTATACCTATTCAAATGCGACTAAATATGCACTTCCGTGGACCATGGAATTAACTGAACTCAAACAAATTGCAGAGGAAAACACCAGATCAACCTACAATTCCTGCCTGTTAAACCTTTACCACAATGGAGATGAAGGCATGGCATACCACAGTGATGATGAAAAAGCCCTGGGCAAAAATACCAGTATTGCCTCAATGAGTTTTGGCGCCGAAAGAAAGTTTCTTTTTAAACATAAAACAACTAAAGAAACCATTGGCCTGTTTTTAGAAAACGGAAGTTTGCTGGAGATGAAAGATGCCACCCAAACGCATTGGCTACACCGTTTACCTCCAACAAAAAAGATCAGCACGCCAAGGATCAACCTTACCTTTCGATCAATGCTTGCCGGATAATGAACTACTTTTTAAATTCGCTGATGTCTACAATCCGGTCATCATCTGGATTTTGCTTTAAAAAAGATGCCCCTTTTGCATTGGTAGCCCAGCTATAACCCTTTCTGATTTCATTGGCCACATTGCCAGATTGCATCACATTGGCAGGAAGTTTAAGTGTAGCCGTTTCTCCTGTACGGTAATTAACCTGATAAAGCGCGTTGCCGGTTAAAAAAACCAGGGTTTGCTTATCTGATGAATTGAATAAAAAATCGCCTTGAATGCGTTCACTTTCATTTTGTCTTTTGATGGGATAAATCTTCCCATTCACCAAAGCAATGGTAAAATCATTATTCACAATAATATTGCTTAAACTCATCTCCTCTATTCCCTTGGTATATTTTTTATCACTTTTCCCTGCTGATGCCTTGTATAAACTGGTTACACCAACTTTGCCGTCCTTTAAAGAAATCACATAAAATGGAGAAACCAGGCCTGAACCATCTTCAACCTGAACCAATGCAGCAGTTTTCTGTGTATTGATAAACCTGGCTTGTTTAAACTGATTGGCTAAAGGCTTAGGCTTATCCTGAATCGCTATAGTGGTATCTTTAAACTGAATGGTAAAAGTTTCCCTGTCTTCAGGTTTTGAGGGCTCAACAGTGACAATATTTAAGATTTCATTTTTAACCTTTGGAAATTCATTAAAATCCTCATTGGTGTAGGCTTTAGGAACATAAGTTTGTTCCAGCTTGCTTTGCTTACAGGCGAATAAACTGATGGAAAGCAGAATGGCGAATGCTGTAGTTTTCATAGATTTTATTGTCGCTTTTTTTTTGCTAATTTATTATCTTTATTTATTACCTCCGATTAAAAATTTAGTTTTATATCATTTACCCTCAAATAAATTATTGGATTAATTTTTGTTGATCATCAGAAATCGCAATACTTATGAAAAATTTATTTATCCTTGGCATTAGCCTCTGTCTTTTTAGTGCCTGTCTGGAAAAAAACGATCCAAAGAAATTAGCACATACCAAATGGGAATTAACTGAATTGCCAGGACTTACCTTACCTGCGAATGCTAAAGCAACACTTAATTTTGGTGATAGCTTGAAAGTTAGCGGTAAATCTTTTTGTAATTCCTATGGAGGAAAAATTGAAAAAGCAGATCGCAGGATTAAATTGCAAGATGTCATCAGTACCAGGATGTTTTGCCAGGAAACAGATGCGGCCGAACGTGCATATGTACAAGCCATTAACCAGGTAAACCAGGCGAAAGTAACGGATGGGAAACTAACCCTGCTGAATGACGAAAAAGTGCTGCTCGTGTTTAAAAAGGCGGATTAAATAACAAAAACAGATACAAAGGATTACGAATAAAGTATTTTGAGTATTTTCGGGGCTTTAAGAATGAAACATGCTGTTAAAACTAAAGGATAAATTAAGCTTCTTTTTCTCTACTTCGAAAAATGCATTTATCTTATTTCAACAAAACGATCCATTAAGATTAGCTGGCGCAACGGCATTCTTTACCAATTTTGCGCTTCCACCGATATTGATTATTCTCATCCGCTTATTTGGTATGTTTACCGACAGGCGTATTTTATTCACTAATATTTTTCAGCGTCTGGCCAACATCCTGGATGAAGACAGTATTAAACAGATCAAATTAACCCTTCGCAATATCAGGGGAATTGATCAGGCCTGGTATATTACTTTATTCAGTTTCGTATTTTTTCTGTTTGTTGCCACTACCCTTTTTAATGTGATTAAAAATTCTTTAGAGCAAATTTGGAATATTGGCAATAAGGATAAGAAAGGCATCATTAATACCCTTAAATCAAGAGCGATATCTGTTACGATAATCCTCTTTGCCGGAATCTTATTTTTTATCGGCTTACTGGCAGATAGTGTTCAGGCCATTATCGGTGCCTATTTAAAAAGCAGTTCACCGTCATTTAGTCTGATATTAACCTCCATACTGAATCAAATCATCTTTGTTATTATTGTTACTACCTGGTTTACGATGCTGTTCAGATACCTTACCAATGGCAGACCCACCTGGAAAGCAGCCATTTCAGGAGGCTTACTTACCGGCTGTCTTTTTACCGTGGGTAAATATATTTTAAGGATTTTGCTTCCACTGAGTAATATCAGCAACATTTATGGATCAGCCGGATCTATTATTGTGATTATGCTTTTTGTATTTTACTCTTCACTTATATTTTATTTTGGCGCTTCATTTATTAAAGCCTTAAGTATAGGAAGAGAAACGCCAATTGTTCCTAAAAACGGTTCTTATGCGTATGAGCTGACAGAGGTTGATCTCTAAATAAACATCATAAAAAAGGGCAGATCAAATGTCTGCCCTCTCCTATACTGATTATTTAGTATCAGGTTAAAAAATTCTATATCCCAAACCAACGGTAAACAAATTCAGCTTTGTTCCAGGGTAACCATCTTTATTTAATTTAGACAAGCCCAATTCGTAACGCGCATCGATGCTTAATTTCTTAATATCAAGTGCTGCACCAAATTGCCATGCAAATGCCTGATTTTTAAAGTTTCCATTAAAAACATTTCCGGTAGCCTGACCAAAACTTTGTTTTTCGTCTAAAATAAATGAAACCATTGGTCCGGTGTTTAATCTAACGCCAACACCCAAAGCACCAATTTTAGTTCCAACCAATAACGGAACATCCAAACTGGTAAAACTCACTTTATTTACCTGACCTGTTGCATCACTAACCAGGTTCGTTTTCTTACCTGAGATGTAAAGCTCTGGTTGAAAATGAACGCCTGCTCCACCAATCCTTGCCCACAAACCGCCGTAAAAACCGGCACGATTATCACTACTGAAAGTATTATCGCTATCAAACTTTGAAAAATTTGCTCCGGCTTTTAAACCTAGCTGGAAGGTTGGTAATACCTGTGCGCTTGCAAAAAAACAAGCAAATAAACAGGCAATAGTTAATGATAAAGATTTCATATAAAATAGGGTTAAGTTAAATTAGCCAGTTGCATTGTTGATGGCTTCTTGTTCTTTCAAGGCATCAACATTGTTCTTATCGCCAAAATTTTGTGTTTTGCCTGCAAAGTAATCTAAAATTCCTGATATAGTGTCTAAGTTATCTGCTAAATTTTGGTGGATATCCGGTAAATCCTTTTCTAACCTGCCATCGCCTAGTTCGATATTATCCACTTCAATTTTGCCAATTTTTTGGATCAGTGCTGTTTGCGAATTTTGTAAATCCTCTAACTCACGCACAATCTTTTCCATCAATTCGAATTTCTGTAAGGTATTCATAGGTTCTTTATTTAAATTTATACTAATATTCTTATAAACCCACACGCACCCAATTTGTTTTTATTTACCTCATCTTCCAGAAAAATTTGGAATCATCACTTATAACTAATAAATTAGTTTAAAATATTGAAGTGATGAAAAATATATTTTACTTCCTGCTGCTCATGGTATTTTCCCAACAGTGTGATGCTCAGTCTGCGCTTGTTAATAAGGAAAAATTATTCGATCTGTATCAAAATCAGAAATATGCAGATGCCGCTTTATATTTAAAAAGCATATTCACAGACAGTACAACCGATCAAAAAGCGCTCACCCAAATAGGTTATTGTTTTTTGATGGCGGGCAACAATGTAGAAGCCGAGAAATATTATAGCAAGGCATACCAGCTCCAACCGCAAAGTCTGCCTATTCTATTTAGTCTTGGGAGTATCAGCACCCGGCGGGGAAACCAACAAATGGCGAAAAAATACTATGGCGAAATCGTTCAAATAGACAGCAATAATTTTAGTGTTTATAAGCTTCTCGCTAATTTATATCCTTCAGTAAAAGACTCTATG
This sequence comes from Pedobacter sp. GR22-10, assembly GCF_026239715.1. Classification (NCBI taxonomy): domain Bacteria; kingdom Pseudomonadati; phylum Bacteroidota; class Sphingobacteriia; order Sphingobacteriales; family Sphingobacteriaceae; genus Pedobacter; species Pedobacter sp. GR22-10. Next base: position 836,593 of record NZ_JAPIVR010000002.1, read on the forward strand.
AAGCTGGTTTACCTCCTTAAGGCAAACCGGCTTAATCCCAATGAAGCAGATATTGCGGTTGACCTGGCAGAAGTACACGACGTAAGCCAGGAATATGAAAAGGCTTATCATGTGCTGGATGTCGCCATTAAGGCAGACAGTGAAAACCTGGTATTGCAAAAAGCAAAACTTCCCCTGGCCAATCAGCTAAAAAAATACCAGGAAGTGATTACTTCCGGCGAAATGTTATTAAAAGACGGAGATGATGCCAGCGTAATTAAAGACGTAGCAAAAGCCTACTATTACACTAAAAAATATAATCAGGCCATTAATTATTTTTCCAGACTTGAAAAACTTTTGATGCAAAATGAAAACACTTTATATTTTACCAGCTTAAGTTATCGATACCTTAAAAATTATAAAATGGCCGCAGTTTACGCCAGGAGAACAATTGAGGAGGCCATCTCTCCAAATACGGCAAGTTACTATGCATTATTAGGCTTAAGTTATGAAGAGAATAATCAATTTAAGTTAGCCAATGCAGCCTATAAAAAAGGATTACAGTTTAAGGTAATGCCAACACTTTACTATCGCCTGGCCACACTTTATGATACCAAACTGAAACAGACTAAACCTGCTCTAAATTATTATAAGCTTTATCTCGGCAGTAAACCTCATGCAGAAGATGATCATTCAGAAATTAAGTTTGCCAAAGAAAGAATAGCACAATTGCACCTGACTGATTAGACCAGATCTTCAAAAACCGGTTTCACATGATCCCAGAAATCATCCAGCGCAATAATTCTTGGCTTAAAAAATGAAATGAGTGCTGGCCAGTGTTGCTGGTTAAAAATGCTTACTTCAGGTAAAGTAATTGATATCTGACTGATCGTTTTTCCGTAATCATCCGTAAAATCTCTCCTCCAGTCCCACTCCTCTTCTAAGGTATTGATGAGCATTAATTTGAATTCTTCAAACTGATCAAAAATGAGGTGGCGAATATCCTGATCTGAATGAGACAACTGAATAGCAATTGTTGCCTTTTTATTGTCAACATCCATTTTGAAGAAGATATTTTTTACGCCTGTTTTATAATTGATCCAATGAACCGTGCTGCCACTTGCCGAAGGCACAGGTTTCATGTACTGCCCAAAACTAATCCAGAACTGTTGCCTTAACCTGGCCGCTTCATCTTTACTGTACATCCCGATTGATTAAAAGGCAATTATTTATTCATTAATCTGGCCACGTACTTGCCAATAATATCAAACTCTAAATTAACGGTATCCCCAACATGTACTTCCTGCAGGTTAGTATGCTCAAAAGTGTATGGAATAATAAAGACCGAAAATTCGTTATCAGCAGAATTTACAACCGTTAAGCTAATCCCGTTTACACAGGCCGATCCTTTTTCTACCGTTACATTTCCTGTACCTGCATCATATTTAAAACGATATTCCCAGCTACCGTCCAGTTCTTCCCGTTTAACACAAACAGCTGTCTGGTCAACATGCCCCTGCACAATATGGCCATCCAAACGCGCATTCATTTGCATACACCTTTCCAGGTTTATCCGGCTACCCACCTTTAAATTAATTAAACTGCTTTTGCGCAATGTTTCGTCAATAGCCGTTACCGTGTGCGCCCCATCCTGAAGCGATACCACTGTAAGGCACACACCATTATGCGCCACACTCTGATCTATTTTGAGTTCGTGGCTAATGGCTGATGAAATGGTAAAATGAATATTGGTATGATCATTTTTAATGGCGGTAACTTCGCCGAGTGTTTCTATGATTCCGGTAAACATGTGTTATCAGTGTTGAGATTTCATTTTGCCATTGATAAAGTAACGGCCTGATGAAACCTGAATTAATATTTTAATCTGTTTTTTCTCCAGTTGGATGATGGTGGAGACACCTGCACAGGCGCTTCCTTAAATACATCCTTTTTAAAGAATTTTGTAGCAACAATTGCAGCAATCATCGCTTCCTCTTCATTTATTGCTTTTAATTCATCTGGTCTGAAATAGTTAGCAACAAAATGGGTATCAAAATTTCCGCTTTTAAAGGCTTCATGCTGCATGACAAATTTACCAAAAGCCAGTGTAGTTTCTATCCCGGTAATCTCATATTCTGCTATTGCCCTCAACATTCTGGATATGGCTTCCTCCCGATCCTTTCCATACGTAATCAATTTGGCAATCATCGGGTCATAATAAATCGGGATTTCCATGCCTTGTTCAAAACCATCATCCACCCTTACACCATTGCCTTTTGGTATTTTATAGGTTTGAAGCGTTCCGATATCCGGAAGGAAATTATGATTGGGATCTTCTGCATATACGCGAAGTTCAACTGCATGGCCATTAATTTTTAAATCATCCTGACCAAAACTTAGAGGCTTTCCTTCAGCAATTTTGATTTGCTCTTTTACCAAATCAACACCGGTAATAAATTCCGTAACAGGATGTTCCACCTGCAAGCGCGTATTCATTTCCAGAAAGAAAAAATCATGATTTTCATCGAGGATAAATTCTACAGTTCCGGCACCGGTATAATGTACAGAGCGGGCTACATCAATTGCACATTTACCCATTTTTTCCCTGATTTCAGTTGAAAGAACAGATGAAGGGGCTTCTTCCACCACCTTCTGGTGCCGGCGCTGCACGGAACATTCCCGTTCAAACAGATGAACAATGTTACCATGATGATCTCCAAGAATTTGAATTTCGATATGTCTTGGTGAAGTAACATAGCGTTCTATAAACACGGCCCCATCACCAAATGCAGATGTAGCCTCGCTCACGGCCAGATCCATCTGTTCTTCAAAATCAGACACACTTTCCACAATCCGCATACCTTTTCCACCACCACCTGCAGCAGCTTTGATCAGAATAGGAAAGCCTACTTCAACTGCCCTTTCTTTTGCTTCATTTACATTGGTAATGGCTTCTTCCGTTCCGGGAACCATGGGGATGTTATATTTCAAGGCAGCTGCTTTTGCCGATAATTTATTGCCCATGATTTCCATGGCCACTGCAGATGGGCCAATCAAAATTAATCCGGCATCTGCTACCATTTTCGCAAAGCCTGCATTTTCAGATAAAAAACCATAACCAGGATGAATGGCTTCAGCACCGGTTTTTTTACAGGCATCAATAATTTTTTCACCAACCAGATAACTCTGGTTAGATGGTGCCGGTCCGATAAATATGGCTTCATCGGCATAACGTACATGCAACGCATTGCGATCAGCTTCAGAAAAAACAGCTACCGTTTTAATCCCCATTTCTTTTGCCGAACGCATAATGCGCAGCGCAATTTCGCCCCGGTTGGCAATGAGGATTTTTGAAATCGATATCGGGAGGTTAGAATTTTCAGGCATTTGGCAATTTACTTTATTTAATACAATAATTGGTGAACAAGCGGTGCCATAACTACTGGCTGTCAACTTTACTACAAATGTACTATGATTTCAATGGCACGGTCAATCATTTCAGCGCTCAGATCCAAATGCGTTACCAGCCGCACTGTACTGGCACTCGTTGTACCGCACAGCAATCCTTTATCTTTGAGCTGATTTGCAATTTTCTCTGCCGTTCCCGCAGCCACCTCAAAAATAACAATATTGGTTTCAACCGGCATTACAGAAAGCACATATTTTGTACGTAACAGTGCTTCAGCTATTGCCCCGGCATGTTGATGATCCTCCTGAAGGCGCTCGATGTGATGATCCAGCGCATAAATCCCTGCTGCGGCCAAAAAGCCTGCCTGGCGCATTCCACCACCAAAAGCCTTTCTAATTTTACGGGCTTTCCTGATTATATCCTTATTGCCCAGTAATACCGATCCCACCGGCGCACCCAAACCTTTTGATAAACAAACCGACATCCCATCGAAATACTTGCCATACTCATGTGCCTTATCGCCTGTGGCCACCAAGGCATTAAAAATCCGGGCACCATCCAGGTGCAGTTTTAACCCTTTAATATTACAGAGATGATGAATAGGTGCAATCTGCTTCAGGTCATAACATTTTCCACCACCTTTATTTACCGTATTTTCCAGTACCACTAAACTGGAATCCGGATAATGGATATTATCTTCATTAATTTCAGGCTCAATTAATTCAGGCGTCAGAATGCCCCTATCGCCATACAGCAACCTGACGGAAGCACCAGAATGAAAGGCAATGCCACCAATTTCATAACGGTAAACATGTGCCGTTTGGTCGCAGATAACCTCATCCATGGGTTTCGTAAAACACTTGATCGCAATCTGGTTGGTCATGGTACCTGACGGACAAAACAATCCTGCTTCCATATGAAAAATCTGGCAGAGTTTTTCTTCCAATGCAGCAACTGTTTCATCTTCACCAAAAACATCATCACCTACCCGGGCAGTCATCATGGCATCCAGCATGCCTGGCGTTGGCCGGGTTACCGTATCGCTCCGAAAATCTAAAAAGTTATTATTCATTTGCACTTAAATTGTAAAATATTCTTGACGATTAAAAAAAAGCCTAATGCCTTTTCAAGTATAATAATAAGGTTTTAAGGCGATTGAAGCCCCTATATAGTGTATTTTTTACACACTTAAATTTCAACAACAATAAATTGTTAAAAAATTATTAAAAAAAAAGATACAAAATATAAGAGTTTTTATACTTTTATCGTGCTAAAACCAAAAAATAAATAAAATGATAGTAATTGCAGACGGTGGATCAACCAAAACAAATTGGTGTCTGATCAACGAAGCCGGCAGAAAAATCTACTTTAATACCGAGGGTTACAATCCATATTTTTCTAAGGGAGAATACATTGTAAAGTCTCTAAATGAAACCCTTCCAGACCACTTGGAAAGAGAAAAATTAACTGCTGTTTATTATTACGGTGCTGGATGCTCTACCCCTGGTAATGTAAAGATTGTGACTGATGCCATGAAGCAGATTTTCACCAATGCCGAAATTTTTGTTGGTCATGACCTTCTAGCTTCCTGCAGAGCACTTTTGGGTAACGAGCCCGGATTTGCAGCTATATTAGGAACCGGTACCAATTCCTGCCTGTATGACGGAAAAGATATTACCCTTAATATAGATTCATTAGGTTATTTCCTGGGTGATGAAGGTAGCGGTTCATTTATTGGGAAACGCATTTTAAGCGACTATATGAAAGGCTATATGCCAAAAGGCTTACGTGAAGCTTTTTATGATAATTATGCTTTAACAAATGAAGATATTTTTGATAATATTTACAATAAGCCTTTGCCAAACCGTTTCTGCGCCAGCTTCAGTAAATTCTTATACGACTTCAAAGATAACTATGAAGACTATGCTTTCAGCACTATAGATTATGCCTTTACTTCATTTTTTGAAGCTTTGGTGATTCACTATCCAAACTATAAAGACCACAAATTAAACTGTGTAGGTTCTGTAGGTTACAGCTTTCGCGATATTTTAAGTATTGTTGCTGACCGTTATGAAATGGGGGTTGGTAAAATTATCCGTTCACCTATAGATGATTTAGTTCATTACCATTTGGAAACAGCTAAGAAGGGGTAGTTTAGAGTACTGAGTTTGGAGTCTTTAGTCTGGAGTCATGAGTTTCAAGTAATTAGTCCAAAGTTTTTAAAACCATAAAAAAGGTCCCGATTGAAAATTCAATCGGGACCTTTTTCTTTTTATAGTAATGTGGTCTTTATTCTTTGCTCGGCAATCCTTTTCTTAAAAGGAAATTTCCTTGCCAAACAATTTGGCGTATTTGCGTTTATCAAAACGATAAAGCGTAGCTGCACGATAAGATACACCTTTTTGTTTTTCGTCGAGTTCTTTCAACACGCCAAAGCTTACAATCTTTTTTCTAAAGTTGCGCTTATCCAGTTTTTTACCGAGAATCAGTTCATATACATGTTGCAACTGGGTGAGGGTAAATTTTTCGGGCAGCAACTCAAACGCGATTGGCTGGTGTTTAATCCTTCGCTTGATTTTTTCCAGGCCCTTATCATAAATCTTCTGGTGATCGAAAGCCAGTTTAGGTAAATCCGTAATGGGTAACCATTTGGCACGTTTCGCATAGGTACTGATCGGACGGGGTTCTTTATCACCACCTAAACGGATAAGTGCATAATAGGCCAGGGTAATTACCCTACCCTGCGGGTGCCTGTTTGGATCACCAAAAGCATAATATTGCTCCATGTAAATTCCACGCAGACTGGTCAGCTCATATAATATACGCGATGCGGATTGATCTAAACTTTCATCTGCACCCACGATATTACCAGGCAAGGCCCACCAATCTTTAAACGGCTCTTCATTTCTTTCGATGAGTAAGATTTTAAGCTCCTTACCATCAAACCCAAACAACACGCAATCTATCGAGAATACAGAATCTAAATGAGGTAAAATTTGTTCCAAAGTAAAATTTAATTATTTTAAACAGATAAAGGTATGACTTTCAATATTAAGTAAAAAAAATAAAAAAAATTACTTAGTGTAAAAATTACACACTATATTCGTATCATAGATGGAGCCAAATATTAAAAACATAGCTGTACTTACTTCCGGTGGCGATGCCCCGGGAATGAATGCAGCCATTAGAGCTGTTGTTCGAACCGGAATTTACCATGGCATCAACATGTTTGGTGTAATGCAGGGATACCAGGGTTTGATTAAGGACAATATAAAATCGATGGACGCCCGTTCTGTAAGTAATATTTTACACTTAGGGGGTACCATTTTAAAAACTGCACGCTGCCTGGAGTTTAAAACTGATGAAGGTCAGCAAATTGCCTACCAGAATTTAAAGAAAAATAACATTGACGGTTTAGTGGTTATTGGCGGTGATGGCACTTTTACAGGCGCAAAACGTTTCTCAGAAACTTTTGGCGTAAAGGTAATTGGTATACCTGGAACGATTGATAATGACCTGGCAGGTTCTGATTTTACATTGGGTTATGATACCGCAATCAATACTGTCATTGAAGCAATAGATAAAATCAGGGATACCGCAGATGCGCACGACAGGTTGTTTTTTATAGAAGTAATGGGCAGGGATTCGGGATGTATTGCACTAAGAAGTTCAATAGCCAGTGGTGCCGAAGCCGTTTTATTACCTGAAAGGGCAACCAGTGTGGATGAGCTGATTACTAAACTTGCCCTGGGTGCGGCTACAAAAAAATCATCAAGCATAGTTATTGTTGCCGAAGGACATAAACAAGGCGGTGCTTATGATATTGCCAAGAAAGTAAAAGAAACTTTTGACCATTATGATACTAAAGTTACCATACTTGGACACCTTCAGCGCGGCGGCAGCCCGAGCAGCTTTGACCGTATTTTAGGAAGCAGACTTGGTTTCGCAGCCGTAAATGCACTCATTGCCGGAGAAAGCGGACAAATGGTAGGTTTACACGGCAATGCAGTTAAATTAACCAGCATCACAGAAGCGTTAACTGCACACAGCTTCAAGCTTGAGCCGGATTTAATGGAAATGACAGAAGTTTTATCAATTTAATATGGTGGCGGTTGTTTATAGTGGATCAAAAACTGCATTTTGGAAATTAACCCAAAATGGCAAAGTAGTGGCACACTGCAATACGACTGGAATTAATCCGACTTTTGTTGATGCCAAAATGATTTTGCAAATCCTGAACAAGAAAATTGTTCTGGTTAATCATGCAGAAAATATTAAAAAAATCTATTTCTTTGCAGCAGGAGCATCTTCAGCAGAAAGGAAAATAGAATTGGCAAATACTTTATCATCATTTTTCAGATACAGTAAGGTTTTTGTTGAAAACGATTTATTCGGCGCTGCAAAAGCCGCCTGTTACGAACAAACCGGGATAGTGGGCATGTTGGGAAGTGGTTCAAACTGTGCGTATTTTGATGGTAAAAAACTCCTCAACAATTGCTTTGGACTAGGCTATATTCTGGGAGATGAAGGTTCTTCAAACTATTTTGGCAAAGTACTTTTAAAAAGTTTTTTAAGTAAAACACTGCCCGAAGATCTTGAAACCAAATTTGTCAGAAACTTTAATCTTGATCGCCCTCAAATTTTGGAAAGAATATATAATAAGCCACAGGCCAATATATTTCTGACCTCTTTCTTTGACTTTTTTACACAAAATATAAAGCATGAGTATATTCTCAAATTAATTGATGAAGGCTTTGAGAGATATTTTCAGACTTATGTATTACCTATGGCAACTAAATATCAGGGTGAAGATATACACTTTGTTGGAAAAGTAGCTGCAGAACTGGAAGAACAGTTGCAAATAGTAGCAGACAGGCATCAGCTTAAAATTAAAACCATTATTAAAGAACCAATACTAAATTTATTAAAACATTACACTAATTAACAAAAACAATGAGCAAAATTGGAATAAACGGCTTTGGCCGTATCGGCAGACTGGTTTTCAGAGCTGCATTAAAAAGAGGATTGGATATCGTAGCAATTAATGACCTGATTGAGCCTGATTATATGGCTTATATGTTAAAATATGACACTACACATGGCAAATTTGATGGCACAATTGAAGTTGTAGATGGTAATTTAGTTGTTAATGGCAAAACAATTCGTGTAACAGCAGAAAGAAATCCTGCTGACCTGAAATGGGATGCAGTTGGTGTTGAAGTGGTTATTGAATCTACAGGTTTATTCTTAACCCGTGCGGATGCAGAAAAACACATCGCAGCAGGTGCTAAAAAAGTAGTTTTCTCTGCTCCGGCTAAAGATAGCGACATCCCTACTTACGTAATGGGTGTTAACCACCATAAATTAACTGCAGATCAAACAATTGTTTCTAATGCATCTTGTACAACAAACTGTTTAGCACCTATCGCTAAAGTTTTAAATGATAACTTCGGAATTGTTGAAGGCTTAATGAGTACCATTCATGCGGTTACTGCAACTCAAAAAACAGTAGACGGTCCTTCAGCTAAAGACTGGAGAGGTGGCCGTGGTGGTTTCTCTAACATCATCCCTTCATCAACCGGTGCTGCCAAAGCAGTAGGTATGGTATTACCAGAATTAAAAGGCAAATTAACCGGTATGTCATTCCGCGTTCCTGTGGCCGACGTTTCTGTTGTTGATTTAACTGCCCGTTTAGAAAAACCAGCAACTTATGAGCAAATTAAGGCAGCCATGAAAGCAGCATCAGAAGGTGAATTAAAAGGCGTATTGGCTTACACTGAAGATGAGGTTGTATCTTCTGACTTCATTGGCGATGACCATGCATCTATTTTTGATGCCAAAGCAGGTATTTCATTGAATGACAACTTTGTAAAAGTGGTTTCATGGTACGATAACGAGTGGGGATATTCATCTGCACTTGCTAAATTTGTAGAATATTACGCAAGTTTATAATACAAAATAGCCATAAGGCTAAATACTGTATTCAAAAAGCGACATTAACCTTTGGTTTTGTCGCTTTTTTATTTTAAACCTGAATTTCATTTATAAAGCTGATTTAATATGCAAGGTAAAACACTTAAGCGCATAAAAAAATGCTGATAAAAATACTTTATCTATAAATAAAGCTTAAAAAAGATTTAAAATGCACTTTTATTTTATAAATCATTCAAAAATTCAACTGACTACAACCATCCAAGCTAAAATTTAATACTATTTAACAATTACTTAACATATTTTGGATGTATATTTGCAATACGGTCATTTTAACAACGATTTGCCGGTTAAAAGATAGCTGCAGATAAAAATGACAAAAAAAATATATAAAAATTTCTTAGTGTATTTTTTACACTATCATTTTTTTTACTATATTTGTAGAGTAATAAACGGAACGATGTTTATGCAGATTAAAAAAGATAAATCATTCTCCTTAAAAAATATTTTGACGGAGGATTAAAGACAAAGCCTGGCTCATAACAGGTTTATATTTGGTTAGAAAAAAAGGAGACGCTCGGATGAGGTCTCCTTTTTCTTTATATCAAAATTTAGCATTCACAAACTTTGAATCCATAAAACAAAATATGATGAATATTTAGGGTGAAATACAACCTACGGAAACATCAGCCGCCAAACACCGCTGATTTTTACAGTTGATGAAGATTGATCTGACGATTGGTAATCTGATGCAACCAGGTAAAGATTTTAAATTTAGTCTCATCATATCCTGATATAGAATTCCAGAAATCTAAAAAGATTTTCTCAAGGATAATTTCTGCAGCATGTTCATCGGCAATCTTGCTGCGGATCATGCCGTATATTGCAGCTGCATATTGCTTATAAATGGTTTTAAAAGCTTCAGGATCACCAGATCTTAAATTATTAAGAAAAATTTCATGCTCAGAAAGCTGAATATTGAGGCCATAGCCTGCTTCCTGCTGATTAACTATCTTTAATAATTGCATTTTACTGATCTGTATAATTAGCTAACATTACATTTTTTTATTTGTTCGGTTTACCAACTAACTATCAAACAACCCAATGGAATATAAGTATAAAAGATACCACAGAACCGCATTTTTATTCTTTTGCTAATCCCTTAATAAATTAAAATCATAACTGGTTTGGTTGCCAGAGGTTTTGTACATTTGACTGGCCAATGAAAATCTTAGTTTACTTTTTGAGTATCACCATTTTGCTTTTATCTTGCATTACCTGCGAAGACGTGATGGCGGTGGAAATCAATAGGCAAACCAATGAGGCCATTCTAACAATTTCAAATACGAACACTTTACCGGATAATGATCATTGTTCGCCATTATGCACCTGCAATTGTTGCGGGCAGCCTATTGTAAATATATGTACCGAATTATTGACGCTTCAGCCAAAATCTTTATCTTCCAATCAGATAAAGCCTGGTTACCAAAGCAGAAATGTATCCGACTATATCCGAAACATCTGGCAACCGCCAAAGTTGAATAAAAATCTTATCGGTTAACCGATATTGTTAAGAACCTATCTCAAGGTTTAATTATTCAATTTATACTATACAGATGCAAAAAATAATATTATTGCTATGCACATTTTTGTGCTTAGGAAGTGCTTACGCACAAAACAGTCTTGAAATATCAGTCAGGAATAAAACGGACAAAACCATTATTAGTGATGCAACGGTGCTGATTAAGGGCACTAATCTTATCATAAAAACCAAAGCAGATGGTACTGCCAGCTTTGAAAACATTCCCGATGGTTCTCAAACCATAATCATCAGAAATATTGGATTCCGGGAACAACGCCTTATTGTTACCTTCCCGTTAAATCAGGTGAAGACGTATGAAATTTTCCTGGAACCGGCAGAAGATGAACTGGATGAAGTTATTGTTTCTTCTACCAGAACCAGCCGGAGTATTCAAAACACCCCCACTCGCGTGGAAACCATTGAACTGGAAGAAATTGACGAGAAAAGTAATATGCGGACAGCCAATGTTTCGATGATCCTGCATGAAAGCACGGGTATTGCCGTGCAGCAAACTTCGGCCACCAGTGCCAATGCCAGTATCAGGATTCAGGGCCTGGATGGACGTTATACCCAGCTTTTAAAAGATGGGTATGCCAGTTTTGGCAATTTTGCCAGCGGATTGAGTATCCTCGAAATTCCACCGCTCGACCTGGCGCAGGTAGAAATTATTAAAGGTCCAGCCTCTACGCTTTACGGTGCAGGGGCAATTGCCGGTGTAGTCAACTTTATTTCCAGAACACCGAGGGAAAAAGCTGATTTCAACATGATCTTTAATCAATCAAACGTAGGCCAAACCAATATCGGGGCCTTTAGCATGCAGCGAAAAGGAAAACTGGGCTACAGCTTACTGGCACTTACCAATTTTCAGAAAGCTTATGATGTTGATCAGGATGATTTTACAGAACTCCCAAAAACAAATGATTTTACCATTCACCCGAAAGTATTTTATTATCCGAATGAAAAAACAACTATTGTAATTGGCAATGCTTTTACCAGAAGCAACCGCACAGGTGGAGACATTTTTGTGATTAATAATGGTGCAGATGCCAACCACCGCTATTTTGAAAGCAACAAAAGCCTTCGCAATACCTCTACCCTCGATTTTGGCTACAAGGTAAATGCATCAGATTTACTGAAGATCAAAACCAGTTTCAATTATTTTAAACGGGATATTGCCATTCCTAACTATACTTTTAACGGGACTAACTATAATGCCTATACTGATATCAGTTATTTGAAAAACATCAAAAATCAAAGCCTGATTTTTGGGTTGAACATCGTATATGATAAGTTTGCAGAGCAAGATCAGCTCCCGAATCTGTCAAAAAACTTTACGACCAGAACGGCCGGCCTTTATGCACAGCAAACCTGGGATATCTCCGATCGTTTTAAGTTAGAAAGTGGTGTGAGGCTTGACTTTGTCAATTATTTCAATGCATTTTACCGCAGGAATGAAGCCTTCGTTTTACCCAGGATTTCTGCTTTGTACAAAATCAATGATCATTGGAGTTCAAGAATTGGTGGCGGCCTGGGTTATAAAACACCAACACTCTTTACCGAACAAACCGAAACTTTTCAATACCAGAACCTATTGCCGCTAAACCAGGTTAAAGCAGAAAAAAGTTATGGAGGTACGGCAGATATTAATTATAAAACGGCTATTGGCGCTGACTGGTTATTCAGCCTGAACCAAATGTTCTTCTATACCAGGATCAATAATTCTACTATCCTGCTTCAAGACAATCAGGGCGCATTTCACTTTGAAAACACCACACAACCTGTACAAAGCAGGGGTTTCGAAACCAATGCAAAGATTATTTTTAAGGAAAACTTTAAGCTTTTTGCCGGTTATACTTTTACCGATGCCAAGGCAGATTACCTGCCGGTTATTCAAAATATCAGGCTTTTACCTCAAAATAAGGTGAACCTGGCTTTGCTTTATGAAAAGGAACGCAATTTTAAATTAGGGCTGGAGGGTTATTTTACCGATCGTCAATACCTTTACAATAATCAATTAACCAGTGCATTCTGGGAGTTTGGTTTCATGGCAGAAAAGGTTTTTGGCAAAATCTCCATATTTATTAATGCCGAGAATTTTACTGATACCAGGCAGAGCCGGTATAAAAGTGTGGTTAACGGATCACATCTTAACCCCAGTTTTGACGACATCTGGACACATACAGAAGGCAGAACTTTTAATGGTGGGATTAAATTAAAGCTTTAAACAGATAATCAAACTATTTTCTAAAATATCTATTGTCAAAGAAAACAATTTTTATATCTTTGCAGCCGCTCTGGAAGCTTCCACTCCAGAGTTTAAGAAAGCCTTCCAGCAATGGGAGGCTTTTCTTATTTAAGCCTATTTGCTTTTAAATATGATTACGGCTAATGGTGGCAAGGTAATGTTAACCGAATATTCTTGCCCGTTATATCCCTCTTTCCGGGGAATAATCTCTCCCCTGTTGTTAATTCCGCTGCCGTAAAACAGAATATCATCCGTATTAAAAATTTCTTTCCATTTGGTTTTAAACGGCACACCAATGCGATAGTGTTCACGAACTACAGGTGTTAAATTAATGGCAATTACCAGTGTATCTTTCGCCTTTGGCCCTTTCCTCATAAAAACAAATACCGATTCATTAACATTATCAGCATCAAGCCATTCAAAGCCTTCATAACTGAAGTTAAAATGGTAAAGTGCAGGTTCCTTTTTGTAGAGGAAATTCAGTGCTTTCACCGTTTCCTGCATCCCCTTATGTCCGGGATACTGAAGCAGGTGCCAATCTAAAGATTGGGTAAAGTTCCATTCACTGGTATCGGCAAATTCATTTCCCATAAACAGGAGTTTTGCACCCGGGTGAGTAAACATGTAGCCATACAGCGCCCGCAGGTTAGCAAACTTTTGCCAGTCATCACCAGGCATTTTATACAGCATGGGCGATTTTCCATGCACCACTTCATCATGTGAAAAGGGCAGCATAAAATTTTCAGTAAACGCATAAGTCATGCTAAAACTTAGCTGATGGTGATGGTGTTTGCGTTCCAGCGTATTAATTTTAAAATACTTCAGGGTATCATTCATCCAGCCCATCATCCATTTCATGCCAAAACCCAGTCCACCGGCATGAACAGGATGTGTTACACCCGGATAAGTACTGCTTTCTTCAGCGATGGTTTGAACACCTTCAAAATTACCATAAATGGCCACATTGAGGTCTTGCAGAAACTGAATGGCACCAAGATTTTCACTGCCCCCATATTCATTTGTTGCCGCATCACCGTCTTCTCTTGAAAAATTGTAGTACAGCATAGAAGCCACTGCATCTACACGCAAACCATCCGCATGATACTGGTCCATCCAGAAAACAGCATTGCTGATTAAAAATGAACGAACTTCATTGCGGTCGTAATTAAATATATAGGATTTCCAATCGGGATGAAATCCCTTTTTCATATCAGCATGTTCATAAAGATGCGTTCCATCAAATTCGTATAGCCCGTGCCTGTCACCTGGAAAATGTGAGGGTACCCAATCCAGGATAACCGCAATATTGGCCTGGTGCAGGGCTTCAATCAGGAACATTAAATCCTGTGGTGACCCATAACGTGAACTGGCACCAAAATAGCCGGTAATCTGGTAGCCCCAACTCGGAAAATAAGGAAATTCCATTACCGGCATCAGCTCTACATGGGTAAAACCCATTTCTTTAACATAAGGTACCAACCGGGTAGCCACTTCCCTGGCGTTGAGCACCCGTTCAGGGTTTTCCGGATCACGCTCCCAGGAGCCTAAATGCAATTCATATACTGAAATGGGCTGATCAAGTGCATTCAGTTTTGCCCTTTTGGCCAGCCACGATTTATCTTTCCAACTGTAATCTGTATCCCAAACCACACTGGCTGTTTGCGGAGGATGTTCCCACTTTCTGGCATAAGGATCGCCCTTTAAATGTTCAGAAGCATCAAAACCCTTTACAAAATATTTATAAACCTCTCCTTTTGAAACCCCAGGGATAAATCCTTCCCAGATCCCTGATTTATCCAGTCTTTTATACAGCGAATGCGAAGTTCTATTCCAATCATTAAAGTTACCGGTTACGCTTACTTCCTGTGCATTTGGTGCCCATACCGAAAAATAGGTTCCATTTGTTTTTTCTACACTGATTAAATGAGAACCCATTTTTTCGTACAGCCTGAAATGCTTTCCAACCGAAAAAAGATCAATATCATAATCGGTGAAAAGGCTATGTACCCAAACTGACCTGCTTTTATCTATCGGTGTTACGGCTATATTTTTTTTGGAAACTTTTTTTGCTGGTATCATAATTTGACTGGATAGGTTTAGCCCCAAACACTAAACAGCGTTTGGGGCTAAAAGATTTACAGACTTAAAATCTGTATTTCAGTAAAGTTTTTAAGGCACTTGAAATGCAGCACACTTCTATCATCAATATGATAGTCGGTTACTTCTTTATTATCGACGATAATTTTCTTCACCTGAAATTTCATACCTATAATGTGGCAGCTATAAAATTCATAGTTTGGCGTATAAAGCCCTTCAATTCTTTGGTTAATTTTCAGTCCCTGTGCATCATTTGCTTTTACCGTAAACTTTTTCTCCAGGTAAATATCCTGTTCAAAAGCAAAGGTATCTCCATGATCTTCATACATATAGGAGTTAACTTCGTAATCGCAACTATAAATATTTAATGCCACCTCGGTAATTGCTTTTTCATCTACATATTGCATTACCGGGTATTCCGGAATGACAGATCCTGCTCTTACAAAGATCGGCATACTGTCAATCTTTGCTTCGATGTTGTATTCATTTCCGCCATCTAAAACTTCATTGGTCCAGAAATTATACCATAATCCTTTAGGCAGGTACACTTGTCTGGATATTGCGCCCTGCTCCAGAACAGGACAGATCAATAATTTATCACCATAGCAGAACTCATCCTGGCGGAAGCTGTTGCTAATATTTTCCTGCTCCAGCATCACCAATGGTCTTAAAATTGGAAAACCATAACGGTGATGTTCCCAGAAAACAGAATACAGATAAGGCATTAAACGGTATCTCAGTTCAATAAATTTACGGTTAATATCTTCGAAAAACCCACCAAAACTCCAGGGCTCCCGTTCAGCTGTATCACCCGCCGAATGTGCACGCATAAATGGAGAAAACGTTCCCAACTGGATCCATCGGGTAAACAATTCGCCATCAGGTTCGCCGCTAAATCCGCCGATATCTGTTCCGCAGAAAGGCACCCCTGAAACCGATAGTCGCTGGCATTGGATATTGCCTATTTTTAAATGTTCCCAGGTGGCAATGTTATCACCGGTCCATACACTTGCATAACGCTGCATCCCCGAATAACCTGCACGGGTAATGGTAAATGGCCGCTTATTGCGCATGAGTTTTTTCAATCCTTCATAAGTAGAGCGCACCATCTGCATGCCATAAACATTATGTGCTTTGCGGTGCGAGCCACGGTAACCATCGTAATTATGGCGAACATCATTCGGAAACGTTCCGGAACCAAAAACGGCCGGTTCATTCATGTCATTCCAGAAACCTGCAACACCCATATCCACCAGTTCTTCGTACAATTTACCCCACCATTTTCTTACTTTTGGATTGGTAAAATCCGGAAACTGGCAACGGCCAGGCCATACATGGCCTTCCATAAAATAATCATCACTTCTTCTGCAAAAGTATTTATTGTCTTTTCCTTCTTTAAACACCCAGTAGTCATCATCCACCTTAATGCCCGGATCAATCATTACCACGGTCTTGAAACCATCGTTAGCAAGTTCCTTGATCATCCGGCGTGGATCGGGAAAATATTTTTTGTTCCATGTAAAGCAGCGGTAGCCGTCCATGTAATCGATATCAAGATAAATGGCATCGCAGGGAATTTTTCGATCCCTGAACTGTTTGGCAATTTCCTTAACCTTGGTTTCCGGGTAATAACTCCAGCGGCATTGCTGATAGCCTAATGTCCACTTCGGGGGCATAGGATGTGTTCCGGTTAGGCTGGCATAACGTTTAACCACGTCCATAATATGCGGACCATGAATATAGTAATACTGTAATTCGCCACCATCAGCCCAGAAACTGGTTTTATTTACATCTTCACTACCAAAATCAAAATATGATTTAAAGGTATTATCAAAGAAAATGCCGTAAGCTGCCTGGTTATGTAACCCGATATAGAAAGGTATGGTTCTATACAAAGGATCCTGATTCCAGCCATAAGAATAGGCATCCGTGTTCCAGTTTTCGAAGCGACGACCGCGAAGGTTAAAGTTCCCCGATTTATCTCCTAACCCAAAAAAATTCTCTTCTGAATGGCATTTTTTGGTTGCATAAATATAGTAGCCACCAAAATCCACATTTTCTTCCCAGTGCATGGAGTTGGCCTCATCTACCATTACTAAATTGGTGATGTTATCAGAAAAGGAAATATGAAAGTTTTCTTTCTCTATTTTACAGGTAACGGAGTGGGTAGAAACCGTATAATACCCTTCGTGCTCCTGCATTTTAAATACCGAAACCTTTTGATCTACTTCCGGTACGGCATAAGAGAAGTCATCCAGAAAAACACCATGTGGCGCCATGCGTACACGAATGATTTCATCACTCACCACACGTACCTCAACTCTTGCATCGCCATCAGAAAAATAAAAGCGGTTTCCCTCTTTCTTTACCTTCTTTACGGCCCCCAGATATTGCTTAACAATTGGTTTAACCGATATATCAACAGGATTGTTTAAATGTTGTACTTCCTGTGCCTTTTCAACCAGTTCATTTACCTCATTAGGCTGATCATTTTGCTCTTCCATCCTTATTTATTCAAATTTGCTTTAAACTCATTCTTAAACCGGGATTGTGCTTAAGAAAGTACTATTATACAAATTATTTTATAGAAGCGGTTAAAAAACCTATTGCATAATCAAATGCCTTCTTATCTGCCCGTCGGCAACTTTATCCTGAAAGAAAAAGGATTGGAAATAAACCTTCGCTACGCACACCCCCGCTATTACCTCTGTGCCATCAAACCTGAGAGACACTATCCAAACACTTCATAGCAGTATTAACCCCTCCTTTTTAAAAAAGGGGCCGGGGTGGCTCTAAAACATCAGCAATAAAATCTGTCTTGTATCTTAGCAGGTGGGTTTTGCCCATCAACTGCCGGCTGTAGCGCGTTGAAATGCCCCTTGCATAAACTTTTCGCCAAATCCAAAAAAGCTTCTGTTAGGTCTACAAATTGAAATACAGATTTAATTTCAAGATCCTGATCAGCCTGAAAACCAGCTTGACAATAATTTTCCATTATTTTTTTCAGCAGCTGTTCATTTTCTGTACAACCTAAAAAATGTTGCAGCTTACTTTTAGCGAAACACGCACATAAATAAAGCAATTGTTTTAAGTTGTAGCTTTCGGCTTTGTAATCCATAAAAACATAATGATTTATGCCCCCTTTGTTGTTATTTCATCGGCGGGCATGCTTTCGCTGCGCTCAGGTTTGGTTACCTTTTTATCAAGAAAAAGGTAAGAGCTCCTCGGCTACGGTGAGCCGAGGCAAGCCAGGGCAAAGGGCAAAGATCTCTCCGCTGCGGTCGAGATGACGATTGATCTCGATTGAATTACGCATAATATCCCTCTGCACGACCGCTACCGGCCTGGGAGATGATGGAAGGAGAAGCCGTTGAAATTTTTGCACCTCCGTTCAAATGACCCCACTGCCCAAGGTAGCGCACACGGCTCCTTCGAAATTAATCTTGATTACCAAATAAAATCGAGTCCTTGTGCTACCGCTTTTAAAATTTCGACGCGCTAATCCAACATCAGCTCCAAGCCTTGATTGTTTGCTTCTTTGTTATCAAGAACAAAGAAGAAGAGGCCACAGCAGCCAGCCGAAAACAACTCCTGTCAGTAATTACGGCAAAGATTGCTTCGCCGGCTGAAAAAGCCGCCTCGCAATGACGATTTAACTGATCATCTGCACCCCGCTACCAGCCTCTGTGCGTATAATAGCGATTTTATCAAATCATAACACTTACTTATAAACGCAGAGCATAACCAGCCCGTTCTTCTTTTTTAAAAACCTATTAAGATTTGAAAAATCTTAATAGGTTTGGGTATTACTAAGGATTAAAAGAATAAGCAATATAATAAATAGCCCCTGCAGCAGGGTTACCATAAGAGGTGATGTAATATTTATTCATCACATTCGATCCACCCAGTTTAATAGCCGATTTTACTGAAGGGATTTGTAAACTCACCTGCGCATCAAGCGAGCTGTAAGCCGGTACATCTCCTGAGGCAAATGAAGAGTTCCAGTAAAATTTATCCTGCCAGCGGTAAGACACATTAAACCCAAAGTTTTTAATCACTTCCCTGTTGCCTAAACCCAGGTTAAAACGAATTTTCGGCGTATTAAAATCGTTAATATAGTTGACTGGCAAATCGCCAATCTGGTTATATGAAACGTTTCCGCTTAAGGTCCACTTATTGATCAGGTAATCAAGCCCCAGGGCGGCACCGTAAGAACTCACTTGCCCCTCAGCATTTACCGGAACGCCAAATTTAACAAAAGTAGGGCTGGCCGCCGTACCCACATTTTGATACACATCAACGGCAGTAATAAAATCTTTATAGATATTATAGTAACCATAAGCATCAACCAGGAGATTGGGCAAAATCAGTCCTTTATAACCTAACTCATAAGACTGAACACTTTCAGGCCGAACGCCCCTGCTATCAAATGTATATTGCTGCAATAATGCCGGATTTGGCGTACCCGTGGCCGCTGAAGCCAGGAAAGCACGGTAGCTTACATCGGTATAAGGTTTATTCGCATCTAAGTGATATTTATTGAAAATGATTTCAGGCAAGCCGCCAATTAAACGTTGCGACCCACCGCCAACAGCCAGATCAATGTACTGATTTTGTGTGGTTGGGTTGCGGTACCCTGTTTGGTATGATGCCCTGATGTTATTATTCCTGGCCACGGTAAACACACCGGTAATCCGTGGTGTAAAACGGCCTTCAAAATTCTGGCTTTTATCATACCTGCCGGCAAAAGTAATCTTCAGTTTATCATTCAGTATCTTTTTACCTACCTGTGCAAATGCACCATATTCATTAATATCAATCGATTCATTTAAATCGTTAAAGATGGTTCCGGCAGAATTCAAATCATATAAACGATAGGATGCACCCACCTGAAACTCCACTACCTTATTAAACGCATTGGTGAAATTGTACATGCCCTCATAATGATAAAGATTGGATTTATCATCAAACCTGGCTCCATAAACACTTTTTGTTGGATCAGTGCTATTGATAGATGTAGCACTGATGGTGGTATTCATAATGGTATTTTTAGCATTTTCATACCCCGCGCTTCCAGGTGCAAACCTTCCCTGGTTGGCGGCATTCCGGGCAAGTACATGTGCGGCCGCATCGTTTTGTCCGGCAGCCCTTGCCCCTATGTAATTACCGATATACTGTGGAAACCAGGTAGTAGAGGGTTTTGAAACTTCGTTGATGTAACTACCCAAAATAGAGGAAATATAAGAATCGCCTGAACGCTCCTGCGTGGTATATCCTTTTAAATAAAAATCCTCCCCTTTTAATTCCAACTTATACTGACCAATATTGAAGTTACGTAGCGAATAACGATCTGATCCGGTATAAACTGAAGTACCTGTGCCCCAGTTCGCCTGTGCTACCGCCTGAATGGTATTGGTGAAATTATAATAAACAGCACCAGATGCCTTGAGCGATTTAGTATCATAATCAACCAGATCAGATTCCTGATAACCTGTCCTGGAAACATTCTGATCCGGGATAAGATTAGCTTTTAAGCCCACATAAAAAGGAAGATAATTCTGAACTGCAGGCCTCAATGCGGCTGGCAGTCCGGCCAGGAAACCAGCTTGTTGTGCGGCATTTGGAATAGCGGCACCAAAGGTACCATCCATTAAAGCCTTGATGTTTGGGATTGCGCCACCTGAACCTGCATTAATTCCGGAAATGGTAGCATTTTGTACGCTCAGTGCCACGTTCCGCATATTCTGGCTCACTTCATCACCATATACGTTGATCCCGTCATAATTGGTATCACTACTGCGGTCACCCGTTTTTGCTGTCCTGGCGTTCCGGTCAAAGTTTGAATAATTGTTTCCAAACCAGTCTTTGGCCTGCAAAAATGAAAATGCGGCCTTCACACCAAATTTTTTATTCCATGATTTCGCCAGACGGACATCCAGCTGATTAAAGGGCTGCACGCTGCTGTTTTCATCATTTACATGATTTACACCCGATTTATACTGAAAACTGGCACCCTGATATTTAAAAGGATCTTTCGAAGTCATCAATAAGGTTCCGTTGATACCACCGGCACCATATAAGGCTGACGATGCACCCGGCAATAATTCTACATGATCAACATCCAGCTCAGTGATGCCCACAATATTACCTACTGAAAAGTTTAAGCCTGGGGCCTGATTATCCATTCCGTCGATATACTGATTGAAACGTGTATTTCCATTGGAGTTAAAGCCACGTGTATTGATGGATTTAAAAGTTAGACTCTGCGTGCTGCTTTCCACACCTTTCATATTGTTTAAAGCATCATAAAATGAAGGTGCCGCAATATCGCGGATAGAAGCAGCACTCATCCGCTCAATGGAAACCGGCGATTCCAGAATGCGCTCAGGTGTCCTGGATGCAGAAACAACCACATCGCCACCCAAAAGCACAGCAGCTTCCATCTCCACTGCAATTCCGGTAGTCGTACTATTAATTAACTGTTCCACA
Organism: Pedobacter sp. GR22-10; assembly: GCF_026239715.1. Lineage (NCBI taxonomy): Bacteria > Pseudomonadati > Bacteroidota > Sphingobacteriia > Sphingobacteriales > Sphingobacteriaceae > Pedobacter > Pedobacter sp. GR22-10. The sequence continues at coordinate 858,325 of NZ_JAPIVR010000002.1, forward strand.
GTACCATAACCTACATAAGATGCAACCAGGGTAAATGGAAACTTTGCAGCAGTTGAAAAACTAAAGGTACCATCAGCAGCAGATGCCGTACCGCCAGGTTGCCCTTTAACCATCAGGCTCACACCTGACAATCCTTCTTTTGATTGCTTATCTTTTACAGATCCACTGACCGTAATGCGCTGTGCCTGTGCAGTTAAATTCATCGTGCACATCAATAATAACGCAAATAAAATTTGTGTAAAAATCCTGCTCATAAATAAATTGCTATTTGGCTTGTATTATTAGTTATATAAACTTAAATATTATTTTTGACTTCACCAGTATGGTGTGTAATATTTATGATTGAATATATAATTTTGATTGACATTCTGTTTGTTGTATTTTGCAGTCCTTATAAACGATCAGTTAAATAAATACTGTAATTTCTGAGATTTTTGCGAACCCACATGAACAAATTAAGAGCATTATTCTGCATCATCATACCTATAAGTCTGGCTTTCTTTTTCAATACAAAAATTGGAAGTACTCCACCCCTGCTGAAGTTCTTAAACCCTTTTATGGGATTTTGGCAAAATGCTGAAAACAATCATTTTATGTTTAACCATAAGGTGAAAATTAAGGGTGCTACAGATCAGGTTGAAATTTTTTTTGACGACAAAATGATCCCGCATATTTTTGCCCGGAATGATCATGATCTTTACCTGGCCCAGGGTTATGTAACCGCCATGCACCGCCTTTGGCAAATGGATTTTCAAACGCGTTTTGCAGCAGGCAGAATCAGTGAGGTAGTTGTATCTGAACCTGCACGCGAAAGCGACCGTTATCAGCGCAGAATGGGCATGGTATATGGTGCTGAAAACTCGCTTAAGGGCATGATGGCTGATCCAAAATCAAAGGAAATGATATTGGCGTATACCGAAGGGATTAATGCCTATATCAAAACACTCTCCCGTTCCAATTATCCTATCGAATATAAAATACTGGATTTTAAACCGGAACAATGGACCCCGCTCAAATGTGCGCTTTTGCTCAAACAAATGTCGGCCATTTTAGCCATGGGATCTGATGAATTTTATATGACCAACATCCTGAAAAAATTTGGTCCTGAAATTACCAAAAATCTTTTCCCGGATTATCCTTTTAAAGAAGATCCGATTATTCCGGTGGGTACTAAATGGAATTTTTCGCCATTACCCATTCCCAAAACCCCTGAAAGTTTCACCACAACACAAACCGGTGATGTACAAACCAAACAAAAAGTAGAGGGCATCGGAAGCAATAACTGGGCCCTCTCCGGAAGTAAAACCGCTTCAGGCTATCCGATTTTAGCCAACGACCCGCATCTGGAACTGAGTTTGCCATCCATCTGGTATCAGATTCAATTGCATGCACCGGGTATCAATACTTATGGTGTTTCACTGCCCGGTGCACCAGGAATTATTATTGGCTTTAACCAGAAAATTGCCTGGGGTGTAACCAATGTTGCAGCAGATGTGCTCGATTTCTATCAGATCAAATTTAAAGACAGTACGCATAATGAATACTGGTACAACAACAAATGGAATAAAACAACTAAACGCCTGGAGGTGATTAAAATCCGCGGAAGCAAGGATCTTATCGATACCGTTTACTACACCCATCAGGGACCTGTGGTTTATCTTCAGAAATCAAATTTTGTTAAAGCAAACAGTGTGCCTGTGGGTGATGCCTTAAGGTGGATCGCACATGACCGTTCAAATGAACTCATGACATTTTACTACCTGAACAGGGGTAAAAACTATAATGATTACAGAAAAGCATTAACCTATTATACCGCACCGGCACAAAACTTTGTGTTTGCCAGTGTGGATAATGATATCGCCATCACGCCAAATGGAAAGTTTCCATTGAAATGGAAAAACCAGGGAAAATTTATTCTCGATGGTACCGATCCGGCATACGACTGGCATGGCTGGATTCCCGCTTCACAAAACCCTACTGTGAAAAATCCACCTAGGGGTTTTGTAAGTTCAGCTAACCAATCTTCTACTGATCAGACTTATCCTTACTACCTCAATTGGGAATTCGCACCTTATGAACGCGGAAAGCGAATTAATGACCGTTTAACGGCGATGAATAAGGCTACGATGGACAGCATCAGACTCATGCAAACTGATAATTACAGCATCCTGGCCCAAAACCTGATTCCGGCTGTATTGCCACTTTTAAATCCGGAAAATTTAAACGCTACCCAAAAAGAAGCACTGCACTATTTAACTAAATGGAATAAACGTTATGATGCAGGTGAAATTGCAGCCAGTATTTTTGAAATCTGGACTAAACGCCTCGCATTCGATATTTGGGACGATGAATTTACAGTTAAAGGTATTCCAATGCGTTATCCATCAAGAGACCGCACGGTTGAAATGATATTGAAAGAACCGGCTGCCAAATGGTACGATAATGTAAATACCAGTCGGAGGGAAAACCTCGCTGATCTGGTTAATGAATCGTTTAAATACAGTTGCGATAGTTTGGAACGCAGATTCGGGCCGATCAATAAAGACTGGAGATGGTCTAACGTGAAACAAAGCAATGTTCCGCACCTGGCCAAAATACCAGGTTTTGGGTCTGAAGTATTACAGATTGGCGGAGCAAAAAGCACCATCAATGCCTTAAGTGAAACAAATGGTCCATCCTGGAGAATGGTAATTGAACTTGGCAAAAATCCTAAAGGCCATGGTGTATATCCGGGCGGGCAATCTGGTAACCCCGGAAGCAAATTTTATGATAATATGATTGATACCTGGGCAAAAGGTCAGTTATACGATTTGTTTTATATGCAAACGCCGGATGATCAGTCTGAAAAAATTATCTCTCGTTTAAAAATTTCTAAATAATTTAAAATGGTTTTTATTGTTATCGTCATCATCTGCTTTTTCCTTCAAATGATTGCACCCTGGTGGGTAATTATTGTGGTGGCCTTTGCCACTTGCGGCATTATAGGTAAAACGGGCAAAATTGCTTTCTGGCATTCCTTTTTTGCTATAGGCTTACTATGGATTGGCTATTCGCTATTTAAAAGCTTACCAAACGATAATTTGTTAGCCAGTCGGGTGGCAGTGATGACGGGTGTAAAGCTCTGGTGGGTACTATTATTGGTAACGGGAATACTTAGCGGATTAGTGGCCGGAATCAGCGGTTATTGCGGCTATCAATTTAGAATGGCGATGCTGGCTAAAAAAACTGACGATAAAATAGCATAAGGCTTCGTACTTTTGCAACGTGGATTTGACAAATACTGATATTTTTACAATAAACAATGCTCAGTCTTTTCAAGACCAGGCTTTAGCAACCTTTAAATTACAGGCAGCAAACTGCCAGGTTTACCGTGAATATATTCATCATTTAAAAATTGATGTCAATCAGGTATCCGCCATCGAACAGATTCCGTTTCTACCCATTGGTTTTTTCAAAACGCATCAGATCGTGAGTAATCAACATCCTGCTGAAGTAATTTTCAGCAGTTCGGGTACTACAGGAATGAGTCATAGCAGCCATCACGTAACAGATGTGGCTTTATATGAGCAAAGTTACCTGCTTGCTTTCAATCATTTTTATGGCAAAGTATCAGATTACTGTTTTCTGGCTTTACTTCCCTCCTACCAGCAAAGATCAGGTTCTTCTCTAATTTATATGGTTAATGATCTGATTGAAAAAAGCGGTCATCCACAGAGTGGTTATTTTTTGGATAACCATCATGACCTTTTGCAAACCTTAACAGATCTTAAAACCAGGAATCAACCAACTGTTTTAATTGGTGTAACTTATGCCTTACTGGATTTTGTAGAGAAATTCGATCTTAACTTCCCTGAATTGATTGTAATGGAAACAGGCGGTATGAAGGGCAGAAGAAAGGAAATGGTTCGGGAAGAACTTCACCAGCAATTAACAGAAGGTTTTGGCGTACCCGCTATTCACAGTGAATATGGCATGACCGAATTGCTTTCACAGGCTTATTCTTTGGGTGGGGGCATTTTTCAATGTCCGGGCTGGATGAAAGTACTGATCCGGGATACCAATGATCCTTTAACATTGATTCCTGAAGGAAAAACAGGAGGAATAAATGTAATTGACCTCGCCAATATTAATTCTTGCTCATTCATCGCCACACAGGATTTGGGTAAAATAAATGCTGACCAAAGTTTTGAAGTGTTGGGCAGATTTGACAATGCCGATATTAGAGGCTGTAATTTGCTTGTGCAGTAACTGAATTAATTCCAAAACTCAATTAGCTAAAACAATTACCTGCTAAAAAGGATTATTTATACAAAACCTTATACTATGAAAAATATCTTCTTGGCAGCACTAACCCTAACAGGTTTATTTGTGGCCTCATGTAACGGAAAACAAGCAGATCAGGAAAATGCAGATAGCACCTATAAATATTCAGATACGAATAAAAAAGATTCAGCAATGATGGATACCACAAAAGGTAAAATGCTGGCTGACTCTATATCGAATACCCCTGCCGATGCTAAACATTAGCATTCTAATTGGAAACTGATCATTAATCAGTATACAAACAAAAAAGGCTCAATTTGATTGAGCCTTTTTTGTTTAGCGTTTATTCTGCAATCAGGAGAAAATAGTTTTTCTTTCCTTTTTGTACGACAATAAACTGATCATTAATCAGGTTTCCGGTATTAAAAACCTGCATGGCATCAGCTACTTTTTCTTTATTTACAGAAACACCTCCACCCTGAATGAGTTTCTTGGTTTCGCCTTTAGAAGGAAAAACGGCAGCCTTTTCTGCAAGCAAAGTTGCCGCATCAATACCAGCACTTAATTCTGATTTAGAAATATGGAACTGCGGAATACCTTCAAACATTTCCAACACCTGGTTTTCTGATAAGCTTTTTAAAAAATCAAGTGAACCGTTTCCGAACAAGAACTCCGAAGTTTTAATAGCAGTTTCCAAAGCTTCTGCTGAGTGCGTTTTCACTGTAATGTCTTCGGCTAAAGCTTTCTGAAGAATGCGCAAATGTGGTGCTGCATCATGTTCCTTTTCCAGGGCTTCGATTTCTTCTTTATTTTTTAGCGTAAAAATCCTGATCCATTTCTTTACATCATCATCAGATGCATTTAACCAGAACTGGTAAAATTTATATGGAGAGGTTTTCGCCGGATCTAACCAAACGGCACCACTTTCTGTTTTGCCAAACTTGGTTCCATCAGCCTTTTTAATTAATTGCGTGGTAATGGCATAAGCTGTTCCGGCATCTTTCCTTCTGATTAACTCGGTACCGGTTACAATGTTTCCCCATTGGTCTGATCCCCCCATCTGCACCAGACAGTTTTCGTTTTTCCATAAATGATAGAAATCATATCCCTGAATCAACTGGTAACAAAATTCGGTAAAGGATAAGCCAGAATCACCTTCCAGGCGTCTTTTAACGCTATCCTTAGCCATCATATAGTTTACGGTAATGTGCTTGCCCACGTCTCTGATAAACGTAAACAGGTTCATATCTTTAAACCAGTCTGCATTATTTACCATTACTGCACCATTGCCACCCTCTTCAAATTTTAGAAATTTGGAAAGTTGACTTTTCATGCCTTTCAGGTTATGTTCAATCATTTCCGGTGTTTGAAGGTTACGCTCATCCGACTTACCAGAAGGATCGCCAACCATACCAGTAGCTCCTCCAACCAAAGCAAATGGCTTATGCCCTGCATTTTGGAAGTGAATGAGTGTCATGATTTGCGTTAAGTGACCAACATGAAGGGAATCGGCAGTAGGGTCGAAACCAATATAACCAGATGTCATCCCTTCATTCAACTTTTCTTCTGTATTTGGCATTATATCATGCAGCATGCCGCGCCACCTTAACTCTTCAACAAAATTCGTCATTGTATAGGCAATTTATTTTCGTGCGTGCAAAGATAAAATTTTCACTTGCTTTAATGCAAATTAGTTGATGACGCTAAACCAGCTTTTAAATCTGCAGCCCCAATCAGCCGTTTATTTCGAAATAGCTGATTATGGGTTCCATTATGTACATAAAACTCCAGATATATTGGTAACACCTTTTATCAACTGATATTTTGCATCACTAAAGAAAATATTACCTTGCAACATGAACTTTCTATCCCATTATTATTTCGAAAGATTAACGCAGGATGCTAACATAGTAATGGGAACGGTTTTGCCCGATCTGATCAAAAATGCTTCGAAAGAATTTAATCTTTATCCACAAAAAAATGAGTTTCTGTTTATAGGAAATCCGGATGAGGAAAACTTGCTTAAAGGCTGGAAAAGACATTTAGCCGTTGATTTATATTTTCATTCATCTGATTTTTTTCTGGAAAAAACCGCTCTGCTAAAGGAGCTTATTAAGCCCATTGTAACTGATACGCCGATTCGCCCCTCGTTTCTGGCTCATATTGGTTTAGAATTATTGTTAGATCATTTATTAATTGAGCAGAATCTCATTCAGGTCAATCATTTTTATGATAAGCTGGTGGCTGTTAATCCAAATTCGTTAACCGATTTCCTGGAGCATTGCGGACTTAAAAACCAGATCGTTTTCACGAAATTCCTGGAAAATTTCATCAGTAGCAAATATTTACTAAGCTACCAAAAGCTGGAAAACATTAGCTATGCCTTAAATAGAATCTGCATGCGCCTGTGGCCCGAAACTTTAAATGAGCTTCAGTTACAGGAACTGACCTTTCAATTGGGAATTTTCAAACCTGTTCTAGCCAAAGATTTCATGGATATTTTCGATGAGATTGAGGACAAATTAATATAAGTAATTATTAAAATCACTTCACCAACCTTGCAATTTGAAAGTGTAACTTTCAAATTGCAAGGTTTAAACGTATATTTGTTTGTAATCTGAAAGCAAAGGTTTCAAATTACAAGGTTATGATTGAAAGATTAATTAAAGAAAAAATTGTTAAAGGTTTAAAAAGCGTTCCAATTGTTGCGCTTTTAGGGCCAAGACAAGTTGGTAAAACAACGTTGGCATTTCAAATCTCCGGTGAGTTTTCAGCTAAAAAAACCAGTTATCTGGATCTCGAACTAGATACGGATATTAATAAGCTTCAGGATTCTGAAAGCTACTTAAAAAGATTTGAAAATGTCATCCTGATTATTGATGAGGTTCAGCGTAAACCAGATCTTTTTCCTAACCTAAGGGGAATTGTCGATCTAAGAAAGCGAGCAGGTGAGCAAGCCGGTCATTTTCTGCTGTTGGGCTCAGCATCAAGAGACCTGCTACAACTATCATCAGAAACGTTAGCAGGCAGAATCAGGTATATAGAACTTACACCCTTTAATGCACTGGAAATCTACAATCATGATCCACTTGGTTTTAGCGTAGAAAAAATTTGGTTTAGAGGTGGGTTTCCAGGAAGTTTTCTTGCTATTGATGCTGAAGAAAGCTGGGAATGGTTAAATGATTTTATTTCGACTTATGTAGAACGTGACATTCCATTAATGGGACCAAGTTTACCAGCAAACCGATTAAAAAGATTTTGGTCTATGCTAGCTCATTTTAACGGACAACAGGTAATTTATACAGATTTAGCCAAAAGCCTGGAAGTAAGCCATCCAACAGTGAAACTATATCTGGATGTATTAACGGATTTTTATATGGTGAGGCAACTGCAACCCTGGGCAGGAAATACTAAAAAAAGATTGGTAAAGTCTCCTAAAATCTATATCCGCGATACAGGAATTCTGCACAAATTACTTAACATATCTAGCTTAGAAGACCTTCTCGGGCACCCTGCATTAGGTTCAAGCTGGGAGGGTTTTGTGGTAGAAAATATTATTGGTCAGTTATCCAGTAAATGGCAATACAGTTATTATAGATCGGCCACACAAACAGAAATTGATCTTGTTTTGGAAGGCCCGAATCATAAAATCTGGGCGGTTGAGGTCAAAAGATCAGCCTCACCAAAAATTGCGAAAGGTTTTCATATCGCATGTAAAGATATTGGTGCCACCGAAAAATTTGTAGTTTACTCGGGTACCGAGAGGTATCCTCTTCCTAACAACACAGAAGCTATTGGTTTGATTGAATTTCTTCAGCTATTAAATAAAAACACCAATCAAGATCCGGCTTAATCGTAATTGCACCTGTTATCTATAAAAATCAAGCTAATGGTAATGTCACTCATTTCCCACAGCTTTTTGTGCTTCAAAGTATAAAAGCGAGTTAACCTTTTTTATCTTTGTGTCATGTCGCTGTTTAAAATAAAAGAGGAAATGGATGCGCTGGTTGCCGAACTTAACCAGCATAATTATAATTATTATGTGCTGGCCATGCCAACTATCGGCGATTTTGAGTTCGATAAAAAATTAAAGCACCTGGCTGAACTGGAGCTGGCGAACCCAGACTATGCAGATCCAAATTCCCCGACTCAACGGGTTGGTGGCGACATCACCAAAAATTTTATCACTGTTCAGCATAAATATCCCATGCTTTCGCTGGGCAATACGTATAATGAGCAAGACCTACGTGACTTCGACGAACGGATTCGAAAAGCCATAGGGGATAATTTCGAATATGTTTGTGAATTAAAATTCGACGGTTTATCCATCAGTTTAACTTATGAAAATGGAAAACTGATTAGGGCCGTAACCCGTGGTGATGGCACCAAAGGTGATGATGTAACCAATAATGTAAAAACAATTCACACTATTCCCCATCAAATTAAATCAGACCAGGCACCGGCACATTTTGAAATTCGGGGAGAAATTTTTATGCATAAAGCTGCCTTTTTGCGTTTAAATGCTGCACGTGAAGAGCTTGGTGAAATCCCTTATGCCAACCCCAGAAATTTTGCTTCCGGAACCATCAAAATGCAGGACAGCAAGGAGGTAGCTAAACGACCATTGGATGGTTTTATTTACTTTCTTTATACTGATAAAAATGAATTTAAAAACCATTGGGATAGCCTGATGGCTGTAAAAAATTGGGGATTTAATGTTTGTGAACACAATAAACTGGTTCAAAATATTGATGATGTATTGGCCTTTATTCACCATTGGGAAAATGAGCGCTTTAAACTTAGCTATGATATTGATGGGATCGTAATTAAGGTAAACAGTTATGCGCAGCAACAGGAATTGGGTTTTACGGCCAAATCTCCGCGTTGGGCTATATCCTATAAATATAAAGCTGCAGAAGTAGAAACCATTCTCGAAAAGGTAACTTATCAGGTTGGTCGTACGGGAGCAGTTACGCCGGTTGCTAATTTAAAGCCGGTTCTGCTAGCAGGTACGACGGTAAAAAGGGCCACCCTTCATAATGCCAACGAGATTGAAAGACTGGATTTACATGAAGGCGATGCTGTTTTTGTAGAAAAAGGCGGAGAAATTATTCCGAAGATTATTAAGGTAAACCTGGATAAACGTCTCGCCGGCTCGAAAAAGATTCATTACCTGCACAATTGTCCTGAATGTGGCACTGAACTCATCAGAAAAGAGGGCGAAGCCGTTCATTATTGTACAAATGATGAAGGTTGTCCGCCACAGATTGTAGGAAAAATACAACATTTTATTTCCCGCAAGGCGATGAATATTGATGGCCTTGGTGATGAAACCATTGAAACTTTTTATAAACATGGCCTGGTAAATCATATTAGTGATTTGTATACCTTGTACCAAAAGGCAGATCAGCTGAAAACATTAGATCGCTTTGGCGAGCGTTCTATTGAGAACATGCTGATGGGCATAGAAAAATCAAAAGAAATGCCTTTCGAAAAAGTACTTTTTGGTTTAGGCATTCGCTATGTAGGCGAAACTGTAGCTAAAAAGCTGGCTGCCGGAGTAAAGAATATCGATCGTTTATCGAAAGCAACAGTTGAGGAATTAATTGCTATAGATGAAATCGGACAAAGAATTGCTGAAAGCATTGTTGAGTATTTTGCAAAAAAAGAGCATCTCGATCAAATAGAATTATTAAAATTAGCCAATTTACGCTTCGAAATTGAAGAAAAGCTAATTGAGCTGTCCAGTGATAAACTTATTGAAAAAACATTCGTAATTTCGGGCGTTTTTGAAAATTATAGTCGTGAGGAACTTAAAGACCTCATTGAGGCCAATGGTGGCAAAATTTTAAGCGGAATATCCGGTAAATTAAACTATCTGGTAGCCGGAGATAATATGGGGCCATCCAAACTGGAAAAGGCAACCAAACTAAAAGTTCCGATCATTAGTGATCAAGAACTTATAGATATGTTAAAATAAAAAATAAGGGAATGATAGATTTAATGAATGGCAGAATGTGAGCGTTCGGTCAATCTTTCATTCAAAATTGAATAATTACAATATATAATGAACAAATTTCAGGGTACTGGTGTGGCATTGGTTACACCTTTCAATGCAGATGGATCTGTTGATTATAACGGTTTAAAAAACCTGATTAATCATTTGATCGACGGAGGGATAGATTACCTCGTTTCTTTAGGCACAACCGGCGAAACCGCCACGATGACCAAGGATGAGAAGAAGAAGGTGTGGGCTTACACTGCTGAAATTAACAACAATAGATTACCATTGGTTGCCGGCATTGGGGGCAACTATACCTTAGCTGTTGCTGAAGAGATCAAAACTTTTGATGCGACGGGATATAGTGCAATTTTATCTGTAAGTCCTTATTATAACAAACCAACACAAGAGGGGATTTATCAACATTATAAGCACCTGGCGGAGGTTTCGCCTTTGGATCTTATTTTATACAACGTACCCGGGCGCACCATGAGCAACATGAGCCCGGAAACCACCTGCAGGTTAGCGCATGATTTCAAAAACATCATTGCAACTAAAGAAGCCTCAGGAAGTTTTGATCAGTTTAACCAGATCATGAGGGATAAACCCGAAGACTTTCTATTGATCTCAGGAGATGACCCGATTACATTGCCCATGATTGCTTTAGGTGCATCAGGGATAATATCTGTCGTTGCCAATGCAATCCCCAAACAGTTTTCTGATATGGTAAGACAATGCTTGGCTGGCGACTTTAAGGCTGCTGTTCCTGCACACTTAAGTTTGGTTGAGTTCACACGTTTGGCTTTTGCAGAAGGAAATCCTGCCGGGATTAAAGCTGCATTGAAACATTCAGGCATTTGCGGTGATACAGTAAGGTTACCACTGATTAAAGCTTCTACTACCTTACATCATGCCATTGAAAATGAATTGGCAAAGCTTGCTCAACTGGTATAACTAAATAATAAACATTGCTTATTTGAAGCGTGTTTTTAAATGGAAACAGGTTCGTTCTTTTGCTCTTCAGCAATGGAATTAACCTGTTTTTTTTATGCGTATTTAAAATATTACAGTAGGTTATTCCACTAACTATCAACAACTTACCAGCACACTTTAACCTATTGATAAAAGCAGACACCAACATTCCATTAAAGAATACTATGCAGGCATAGAAATTGAATACAGCATTCTACACACAAATTAAACACAAAATGAAAAAGCTACTATTAATGTGCCTATTAGCCGCAACGCTGATGGGCTGTAATGCGATTCAGTATTACGAACCGAAATTTACGATCGGTATGACCGAGCAGGAATTTAAAAATCTTAACAGATCTGCCGTCCAGGTTTATGGAGATGATAGAGATATGCTGATTTACAGAACCTATAATGGCATAACAGAAAACTTCAAATTTTTCCGTTTCTCCAAACAAAAACTGGTACAATTTGGTGAGGGAGTTTATGCAGATGACTATAAGCTTATGCTCTTGAAGTAACAAAAAACCTGCCTTCGGGATTTCCTCAAAGGCAGGTTTGTCAAATATCTAATATTGGTTTAAGCTTTATTTTTTGTATCCTGTACTTCCAAACGAATGGCCTGGGCTAAGTTCTTTAAATCTTGCATACCTTTACGAACACGGGTTCCAGCGGCGCTATTCCCCTTGTTATAAAACTTGTCTGCATCAGCTTCCAAAGCTGCAACTAAACTTTTCACTTCTTCAAATTTTTTCATTTTCTTGTACTCCTGTAGTTTAAAGGTTTGATTTTTAATTATCTAACTCTAATTTAAATGGTTTGTTGCACAAACAAAAATATTCCTAAATAAAAATAGCTGTTTAAAGTGCTTTTTTTCTTCTCCACGCAGATCAAAGTTAACTTAAGAAACACTGGTAAAGCAAAAAGCCAATTATCTTAAATAATTGGCTCCTGTATTCTAATACTATAACTGCTTATGCAATTGCAAACTGATTTTCTTTATAATAACCGTTTTCCAATTTTTCTGAAACTTCACTGAATGCATCCAATGTACGTTGAACATCTTCTAATGTATGTACAGCTGTTGGAATTAAACGCAATTCGATCATTCCTTTAGGAATTACCGGATACACTACGATTGAGCAGAAAATACTATAATTTTCACGTAAATCGAAGGTAATGGCAGTAGCATCCGTTAATTCGCCCTTTAAGAAAACGGGGGTCACAACTGAATTGGTTACCCCTAAATCAAAACCGCGTTCACGTAGTCCTTTTTGCAAAGTGGTGGCTATTTCCCATAATTTATCCTTAAGCTCAGGTTTTCCTTTTAACAGTTCTAAACGTTTTAGAAGTCCTTTAACCATTGGCATAGGTAATGCTTTTGCAAAGGTTTGAGAACGCATGTTGTACCTGAGGAAATTAGTGATTTCTTCTGTAGACGCTACAAATGCACCAATACCAGCCATAGATTTGGCAAATGTTCCAAAGTAAACATCAATGCCTTCAATGCAATCCTGTGCTTCATGTGTACCAGCGCCTGTTTTACCCATGGTTCCAAAACCGTGTGCATCATCAACCAGTATCCGGAATTCGAAATCATTTTTAAGGTCAACGATTTCTTTTAGTTTACCTTGCGCGCCACTCATGCCGAAAACACCTTCGGTAATTAATAAAATACCACCTCCAGATTCTTTAGTCAGTTTGGTCGCACGTTCTAATTGTTTACGGGCACTATCAATATCATTGTGTTGGTAAACAAATCTTTTGCCCATGTGCAAACGCAGGCCATCTATAATACAGGCATGAGATTCTGCATCATAAACAATTACATCATTTCTATCAACCAGGGTATCAATAATCGAAACCATCCCTTGATAGCCATAATTCAACAAAAATGCATCGGGTTTACCAACAAACGCAGCAAGTTCCTGCTCCAGTTGCTCATGATATTTTGAGTTACCGCTCATCATCCTGGCACCCATTGGGTAAGCCATACCAAATTCGGCCGCGGCCTCTGCATCAGCTTTTCTAACCTCCGGATGATTGGCTAAACCTAAATAATTGTTTAAGCTCCAAACCAAATGCTCTTTTCCTTTGAATTGCATGTGCGGTGCAATCTCTCCCTCTAATTTTGGAAATGAGAAATACCCATGTGACCATTTTTGGTGCTGACCAAGCGGGCCCATGTGCTTTGCTATCTTATCGAATATATCCAATGTACTGTGTATTTTGTATAATAAAATTTTGCGAATTTAAGCTTTATTCGTCTTAAAATCAATTAGATTAATCTTTTGCCTGTCAATTAAGATTTTTAACGATCTAATTTTATGCCAAAAAAGCCCCCGATATTGTATCGGGGGCTCAAAATTATATGTGGTCAGACTTAGTCAACGTTATCATGTAAAAAAGAATTGTTTGGTCTGATCTCTGTACCGCCATCCTGATCGTTGCTGAGTGTAAAACGACTCACCTGTGATTCTGAAGAATGCTGAACTTGCTGCAATTGCATTTGTTTACGTTTATAAGCAGGTTCATTTTCCAATTCCTGTAAACCATTGGTTGTACGCAGTTTCATGCTCAAATCTTTCAGACGTAAAATACGTTCTTTAGATTTTTTCAACTGCTCTTCCATTGATTCGTCACTTTTATCATCATCTAAACCAACCACCGGCATTTCTGGTTCAGGAGTTGGTTCAGCAACCGGTGTATCAAATACGTAATTAGGTTCAGCCAACTTCACTTCAAACTCAAACCCGGTTTCTTTCGGCTCTTCTACCTGAGGTTCTTCCTCCATCAGGGTATGGCGAACGATGTGGTTATCCGGCTCCTGCTGTTTTTGAGCTTCTGGCTTGTTGAACATTCCACCAAAAAGATCAGCTTGTGAAACTTCTTCTTTTGCTTTTAAAACAGGCTCATAAGATGGCGCTGCTTTTGGCTGAATAAAAGAGTTTACCGGTTCAATCGGGCGAACCAATGGTGCTTCTTCTGGTGTTAACAGTGAAATTTTCTTCTTATTCTTTTCTTCGTGAACGCGTTCTTCTGAAGTCTGGAAGCCCGTAGCAATAATGGTTACCGATAATTTATCTTCCAGAGATTCATCCGTACAGTTACCCCAGATTAAATCTGCTGATAAACCAGCTTTATCCTGAATGTAATCTGTAATTATGGAAACCTCATCCATGGTTACTTCACGAAGACCAGAACTGATGTTCAATAAAATATAACGGGCGCCTTCAATTTCATTATCTTTCAATAATGGAGAAGCTAAAGCACCTTCCACCGCTTCCAATGCACGATCTTCACCATCAGCAGAATGACTACCCATAATAGCTACGCCACTATCTTTCATCACGGTACGCACATCCTTAAAATCCACGTTGATATAACCTGGAACAGTAATGATTTCGGCGATGCCTTTAGCTGCAGTAGTTAAAATATCGTCTGCCTGGCCAAATGCAGAACCTAAGGTCAGGTTTCCAAAAATCTCACGTAAGCGATCATTTGAAATAACCAGATAGGAATCTACATATTTCTTTAACTCTTCCATTCCTTCATCAGCCTGAAGACGACGTCTTTTCCCTTCGAATGAAAATGGAGTAGTAATGATGGCAACAGTTAAAATATCAAGTTCTTTAGCAGCTTTCGCAATAATTGGCGATGCACCTGTACCGGTACCGCCACCCATTCCTGCTGTAATAAAAAGCATTTTGGTTGTACTACCCAGCATAGCTTTAATATCATCTATATTCTCTATTGCCGAGTTTTTACCCACCTCAGGAATAGAACCAGCACCCATTCCTTCGGTTAAGCTAGCCCCTAATTGCACCTTGTTAGGGATAGGACTAGATTCCAAAGCCTGGGCATCTGTATTACAAATAATAAAATCTACACCAGTAATACCTGACAGGTACATATGGTTTACTGCGTTGCCGCCACCGCCTCCAACACCAATTACCTTGATAATTGAAGACTTATCTTTTAACATTTCGAACTGCATATCTTTATGAATCAGTTGTTTAAAAATTTTTAAATTCTGTTCATTACTCAATGTAATATTAACACTTTTTCAACATACGTTTTCCACATTTGTTAAGAATGTGGAAAACTCATTTTTTGTGGAAAAGTTTTAGCTTTTTAAGTAATCTTCATCACTCACATTCATATCGTCCTGAATGAACGTTTTCGTTTTCGCCAGTAATTTATCAAACAAACCTGGTCCACGTTTTTCTTTCTCTTTAACCGTTTTTGGCTTCTCTACAAATACCCCTGGTTGCTTCATTTCCTCAATCAGCTCTTCTGCTTTTTGAATACCTTTAATTAACAATCCAACACTGGTTGCATACATCGGGCTTTTCAAGTCATCATAAATCGTTTTCGGCATATCTTCATATTTAGATAAATGCTCATTCGGATATCCGATGCGGCAATCTAAACCTGTTACATACTCTACTGCCTGAGATAAGTGCTTTAACAGTGCGCCACCACCTGTGATGACAATGCCACCAATTAATTTTTTCTCATATCCGGAAGATTTGATTTCGTAATATACATGCTCAATAATTTCTTCCATCCGTGCCTGGATTACATATGCCAGGTTTTTAACTGATATTTCTTTCGGTTCGCGTCCACGTAAACCTGGTACACAAATGATTTCATTTTCTTTGTTCTCCTCAGCAAGGGCAGAACCAAAACGTGTTTTCAGCAACTCAGCCTGGTTACGCATGACAGAACAACCCTCTCTGATGTCTTCAGTTACACTATTACCACCAAATGGAATTACCGCTGTATGGCGAATAATGCCTTCATGGAAAATAGCAATATCTGTAGTACCACCACCAATATCTACTAATGCGATCCCCGCTTCTTTCTCTTCATCGCTCAACACCGATTCAGAAGACGCCAATGGCTCAAGAATTAAATCCTGCGTTTGTAATCCTGCATTATTTACACATTTAATGATGTTTTTCACCGCGGTAACCTGACCGGAAATGATATGAAAATTAGCTTCCAGACGTACGCCAGCCATACCTATAGGATCTTTAATTCCCGGTTCGTTATCAATGGTGAATTCCTGTGGCAATACATGGATGATCTCCTCTCCTGGAGGCATCACCAGTTTAAACATATCGTCAATCAGCTTATCGATATCTTTTTTACCAATTTCGTTGTTTAATTCTCTTCTTGTTAAAATCCCTCTATGCTGTAAGCTTTTGATGTGCTGACCAGCAATCCCTACATTTACCACCTGTATTTCTACGTTGGATTGTCCGCTTGCGATTTCTACTGCCTGCGCGATGCCTTGCACGGTTTTTTGAATGTTAGAAACCACTCCACGTGTCACACCTGCCGATTCTGCTTTGCCTATTCCTAAGATTTCTATCTTACCATGTTGGGTTCTGCGGCCAACGATAACACAAATTTTTGTAGTACCGATATCTAATCCTACTACAATGGGAGACTGACTGGTAAATTTTGCCTTGTCCATATTTGTTAATTTTGCTGAGTTTTATATTGTTTTTCTAGGGCTCTGATTTCTTTTTCTCTTGCTTCTTTCTGCTTTTTAAGCTCTTGTGCACTTAATACAGGTTTTGCCTTAGTTGTTGCTTTTTGATTTTCTTCTTTTTTGGTTTCTTTCGCCTTTGCCGCCTGAATTACAGGCTTTTTGGGTTCAGTCTTATTTTCAACCTTTTTCACCTCAGTTTTCTTGGTTTCAGTTTTTTTGACTTCGGGCTTTTGTGGCTCCGGCTTCCGGGGTTCTGTTCTTTTTACTTCAGTTGCTGATGCAGTCTGAACAGGTGTTTTTTTAATGGCCGCCGCGATTACATCCTTCACCAATGAATCAGAAACCCTTTGCTGTACACGAACGCTATCCATCTTTGATAAACGTTTTAAATTCCTTGCGATTTCTGTAGAGTCGCGCCTTTGGCAAACAATCTGATTGGTATACTTGATATTAATGGTTTTATAAGCTTCCCATCCTACCTGCGGCATTGCTTTTTTATAGAAAATAAGCAGGTTATTCATTTTCTTTTCCAGCGAATCAGCATTACCTAAAATTATACGCTGATTACCCACCCTTGGAATGAGTTCCATATCATTTTGCTGATCTACCACGACCTGTTCAATCTGGGCATCCCAAAGTGTATCCTTTTTGATGTACTGAGCAGTTTTATAAAGGTCGCGGGCCAATTTAGTATGTAAGGTATCTACACGGCTTCCAAAAACCTCCGAAATATGACCTGTAGCCACCAGCACATTTGCGGTAAAATTAGAAGAGGTAGGCATTTTTAATCCATCATTATCTATATAGAAATCTTGTCCAGTTTCATTTAATATACGTACAATGGGCTGTCTTTGTTTGACTTCGATGTTTAAAATTCCATCCATATCTACATAAACCTTTGCAAATGCGATATAAGGGTTGGATTGTAATTTCTTTTCTATTTTATGAATGTTAATGTTTTCCAGATTTCTTCCTAAAAGCACACCCTGATCTTCTTTCAGGATGGCATCAATTTCTTCTCTTTCGATAAAATTATCTGCACCGGGAATTAAAATTTTTACATCAGTACATTTTACCGTCTGCTTTTTAACATTAATAAAACTTAAAAGCACCACCACGCCAGCCAGGCTGATTAGCCAGGCAAAGCCGGTAAATATTGCGCTCCAGTTTATTCGCTTAAGCATGGTTTAATGTATTTTTAATGGGTTCAATAAGGGTATCAATATCGCCGGCACCAACCGTTAGAATCAGTTCAGGCTTTTCTTGCGCGATGTATTCGATCACGGCATCTTTTTCAACAATTCTTTTATTTCCCAGTGTGATTTTATCCAGTAAGAACTGTGCATTTACACCTTCCAAAGGCAATTCTCTGGCCGGGTAAACATCTAATAATAAAAGTTCATCGGCGGTACTTAAAACGCGGGCGAAATCATCTGCAAAATCCCGTGTCCGTGTAAACAAATGCGGTTGAAAAATCACTGTCAGTTTTTTCGTTGGATATAGCTGCCTAACCGCATCAAAACATGCCCTGAGTTCTTCAGGATGATGCGCATAATCATCAATATATATCTGCGATTCGTTATTGACAATATATTCAAAACGACGTTTAACCCCTTTAAAATTGGCAACGGCCAGTTTTACTTTTTCGGCATCAATCCCCAGCTGTAAAGCGATGGCTATGGCTACAGTTGTATTTTCCACATTATGCTTACCAGGCAGCATTAAGCTTACATCTGTCAGCTGATGATTGGAGTCAACATAATCAAAAACAAATTTCGCCCCTTCAACCCTTAAGTTTATTGCCTTTGCATCAGCGGTTGAGCTTGCGGCATAAGTGATGCTATTTTCTAAAGGCAAACCTTCGTGAACATACAGTTTGCCCTCAGCCTTTAACTGACCGGCATATAACCGGAAAGATTCTTCCAGATGGCTTTTATCACCATAAATATCCAGGTGATCGGCATCCATTGAGGTAACAACAGCAATATCAGGGTGTAAGGTCAGGAATGAACGGTCATATTCATCCGCTTCTACAACCACCACATTATTCTTTCCGAAAAGCACGTTGCTGTTGTAGTTACTGGCAATGCCACCCAAAAATGCAGTACAATCAAATCCTGTATCTTTCAGAATATGTGCTACTATAGAAGATGTGGTTGTTTTCCCGTGTGTACCCGCTATCCCGATACAGAACATTCCCTTGCTAATAATTCCTAACACTTCAGATCTCTTCTTCAGCACGAATCCGTGGCTTCTAAAATAATTGAGTAATTGAGCATCTTTCGGAATGGCGGGGGTGTAAACCACCAAAGTATCTTCTTTTGAATGGAGAAATGCTTCAGGCAATTCAGATACTTCATCAGCATAAGTGATCTGTATACCTTCCTGCGCTAATGTTTCAGTAAGTCGGGTTTTAGTTTTATCATAACCACAAACTTCCTGCCCACGTTTAGCAAAATAACGGGCGAGCGCACTCATGCCGATACCACCGACACCTACAAAAAAGACCCTATTTATTTTACTTAATTCCATTTTTATTAGATTTGAGATGGGAGATATGAGACACTAGACAAATGGTCTAATCTCAAATCACACATCTAGTTTCTCATCTCTTTACTTAATCAATTTCAACACTTCACCCGCTATCATTTCATCAGCTGCCGGCAAGGCCATTTTCCCTATGCTTTCTGATAACTTAATGCGCTGACTTTCATCTTTCAGCAATTCCAAGGCTGTTTTAACCAAAGTATCTTCAGCTGAACGGTCATTGATGAGCAAAGCAGCACCATTTTTAACCAGTGCCATGGCATTTTTAGTCTGATGATCTTCTGCTACATTTGGAGAAGGCACCAGTATTACTGGTTTTTTGATCAGGCAAAGTTCTGCAATGGTTCCTGCTCCGGCACGGGAGATGATTACATCTGCCGCTGCATAAGCCAGGTCCATTTTATTTAAAAATTCCAGGATGCGCACGTTGGGGTGATATTCAAGCCCTAACCTTTCAATAATTCCTTTATAATAAAACTTACCGGTTTGCCAGATTACCTGAACATCCTGAGCTAAAATTTCAGGCAGGTGTTTTTCAATCGCTTTATTTAAGGTTCCTGCGCCTAAACTCCCCCCCGTAACCATAATGGTTTTTTTCAATGGATCAAGTTTCAAAAGTTCAGCACCTGCATGGTGTTTACCTTTAATATCCACCACCTCTTTACGTACCGGATTACCTGTTTTCAAGATCTTACCTGCCGGGAAAAACTGATCCATTCCGTCAAAAGCGACACAAATCTTGGCCGCTTTTCTGCCCAGCCACTTGTTGGTAACACCTGCATATGAATTTTGCTCCTGTATTAAACCTGGAATTCCTTTCAATGAAGCCGCATACAATAACGGACCAGAAGCATATCCCCCTACACCCACAACAGCATCAGGTTTAAAATCTTTAATAATTTCCAGGGCTCTTTTTACACTTCCGATCACTTTAAATGGCAATGCCAGATTTTTCATGATCGAACCGCGCTGCATACCACTGATATTCAATCCTATAATTTTATATCCGGCAGCTGGAACTTTTTCCATTTCCATCCGGCCGTTCGCGCCCACAAACAAAATTTCACAGGAAGGAACCAAGCGTTTAAGCGCATTGGCTATGGCTACGGCGGGAAATATATGCCCGCCGGTGCCACCACCTGATATGATAATTTTTGGGGAATTATTCATTTTGTTATTTAATTATTGAATGAGGGAATTTTGAATGAGGGAATGTTCAATAAAGATAGCTACATTCAATCATTCGTTCATTCTATCATTCTTATTTAATTATTGAATGAGTGAATTTTAAATGAGTAAATGTTTACTAGCGACAATTACATTCTATAATTCAATCATTCTTTATTTCTATCTCTAATTATTGAATTTGTGAATTTTGAATGAGTAAATGTTTAATAGCGACAATTACATTCTATAATTCAATCATTCTTTATTTCTATCTCTAATTATTGAATTTGTGAATTTTGAATGAGTAAATGTTTAATAGCGACAATTACATTCTACAATTCAATCATTCTTTCATTTAATCCTTTATTTATGATTACTTACTGTTTTTCTTGCTTTAGCTACAATTGCTAAAATTTCATTTACTTCTTTCAATAATGGTTGAGCTTCCATCGAATTTGTAATCTTCGATTCTGTTAGGATCTCAATCCAGAACGCAGTTTCATCCGCTTCCTCAACAACAATACTCAGCTTAGAAAAAAATTCTGCCCTGGACCTACTTCTGCATGCAGCTCTATAATTTGCTCCGACTGATGATGCTGATCTTATAAATTGCCTACCTATTATTTTTCCTTCTTCAGTTTTTGGCAGTGCTTGATAAAACTTTATTGAATCCAAAACGAACTTCTTTGTTCTGGCTTTTATCGATTCTACAAAATCAATTTTAGTTACATTCTCCACTATTTATTAATTTCTAACTATTAAACTTTGGGATGTTCACTTCAATAGGGAATTCTATCACTTCATTATTACAACAATCTTATTCAATCATTCAAAATTCTGTCACGCTCTCAATCATTCATTAATTATTGTCTCACTCGCTAATTCAATCATGCTATCACTCACTAATTATTAATTAAGCCATCGCCGGAATCTCTCCTACAATCACTTTATTCTTTACTTTTTCTTTCTCCTCTTTAGCTCCTCCAATGGCATTTTCTTCCACATCTCTACTTACACTCAGGATAATACCAAAGGCTACACTGGTAAAAATCATTGATGTTCCACCCATACTCACCAATGGTAAAGGCACGCCCGTTACCGGGCCCAAACCTACGGCTACTGCCATATTTGCAAAAGCCTGAATGGTTAAACTAAAACTCAAACCGGCAGCCAGCAGTGCCCCGAAAGCCTTCGGAGCCTTGGTCACTATTTTTATGCATCGGTATAAAAGCACCAGGTAAAGCACCATAATGACAATTCCGCCCAGTGTTCCCCATTCTTCAATAATAATGGCGAAAATAAAATCGGAATACGGATGGGGAAGGAAATTGCGCTGTGTACTATTACCTGGTCCTTTACCAAAAACACCACCAGTGGCCAGGGCAATTTTTGCCTGATCGGCCTGGAAAGTTTTATCTGAATGCTGCATCTCCGGATGCATGAACGTATTAATCCTCGACATGTAAGTCTTCCGCCTCGGCCCGAGGAAGAATACAAATAACAATAACACAAGACCACCCGCACAAACAATAGCTATTTGCTTGATACTAATCCTGCCGATAATTAACAGCAAAATACTTACACCGAAAAGCATTAGTGCCGTTGAAAGGTTAGCCAATGCAATCAGTACAAAAACCACACAAACGGAGCCCATGATTGGTAAAAAGGACTCTTTTACATCTTTAATATTCTCCTGTTTTTTCGTCAGCATCCTGGCCAGAAATGTTATTAAAGCCAATTTTGCCAAATCGGATGTTTGAAAAGTCAATCCGATTACCGGAATCTTTACCCAGCGTGACGCATCGTTTAAATTTGTTCCAAAAATTAAGGTGTAAACCAGTAATGGAATCGTGATAATCATTAATATTTTAGATATACCTGCGTAATACCTGTAATCCAGCAAATGTGCAATGTAAATCATCCCAATCCCCATCAAAACAAAGATGAGGTGTTTGGTTAACAGCAATTTCTCTACGGCTTCGCCCTTTTTATAGGCCAAAGTTCCCGTTGCACTATAAACTGCCATTACAGAGATAAGCGAAAGCAAGATGATGATCAACCAGATCCATCTATCGCCTTTTGTTTTATCAAGTAGTGCTTGGAACATATATTAGCCTCCTATATTATAATTCTTTAACTGCTGCTTTAAACTGGTTGCCGCGGTCTTCATAGTTTTTAAATAAATCAAAACTGGCACATGCAGGTGAAAGTAAAACTGCATCTCCGCGTTTGGCCAGATGAAAAGCAATCTGAGTGGCTTCATCAGCAGAAAACGTATTTACAATAACTTCCACATCATCTTCAAAGGCATCATGAATCCGTTTGTTATCCTTACCTAAACACACAATCGCTTTCACTTTACTTTTTACCAGATCTTTTAGCATGTTGTAATCATTGCCTTTATCAACTCCGCCCATAATCAACACCACATCGGCTGTCATACTTTCCAGCGCATACCAGGTAGAATTCACGTTGGTGGCCTTGCTATCATTGATAAAATCAATTCCTGATATCTTAGCTACATGTTCTAACCTGTGCTCAATATTTTTGAAATTGCCCATACTTTCACGAATGGTCTCATTTCTTAACTCTAAAACCTTCGCAACAATGCCCGAAGCCATAGAGTTGTAAATGTTGTGCTTGCCTTGTAAGGCTAAATCTGAAATAGACATGGTTAGTTCTTTATTAGGTTCTGTTAGGATATGTATGGTTTGTGCTGCTAAATAAGCACCAGGTTCATTCTTTTTAATAATGGAAAACGGAAATACATTTGCTAAAGGCTTAAAGGCCTGCACTGCTTTTACAGTTTCTTCATCATCGGCACAATAAATGAAGACATCATCTGCCGTTTGATTTTGAATAATGCGCATTTTGGATGCAACATAATTTTCCATTTTGTAATCGTAACGATCTAAATGATCAGGCGTGATATTTAAGAGCACAGCAATATCTGCCTTGAATTTAAACATATCATCAAGCATGAAACTGGAGATTTCCAGCACATAATAATCATAGTCCTTATCAGCTACCTGCGCTGCGAAACTGTGACCAATATTTCCTGCAAGTCCTACATTTAAACCCGCATTTTTCAAAATGTGGTACGTAAGCAAACTGGTGGTTGATTTACCGTTTGATCCTGTAATGCAGATGGTTTTCGCCGTGGTATACCTTTTGGCAAATTCAATTTCTGAAATGACAGGCGTTCCCTGGGCGATTAATTTTCTAATGATCGGTGCAGTTGGCGGAATACCAGGGCTTTTGATTACTTCTGTTGCATTTAAAATCAATGCTTCAGTATGTTTTTCTGATTCAAAAGGAATGTTCAGTTTCTCTAATGCTGATTTATATTTATCGGCAATTACGCCGAAATCTGAAACGAATACCTCAAAGCCTTTGACCTGTGCAAGTTTCGCTGCACCAACGCCACTTTCGCCTGCGCCCAAAATAACCACACGGCCCTGCCCTGCCATTGCTGACTGCGGGTTTTCTAATGTGTTATTTTGAACTGTGTTCATTTTTAATTAGTATTTAGTATCAAGTCAAGAAGCTTAATAGCCAATTTTTTATTAATCTTTATTTATTTAAGAAGGTTAGCATTTTTTTTACCTTCTACCTTAAAGCCTTCCGCCTAGGTTTATCTCAATTTTAACGTTACTATTGTGATGATGGCCAGCATGATTCCGATGATCCAGAAGCGCGTTACAATCTTTGCCTCATGATATCCCTTTTTTTGATAGTGGTGGTGCAAAGGTGACATCAGAAAAATCCTGCGGCCTTCTCCAAACCGCTTCTTCGTGTATTTAAAGTACGATACCTGCATAATGACAGACACCAATTCCACCAAAAAAACGCCGCATAGAACCGGAATCAACAGTTCCTTGCGGATCATTAAAGCGAAGGAAGCGATGATTCCCCCAATGGCCAAACTTCCGGTATCGCCCATAAAAATCTGAGCCGGATAAGAATTATACCAAAGAAAACCTACACAAGACCCAACAAATGCGCCTGCAAAAATCATCAGCTCTGCTGAATTTGGAATGTACATGATGTTCAGGTAATCGGCCATTACCGTGTTACCCGAAACATAAGCCAAAATCCCTAAGGTAATCCCGATGACAGCGGATGTTCCAGTGGCTAAGCCATCTATCCCATCAGTTATATTGGCTCCGTTTGATACCGCCGTGATAATGAAAACGGTAATGAGCAAAAAGATGATGAAGGCAAACTTTTGATAATCACCACCTAAAAACTTCAATACCTTTGCGTAATCAAATTCATTATTCTTATAAAAAGGCATATTGGTTTTGGTCGATTTCACATCCTGAGTGTAATAAAATGTTTCCCCTTTCTGACGCAATACCATCGGGGCCGGCGAGGTCACTTTTACATCATCCTGAACCGTTTCTCTCACCACAATATTGGGATGAAAATACATCGTCGTACCAACAATTAAACCTAAACCTACTTGCCCAACAACCTTAAACTTGCCTGCTAAACCTTCTTTATTTTTTTTGAAAACCTTAATATAATCATCCAGGAAACCAACTGCACCCATCCAAATGGTGGTAATGATCATCAGGATCACATAGATATTGGAAATATTGGCAAACAATAAAGTTGGAATCAGAATCCCCAACAAGATGATAATCCCTCCCATTGTCGGAGTGCCTTGTTTTTGCATCTGCCCTTCCAAGCCAAGATTTCTAACCGTTTCTCCAACCTGTTTTTTGTGGAGATAATCGATTAACCTCCGTCCGTAAACGGTTGTAATGACCAAAGACAAAATAATAGAAATCGACGCACGGAAAGTGATATACTGGAACAACCTTAATCCAGGAATGTCATAATGCTTATGCAAGTATTCGAATAATAAATATAACATTAGCTGTTCGGGTTTAGTTGTGCTAGTAAAATTTCTTTATCGTCAAAATGGTTCCTTACGCCATTAATTTCCTGGTATTTTTCATGTCCTTTTCCGGCAATGAGGATAATATCACCGCTTTTTGCCAAATGACAGGCTGTTTTAATGGCTTCCCTTCTGTCTAAAATGGATAAGGTTTTACGTTTATTGGTAGGTGAAACACCTGCTTCCATCTCTGTAATAATACTTTGAGGATCTTCCGTTCTTGGATTATCAGAAGTTAAAATCACTTTATCACTCCAATCGCAGGCCACCTGTGCCATCACCGGCCGTTTGGTTTTATCCCGATCGCCACCGCAACCAATTACCGTAATTACCTGTTCTGTTCCCTTGCGGATATCTGCAATTGTGCCTAATACATTTTGAACCGCATCTGGTGTATGGGCGTAATCTACAATACCAATAATTTTATCTGAAGAAACAATATAATCAAAACGACCTTCAGCGCCGGTTAAACGACTTAAAGAAGTTAATACTTTCAATTTATCCTGTTCCAGCAAGATGGCTGTTCCGTATACCGCCAATAAATTATAGGCATTGAATGAACCAATCAACTTGAAATACACATCTTCATTGTCGATATCCAGGTGCAATCCGCTAAAACCGTTCTCCACAATTTTAGCTTTAAAATCTGCCAGTTGTTTCAAGGCATAAGTTTTTTTATGCGCCTTTGTATTCTGCAGCATCACCAAACCATTTTTATCATCAATGTTGGTCAGTGCAAAGGCTGACTTTGGAAGCATATCAAAAAAGGATTTCTTAGCCTTTAAATAGCTTTCAAAAGTTTTGTGAAAATCCAGGTGATCATGGGTCAGATTAGAAAACACACCTCCTGAAAAGCTTAAACCTTCAATTCTATGTTGAGAAACCGCATGTGAACTCACTTCCATGAAACAATAATCACATCCGGCGTTTACCATATCACTTAGTAACTGGTTAAGCGCAATCGGATCTGGAGTAGTATGTGTTGCCGGTATAACGGTATCATTGATATAATTTTCTACCGTTGAAATTAATCCGGTTTTATAGCCTAAATCTTTAAATAATTTAAATAGAATAGTGGCAATGGTGGTTTTACCATTTGTTCCAGTAATGCCAATCAGCTTTAAATCGGCAGAAGGATTACCAAAATAATGACCTGCCATAATACCCAAAGCTACAGCCGTATTTTCTACCTTAATATAGGTGACGGTAAAATCATGAACTTCAGGAAGATTTTCACACACAATTACAGTTGCTCCCTGCGCAAGAGTTTGCGCTATAAACTGATGGCCATCAGCCAGCGTTCCCACTACTGCAAAAAAAACATCGTCTTTACCAACCTTGCGTGAATCAAAGTGGAGCGCATTGATTTCCCTATCGGTTTTCCCAACCAATTCTTTAATCGTTACGCCATATAGTAAATCTTGTAATTGCATTTTGTTTTTTAATTAGAGAAGGATTGAATTAGAGAATAAAAGAATGTGGCTATCGCCTTTAACATTCACTCATTCAAATTCTATCATTCAATTATTTCACTTAATTAGAGAATAAAAGAATGTGGCTATCGCCTTTAACATTCACTCATTCAAAATTCTATCATTCAATTATTTCATTTAATTAGAGAATAAAAGAATGTGGCTATCGCCTCTAACATTCACTTATTCAAAATTCTATCATTCAATTATTTCATTTAATTAGAGAATAAAAGAATGTGGCTATCGCCTCTAACATTCACTCATTCAAAATTCTATCATTCAATTATTTCATTTAATTAGAGAATAAAAGAATGTGGCTATCGCCTCTAACATTCACTTATTCAAAATTCTATCATTCAATCATTTAATTCAACTCTATCTGTACGCCTAAACCTCTTCCTACTTTAGTGCCGGCGGCGATGGACTGGCTGATGACCTTACCGGAACCTGCCACTTTCGTTTTTAAGCCTGCATTACCCAAAAGGTATAATGCATCTTTCAACCCCATTCCTGCAACATTTGGCATGACCCCTCTTCGTTCTGTATTTTCCTGGTAAACGGCTCCTGCACTGGTATCAATGATGTTATAATACTCCGATTTAGATGCAAACAACGGTTTGTAACCAAATGATTTATATACCTTTTGCGTAGCTTTACTTTGACCGGCTTTTGTTGGTGGATTACCAGTGTTCCCAACTAATCTTGTCGGCATATCATTGTACATCTGCATATCACTGGCATAAATCCGGTCAGCTACTTCACGAAACACCGGTCCGGAAACCAGGGCACCATAATATCCACCTCTGGGATCATTAATCACGACAATCATCGAATATTTAGGCTTATCGGCCGGGAAATACCCAACAAAAGAAGCCTGATATTGCTTTTTAGCTTTGTAACCTTTATTGGCATCCGCTACCTGTGCGGTACCCGTTTTACCTGCAATTTTATATAAAGGGTTGCGTACATATTGCTTTCCACTACCTTCAGTCACCACACCTTCGAGCATTTTCTTTATTTTACTTAAGGTTACATCCGAGCATATTTTATCATTGATCACCCTGGCTTTAAATTGTTCAATCGGATTTCCAAGTCTCCTGACTTCCTTTACAAAAATTGGTGCAATATATTTACCATTATTGGCCACCGCATTATAAAATGACAGCATTTTTAAAGGTGTAAGCTGCATTTCATAACCATAAGCCATTTGCGGGAGGGTCATTTTCCCCCAGCTTCTATTTGATGGATTTTTAATAACAGGTTTTGCTTCTCCGGGAATCTGCAATTCCAGCTTTTCATTCAAATGCCAGTTATACAGATGGTCCGTAAAACGTTTTGGATTTTCACCATACCGGTTATTAATCAGGTAAGCGATTGCGGCATTTGATGATTGCTCAAAAGCTTTCTTAACCGTAACAACCCCAATACTTCCATGTGAATCTTTAATCATATGCCCAGGAATCTTATAATTTCCTGTTCCTACCATGGTATTCGTATCCACTAACTGATCTTCCAGCAAAGCCATATAGGAAGCCAGTTTAAAAGTTGAACCAGGATCCTGATTACCGGCTATGGCATAGTTAAACTTCTCTTTATAAACACCTTCTTCTACTTTTGAGAAATTGGCTACTGCCCTGATTTCTCCTGTGGCCACTTCCATTACAATCACCGCACCATGATCTGCATCATAGGCAATCAGCTGTTTTTCAAGCGCACTCTGCGCCAGATCCTGCATATTCACATCAATGGTGGAGATAATATCCGCGCCATCTTTCGGTGCCACCTCAGCCTCTTCATTTACCGGAATATAAACGCCTCCGGCAATCCGCTGCATTAATCGCTTACCTGTTTCGCCATTGATATACTCCTTATAAGCACCTTCCAAACCTACACCGTTGGCTACATTTTCATTTTTATAACCAATGGTACGGGCAGCCAGTGCCTGAAACGGAAGAATTCGCTTGTTCTGCTGCACAGCAATTAAACCACCACTGAATTTACCAATGTTATAAAGCGGAAAAGTCCTGATCGTTTTCAGATCGGCATACCCCACTTTACGGTGAATCAATAAATACCTGGCGCTATCTTGCCTGCCTTTACGTAGCATCCGGGCATAATCCTTAGCAGTTTTATCATTAAAAATCTGCGACAATTTGAGCCCCAGAGAATCGACCTTTTCATTGAAAACCTTATCATCTGCAATTCCACCTGCATACATATCCATACGAAGTTCGTATTCCGGAACAGATGTAGCCAGCAAACTCCCGTCGTTAGAATAAATATTCCCGCGGGTAGCCTCTACATTAACATAGCGTGTTGACAGGCTATCAGCCATTGCCTTCCATTTTTTACCTTGCAAAAACTGCACCTGACCGAGGCGTAAAAACACCGCAAAAGCAAAAAGCACAATTAAGCCAAATGCCAGGTATACGCGAAGCAAGATGTTTGCTCTAATATTCATCGCTTTTAACAATTATTTTTTTTGGTGGTTCAATCAGTTCCTTTATTCCGAGGGTATCTACCTTTTTGGCTACTTCTGTCAACTTACTCTTGAACATCAGATCTGCCTTTAACGATTTATACTCCCATCTTAATTCTTTTACTTCTTTATTTAACTTATCAATACGGCGAACATTGTTTACCGCAAAGTGGCTGTTGGCAATGTAAATCATCCCCAAAAAAGCCAGAAAACACAAATAAGGCAAAGCATCTGTTGCCGCCTCTTTTGATACCAAGCCATCATTAAAAAGCTTACTGATAAACGAATTACTATCCATTTTTTCTTCAGCTGTTTTTGGTTTTTTAGGCGCAGCCTTTAGCTCCGGCTCAGGTCCGATCTCCTCTTCTTCTATATCTTCCCTGAACTTATTCATATCTTCTCTGCTATTCTCAATTTCGCACTTCTAGCCCTGTTGTTCAGCACAATTTCCTCATCCGAAGCTACAACAGCTTTACGCGTAACCACATTAAAAGGCTTCTGTTGATTTCCAAAAAAATCTTTTTCAACCTCTCCCTGAAATTTACCTTTTGCCATAAAATTCTTTACCGGCCGGTCTTCCAATGAATGATAAGACATCACAACCAGTCTGCCACCAGGCTTTAAAACATCGGCAGCCTGCTGTAAAAAATCTTCCAGCACTTGTATTTCGGCATTCACTTCAATACGTAAAGCCTGAAAAACCTGCGCCAGGTATTTATTTTCTTTTCCTTTCGGGATGTAGGCAGAAATAGCAGCCTTTAAACTATCAATATCTGTAAATGGCATTTCCAAACGAGCAGTTACAATAGCACGCGCCAATGATTTTGCATTTTTAACCTCTCCGTATATCCCAAAAATTTTATGAAGCTTATCTTCAGTATAAGTATTTAACACTTCTGCAGCCGTTAAATGACGGTGCTGATCCATCCGCATATCCAGATCGGCATTGTGCCGGATCGAAAACCCACGCTGAGGAACATCAAACTGATGAGATGAAACCCCTAAATCAGCCAAAATGCCATCAACCTGCCTTACACCGTTTAAACGAAGATTATTTTTTAGAAATCCGAAATTCTGATCGATAAAAACCAATCGTTTATCATCCGGAATATTTTGTTGCGCATCAGGATCCTGATCAAAAGCAATCAATTTACCTTTATCACTGAGGTGCTTTAAAATTTCTCTCGAATGCCCGCCACCACCAAAAGTAACATCAACATAAACCCCGTCAGGATTAATATTAAGCCCCTCAATACAAGGTTGCAACATCACCGGAACATGGTAATTATTCTCCATCAATGCCTCCTTTCTTGTTACCCATTACCTTTTGAGCAAGATCTGCAAAGTTTGCAGGCACGTCATCAAAAATATCTTCGTAAGATTTTTTATCCCAAACCTCAATCCGGTCTAACTGACAAGCTAAGACCAGATCACTACCAATACCCGCATACTCTACCAATGATTTAGGCAGCAATACACGACCAGCCGCATCAAGCGAAAGCTCGGTGGCACCACGGGTAAAAGCCCGAACAAAAGCGCGGTTTTCCTGATCGTAAATATTTAGCTTGGCCAGATCGGCCACAACGGCATCCCAAACATTCTTAGGATAGATCACCAGATTTTTTTCGAAACCACGGTTAATAATAAGCCCTTCCTTCTCGGCATCAGGCAATTGCTTCTTAAGCGCAGCGGGTACCATAAGGCGTCCCTTTGCGTCAAGTTTACAATCGAATTCTCCTAAAAGTTGGGTCATAGTGGTATCTACACTTTTTATCTAGTGTAAAAGTAAAGAGTTCTACCACTTTTTACCACATTTTACCACAAAAAAGTTTTCAACATCTTTTTTGTTACATTAAAGCATACTCATTGAATCAAAAAATATGTTGAGCAATACACATAACATACTATAAACACTAATAATCAGCACTTTAAAAACATTGGTTTATTGAAGTGGGAAGCAAGCCCAAAAATTAATTCTCAGCTCCAAATTTAGGCTAATTAATTCCGAAATGCATGAGTAAGGCTACAAATTGGCTAAATGATCCTGGTCAATATCGATTGGAAGATATTTTTTTTGATGGAAATTCAGATTAAACTTCTATATAATTTTATGGCCGTAATTATTACTTTGAAGCGAAATGATATTAGTAATCCTTACTTGAGGTCATTTCAAGACCAACGATTTAAATAATACCTTAGAAATTTTATTTAGATCTTATACCCAGGCTTTTTTCCATAAAATTAAATCCAAAGAAATAATAGATAAAAAACTTATAGGAATTTTATTTTTCCCCCTTATGACATCTGTCAAATATCACTATATAAGGAATGAGAGAAAGTACAAGACCATGCATCTTATTTCTTATTCTAGATGATTAAAAGAAATTGTCTTTGGAGCTAAGCGAAATGAGAAGGGATGAGTGTGTTAAAGAGAACGAAGCTAAGCCAGATTTTTAAATAGTTATCGGATGAACATAACATATTATTCATCCGATAACCAAATTAACTATTCGTTAATTGCTTTAACGCCAGGTAATTCTTTACCTTCCATATATTCTAATAAAGCACCGCCACCTGTTGATACGTAGCTAACTTGATCTTCCATACCGAATTTAGCAATTGCAGCAGCAGAGTCGCCACCCCCAATTAATGAAAAGGCACCATTCTCGGTTGTAGCAGCCACCACAGCATCAGCCACTGCTTTTGTACCGACCTGGAAATTTTCCATTTCAAAAACACCCATCGGACCATTCCATAATAAAGTTTTAGAGTTCTTAATCACATCCTGAAATAATGCAACTGATTTCGGACCGATATCTAATCCCATCCAATCAGCAGGAATCTGACCTGAATCTACATCTTTCTTATTAGCGTCGTTCGCAAACTTATCAGCGATTACCGTATCTACAGGCAAAATTAAATTTACGCCTTTAGCTTTTGCTTTCTCCATTAACTCCAATGAAAGTTCTTGCTTATCCGCTTCCAAAAGCGAAGTACCAATTTCGCCACCTTGTGCCTTAGCAAAAGTATAGGCCATACCGCCACCGATGATCAGGTTATCTACTTTATCCAGTAACTTTTCGATTAATAAGATTTTATCCGAAACTTTTGCGCCGCCCATAATCGCAGTAAAAGGACGTTCTGCATGGTTTAAGATTTTCTCTGCATTTTCTACTTCCGAAGCCATTAAATAGCCAAAGTATTTCGCATCAGGGAAAAACTGGGCAATAATTGAAGTTGAAGCATGTGCACGGTGAGCTGTACCAAAAGCGTCATTCACGTACACATTACCCAGTTGAGATAATTTCTCGGCAAAAGCTACATCGCCTTTTTCTTCTTCTTTATAAAAGCGGAGATTTTCTAATAACAGCACTTCACCCGGAAAAAGATTTTTTGCCTGGTTAACAGCATCTTCACCAATACAGTCGGCAGCAAATTTCACTTCCAGATCAAGCATCCGCGATAAATCGCCCAGAATATGTTTTAAAGAGTATTTGTTAGTAGGGCCATCTTTTGGTCTGCCCAGGTGAGACATTAACACAACAGAACCGCCATCATTTAAAATTTTAGTGATGGTTGGCAATGCCGCACGCATTCTTTTATCATCGGTAATTTTAAATTCTTCATCAAGAGGCACGTTAAAATCTACCCTGATAAGCGCTTTTTTATCTTTAAAATTTAACTGATCGATTGTTTTCATGTTTATATATTATTTTAGTTTTAGTCGCATTTCATAATGGAAACCAATACCTGGAATGTCAAATTCAGGTGATTCATTGATAAAGCCTATTTTTTTATAGAAAGTTACAGCGGCAGATCTTGCATTGCACCAAAGGTAATCGGTATGATATTCTTTCAGATATTCGACCGCAAAATGAATTAATGCTGCGCCGTAACCCCGGCCACCATAATCAGGATGTGTAGCCATTCCGCGGAGTTGATAACCTTCACCATCTTCCGGAAAAAAATCATTCCGCATAAAGGTAGCTACAGAAAGGATTTGATCATCTTTCACGTAACCGAGATGAAAGGTATCATAGGCTTGATCTCCATCAAAAACACATTCATTCAATGGCTTACCATTTCTCAACATCAGGCTTCTTAGCGGGAGAACTTCTTCAGGAAGAATGAATTTAACCATATTTTACTTTAACAAAAGTGTTGTACTTACTTACAAGGCAAATACAAGGATGTTTTTCAAGAGCCTTGGCAAAGTTAGCAAAGCATTTGAAACCTGATTAAAATTGAGGTAAGAATTTTGTTAATGACTTTTATTATCACCAGCAAATTGTGGTATTGACGAGGATGTCAGGAATATGGTAGATGAGCGAATAATGCATCTTTTTGAAAAAGCAGTCATAAAATCCCATGAAAAGGATTCTATGACTGCCTTAAATTTATTTACTTTTCAGTTCGTTAACCGGTGTGGTTAATGTAAAAGCTTTGTGTACTTTTTCTACTTCCAGTTCTTTAGCCAAAGAAAATTCTGCAGATTGTTTTATTGATAATGATGAGGTACCAATGTTAACTTTATAGGTTCCTGCTTCAGCTACCCATGCACTTCTGCTTTCCATAAACGAAGCGAGATCTTTTGGAGACAGTGTAAGTTGCACAGTTTCTGACTGACCAGGTTTTAACAACTTTGTTTTAGCAAATGCTTTTAACTCTTCCACCGGTTTATCAACGTTTTGATGTGGTGCTGAAAGATAGAGTTGTACAATTTCCTTCCCGGCAACCTTTCCCGTGTTCTTAACGGTAACTGAAGCCGTCAATTTTCCTTCGAAAGTTTTGCTGCTTAATTTTAGGTTGGCATATTCAAAACGGGTATAAGATAATCCGTAACCAAACTCAAAAGATGGTTTTACTTTGAAGGTATTAAAATAACGGTAGCCTACATAAATACCTTCGGCATAAGTTACGTTTTCAGGGTTGGATGCAGGTGTACCCAACCAGTTTTTGGCTGAGGGCGTATCTTCATATTTCACCGGGAAAGTCATGGTTAATTTCCCTGAAGGTGTTACTTTACCACTAAAAATATCAGCTACAGAGTTTCCACCTTCCTGACCAGGCTGCCAGGACAATAAGATGGCATCTACTTTATCTTTCCAGCTGGCCGTTTCAATCACGCCGCCAATATTTAAAATTACCACCACTTTTTTGCCTTTTGCATGAAAAGCTTCAGTTACATTATTCATCAGGTTTACCTCATCCGCAGCCAGGTTAAAGTCATTATCTACAGTACGATCGCCTCCCTCACCAGAATTTCTTCCGATGGTGATCACCGCCAGTTCAGTCGATGCTGCCTTTTTTGCAATCAGCTCTTTATTTAAATCCAGCTCGGGCAATCTTTGCGGCAATGCCAGAATTCCCCGTTTTTTACGGCTTTCCAATTCTGCTGCCTTTTCTTTTGCTGCAAATGGCGTGTATAACGTTTTAAGCTCATCATCCAATTTATAGCCGCCCTTTTCCAGCCCCTCGATCAAGGAAACCGTATAAGCTTCATTCACATCACCACTTCCGGTTCCGCCCGAGATGAAATCGTATGAGGTTACCCCAAAAGCTGCAATTGATTTTCCTTTGGCCTGATAAGGCAATAAATGATCATTATTTTTCAACAAAATCATGCCTTCGGCAGCCGCACTCCTGGTCACCTCAGCATTAGCTTTTAAATCCGGGTGATCAGTATATTTATATTTCGCCATGGTTGGAGATTTGAAGACCAGCTCCAAAATTCTCTTAATGTTTGTTTCTACTACAGCTTTTGAAAGTTTACCATTTTTCATATTTTCAAGAATGGCTTTTTTCTGTGCAGGGAGGCCGGGCATTAATAAATCATTTCCTGCCTCAAGCTGGGCAACAACATTACTGGTACCACCTTGCAGTGAACTAAATCCGGCGTAACCGCCAAACCAATCCGTCATTACAATTCCTTTAAAGCCCCATTCATCGCGAAGAATATCCGTTAACAAATCTTTTCTTGCTGAAGTATAAGTTCCGTTAATCAGGTTATAAGATGACATCACCGTCCAGGGATTGGATTCTTTAACAGCAATTTCAAAGCCTTTTAAGTAAAGTTCACGCATGGCTCTTTCGGTAATGTGTTCATTAATAGAAAGGCGATTGGTTTCCTGATTATTAGCGGCAAAGTGCTTAATGGATGTCCCTACACCGTTAGACTGGATGCCATTTACCATGGCTGAAGCAATTTTACCAGACACTAATGGATCTTCGGAGTAGTATTCAAAATTCCGGCCATTTAAAGGATTGCGGTGAATATTTAAGGCAGGAGCCAGCAGCACATCTACCCCATATTCTTTCACTTCATTTCCCATGGCTTTACCAACAATCTGGATTAATGCCGGGTTCCAGGTAGAGGCGAGCGCAGTGCCCACCGGAAAAGCTGTACAGTAATAGGTGTTCTTATCCTTTTCACGAATGGGTTTAATGCGTAATCCGGCAGGGCCGTCGGCTACAATAATTTCCGGAATCCCTAAACGCTTGATGGCATAGGTGCCACCGGCTGCTCCCGGAACACGACCTTCTATTGCACCAACCACTGGTGTTAAACCATCAAAACCAGGCATGCCTGTGCCCATTAACATAGATGCTTTTTCTTCATCAGTCATTTTGCTGATCAAATCATCAATGCGCTCACTGACCGGTAAACGGTAATCTTCATATTTGTCTAACCTTCCGTTTCTGTTTAAATCTTCGAAAGTAAAACCATTTATGGTAATCCTAAGTGGTTTTTCTGTGTGTTTCGGGGATGCATTTTTCCAGGAGAGATTTGAAAATACCAATGCTGCCATCAGCGATAGCTTTAAAGTCTGATTTACGTGATGCTTTTTCATATTTTATCTATTTGGCTATGATTAGTTTAATAATTTGTGATATTTTAACCAGTCTTCAAACCGGTCAACCCAGCTATCAACAGGCAGATTTTGCTTTCCCATTCCGAAGCCATGACCACCCTTTTCATATATGTGCAACTCTGCCGGGTAACCACCTTCCAGCCATTTATTATACAACTGAATACTTCTGGGTGCAAGTTTTAGCTGATCATCTGTTGCGGCACATACAAATAAAGGAGTGCTGAGTTTAGGTAAAGGCTTTTGTAACAGTGCTGCAGAAACACCACCATAAATGGACGCCGCAAAATTTGGAACGAAGTTGCCGTTATTGTTCAATACGGTTTGCATGGCAACAGTACTGCCTGCGGAAAAGCCAATAATGCCAATCTGATTGGTTTTAATACCATATCTGGACGCATTTTCATAAACGTACTGAAGGGCTTTTTTTCCATCATGTGACGACATTTCAATTAACGGTGCAGTACTTTTTTCGAAAGCAGCCCGGTCTTTCAGTTTATCCATCATTTCTTTTGCAGGATCATTCGAAATGGTTTCGAGTAAACGATATTTTAAAACAAAAGCAGTAATTCCCTTTTCACTCAATCTTTTGGCTAAATCTATCCCTTCCCTGTTGATGGATAAACTCTGGAAACCACCACCAGGTGCAATTACCATGGCTGTACCTGTATTTTTCACACCTTCAGGCACTTTATAAACCAGAACCGAGGGATCAGTCACATTGTAAACCACTTCTGTTTTAAAGAGCTCGGAATAAACCTGTGCTTCTTTCTGCTTCCAGTTTTCAGACCCTGGCGCCTTGCCGTTATAAAGTTTTATAACCTCCTGTGCCTGAATGGAGAAAGAAAATCCAAGGGCGGTAAGTAGTAATAAGGGGATTTTATTTTTCATGGGATTCTATTTTGTTATTGTCAATCTAAATTTCAAAGCACTATCTTAAATGAGATAGCATCAGCATAAAATTTCTGTTCGTTATTTTTTATATTTTTCTGTTCTTGCATCTTTGATTACGCCTTTCCAGTTTAAGCCATAAGCAAAATCATAGCGGTTCCCATCTGTATCCTGATGTGGAATTAAATCAAAGGGGACGTCCTCTTTCTGTTTTTCCACAGTTGCCATATTTGCCGGCATTTGCAAAGGCAACAAACCTGATGGTTCAGTTTTGCCTGAAATAATATCTAAAACAGCTTGTGTGGAAACACCAAAATTCAGTACAATGCCATTTACACTTTTCTCAAACTCATTAAAAATCATCGGTTTTGATGCGGTAACTGAAACGATAACCGGTTTTTCTTTCATCATTTCGCGGGTATCGAGAATGGTCCGCAAATCCATGGTATTGGATGCAGTAACCGTTTTGTCCTTATAGTTCCGGTCTTTAATAGTTGGGTCGATTACAGGATCGCCGGCAGCAATGCTTTTGGATCTGGCACTTTCTGCAGTATAGGTTCCGTATTGCAAGCTGATGGGCACATAACCATTACTGCCACTCTTGCGATCGTTGATATCATAACCACCTTCAGCACTTTGCGGACTGCTTACAAATACGATAGCAAAATCTGCCTGATCAGGTACATCTGTTACGTTGTAATATTTTTTAACCAGTTCTATATTAACCGGGTATTCAAACTTTGCAGCCGTATAAATGCCCCACCAGTCTTTGGTGGCCGCTGTGTATATTTTGGGGATATAAACCGTTTGTTTTGTTTTTACCGGAAGTACGTTAGCACTGTTTTTTAACAGTATAACAGATTTTAACTGTGCGTTATATCCTGCTTTCATAAATTCAGCATTGCCAACAATTGCTTTGGTTTCGGCTACATTTAAGTAAGGGTTTTCAAAAAGCCCGACACGGAATATGTTTTTAAGTAAGCGCACGGCAGACCTTTCAAAACGGGCCCGCATAAATTTTTCGCCGTATTCTTTTATGCCCATTTGATAGGCTTCCAAAACAGGTTTCTGATCATTATTACCGCCAAACTGATCTACGCCTGCCATTAAAACTTTATAATGTCTCTGGGCAATGGTTAAAGCTTCGGCACCCCAGGGTTTACCGGCAAAAAGATTTGGCGTTTTTCCTTCATCACCAGTAACGAGCCAATCGGTACATACTACGCCATCATAGCCATATTGATCTCTCAATAAATCGGTAATTATATACTTACTGAAGCCATTGGCTACATTTTCCTTATACTTTTTATCCTGATCAAAAGTGATGGTATAATAAGGCATTACTGCTGATGCTTTTGCTGTTTTTCCTTTTAGTTTAAAAGCACCATTTACAAAGGGATCAATATGTTGCTGCAAATTATTGCCGGGGTAAACCGTAAATTTTCCATAAGCCCAATGCCCGTCTCTTCCCCCTTCTTCTGCCCCGCCACTTGGCCAGTGTTTTACCATTGCATTTACACTTTGATAACCCCAGCCATCCTTAATTTCATCTTTTCCATAAGAAGTTTGAAAACCATCAATGTAGGCGCGCCCCATATCTGTGGTTAATAACGGGCTTTCGCCAAAAGTCATTGCAATGCGATACCAGCGGGGTTCGCTTCCAAGGTCAATCTGGGGAGACAATGCCGTTGCAATGCCAAGGGCCCTGTATTCTTTCGCTGCGATTTGACCAAACTGTTCCACAATTTCCGGATCGAAGGTTGCCGCCATGCCCAAACCATCAGGCCACATGGAAATTTTACCACCCGCACCAGCATTAAACTCACTTGTGGCTATTGCGGTATGCCGCGGATCCGAACTGTTATTTGCCGGGATGCCTAAACCAATGCCTTCAACAAAAGCCTGAACATTGTTATTCCAGGTGGCTGCAATTTCCGGCGTTTGCACACTGGTTAACAAGACATGGCGCAGGTTATCCTTTTTTAAAAAAAGCTTTTGCTGATCAGTTAAATCTGATGCCTTCGCCTTACTCTCCGGAAACACCTTACCACCGTAAGTACCCATATTGTATCCGGCTACGCCTGCCGGCAATGCCTGGTGCCTGCTGTAAAGCATTAAGCCGGCAATTTGTTCTACCGTCATTTTTGAAGCCAGGTCTTTTGCCCTTTCATCTGCGGTTAAACGCCAGTCTTCATACCGGTCTAGTTTGCCGTTTTGATTTAGATCTTTAAACTTTAATCCGTTAACCGATAATATTTTAACACCCGAACTGGTGGAATAGCCAAGCATGGCACCACGGTTATTTTTAACGATGGAGAACTGTTGCGCAGTTAATGAAAAATTCGTCAACAGGGCTATGGACAGGGTTACTGTAATTTTCTTCATTTGGTTAGAATCTGAAATTTAATGAGGCTTCAACGGTAAACGGACGGATATAGGAACCTACTAAAATCTGGTTGTAATAAGCAGATGCATCTGTAATTAACTCGGCACCGTTAATGGTACCTTTCGCACCGGTCTGGTTTAAGAAGTTAACTGCAGTTACACCGAAGTCAAAATGCTTGTTCACTTTATAATTTATACCGCCAAAGGTTTCCCAGCGTGCAGCAAAGTAAAGTGCATTGGTTAAGTTAGCAAATTGCTTGCTGAAATAGCGAAAACTGGCCCAAACTTTAAAATCTTTGTAGGTATAACTTGGATCAATCTCCATTAACACTTTAGAAATCTCCAGTACGTTTTTATTATCGTATGAGTAGTTATTTCCAAAGGCGGTGAAGTTGTAATTCTTATAAATTGGATTTTGAAAAGTAACGAGATAGTGGATATTGAAACCTTTAAACGGATTGGCTACAATGTCGGTAGTCCAACCCAATGTTTGTATGTCATAGTTTACTGTCGCCACCTGCGACTCGCTGGCATTACCGGGATTCACCAGGTTTAAACGAGAGAAGTAATTGTTTCTGGTTAAATAAGTAGCCTGAGAAACGACACTAAATTTATCGTGATTATAGTAGATACCAAAAGCACCCAGCGGACTTTTAGTTTTAGACATGTTTGGCACTACCGCACCTGAATAGCTTTCCAGTCGGCCGTTATTCTCCGCATAGGTAAAATCAGCCAGTAAGCCAAGCCTATTGGTAATTTTGTAAACGGCATTTACTGATCCCCCAAAATGGAACCAGTTGTTATCAATCGGGCTTGTTTGTGTAGGATCGAATACAAAGCCTGCGGTACGTGGTGTTTGGTAATAATTTCCGCTTAATTTCTGGTATCTTAAATTAATGCCATAGTTGAGAGAGAATTTATCTGAAATGCTCCAGTTGTCTGAAAAATAGGTAGACAATTTATTTTCATAGCCATCATGATATTCTCCGCCAACATTATAGTTGTAAAAACCATCGGCATCTGTATTTGAAGTTCCGCCTGGTGTATTCCGTACCAGCTTTTCCGGGTTAGCTGAAACGGTTTGATAATAGAATGACCGGCTGGAAGTGTATTGATCCACATTATAATAATATTCGGTTAACCCCAGTCTTAAATTGTGGTCATTTACTTTTTTTGTTAATTCAAATCTTGAAAGAAAAGTTTGTGTAGGCGTTTTAGGGGTAGATAAGCCCAGCATTGAATTGACATTTCCGGTGTAAGCCTGTCCGTTACTTACATATGAAAAACCATCATTGGAGCCGGCCTGAAGAATGCCTAATGGAATATTGGTTAATGTTGTGGCTTTCGCAAATCTTAAACGTGTACTAAAATTAAATTTCCAGTCGTTCTTAAGTTTATAATTTCCAAGCACATCAAAGCTGTGAGAGCTTGATGCAGCATCATTTCCACCTTCATTCTTAAAAGAAAACGCACCTGTACGGATATCCTTAAACTTCATGATCCCATCATTGATGATGTAAGAATCCCTGCCAATTCGAAAGTTATCCAGCTCTTCAACCTGCCCGTTTTCTTTATATTTAAACACGGCATAATTGGTTAACGAAATGGAATTGGCATATTTATACAGAAAACTGATCTCACCTTTATCTTTTTTGAATCGTTTGGTTAAGCCGGCACGATAAATTTGTGTTTTATCCGAATAATTGGAAAATTGCACATCAAAAGAATTGGGATCATAGTTTTGGTAAATGCCAGCTACATATGACCAACCATTTGATATTGGCCCCGAAACATTTACATCCCCTTTTAACCAACCATAATGGCTGCCAGATAAATTACCAACAACTTCTAATTTTGGTGTACCCAGTTTTGTATAGGAATTAACCGCAAAACCCAAATCACCTGTGGTAATCACTGATTCTCCTATTTTTAATAAACCTGTTTTTTGCAGGCTCACACTTTGGCGCCAGGTTCTGTTAGGCAATTCAGGCCAGAAAAAGTAAACGACAGGCAGGTTATTTTCCTGAATGGTAATGCCGCCTACCGTTGATGGCAAACCGATATTAACATCCCTCGGACCAGTATTATTTGCTGCGTTCAGCATGACGTTTCTATTATCTTCTTCTTTTTTCTCGCCAATTTTCTTTTGAGGAATGGAATCTCTTTTTATTTTTTCTTGCGCATAAGACGAAATGTATAATACGGAAAGTACTAACATCAGGGTACTCTTTAGGGTGCTCATAGCCAACTCGGATTAAGTATGTAATTTTTAAAGTAGTTTTTCAGCAAAAAAATGAAGGAAAGCGATATTGGTTAGCGTAAATCAGCATATTTATCATTGCTTCATTATGAAGCAATATTAATATGTTTAATTAAGAAAAACAAATTATTAATTTTAGAAGTCATTAATTCATATAAAATAAACCTATGATCAATCAGGATATTAAAGATAAAAGTGTGGAGTTATGGCGAAGTTCAATCCCTCATATTTCAATAGACAGTGTGGTATTCGGCTTTCTGAACAACCAGTTAAATGTGTTATTGCTGAAGCTTAAAGAGGAAGAAAACTGGATTTTACCTGGTGGATATTTGCAAAAGGATGAAAGTATTGATGATGCAGCAAAAAGAATTTTATATGAAAGAAGTGGTGCCGATAAAATATTTCTGAATAATTTTTGTGTGTTTGGAGACCTCAACCGATCTGAAGAATATTTTAAGGATTATCCTGATGACCTGTGGCATAAGCAGCGTTTTATTACCATCGGTTATTATGCATTGGTTGACCAGACCAAGGTAAAACCGGTACCTGATAACTTCACCGACCGTTGTGAATGGATGCCGGTTAATGCCCTTCCCAGATTGGTAATGGACCATGAAACAATCATCAAAAAAGCATTGAGCACCTTAAGGGAACATA
The DNA here is from genome assembly GCF_026239715.1 of Pedobacter sp. GR22-10. Classification (NCBI taxonomy): domain Bacteria; kingdom Pseudomonadati; phylum Bacteroidota; class Sphingobacteriia; order Sphingobacteriales; family Sphingobacteriaceae; genus Pedobacter; species Pedobacter sp. GR22-10. The sequence continues at coordinate 900,697 of NZ_JAPIVR010000002.1, forward strand.
TCAGTTATAAACCTATCGGCTATAATTTACTTCCTGAAACTTTTACACTTCCTGAATTGCAGGGACTTTATGAGGCTATTCTCGGAGAAAAACTAAACCGTGGGAATTTTTATAGAAAAATGATGCGTTACGATATCCTCATTAAACTTGACCAGCAGCGAAGAGGCGGTGCCTATAAAGCACCTGACCTGTATAAATTTGATGAAGCAAAATATAAAAAAGCACTGAGTGGATTAAACTGGTAAATCATTCAGGCTTGATCATAATACTCAAGCCTGAATAATAATATTGAAGAACCAGGGGGAAACCAATTGTTAATTATATTCGTTCAACTGGTTTATTTTCTTTACAATATCAACCAGGCGTGAACTGTAGCCAAATTCATTATCATACCAGCCCACCACCTTTACCATATCGCCAACAATAGAAGTTAAAAGCGAATCAAAAATGCAGGAATGCGGATTATTGATAATATCTACCGATACAATCGGATCTTCAGTATATTCAATTACACCGGCCAGTTCATTCGCTGCAGCACTTTTAAATGCAGCATTAATTTCACTGATGGTGGTTTTCTTTTTTAATAAACAGGTAAAATCAGTCAGTGATCCGTTCAACACCGGAACCCTTATTCCAGCTCCGCCTAAACAGCCATCCAACTCTGGAAAGATGTGAGTAATGGCTTTCGCCGCACCTGTAGTAGTGGGGATTATGGATGAAGATGCAGCCCTTGCCCGGCGCAAATCTTTATGATTGGAATCATGCAGGTTCTGATCACCTGTCATAGAGTGAATGGTAGTGATATAGCCTTCTTCAACACCCCAATGATCATTCAGGATTTTTATCATGGGCGCAATATTATTGGTCGTACAGCTGGCATTAGATAAGATTTCACTTTTAAGGTCAATCTGATCATCATTTACGCCCAGTACCACCATTGGAATATCATCTGCTGCAGGTGCTGAAATTAATACCTGCCTGGCGCCGGCCTTAATGTGTTGTCCTGCCGTGTCTGTTGTCAGGTTTTTCCCGGTGCAATCTATTACGAGGTCAACCCTAAGGGCAGACCACGGTAATTCTTCAGCTTCTTTAATGGAAAAAACAGGAATGGTAAGTTTATCAATAACCAGTGCATCAGGTTTCGAGGCTACTTCGCCATTAAAAACACCATGTACAGAATCATATTTAAAAAGATGGGCCATGGCTTTGGCATCAGCCAGGTCATTGATGGCTACTACCTCAAAGCCCTCAAGCAATGCCAAACGCAAAAAAGTTCTGCCTATTCTCCCGAAACCATTTATCGCAAGCCTCATATTAAAAATTTAGAGGGCAAAATTAATGTTTATTTCCAGATTATAGCCCCATCATATGCTCTACGTTCATTTTATTTTTGTCTGTTTAATCAGTTCGTTTTGAAAGCTGTCTTGAGATCAGTAAATTGAATACCATGCAGATGCCGATTAAAAGAAATATCAGGAGGAAGCTTCCCAGGTGTTGCAAAATCATGGTACAACACATGGCACTGAAATTCAGAATTACAGTTAGCATAACAATTTTATCCGGTTTAAAACCGAGGTCTTCCAGCCGGTGGTGAATATGATTCCGGTCACCAAGAAAAGGTGATTTTTTCTTTAAAATACGAACGGTAAATATGCGGAGTGAATCAAAAATCGGAACAATTAAAATAGATACAGCAATGGCTGGTGCCGAATAAAACGCTGGTGTATTCAGGCCTGTAAACTTATTTAACTCTATAAATTTAATGGCTAGTGCAGCTGTGGTTAAACCAATAATCAGTGCGCCGGTATCGCCCATAAATATTTTAGCCGGAAACCAGTTATACCTTAAAAAGCCGGCAAGGGCACCTGCCAGGGCAAAAGCAATAAATGCATAAGGCAACTCATCCATGATGGCAAAGCAGATACCAAAGCTCAGACTGGCCAGGATGCCAATGGTACCTGCCAGGCCATCAATCCCGTCAATCAGATTAAAGGCATTGTTTAAAAAAATAATCAGGATGATGGAAAATATTCCCCCGCCCAGGTAATTGATTTCATTGATTCCTAATACACCATACAGACTGGTAAGCCGGAAACCACCAAAAAAAACAAGTATGGCGGCAACAACCAATTGCAGCAAAAATTTTGTACTGGTATTGATACCATAAACATCATCTTTTAGGCCCAGGCCCGCCAGGATAATACAGGAAACAATTAAATAATTAGCCTCCTCAAAATTGATCAATGCGGAGAACAATAAGGTACAGATAGTAAAAATAGAAACGATTGACAATCCACCCAGCCTTGATATATTTTCTGCATGATTTTTACGATGCAGATCGCTCACATCAAAAAGTTTATATTTCAGTGAAGCATGAATGATAGAAGGAATACTCAATATGACCAGGAGCAGTGCCAATAAAAATATTGCACAATAGAATACTTCTGGAGCAGTTATTAAAAAATTTTTGAACAAAACGGGGAACTATTTTAACAAATATAGCCAATGATTGTAGACAATCCTGTTCTTTTTGTTCTTTACGGGTAATCATATCATTTACTTTACAATAACTTAACCGCTATACCGTAATAATTGCCGGGTTGAAACTTAATTTTTTAATATATCACATAAAATTTGTTTTTAATTTTGATTACAGGCGCAAAGATTACAGGTATTGAATAATTTTAGATACTTTTTTCCGCCATAATACCATTAATGGATTCGGGATTCTATTTCTTTTTAAAGCTTTATAATCATTCTTCAATGCCGCCATTAAATTCATTAAATTTTTATTGCTAACCCCTCCGGTCCTCATATTCACCATCAGCATTGGCAGGTAAACGGCTTTTAACTGGTGAACAAAAAAATACCGCAGGATGAGATCATAATCTGCGGCAGTACCCAAGTCAAGTGCATAATGTCCATACCGGAGAAAAAGTTCTTTTTTGATGTACAATGTAGGATGAGCCGGCATCCAGCCTTTTGCAATATCTTTTTCATCAGCCTGTTTCGATTTCCATCTTCTTAAAACCTGGTTATTAACCGGTTTAATATAATGAAGATCGCCATAAATGGCATCTATTTCAGGATTTTCGGAAAACTTCGCAGCTACATGTTTAATCACATGACGGTCAGCCAGCATATCGTCAGCATTTAAAATACCGATTACTGTTCCTGATGCCATCTGAATACCTTTATTTATGGCATCATATAATCCACGATCAGGTTCAGAAATAAAATGTTTTACAGCATATTGATAGGTTTCAATAATCTGAAGGCTTCCATCTGTTGATCCGCCATCTACGATAATATATTCAATATCGGGATAAGATTGATTGACAATTGATGCAATACACTCTTTCAGATAAGCCTCCCCGTTATAAATGACCGTGATAATGGATATTTTCATTTTTAAATGGCAGAAGCCTTTTACTTATGGTTAAAAAAGATATTCCTGCGGTAAATATAAATAATAAGGGAATAAAATCATCAATTGGGCATGCCTGGTAATAGGTACCTTTTTTACCGGCTTTACCATGACCAACGCAACCAGCAGAAGGCATTGACATATCCAGTGTCCAGGCACAATTGGCTTCAGGATAAATTTCACCTGGCGTGTTTGAAAATGTTCCGCCTGGCGGATTACTCTGATGAGTAAGCAATTCCGGATATCCGGGAACAAGACAGCCATATTCAGCAAAAACGAAAAACGGGATAAGATAAAGAGGGATGATTAAACATAACTTTTTCATAAGCCATTGGATTAATCATACACGAATGTAAGAAAAAAAATCAATACCTAAATATTAGGTATAATCAAAAATTCATTCTTTTTATAATTAAGTTTAAACTTTAAGGTAACGAATCATATTTTATTTTGCTTACCCCACCTAGTCTTATCATTTTAGAAGCCATAACGATTATTGGCTAAGGCATTGGAATATCTCTACCATAATCTTTTATATAATGAATTGCATTTTTTATTTCACAATCACTTAGTGTGTCCATTCGGTTTGTCTTGAATGCTCCCTTCATACTATAGTTACCGTTATGTCTTTTGATAAAAACAAAATTTACAAGTTTTGAACTGTCCATAGTCGCAAGCTCATCAAATGATAGTATGTTATTTAACCTTCCACCTCTCCTGATATGGCAATTATAGCAACTGAGGTTAGAAATTATTTGCCTGGCATCATAGGCATCATACCTGCAAGAATCTGGCAAGCTATTTTTTTTTTGTGCTTTTATGTTTATTTTGTTTTCATTTAAGCAAGCAACAAATAAAAAAAATAGAATGCTACCTAAACTTAGCTTTATTGTATTTGAAACCATTCGTTGTATCTTTTAAAAATCTGCTCAATAAATTTAAGGTGTTATAATTTAAGTTTGTATATGAATAGGTACCTTTTGTCATATCACTAATATTTCGCATAAGAAAATTCATCATATCTCCTCTTTCATTATCAGATATATTATAACTAGTGTTATCTCCTAAATGGTACATTAATCGGCCCTTTTTACTAACATCTTCAATGTCCCCCAAACCTAGCGTATGAAAAAACTCGTGTACACCTATATATTTATTTTTCCTCCATTCATTGTAACTTACAACTGCTGGCCCTCCATCTCTTTGGGCAAGTCCCCCTGAATTGTGCTTTTTCCCATATTGATCAGTAAACTGATAGCCAATACTATCTACTACAGCCAATACAAAATCATTTCCCTTTAATTGACTTAGCATATTTATCTGCACAACACTAGCATTACAACTAAAATTATAGCGGATAGAATATGTATGATTTTTTCGAAAATTAAATGACTTAGTTGATGAATTATATTCAAAATAAATAACGCCACTCTTATACCCGCCGCCCCTTAATTTGGAGGTTATCACCTGCTGGGTAAAAGTCATCAGGCTGTTTAAATTAGGCGCACCACCCGTAGTGAGATCAAGCACTTTTAAGGTAATGGTGAAATCGCCATATAGCATTAACTCACCACTACCATTATCACTAATGCTAAGGTTTTTGGCTACAATTCCTCCAGATAAGGGTTGATTTTGCAGCAATGAAATTTTGGTTTTAAATAAGTCAATTAAGTCATCAGCCATCATGAGTACAATATACCCTTATAAATATAGCCATAAATCATACAAACAACAAAATAGTGCTTACAGGTTAATTTGAAATTATTGATGGCTTATTAGATAAATGATTATCCTATTGCCTGATCAATCTTTATCCTAATTGCTTTCCCTACCCATGGAATTTACCAAAAGGTATGTCGGTTTAAATTAAATTTCTGGTGATTTTTCCCTTGATTATATATAGCGAAGTGATGTTGCTTTTTTCGATGATGGTATCGCCTTTAAAGTTGGGGTTGGATGAACGCAAAATCAGTTTATTCCGGTCGGTATGTTCATAAATCATTTTGATGCTCCGCAGGTAGTTGGCTTTCGCATCAGCCATCACCACATAAGCTTCTCCCCATTGCAGCACATCGTAATTTGTTACTTCACGAACAGCAATAATTTCACCGGATGCATATCTGGGATACATGCTGTCGCCGTAAACCGGAAGATAGGCTGTACAATCGTTAAAAGGTTTATAATTTACAAAATACTCCGCCTTTTCTTCCATCAAAATCAGGGTATCGGTATCTGATAAACTGATATCATAATAAGGTACACCTTCCTTAATTTCAGAAATTACCGGACCGATTTTCTTTACTGCTTCCCCTACGCCGGTTTCCAGCCATTCAATGTTGATATTTAACTTAAAATTCAGCCTATCTTTAATAGCGTTAGAAATTCCAGTACGCCCGCGTAATATATCAGAGAGTGAACCATCCTTAATATTTAATGCCGCAGCAAAATCTCTCTGGGTTTTGAAACCCAATATATCCATTAATAATTTAAGGCGATCCAGTTCATTCATAATTAAAAATGTTGATAAGTTTACCTAAAACTATTTAGAGTAACTTATTTTTTTAATATTTTTGTTATACCTCACGCAAGATAAATAAATTTTAAATTAAAAATAAGCTCATGAAAAGTATCGAAATTAATATGCATCCTACCTTCGCATTTTATAAAAGATTTTTCGAACTCAAAAGTGTTTCCAATTACCTGTATTTTATGGATGAATGGATGGAACTCATGCTATCAGATTACTCATCTGAACAAAAGTATGCACCTGCCGATTTACTTTTTTTCTACCGGCTCCTGGTTGAACTTTATGAAATTTCATTTGCAACAAATAAGGAAGTATCTGCAGTAAAAGACTTCATCAGTAAGCACAGCAGTGTAACGGAAGATTTGCTCGAATATGAAACATATTGTTACTTTTTCAATAGCCGTTATTTAACAGCTGAGGAACTGATGCAGCCGCTTAAAACACTGAACTTTCTTTATGATGAAGACCAATTATTTAAATACAAAAATTTTCTGTTCGAATGGCTCAGCTACTCATTGGAGCAAGGCATCGCTGATGGTTTTGACTTTTCCATTTATTCGCTTTATCGCAACACCAAGAGGTTAATTGAAGCCAGCTGGCTAATTTATGAACGGTTATTGAGGGCATTAGAAAGGCCGTCCACCGTAATTAAAATCAATCACTTTCAGGATACCTGCCCTACCTTACTGAGAAATGAATACCTAAAAAATCCCTATCATCAAATTATTCAGTTTTTTAGAGAAGGAAGCCTGGGCAGTTACCGCGATCAGCTCAAAGCATGGTTTAAAGCGGTTATAGCAAACAACCTGACAATGGCACCACCGGATTTTATATACCTGCATGACCAGCTGACCAGGCTTCTGGAAGCCTGTTACCTTATTTCAGCCTATCAAATTCCGGTTTCAACGCCTACTTCAGCTTCGGCGCAACCCCATCTCTTTTCCAGTTGGCTTGCCCTGCAGAACATCATCCATACCTCGCCGGAAGAGAACGATCCTTATGCCATTTTAACATTGCAGGAAGATGAAAAGACCAGCCCCCTTGATGTCTTCCACCCAATACTCACCCTTGAAAACATTTTTAACATCAGAGAAGACTTAAAAGAATGGAGTTATTGCGGTTCAAAGGCAGGCCATATTGCGCCAGCTACAGGCAGTGCCTTTAATTTATACGAAATATTGATCAAAATCATGGAACTTGCTTTATTACTGGTTGCGGTTGATGAAGACAAGTTATACTTACATTTTCACAATGAAACATTTATAAACCGATAAGATGAACTTCAACGCCTTGGAAACGAACAGAACCCTTGCTGCTTTTACTCAAAAGCAGTTTACGCATCTGCTGGAACTCATCACCAGTCTGATTCCGCTGGCCTATATTTTCCAGCGCAGGGCCGATGCAGGGGGCATCACTTTAATTATGGTTTTAGACCGCTTTCAATACCAACCGAGTGATGTCACCAGAAACATGCTGGAATTTATTGCCCTGGCCAAGATTAATATAGAAATCAGGTATTTCCATTATGGAACCATGCACGATATGTTAGCGCGTGGCAATATATTTTATTCCAGCTATTGCCGTCGCGAGCATTGCATCTATCAATCTGCCCCGCAATATGAATTGATTGAAACCCCTGCATGTACATTATCCGAAATCCGGGAACAGTCTGCCTTGGTCATTCATCATGGACTAGAAAAGGCCAAAAGTTTTCAGGAAGGTGCATCAGTATATTTTAAGGAAGGTAAATTCCAGCTGTCAGCTTTTATGCTTCATCAGGTGTGCGAGCAAATGTTTAAGCTCATCATCAATTTATCTGAAGAGAAAATGTGCAAAAGTCATCAGTTAGTATTATTGCAGCAAACAGCTGGTTTTTATGTTCCTGAAATCAGGAATATATTTGATATAAGAAAAAGCAAAGAATTGAATTGGCTGGAGTTATTGCAAAGCGCTTATCTTGGTGCACGCTATGATGATCATTACGAAATCAGGCCTAAACAGGTTATTTACCTCCAGGAGAAAATTGCTTTCATGCTGGAAAAACTAGGGCAAAAATTACAGGCTTGCTAATCATGAAGCAATAAAATAAATCTACTACAGGATTTTCCTACTCCTGATCATAAACACCCCAAAAGCACTAGCTACGGCAGCCAGTGGAAAAGTATAATCATCCAGGTTGCAGTATACAAATGATTTGGTTACGATAAACCCATCAAGAGCTGTACCATTACAACCGGTGCCACCTATCGAAAATGCATAACCACCGGGGCAGACCCTACAGCCACCGTTCGCAGTGACCCATTTGGTCTGGCTATTATTAACACAGCTAGAGGTTTGTGGTTCGGTTGGAGAATTTTTATACGCCAATCTAGTTCCAAAAAGCAATCTTATGGTGTTATCTAAAAATCCTAAATCATCAACCGAGGTATAAACTGTAGACCCAACCTGGCATCCATTTGTTTGCGCATTAGAAATGCACGTACAGAATAGTAGTAAACAAAAACAAATAAAACCTTTCATATGCAGCGCGTTACAGCTGCAAAACTACATGGTGTTACGTTCAATATTAACGTTCATTTTATTCAATATCAAGCAGTTAAACTTATTCACTTAATGAACAGCAAAGATCTAAAATGAATGAAAATGAGTAAATGTGATATAAGAAAAAACAAAAGCTTGGCAACTTTAGCAATGTATTCAGCACATGCAGCACTTCAATTATAAAATTAAATAAATTGAAGTGCTATTGGTTACATTATTGAAATCCCCATCACACCATTATCAAAATATCCTGGTTAAATTTAAATGAGTTTTTTGCGAATAACGGGCAAAGAAATTACCCCGGTTATCATTACTAAAAAGGAAAAGTGATCATCTAAAGGAAGATTGTCAGGACGTGTAGAAGTACACTTATTCGGATCTCTATAGGTATAGCCAACAATTGTTCCCTCGCCATCGGGTGTAGCATAACGTGATGATGCCACCACACATTCATGCTGCCGCGATGATGGATTTCGCCTGATATCATGACTGGCAGGAACAGTTATAAATCCACCATATGGCTTTATGGATGAATTCCAAACCTGAAATTCATCATAATCATTTATGGCACCACAATCATATGACCTGCCATTTCCCTTGTTAATTGGAACTGCTGATGAAGTGCTGTATACCTCAACAACATCGCTTACATTACCATAATATGTGGCTTTACCCAAATATTGAATAGCGATACGCCCACCAAAATCGCAACCATTTCCTTTAATCTGGGCATCACACTTCAGCGTAATTATGGATAGCATTACAGTTGATAATCCAATTAACTGATGCTTTAAACTAATATATTGATAGAAATGATTTAATCGTTGATAGGATAGTTTGATCATTAACACCAACTGTTGCGTGATACTAAGAAATGAGGACATCAAAATAAATATTAAAGCGTATTACTTATTTTACAAAAATATTCAAAACAAAACTATTAGCCAAATAAACAAGTCTCCATAAGTATTGTTTTTAAAATCAAAAAAAGTAGGTTTTTATTTAAAAAACCCAGTCATTTTACTTTAAACGAATATTTTTTAATATATCACTCAACAATTTGTACTCCAAAAACATTGACCATTGTCAATCTTAAAATTTTCAATAACAAAAAAACAGGGTATTCTTATTCTTATCTTGACTATGCAAATTAACCATATAAAAAAAAGTGAATTTATACTACACAATTACTGCTATAAAGGTTAAAAAAGGAAGTACTGATTTGAAAAAATAATTTAAGCCGAAAAAGCCATATTGATTTTCAGGTACATTTATTTTCACGCTGCACCTTGCTGGATAACATTTAAATAAAAAGCTCAGATACTATAGCAAGAGTTATCGGCAGAAAAATACACTATCGATGCTTTTCACCTGCAACTTGTGCTAAAAACATTTTAAATTGTATTTTTATCCTAATTTTACATTTCAGCAAATACACCACACTTAGCCTTATGCCATATCTGAAATCGCATCTCCATTTTCTATTGATCAGCTTAATCATGGCCAGCCTTTTTGGTTGTGGGGCACGCAAAGAGCGTACTTTGTTTAATGCCCCTTCAGATATTGTGACTGACACCATTAAACAGGTATATGTAGTAAATGACCAGGGCATTAGCGATGCTTATTATAAAATCAAAGTAAATGACCAGCTCGCCGTTCGTAATGTTCAGAATTTTGAATTTGGTGCAACAACCAATAGTAGCTCAGCTACTGGTTCGGCGAATCAGAATGCATCCGGAGGCGGTATCCAGAATGTACTTTCTTATCCGGTAGATTTGGATGGCAAAGTGAATTTACCTGCCATTGGAAAAGTTGAAGTAGCTGGCTTAAGCAGAAGGGAAGCAGCCATTAAAATCCAGGACATTTATAAAAATAAATTATTGAAGGAACCTATTATAGAACTTAGTGTGGTAAACCTTAAAGTTACCTTGCTGGGTGAGTTTGGGAAGCAGGGTAATTTTCTGCTGGAACGCGACAATACCACGCTAATTGATATTATAGGAGAAGCCGGTGGAATCAGTAAAACAGCAGATCCGAAAACCCTGAAAATTATCCGCGGCGACAGAACGCATCCTGAAATTATTTACGTTAATCTTAATGATATTAATAGCTTGGCCAGTAAAAAGCTGATCCTTCAAAATCATGACATTATTGTATTGCAACCTACTAAAAGCGCAGCCACGAGTGATAAACTTCAGAGTTTAAATAATATTTTGCAGCCATTGTTAGTGGTGGTGAATTTAGCTGTGCTTATTTTTACAGTAACCAGGTAAGTGTTCTTTAGTCTTTAGTCTTTAGTCTTTAGTCTTTAGTCTTTAGTCTTTAGTTAAAACACAGATTCCAGTTCATGGTTTTGATCAATTGCTGGCATGCTTTAAAATAATTCTACTGATGACTATAGAGAACTATTCATCTGACATTCGAAATCAGTGAATCCTTGTTGAATACCTTTTTTCATTATCGCTGGAAGTACAAACGGGCAGAGACTTTTCAAAATGAAACTCAAAACATTTCCAATTAAATCATCTCTTTTTCAAAATTGATTTTATCTTTATACTTTAATTGATTGTTCCCAAACTTCAAAATCAAAAAACATTGACAGAGTTAGTGCAAGAGAAAAAGGCTGTTAGCCAGAGTATTGATTTTTATAAAATATTCAGGGTATTTTTAAGCCGTTGGTACTGGATTACCGGAACAGTTGCCCTTGCGCTCTTCGGTGCCTGGCTTTATTTATGGTATACTCCACCTATTTATCAAACAGGCGCATCTCTTAAATTGGAAGACAGTAATCCCAATCTCGGAACAAATGCCGGTATCGTTGCCTCACAAAACTACAATTACACGGATAAAATCCAGGCAGAAAGTTTTACTATCCGCAGTAATGAAGTGATTGCCAATGCCGTAAAAACACTGGATTACAAAATCAGCTATTACCTTAAAGGCCGTGTACGTACCACAGAACTGTATCCCAATGTTCCGTTTGTGATTGAAATCCTCAAGCAGGATAGCGTAAATTTCAGTCGCTCACTTTATACCGTAACAGGCAAAGACGAACAGCATTTTGAACTTTCTACTGCTGATAATGAAGATAAAAAGACCACTTATCAGTATAATGCGATAATCAATATTGGCAATATGTCTTTCCGGATTAAGGATAAAATACCGGTAAAGAGTACCTATCAATTTAAATTTAACAGTCAGGAAGATTTTATTGGCCGTGCGATGGGTGGTTTAAATATCGGCGAAGCGGCACGTTTCACAAATGTAATGGGCTTGAATCAAACAGATGGAAATGCCGTTTTCGCTGCTGATATTCTGAATGCCATCATGAAAGCGTATGTAAAATATGATGTGATCCAAAGGAGACGATCAGCCAGACAGACAGTTGATTTCATCAATAGCCAACTGGGCTTCATTGATACTGCAGCAGGAAAATCAGGCAGTACCCTCGCCAGTTATAAAGCTAGAAACAACATGCTGGATGTCAGTTCTTCTACTTCCATGACGGTAGGAAAACTATCTGATTTTGAAAAGCAAAAAACCGAGCTCAACCTGAAACAGTTAGGTATCAGGCAACTTCAGGAACAGGTTAACAGCAATAAATCGAAGATTGAAATCGGTATGGATCTTGATGGGGAGATCAATTCAGGCATGGGTACCCTGGTTACGCAGCTCAATAACCTGCTCGCCAGCCGGGAAGCAAAACTCAGCCAGTTTAATAATGATTCACAGCCCGTCAGGCAAATTGAACAACAAATTTCAAACGTGAAGGCCGGCATCAGAAACGCTGTGGCTGGTATGCTTCGCAAGAATGAGCAAACCATTCGTTACATAGATAGCCAGATTGCCGGTGTAACGCAAAAAATGAGTACCATACCGCAGAAAGAACAAAACTTTGTAAAACTGCAAACCAATTTTGAAGTCAACAATAAAGTCCGTTCTTATCTTTCCGAAAAAAAGCTGGAGGCAGAAATGAATGCAGCCGCCATAGTACCGGGTGCATCCATCGTCAACCCTGCTTATCCATCTTATTATGCTATTTCGCCAAACAGCAGCAAAGCCTATACCACTGCACTGATGTTAGGCCTGGCATCTGGTTTTGGCTTAATCTTGCTGGTACGGTTCCTCAATCCTTATATTTACGATAAGGAAACGGTTGAAGGCTTAACCCATACACCCATTATTGGCGTTATCCGTAAGTTCCCCGATTATATTGACCAGGACAGCAGACAGGCTTTATCGCTTTCGAAACCAAAATCGGTATTTGCTGAATCGGTTCGCTCCGTGCGGACAAACCTCAGCTTTCTGGCCAGTCATAAAGAAAGTAAAGTCATTTGCATCACTTCAGAAGTTTCGGGTGAAGGAAAATCATTTGTAACCATTAACCTGGCCGGAACCCTTGCCCTGATTGACAAGCGCATTATCCTTATAGCTGCCGATTTAAGACGTTCCAAGCTGCATAAGGCATTCGGCAATGACAATAAGAAAGGATTAAGTTCCCTGTTGTCTGGCCAGGCTAGCCTGGAAGAGGTGATTAGTCACGATGAAGTGCACCATATCGATTTTATCCCTTCAGGTCCAGTACCACCTAACCCTTCAGAACTCCTTCACTCCACTACAATGAAAGAACTATTGTTAAAACTGGAACAACAATATGATTATGTTTTGGTGGATACGGCACCTGTAGGATTGGTATCAGATGCGATTCCGTTAATCAGAAATGCTGATATTAATTTATTTGTTATCCGTTCCGGTGTTTCACAGCAAAGAGCTGCCAATATCCCTGAGCGTTTATCAAGAGAATATGGCTTAAGCAACCTGGCCATTATCCTTAACGCCTTTGGTGACGATGCCCTGTATGCAAATTATTATACCACCGATTATTCACGCGGAGGGGGCAACAGCACTTATTATTATTCTGATTATAGTGGTTATTCCGGATCGGGTTATTATGATGATGAAAACCGCAAATGGTGGATGTTCTGGAAAAAGAAGTAATGGCTTTTGGCGTAAACAATTTTAGGGGTCAATTTTCGGATTTATACTAAAAAAATTTCACCACTCAGGTTTCAAAAAAAATGATGATACATCCCTTTCCTATCGAGAAAAAGCTGAAAGGCAGATTGAAACTTATCACGGCATTTAATTTCAGACATGATCGACAATAATTACCGGTGGTATCCTGTTTATACACGCTCAAGAGCAGAAAAAAAAGCATACGAAGAACTAATCCGGAAAGGAATTAATGCTTACCTTCCGCTCAGGAAAACCCTGAAACAATGGAGCGACCGTAAGAAATGGGTTGAAGAACCCCTCCTGAAGTCATATCTCTTTGTCTATATTTCCAGTAAGGAATACGCAGCAGTAATGATGACCAATGGCATTGCCAGATTCCTCTATTTTTCAGGACATATCGCTGATATGCCCAGCCAGCAAATTGAACATTTAAAATTATTACTGGCAACGGAACAAGACCTGGAGGTATTTGATCATGACATTAAACCAGGGCAGAAGGTATGGGTTAAAGCCGGACCGTTTAAAGATATGGCAGGAGAGCTGGTTTCGATTCATAACAAACAACGCATCATATTACGCCTGGATAATATCGGTTATTCCATCGAAATCAATACCTCACTGGCATTTGTAGCACCTTTGTAATTCTGGAAATACATATTTAACAGAAATCTGTTGCTTTCATTTAAATGAGAATAAAATTGCTTGTAAATACTTCTTTGCAAGTACCCGGTTTTCGCACAGATTTAGCATATTTGGGCTTAAAGCCTGTGGGGTAAATGAAAAGATTAAGGTCAATCATTAATAGAAAAACACAAAAGGATTAATAGTTAACCTCCTTATTGATTAGTTTTGCAAAGGGTAAACCTTTTGGAATTGAAACTCCGGGCATCAGATTTAAATATACTCATCAGTTCATTTTTTTAAGAAAATGTGACTGAAGGGGCGAAGCTGTGCCAGGCCGGCATCAAATGACTTCAATCCATCAAAAAATAACTTTGAAATATCTGGTCTGGATAAAACCAGGAGCATAAAAATTGGGGCGTGTGTAGAATTGCGGGTGTCATAGATAAAAAAGCATATCCTGATCAACTCAGACAGGATGTACAGCAGATGTGCAATGTTATGCGCCATGGTGGACCTGATGATGAAGGATTTTACACTGATGAGGCTGGAGGTTTAGGCTTTGGCCATCGCAGACTGGCCCTTATTGACCTCACTGCCGGCGGACACCAGCCTATGTTCGGACCGGAAGAAAAATTAGTCATCACCTTCAATGGCGAAATCTATAATTTTCCGGAATTGAAGAAAGAATTGTCCGCAGCGGGCTACCCCTTCCATACCCAGAGTGATACTGAAGTAATCCTGGCCGCTTATCAAGCCTGGGGTGTAAATGGTTTTAGGAAACTTAACGGGATGTTTGCTTTTGCACTGTATGACCGCTCCAAACAATTCAGTTACCTGGTTCGGGATCAATCAGGCATTAAACCCCTGTATTACGCCATTCAAAATCACCGGCTGATCTTTTCATCTGAAGTAAAAGCCTTTAAAGAAACCTGTTATCCATTTATTGAAAATAAGGACTGGAAAATTTATTTCCTGGCTTTTGGACATATCCCCCAACCTTTTACAACGTTGCAGGATGTATTTTCATTAAAACCCGGGCATTATCTGAAATGGGATCATCAGCAACAGCTTCATGAAATCATTTCTTTTGAACAAAGCCCCCCTTCCCCATCCGTAACGTCTTCCTTAGAGGCTGCGGCCGACTTGGGTAAAAGCCTTGAGGCGGCAGTTCATCGCCATCTGATTGCCGACGCCCCCATTGGGGTATTTTTGAGTGGCGGCATAGATTCCAGTATCATTACCCTGCTCGCCAATCAACACACGGGTAAACACCTCCAAAGCTTATCTGTCAATTTTACGGATCAGGCTTTCTCTGAAGAAAAATATCAAAAAATCATTACCGCAAAAACTAGTGGCATTCATCGCACTTACCTGGTTGAAGCACAGGATTTTGATGCAGACTTTGAAAAAATTATGGGGGCAATGGATCAGCCTACCAATGATGGCATCAATTCGTGGTTTGTAAATAAATATGCCAAAGAAAATGGCTTAAAGGCTGTTTTATCCGGAGTTGGTGCTGATGAACTGCTTGGCGGATACCCGTCATTCAGCAGAATGAAGATCATCAATATATTAAAAAAAACACCTCGTTTTCTCTTAAGGTTATGTAACCAGCTGCCTTCAGAAAAACTGAAAAGAATATATTACCTCAGCTACCGGAATCCGATTGGAGAATATCTTTTTCTCAGGGGATTTTTTACTCCGGAAACCATCGCCCGAATATTAAATATCGAAAAAAAAGAAATTGATCAGTTGTTTGAAAACTTTCCTATGGATGAAGAAATAAATGCTTTAAGTGGTGCAGAAAGGATTTCATGGCTGGAGACCCGTATTTTTATGCAAAACCAATTGTTAAAAGATACCGACTTTATGAGCATGAGCCACGGAGTAGAAGTCCGCGTACCTTTCCTTGATCAGCATTTCTTAGAAACCATCAATAGCATCGCTACCCCGCAACGCTTTCATGCAGAAAAGAAAGGTTTGTTAATCCAGGCGTTTAAAAAAATCCTGCCTGAAGCAATATGGAAACGGCCTAAAATGGGTTTCAGTTTTCCGCTTCAACAGTGGTTTATACAAGGCGGACAGATTACAAATGAACAGATTTATGCCGATCATGATTTCGCCAGGCACCTGATGGAAAGATTTAAATCCGGAAAGATACATTGGTCTAAAGCCTTTGCGCTCTACCAGGTATGTAAAAAGGGTTAAGGGATAGTCAGAATGGGAAATAGCGGATTGAAAAGTGAAAAGGTGTTATTTTTAAGTTTACATACTTTCAGCCTAACAGGTGGAATAGAAAAGGTATGCCGGTGCATCAGTAAAATTCTTAGTGATTTAAACATCACAAAAAATAATACGCATCAGCTAATAAGTCTCTACGATGATCAGCCGGATCTGCGTTATGTAAACACCGGAGATTTTAAAGGCTTACGTGGAAAACGTTTAGCCTTTCTGCTCAATACCATCAGATTAGGCCGCAAGGCAAACACCATCCTGCTCAGTCACATTAATCTTTTACTATTTGCCTGGATCCTGAAAAAAATTCAGCCGCAAAAGCGAATCATTCTGCTGGCCCATGGTATTGAAATTTGGGAGAAACTGCCTAAATGGAAAACAACGTTTCTTCGTAAACACACAGAAATTTGGGCAGTCAGCCACTTTACGGCACAACAGATCGAAAAAACACATCAATTAAATCCATCAATGATTAAGGTACTCCCTAATGGCCTGGATCCATTCTTTCCTATACCAACCCATTTTCAAAAACCAGGTAAACTGCTTCAACAGTATCAGCTTTCCACATCCAATAAAATACTTTTTACCTTAACCCGTCTTTCTTCACATGAACAATATAAGGGTTATGATCAGGTGATTCTGGCATTAAAAAATCTGCCTGAAGAAGTGGTTTATGTTTTGGCAGGTAAAGCCGATGATACGGAAAAGAAAAGGGTATTGACCTTAATTGAACAGCATCACCTGACCCATAGGGTAATACTCACTGGTTTTCTCGAAGAAACAGCTTTGCAGGATTATTTCCTGCTGTCCGATTTATTTGTCATGCCCAGCCAGGGTGAAGGTTTTGGGATTGCTTTCATAGAAGCGGCCGCCTGTGGTCGGTTTTCCATCGCCGGAAATGCTGATGGTAGCCGGAACGCCCTCCTGAACGGGAAACTTGGCTGCTTTGTTGATCCGCATCATATACATGAAATTGAAACAGCCATTTCTAAACAACTGGAAGATTCAAAATCCACTACTGATGCCTCGGGCTTACAGCAAGCCTGTTTAAATGCTTTTAACTTTGAACAATACAGAATAAACTTTCTTAATCTATTATCCAATTAGATGAATCCTGACTACCAATTTTACACAGTTTTATCTGTTTATGGAGCATAAAGAAGAGTACAGCTGGACCATTGAAGCAAAAGCTTCGCTTTTTGACCTGAAGTTTGGTGAGATCTGGGCGTATCGCGATTTATTGTGGCTGCTGGTGCGTCGCGATTTTGTTTCCTTTTACAAACAGACCATTTTAGGTCCGCTATGGTTTTTCATTCAACCCTTGTTTACCACCATTATTTTTACTTTTATTTTCGGTAACCTGGCGGGCATATCCACCGATGGACTGCCTAAACCTTTGTTCTACATGGCCGGCATTACCGCCTGGAATTATTTTGCAGATTGTTTGACTAAAACATCTACCGTATTTAAAGATAACGCCGGTATTTTCGGAAAGGTATATTTCCCCAGATTGATCATGCCGCTCAGCATTGTGGTGAGCAACCTGGTGCGTTTTGGTGTACAAATGTTGCTATTTATGCTGATGATGGCCTATTACCATTTTACGGGTGCGGCCTTCCATATCACCTGGGCGATTTGGCTCTTTCCTGTTATAGTGGTGCTGATGGCTTTACTGGGATTAGGTACCGGCATGATGATCTCAGCCATGACAACCAAATACCGCGACCTGGCTTTCCTGGTCACCTTTGGCGTGCAGCTTTTAATGTATGCCACCACTGTGATTTATCCGCTATCAGAAGCTTTAAATAAATATCCTGACTATGCCTGGATCATTGAATATAACCCCATGACACCCATTATTGAAACCTTCCGGTACGGATTTCTGGGTGAAGGAAGCTTTAGCTGGGGAAGTTTAGGCTATGCTACCGGCCTTACCGCTACCCTGCTCCTTTTCGGCGTGGTCATTTTCAATAAAGTAGAACGGAATTTTGTGGATACGGTTTAGGAGGGGAAGTGGGTTAGATGGTTAGAATTTTGACTAATATTATATTAAGTGATCATCCTTTATTTATTAATTCGTCTATAATAAAGATGACGCACGTTTATTTAGTGGAGAAACTGGAAGTTTGGACATGATCAATGTTGTTCAGAAAAGACATTTCTAACTGACTAAAAAATTTCCAAAAGAAGAGACTTTTGGCCTGACCAGTCAGATCGAAAGATCAGTGAACAGTATGGGAGTATGCTTAGCTGAAAGATCCGGGAAGATTGCATTTGAACAGAAGACTCATTGCACCAAAAGGGCCTATTCTACTACGCTTGAAACCTTAAATCATTTCATTGGGTTTACCTTTTGTTTACCCTTTCTCTACCCCTTGTTAACCCTTAGTCAACCCTTTGGTAACTCTTTGGTAACCCTTTGTTAACCCCCTGCTTACCCTTTGGTTACCCGCAAGGTAAAGCAGGAGTAACCAGGCAGTAATGAAATGGCAATGATTTAGCCCGTTTATATTAACTTAGTCAGGAGAATTATATATTGTACAGAGATCAGATAGAAAATATTATCCTTAAACTTACCCATCTGTGAAATTCACAGCTCAATGGTAAGAACTGACATTTGTACATCACTAATCTAAATTAATCAACATATACGCTAACACCCATCTCTTGTTGTCACACATCGCCATAAAAGTAGAAAACCTCAGTAAAGCTTACCAGTTAGGTCAAATCGGTACCGGCACCATCAGCCGGGATCTGGAACGCTGGTATGCCAGGATGCGTGGAAAAGAAGATCCCTTCCTGCGAATCGGGGAAAGCAACAACCAGCACACAAAAAGTGAAAGCGATATCGTTTGGAGTCTGAAAGACATTAATTTCGAGATTGAAAAAGGCGATGCTGTTGGTATTATTGGCCGTAATGGCGCTGGAAAGAGTACACTCCTTAAAATTTTAAGCAAAGTTACAGCCCCCACGACCGGAAAAATTTCAGGTAAAGGCCGGATTGCCAGTTTGCTGGAAGTAGGAACGGGATTCCATCCGGAGCTATCTGGCCGGGAAAATATATTCCTGAATGGAGCTATCCTGGGCATGCGTAAAAGGGAAATCCAGCGCAAACTGGATGAAATTGTCGATTTCGCCGGAATTGAACGCTACCTGGATACGCCTGTGAAACGGTATTCATCCGGCATGTACGTGCGACTGGCCTTTGCCGTGGCCGCACACCTGGAATCTGAAATCCTGATAGTAGACGAGGTACTGGCTGTGGGTGATGCAGAATTTCAGAAAAAGTGTTTAGGCAAGATGGGCGAAGTAAGCAAGGGTGAAGGACGGACGGTGCTGTTTGTGAGCCATAATATGGAAAGCATCCAAAAATTATGTGATAAAGGATTACTGTTATCAAATGGTCAATCTCAATATTATGGACAGATTAAAAATGTAATTGAGCATTATTTAAAGCGAAATGAGAAAATATCACAAAGATTTTTCGAGCCTTCTTTGGGACGCGTTGCAAATGTCCTGTCAGTAGAATTGAAGAATAATCAAACTAGGCTCGCTTCTGAAATATGTATTGCTGAAAGCTGGACGGTAAACTTCAATTTTAATGTTAGTGAAGACATAAAAGGCCTTATCTGTGCTATTGGGATTGTAAGTGTTTCTGGAATTCCGATAAAAACGACCTGGCATGAACCTTTAGATTTAAAACAAGGAAATTATAAAGCTGAGTTTTTAGAGGATTACACCCATTTGGCTTTAGGAACTTATTTTGTTCATGTTGGATTGTCAAGAGGTAATGAAAGTATTCAATATATTGAAGAAGCTATACAATTTGAAGTTGTTATAGGAAATTCGGACTTGAATAAGAATGTATTAAAATTCAATGCAAATACTGGGATAATCCTAAATCAACTCAAATCTTCTGTGTACAAAAATGATTAAAACGATCTATAGAAAATTATTTAAGCGTAAGCCTGATCAAAGTTTGGACTGGTTTAAGGAACAATTCTCACTTTTTAAAGAAAAGACAAAGGAAGTAAGATTTGATGTAGTGAAGATGACTTATATCCATGTTTAAATGACAGTACCGAAAGTACCGGTTTCGATGCGCATTACATTTATCATCCAGCATGGGCAGCCAGAATTTTAAAAGAGATTAATCCAGTTAAGCATATTGATATATCTTCAACATTGCATTTTTGCTCCATTATTTCAGCTTTTATTCCTGTAGAATTTTATGATTATCGGCCTGCTGATCTCAATCTGAGTAACCTTTTAAGTCAAAAAGCAGATTTAACTCAGCTTTTTTTTGAATCTAATAGCATAGAATGCTTATCCTGTATGCATACCATCGAACATATTGGCTTAGGCAGATATGGCGATCCTATTGATCCGGATGGGGATTTAAAAGCAATAAATGAAATTAAAAGAGTAGTCAAAAAGGGTGGATCAATACTATTTGTAATTCCTGTTGGTAAATCTAAAATTATGTTTAATGCCCATCGAATCTACGATCCAAAAATGATACTGGATTATTTTAGCGGCTTCGAACTCAGAAAATTTTCTCTGGTAACAGATCAAAACGATTTTATTGATCAGGCAGAAATAACTGAGGGTGCTGCCCAGACTTATGGATGCGGATGCTTTTGGTTCATTAAAAAATAATGATTATTGTAAAACTACAAGGCGGTTTAGGCAACCAGATGTTTCAGTATGCGGCTGCCAGAACTTTATCTAATTCTGGAAAAGTATACCTGGATTTTTCTTTTCTGCTTCAAAACAACATTACAACCGATTCATTTACAGCTCGTGGTTTTGAACTGGGCATTTTTAAAAGAACGAAGACACGTATTTCAAACCCCTATTTTATCAGATTGATTCGTTCAAAGAGAAGGATTTTTAAAACGCTTTCACCAAGATACCAGGAAGTAAAAGATGAAAACATTTTTGATTTTCTGAATAACAATTCATCAAACGTCTACTTAGACGGTTATTTTCAAAACCCACTCATTTTTCGAGACATCCGGAATATTTTAATGGATGAATTTACATTTCCTGAATTATCAAAACTGTCAAAAGAAATTGAATTAAATATTTTATCAACTACAAATCCTGTCGCTATACATATCCGTAGAGGAGATTATACCAAGCCAGAAATTCAGAGTTACCATGGAATACTACCTCTAAATTATTATAAACAAGGCATTGAACGTATTAAGTCCAAAGTAGAAAACCCAATATTTTATATTTTCTCTGATGATGCTAACTGGTGCAAAGAGAATTTTTCTTTTATTGAGAATAGTACCATTGTAAGTAACCTTGAGCCTTGGGAAGATATGTATTTGATGACGGCTTGTCAACATCACATCATTGCAAATAGTACTTTTAGCTGGTGGGGTGCCTGGTTATCAACGAACAAAAAGCAGATTAATATTGCACCTAAGAATTGGTTCAAAGATCCTCAACTCAACCTTGTATATCAAAATATAATCCCTAAAAATTGGATAAAACTATAATTGGAAAATCAATTCCTACTATATCTGTTATTATGCCCGTTTATAACGCGGCTAATTACCTTAATGAGTCTATTAAGAGTATCTTAGACCAAACATTTGCTGATTTTGAATTTCTCATATTTGACGATGCTTCTACTGATAATTCAAAGGAAATTATTCGGTCATTCAAAGATGAACGGATTATTCTTTACGAGTCGAGCATAAATACAGGATATTTAACTCATTTGAACCGCGGAATTGAGATAGCGCATGGAGCATATATCGCAAGAATGGATGCTGATGACATTTCTCATCCCGAAAGATTTCAAATGCAAATTAACGCCTTTCTGGAGGATGAAACTTTAGGCGTTTGTGGAACAAACTATCAAACATTTGGAGAACGGGAAAAAGAAGTAGTCCATCCTGGTGAGCACCGTGAAATTTTCAGTTCATTGCTTATTGGTTCATATATTGCACATCCTTCCGTGATGTTTCGGAAATCATTAATTCAAAGCAACAAAATACATTATGAACCAGCATATTATACGGCAGAAGACTATGAACTATGGACTAGGCTTGCCTTTCTAACCCGATTTAAGAACATTCAACGTCCTTTACTTAAGTATCGAATACAGCCAAATCAAATCAGCCAATCAAAAGTGAGTTTACAAAAGGAACTAGCCAATATTATTTCCTTGAACTTCTTTCATCATCTGTGTCTGATTCTTATCGGAAGTAAAGCCGCGGATATGAAATTTGGACATGTGTTCTTTAAATTTTTAATTAAATATGAAAGATCGATCAGAAAAGCTAATGAGAAACAAAAGTTGGTTAATGCCGATCATTTGGATAAAGCTATTTCGCGTTATTACAAACTAAACATCATTTCTCAGCTTAAATATAATCCATCTACACTTTTCGAGTCAATAGGGAGTTCTTTTTTTAATCGTTTAAGTAACAGAGAGCGAACTAAATTTATAGTAAAAAACCTAATATTTTATCGGCGCGAAAGATTTATTAAAATTAAATCATTTCTAACAGAAAGATATATTCAAATGTTAGTTAAACTCTTTCAGTTGAAAATCCTAAATTATTATAGAATTCCTATTATAATAAATAATTTTAATCGTCTTGCATATTTAAAGATTTTACTGGATGGACTAAAAAGTCGTGGATACCATAATATTATCATATTAGATAATCAGTCTACTTACCAGCCTTTATTAGACTTTTATAGCAATAATAAGCAAATCAAGGTTATCCGGTTGAGCAAAAACTTAGGACATCTTGCCTTAAACCAACTTCCATCGCTTTACAATAAAATTAAATATAATTTTTTTGTCTATACTGACCCTGATCTAGAAATTATAAAAGAATGTCCTGATAACTTTATTGAAGTTTTCTTTAAATCCTTAAATAGAAAGCAAAATTATAATAAGATTGGATTTGGACTTAAAATAGACGATTTACCTGACCATTACGAGAATAAACAAAAAGTGATTCAATGGGAGAGAAAATTCACATTATATCCATTAAGTAGTCTTGAATTTGATGCAAACATAGATACAACTTTTAGCTTGCATAAACCATTTTCACTTGTAGGAGTCGGATATCAATATAAATGTATGAGAACAAATTTCCCATATTTAATGAGGCATTTGCCATGGTATGAAAATACTAACAAAAAATCTGCTGAACAAATATATTATGATAATACTGCCGGGATATCTTCTTCATGGCATTCAAGTAAAATTAAAATATATGACCCCAACCTATGATCTCGATAATAATTTGTTCAAGAAATCAAAGTCTGTTAAATGATATACAGATAAATATTTCACAGACTATCGGAACTAATTATGAAATAATAGCACAAAAAAGCCCGAACGGTGAAATGGGGATAGCGAAGGCATATAATTTGTCGGGTGCCAAAGCTAAATATCCTTATCTGGTTTTCGTTCATGAAGATGTACAATTTCATTCTGAAAATTGGGGTCAGAAAGTTATTAAGCACTTGGAAAATGAGGCAACTGGTCTGATTGGTGTAGTTGGCACTAAAATTAAGACTTCAGCCCCATCAGGCGCATGGTTGAATAATTCTTTACTTGACAGATTTTTTATGATTCAAAGGAATCCATCAGGAGATAACTATATTAAATATGCAAATCCATTAAACGAAGAAATTTCAGAGGTAAAGATTTTAGACGGTTTGTTTTTATGTTGCAGAAAAAATGTATGGAAAGAAAATAAATTTGATGAATTGAATTTTAATAACTTTCACGGCTACGACATCGATTTTTCACTTCAGATTCAACAGCTATATAAATTATATGTTGTATATGATATTGAACTGGAGCACTTTTCTAATGGTGGAAATTCCAAAGCCTGGATAGTGGCCATGATTAAAATCACTAAGAAGTGGAATAATGTCCTGCCAACCTACATAACTGGAATTGATGACATCTTAAGTATTGAATATAATGCAATAGATTATTACATTAAAGCACTCATTCAAAACAGATACTATTCCATCCATACAATATTAATTTATGTAAAAATGCTGTACCTTGATATATTTAATCTAAATAACCTTAAAATAATTAAATATTTCTTAAAGAATATTCATAAAAATAAGATATGAATCTATACATGTTTAATATTCATAAGTTTAAACAAATATTTTCAATTTTGATGACCTTCAAATCAGTATAGTATTGGAAGTTATTTATCTTCTTTCTGAT
The DNA here is from genome assembly GCF_026239715.1 of Pedobacter sp. GR22-10. Taxonomy (NCBI): domain Bacteria; kingdom Pseudomonadati; phylum Bacteroidota; class Sphingobacteriia; order Sphingobacteriales; family Sphingobacteriaceae; genus Pedobacter; species Pedobacter sp. GR22-10. The sequence continues at coordinate 925,297 of NZ_JAPIVR010000002.1, forward strand.
GTCATAGATTATGATAAGTTGATTTGTGATGATGCAGGACCTGGATATTCCAGAAACATGGGGTGGAGGCCTATATATTTGAAGGACATGGATTTGCCTATCTCTGGTAAAAAGAGCATCGTTGTTGTTGACAATAGAATACAAACAACTGACATAGAAAAGATTAACTATCTGATTGAGAACAACCCGACATCCATCTTTTTTTTAAAGATTGTAGATCCATATTATGAAAACTGCAATGGTCATTTCTACTATTCCTTTTTGGAACACGCATCTCGATATAGAAACGCCTTTTTGCTTTCTGTATACGAACCAAAAGAAATTACCTTAGATCTAAAAGAAAAATTTAGTGATAGATTTCTTCATTTACCGTATCCCTATCTCAGCTCAAAAGAAGTAGATATCAATACCTCTAAAAAGAAGAAAATCATAATATCAGGAGCATTAAACGAAAACGTTTATCCTTACCGATATTCGATATGGAAAAAAGTAACCAGATCGTTTTTTAGATTTTTATTCAAGATTTTGAAACATCCTGGCTACTTGGATTTAAATCGAGAATATTATTTTAAACATCCTTTCGTAAAGGATAGTTATATTCAATATATATCCAAATATAAGTACATGTTATTATGTCCCAGTAGGTGTGAAATTGAACTTTTAAAATATAACGAGTGCATGTATGCTGGTGCTCTTCCTGTCGGTCTACCACCAACGAGCTATCCTACTGAAATTCAAGCACTATTTTTAAAATTAGATAATTCCTCTTTTAACCGGGATTTAATTAAGATTTTTTTTAGTAGACAAAACAGTTTAATAGTTAATCGGTTGAGGAGATTTTTGTATGAAACCCGAAATCCCAAAATCTTGAATAACAATCTTTTGAATTTTGTTAGTAAATATCATCCTTTAAATCCTAAGGACGAGTGCATATGACCTCACAAACTTCCGAGCAAATTGTTCTTTAAATACTTTTAATATTATTCAGTACTATGGTACCACAACCTTATTATAACAACCTATATAAATACCTATCAGACAATCCGATACAAGAATATTAATTATTTCCATCTATAAATTTCCTAAATAGTTATCTATGAATATTTTGTTTATCCTTCCAGAGTATTATCCACATTCTGGCGGAGGTATATCCACTTATTATTTACATTACATTAAAGCATTGCGCAACTATTGCTCTTCTATACATGTAATGGTTGGAAGTGGTTATACGCAGGATGAAATAACATATACTATAGAGGATGGTATTCAAATCGAATATTTAAAACCATCAATTTTCGATTCTTATCTAAAAAAATTTACGAAACTTTCGCTTTTCCCAGAATATCAAAGAAACGTTGCCGCAGCATGGGCCATGTGGGATCAGGCAGATCAGGGGAAAAAATATGATCTTATTGAATGTACAGATTTTGGTTTAGGTTACATTCCCTGGATAATCAATCATCATAAACCTGTAGTGACAAGACTTCATGGAAGCTTTGGACAAATAGAGTTAAAGGAACCTCAGCTGAAACAATATTTAAACGGAGACTTGAACAGGCAAACGGAATTAAATTTACTGTCTCAATCTGATGTTCTCATCACCCATAGTGAAGCAAATCAACAGTTTTGGAAAGAGATGATAAATAAGGATGTGACGATGTTATATCCTGTTTTTATTCCGCCCATTATTGAGTTTAGTTACAATGAAGAAAAATTAGACTTTGCCATTGTATGCGCAAGAATTCAACAATGGAAAGGCCCGGATATACTTTGTAAAGCGATCCAGGAACTTGGGAATAATGCACCTAAAGTTAAGTGGTACGGAAAAGATACTGCATTCAGCAAAACAAGTTCTAAATCTGAAGAACTCAAAAATGAATATCCCACTGTTTGGGGTAGTAAAATAACCTGGCACTCTGCCTTGCCCAACAACCAAGTTCTCGCTGAACAAAAAAAAGCTAAATTCGCCATTGTTCCATCCACATGGGATATGTTTAATTTTACCTGTTTGGAGTATATGAGTGCAGGCATTCCGGTGATCTGTTCGGATGGTGCAGGGGTTTCTGAGCTAATTGAAAATGGTGTAAACGGATTTAATTATCCTAAAAATGATTTCAGTTCACTTGCCAAAAACATCAACTATGCAAATGCACTTCCTGAACATGAGCGAGAAAACATAGCAGATTCGGCAATGGTCACTATCAGAACTTTACTGTCGCCCGAAAAAATTATTCCTCAAAATCTTGATCTTTACCATCATGGTATAAATAATTTTAAGGATAAGTCGTCTAACGATTATTTAAATGCAATTTACAAACCTTCAGATACACCATTTGATATAGGAGATTTTTTAGATGTTCAGCCATTAAGACCCTTATTGCAGTATATTTTTAAAAGAATTAAAAAAAAAATTAGCTTGTGAGCTCTATTTCACTATGTATTCCGGCATTTAATGCAGCAAAATATCTTCCTCGTTTGCTCCAATCAGCCCTTAATCAAAAAATTCCATTTGATGAAATAATAGTTTATGATGATGCAAGCACTGATAATACGGCTGAAATTGCTAAGCAATATGGCGCAACAGTGATTTACGGAAAAATCAATAAGGGCTGTGCGCATGGTAAAAACACCATGGCACTGGCATCAAAATCTTCCTGGGTTCATTTTCACGATGCCGACGATGAGCTACTTCCTAATTTTACCACTGTGACAAAAAAGTGGATTGACACCCCATTGTGCCCCGACATTGTATTATTAAATTTTGAATATAAAGACGGTGTTACTCATGAAATACTCGGTTATCCAAATTATAATAGAGCTAAGCTTATTGAAAACACTGAAAAATTTGTAATCGAAAATAAGTTGGTGAATTTTGCCATACTCTGTAAAGATAAATTTAATGCCATCGGAGGCTTTAATACCGATCCTGATGTTTTGTATAACGAAGACCGGGCTTTCTATTCGAAAGCAATTGTCAATCGACTTTCTTTCGATTACGAAAGCGAGGTTACCTGTATTAACTATAGGCAAAACGAAAGCATGTCAAATTCTAATCTCTTAAAATGTTGCTGGGCACACTATCATGTTTCAGAATATCTTAAAAATTACTTCGGACAAATATACTACAGAGAGATAGCGGCCTGTTATTGGGAAAATGCTACACAATCTGCTGCTTGCAAGGATTGGACACTTGTGAGAAAAAATATTGAATCTGCCAGAAGGTTAAAAAGCTTCGCTCCTCCTAAAGAAAAAACTCTTTTCACTACAGTTTGCAAACTGAATCCTTTTGCGGCATTTTGGTTGAGAGAAAAAATGATCCGTTTATTCAAACCATATTTAAGACGTGGTTAAACCCTTAGTTTCTATAATTATTCCGCTCTATAACGCCTCACCATTTATAAGTAAATGTCTTGAATCTGCAATAAATCAAACATGGCCACAGAAAGAGATCATCGTAGTGGATGATGGTTCTACGGACGATTCATTTGAAATTGCAAAAACTTACCAAAGCAAATCGGTACAAATTCACCAACAACAAAATAAAGGTGCAAGTGCTGCCAGAAATCTTGGCCTAGCTCATGCTAGGGGCGATTATATACAATTTTTGGATGCTGATGACTTTTTGAGTGAAAATAAGATAGAATTGCAGGTAGAAGTGCTTGAAAAAAACCCAGGGTACCTGGCACTTTGTGAAACTATTCATTTTTTTAATTCCTCAGATATCTTACAATCGAATCGTGACAAAAGCTGGTATAATCAAACAACTGATCAACCATTTGACTTTTTATTAAAGCTAATTGGTGGTGAAGTTATTGGGAAAGGTTACGGAGGAATGATTCAACCTAATGCCTGGCTCGTTCCATCATCCATTATAAATAAAACAGGCCCATGGAATGAAGAATTGAGTGTAGATGATGATGGAGAATATTTTTGCAGAATTTTGTTGAACACAAAAGGCATTTGTTTCGTGCCAGAAACCTTTAATTATTATCGTAAATATCTTGTTTCAGGTGCAAATATAAGTTTATCGCAACAATTAACATATAAAGGATATAGCTCAATGATCAAAGCAATTGACTTAAAATATGAATATTTACAAACGAAGGTGGCCGTGGATTTATTAAATAAAATGTTCATTGCACCCTATGTACGAGTTGGTATAGCAACTTTCCCGAAATTCAATGACCTTTCGAGATATGCGATAAACAAAGCAAAACAACTCGGTGCAAAAAAAATGACTTACTCAGGAGGTCCAGTCAGTTTGAAGCTAAGCCGCTACTTTGGCTGGCGAGTAATAAGATTAATCAGCTACTGGAGATTTGGCTTTTAGACAAAATACTGTACCCCATTGTATTGAAGTGCTTAGAATCGCTAAAGATCTTTTTAGAATTTTACACCCCAATTCACTTTATTATTATAGCTATTAAACAGATAAACATGCAAAGAAATGTTTTAACCATTGCCACAGGAAAAGAAGTATATTGGAAAATGGCTATTAATTTAATACGCTCTTTTTTATGGTGGAACAATAATTACGATATTAATTTCCAAATCGTTACTGATTTAGAAAATCCGTTACCTACTGATATAAGTGGCAAAATAGAAATTATTAAAATAAACCAAAAAGAATATGGCACCGGTTTTTCGACGAAGCTACATCTTGATAAGTTTATCAAAAACGGTTCAACTTTGTTTATTGATAGCGATTGTTTAATTTTTGAACCCCTAGATTCTATTTTCAAAAGGTTTAAAGGCTTATCCGTTTCAGTTGTTGGCAATTACATAAATGGAGGTGAATGGTTTGGGAATATTTCCGAAATACTCACTCGCTTTTCCATTTCTTCAATGCCAAAATTTAATGGTGGCATTTACTATATAGAGAAGAACGAGATCAGCGATAAAGTATTCGAAACAGCCAGGATGTTAGAGAAAGAATATGATAATATAGGTTTTACCCGTTTAAGATCTCAACCTAATGATGAAGTTATTATTTCACTGGCTATGCAGCTAAATGGTCAAACTCCATTGATAGACGACGGAACAATAATGAGTGATCCACAAGCCTGTAGAGGACCATATCATATTAATGTTCTTAAAGGCACCAGAGTCTTGATAAACCCTAAATTTCCTGATCGGCTTAATCAAGATTGGTATCCATTTAATGAGGTTCAACCGGTTATTGTACATTTTCTAGGAGAATTCACCAAAGACTTTCATTATAAAAAGGAGGTTTATCGGTTACATGCAAAATCAAAAAATAGGCCTGAATTATGGATTAATCTGGTTTGTAATTTATCCATTAAATATCCGGCAACCATTAAAAATAATTTTAAAGCTATGTTTAGGCCATTATATCATAAGCTTTGGGGTTTCAGATCAATTAAACAATCGGAAAGGATTTTATGATTACTTACGTGACACACTATTTTAACGTTTATGGATAAACTCAAGTTATGCAGAAAATCTTTTTGGAAAAGATTGCATGTCTTATATTAAGTATTACAACTCAAATTTTTATAAAAAAAGTAAAAAGGCAAACCAATTATTTAAATTATCCTGAAAATAACAGCACGTGATATTGAGAAATAAAATAATTACTTCTGTAAATGGTTGATGTTAGCATTATAATACCAACCTACAATCGTTTATGGTGTTTACCAAGAGCTATAAGTAGTTGTTTGAATACGAAATGTAATGTAGAAATAATTGTTGTAGATGACGGAAGTACTGACGGAACGTGGGATTGGCTTTCAACTCAAACAAAAATAATAGCTCTTTACCAGCAAAATCAAGGACAAACATATGCTATAAATCGAGGAGTTAGTATTGCTTCTGGCAAGTATATAAGATTTTTGGATAGCGATGATTTTCTAACAGAAAGCATAATAGACGACCAGTTTAAAGTTGCAGAAGATAATTTCGCTGACCTTGTTTATTCAAAGGTGGATATCTATAACAACGATAATGGTCAGATATTCAAATCACCTGGAATTGAGAAATGGAACGACTTTTTAGAAATTCAATTGAGTAATAGACCTGGAAGTCACTTTTTAGGCATGCTATTTAAAACGAACCATGTTAAAAATATACCTAGAAGAGCAGATTTTGCTTTAAGGGAAGATAGAATGTTTTTACTTGAATATGGTCTTTTAGAACCAAAAACTGTTTTTTTAGATATTTGTGCTGGATATTGGGTTAAGCATAATGACCAAATGCAAGCGAATTATCAGGGATTGAAAGCTCAAGTAACAAATTGGCAACACTTAAATATTTATAAAAATATAGTTCAACACCTTCAATCTAATAACAAATTAACGCAGGGCAGAAGAAATGCGGTGAGTGAATCCCTTTGGCCATTAGCACACTGGATTGCGAAAGCTCACCTCAAAGAAGCTATTGAAATTGTTAAATGGATATATGAGCTTAATCCGGATTTTCAAATCCCTGAAACCGGGCTTTTGGGATGGTGCTACAGAAAATTAGGATTCACAACTACTGAAAAGATTTTAGTTATTAGAAGATTATTATTTGGAAATAATTTTATCAGGTATTAAAGATATATGTCTCATATAAATCTCTTCTATTCAGAACCAGATCCGGATCGATGGATAAAATTTGATCGTTATCCGAGGAGATGGATTCGCAGAATACTGAGAGGTAAGCCCAAACCTGGTGGTGTGATGATGGTAGCGCTTGAGCTTATAAAGGGACTGGAACTATTAAACATTCCCTACCGGTTCAACGACTATAAATATGCTAAACAACATCCAGAGGAATTAATTGGGGTTATCGGCAAGCCACATCTAATATTTGAAAGAAGATTCAAAAATCCAATTCTGTTTGGTGCTGGTGTTTTCTCACATCCAATCGAATGTCCTGACTTATTTCAAAAATATCCCAATGTCAAAAAAATATTGGTACCTGGTGAGTGGATGAAAGAAATGTGCGAACCTTATTATGGCAATCAAGTAAAAAGCTGGGCAGTTGGTATTGACAGCAACCTTTGGGCATCTACCAACAATAAACCAAAAGAATATGATTTCCTCATTTACGATAAAGTGAGATGGAATTATGAAAGCCTAAAAGACGAACTTATTAATCCAATCTATAAAATTCTTAAAGAAAAGAATTTGTCTTATCACATCATCAAGTACGGCAATTATATACCAAGCCAACTAAGGGATATGATTGAGATGAGTAAAGCAGTAATTTTTCTTTGTGAACACGAAACGCAAGGCATTGCCTATCAGCAAATCCTTTCAACAGATACCCCAATTTTTGCATGGGATAGAGGCGGATTTTGGCAAGACCCTTACTATTACCCGGAAAAGGTTAAGTTTCAGCCCGTGAGTTCTGTACCATACTGGGATAATAGATGTGGACTGAAGTTTAGAGATATAAACCAGTTCAATGAGCTATTGCCTCAATTTCTTGACCAGCTCCAAAATCATAACTTCGAGCCCAGGCAGTATATTTTAGAAAATTTAACATTGAAGATTTGTACACAGAAATATGTCGATACCTATCAATCATTACTTTAGATGAGAATTTTAGTTATAATGGATCCTGGAATTCCAATTCCCCCACCCTTATATGGCGGGCATGAACGTTTAGTAGATATGTTTGTTAAGGAGTATATCAATAAAGGGCATGATGTAAGTTTACTGGCGGGACCAGATTCCAAATCACCTGGCAAGACATTCCATTTTGGCATTAATGACCTTAAAAGATCCAAATGGCAGAAAATAAAAGAAGTGATGTACGCGTGGAGATTCCTGATTCGCCGCAGAAACGATTTCGATCTGATCCACAATTTTGGTCGGCTTGCATATCTCCTGCCCATTATCAATACTAAACAAACAAAACTTATGACCTATGGCCGTGAAGTTTCGCAGCGTGGAATCAGATTGACCAATTTATTACCTAATAATAAACTCACTTTTACCGGTTGCAGCGATTATTGTGTTTCCACCGGTAACATCGCAGGGAGTTGGAAAACAGTATACAATGCAATCGACTTTTCGAAATATGAATTTCAAGATCAGGTTGAGGAAAATGCTCCTTTGATGTTTCTAGGTAGAATGGATAAAATAAAAGGCTTACATCATGCAATTGATGTTGCCTTGGCTACACATAACAAACTTTGGATTGGAGGTAATATTCCGAATACACCTGACAATCTGAGATACTACGAGCAGGTGATAAAACCCAGAATAGATGGCCAGCAAATTATTTATTTAGGAGCGCTGGATGATTGTGCAAAAAATACATACTTAGGAAAATCGAAAGGACTTCTTTTCCCTATTGAATGGGACGAACCTTTTGGAATGGTAATGGTTGAAGCAATGGCCTGTGGAACACCCGTTATTGCTTTTAAAAAGGGTGCTGTTCCAGAAGTTATAAAAGAAAGTATAAACGGCTTAGTGGTAAATAATATAGTTGAAATGATTTACGCTATTAAAAAACTGCCTAGTCTTTCACGTAGGACGTGCCGGGATGATGCGTTTAAGAGATTTGATACCAAAGTAATCGCAGAAGCGTATTTAAAATTACATTCATGATTAAAAAGCTAATCCCCCAAAAGCTGATTAACTACTTAAAAATTAAACTTGGTGTGCCGAGTCAGAAATCGAGCCTTACTAAGTTAAAAAATTTAGGTTTCGAACCTAAAAACATACTTGATATCGGTGCCTATGAAGGTAATTGGGGTATAGAAATCGCAGAGATATTCCCTGAAGCACATATTTTAATGATTGAAGGACAACGCTCAAAAGAAGATAAACTGCTTAAAATTGCAAAAAACCTTAAAAATGCAGAAGTCTTAATTGCTTTGCTTGGTGCAGAAGTTAAAATGGTGAATTTTAATATTTATGAAACAGCCAGTTCTGTATTTACAGAAAACAATGTTACCAATGCAAAGATTGAAGAAGTACAACTAAATTTATTAGATGATATTCTTGAAAATCAGTATACGAATGCGATTGATTTTATTAAAATTGACACTCAAGGGTATGAGCTTGAAATATTAAAAGGCGGACTTAAAACGTTACATAATGCTCAAGCAGTCTTGCTTGAAGTTTCACTCCTAAATATATATAATGATGCTCCATTGGTTGATCAGGTTATGGCTTTTATGAGCGAGAACGGGTACGCGCTTTATGATATTTGCACTTTAATGCCCAGACCATACGATAAAGCGCTTTTCCAATCTGACTTTTTGTTTCTCAAAAAGGATCATTTATTAAGATCTTCTAGCAGATGGGATTGAATTCATCCAAGATAGTTTTAATTACTTCCGGCCAGCCTGCACTAAACCCAAGGTTGGTTAAAGAAGCCGATTTGTTAGCCGAAGCAGGTTACGAAGTAATCGTGATCTATCAGCACTGGAATGACTGGGCAACAGAAGTGGAAAAAACTTTGCTTCCTCAAAAGCAATGGGAAGCTATTCAAGTTGGTGGTTCTCCAAAAAACCAGGCCATCTTATATTGGTACACCAGGATAAGATTTAAAATAGCACGCCTGTTGTATAAATATTTTAAATTATTACCAGATGAAGCAATTGCACGGAGTACAACCTTGCTGCTTAGCCATGCAAAAAAACATGTAGCAGATCTTTACATTGCCCATAACCTTGGAGCATTATCTGCTGCAGTAAAAGCAGCACAAGCCCATCATGCAAAATGTGGCTTCGATGCTGAAGATTTTCACAGGTATGAGAATGCGGATAATCAAAATCATCCTATTGTAAAGCTAAATACACTCATCGAAAATACATACATTCCACAAATTGATTATTTAACCGCATCAAGCCCGCTTACCTCGGCCGCTTACTCACAAATATTCAACAGGGGATGTCCCGTAATATTAAACGTCCTCCCAAAAACTAAAAACAAACAGTTTTTTAGCAATAACGCAATACTGAGAATCTTTTGGTTTTCACAAACTATAGGAGATAATAGAGGTATAGAAACAATAATTGAAGCCCTTAACATCTCTGATAATAAGTTTGAACTACACTTACTTGGCAGCGTGGATCTGCAATATGCCGAAACACTAAAGAATCAACTTGCAATAAATAAGAGTCAAATTCATTTTCATTCTCCAATAACACCCGAAAAGCTACCAGCTTTTGCAAGCCAATTTGACATTGGAATAGCCTCAGAAACAGGGTTTTCAAGAAACAATAAATATGCACTAAGCAATAAAATTTTTACTTATATCCAAACTGGTTTAGTAACCATAGCAAGTGATACGCCAGCTCAAAAAGAATTATTAACAAAATACCCGAATATTGGCTCACTCTACAGAATTGGCAATGCCAGTCAGTTGGCAGCAGTATTAGATCAATATCAGAATGATCGCAACCTGCTATTGGTTCAAAAAACAGCTGCATTTGATTTGGGACAATCAGCGCTTAACTGGGAGGTAGAGGGCAAAAAACTGTTAGCATTGATTAGAAGTACATTCGAAGTTTGAAAAAGATCCTCATCATTTCCCCCTATTTTCCTCCAGTAAATTCGGCAGATATGCAACGCATCAGAATGAGCCTGCCCTATTTTTCCTCCCATGGATGGGAACCTGCGGTGGTAATGGTAGAGCCGGAATATACCGACCTGCCGACTGATGCCCTTTTGAATGAAAATATTCCTGCCAGCGTAACCATCCACCAGGTAAAGGCCTTGCCGAAAAAATGGACGAGTAAGGTGGGTTTAGGCAGTATTGCTTTACGTGCTTTATGGTTCTATAAGAGAAAGGTGAATCAATTACTCAAAAGTGAAAAATTTGACCTCATTTATTTTAGCACTACACAATTCCCCGTATTAATTCTAGGCCCGTACTGGAAAAAAAAATTCGGGGTCCCGTATATAATCGATATGCAGGATCCCTGGCATTCTGAATACTACCAGGACAAACCGAAGAGCGAACGCCCGAAAAAGCACTGGTTTTCATATCGGTTGAACAAGTTTTTAGAGCCTATTACCATGCAAAAAGTTGATGGGTTGATCAGTGTTTCAAAAGGCTATTTAGATACATTGACCGAGCGGTATCCCCAATTAAATGATTTACCAAAACGCATAATCACATTTGCCGCATTTCCTCCAGATTTCGAGACGGTAAGGAAACACCGCGCAGAATTCAACCTACCCTATCTAAAAACCGCATCGAATTATAATTTTGTATATGTCGGCCGCGGCGGCCACGATCTTAAACAGGCTGCAGAAATTTTATTTTCGGCATTTCAAACCGGGCTTAAAGCACATCCCGGGTTATTTAAACACGCCCGCTTTCACTTTATCGGCACCAGTTACGCCCCCAAAGGAGAAGGAGTTGCCACTATTCAACCCATTGCCCGACAAATGGATATCTCAACATATGTAAATGAACAAACCGATCGTTTACCTTTTTATCAAAGCCTGTTCACACTCGATAATGCTGATCATTTACTGATACTGGGATCTGAAGATAAAAGCTATACCGCGTCTAAAATCTTTCCTTACATTTTATCTGACAAACCCATACTGGCCTTTTTTCACTCTGAAAGCAGTGCCGCACAAATTATTAGTGAATGCCAGGCGGGCACGGTGATTCCGTTGGAAGAAGATGCTGTCCATTTACAAAAGATAGTGTATGAATATTTGCATCGGGCACTGCTAGGCAGACAACAACCTGCGAAAACCGATTGGAAAGCCTTTGAAAATTATGAAGCGTTTAACATGTGCCGTAAGCAGTGTGAAGTTTTTAATGAAGTAATAGCAAATGCGGAAAGAAAAAATGGTTAAAAAATCTATACATCGTTTGTTGCGCTTCATTTTAAGGAGGAAGCTATTTAAGGGCCAATTCAGAATTTTCCTGTCACTGTTCAAACGTCATATCCTTCATGGAATAATCACCATTACCCGGCCATTGTCTGGAAATTTTCGCTTAAATGTAAATACCGGTAACTTTATTGATGCAGCTATATATTTTACTGGTGATTACGAACCCTATTTAAAAAAACAATATCAAAAACTGATCAACCCTGGAGACTATGTCATGGATATTGGTGCCAATATTGGCTTCCACACGATGTATTTTGCTGAACTTTGCGGACCTGATGGAATGGTGTTTGCCTTTGAACCCATCCAATTCAACTACGATGCTTTATTGGATAATTTATCATTAAATAGCTTCACTCAAATACGCACTGTTAATGCTGCCTTAGGAAATGAAAACAGGGAAATGGATATACATATCGATCCATCAGCAAAAAATCCAGGAGCATATAACCTCCTTAGCGAAGGAGAAAAAAACACCTTTATAACCTGCCTGAAGGGTGATGATTATCTTTCGAGTATAGCACTTAAAAACATCAATTTTATAAAAATTGATGTTGAAGGTTATGAATATGAAGTATTGAAAGGTTTGAAACAAACGATACTACGTTTTCGCCCCACAATAATTTTTGAATATGACCGGAATTACCAGCTTAAGATGAACGCAGATGCCAGGCTTATTTTCGATTTCTTAAAAGAGCTAAAATATAATTTTTACTGTGTTGATGGTTATGGTGTACGAAAGCCTTTTACATATAATGAGCATGTACAGGGTGCTGAAATCATAGCACTTGCAAATTAACATGAAAAAACTCGCCGTCATCGTTACCCATCCCATCCAGTATTACGTGCTTTATGGTTCTATAAGAGAAAGGTGAATCAATTGCTCAAAAGTGAAAGATTTGACCTCATTTATTTTAGCACTACACAATTCCCCGTATTAATTCTGGGCCCGTACTGGAAAAAAAATTCGGGGTCCCGTATATAATCGATATGCAGGATCCCTGGCATTCTAACTATTATGAGGATAAGCCACAATCAGAAAAGCCAGCCAAATATTGGTTTTCTTATCGCCTAAATAAATTCCTGGAACCCATAGCCATAAAACAGGCAGACGGGATTATCAGTGTATCAAAAGCTTATATAGAAACCTTATGCAAACGTTATCCAGGATTAAAAACAGTACCTCAGGCAGTAATTACTTTTGGTGCTTACGCCAAAGATTTCGAACGGGTTCAAAAAAATTGGAATAAATTTGAGTTGCCATTTGAAAAAAAAGATGGATGTACACATCTGGTATATGTTGGCCGGGGCGGAAGCGACATGAAGGATGCCTTGATTTTACTATTCAACGGCTTTAGAAAAGGCCTGAATGATCAGTATGAACTTTTTAGCAAGCTCAGGTTTCATTTTATTGGTACAAGTTATGCTCCTGCAGGAAAGGGCATTCAAACAATTATGCCTATAGCCATAAAAATGGGTATTTCAGCATATGTAGAAGAGCAAACCGATCGCATCCCTTATTATCAGGGTATTTTTACTCTCTTAAATGCAGATGGTTTAATTGTAATTGGCTCAAATGATGTCCAATATACAGCTTCAAAAGTATATCCTTATATTCTAGCAGAAAAACCCTTATTAACATTGTTTCATTCAGAAAGCAGTGCCGCTAAAATCATTAAAGAATGTGAAGCTGGAGAGGTATTTACGTTAAATGACAAGGGCTTAGTAATTGAAGAAATTAGTCATGAATTATATTTAATCCTTTCAGGAAAGAAAAAGTCAACCACCAACTGGTCTGCATTTGAACAGTATAGTACTAAAAACCTGACAGAGAAACAATGTGAATTATTTAATAGTGTATTAGATGCAGGCAATCTACCGAACAATTAGTTTTATTAATAATCATCCGTTAGCCCAAAAAAACCTTATACTGGCTTACTATAGATTTTTTAAATGGCAATTCAATTCCATCATAAATAAAAATTTACAGCCTGTTCATTTTATTGGGTCTATTAATTTTTTAGCGAAAAAAAGATTAACAGGAATAACAGGAAATATCTATACCGGCCTGCATGAATTTAATGATATGGGATTTTTATTGCATTTTCTAAAACAGGATGATCTATTTTTTGATATTGGGGCAAATGTAGGCTCTTATACATTATTAGCCTCATTCCGTAAAGCAAAAACCATAGCATTTGAACCAATCCTCGAAACTTTTGATATTCTTAAAAAAAATATAGAACTGAATAGTCTTCATGCTGATGTAACTTTAGTAAACAAAGCTGTCAGCAGTAAGCATGGCATTATAAATTTTACAAATAATCAGGATACTACAAATCATGTAGTTAACCATCCTAGCGAACAAACTACAGAAGTTGAAATGATATTACTTGATGATTTTTTTGAAGAAAATAAACCTATATTAATGAAAATAGATGTAGAGGGTTTTGAAACAGAGGTATTAAATGGTGCCAAAAATTATTTATCAGATACCTCTTTAAAAGCAATAATCATTGAATTAAATGGTAGTGGAAATAGATATGGCTTTAAAGATGATGATATTCAAACTAAACTATTGAAGCATCACTTTAAACCTTACGATTATAATCCCATTACCAGGATTTTAAATGAACTTAATACCTATGGTAAAGATAATACCATTTATATAAGAGATCTCGAATTTGTTAAAAAAAGAATTCAATCAAGTGAAGCATTTAAGATTTTAAATCAAGTAATTTAAAGATTATATCAAATCCACTCCATCAAATTAATTGAAGTCACTCGCCATCATCGTTACCCATCCCATCCAGTATTACGTGCCTGTTTATCAGCAACTCGCTAAAGCCTGCCATTTGAAAGTTTTTTATACCTGGGGAGAGCAGGGTGCCGCTTCAAAATATGATCCTGGTTTTAAAAAACATGTTCAATGGGATATTCCACTACTGGATGGTTATGATTTTGAGTTTTTAAAAAATACATCCAAAAATCCCGAATCACACCATTATAAAGGCATCATTAATCCTCAATTAATTGAAAGTATCAAAGTCTTTCAGCCAGATGCAATACTCATTTATGGCTGGGCTTATCAAAGTCATCTTGCGGTGTTGCGCTACTTTAAAGGAAAAATCCCGGTATGGTTCCGTGGTGATTCTACCCTGCTGGATAAAGGTGCCGGCCTTAAACAATTGTTGCGGAATTTATTTTTAAAATGGGTTTACCGTCATGTAGACCAGGCGTTTTTTGTCGGCAGTGCAAACCAGGCATATTTTTTAAGATTTGGCCTGCAAAACAGGCAACTCATTTTTGCACCGCATGCAATAGACAATAGCCGTTTTGCGGCAGACAGATCAGATGAGGCCCTTTTGCTCAGGAAAAAACTGGGTATTGATCAGGACGCATTAGTCATTCTATTTGCCGGGAAGCTGGAGAAAAAGAAAAATCCTGAATTATTATTGCATGCTTTTATCGATCTGAATATAAATAACGTTCATCTCCTCTTTGTTGGGAATGGCGAACTGGAAACTGTTTTAAAGCAGAGAATCGAAAGCCTGGAAACCGATAACACTGATACAATCAACTTACCCTTACACACGAAGATTCATTTTATAGATTTCCAGAATCAGACGGATATGCCTGTAGTTTACCAGGCATGTGATCTATTCTGCCTACCTTCACAGGGTCCTGGTGAAACCTGGGGTCTGGCTGTTAATGAAGCCATGGCTGCAGGCAAAGCGATTTTGGTTTCCGATCGGGTAGGTAGTGCAAAAGATTTAATTTCAGAAGGAATAAATGGCAACATATTTATTTCAGGTGATTTAACCGACCTGAAAAATAAACTATTGATCTTAACTGCAGACCGTGAACAGCTATCGGCCATGGGGCAGGTAAGTAAAGAGATGATTCAAAACTGGACATTCAAACATCAGGTTAACGCATTGATTAAAACATTACATGAAGAGCACTAAGCACGTTTACTATATCCTATTGTATATACCGTACCTGCTCAGCGTGGCTGTACGATCTTTACCCCATAGTTCTTACTTAATTGCCTGGTTTGGCTCATTCTTTATCTTTTGGGTGTGTTTCAAAGGAATTATTAAAAAACTCCCAAATGATCTGCCCCTCTTTGAACAATTATTAAGACCTGTCTTTTTTCTGCATGTCATCTTTGCAGGCTATATGGCCTGTACTTCTATTTTTTATTATGTGAATGCTTTAGGTTATGAATATTTCAGTTATGTGGGAAACAGGGATTTTTTATCAGGAGATATTTATAAGTCCATTGCGCTTTGTCAGCGTTATTATGTTTTAGGCCATGCTGCACTCGCACATGGGATTATTGCCGGGATGAATGATCCGCAGGAAAAAAAGTACCGGGTTTATGCACCATCCATGAGTAACTTATTATTGGGTATTTCAGTGGCATGTTTGCCTTTAGGCTATGTATTCTCTAAAATTGGCAGCTTAAACCAGTTTAGTGTGCAGTTAAGCGGCCTCAGTTTTGTGGCAGGCAGCATTGCACTGGCCTTTGCCATCCGGGAAAATAAAAGCGTTAATCTTTGGGCATCAGCAGGACTCTTTGTTTTAAATATGATGTCGGCCTTAAGTTCCGGATTTAAAGAACCCATCATCATTTGTGTATTACTGCTGGGTGTTTTTCTCCTGCCTGTTTACGGGAAAAAAGTATTACCCGTACTGATTCCAGTATTAGTTTTATTATTTTTTGTGCTTCCCACCTTTATCGGAAACTTTAGAAAAATATCTTCACAAGGGACGGACGCCATCACCGCTAGGAACAAAAGTTTCGACAGCATTTTCAACAATGATCACCTAAGCAATGATTTACAGGAAGATAACTGGGCATTTTTAACCGGTCGTTTATCCGAAATCAGTATGTTTATTACCTATACACAATCTACCCCCTATTACATCCCCTACTACAAAACCAATCTGCTTAAAAGTGCCTTGCAAACTATCGTTCCACGTGTATTATGGCCTGGAAAACCCAATGTTGAAGAATTGGTTATGAATCGGGTTTATGCTGCGAGAGTGGTTGACAGGGAAAGTATTGTATCGGCCAAGCCTGCATTTATTGTAGACTGTTACCTCTCTTATGGTGGAATAGGCATCTGGATAGGCCTGTTTTTATATGGATATGTCGCCCAGAACCTTTCAGCACTTGCAGAAAGGATGTTCGGCGGTTATTTTATGGGAACGGCCGTGATGTTTGCAGGTTTGTTTCAAATTCTGTGGCGGGGAAACAGTTTTGAATTTGTTGCAAATGCTGTTTTCTGGAGTTTGATCACCATGTTGATCTTTCAAAAGGTATTTAAAGCCAGGGGAATCTTATATCAAGCCAGTTGAAAGTTATTCACGTTACCGCTTCCTATAAACCTGCATACATTTATGGTGGCCCTATTCAGAGTGTGGGCAAACTTTGTGAAGCCCTTGCTGCCGATCATAAGCACCCGATCCATCTTGAAGTTTTCACCACCACCGCCAATGGCGCTGCTGAACTTGCGGTAGAGACGCAGCAACCGCAGGTGGTTGATGGGGTTCAGGTAACCTATTTTAAAAGATGGACAAAAGACCACAGTCATTTTTCGCCAGGCTTACTATTAAGATTAAGAAAAGTACTTAAACAGGCTCAGCAGAACGATGAACAACTCATTATTCATATCCATGCCTGGTGGAACCTGGTTTCTATATTGGGTTGTCTGATCGCCAAATGGTATAATTTCCATGTAGTACTTTCCCCAAGAGGCATGCTTACCCATTATAGTCAACATAACCGACACTCCTTTGCGAAGCGTTTCATTCATTCCATTATGGGCAGGCGCCTGTTAAGCTACTGCCATATTCATGCGACCAGCTTGCAGGAAAAGGCAGATATTCTGCAAATAATTCGTCATAAACCCATTACCGTCATCCCCAATCTGATCAATTTAGCACCAGCGACACATCAGCCGCAGCCGATTTCAACCGGATCCACGTTGAATCTGATTTTCCTCTCCAGAATCGAAGAAAAGAAAGGGCTGGATTTATTATTCGATGCGCTTGCAAGGCTTAATTTTTCCTGGTATTTAACTATAGTGGGATCCGGATCAGCAAATTATGTGAAAAATTTAAAAGATCGGGCCAATGACTTGAAGATTGACGATCAGATTAAATGGTACGGACAAGTGAATGATCAGGATAAGTTTGAATTGATGGCTACACATGATGTACTGGTTTTAACCTCTTACAATGAAAACTTTGCTAATGTTGTGCTCGAGAGCCTTAGTGTTGGCACCGCCGTTTTAATTTCTGATCAGGTTGGATTGGCAGACTATGTCGAGGATAAAGATTTAGGATGGATTTGCCGCTTAACAGTACACGATATCATAAATAAACTCATTTCTTCAAATGATCAAAATAAAAGAGAAAAGATCAGACTGACAGCACCAGATCTGGTGAGACAGGATTTTAATGCAGAATTACTGGCAAGAAGATATTTGGAAATGTATAAGGAAGCGATGCGTTGTGAAGTTGATCAGACGGGTATAGTTGGGGATTATAATAATGAATAAGAATTATAGTTTTATTATACTCACCCTCAACGAAGAAATGCACTTGCCCAGGCTTTTGGAATCTATCAAAGGTCTCCATGCAGCAACCTATATTTTAGACAGTGGAAGTATTGATGCCACCATCGGGATTGCAGAAAAATATGGTGCTATAGTTAAACTGCATTTCTTTGAAAACCACCCTAAACAGTGGGATTTTGCTTTAAAAAACTTTGATATTCAAACGCCCTGGACTATTGGCTTGGATGCAGATCAAATCGTAACACCTGAACTTTATCACCTGCTTGATCAATTTAAAGCGGAAGAATATACCGGCGTTAACGGAATTTACTTTAACCGTAAAAATTATTTTCAGGGAAAATGGATTCGATTTGGAGGCTACTATCCGATTTACCTTCTAAAAATGTTTCGAACGGGAATCGGATATTCAGACCTAAATGAAAACATGGATCACCGCTTTATTACTTCCGGAAAAACAATGATCTGGAAAAAGGGGCACCTGGTGGAAGAAAATCTGAAAGAAAACGATATTGATTTCTGGTTTAAAAAACATGAGCGATATAGTGATCTTATTGCACTTGAAGAAGTGGAAAGAATGCAAAACAAAAGAACACAAACCTTAAAGCCAAATTTATTGGGGAATCCTGATGAACAAAAGGCATGGCTCAGGCGCCTGTGGTGGAAACTACCCCTGGGCTTCAGGCCCTATTTATATTATGGCTTCCGGATGTTTTTTCAATTCGGTTTATTCGATAATAAAACGGCCAGACGCTTTCATTACCTTCAAGGACTCTGGTTTAGAAAGTTAGTGGATAAAAAAATCAATATTCTACTCCAAAAAAAAAATCTTTCACAATAGTATCATATTCTCACCTAGTTATAGCTCAAGATGCAAAGCCAAAAAATTACAACAGATAAAAAAGCGGCTAATAAAAAAGCCATCCAGTTTATTATTACCTTATTTGTACTGTATATTTTTTTCAGTCAGGGTAACCTCTTCATGTTTAGCGTGATGACACCTACCGGGCGTTATTACAATCCATACATTGCTGAACATTTTGATTATATTCAGGGTCTGAAAACTGCATTGATTAATCCAGCCGTATGGATAATCAAGTTATTTGGCTTTTATGCCATTCATAATGAAATGGATGTTTTAATCATTAACGGTCCGTATTTAAGAATCAACTATTCTTGCCTGGGTTTAGGAGTAATGAGTTTTCTGACTGCTTTTGTACTCGCCTATCCGGCATCATGGAAAGCTACCTTTAAAATGCTTTTTTTAGGTATAATAACCATTTATATACTGAATATCCTGAGAATTGCAGGACTAGGGCTATTATTTGGTTTATTTCAAAGCCAGCGCAATTATTTTGAGTATCACCATGAAATCTTCAATGTTATCGTTTATATCATCATATTTGTGATGCTTTACATCTGGATCAAAAAGAACACTACAAAAGTCAGGCTTTAGGAAAAATTATCATTAACCAAAAAAAATTGCTAAAAACACAGTTACAGAAAGATTTTAATACCGGTCATTTTCAGATTGGTGCTTCAGTTTTGAAGCAATTGCTATGGTATTTTACGGATGTGTTTTTCTTTAGAAGTAAGCTTATTCCATTCAGCACTGTGCTCGTTTTTTTATTAAGGGCATTTGGTGCAAAAATTGGCAGGGAGGTCCGCATTAAACCAGGCATACAAATCAAATATCCCTGGAAACTGGAAATTGGTGATTATTCCTGGCTGGCAGATTGTTATATAGAAAACCTGGATTGGGTAAAGATTGGTGACCATTGTTGCATTTCACAGCAGGCCATGCTCATGACCGGTAACCATAATTATAAAAAAACAACTTTTGATTTAATGATATCGCCCATCATTTTAGAAGATGGGGTATGGGTTGGTGCAAGGGCGACAGTATGTCCGGGTTTGAAATTACATAGCCATTCCATATTAAGTATGGCTGGTGTGGCTGTAAGCAATCTTGACGCTTATGGCATTTATCATGGAAATCCTGCTGTAAAAATAAGAGACCGGATAATTCTTTAAATATGAATTATTTATTAAATTTCTTAAGCCACTTTGTGGCTTTTTTTATTGGTGATCATCTTTCAAATTTTTTAATTCATCCGGTATTTTAGCTGCCTGAAGCATTGATTCGAAGAAAAGTTAACGTACACTGATAAAATCTGATACAGAATATGAACAGATATATTACTCTTACCGAAAAAGTACCTGTACAAGCTGAGTATATCTACCCGTTTTTACCTCATTAAGGCAATTCTGCCTGTTATTTAAAAACCCTCCTGAAAGCTTTCGTGTTGTTTTCACAATCATCCTTGTTAAACCTTAACTGTTTACCTATGACAGAAAATGAATTTTCCATCAGCGTTAAAACACATGCTAAATCGCTGATCTCGCATGCGTTAAAATTTACCAAGGACCTCGATGATGCGAATGACCTTGTTCAGGATACACTCGTTAAAGCCACCCGGTTTGCTTACCGGTGTGATTATGAAACCAATACTAAAGTCTGGCTTTTTGTAATCATGCGAAATACCTTCATTAACAATTACCACAAAGGTGTTAGGCACAGAAGTAGAATTGTTCGGGAAGATGAGATATCCTCAAATCAGATGGCTTACAGTGCAACTACTAATGGTGCTGAAACCAGTTTTGCAATGGATGATATTAAAAAAGCATTGAACAGCCTTCCGGCGATGTATTCCGTGCCATTTATACGGTATTTTGAAGGCTATAAATATCAGGAAATTGCCGATGAACTGAATTTACCACTCGGAACCGTTAAAACTTATATCCATCATGCCAGGTTAAGGTTAAAAAAATTGCTCAAGCAGTATAAAAACAACTGAACCTGTTTAACTCAAACCTAACCGGCCATCCTGAAAATTTCAGGATGGCCGGTTTTATTCCCGGGTGTTAGAACTTTTAAAGCACAATATCAGCTATTTCAGCAGCTGAAGCGCCCGCATTTCCCCTGGGTGTATTTTCATTGTAAGAAGCCTCCAGGTGATTCAGGTATATTTTTAAATTCTGAATCTTCACATTTACCGCATCCTGCTGTTCAACAGAATGTTCAGGAGCACCATCCATGGCATTGAGTACATCCACAGAATAATCCATAAAATCCTTCAGATTCTCGGATAAGAGTTCTTTCTTTTCTATCATTTTAATTTTGTTTGTAGAAATAACAGGAAGAACAGCAAAAGGTTCAGGTTAAATTTAAAGGCTGGAAGTTCTCGGCACTAAAGAAATGAATTTATGCTTCATTGATGATTTAAAAAGCGATTTTTCAAACAAATTCATACACTTGATACACATTAAATGTTTGCCTTTAATTTGCATTTAACGTAACATTTTTGTATCTTTATGTTCAACCAAAAAGAAAAAGCCTATTCATCAAGACCTACTTAAATCATTATTATAATCGTATAGCCTATGAGAAATTATGTTTTGGGAGTCTCCGGTCTTTTGTTAATTGCTACTTGCTCATTGTTTACCGCATGGAAAAATGATGATGCCAAACAAGCAGATAAGCGGTTTTCATCCGAAAACACTTTGGAGACAGCCTATATTCATCATGCAAGATCACTTTATCAATCTGCACATTTAAAAGATTCAGGACTCTCTTTTCCTGTATTTGAAAAAGCCTTAACTGGTTACTATAATTTAAAAAAAGCTGGCTTGCTTTCTGATCATGCCCTTTTAAGCATCGCTGATTTTGATCAGCCAAGCACCAGTAAAAGATTGTATGTATTAAATGTTGACCAAAGGGATGTGGTGCTCAATACCTGGGTAGCGCACGGACAGCGAAGTGGTGAAAATCAGGCTGTAACTTTTTCCAACCAGAATGATTCATTTGCAAGCAGCATTGGTTTTTTCGTTACCGGCGAAGAATATCATGGTACACATGGCCGATCCTTAAAACTGGATGGCATGGACCCGGGTTTTAATGATAATGCCAGGCTGCGTTCTATCGTGATTCATGGTGCACCATACGTTAGTGAAGGTACTATAGCGGCTTTAGGACGATTGGGCAGAAGCCAGGGTTGCCCTGCTGTGGCTCCCGAGCTGGCTGATCCGCTTATTTCTTCCCTTGGTGAAGGTAGTGTACTTTTCATCAATAAATCTTCTGAGCGGTATGCTTCTACCTTTCTTAATGAAGAAAGTGCCTATCTGGCGATGATGCCTGAAATTAATGATACGCCGCTTTATGGCAACATTTCCAATATGGATTAAATTTTAATGAGATGCGTATACAACACGGCATCCAATCCATAAATATCCTTTGCAAATTTCAGTTTTCCTTCAGTATCCTGCCAGCAGGTATAATAGCTGAGATACACTGGAATTTGCTTTGGAAGTGAGATATTTTCGGCTTTTGGGTCTTTACTGACCATACCTGTACTGATCCTGTCGAATTTTTTTCCTGTACCAAAAAGTGCTCTTGCTAGTTCAAGAGGCTGTTCTACCCGAACACAGCCATGGCTCACCGCCCTTACAGGCTGATTAAAAGCCGCTTTTGCGGGCGTGTCATGCAAATACACACTACTTTGGTTATTAAACAGGAATTTGATTTTACCCAATGAATTATCATCCCCCGGACGTTGTTTAAAAGTATAGGTTTTTCCAACATCGGCAGCAGACCAGTCAATAGTTTCCGGGTCTTCGACCAGTTTTCCCTTATAAAACACATCAATATTTTTATTACCTAAATAATAACGATCTTTTGCTGCGTATTTAACAATTTCATTGGTTGCAATACTTTCCGGAATATTCCAAACCGGATTTACCTGAACGCTATGGATCATACTTTTTAGCTGTGGTGTTTCACGGTTGAAAGGCCTGTCTTTTTCAAGGTCATTGTCATCAAATTCTGTTAATGAAGGGGCAATATTCTCGTTCCGCCCCTCTCCTACACATACTTTCATGGTTAAAGCAGCTTTTCCATTTTCGATGACATGAAGCTTAAATTCAGGAATATTTACCCAAACGTACTTATCCTCGGCCGGGATATTCTTCCAGCGTAAACGTTCAAGATTTACCGCAATGAGGCGTTTACTTTCTTCAGCAGAGCATCCCGGAGCAAGCACCTCTTGCTTCAGCGCCTGCTGCAGCATTTTATAATCTGCTCCTGCCGGCTGGATGCTGTCCAGAAAGAAGGCCAGATTTTTAGTTTGATAAGGTTTGATAAAACTAAATGAATCTGGTCTTTTTGTTTTGGTATAATATTGCGCATAAATGCGACGCGGACTTACCTTTCCAAATTCTATTGCCTGACTATAAGCTGTAATGGAATGGCTGGCGGCAAATTCCAGTTCTATCAACGCCTGATAGGCTGCATCCAGGTTATTTATATTGGTTTGCTGGTGGATTTTTGCGAGTGTTGATTTAAATTCCGAAACCTTAAATGTTTCCGGGGATAAACCATGATCTCCAGCCCGGGAAATGATTTCAGTAGCCTTTAACAATCCGCTATCCGGAAAATATTTCGTCACTAATACCGGTTCATAATTGTTGGCTGCGTATATAGCTTCAGTAAATTTAGGGTTTTGAAGTGTTTTCGCACGACTGGCTATGGCTGATTTTAGCTTCTGACCAAATTGCTCCATATCTACCTGACTGAAAATCTTATTACCGGTTTCTTTAGCCAGCTGCGCACCAATTTGTGATTTATTTTTCTTGCAACTTTGTAATATAGTTAAACTGAATATAATCAGCAGGAATATGCCCAACAGCCCGGGCCTTCTAAATTTCAATAAATACATAGCCTATATAATCTGATTTTCAGGCGATTTGTTTTATCAATTTCTTATCTGACTGACGACTAAATCATTGCATTAATTACGATATCCATGAAGTATAAAATAGCCAAAGGATATAATGCATTTTTTATCAAATTGACGAAGTTTTCTTTTCAAAAAGCTTAAAAAGCTTATTTAGTCAGAAGTTCATTAAATCTTCATTTGATATGTAGAGTTTTATGGAACAATTAACAACGTTTATAAATCGATAATTCAACAAGCAAAATGAAAGCAATAAAAATTTTAATGATCGCCCTTGTAGCTGCCTTTACTGTAAATACAGTTAGCGCACAAACAAAAACTCCTGCAAAAGCAAAAGCTGATACAGCACAGGTTAAAAAAGTAAAAAAAGAGCATGGCAAACACAAAGCCAAAAAAGCTGAAGTAAAAAAATAATAATTAATATTTAATCTGCAATTAATCAGATTTATTCATCCATAATTAAAAACAACATGAAAGCAATTAAAATTTTAATGATCGCCCTAGTAGCAGCTTTTACTGTAAATACAGTTAGCGCACAAACTAAAACTCCTGCAAAAGCAAAAGCTGATACAACACAGGTTAAAAAAGTAAAAAAAGCACACGGTAAACACGCCGCAAAAAAAGCTGAGGCTAAAAAAGCTGAAGCTAAAAACTAATACCAATCACAAATGAAACCTACAAAGGGGCTGCCTTGAACTTAAGGCAGCCCCTTTGTGATTTAAGAAGCTGTGACCTAATTTAACGGCAGCTCACCCAAGCCTTCCAAAAACCATCCTGAATGGTATTTAAACGTTACTTCCTCTTCTCCAGATTTACGAATTACCTTTGAAGTAAAATCATGTGCGATTTCCTTTTTACTTTCTAAAACTGCTTTAGCTAAAAGGGCAAATTCATCCAGGTTTAAGCCATCTTCGATTACAAAATAAGGCTCTCCAGCTTCTGTCCAGCGGGTCTCTACCAATCCTTCTTCAAATTTTTTCTGTTGTTCTTCAGTCAATTGAGGAACATGGTTTTGATTATCCATATACTGTTTAATTAAAATTATTTAATTAATAAATCTTCTGCGAAATGCATAAGACAAAAAAAGACCGGCTTTGTGCCGGTCTTAGTATTTTAATACCTGGCTTATAAATTAAGCCGGAATTTTTCTAGGCACTTCCCTATCCCAGAATCTGTGCATCGCAATCATTTGTGCAAACAGATCTGTTAACGCATAAAGATCATCGGATACGATAATACCTTCCCTAAGTACGGTTTCAGCGGAATATTCTGCCGGAAGTTTTTTATGGAAATAACCAGCCTCCAATACTTGAATGGCAGCAGCATCAGCAGCAATCGCCTTGCAATGCTTAAAGGCTTCATTCAGGAAATGTACCGCATTGGCTTCAGCTTCTAAACTGGCTACACTGTTGGTTCCTCCCGGAACATACACGGCATCATAAAGTACAGATGCAGCAGTTAGAAAACTTTCATCTACCTGGATGTGCTGATCTTCTGCTGAAATAATCTCTCCTAATTTAGGTGCAATAATATGAACCACTGCTCCTTTTGCAACAAGTGCATCCTTTACGGTACTTAATGATTTTCCATCAACACCATCAGCAGCCAGAATAGCAATTTTTCTGGTAACAATCGAATCCTTTATGGTATTGGCCATGCTTAAAGCTTCAGATTTACCCAATGAACCTTCTTTCTTTTCTGATGCATAATCTGCCAGATCAGCATCGGCAGGAACACTTCCATTTAATTCGTCAAGAGGAATCTCAGGCACATGTAAACCTAGCGAATAGGCAACGGCAGCAGCAAGACCTTTATCAATGTGTGCTAAAACACCCAGCATACGCTCACGGATAGGTACCATTTTCACCTTACCCAACTCAAAACAAAGGGCATCAATCAAGTGATTTTTTTCAGGGTCAGACTGGCTATCGAAAAATAATTTTGCCTGAGAAAAATGATCGAAGAAACTTTTGCTTCTGGCCCGTATCTTTCTGGCATCGATGCGTTCATTATAACTGGTAAAACCTCCATTTGCAGCAGCAGTTTGCTGTGGATCATTCGCCGCAATGGCATTTGGTCCGTAACTGGTTTTGCCACGATTAATGGTCTGGCGCATGTAGCCATCACGCTGGTTATTATGTACTGCTATCACCGGACGGTTAATCGGGATTTCATGAAAATTTGGTCCGCCCAAGCGGATCAATTGCGTATCGGTATAAGAAAATAATCTGCCTTGCAACAGGGGATCATTGGTAAAATCAATTCCGGGAACGACGTGACCAATATGATAGGCCACCTGTTCTGTTTCTGAAAAGAAATTATCGGGATTGCGGTTCAATGTCATTTTACCGATTCTTTGCACAGGAACCAACTCTTCCGGTATCAATTTGGTAGAATCTAACAAGTCAAATTCAAATTTAAATTCATCTTCTTCCGGTATAATCTGAACACCCAATTCCCATTCAGGGAAAGCACCGGCCTCAATGGCATCCCAAAGATCTCTTCTATGAAAATCAGGATCTTTTCCGGAGATATTCTGGGCTTCATCCCAGGCTACTGCATGCACGCCCAAGAGAGGTTTCCAATGAAATTTAACAAAACTCGCTACGCCGGAAGCATTCACGAACCTGAAAGTATGCACGCCAAAGCCTTCCATCATACGGTAACTTCTGGGTAAAGCGCGATCGCTCATGGCCCACATAATCATATGTGCAGATTCAGGAAGCTGGGAAATAAAATCCCAAAAAGTATCATGGGCAGATGCGGCCTGAGGTATTTCATTATCGGGTTCAGGTTTTACCGCATGGATCAGATCGGGAAACTTAATGGCATCCTGAATAAAGAAGACTGGCATATTGTTTCCAACCAGGTCAAAATTCCCCTCCTGGGTATAAAACTTAACGGCAAATCCCCTTACATCCCGGGCAAGATCCGTTGATCCTCTTGATCCGGCTACCGTAGAAAACCTTACAAATACAGGTGTTTCTGCACCAGGATCACAAAGAAATGCTGCCCGTGTTACTTCAGACATGTCTTCATACACTTTAAATACACCATGGGCGGCTGATCCCCTCGCATGAACGACACGTTCTGGAATACGCTCATGATCAAAATGCGTAATCTTTTCCCTCAGGATAAAATCTTCCAGCAGGGTTGCTCCCCTATCGCCTGCCTTTAACGAATTTTGATCGTCACTGATTTTCACCCCATGATTGGTGGTCATCTGCTGTCCGGTACTATCGGCCACAAATTCTTCCAGCTTAGTGGTTTTATCGTTTTCAACCTGAGCAGGTTTAGTGCTATTATTATTTACTGATTTCTTCGCCATCCTATTTTCTTTTAAGCTTCCTCAGCTGCTTTATAATTGATTTCGTTGCCTGCGATATCCGAAAGTTTCGAATCCGCATTTTTCTCTTCAGAAAGTGTTTCTTCCAAAAGATCGCCAACTTCTGTTAAACCCAAAGTGGTAGCCAGTTGAATTAAACCACTATAAGATGCAATTTCATAGTGTTCTACTTTTTGTGAGGCCAGAATAATGCCTACATCACGGGTGGCCGTACCTGGTTCCGTTTCTTCCACAATGCCTTCACCCTCTTTTGTAATCCCTTCCATGGCATCACATTTCTTTGCAATGGCCTTTTCTCCCAGCAATTCAAAAACCTGTTCTAATCTGGCTACATGCGTTTTAGTTACTTCCAGGTGAGATTCAAGTGCAGAAACAAGTTCCGGGGCAGTAGCGGCAGAAATCATTTTTGGTAACGCTTTCACCAGGTGATTTTCTGCCCAATATAGGTCGCGGATACCGTCGGTAAAAAGTTCCTGAAGCGCTGAAGAAGAATCTTTAGTGGTTTTAGTACTCAACTTTGGTTCAGTACCGCTTTCCTGTTTTTTCATATTGATGTTTTGTTTAAGTTGATATTGGTGACTATACTACATAGTTGGATCAGAATTTATCTCTGGTTCCTTTTCTGCAACAAGTCGTTTTAAGAGAACCCATGCCAACACGAAATAGTTTTAAGAGTTTTAAGCAATAAATGCTTTTCTTTCTCAGGGATACCAAGTTAAAATCTCGATTCTCCACGCTAAAACGTAATGCTGATCAAAAGCATCAAATAAACTGTTCATTATCCAAACTTTGACTGGATAATATGGTTTTGATTGCATGGAAAATATCGACCAGTTGATGATACCCGCCGCAAGGAAAGGCGAAATGGAAGTTTTAGCAGAACTGATTCGCAGGGATGCCGATGTAAATGCACGCGATGAAAAAGGATATACGCCGCTAATTATTGCCTGTTACAATAACCAGCTAGCTGCCGCGAAGGCACTGCTTGATGCCGGAGCAGATATTAATGCCGCCGATGATGGTGGCAATACAGCGCTCATGGGTGTAAGCTTTAAAGGTTATATTGAAATTGCCAGGTTATTAATTGAACGTGGTGCAAAGCTCGACCTCCAGCATGGTAATGGTGGAACAGCACTGATGTTTGCCAGCATGTTCGGACGGAACGACATCTTGCAATTATTACTTTCCAGCGGAGCCAATGTAGACATAACTGATTTTCGCGGGCAAACCGCAGCAGATCTGGCTGCCATGCAAAGGAATGAAGAAGGACTAAAATTGTTAAATGCATCCTAACCTCATCCTGAATTAAATTCAGGATCTTCATCATTGTTAATTTTAAAGGTGCTGAATCAGGTTCAGCATGACGAGTAATGGTCGTTATTTACGTCATCAGATAAGCGGCACGGTGACAATTAATACATTATTTATCGATAAAAAAGATTGCGTCGTTAGCTAAAAAAGCATTCCCTTAATGATGGATTCCTTTTGACAACCCTTTTTTGCAGACTTCCCTCCCTTTTTTAAAGGAGGGAAGTGCATGCTACTATAATCTATTATTTTACACCAAATGCCTGTAAAATTCGCTTACAAATCTCAGTGTTCGGATAAATGCCAGTGAATTTTTGCGATCCCGGGCCGTAGGCAAAAACTGGAACCATGATGTTGGTATGGTCATCACTACTGAAGTTCCCCCTAACGGTACCTTTTCTGTAAGAAGCATCCAGCATGGAGAGCCCGCCAGTTTCATGATCTGCCGTCACGATAACCAGTGTTTCCCCATCCTGATCAGCAAATCGCATGGCTTCGCCAACCATCCGGTCAAAATCATGCAGCTCGGTAACCACATAAGGTAAATCGTTTGCATGTCCGCCATGATCAATTTGTGCCCCTTCAGCCATAATAAAGAAACCCTTTTTATTTTTAGATAGCAATTCCACACTTTTTACCAGTGATGTTTTAAGCATTTCTCCCCTACCCTTTAAAACACTTCGCGTAACGGAATCATCTAACAATACCAATTGCCTGCCCGATGCTGCTGTCCTAAATTCATTCAGGTTATTTTGCAACTGGTAACCTTTGGCCTTTAGTTTCTGCATTAAACTGGCATCCTTATTTTCTAAAAAACTTTTACGATTTGAACCAATTAACACATCAACCGGACTGTTCTGAAAATCGGCTGCAATATCCTGCGACATGGTTCGTTCGATCTGATGCGCATAAAATGCTGCCGGAGTGGCATCAGTGATATCTCCACTGGTGATGATAGCCGTTTTCATGCCAAGTGGCGCTAAAATTTCAGGAATAGATGATAAAGGCTTACCATTTACATCCATACTGATGTAACGATTATTGGTTTTTTGTCCGGTGGCCATCGCCGTAGCACCCGCCGCAGAATCAGTAAAATCAGAATTGGAAGCCTCTGTGCGTGAAAGACCAATATGCTGGATATTCATCATATTGAGTTGTCCGAAATTGGCACTTAAACCCGCCTGAATTTGAGCCAGTCCCATGCCATCTCCGATTAAAAGAATCACATTTTTAACCTTTTTAGGCAAACCGTCATTTTTATATGTGGGTTGATACAGCTGATACTTTTTGGTATTGGTGTACTCCAGCTTATCTTTGTTTTTATAAAACTCGCCTAAAACAGTCGGCCGATCTGTTCCAATCCAGTCTGCTCCCATTTGCTCCAATTCTTTCCAGCTATTCGGACTATCTTTTGTGGCCCAAAAACGAAAGGGCTTGCCCATCCGGTGTGCTTCAGCAATCACATTTTTCATCTTCTGCAAATCAGGTGGTGTTGGTGTACCCTTTCCATTCCATACGGAAAAATGCGAAAGATCATCACTGATCATCCCGATATGCTTCAACTGTTCATCAGTATAATTCCTCCCCGGACGACCGTCAAAAAAAATCATTTGCGGATATTGGCTAAACTGATCAGCTGGTGGCACATCACCACTCATTACAATTTTAATGGCAGATGGATTTTTAGACTGATCAAACACAGATTCATAACCTTTAATCTGTTTGATCAGAGTAGCAAGCACATGCGGGTAATCTTCCTTAATATCAATTACCAGCTGAAGTTTTTGCGAGGCACTGGCATAGGGTTGATTTCCGTTTTGCTTAAACAAGGCTACCAACGGATCAAGGTAAATCTTTTTCAGCGTTTTACCTGGCTTAATCTCGTTGCTTTCATGCGCTACATAAAGTTCTCCTTCGCGATAGAAAACATCAGCTTCAATGGAGCCCATCCCTGCGTAATAAGCCTGAAGTAAGGGGATTTGCTGTTTATAATCATTGTGACTATGACCATTATTGGCGGTCAGTTTCCGCTGTGCAGAGACTGACTGAATACCAAAAATGATGAACAATAAACAAATGAGTTGAGTGCTCTTTACCATCCCGGGTTTTGTTTAATTACGCCTGAACTGTTATCAATTTCTCTTTGCGGAACGGCCCAAACATCATGAACCTGTGGGTTAAACGTTCTGGCCGGCCAGATAACCGAACCATCATAGTCATGAAGTGGTTTGGCATAGGTGGCTTGTGCATCTCCCCAACGCACCAAATCGCGGTGGCGATCGGCCCATTCGCCGGCCAATTCATTCCGGCGCTCACGCTTTAAATCATTCATGGTCATTCCGGTTTTGGATGCCAGACCGGCCCTTACCCTGATTCTGTTTAGTTCGGTATCGCCTGCACCAGCGCCATTTAAATTAATCGCTGCCTCAGCTTTAATTAAAAGGACTTCAGCAAAACGCATTAAAGGCACATTTAAATCTGTTGTTCCATTATCGCCATTTGGGTTAACGTGGGTAGGAATGGGATTGGCATAACTAAAAGGCTCCATATACTTTTTAAACTGGTAATTTGAAGTGGCGCCACCATCTTTGGTAAAACTCCGCTCAGTGCCAAAAAACATAAATTTGTCGCCTGGTTTTAAAATGGTTACCTCACGACGCTGATCTCCTGTTTCAAAAGAATCATAAAGTTCTTTTGTAGGCAGGTAATAGCCCCAGCCATTATAAATTCCCCAGGCTTTGTTAGTCAGCATTACACCTGGCAATTTACTACCCCAGCCTGTGCCACCACCGTTTGGCGTACATACTACCGACCAAATGTATTCTTTAGACCAATTATTTGAAGCTTTAAATACATCAGCAAAGTTAGACAGCAAATCATGCTGACCAGAGCCAATGACCATATCAGCATATTTTGCTGCGTTTGCATAATCTTTCTTAAACAGATATACTTTTGATACATATGCCCAGGCAGCCGTTTTGTGTGCTTTGCCATAATCAGCGGATTTCATTGCTGAAAAATTAGGCAAATTATCTGCGGCTTTCAATAATAATGAAATGATGTAGTCATAGTTCTCTGTTACATTTTTTGCCCTTGGGATGGCCACAGATGCATCAGCATCCGGAGTTACAATGGGTACGCCAGCTTTATCATTACCATAATTAGCCGCCAGTTGAAAATAAACCAGTCCGGCATTAAAATAAGCATCACCAATAATCTGTTTTTTTAATGTTTCATCCATGGCGATGTTTGGTACATGGGTAATGATGTCATTTGCCCTTTTAATAATGGCATAACGCATGCTCCATTGCGATTCGGTATAACCACCGCCTACATAACTCCGGTTAAAGTTTTTGATATTATCTGCTTCTGGCTTATTTCTACCCGTAACCATATCATCACTGGCATTGATAAACCAGAACATGCCACGACCATAAAAATCTTCTGCATTATAATTTTCATACATTCCGGCTTCGGCCTTCATGGCATCTTCCTTTGTTTTCCAGAAATTTTGCGCCGACGGAGATCCCTCTGGTGTGATATCCAGTTGCTTGGTGCACGAGGCGAAAGCTGCAATAACAATCAGTGCCAGGTATTTTATATTCGTTTTCATTAAATTATAAATTAAAGGTTAACACTCAGACCAAAGATGAAACTTCTTGCTTGCGGGTAACGGCCCACATCAAGGCCATTATTATCCATCCCGATTTCCGGGTCGAAGCCTGAGTACTTGGTAATGGTAAATAAATTGTTGGCAGTGGCATAAACCCTTACCGCCCCGGTTTTAAGTTTGCCGGTGAGTGATTTTGGCAAACTATACCCGAGTGTTACATTGCGGATACGCAGATAAGAGCCATCTTCAATATAAAAATCGGAAGCATTAAAGTTTCCATTGTTATCACTGGTAGAAATGACAGGTACTTTTCCACCCGGATTTTCAGGAGACCACGCATCTAAAATGCCCACCAGCTTATTGTAAGAAGGTCCGCTGGCACTATAAGTTGTCCTCTTTACGGCATTGAAAAGTTTATTGCCCTGTACACCCTGTGCAAAAATATTGAAATCGAAGTTTTTATAACTGGCATTAAAGCTTAAGCCATAAGAGAAATCAGGATAGGCGCTCCCTGCGAAGTAACGGTCTTTGCTATCAATTGATCCATCTCCGTTAAGATCTGCAAATTTGAAATCGCCGGCTTTAGCATTTGGTTGAATTTTCTGTCCATTTGCATTTTTATAATGATCGGCTTCTGCCTGGCTTTGGAAAATACCTTCCGTTTTTAAAACGTAATAGCTATACAAAGGCTGGCCTACAGTAATGGCCAATGGAGCAAGCTCATTTCTAAAATTGGTACCTACAGCAATATTGGTTAATCCTGGCGCCAATTCTTCTACCTTGTTGTTAACTTTGGTTAACGTAGCATTTACAGAATAGGTAAATGCGGTGTTTTTAGCACTATTATAAGTTAAACCAAGTTCAATGCCTTTATCTTTTACTAAGCCTGCATTGATGGTTTGCGAAGTTAACCCCGCAGTGCCTGGCAAAGAACGGGTCAGAATCATTTTATCCGTTTTCTTAATAAAATAATCTGCCACCAAACTTAAGCGATCAAGAACCGTTACATCCAAACCTATATTCGTTTGTTTACTTTCTGCCCAGGTTAAGTTTTTATTGGCGAGAATGGTTTGAACATAACCGTTTTGCAGGGTTGGTGTTTGACCGAAATAACTTTGTGTTGCAGCCAGTAACGGATTAACCGCTGATGAGGATAAACTCCCCAGATTACCTAAAATACCATAACTTCCTCTTAGCTTTAGTTCATTTAACCAGTTTGCTGTTTTTAAAAATTCTTCTTTGTTGATAGACCAACCGGCTGAAACAGAGCCATAATTTCTAAACCTGTTTTCTTTGGCAAGCATAGATGAACCATCTCTTCTGCCGATAAATGACAATAAATATTTTTCCTTATAATTATAATTGGCCCTTAAAAACAGTGATGAAATGGCTTTG
This sequence comes from Pedobacter sp. GR22-10, assembly GCF_026239715.1. Classification (NCBI taxonomy): domain Bacteria; kingdom Pseudomonadati; phylum Bacteroidota; class Sphingobacteriia; order Sphingobacteriales; family Sphingobacteriaceae; genus Pedobacter; species Pedobacter sp. GR22-10. The sequence goes on from NZ_JAPIVR010000002.1 coordinate 959,154, forward strand.
GCGTCATAATAACTGGTAGAAGGTTGAATAATGGTGGCATTGGTTAAATAACGGTACTGATTAGACTCATCATCAAAGCCAGATCCGGAGGTATACAAGCCATTGCTTTTGGTTTTCTGAAAGGTATAGCCACCTGTTAAATCAATTTGATTAGATCCAATGGTCGTTTTGTAGTTTAGTACCTGTTCTGCTAAAAAATCATTTACCGCATCTGCTCTTTGTATCAAACTATTGCTTAACACCGGCTTTCCAACTTCCGGGCGTTTTGGTGTAAAACTTTTAAATTGGGCATCTGATTTGGTGATACTCAGGTTTGACCGAAAACTTAAACCTTTGGCCAGCTGAAGGGTAGCATAAGGATTCACCACCAACACGTTGACAGGGTTATTGATGTCAATTCTTTTTAATTCGGCAACCGGATTAATAATATCTCCGTAATCACCGGCATATTGTCCGCCAGGTAAACCTGCAAAACTGCCATCAGCATTGTAAGGTGTACCGTTTGTAGGGTAATAAATGGCCGACAAAAGTGCACCCGTATAATCACTGCTGGTATTGGCACCATTACCATTGGTACTGCTATAAGAAAGGTTTTCACCCACTTTTAACCAGGGTGTAAGTTCATGTTCAGAATTGACCCTGAAATTATAGCGTTTGCTTTTAGTATTCAATACAATGCCTTCAGCATTGCGGTAATTGAAACTTAAATAAAAGGTTGATTTTTCACTTCCCCCGTTAATAGCCGTATTATAGTCCTGCAATAAGGCATTTCTAAACACCTCATCCATCCAGTTGGTTCTGGTGGTTTGTCCGTCAGGATATTTGGAAAGATCAAATGCAGGCAAAATGGTTGTTCCGCCGTTTTTAGCTGCCGTTGCTGCCACCTGTGCACGTTGCTGGGCATTTAAGGTTTCCAGCTTTTTCCAGGCACTTTGTTCTCCAACCTTGGCATCAAAGCTGATCTGCATTTTGCCTTTCTTTCCTTTTTTAGTGGTGATTAAAACCACACCACCAGAAGCACGCGCACCATAAATTGCTGCGGAAGCATCTTTCAATACCGATATTGATTCGATATCGTTAGGGTTCAGGTTTGGCGTCCCCAGAAAGATAGATCCATCAATGACGTAAAGAACACTTTCGCCATTAATTCCACCCGCTCCTCTGATATTGATTCTGGGTGCTGATGTCGGGTCGCCACCTTCATTGGTTACGATTACGCCTGGCGATTTACCAGCCAATACTTCTCCAACACTATTTACAGACCTCGATGACAGTTTATCCAGTGAAACCAAACTCACCGCTCCTGTTAATGTTTCTTTCTTCTGGGTTCCGTAACCTACCACCACCACATCTGCCAACATAGACCTTTCCTCGTTCATTATAACGTTAATGGTGAGGTGATCACCCACGGTTACCTCTTTGGTGCGGTAACCGATCATGGAAAAGGAAAGCACCGTTTGTGCACTTACTTCAATGCGGTATGCACCATTGGCATCAGTAGTGGTACCGCTTTGGGTGCCCACTACTTTAACGGATACACCAGGTAAAACCAAACCGGTTGAATCTTTCACTACACCTGTTACAATCCGGTCGGGTTGATTAAAAGTAGCATTATTCAAAATGACGTAGTCGCCCTTTTCTTCTACGCGAAGGCCTAATTTATCCAGCAAAGAACGAACAGGCTCCATCTGAAAATCACCGCTGAGCTGGGTATTTGTTTTTTGAAGAAGATCGGGATTGTAAACAAAGCTTAAACCTGAAACGCTTTCGATCTCCCGGATAATTTCATTGAGTTTACGGCCCTTGCTGATTTTAATGTTCACTTTGCTTTTGGCCAATCGCTGGGCCATACCGGGCGAAGCCAAAAGTGAGCTGCAGAATATGCAGATGATTGAAAATGTTAAGCATGAATATTTCATGATCTGATAAAGAGATAAGGTCCTCCTGGACGAGGTTGTTTTCATTTGTTTGTTTGCTTATAAGAATTAAAATAGTTGCGAATAGTCTGTTTGAATAGCCACAGGTAGTTTATGAATGATTTAATTATACATTATTGATAGATTTTAAATGTTTGGTGATTTTGATCTGAACTAAATTTGAGGTGATGCAGTGTGCAAATGATATCAAGAATTTCTTCAGGCCGCTGTGCACTGTTAAATGTTGCCGTTGTTTTTAAGTTCACTAAGGAAGTTTGATGCAGCTGAATTTTAATATGATAGAGGTATTCCATCCGCCGGACAACCTGCATTAGTGTGGTTCCATTGAAATTGATTTCAACGGGGCGGACATCACGAATAGTATTGAGGATAGATTTGCCGCTAGTTTTATTAAATGAAAGTTTCTGATTTCTGGTTAACGTTCCCAGCAGTTTATCTTCATTTTTAATGGCCACCTTACCTGTTGAAACGATGACTTCCACTTCTTTTCTGGCATAATAGGCACGAATGAGAAACGAAGTTCCTAATACGGAAACACTTAAATGGTTGGGAAGCTTCACCTGAAAAGGTCTTTTTTCATCATGCGCAATGGAAAAAAATGCTTCTCCTTCTATGATGGAAACCTTTCTGGAATTTTTCAGGAATTTCTCAGGGTAAGTGATTTTGGCTAAAGGGGCTAAAGTAATTTCCGAACCATCGCTCAGTATAATCTTTTTACGCTCGCCTGCCTGGGTTGAGGCCGTGATTTGTGTGTTAGGGATTTCATGCCCTGTATGCTGTTGCCAAAGCCAGAGCGTAACAGAAACAACAATTACAATGGCAGCGGCAATGTTGATCCAGTGTTCCAATAAGAAAGGTTTCCTGGTTTCCTGATGATTAATAGCCAATCGCAGTTTTTGAAACATCTCTTCACTGATGGCAGCTTTTTGCTTGCCTGCAGGTGCTTCCTGATTGGTGCCTAAAGCATTGTACCAATCTGTTACCTGATCACATTCTTCAGAACTTGCCGCTCCGTCCAGATATTTCTCCAACAGTTGTTTTGCCTTTTCTACGCTCATTTGTATAGATGTCGTTTCAAAAGGAAAAGGGTACTAACCAAAAATGTTATCAGTAAGTTAAGTTTTGGTTAAGACCGGTAAAACGAAGAAAAGACCAGGTCTCAAATGAATCAAAACCATAAAAATGCGATAAGCAGCAAGTAGGATAAGTTTTCGCGGAGTATTTTCATTGCTGTGGTAATCTGGTTTTTTACCGTCTGTACAGAAATGTTAAGTTCAGCTGCAATCTCCTTAACGGTTTTATCCTGTTCCCTGCTCATCGAAATCACCAAACGCATCCGCTCAGGTAAAAGTTGCAGTACAGCCTCTACCTCTTTTGCGGTATCCTGGCGTATGAGGTGTTCATCCGGGGCAATTTCCCTCCGCTGATTCATCAGGTTGGCGTATTCAACCTGGTGAATATCTTTAATGGAACTGGATCTGTAATAATCAATTACCCTATTTTTTACCGCACCACATAAGTAGCCGGAAAGGTTGCCCGTTAAATCAAGTTTCTTTCGTTTTTCCCATAAAGAGATAAAAATCTCCTGCGTGATGTCTTGCGCAAGTATTTCGTCGCCCAGCTTTTTAAAGGCTAAATCAAATACCTTTTCCCAATGGATATGGAATATTTGCTCCATTGCAGAAGGATCATCGTTTTTTAATGATGCAATTAATAAGTCGCTCAATGCTTTTAGTTTGCTGCAGCAAAGCTAGCAAGCCAATATTCACTTCATATTAATTCTTTATAAAGAGTGATGCATTAACTGCTCTTTCATGAAGGACTTGTTTCAAATTAGTATCTGTATTAAGTAATTAGAACATCAATAAAACCTAAAATACTGATTTTCAAAAGGAAATAAAATAATTTAAACATTATTTAATTATAAATGTTGGCTCTTTAAATCGAAAATAATCTCGGTTATTATATTTATTATTAAATCATTTATCATGAAAAAAATTTTTATCTCTAGTTTATTCTCAGTAGCATTATTTATGGGTGTTGCTCAGGCACAAATTCAAAAAGGCAATGTAATGGTTGGTGGAAACCTGGCCAATATCAATTTAGGTTTGGATAACCCTAAAGTTTTCAGTGTAGACATTACACCTAAAGCAGCCTGGTTTATCCAGGATAACCTGGCATTGGGTGGATATGTAAACTTTGGTTTAAGTACGACAAAAAATGCACCAACTAGAACTAATTATGGTGTAGGTGCTTTAGGTCGTTATTATGCCGGTAAAGACGTTGAAGTGTTAAACCACGGACGTTTCTTTGCTGAGGCAACAGTTGGTGTTGGTGGTACCAGTGTAAGCAGAGGTGGTGCTAATACAAACGGCTTAAACCTAAGTGTTGGTCCGGGTTTTGCTTATTTTATTACACCAAACATTGGTTTAGAAACCTTGTTAAAATACAATGGTTTAGTAGGATTTGGTAATACTACAGCTCAAAACAGCTTAAACCTTTCTTTTGGTTTCCAGGTTTATTTACCTGGACAAAGAACGGCTAACAAAGTAAAAGGCGATATCCGTAATTAATAACGAATAAATATTACAAAAAATGCCGGTATCGATCAGATACCGGCATTTTTTATTTCTGTAAAAGAAGCATTTATACAGGTAGCCCTAAAGCCTCTTTTAATTCCTGACAATCTTCTTCCTCCAGCGAAATAATTTCATTCAGCAGATTAAAGATTCCCTCCTTTTCATTAGTTTTTAGCATCAGATCAAATAAACGGATCACCATTTTCTTTTGATCAATGTTTAAACTGCTAAATAATTTAGGTTCTACTTCATATAATATTTTAATCAGCCGGATTAATTTTGGTTTAACCAGTTCCTTTTCGTGTGCAGTTGTGTAATTCGGAAAAATCCCATCCTGCTCCAGACTTTCTATTAAGCGATCTGCATATTCCCGTAAAAATGGCTTTCGTTTATTTTTCAGGTAATCATTTAGTTCCTTAATTAGAAAACGATATTCCGGAGAAGATTTAGCTGACCCGAACAAAGCCACTTGTTCTTCATTTTCAAAACTTTTAAAATCAAAATCCCTGAAAAAGTCGCTATCTATATAAACGCTGTGAAAGTAATCGTCACTTTTTTTATTCAGGGTAGTGTAATCCTTATAAATTTCTTCGCCACCTGCCAGAAAGTAATATTTAGAGAGTTCTTTATGCAGACTCTCCTTCCAGTGTACATATTTGATTTTAAACCTAAAGGCTGTATCCGCATAGTAAAGCTCAAACTCTTCCATACTTTTAACATTGGCTGAGAAATCCAGCGCATTTCCATTCACCAGCACTTGCAGTTTCTGATGTCGGTTTAGTTCAATAAACCAACAAAATTCCTGAACTAAGAAAGGGATTACGGTTTGCTTAAAATCCAATTCACCAATACGCAGGTTAGTAAAGGTAACCACTGTTCCCGTCGTTTTAGCCGCATGAGGCTGCTCAAAGGCTTCGTAACTATTCAACCTTCCGGTATTGATTTGGATGACTCCCTGATGAAAGCCTTTATCATCCTGGTAAGTAGTATTCCAGCTGGCATTGTGGGCAAAAGTGAAAAAAGTAAGCCGGCCAACACCGTTCCGTCCGTGCATTTTGGAAGTATGCTTGGGAGCTGCAATTTGAACAGCCTTTTCTGATTCGAAAAAGGGATCAAACTTCTGCTGTAATTTTTCAAAGTTAATGCCATAACCATTGTCTGCAATTTGAAGACTATCCAGCCAGCCAAGTTCATTGCTCACATAATCGATGTGAATGGTATCAGCATTGGCGTCAAAACCATTCCAGATATATTCTGCTATCGCTTGCTTTTCATTATAATTTTTTAATACCCTTTGAATTCCCTTGGAGGTAATATTAACTTTCTCAGACATCTATTACTAAATTAATTAGCAAATATATCAGAATATTCCTGAATCTGTAAACTGTTGATGTCATTCACATCATTTATATTCAGCATACTAAGGGCAGCAAGACTAAATGAATTTAGTTGTAGGTATGTGGCTTATTCAATTATCTAACTAAAACACCATAAAAGCATAACTAACTTTACTATTCTGCTATTTTTATATTTTTAATTACGAATTTTGCTGAAAAGTAATTTTTAAATGAACATCGAAAATGTCTATGGCGATCAAAAGTGGGCCTCATCTGGCGGGCAATCACCCTTAATTGCTGTCTTTAAATCATTTCATCAACTTAATCCAGAAATTGAGGCAGTGATCAATGCCTATACTTTTCCGGTAAACTTTCCGAAAAATAAACACATTGCATCGCCTTTAAAAAGAAACAAGTATATCTATCTGATCCTGCAAGGCGCTGTTCATGGTTACATTAAAATGGGCAATAAAAAAATCACCACGTGGATTGCTGCGGAAAATGAACTTGCAGGAACAATCAGAAACCTGTGGGAAGATGTCATTACTGATGAATATATTGAAACCATTGAAAATGTGTTCGCCATTGCCATTCCACACAGCATGTCTAAATTGTTATACGAAAATTATCCCGTCGCCAACTATGTAGGCAGAAAGATGACCGAAATGTATATCAAGGGTGCATCCGAAAGGGCATTTATTGTGCGGTTACCTACAGCTTTAAAACGCTATCAAAGATTATTAATTTCTTACCCGCACCTGATGAACAGGGTACCGCTAAAATATATTGCCTCCTTTATCAGCATGCGTTTAGAAACACTTAGCCGTATCAGAAGTAAAGTTTAACAACTATGCTTTTTATAATCCAACTACATCATGAATATTATTCTCGCTTCTACTTCGACGCTCTTCGGCGGCACTTATCTCCACTACCTTAAAGATGAAATTATAGACCTTTACAAAGGCATTGATGAAATTATCTTTATTCCATTTGCCAGACCAGGCGGCATTTCGCACGATGAGTATACCGATAAAGCCAGGTTTTTTTTTGCCGCCCTGGAGATTAAGGTACGTGGTTTGCACGAATTTGAAGATCACATTAAGGCTATAAACGATGCGAAGGGATATTTTACCGGTGGCGGAAATACGTTTATGCTGGTCAAAACCCTTCATGAAAACGGCTTAATGGATGTTTTAAAAAGCAATATCGGAAATGGCAAAGCTTATCTGGGCTGCAGCGCCGGAAGCAATATTGCCGGCATTAATATGAAAACCACGAATGACATGCCGATTGTTTACCCGCCTTCCTTTAACTGTATGGAACTGGTTCCTTTTAACATTAATCCGCATTACCTGGACGCAAACCCTGACCTGAAACATAACGGAGAAACCCGGGAAACAAGAATAATGGAATTCTTAACTCAAAACAACATTATGGTGATTGGTTTAAGAGAGGGCAACTGGATCAGAAGAATTGGCGACCGGATTACTACGGAAGGTGCGGAGCAGACAAGAATTTTCGAACAACATAAAACCCCATATGAAGTTGATCCGGGTACAGTGCTTTAACAACAGCATCCTGATTAAAGACCTACCCTTTTTAACATGTGTAAATATGATGATCACATGATTTAAATTACTGAAAATAAAGCAGGTAAACTTTGTTATTGATACCGACTTTCTGTAAATTGGATATACCAAATATAGAAATCATGAAACTACTCAAGAAAATTAAAAAATGGGGGGATCAGCATCATCCTCAATGGATTGATTATTTCAGAATATTGTTAGGCATCATTCTCATCTGGAAGGGTGTTGGTTTTTACATCAATATTGAAGCCTTTAATCATTTAATGCGAGGCGCAATGCTCAGTACGGCATTCAGTATTAGCATAGCAGCTCATTTTATTATTTTAGTCCATATTATCGGCGGTATTGCTATTGCCCTGGGCACACATACCAGGTTATTTTGCCTGGTTAACCTGCCCATACTAATTGGAGCTGTCTTTTTCATCAATATTTCTGCCGGGATATTTAAACCCTATTCAGAATTCTGGTTTTCATCGCTGGTATTGATTGGACTCATTTGTTTTATTGTCGAAGGAAACGGGGTGCTGGCTGTAGACAAAACGCAGCCTGTTCCTCAATAATTGACGTTTAATCGGGACTTTAATTCTGGCTAAAAAGCCAGGGATGCCACTATTTCCGCAAATTGAGCTTGATTTTTCTTTAAAAATCAAATGCTAACTTAATGGTTAACAAGAAGTAATGTTTTTTATTGAATATTAAAGCTAAAATGATTTGCAGATTACGATCAACTTTGTACTTTTGCAGCGGAGAGCTGGCAGAGTGGTCGAATGCGGCAGTCTTGAAAACTGTTGACTGTAATAGGTCCGGGGGTTCGAATCCCTCGCTCTCCGCAGCATAAAATTAAAAGCCTGTTTATCGTATGATAGACAGGCTTTTTGCTTTTTGGTAAAAAATATAAGGCATGATTTTACCGGCGAATATGATTTCTGTTTGAGGCGGTTCGGAGAAGCAATAATAACTTTGCGGTAAAGTACCTTAAAAATTTCGGAAAGATTATCAGAATCTGTTTGGCAAATGGATGGATGACCAAGGAATCATTTCCTAAATTATAAGCATAGCGTTAAACCTGTGAAAAGACAGTATTTGACGGAAGGTGCAATTAAGATTATTGCTTCTAAATCCATATCTCGGAAAGTCTAATGAACTTGTAGTTAACTCGTTTTTTACTTTTACAGCCTATTCTTCCATGAGTCTGCTCATTAAAATTATCCGTTCCAGATTCTTTTTCATGGTAATTTCTTATTAAACTATTATGTCCCCATTGCCTGCGTTTTGGTTTTGGACAACAAAATATTCACTTAAGCCCTAAAAAAGTAATAGCTACGCTCAAATTACTTCCAACAGTCCGAGATGACACAAATGGACTAGGATATCCCCGGCCATTTCAAATGGTATCTGCCGGCTCCAGAAATAGATTAGCTCTCCAATGGTTTCACCTCCTTTAACCGAGCTGATAAGGGGGAAAATCGCGACATTGCCGATATAAGCAACTTCCCTCTCCAACATAGGATGCCGAATAGTATCCTTTAACTGTAGCCGATCGTTTTCGACACAGACTGCTTTGGTAAAAGTAACCTGTGGAGAAATCCTTACCTTTTTATGCCACAATTGGTCTATCGCATCTGCCGGCTTTATACGGGCACCGACAGTATTGTCTTTTTTATTGATGGGGCTTTCCTGTAACTTTAGCTTCAATTTAGTGTAGAATGCAGTTTCGTTAGCCTGTGCCGATATACCTACTTGAGATCTTTCTTTCCAGAAGCCGTTGTTGCTACCGGGCCAAGCACTATGGTAATATCCGCCTGTCCATTTTATATGCTGACTAATTGAATTTGCTATGTGATTCTCAAAAAAGGCCTGCGAAATTTCCACATCTCCGGAGTTAAGTATATTATTTACAGCAATTACCGTCTGTAGCGAAAAACGCATCGCTTTTTCCACTCCTGAAGAGGATAAGGGATCGAGTGTAAATGCGGCCTCTCCAATCCTGACATAGTTGTTGTCCCAGGGGTTATTATGACAATAATTCAATACCACACAGCTTTTGATTCCGGAATTTGAGAGACCAGTAAGCCCCTTACGAAACAATAAGGAAGAGGATACGCTGTGTTGAAAAAGCTTTTCCGGATACTCTTTGCGAAGATCTGCCAGCGCAAAAAAAGCCATCATCCTAAATAACTTATCACCTGGTAAGGGTGAGCCCCATAACCAACCATTTTCCTGTGCCTCTATCAGGGTACAGGCTGGCATCGAAACGCTGCTGGTATTTGCGTAAAGCGCAACCATCGGTGGCGTAGTAATGATTTTATCGATCATCCTGCTACTGCTCCTACCTCTGGAGTCAAGCACAAAAATCGTTTTGAGCTCCATACACTGATTTTTTATCCTGATCAGCACCTTCCAATGATCGCTTTCTCTGCGAAAAATTTCCGGCTTTGCAGGCTGAAACAACACCAGCCCCTTTGAAACTGCCAACTGGATCAGATCATGGTCCAGTTTCCCTCTATCTACCATAATACCGCCGTTATGGTTCCTTAGCTCAATATTTCCCTCTTTGGCATTCTCCCAGATTACCCGGGCTGGGAGCTCATCGATATAGCCACGCTCCTTCAGCAGATGTCCTGCACCCAAGTAATCGAAAATGTTCCGAATACCTGCAGATAAGGATTCCCCGATCTGCGGACGTGGAAAAACATGCTGTTCAACCAATGCTACGCGGTGACCAAGATCAAGAAGCCTGATTGCAGCAGAGGTTCCAGCAGGCCCTCCGCCAATGATTACTACGTCGAATACTTCAGGATTTCCCATTGAAACAAACTTAATTGAACCAGCCAGGTGCCAATCTCGAAATCCGCTCGTGTGCCTGAATGGTATAATGGAGCCAGCCTCGTATATAATCACAGGCATTTCTTCCTTTATCAATCACTTCATGATGACAACCGCCTCCACAGAGATAGCGGGCCCAGCACTGGTTGCAGGGAGACTGTTGATGCACATGTCTTGACTCCAGCCAACCATTCTGCAACTCTACATCAATGCCATTTAAAATATCACCCATGCGCCCGGCCGGTTCATTAACAAACCTGTGGCAAGCAGCAATTTCTCCATCTGCAGATACCCCCATGTAGCCTGCACCGGCGCCACATGGGTAGGGCCGGTGTGTTCCTTTATTGATTTCTTTAAGGGCATTGACCATATTCAGGTAAGGATAACGTTCACCCTGCAGCACTTTCTTTTCAAAGTGCAAACCACAGGCGATCATTGCCCCTAACAATTGCTCTAGGTCTTTTTCATCCATTTCACCTTTTCCGTTACTGGAGTTTAATAACGGGGAAAAACCTACACTATGGAAACCCATTTCGATAAAACCCTCAAGAACCTCAAGCAGATTAAGGTTTGCAGGAGTAACCGTTACACGGGCTGATACCTGCATTTTCCGCTGAATCTGCAGCAGCGGCTTAATATTTTCCATAATCTGATCATAGGTACCAGAACCGCTTTTCAGTGGCCGTTGTGCATCATGTTCTTCCCTTAATCCATCAAGGCTGACTGTAACGGAAAAAGCATATTTTTCAAAAAAAATGGCATCATCTTCGGTCAGCAATGTTCCGTTCGTAGTAATGGAAAAACCGATGTTAATATTTTTTTCCAGTGCCTTTTCGGCTGCGTATGCAGTTGCTATCCTTATCGCTTTCCGGTTAAGCAAAGGTTCTCCACCAAGGAAAGTAAGCTGTACACTCCCGTTTTCAGGACAGTCTTTAAGCAGTAGGTCGATCGATCTGGTGGCCACATCTAATGACATGCTTTTCATTGCGCCGCCAAAGCCTCCCTGATCTGCATAACAATAGGTACACCCCATATTGCATTTTTGAGCTATAGCCAATGAAAGCGCATAGACCGCGGGGCTTTTTAATGGCACATCATTTATTTTCAGCGGTGCATCAAGGCCCATATCCATCAGCTTGTTTTTAAGCCCGTTTTCATCTTTTGATCCCAGGAGCACTCGAAACTCTGCCTCAGTCTGGGGAGAAATCCGGTAAAGCATAGTGCCATTGGTAACCAATAACTGTGTATCCTGTCCACCTCTAACCAAGTGTACTTGCGGAGAGATCGGTTTGGATTCGGTTGCAATTTTTATCGCCATCCTGCCAGCTATATTGCCTGCCGGGGAATCTGTCTGTTTAAGCGTTAACATAAGTTATCTCCTTTTTTATAAATTCTACTTTTCCTGATCTGTTCCGGTAGCATCATTGCCCTTGATGATAAAACTTAGTTCACCCTCCCAGTTTCTGAACAAGTCATCATAACTCAACAGACGTGAATCTGTCCTATTGTCGAGAATATATTCACCTGTTCTTTTCTTTGCCATCCAGTTATCGCCGGAACTAAGTCCTTTTTCGTCCGGCACTACATTTACAAAATCCGGACGGCTGGCTGCCCAATAATAGCAGGCACATTCACGATAATCGTTCTGCCATGGCGCACATAGCCCTTGGGTCATTTCGCCCGGCTTAATGATTTCTTCAGAAAAAACACTTGTGTCAGCTTCAAAAAAGTGGTTTACTTTTAGGGGCACTTTTTGGTACAATTTTTCATTATCAAGATCTTTTGCCAAAGCAACAACCTCTGTTATTGATGGTCCAATGGTAAAATGGCATATTACTTCCTCTCCCTGTTTCTGTAATACCTGCGCCATAGAATTTGACCATTCCATAAAGGAAACTCCATTTGGATTGGCAGCAGTAATCAAAGGAATACTGTCGCCGCCCGGAAACACAGGACCAGAGGTAGCAACCATGGTTGGCTTATACCCTATCGCAACCAGGCGACAGCCTTTCAAATGCTCGAACTCTGGATCAGCGCTAACCACATAATTGTTATTTTCGATGAGCAAGATGCCTTCAAATGCACGCCGCCAAAGGTTCCTAAAATCGAATTCGAGTCCTGGAAAACAGTTGGAAATCGCTGCCCTCGGCAAGATGGAAAAAGGATTTCCCTCACCCAGATAATGTAGCTGGGCGGTAAGGTTCGAGGCCTTTAGGGCCTTATCACTTAAAGAGGATTTATTAAGTGCTCCTGCCGCCTGGCTATCCTTGAAAATTGCACCGGCAGCTGCCTGGATTACCAAATTAATCTGGCGATGCGTCAGGGTAAGCGATCGCCCATCTGCACCGCGCATAAGTGCCGGCATCTTGCGGAGCATTGGGCTGGAAAGATCGCCAATTTCATTCGGATGGCGGAGCGCATCGGCAAACCATGCAGCTGCACCTGTGCTGAGACCTCCGAACACCCGTTCATGAAGCGCGCGCAAAGCCAGATTATCTACAATTGAGGTTGCCATTATCGGTTCATAAAGACGGCCAAAGTCATTGGTATTCTGTCTAACCATTGTACTGGCCGCATTCTGTATGCCTTCAAAAGAATTGCCGTTCATCACACTGGTATTCATCAACCTAATCGTTTCCAGTGCCCTTCGTACAATTTCCTCTGCTTCTTCAATATCTACTTCGCCAGTAACCTCTGGTCCAAGCAGGATTTGTTCGAGCTCATCCGAAACTACCCTGACTGGAAGCGTATCGGGTGCAAATGCCGGAGGTCCGGCGCTGATATGTGCCCTTGCTGTAAGCTTATCATCTTTACCCTTAAGATGTACAGAAACAAAACCATCACACTCATCATCCAGATAACCCCAGCTGATTCTATCATTGTTCTCCAGGTAGTAACCTGCAAATATCTGTGCCGGATTGGTGTAGGTGGGTTCTCCAACTCCCTTTTCACAGTAACCCCACCAGCCTTTTTCTTTGTCGTAGATCACAAGATCTTCCGAATTGATGATCGGATCAGGCTGATTGAGCTTGTTTGGACTCTCATTCCTAAACCTGCTCGAACCATAAACCTTTCCCGCCCCTGGAGTAAAGCGGAAGCGAACTTCAGGAAATTCGGCCGTTGGCGAAATAAACTGTACTGATCCCAACGGCAATGTCTTTCCAGGGAGGAAGTTTTCGCTCTCGCCTAGTAAAGGCGCGACAGCATGGCTATTGAGGCCTAAAACCTTAGCATAAATCTTATCACCTTCCTTACCTGTTCTCCGGAATATCTTGATATTTCCAACCTCTACGTCCCAGCTGATGTCTTTTAGACTATAGCCAGCCTTTATCAATAATGCTTCAGTTAAGGGAACAAGCCTGTCTCCATCTTCATCGGTAAGTGCAAATACTTCAAGAAAAGGCGCTACAGGATGTATCTTACCATCTTTGGATTCTACAGAAGGTGCATCCTTAAAATTGATCTGCTTTGGCAGTTTACCGGTAATCTTTCCCGAAACAGGATCAACACTAAAAGTCTGTTTTGGTATTATATTCCTGAAGTCAAGCGGTCTTTCCGGGGACAGACCAAGATCATAGGCGGACAGGGGAACTGCAGAGGAGCCCAAACGGCCGATGGCAATAGGGGGAAGAATGCGAAGCGCTAAAATTTTCATAACAATAAAATTTAGGTTATTATTTAGAGGTAGAAATAAGTTCTTTTATAATTGCTGAAAGTCCCTGATCGGCTTCCCTTAGCACATAAAGGTATTTGAGGTTGGTAGGTGATACAAAAGGCACCAGGCTTTCTATGATGGTTTCACTGGCATCTATCAGATCCTGATGTTCACGCCAGCGATTTCCCTCTCCCATCGGGAGATCCAGCGTATAAGGAATGCTGAAAGGTGGCCCTGCCATCTTATCATCTATCCCGGGCGGGTTAAGTGGTGTTTGTACGAGTACATTAGAAATACTTCTTAAATTGTACATTTCTCCAAATGTGGCATTGATAATGGTAGCTCTTGGTGAGGTAGCACCGTTATTGTTAAAACCATTATCTAACAGGAAACTATGCGCAAGGTAATTCAGCAACATCCGGTAGCGAACATTAAAGAGATGGGCCCATGCTCTGGCCTCGGGATTGGTTATTGCATCCTTCTGATAATCCGTCCCAACCTTTTTTGAAGGCTCCAGGCTACCGTCGGCCTCCCTTTCGGCAATAAATGGATTAGTGGCTACATTTCTTGATGGCTCCCATGATCCGCCTATTTCTTTTTCCAGTTCACGCAGCTCTTTGTAAACAAACAGAAACCGTTCGAAATGTGAAGGCTTACCAGCATTTTCTTCATTTGTCGGCGCCTCGCCCTGTTCGGAAATTTCAAGTAAGGCAGCGTAAGCATCATCCCTACAGGTAAGTGGGGCAACCAGCACATCCGGACCTCCTTTAGGTCCTGTTTGCGCACTGCCGCGCTGTCCTCCCGTATATCCGCGTCCCCATTCATCAAATTTAGCCTGAAAGGGATAGGTATTGGCATGAAAAAGTTCATCAGGAATCTGTTTATCATCATTGATAAGGCTGAGAATCACTGTAAAAAGCGCACCTACCCGGTGAGGATCTGTAGTATCTTTATATACTTTTTCTTTGACCTCGATAGCGATTGGATCATCACTATTGATCCATTCTTCAGGGGATTCAGCGTATACATACTTGGCAAGCGATTCTAAGGTAAGCCGTTCTAGTTTAAAGGGAAAGGGATAAAAAGGGGTATCCCAAGGGTAGTCCATCCGTCCAAAGTTTAACGGAGCACCAATAAGCTTGAGTACATTCTGTACAGAGATAAAATGCCCCATTTCTTCTTTTGCTATGCCAAGAATAATATCTTGCCAGCCTTTAACCTTTTGCTGATACTCTTCAGGGATTTTTGAACCACCGATACTGTAACCCGCATACAGGTACTGGAGCATCAGTCCATGCTCTATTTCTGCATTAATGTAGAGCAAAAAGGAAAGATAATCTTTAGCATTAAATTCATATGGGATTTCGACTTTCAGGTCTTTAGGATCCGGAGGACCGGAAGCCCCGCCGGTTTCAATAGCGTGGAAATTTTTGATTCCTTCGGCTTTCATTAAAGCCTCTGCTCTGTTGCTTTCCGCCAACTGAAAAACAGGCTTTAAAAATCGTTCAAAATTGCTTTGCATAGTATGGTTTTTAGAGGTTAAAATTTTAATATTTATTCTTTGAATGATACTATGGATGATGTATCCTCAACACGTTATAAGCAGCATACCCATTTGTATTTTAGGAAATACATAAAATCCGGATCTACAAGCCGCCGCTGTATTACACTTACCGATCGGTTTACACTTACTGAGCCATATGAAAACTCAACTACTGGAACCGCGTATAAATATATTGAAGGTATAAAGCTTGTAAAAATATTTTTTTATCAGTGACTGACAGTGAAATAAGATAAACCTATAGCGTCCACCACTTAAGGATGGAGTAATATGAATGGAGAGCATATCGTGAGAGCGTTTTGTAAGTTAGTATCTAATGTAGTATTTATAATATAAATAAGCAACTATAAAATTGTAAATAATACACAACATAAACACAATAAACAACCATCCATACCGGCTGAAAAAAAACATGGATATACCATTTGGAATTTTAAATTAATGATGAAACCTATTGTTAATTGAAAGTGATGATGATAAAAGGCGGGCTAACAGAAAAAATAACTAAAGAAAGGAATAGCGCTGCTTAAGGTCCAGCACCTGTTCATCCACAACCATTCCAGATCATATTTCTGGATAATTAATCTTGCTTTAAAACCAAAATAGGCCCGAAGTGTTTATAGTTACAAAATCGAAAGTCTTGATGAATTATTCACCACAAAAAAACTTATGGAAATAAGTCAAATCAGGGCAATATAATCCGGAATAATTGAGATTACAGCAAACCGGATCTGCACAGATGGCTTTAAGTAAATGGGTAACTCGTAAAAACTAACTAAAGAATTTAATTACTTAAATTATAATGAAATACATTCTAATTATCGCTTCTTTTCTTATCCTCAGCTCACAGGCGCATTCACAGATAAAACCAGTTCGAAAAGGGTGGCATTCTTTCACTATTCAATGGATAAGTTTTAATAAGACCAATCCAGGTAAGGTATATATTAAGAGTATTGGCGATGAGGAATATAGTATTGAAGGGGAACAAAGGGATAAAAAAACGAATGAATATGTGACTATCAAAGGGACATTCCTGAACCAGGGACGTACCTTAAAATTCAATGGTGATATTGTTTCAAAAATCAATTCGATTAACGGTGGCCAACCTTGCACACTGAACGGGCTTTCCATTTTTAAGGCCAGTGGCTCCAGAAAATACTGGAGGTTACAACAAATGCTTAACTGTGACGGTGAAACCACAGACTATATTGACATCTTCTTTTAGATCTGATCACTTCATAAAATAAACTCCATATCATTGAATCAATAACGCTATGAAAAAAAAGCTGCCTTTTGCATTATTCATGCTCATTACCATTTCTGTATTCACAACAGCTTGCAAGAAAAAACCAGCTGATGAACCAACTTCGCCAAGCAATTGCGGTACAAAATACGAAGTGATGTTCGGGGAATCGGGACCAATTAATGAAAATGCCTCCGCGACTTACGAAAATGGTCAGCTTAAATCAATCAGCTCTGGCAGTTCAAATTTTAGCATCGAATATGCAACAGACAAAGCAGTTTTATTGGCTTCGGGTGTTCCATTTTATCAGATCGATATTGTAAATAAATTAGCCACAAGATCTACTGATCTAAAAAGTCAGACAGAAGAGCGAATGTCTTATGATGGTAACCGAAATCTCATTAAAATAGAAGCCTATCAGAATAATAGTTTAACAGACACCAAAACCCTGACTTACAGCAATGGTAATCTCGCATCCCTTACCCAAACCTATCCTGATGCGCCTACGGTAAAAAGATTTACCACGTATAGCTATTCATCTGAAATTGCCTCAAAAGTTGACAATGATACACGTCATTTAATATTTGGCCCGCTAGACTTTTACACGCCCCTGTTTCTTACCGGATCAACCTCCAGAAATCTTTTATCAGGAAGTTTATATACTTATACAGCCGAAAACTTTCGTACAGACCTGACAAAAACTTATACTTATACCAGAAATAGTGGTGGCATCATTACCAAAATTGTAGAAGATTCTCATACCGTAACAGTTAGCAATGGTGTGCAGACACAAAATGAAAGGTTAAAACGTACCATTTTCATTAACTCTACTTGTAATTAAAGGGGTTGCGAATTGGATGGCAAGCTACTGTCAATCTAGTTTTGCCCGCAGATTAAAATGATGTACGCGGATTGGAATAAGATGATGAATCATTATCCTTTTATGCACGCTTCTGATCTGCTGGAAGAAATAGTAAGATCACCACAGATTAATAATAATCGGCCAAGGTGGTTGCCCGCAGATTAAAATGATTTACTGATCTATTTTAATTATTAGGTAGCCCTTTATTAAGCAGAGATTCCAGTGAGCAGGCAAATAATTACAAAATTTCAATTCCCTTCTCTTCAAATGCTTCAAAGACCTGTGCATTAATCATGCTTCTGGTTAAATCCGCTTTGGAAATATCTTTACACCAAAAATAGATGTTGACGTTACTGTTCAGCTTACTCACCGGACTAATCATGATGATGGGTTCTTTACTGGTAAAGACATTATTGTTTTCCACGATAATATCCCTGATCAGGCTCACTACTTCAGTTGAATTAAAAGGTTTGGCAATCGAAAGGGTTAAATCCACACGCATTTGATTGTTGCTGAGTGTCCAGTTGATGATGTTATTTGATAAAATGGAACCGTTAGGGATGATAATCTCAGCCCCCTCATCGCTTAGCAAAGTGCTTGCACGCACACCTATTTCCTTCACTCTCCCCTTTTTATTGCTTAACTCAACAATATCGCCTATTCTGATGGTTTTATCAAAGATGAGAATAATGCCTGAAACAAAATTACTGACGATATTTTGTAAACCTAAGCCAATACCTACACCCAGGGCACCAAGAATCACTGTGATTTTATCAATAGGCAACCCGGATGCGGCTACAGCGATTAAAAAGCCCCCAATCAGCAGGACTAACCTGGTTACCAACAGTTTGGATCGCTCACCTTTATTGTCATCAAAACTGTCATCTCCCGTATCACCAAAGAAGTAAGCAATATACTTTTGTAAGAAATTCGCAATCCAGATAATACCCAGAAACAAGACAATGCCTCCAAAAGTAAAAGAGAAACTCCCTATAGTTCTTTTTTCGGTTAACACCTCCATTACTGATTCATAAAGTCCGTTAAAGACATTAAGATTAGTGGCAAAAATCACAAACCAGATGATCGTAGCACCAATACCGGTTAATTTTTTAAGTCCGGAAATAACCGGTTGCCAATCGAAATACTCGGGATATCCTTTACGGATCCTGCTGCTTTTCATCTGCAACAAAAAAGCTTCTACCAAAACTTTGGCTAAAATGGTAAGTGATATTGCATTCAGCAACGAGCTTACTCCGGTTGAATAAAATATTTGTGTAAGCGTAAAGCGGCCAAACAGGTTACAGAAAACAGCGATAATGGCAAATCCGGTATAAATAAAACCTGTTACAAGGATCATCCTGTATCTCTTAATATTTTCATCAAGCATTTTCCACACCATTATACCATAAGCCACTGAACATAAGCTTAACAAGAGGAGCATCCAGCGCTGGTATCTGGGTGGCATACCTAAAAGACGCAAAAAAACAGGCGCCAGCAGGAGTACAACAAACAAGCACCAGTAATAGAATATTCTTGAACCCAGTTTTTTTCGCAGATAAAAGGAAAGCACAATAGCCAGCAGTACCTGAACAGCTTCTATATAAAGTGCCGGCGCCCTGAGATCGAAAATGGGTGCCAGCGCAAAAAGCATAATTAGTGTAATTAAAAAGGGCTGCGGACTGATTAGTGAAAAATCATCAAGGGTTTCTAAGCGGCCATGCTGTTTTACACTCCGGAAATTAAAGAATACCCAGAAAAAGAATATGGCACAGGTAAAGAGCAAAAGGAGCCTGCTGCTTCTGGTATACACAAAATAATAACCTGATATTTCCTGCTCTCCCTGAATAAACCTTCGGAAACCCAGGCTCTTATTTGCTGACCGGTTTACTGATTCCCAAAGATACCGGCGCTCTTTACCAAAGGCTTTAATACTTACAGCATCAAGCTGACTATCTGTAATATACATTAACTCTTTGATGTTAATCAGATTCGATGAGGTTCTGGCATGAAGGTTATTGATGGATAAGGTAGCTGCTTTTATTAAACTATCTGTGACGAAACGTTTCTTTTTCAATTCTGCAAACTGGTCCTTAAACAGGATACGCAAGGCAGGCAATGTAAATACTTTGGCCAGTACGGTATCCTTCCTGAGATTCAGGAGTTCCGTTTTTAATGACCTTAATTCCTTTTCATATTCATCAAGATCTGCTAAACAGTCCCTGTTATTGCTTTGCAGCTCATCCAACAAAGTCTGATCCATCTGAAGGTTCTGAAGATTTAAACTCCGGTCTGCCATAGTAAGCCTGCTCTTCAGCAAGGCCAGGGCAGCCTCATCCTGGGTTAAGTGCGCTTCCATCGGCTTTAACTTTTTAAAAGAACCTATGGTTACCGGAACTTTATTGATGGCTTCAAAAACTTTTTCCAGGTGCATGAGATAATCGCCCTTGGTTAAGGTTGCAGAATCAGAAAGAATAGAGACATCCTGATCCTTTTCTATCATTCGCCCTTTTTGAGCAAATGCATGGCTTAAACCAATGATGATGAGGAATATGATGAGGCTAGCAACCTTAAAGGAAAAAGTTTTTTTTGTTATCATTAGCATGGACATACCGCCTGCTGGCGTCAGGTCAAAAATAGCGAATTCTATTGGTTTAATAAACGATGCAATTGGCATTTGATAGAGGAAAGCCTATTGTCCTTTGGTTTACCAATATTTATTTTAACAGCCAGCTGAAGGTTTATCAAACGACATCGTGATATTATTATATTGGTTTCCCGGTAAAACAGATGGCTTCGCGATTGATCAAGCCATTTTAAATTAACTTTATGAGATTGACAGCTTTTTAAGCCTAAAACAAATGTTGCTGGTTGGCAGACATGATTAACTCTGCTACGTTTTTTACCTGAAACTTTTGTAAAAGGTTTTTTCGGTGGGTATCAATCGTCAGCGGACTAAGAAATAATTCCTCTCCAATGGCCTGACTGGTTTTGCCCTGGGCAATGAGTTCCAGGATTTGCTTTTCGCGTTTGGTTAGCCGGGGTGCGGCAAGCAATTCATTTCTGGATGGCCGGCTCAGAATCTCCGTAACTTCTTTGCTGTAACAAATGCTTCCTTTTACAGCTTCCGCAATACAAAGACGGAGTTCATCAAGCGAACTGTTTTTCAACAGGTATCCACTGGCCCCGTTCTGTATGGTTTGCACCACAATACTTCGCTCCGTTCTGTTACTTAGAATTAAGACAATAACAGATCTGTATTTTTTCTTAATCTTCAGGCAGAGATCCATTCCATTCACATCCGGAAGCGTAATATCAAGCAGGATGAGATCCACCTTTTCTGATTCGAGATACTTCATAATGGATTCACCATCCTGAAATCCACCAATCAGTTCAATATTTGATTCATTTTTTAAAAGATTTTTCAGCCCTTCAATCACAATCGGGTGATCATCAACTATAGCCGTTTTTAATTTATTTGGTTGCATCAATATTCAGTTCTATATTTATAGTTGTACCTTCCCCTTCAGCTGAAAGAATTTCCATTTGTCCGTTAAAAAAATCCACCCTGTTTCTGATACTCTTTAAGCCCATTCCCTTACTTTTTTCTTCCCGCAGATGATCAAAACCAATGCCGTTATCCTCCAGTGTAATCAAAAAAACTTTGGCGTCCTGTGTACATTGTAAAATAATACTGGAAGCTTGTGCATGTTTAATCGCGTTGGAAAGCAGCTCCTGTGCAATCCTGTAAATATGAAGCTGAATGGCAATCGGGATATTGGTTAGAATGTTAAAAGCTTCGAAGGCAATTTGCAAATTGTCACGCATGTGAAATTCACAAAGATCCTTCAAGGCTACTTCAAGTCCAAAATCAAGCAGCGTTTCGGGCACCATATTCCGGGCAATCCTTCGCAACTCACTTACAGAAGTATCCAACTGGCCAATAATTCGGTGCAGATCTTTATCCTGAGAAGCACCCGGCCGGGTATCGGTCCAGCCGGATAAGCCGATTTTTACACCTGCCAGCATTCCGCCCAAACCATCATGCAAATCTCTGGCGACACGCTCTCTTTCATGCTCTTCACCATCAAGCATAGCTTTAGTTACTTTAAGTTGCTGCTTTTGCTCCATTTCACTTAGCTGCTGACGGTAATTGATTTCTTTCTGCTCTGCCAGTTTTGATTTGTTCCGGGCAATTACGGCAACAAAAACCAATGATGCCAGCAGAAAAAGGCAACCAAGACCGAGAACCAGATTGTATAGCCGGTTATTCCGGGCATTCAGCAATGCCTGTTTATTTTGCACTTCCAATGATGCTATTTTATGTTGATTCTGAACGCTCCTGTATTTGGTTTCCAGCTCATTAACCTTCACTTTTATTTGATCATTATTAATACTGTCACTCACGCTACGGTATTTGCTTAACCACTTGTAAGCTTCTTTATAATCGTTCAGCTTCGCACTGGTTTTAGCCACCTCTCCATAAATGGTAGCCTTATCAATCATACTGGCCGTTAGCGTACCTTCCTTAATAATATCCAGTAGAATTTGCCTGGCCTTTCGATATTCTTTTTGCTGCCCGAAAATATTATACTGACGGAATAAAAACTGCTGATAGAGTTGATTTTGGTGATACTTTTTAGCCAATACGATGCCTTTATTAATGCTGGACAATGCCCGATCAAAGGCCTGAATAGTCGAAAAATAAAGTACCTCGTTATAAAAATACAGCGTATAATTTACGGATTCAGGAAATGGTTTTAAAAGTGCATTTGCCTTATTTAATAGTGTTTTAGCCTTTTCTGCATGATTTTCATAACAATAAATACTCACACCACTCAGGTAAGCAAATAACAGGCTGGTCTTATCATGTTTAGCGCTTTCAAGCAGACTGATTGCTTTCTGATTATAGAAAGTAGCCTTGGCAAATTGTGAATTGTTCATTAAGATGGTAGAAAGCCGAGTATAATATTGCGCCACCAGAGTCGAATCACCAGATTTTTCAGCATCTGGAATAGCCTTTTCGAGCGTAATTTTTGTAATAAAACTATAACCCTCCTTTTCTATATTCATGATGGCATAATTGTACCATGCGGCTGCCCGCATGACATAAGCCTTTTTAGTAGTAAAATAAGAGAGTGCATCTGCTGCCTTCCTAAATGCTACCGATGCCCTGGCTTTGTTCCAGTTAAAATAGTATTCTCCCTCATAAAAACTGGAAACGGCAATAGAATAGGGATCCTTTTTCGCGATTTTTTTCCCAGCTAATAGATAAGCTTTACTCTTCAGGGTATCTTTAAATTTCCAATAATCTACCAGCAAGAAATTAGCATTGGCTTTTGAACTATCTGCACCGGATGTCTTCAGGATATTTTGCAGACTATCCAGATAATGTTTTTCATTAATCGGAATCTGCTGCTGACAGAACACATAATGCACACTTAACAGACAAAGAATAAATAAAGATAATTTTTTCATTGATTAAAAACAGTATAAACTGGAGCTGAGCATGATACACAGGAAATAATAACTACTTAAAAGACACAAAGCTCAGGTGTAAATATCAGTCATAATTTGTAAGCAACCATAATTTCAGCCATTTGCTGCGAAAAATACCTAAAAACCAGTAGAAAAAAAACGATGAATCATGGTATTTCTTTTGGGAATGACTTCTGATAATTTTGTATGAGTTGCCTGAATAAGTAAAATGTAATGAGAAGCACAAGCGATCTGCAATGCGAATGGTGTAATTAAATGATGCATCACAAAGGGTATGTTTATTCTTTATACAACCTATTAACGGAAGATCAATCATTTAAATCAGGATCTAATTTTATAATTATGATGAAAAATTTTTTATCGTTTTCTTTGGTCGCCTTCCTCCTGCTATCAGGAAATAAAGTACATGCCCAACTGGAAAACCTGCTGCAAAAAGCAAAAGATAAGGCAGAAAAGGCCTTAGAAAAAAAAGTAACCCATAAAGATGCTTCCCGCAAATCTAAAAATAGCGGTACGGATATGGGCTTTGATTTTACTCCTGGAGACTCGTTGATCTTTGCAGAGAATTTTTCAAAATATGCAAAAGGAGCAACTGCTGCCAGCATCAAAACCAATGGAGCAGCAATAGTGACGACAGTAGAAGATGAAAAAGGTAAGTGGATGCTGTTAAGGGATAAAGCTACTTACAAGCTGACTAAACTCATCAGGTATCCAAAGCAATTTACAATTGAATTTGATATACTGGCCTCTGCCGATCAGGCAAATGATATCTCACCTTTATCATTTGGCTTTACAACAGATAATAGTGTACAGGATTATACCAGCAACGCGGATGCTTATGTTGAGCTTCAGTATTATGATACCGATCAGGTGAATGTTGGTAATAGCAATCCCAAAAAATATGTCAATACAACCTTTGATCTGACTGAAAGCTTAAATCGCCCCCTAAAGGTATCTATACACGTTGATGGAGAAAGAATGATTGTATACCTGGATAAAACCAAGCTTGTAGACACGGAACTGTTTACCCCTGCTGCTGCTAAAAACTTTTACATCACTGCACCCTGGGATTATACAAACGGAGCCAAGGTGATGGTAAGCAATATCATGATCAAGGGTTTTAGTAAAACTAAGTAGATTTAAAAAAACTATAAGTAAATGATAGCGCTGTTGAGATATTATGAAGTACCAGCAATATCAATTAATATAAAAAAATGAAACCCCTGATCACGCTTTTATTTCTCTTCTTCATTTATACACTACACGCTCAGGATCTGTTATGCGATGACCGAAAGGCCATTAGTGAGAAACTTGAAATGATCCGCGAAACGGATCAGGGAATCAGGAGCAGGCTGATTAAAGAAATGGCCACCAAAGATCCGCAGGCCATGAAAAAAATTGCACTGGAAATGAAAGCCGGTGACAAACAAAACCAGCTTCTTGTCGGATCACTTCTGGATAGGTGTGGCTGGCCAAAAGGGCTCAGTGCAGCGGAAAACAATACCATTTTCCTGGTTATTGATCATGCAGATACAGCGTTTATGATCAGGTACTTTCCTTTGTTGAAATCACAGGCAGACCAGGGCAAAGTGGCCAGGCGTGATTTGGCGACACTGCAGGATAGAATGCTTTTGAGAAGCGGGAAAAAACAATTCTTTGGTACCCAAACCCTGAAAGAAGGCAATATCGTGACCATCTGGCCGGTAGATGATCCGCAAGGCCTCGATGCACGTCGTAAAGAAATGGGACTCATACCAATGGGTGCATACATGGCGCTATTGAAAAAAACCTATCAATCGGAAGTGATCTGGGATCAGGACTTATCAGTGGATGCAGCTCAGGAAAAAATGCGTAAAAAGAATTAAGAGTTTAATATCAATGATCAAACATCGTTTAGTGTTTAGACTCACGCTCCATATATTGCGTTAATTCAAAAAGCCAATCGCCTCCATAAACAAACAAAATGCAAACCGTCACTAAAATAATAACATAGGTAATCACTTGTTTTAGCCTTTTATCATTGTTTTTATCCTTCAGGAAAAAAAAGTTTATGACCAAAAAGATTAATGCAGAAATAATACCTGATGGAATGCCCAGCCATGCGGCAGATAAAGCATTCCAGGGGTCTTTAAAATAGAAAGCATAGATAGAAGCAAACCCTAATAAGGCACTTGAAAAGAGTAATAACAACCCTTTAAAAAAATGTTTGCCCATCAAACCAAACATCATCAAAAAAAGTGAAATGGCAAGTGTTAAGTAAGTGTAAGGAAGTTCTGTAATGAGATACGTTTTACTGCTTTCAATCGGAAAAATGATTCCAACACTGATCAGCAGGATCATCATACCAGCGATTAGACAAAGTTTTTTTAATTCCAGTCCTTTTGAGGGCAAATTAGTATCATGCATTAGTGATTGTACTTTGTGATTCAAAATATTTCTAAGGATTGATAAAATGTAAGATAGGTATTCTTAATCATTAAACACACCGTTTTTCATTTGTCAAACTATTTGTATTAATCCCTATATATCAAAAACTTACACCATCTCTATTCTGATTTATGCTTAAAGTCATTAGCTCATGGGCAGAACAAATCTGATTTCTAAAGCAGCAAAATATTCAAACAGATATTATTATTTAGAATAATTAAAAATAAGTTTCTAATCCCGTTTTAATTTCTTTCTTTTGCGACAACTAAGAATTAATCTAAATAAAATGAAGAAAACCTTTACCTATTTTTTTAACATAATCCTGCTTTCTATTTTTCTCACGGGCATCACTTATGCACAATCCAGAAACGGATCAGTATCCGGTTCCATTAAAACCAGCGATGGTAACCCTGCTCCATTTGTAAGTGTTGGCTTGAAAAACACGGCTAAAACAACACAAAGTGATGAAAAAGGAAACTTCACTTTAAAAAATGTTTCACCTGGAAACTATGTATTAAAGATTTCAGCAATTGGTGTTTCGGTACAGGAGAAAAATGTTTTGGTTGTAGCTGGCGAAAATGCAGAAGTTTTATTATCCATCGCGGAATCGTCTTCCCAATTGGATGAAGTAGCCATCACAGGTTATAAAACACCTAATAAAAAACCGGTGAACCTCGGCAAAATTGCCATCGCCCCGATGGATCTTCCACAATCAGTACAGATTATTGGCAACCAGGTCATTACTGATCAACAGGCCAATCGCTTAAGCGATGTACTAAAAAATGTTAACGGTGTGGCTTTTGGTGAAAACCGTGGATCAGTAAGTGGTGAAACATTTTTCGCCCGAGGTTATAGCTTAGGTACCAACAATGTGTTTAAAAACGGATCACGTGCCAATAGCGGAGGCATGCCTGAAACCAGTACCTTAGAATCAGTAGAAATTTTAAAAGGAAGTGCAGCCTTACTTTATGGCGGCGTAACAGGAGGCGCAGTGGTAAACATGGTTACTAAAAAACCTAAATTTGAGTATGGTGGAGAAGTATCTATGCGCGCCGGAAGTTACGACATGTATAAACCCATGGCAGATATTTACGGACCAATCTCTAAAAAAGTAGCATTCCGTTTAATCGGTACTTATGAAGTTGCAGCAAGTTTCAGAAATTCTGTAAAATCAAACCGGATCTATGTAAATCCTTCCTTGCTTTACAAAATAAGTGATCAAACAGATCTTTTGCTTCAGGGGGATTATTTAAAAAGTGACATGACTCCTGATTTCGGGATTGGCACTGTTGAAAATCAGATTGTTGATATTGGTCGCGGTGCATTCGTAAATGCACCCTGGGCTTATAACAAAACAAACACCGCAACCTCACAATTAAACCTCAATCATAAATTTAATGATAGCTGGAAATTAAATGTTTTGGCTAATTTCCAGTCTTACAACCGCAATTACTTCAGTGCTGAGCGACCATTTGCCGATACCAAGGTGGCAACTAACCCTCTTCCATATGGTTTCGCGGCCCGCAATGTTACCCGTTCTAAAACAAAAGAATTTACTTACAATGAGCAGATTAACCTGAATGGCTTCTTTCAAACCGGAAGTATTACCCATACCTTGTTAGTTGGTGCAGATGCAGATCAATCGCGTACCACAAGCGGTGGCTTCAATTTTAATAATAACCTCACTACATTCAATTATGGAAATGTTAACCTACTGGATCCAGCCACTTATTTCGGATCGGGAATTGAGCCAACCGCAAACATGATTACCCAGACCTTTGCACCATTGTATCGTATGGGTGCTTTTGTACAAGATTTAGTTTCCATCACTGATCAGTTTAAAGTGCTTGCCGGAGTACGTTATACCTTTCAGAAAACACCGAGAACCGTGGCGACCAATCTGGCCACCGGTGTGCAAACGCTCAGCGTAAACAGTTTAGACAGGTCGAAAGTAGAAAGTGCTTTCACACCAAAATTTGGATTGATTTATCAGCCCTTAAAAACAACCTCAATTTATGCCAGTTATGCCAGCAACTTCATTCAGAATACGGGCACAGATGTTAATCTAGCACCTCTTGATCCTTCTACCGTTGATCAATATGAAGCCGGTGTTAAAAACGACCTTTTCCAGGGCAAACTTTCTGTTAATTTAACTGCTTACAGAATTTCAAATGATAAATTTGCCCAGCAGGCACTTCTAAATGCAAAAGGCGCACCTAATGGTGACACCAACATTAAAGAACTTAATGGAAAAACATTAAGTGATGGTCTGGAACTTGATATTACCGGTACAATTGTAAAAGGCTTAAACTTTATTGCAGGCTACAGTTACAATTATATTCGCTATACGCAAACACGAGACAAAACAGTTTATACCGTTCCTGAACCTACTACAGCACAGCCTAACGCCACCAGAACGGTTACATTAGGTGGCATTATTGAAGGTCAGCGTTTAGTAGGCTCTACGAAAAATACTGCAAATGGCACCTTATTTTATACCTTTCAGGATGGCCGTGTGAAAGGATTAAAACTGGGTGCTTCAGCTTATTACACAGGAGCAAGAAACGGTGGGTACAATGATTCTAAAATTCAGGCTTACAGCAGGCTCATTCCATTAAGCGCCTTTACCACATTCGATTTCTCTGCGGGCTACAACTGGAAAAAACTTTCATTGCTGGCAAAAATTGCCAATATAACCAACGAGCTAAATTATTTCGTTCATGAAAACTACAGTGTGAATCCTATTCCGCCACGTCAGTTCATGACCACATTATCTTATAAATTTTAACCGATAAATCAGTCATGCCGAAGGCCTCAAAGTGTGTAAAATACTTTGAGGCCTTTTTATGGCTTGGATTACTGGTTTCCGGAATTGCTTTCTTAAATTTGACGATCAACCACCAAATGAAACACCTTTTACAAATTAAGCTGGCTACCTTCCTCCTGTTGTTAAATTGTGCTGTCTTCGGACAGACAATGAAAAAGAGAACGACCCTTTTAATGGGAAGTAAATTTGAAATTACTATCGTTGCAAAAGATGCACAAACTGCTTCGGACAATATTGATACGGTGATTCAGGAAATCAGCAGAATTGAATACCTGATATCCGACTGGAAACCCAGCTCACAAATCTCACAGGTAAACAGCCATGCGGGTATTAAACCCATTAAGGTAGATAAAGAAGTTTTTGATTTAACCAAAAGGGCATTGAACCTGTCTGAAATTACCGGAGGTGCTTTTGACATTAGTTTTGCAGCCATGGATAGAATCTGGAAGTTTGATGGTTCCATGAAAGAGATGCCTACTGCCGAAGCCATTAAAAAATCAGTAGAAAAAGTAGGTTACAAAAACATTATTCTGGATAGCGTCAATTCCACCATCTTCCTGAAATTAAAAGGAATGAAAATTGGTTTTGGTGCCCTGGGGGAAGGTTATGCAGCCGACCGGTCTCGCAATATGATGCTCCGTAAAGGCATCAAAGCCGGTATTGTTAATGGCTCAGGAGACATGAGTACCTGGGGAAGACATCCTAAAGGGCATTATTGGACCATCGGAATTACCAATCCTTTTTACAAAGATAGTTTATATGCTATAGTTCCCATTAAAAACGGTGCCGTGGTAACTTCCGGAAGCTATGAAAAATTTGTAGTCTTTAATGGAAAAAGATATGCCCATATTATCAATCCGGTTACGGGTTACCCGGCAACAGGTTTAACCAGTGTAACGGTATTTGGGCCAGATGCAGAACTGGCAAACGGTTTCAGTACATCTATTATGGTTTTGGGAAAGGATGCAGGTTTAAAGTTCATCAGTCAGTTTCCAAAATTTAGCTGCATCATTTTTAGTGATGATGGCCAGGTGTATCATTCTGATAATTTGAGCCAGAAAACAATTAAACAATGGAAAAAAGGCTTATAACATCTTCAATTTATTCCCCGCATTGATAATATTTTTAGGATATTCTATTGATCAAATCAGGAAAACTGCATCCTGAAAAATAACTTCTTTATAATCCATGAACAAAGCGAATCTGCTTAATAGCAATCCATTAAAATCTGTCCCCTCGACTGGTAAAAACTGACACTTTGATTTGATGATTGCTGACATGCATCTTCCAGCCAGTCGATCACATCCTTTTGCATACCCAGTGAACCGCACAGCATCAATACCCCACCATCATTGAGTGCTTCACCAACAAAAGCAGCATCTTCAGCCAGTAAATCTTTAACATATTGTTTGTTTCCTTCTCTGGAATAAGCCACATTTAATTTGGCCAGTTTGGAAAGTTCATTTTGCAAGGTATTTTCATAGAGCGAAAAGGATTCCTTATTCTTAAAACCGCAATAAAGATGAACATTTCTGCCCTCGCCATGCTGGCTTAACATGCCCAGAAACGGGGCAATACCAGTACCGTTTGATACCATAATTACAGTACAGGCTTTTTCAGGAAAGTGGAAGTGCTTATTTTTAACAATGAGGGCATTTATGGTTTGGCCGGTTTTAAGCTGATGTAAATAACCTGAACCCAAACCACCCTCATGCAGTTTAACACTTAACTGAATTTCTCTTCCAATTTTGCCAATTGAATATTGCCTTTCGCGATGATCACCGGCCGGATAAATGGCAAGCAAATCTCCTGAAGTAAATCTTTTTCTGCGCTTCGGGCGCAAGCGAATAATAAATGAGGTTTCGGCATGAGTGGAAATGGTTTTCTTTACCACTTCAAAAGGCTGCGTTTTTAGACGTTTCGTATCCAGCAATTTCGACAAGAGAGACAGCGTTATATCCGCATGTTGCGCCCATAAATTCGCCCATCTGGTAAAATCATCCGGAGATCGGTCATTAATGGTATGAATATCAAGTAATGGCCTGGCCCACTTCTGATGCGATAATGCGTTATTCACTTCGTAACCAAACTTGCAGAAATCAGGATAAGCATGAGAACCAAAAGCAATTACAGAAAAATCAACGGAATTGCTTTGTGGATATTTTTCTAATAATGCACTGAACTTTTTAGCGTTTACAGGCGATTCACCCTGACCATATGTCGCCGTAAAAACCAGCAATTGCCTGGCCTTGGCAAAAACCTGATAATCGTTTAGCTCAGCCATAAACGATGTTTTACCATTCTTTAACAGTTCCTGATGTATCGCACTGGCAAAGCGGAAGGTGGTTCCGTTTTCTGATCCAACCAATAGGATAAATTCTGCCTGATCTGATCGAAACTTATTTTTAATCCTGCCTGAACTGCGTTTCCACCAGATCACAAAGCCTGAATAAATAAAAAAAAGGATATTTACCGAAGCAATAGCCAAAACCATTGCCCAGAGGGCACTTCCTCTACCGGTATGTAAATCCAGACTAAGGTTATTGAAAAGTGTAGCTTTTGAATAGGCTTGTTCCGTCAGGATATCGCCGGTTATCTGGTTTACAGTAATTTCTTTATTATCCAGTTTCAGTGTAAAATAATCTTCTACATCCTCAGAGAAAGGAAATTCAATGGATTGAACTTTAGTCAGTGGAATATTTCTGAATACTTCGAAATCCGCCACTTTTTTTTTCGGCTCCGTTTGAAGTGCATCAAAATCAATCTTATGCGTAATCTTTTGTGTTTTAACGAGCCCAAATCTTTGCAGCGACAAAAATGTACCACTTAAGGAAATGATAATAACCGGAATCAGCATCAGTCTGCCCAGCACCACATGATAATATGCTGCAAAACTATCTTTGACAATTTTTCCGAAGAATTTTTTAATGCTTCGCTGGCGTTTGATGATCAGGATTGTACCTGAAGTGGCAATTAAGAACAAGAAAAAAGCCGTTAGCCCGATAAAAATCCGACCGGTTTCATGTAAAAACAAGGAACGGTGTAAGGTGGTTACCCACTGAAAAAATACATTTTCCTTTTCTACCTTCCCCAATGATTTTCCTGTTGCCGGATCCACATAAAAATTCCCGGAATTAGCTGCGAAGTCAGTTCCGTTTATCTTCACGAACTGATTGGCATCTATGGTAACATCGCCAATATCAGTATACGACTTTTGAAGACGTGGAATGAGTTCAGCAACGGTAAGCTGACCGAATTTTTCTGACCGGTAAGGTTGATTTTTTTCCGCAACAGGCTTAAAAGACAGGATGATCCCGGTAACGGAAGCAAGGGTTATAAAAAGAAAAGAAGATACCGCCAGGGCTAAATGGCTGTATCTCCATATGGAAATTGTCATTAATAAAGCTGTTTAGTTTGCACTTAGGCGTACATACCTGATGTAACCTGTGCCTTCAGTTTTAGCGGCCAAACCTTCGGTGGTTAACGGAATTTCAATATCTTTTAAATAGTATTTATTATCTTCAACAGCGGTTTCAAAACGCAGCTTGTAACCTTTGTTTATTTTATCGGTTTCAATATCCAGAACCGTAACGCTGCGATCGCCGCCCGTAACCGAAGCACCGGTTATGGCACTGATATTGGTTGGTTTTTTCTTGTATGCTTTGTGCCACTCTTTAAGGTCGGGATACCATTTTTTATCAGATCCCATCACATAAAGTGTTTTTTCATAGGCCCCTTTCGCATCTATTAAAGACACCGCGATGTAAGCGCCTTCGCCAACATAATTGGTCATTTGCACCATACATTTATACTTTGTAGTTTTTTGGGCAACACTGACTGCAGGAACGGAACAAATTAATGTTAATGCCAGGCACAGTTTAAAAAAGTTATTCATTTGATTATTTTAAAAAGTCGATTGATACTTTGTTTTTAGTTAAAAATTCATTTTCTGATGCCAAATCATAAGGTGTTTCCTTAAAATCTGTAGCCACATCTTTTTTAGCACCTGCTGAAATTAAATAGTGCATCAGTTCTGTATCCTTTGCGGTCATCGCCGCTTTATGCAATGCCGTGTAACCTTCTTTATTTTTAAGATTCACATCAACCTGATAACCAGCCACAAGCTTAGCCAATGCCAGGTCATTTTTAGCCACAGCCAGGTGATATAAAGAATTTCCGTTTGGCTGGATTGCAGCCACATTGAAACCTTTATCGGTTAACACCTCCAACTTGGCGTTGAAATCGTCCATACTCCTTGTACCGTAAGATTGGAAAAGATAATAAGCCAGGTTATTACCCTCTTTATCGGCTATGTTCATATCTGCTCCTTTGTCAAGCAGGAATTTCACTACCTCACCGGAGTTGCTGCGAACCGCCATGGCCAGTGCCGATACGCCTTTGGCATTTGTTTGATTGATGTTTTTTACCTTTGCCGAAAGCAATTCAAGTGTGGCCAGGTCTCTCGTAAAACCGGCAGCATTAATAAATGCTGTATTTCCGTCTTTATCAGCCTGATTTATATCTACTCCTTTTGAGAGAAAATAATTGATCACTTCTTCCTGTTTAGGTTTGCGGACAATATAAAATAGTGCATTTTCACCATTACTTCCGGTAACCGTTGGTTTCAATTTTAATCCTTCCAGGTATTGAAACACAGCTAAACCATTGGAAGATCCGCGACCGCCCTGAGCCGCCATGATGAACGCATGATCATTGTATTTTACCCCTTTTGCGATGAGCTTATTCATCAGTTCTATGTTTCCGCTTCTGGCTACGTAATTAAAAGCAGTATTTCCGTTCGCATCCACACTATTCAGGCTTAAGCCTTTCGATACAAAATAATCCGTCAGGGAAAAATTCTTATCATTTGAAATGGCAATTAAAAGTGCATTTGCACCGTCATGATTCAGGTCTTTTTTGAGATCAGCACCTTTTGAAAGTAATAAGTCATAAACTTTAGTATTGGCCTGGCCACCAACTGCCGCGAATGTTAATGGTGTAAAACCATGACTATCCTGAAGATCCACCTTTGCACCATTTTTCAAAAGGTATTCCATCACCGGGATATTTCCTTTTGATGCAGCCCAGAACAAATAGGTTCTGCTGTCGTGGGTTAATTTATTGACATCGTTCCCTTTTTGAGCCAGCAGGTATAAAATAGATTCCTCTGGTGCTCCATTGTTAATGGCATAAACGGTGGCATCAAAAGACATTTGATTTAACTGCGAAGGACTATTTCCCTTCTCAATTTCTGATTTAATGGTGGCCAGGTCTGTATTTCCTTTCCAGAAGGATTGCTCCAGAAAGGTATTTTTTTGAGCCTGTGCCCCAAGAGCAGCCATGGCAAGAACCGCAAAGAAGATTTTTTTCATTTTGAAGCTGAATAGTTTTTGATTTCAATTCTCCGGACGAACCACAAGAATTCCGGCTAAGTTAACAAGAATCGTTCTAAATAATGGATTGTATTGAATTTATTTAAATTAATTACAGATAAATTTTCTGTTACAGAAAAGCCGCAGCTTATGTGTCTGCGGCTTGAAATTAACATTAGTTATCCCACCAAACTTTATCAATAGTAACCTGATCGCCGCCCTGTTTGGAGGCTTCTGCGTTATTGGTTTGTCTTTCCGATTCCGGGTACATCAAACGAAGGGGTCTGGCATCTGCTGAAGGCGCTTGTAACGAATTAGGTATGGCCGGCAAACCCAGTCTTCTATAATCACTCCAGGCTTCAATGCCGTTTGTGCCATTCATCGACAACCATTTTTGTGTAATGATGGCACTGATTTTATTGGCTGCCTGATCAAAATTAACCGCAGTTTGTGCATTATAGGCCGTGAAAGCCGACGCCGGAACTTCATTGTAAGCGAAAGATGCTTGAATGCCCTGCTCATAAAAGTTTTTTGCACTCCCGGCAATCCATCCTCTTTGTGCCGCTTCGGCTTGTAAGAAAAGACTTTCGTAAGCACCCATTAAAACCAATGGCTGTAAGGCACTTTTCAGTAAACCCGCAGCAGCATTTGCATTTTCCTGCGGTCCGCGGAGGGCTGAAGTGAATGCCCGGTTATATTCTGCCGCAGCATTCGGATTTCCGAAAAGCACTCCCTTATAATCTCCGGCAATGGCCTGATAAATTTTGGCCATTCTTGGATCATTCCGTTGTTTATACTGATCAATTAAGAATGTAGTAGGCCTTAAGTTATCGTAAGCAGCCGTAGTAGCCCCCTGAACATTGCGGTAATACGTTTCCCAAAAAGGATTAATCTTTCCTGCCGTATTTTCATATCCGGGTTTAAGTGTCACATGCTGGTTCAGTTCCAGGTAACCGCTTCCTTCCGCCTGGATTTTCTGAATTTCTGCCGTAATGTAAGCCTGATTATTTTTTTCACTCTGGCGGATCAGTGCCCTGAGTTTAATGGTATTGCCAAATTTCGCCCATAAAGGTTTTGATCCATTGAAGATGATATCTGCACGGGCAATGCTCGCATCAGCAGCTGCTCCTTTAATTTCATTTATCCCTTCAGTAATGAGGTTAATGGATTTCTGATAAACCGCCTGGCCACTTTCATAACGCGGGGTCGGAAATCTGGTACCCTGCAAGGCATCATCAAAAGGGATATTGTTGTAAATATCAACCAACCTTAAAAAATGCCATCCTTGCATCATTTTAGCAATGCCGGAATAGTAGCCTGCACCTTCCTGCTGCCCCTGTTCTTTAATTAACTGGTAATAAAGCAAATTCTGGAAACCATTTTCCCAAATGGGAATCCCATCCCGCTGGTGCCTGATGGATGGACCATCATAACTTTTCTCCTTGAAATACTGGTTAATACCTTCACTATTGGTTCCCCAGTAGCCACCCCAGAAAGCACCAAGCTGATTGAGCTGAATGGCTTCCTGATTTACTGTACTCAAAAGGGCAGCGGGTAGTTTCGCACTTAAAGGGAGATTCTGATTAACCGGATTATTTGGATCGTTATTCACATCCAGAAATTTTTCACAGGCACTAAAAACCACCATGATCAACCCTGTGAACAGATATAAACTTAAATGTCTTTTCATTTTATTAAAATCTTTAAAATACCACGTTAATATTGAAACCAAATGTTCTGTATGGAGGCACCTGCCTGAAACTGATATAACCATCAGTATCATTGTATAAATATTCCGGATCTCCATAGGTATTATCCTGGTGTCTGATCAGAAAGAGGTTATTGGCTATAAAACTCAGCCTGGCTTCTTTAATTACATTTTGCTTAGCCAGTAGTTTTGCAGGAAAATTATAGCTGATGTTCAGCTCACGCATTTTGAAAAAATCAGATTTTGCGGCCGTATTGCTTTGTACCGCACCCTGTGCCTGCCAGAATGCCTTATCACCTTTTGACAATACAGTAGTATTGGGCGCAAATACACCTGGAGATGTTTCGATCACTGAGTTTGGATAAATAAATGGCTGACGGTTAAATTCTATTGTTGCAGGATGCGTTCCAGCGGTATACATCCGGGGTACAATTTCAGAATACAACCAGCCCCCCATTCTCCAGTCAAACTGTGCCCCCAGGCTGATGTTCCTGTAAGTGACCATGGTATTTAACCCCATTTGGTGCGGCGGAACCATCGTCCCTAAATGTACGGCATCGGTTGCCACCACCGGATTGCCATTGGTTGGATTAATCACCACATTTCCATTTGGATCCCTTTTATAATCGCTCACCTGCAAACTGGGGTAAGCCTGGCCGATATTGGCATAAGACTGGCGGAAAATATTAAATGATTCCAGGCCTTCAAAAAGTTCCTTCACCTGGTTATTGATATAGGTATAGTTGAAGCCTAAGTTCCATTTGAAATTGGCATTGCGGATGATGTCTCCATTTAAATTGAGCTCGATTACACTATTGGTTAACCGGCCTGCATTTACCCTTGCACTGGCATAACCCGTTGCACGGGATGTGGTGGCATTAAAAATCTGTCCTTTCGAATCCGAGAAAACATAAGCGCCTTCAAAATTCAAACGGTTATTGAACAAACCCAACTGAATACCTGCCTCGTAAGAGGTCACAAATTCAGGCTCAATATCCGGGTTAGGGAAAGTTGCTCCCGGCAGGAAACCAACCAGGTTACCAAATGGAAAACCGTTGGCCTGGCTGTAAGGGTTGTTGAGTGAATATGGATTGAGGGTATTATTACCTGTTTTATTATATGATGCATATATTTTACCAAATGAAAGTGTTTTGCTGTTTTTCAAAGGTGTTATGGCCTCCGAGAAAACAAATGAGGTACTTAATCCAGGGTAAAAATAAGACCGGTTTTCTTTGCTCAGGGTTGAAACCCAATCGTTTCTTCCGGTTAAAGTAAGGAACAAATAGTTATGGTAACCTGCAGTAAATTCTCCATAGCTTGCCAAAGAACGGAATTGGGTAATTGTACTTCTTCCGGACACTTGTCCGAGGGCACTTCCCTGATTGAATAAATCGGGGAACAACAGGTTTGCCGAACTTAGTGTTTGGGCTTTGGTGTAATCGCTTCTTAAATTCTGACCAATTAATAAACGGGTGGTGAACTTTCCAAAATCCTTATTAAAACTGAGGATTAAATCATTGTTCATCTTCCTGAAATTGTCTGAACCATCGTTAACAGATCCATTTACATTTCGCTGTCCGCTACCTTCAAATTTCCCTACAGTACTTCTCGTTTCGGCAACCGTAGCATAATAACCGAAACGATAGAGTGCTTTAAACCATGGCGTAAACTGGTAATCCAATTCTACTTTTCCATTAAGGGTTTGCTGTTTGGTATCATCACGATAGTTGTCGATCTGGAAGTAGGGATTTTTCTGCTGATCGGTGAAAAAGTTTGCCGGATTGGCATTTGATCCCCTGTCCTGCCAGTTCCTCATGGAAGTGAAATCAAAATTGGCAGGTAACTGGTAAGCGGTAATCCATGGTCCGTCAGGTGTGGTATTTTTATTAAAAAGCACATAATTTACGTTGTAGGAAGTATTTAACTTGCCGAATTTTCTTGTTCCGTTAAACCTGGCACCTGTTCTCCTGCTTTCATCTTCCGGAATAATTCCTTTAATTTTCACATCCTGAACCGATAAAAAATAAGTCGACTTATCATCTCCGCCCGAAAAAGAGACATCATTCTGCATGTTTAGTCCGGTATCAAAAAGTTCAAGCCGCTTATCCTGATCTGGGGCGGCATACAAGGCCTGCGGCTGTGTCCCATTCGGTAAAGCAGGACCAAAATTTTTCATGGTTCCATCAAAAGCCGGACCCCAGCTTTCATATTGCGTAGGTACGTAAACACCATTTACGCCCTGACCAAAGGCTTGCTGAGCAGGCGGCAACATCATCACTTTTGAAAAAGTGGTTGTATTAGAAAAGGTAACCCTGCCACGGCCTTTTGCACCTTGCCTGGTGCTGATCATAATGGCTCCGTTTACACCTTCTGAACCATATAAAGCTGCAGCATTCGCGCCTTTCAGTACCGTAATTTCTTCAATATCATTTGGATTGATCCGGCCAATACTAGGCACAGGAACACCATCCAGTACATAAATAGGCTCGTTTTTGGTCCGGTTTAATGATCTTGATCCACGCATCACGATCTGAATCTGCGGATCTACCTTACTATCAAACATGTTTACCCTTAAACCCGAAACCTTACTTGTTAATCCGTTTAACGGGTTAATGGTTTTACCTTGATTCAGGTAATCATCCTTTATGGTTTGCGTACTGGTTCCAAGTTCTCTTGCAGATCTTTTAATGCCCAGTGCGCCCGTCACCACCAGGTCTGCCAGCTGGTTTTCTTCGCTTTCCAATGTAATGTGCAACATCCCCGTTGAACCACTTAAAATAATGATTTGCCTTTTGAAACCCACATAAGCAACGGATAGCTGATCGCCGCTATTTGCCTGGATGGCAAATCCGCCCAGTTGATCGGTATAAATACTTTCGTTCCGACCTGCCACAAAAATGCTTGCGCCAACCAGAGGTCGCTGCTCCGTATCGGTAACCTTTCCGGTTATGGTGATTTTTTGTGCTTTTAAATGCCAGGAGAACATCATTGCACAGAAAAAAATAAGTAAACTTTTTTTCATATAAATTAATGAGTTAATGATTTTGCAGTTTGTTATTTATAAATAGTCTTAATAAATAGTAACTTTGGCAAAAGTATCATTAACCTCGACCTCAAAATGCCAGATAAGGGAAATTTTATAACCAGAAAAGGAAATAATCATAACCTGATTTGCCAGCCCTTTCCGGTGTATAAAATGAGTCAGAAATCGAAAAGTTCAGAACTGAATATTGACGGAGCTCTTTTACGCAGGGTGAAGATAAATGCCGGTGGCTTTTACCTGCATAGATTAAGCATCGTTCCGGAGGAATTTTATCTTATTTTTAGTCATTCGGCCACCATTAAAATCGATGGTTTACACCATAAGGTGCTGTTGCTTCCCAATCAGTATTTAATACTGAATGAAGGAACGGCGGGCAGTTATCGTTTTTTTATCAATTACCTGGAACATCAGGATGATATTTATTTCATCCGTTTAAACTGTAAAAAATTCAAATCTTTTCAGGAAGCTATCGCTTTAAACAGGCAGATGGCCATGGATGTTGAAATTATTAATATTTTGGGTAATATGTTCAACTGCGACTATGCTGATCCACTCAAAACAACTTACCTGGAAGCCAAAACTATCGAATTGCTTTGTCACATTCAACATCAGATTAAAGTGGTACAGGGTAATATGGAAACATTTGATGTTCCGGCACATATGCTTGATGCAATCCAGCTGGCGCGGGATATTTTAATTCATGACCTGAAGGCCCCTGTTTCTTTAACCAGCCTTGCCCGACAGGCAGGAACCAATGAGAACTACCTGAAAAAATATTTTAAACAGGTTTTCGGACAAACTGTTTTTGCTTTCCTGAATGCGCATAAAATGCAACTGGCAAAACTGATGCTCACCAAAGAAAGGATGCCGGTTAGCCAGGTTGCAGCAGATCTGGGCTATAAAAATTCTTCGAATTTTAGCGTTAATTTCTTTAAATATTATGGCTTTCTGCCAAAAAAATTAAAATCAGCAAAGATATACCTTCTGCTTTTAACAGCAGATATTTTGATGATGCTTGAAGAAATGACCATGATACCAGCTTCCTGAAGCAAGTATAAGATGTTCAGCTTAATATCTGTATGAAATTAAACAGCAATGTACAAGCACCATTTTTAAATTAATCAACCGATGAAGAGGGTCTTAAAGAAGAATACCAGTTAATGGGATGCGACCTCAGTTTCATGCCATCGCTCTCAATGTGATAAAGAATAATCGGATTGCTGAAATCGACCAGTCTCTCTACTTTTTTAGCGAGTTTACTTAAAAATTCTCCACTGGAAATGCCCTCTTTTAAATGTACATAAATGACAGAAGCAGTTTTAAATTCAAAACGTTCTACCACTCCCGGCCATTCAGATTTTATCCTGTTTAAAAATGCATTAATTTTTGTATCGTTTCTTAGATCTTCCATACGCTTAAGATTCTGATAACTAAATTTACCAATAAATTCTAAAAACGAATAATTGTAACAGAGAGTATACATAACGCAGGCTTATCTCTTCCATTCTGTTAATATGACAATTTTTTGTACTGCAGTGCCGGATATTATTTGGCCACCAGCACATCTTTTAATACCGCCCAAACATTTTCGGCGAGAATTTTATCCCCTTCAGCAGTAGGGTGAATACCATCTTCCTGATTCAGTTTTGGCACCCCTCCTACCTTATCTAAAAGAAAAGGCACCAGAGCCATGTTATTTTTCCTGGCCAGGCTGGGGAATATGTTCTTAAAATCTTCCGCATATTGAGCACCCATATTTGGGGGTACCTGCATACCAGCCATTACCATTTTCACTTCAGGATATTTTAGTCTGACACTGTCTATAATGCTTTGAAGATTTTTAGTAGTTTGGGCAACCGGCAATCCGCGCAAGCCATCATTGGCGCCCAGTTCTAGCACAAATACATCAATGGGCTGTTTCAATAGCCATGAAATCCTGCTTTTTCCTGCAGCTGAGGTTTCACCGCTAAGCCCGCCATTAATCACTTTATAAGGCATTTTTAATGAATCAATCCGGTTTTGAATCAGCGCCGGATAAGCTTCCGTGGGGTCAAGCCCATAACCTGCCGTTAGGCTCGTACCGAAAAAAAGAATATTCTTAAGCTTCTGATCATTAACTTTTGAGGTTTGACGGACAGTATCCGACTGCTGATCCTGGTTTTCTTTATTTTGTTTGTTCCCGCAGGCTGCAAATAGCAAAGCCAAAACAAATAGGCCTGTCAAGCGTTTTCGTAACATCATATGCAATTAAATATCTAATCAAAAACCAATAACAGATCAGTCTCAGTTATGTTTGGTCAATATCCGTATACACCTCTAAAAAGAATCGATTGGAAAGTATTTTAAATATCAGAAACGTTAATAAAATTTATCAAAGTGCCGGACGTGAGCTGAAGGTGTTGAATCAGATCAATTTTGCGATCGAAAGCGGCTCCACTGTAGCCATCACCGGTCCATCAGGGAGTGGAAAAACCACTTTACTCGGTTTGTGCGCCGGCCTTGACCGCGCAAGCAGTGGCACCGTTGAACTCAATGGCATCGCATTCGAAAAACTGAATGAAGATGAGCGTGCTGCAGTGAGAAATCAATATGTAGGTTTCATCTTTCAGAATTTTCAGCTCCTGCCTACCCTGACCGCTTTAGAAAACGTCATGGTGCCGCTCGAATTACGGGGTGCCAAAAACATCAGGGCCCAGGCACTCGATTTGCTTGACAGGGTTGGACTGGCAGACCGGTCTCATCATTATCCGGTTCAATTGTCAGGAGGTGAACAGCAAAGGGTTTCGCTGGCAAGGGCTTTTTCCAACCAGCCAGCCATTCTTTTCGCCGACGAGCCTACCGGAAATCTGGATGCAGAAACCAGCGAAAAAGTGATTAAACTGCTGTTTGATCTGAACCAGGATGCCGGTACTACCTTGGTGATCGTTACCCATGATCTTGAACTTGCTGCCCGAACCGGCAGAACCATTAAAATTAAAGGCGGAACCATCATTTCTGATGAAAACCATAGTTATGCAGAATAAGATCCCCAGGCAGCGCATTAAATTTTCATGGCTGTTTAAAATGGCCTGGCGCGATAGCCGCAAGAACCGCTCGCGCTTACTCTTATTTATCTCTTCCATTGTACTGGGCATTGCAGCCCTGGTAGCAGTATATTCCTTTAAAGATAATTTACAGCACGATATTGATGCACAGGCAAAGGAGCTTACCGGTGCCGATCTGGTTTTGGATAGCCGAAAGGGTGTAACCAAGGCCATGCAAAAGATGCTTGATACCCTCGGAAACGAACGTTCGCAGGAAAAGACTTTTGCCTCCATGATTTATTTTAAGAAAGGTGGCGGTAGCAGATTGGTGCAGATGAAGGCCCTGAAAGGTGATTATCCTTATTACGGCACCCTCGAAACCATTCCCTTAGAAGCTGCTGAAAACTTTCAATCCGGTCAGGATGCCTTAGTAGACCAGACCCTTATGCTGCAATTCGGAGCCAAAGTGGGCGATTCGCTTAAGGTGGGCGACATCAGTTTCAAAATACTAGGGACGCTGGTGAAGGCCCCCGGACAAACCGGAATAGCAGCTACGGTAGCACCTACCGTTTATATTCCCATGCAGTTTTTGGCCAAAACCAATCTCATTAAAACCGGAAGCAGGATCAACAATAAATTTTATTACAAGTATAATGATCCATCAGGTGTGGATGAATGGGTGAAGAAAAATGAATCTAAACTTGAAAGTGAAGGTTTCGACGCTGACACGGTTGAATCACGCAAGGAACAAACCGGAAGATCATTTAAAGATGTAAACCGCTTCCTGGCTTTATCTGGTTTTATTGCCTTGCTTTTGGGTTGTGTGGGTGTGGGGAGTGCCATTCATGTTTACATTCAGGAAAAGCTCAGTGCCATCGCCACTTTACGCTGTTTGGGCTTAAAGGCCCGGCATGCTTTTTTCATTTACCTCATTCAGATATTTTTTATTGGCCTGGTTGCCGCTGTGCTCGGAGCAGTTATTGGTACGGGCATACAGTTTCTGCTGCCTGTAGTGCTCAAAGATTTTTTACCTGTAGAAATAACCATGCGGGTTTCATGGGCAGCTGTAGCACAGGGCATTTTACTAGGACTGATCATTTCTATCCTTTTTGCCCTTCCCTCACTATTGTCGGTGAGAAAAATTTCGCCTTTAAATGCCATCCGGATTTCATTTGAGCGGACAAGTCAAAAACAAGACCCATTTATATGGCTGGTTTACCTGTTAATGACAGCATTTGTAGTTGGCTTTACCCACCTGCAAATGAAAAACTGGATACAGACACTGGTATTTACGCTAAGCATTGGTATTGCCTTTCTACTCTTAATTTTGCTTTCCAGGGTTTTGATGTTCATGGTCAGAAAGCTCTTGCCCAATTCCATCAGTTATTTGTGGCGGCAGGGTTTCGCAAATCTCTATCGCCCAAACAACCAAACCCTGATGCTGACGGTTTCCATTGGCCTTTCCACTGCATTTATCTGTACTTTATTTTTTATTCAGGGTATCCTGATGAGCAGGGTCACACTTTCTTCAGGCAGTAATCAGCCTAACCTGGTGATGTTTGATATTCAGAATACGCAAAAAAAAGGCTTGGATAGCCTGACGAAGTCTTTTAACCTGCCATTGATGAACCAGGTTCCCGTGATCACGATGCGGATAGAAGAAATTAACGGAAAAACTTCCAGCGCAGACACCAGTAACCGCCGTGCATACCGCAACGAAATCCGGGCCACTTACCAGGATAGCCTCACTGCAGCAGAGCAGATTGTAGCCGGCAAATGGATCGGTAAGGTAAAGCCCGATGAAACCATTTATATTTCACTTGATCAGCGTTATGCCAGTCAAATTCATGTTGGCCTGAATGATAAAATCGTTTTTAACGTACAGGGCATGATGATCCCCACTGTAGTTGGAAGTCTCCGGGAAGTGAACTGGAGCAGGATGCAGACCAATTTCAGGGTAGTCTTCCCGGCCGGGGTGCTGGAGCGGGCACCACAGTTTCATGTATTGATGACACGCGTACCCACGAATGAGCTATCTGCTAAATTTCAGGGCGAAGTGGTTCAGCATTTCCCCAATGTGTCTGTAATTGATTTAGATCTGGTACTAAAACTGCTGGATGAGTTGCTGGGAAAAATTGGCTTTGTGATTCAATTTATGGCAGGTTTCAGCATGGTTACCGGCTGGATAGTATTGATTTCTGCCGTGCTGACCAGCAAAAACCAAAGAACAAGGGAAAGCATTTTACTGCGAACGATGGGCGCCAGCAAAAAACAAATCCTGGCCATTAATGCCATAGAGTACTTTTTTCTGGGAGCCTTTGCTGCCGGCGCCGGATTAATCCTGGCCATCGGGGGAAGCTGGGCGATGGCAAAATTCACTTTTGATGCGGCATTTGTTCCACCTTTCCCGGCCACATTATTACTTTTTGCTTCGGTCATCCTGCTGGTTGTGGTTACAGGCATACTCAGTACAAGAAGCATTTTAAACCAACCGCCACTTAAAATATTACGGTCTGGAAGTTAATTCCGGAGGGATGATTACATTAATAAAAATCCCATGTTAAATATTCACCCACCGGAAACATTTTGAAAGCGGGGATGTTTTTAAGCAAATTGAATTATAGCATGAACAATAAGCTTAGAAACATCCTTCTCCTGGCTACCTTAGGCATAATCGTGGTAAGTTATGCCGGTTGCGGGGTATCAATACCCAAAGGTGCAAAAGCCATAAAACCTTTTAAAAAAGATAAATACCTGGGTAAATGGTATGAAATAGCCCGGATGGATTTTAAATTTGAAAAAGATTTAAACAATGTTACTGCCACCTATACTTTGGAAGACGGGGCAATTAAAGTAGATAACCGTGGTTATAACGATGTAAAAAAAGAATGGAAGCAAAGCATTGGCAAAGCCAAGTTTGTGAATGATGAAAATGAGGCCAGACTTAAAGTTTCTTTCTTCGGGCCGTTTTACGCAGGCTATAACGTTATTGAAATTGATGCAGATTATCAATATGCCCTTGTGGCTGGAAACAGTTTAGATTACCTGTGGATTTTATCAAGAAAGCCAACCATACCGGAAGAAATTAAAGCGGCTTATCTGAAAAAAGCAAAAGATATTGGTTATAAAACAGCAGAACTTGTGTGGACAAAGCACGATCAATAATTACTGATCGTGCTTTCTTTTTTCAAGTTCAACCTCATCGGTTAAATCCAGGCGCAATGGTGTGATGGATACATAATCATTTTCTACTGCCCAGCGGTCTGTATCTTCTTCCGCAGGTTCCAAAGCAGATACGGTAATCCAGTAATGCTTTCGCTCCATGGGATCTGTTCCCGGCACCACATGTCCGTCATAAAGCCTTACCGATTGACGTGTCCATTTTATCCCTTTGGGTAAGGGTGGAAAATTCACATTGTACAGGCCCAGTTCATCATCTTTAAATACCGTATTTAATACCTCCGCCACATAAGCATCAAGCGCTTCAAAATCAGGTTCTGTTTT
The DNA here is from genome assembly GCF_026239715.1 of Pedobacter sp. GR22-10. Taxonomy (NCBI): domain Bacteria; kingdom Pseudomonadati; phylum Bacteroidota; class Sphingobacteriia; order Sphingobacteriales; family Sphingobacteriaceae; genus Pedobacter; species Pedobacter sp. GR22-10. Next base: position 1,004,143 of record NZ_JAPIVR010000002.1, read on the forward strand.
TCCAACAGGTGTACTCAATGCCACACCTTTTACGCCCAGTAATACCGCCTGCTTTGCTGCTGCCAGCGTTCCTGAATGCCACATGGAATTGCCCAGATTCGGTCCCATATTTATTCCAGAGAGTACCACATCTGTATCAGGATACATGTGCAGGCCTAAAGCCACACAATCTGCCGGCGTTCCGTTCACCCGGTGTGCATCTATATTTTCAAAAGTGATGGGAGATGATTTAATGGATAGTGGTCTGGAATGGGTAATGGCATGGCCCATGGAAGATTGTTCCACATCCGGCGCTACAATCCTGACTGTCCCAAATTGTAAGGCCATTTTGGATAATGCTGCAATTCCGGGGCTGTAAATACCATCGTCGTTCGTAATCAGAATATTCATATCTTTCAAAATTAGGTATAGAATTAAAACCGAAACGGCCTGTTATTGTTCATAACAATATGAAAAATGCAGATAAACTGGTGAGACTGATCCATAACCCAGGGGCCGGAGAAGGAAAGTATTCAAAAAAAGAAATCGTTAAAATGATGGATACTCACGGTTATGAATGTGATTATGTATCTTCCAAAAAGAAGTCGGCTTTAAAAAACATTGAACCCGAAACCAAATTTATTGCCATCGCCGGCGGCGATGGTACCATCCGGAAAACCATTATGGGCCTGTTGAGCAAAAAACTGAAGTTTAAACGCCCCATAGCACTGTTGCCATTTGGCACAGCAAACAACATTGCCACCTCGCTTGGCATCAGTGAAGATGTAGGTCAAAATGTATCCACATGGGATGATTATAAGCTCAGAAATTTTGATGTGGGCCAGGCACTCGGTTTAAAAAAGGCTGCCTATTTTATAGAATCACTTGGATTTGGACTTTTCCCGCAGCTTATTCAAACCCTGGAAGATACTGATACTAAAAATATTGAAACCGCCGAAGAAGAATTTGAGCTGGCGCTGAACAAATTGCTTGAGATCACCAGGGCCTATCCGGCCAGAAAATGCCAGATCAGCATTGACGGAGAAAAGATCGAAAAGCATTGTATTATGGTAGAAATTATGAACATTTCACGCCTCGGTCCTAATTTGAAACTAAGTGAAAAAGCTGATCCCGGAGACGGTTTTTTTGATGTGGTTATTGTTGGGGAAGAAAACCGGATGGCAATGGAAAATTATATTACCGATATCGCAAAAGGAAAGAACATTCCGTTCCCAATTGCCTCCATTCCCGCTAAAAATATCAGCATCAGCTGGGAAGGTACGGATATGCACATTGACGATACCATTAAAGAAGAAGAAAGCTACACATTAACCATATCCATACTGCATAGTCTGCTCGAAGTCATTGTAAATAAAGAGACACTGGCATAAATAGCTTTAAAAGATACCTGATATCCTTACTTTTGATGAATGATCAGATTAAATAGTGAAACACCTAATGATGTACTTCAAGAGGTTAAAATTGGCGACATGGTAACTGATACCTTTAGTAAAACCGGCCTGGTAGAAAGTATTGAAGTGAATGATGATGGTTTATATAGAATTTACGAATTTCATCTCGTAACCGGAAGAACAATCAAGATAAAAAGGTAAATTGCCTTTCAAACCCTGATTGCCCTATGTCATTGTTGATTTTACTTACCGGCATTTTACTGCTCTTTCTGATGATCCTTAAAAAGATCAACCCCATGATTGCGCTCATGGCAGTGGCCATTGCAACCGGATTATTACTCGGAATGCCGGTTTCGAAGGTAATTGGTGCGGTGAGCAACGGAATTGGCAGCACTTTAGGTAGTATGGTCATGGTACTTGCCTTTGGTGCCATGATGGGAAAACTGATTGAAGATAGCGGGGCAGCACGGAAAATCGTTTTTATTTTAATCAAGGCTTTCGGAAAGCAGCACATCCAGTGGGCTGTTTTGCTCACAGGTTTGTTGGTTGGCATTCCCCTGTTTTATAATGCAGGCTTTGTGGTTTTGATTCCGCTGGTGTTTGCCATTTCTGCAGCTACAGGACTATCCAAACTATATATCGGCCTGCCTATGGCTACCGCACTTTCAGTAACCCATGGTTTCTTACCTCCCCATCCCGGACCTGTTGCTCTTGCAGGTATTTTCCATGCAGATATTGGCCAGACACTCATATATGGACTGGTGCTGAGCCTGCCCATTGCTGTCATTGCAGGAATTTATTTCCCGAGGTTAATCATGAAGAAGATTCAGCCTGCCCTCATAAAGGATTTTGTACTGGAAGAAGGTGAAGGCTTACCTGGCACGGCAAAGAGTTTTATGGTGGCATTGCTGCCAGTATTTCTGATCATTGCCGGAACCATCGGAAGTGGCCTGAATACAGTGTACCCGGGCAAATCGATATTTATTTTTCTTGCCGATCCTACAGCAGCCTTACTGATCTCGGTGATCCTGACACTCCTACTCCAAAACAACAGCATTGAAAAAGCTATGGAATCCTGTACAGAAGGGGTAAAAAGCATTGCCATGATTATATTGATCATTGCTGCCGGTGGGGCTTTTAAACAAATTTTAATTGACAGCGGCGTGGGCGAAACCGTCAAACAATTAACGGGTAATTTAAATCTTTCTCCGTTGTTACTGGCCTGGTTAATTACGGCCTCACTGCGCATAACCCTTGGCTCCGCCACTGTTGCAGCCGTAACCGCCTCCGGGATGGTGCTACCCCTGATCGGTCAACATGCCCCTCCCGAATTAATGGTGTTATCTGTAGGGGCAGGTAGCCTGATGCTTTCTCATGTTAATGATACCGGTTTCTGGATGTTTAAAGAGTATTTTAACCTCAGCCTTAAAGAAACATTTGGAACCTGGACCATGATGGAAAGTATCGTTTCCGTACTCGGATTAGTTGGGGTACTTCTTTTAAATCAGTTTTTATAAAACATACACACCATTTCTGAATACGAATAAATTTATCTATTAAGCGATTTGAGCGCTTTTATAATTGCAACCAGATCTTCTTCCCCATACTTTCCCTGCGCCTCTTCATAAGTTGATAATGCGGTTTTAGCTAAGGGAGATGAGATGCCTTCATCCTTGGCGAGCCTCAAATCTTTTACAATGTGTTTTAAAGCAAAAGCAGCTTTATAATCATCGTTCAGAATGGCCTCGCCTTTTATTTTGGTGTATACATTGCCGATGGCTGCATTTCCGATGAGTTCTAATAAATCTGCCGGTTGAATTCCCTTTTCACTGGCAAACAAAATGGTTTCTGCCAGGCCTTGTGTGTATAGTGCCAATAGCGAATTGATGGCCAGCTTAGCTATATTTCCCGCTCCAGTATCACCTACCCACTTGCTTAATTTCCCCAACACATCAAAAATGGGTTTTACTTCTTCAAAAGCAGACTTTGCGCCCCCGGCCATAATCACCAACTGACCAGTTTCTGCCTGCTTCACGCTCCCTGATACCGGGGCATCAAGGTACCGGCAATTTTGTAATTTACACAGTTCATCTATTTTTTTAGAAATGGCCGGAGACACCGTACTCATATTGATAATGACTTTCCCATCTATCTGACCGCGAATCAATCCCTTTTCACCTTCAAAAACAGCGGTTATGGCCTGATCATCAGTTACCATTACAATAACCACATCAGATTCCCGGCTAAGTGCTTCAGGGCTCTCCGCTACTGCTGCACCTATAGCAGTTAAAGCAGATTCTTTTTCTGTACTTCTGTTATATACGGTAACCGGATATGATGCTTTTAAAAGCTGTGCAGCCATTGGAATACCCATGTTTCCTAATCCAATCCATCCTATTTTTTTCATGTTCAAGTTATGTTCTGATCAACAACAAAGTTGATGAATAAATGATTGAATATGGCATAGCCGATATCATTTTTTAAACAAATTTTCTGAATAAGAAACTTGTTGAATGTGTAAAACAATAGCTGGAAATAAATTTGTATCACATAACTTTAACACAAAATCAACCATCAGATGAGTTATTTGCTTAAAAACCTTTATTCACCGGCATTTTATGGGAAACTAACAGATGCCCTGCTTTTGACTGTTCCGGCTTTCGACCGGGACAAGTTTTTAAAAGAGATTTTTATTGCCGAATTTGAATCAAAGGAACTGAAGGAAAGAATGAAACATACCACAAATGTGATTCATCGATTCTTTCCTGAAAACTATAATGATACGATTGAAATCATTAAAAAGACCATCGGTGAATTAAGAAAAATAGGCATTGGTGAAGATGGACTGGCCTTTATGTTCCTGCCGGATTACATCGAAACTTACGGAATGGATGATTTTGACACCTCTGTTGAAGCATTGGAATTTGTAACCCAGTTTGTGAGTTGTGAATTTGCCGTTCGCCCTTTTATTTTAAAGTACGGCGATAAAATGATGCGCCGCATGCAGCAATGGTCATTACATGAAAGCCATAAAGTGAGGAGATTGGCAAGCGAGGGCAGCCGGCCCAGGCTACCCTGGGCCATGGGTATTCCATTTTTGAAAAAAGATCCTGGTGCTGTACTACCTATTCTGGAAAACCTGAAGCACGATCCTGCTGAATATGTGCGGAGAAGTGTGGCCAACAACCTGAATGATATCGCTAAAGACCATCCGGGCATTGTATTAGAAATCGCTAAAAAATGGTCGGGAATCAGCCCGGAAACAGATGCCATAATCAAACATGGCTGCAGAACCCTCTTAAAACAGGGCCATCCTGAAATCCTCAAACATTATGGATTAAATGATCATGGAATGATCTTGAAAGACTTCCATCTTTTAACACCAGACATCCGCATGGGTGAAAGCCTGGCCTTTTCATTCACCATTCAAAATGAACTTCTCACTGAACAGAAGGTGAGGCTGGAATATGCCATTTATTACAAAAAGCAGAACGGGCAGCATCATAAAAAAGTGTTCAAGATTTCTGAAAGGATTTATCCTGCCGGCATGAAGGTGAATATTTTACGTAAGCAAAAGTTTGTCCCGATCACGACACGAAGGTTTCATTTGGGTAACCACCGGATTGCTGTGATCATTAATGGAGCAGAAAAACAGTCATCTGATTTTAATTTACACGCTTAGTCAGTATAGAAACCAATTCATCTAATAAGGGAATCTGCCGGTCTTTAATCGCCAGGATGGCATTTTCATAAGTAAACCAGTCGCCTCTGTCTACCTCTACAAAGCTTTGTATTTTGCCCGATTTTGGTGGCCATTGCATTTCAAAAGTGTTACTATGCAGTGTTGCCGGATCAAGATCACCTTCAACGGCCCAGCATAACACCCTCTTGCCGCCTTTTTGAATAATGGGTTGCAGTTCGATGAAATCGCCATCAATTCTCGTTCCTACTTCCTCTTCAAATTCGCGGATGGCTGCATGCAGCGGCTCCTCATTTTCATCCAGTTCACCCTTTGGTACAGACCATACCCCTAAATCTTTTTTGGCAAAAATTGGTCCGCCGGGATGAATGAGAAAAAATTCCGGTTCCGGACCTGTTTTCCTGTAAAGTAATATTCCTGCGCTTTGTCTCATGTTTAAATATAATGCAAGGTGTATGACTGCCGGTAAAAACGAACCACACTGGTACTACAAAAAAAGTCTGTTCCAGTTAAGAGACAGACTTTTTTTATTTCAATTGAATGCTATTTTATAACAATCCATATAAGCCATGTGCGTAGGTACGCAGGGAAGCAGATACACTCTGCATCTTTTCTGGCGACGGTCCCTTTACCTTGTAGGCTTCAGGATGTAATTCTAAGGATTGATCATTTACTGAATCGGATGTGCTTTTATTGCTTAATGTAGCATGCTGTTCTTCGCTGATTTTTAAAGGAGCCATATTAATAATTATTTATATCAGATTAACATGTTTCTCAGAAATAAGTTTGAAAACCCTGCATATTTTTATAAATTATTTTTCTACCGAAGAAATCCAGTTTTCCGTATCCGAAATCTTGACCGGATCTGCAGAAGCTATAATCTTCAACACACCACCCGCATTAATCTCAGCCTGAGTGATATAGTTCTTTCTAAAAGGCTTATCATTTAAAAAGACGGCTTTGATATACTTATTTTTAAGGCTAAAATTCCCGGTTTCAATTTTAAAAGTCTTCCCTTTTGGCAAATGGTAAGTTAATGAAGGAAATAAAGGAACATTCAAGTAATAGACCGGCCAGCCTACACAAGCGGGAGAAAAACCGCTGGCCGCAAAAATATACCAGGCACTCATGGCGCCGGCGTCATCATCCATGGTTCTTAAATAAGCCTGTGGTTCATTTTTATAAATTTTGCCAATGTAGGATCCTATGCCCCGGCTATTGTCGTTAAAATAATTCTGAATCACCGTATCTGCAGCCAGCTGGTGCATCCAGTATTGAGATTTATATCCTGATGTGGTGGCATTATACATCAATGGTACCTGCAAATCGGGTTCATTGGCATGGTTATATAAATCTTTTGCAAAAAATTGATCCAGATTGGCCAGGTAGGCTTCTGCTCCTCCATCCAGTTCAATTAATCCCTGCACATCATAAGGTACAAACCACCTGTATTGCCAGATGGTTCCCTGGTACAAACCCCTTGCCTGCATGCGGTCTACATCATTTCTGGTTAAATCTCTAAAATCCTTATTCCAGTATTTTTTATATTCCAGGGCTTTATTTTTATAGGATTGAGATTTATCCTTATTCTTCAGAATGGCAAATATTTCTCCCAGTGCCCAGTGATCATAACTGGATTCCAATGCTTTATCCGGCGATTTATAATCCAATCCGTCTACTTCTTTCGCCAGGGAATCTGCAATCTTCGCAAAATCTACCGGATATCCTTTCCGGTAAGCATCCAGCAAGACCACAATGGCATGCTCAGAACGGACGGTATTTGATGGCTCATGCTGACTTGCATAATCCTTTTTACCAGATTGATACAATTCTGCAATAGAAGTGATCATCCCCGCATATTCGCTTTGATTAATGAGAGAAAGTAAGGGCAGTTGCGTCCGGTAATTGTCCCAGATGGCCCATCCGTTGTAATGAATTTGCTTATCTTTCTGCAATTCTCCTTTGGTGTTCCGGTAAGTACCATCTTGTTCAGAAATGACATAAGGTGACTGCATGGTGCGATACAGGAGTGAATAAAATAATGCTGAGTTTTCTTCATTTCCATTCACTTCAATCTGACTTAAATGATGATTCCACTCCGAAGCACTCAGCATTTTGACATGTTCAAATGAATCATTACTGATCGTTGCTGAAGCTGCTTCTGCACTCACAGAGGATAAGGCTACATTGATTTCTGTGGTAACTGCAGCTTCCGGAAGCGACAAAACCAAACGGTGATTGCCATTGTCTTTCCAGCTTTTTGTACCTTTTGCCACCAGGCAATAATAAATTTTATACTTTCCTACGCCGCAGGTCGTTCTGGAAGTAATCCAGCCTGAAATTGTATCTCCTTTTACCTGATGCTGCTCATCAACAAAAGCACCGTTAAAAGCATAACTCAAATCAAGATATAATCCCTTTTTACCTTTCGGAAACTGATAAACATGTTTCCCTGCATTTTTTAAAACACTTAGCTGTACGCTTATTTTATTGCCAAAGCCAACCGCATAATAACCCGGGCTGGCCTTTTCTGAAGTCTTGATCAGATCAGTTTTCATGGGATCAGTGCCTAAAAAAGGCCTGATTAAAATATTCCCTCCTGAGCCCTGGCAGCCTACGCCTTCAAAACGGTTATGCGTAAAACCTTCAAATTTCTTCGCCAGGTATTCGTAACCGGTATGGGTTTTAGGATAGGTTTGCGGTCCGATGCTTAACATGCTAAAAGGATAAGATGCAGCCGGCGACATTTGTCCGTGATCGCCAGAAGATCCCAGAAATACATTGACCAGATCCACAGGCTGTTTTCCTTTTACAGAAAAAGAATGATGATTTGATTGTGCTAAAACGTTTAATTTAAAAAACAAAAAGCAATAAGTTAACCGGATAAAAAATTTCATTATGTGTTATTAATATCCGGCCAAAATAATATTTTAGCATGAAGTTGCTGTTATGTTACCATTTCTTTACATAACAGCAGGAAATAAATAAGGCCATTTCAGATCAGTGAAATGGCCTTTGAAATAATATTAATTTTCTGTTTCTATTTAATAGATACCGGTACGGAAACCTTATCCCAATCTAAAGAGAAGCCAGTTTTAGTAATTTTATAAACCAAACGTTCCTGAGTGGCTTTCAATACTTTGGTTTTAACATCAACACGTAAAGCATCTTTGCCTTCTTCATATTTATATGCACCCCATTGCTTTGGTTCTTTGTTAAAAATTGCCGTCCATGTTCCGCTTTCTTTAGGGATTAAAAAGAAGCTATATTTTCCAGCGGCCAATGGTTTTCCTTCCACCATAATGTCTTTATCCGTTTCAAAAGTAGTGGCTTCGTTTGCACCGGCACGCCAAACTTTATCATAAGCTTCCAAACCTCCCCAGATTTTACGGCCTTTTACAGCCGGGCTGCTATAGTTAATGGTAATGGTGGCACCTTTTACTTTTCCGGTAACAGTTGCCGCAGGACTCGGTTTAGGCTGGGCATCCTGAGCCATTGCACTTACAGAGAATGTAATGGCTGCAAAAAGCAGGGTGATTGATTTAATCATCTTTTTCATATGGTATATATTTGTTTTGTTGTTTTGAGATTTACGAAAATAAGTTTTTAAGCCGATAAAACCATAATCCTAAAGTCGAAAAAATGATTACTGCCGCGGCACCAATTACATTTAACCAGAGGAATGACACCACATCGAATTTATAAACAGCAATTACGGCAATTTCAGAAAGGATAGCGGAAATAAATACCAGCGGGCCATCGATTTTTTTAAAATAAAAAGCCACCAGGAAAATACCGAGAATTGGTCCGTAAAAAAGCGACCCCAAAACATTTACTGCCTCAATTAGCGAGCCCATCTGGGTAGCGAACATCGCCACTGCAATAGAAAATATACCCCAGCCTAAAGTATGTAGTCGGCTATATTTCAACTCCGTAGTGTCATCAATTTTTGTATTGCTAAAAAGAAGATGTATATCTTTTAATGAGCAGGCTGCCAATGAATTTAATGCCGCAGAAATAGACCCCCAGCTGGCCAGGAAAATGACGGCAAATAATAATCCGATCATCCCGACAGGCAAAGTGTTTTTAACAAAGTATAGAAAGATATAATTGGTATCTGTTTTCTCGGCATTAAAGTTAGATTGGTTAATGGCTTCTTCTACCCTGCCATGTAAATCTTTAACCTCAATTTGGGTAGATTTAAATTTCGCAACAGAAGCATTTAATTCCGGTGATTGGCTTTCCTTCTGCAGGAGAATAATTTTGGATTCCTGATTAAATTTTGCCGCTAAAGCCTGATGCTCCTTTTCAAATATGGCCGCTTGTTTGGGTTGAGTTTCTTTTAAATATTGATATGACCTTTCATTGAAATAGATGGGTGCCGGTTTTAGGGAAAAGAAAGCAAATAATAAGGCTCCAATTAAAAGGATGGCAAACTGCATGGGTATTTTGACCAAACCATTCAGCAGCAAACCCATTTTGGCATTGGTGTTATCCTTTGCGGTAATGTATCGCCCCACCTGACTTTGATCGGTGCCGAAATAGGATAGTGCCAGGAAAAACCCGCCAATCAATCCACTCCAGATGTTGTATTTATCTTTCCAGTTGAAATCAGTAGTGATCACATTCAGTTTTCCGGATTTTCCGGCCAGGTATAGGGCATCACTGAAGCCAATTCCATTTGGCATATTTTGCACCAGTAAATAACCGGCAAAAGCCATGGTTCCTAAAATGATCAGGAATTGCAGTTTTTGGGTATGTGCAATGGCTTTTGCACCGCCAACGTAGGTGTAAATTAAAAGGATGCCACCAGTTAGCACATTGGTAAGGTAGATGTTCCAGTTTAATACGCTGGATAAAATAATGCTTGGCGCATATATACTGATCCCGGTTGATAAGCCTCGGGAAAACAGGAAAAGCAGAGAAGTTAAAACCCTTGTTTTTTTATTGAAACGGTTCTCCAGATACTCGTAAGCAGTGTATACATTTAACCGTTGAAATATTGGAATAAAGGTTACACAAATTACAATCATGGCCAATGGCAAACCGAAATAGTATTGCACGAAACGCATGCCATCAGTATAGGCTTGCCCCGGCGCCGACAAAAAGGTAATTGCACTTGCCTGCGTAGCCATGATCCCCAGCAGCACGATGTACCAGGGCATCTTACTATCGGCCTTTAAATATGATTCGTTACTTTTTTGTCCGCGACCGATGAAAACACCGTAAACCACAACGGCTAATAACGTGAAAATGAGTACACACCAATCGATATTACTCATGCCCAGAATTTAGTGAAAAAATAATAAAATACCACCTGAAACACCAGGGCCAGCGCTAGTAAAATATACCAGGTATTCCAGTTTTTGAACTGATTTTTCATTTAATTTAGATGTGAATTCATAATTTAGGTGTCTGAAAACATAAGATAGCAATTATTCCATAATGGCTTACTTCCCTGCTGATATAAAATTAAAAAACAGCCTTGCTGCACCTACATTACCTGCCGGCAATTGCCTGAAAAATGCCAGTGGCGAATAAATGAAATTCCCCTTACCGTATTTCGCATACAATGTGGCTCCTCTTAAAGGCTCTTCTCCGGTATCGTTCATTTCAAAAAGCGGTTCATATTTATCATCCCATTTATCCGGGAAATAGGCACCACGCTCCTGCACCCAGCCGTTAAAATCTGCTGCTGTAATCTTATTCGGATAGTTTAAAAGCTTATGATTTGGAACCAGGAATTTAACTGAAGCATTTTCTTCAGTAACTCTTTTTCCGCTAATGCTAAAAGGATAAACACCAAAATCCTGTAAGGCCATATCCTGGGTGGTATTGTATTGCATTACCATCGTACCACCGTTTTCTACATAGTTTTTCAAAGCCGGCTGCCAATTCTTGATTCTCTTTTCGGTATTGATCACCCTTACCCCTGTTACAATGGCATCGTATGTAGCCAGTTTTGCAGGGTTCAAAATATCAGCTTCCGTTAATGCATCCACCTGCAAACCAGCCTGACGTAAAAACTCCGGAATCAGATCTCCTGCACCTTGAATATAGCCTATTCTTTTTGCCAGCACCTTGATATCGCCTTTTAATAACCAGGTTGTTGCCGGTACAAAATATTGCAGGGAAGGCAGGTGCGGATACTGAATCAATACCTGTCCTTTTGTAAAAGTATTTTGCTCCGCTGAAAAAACAGCTTCAAGTTTATTCTGACTGCTTTTAATTTTTGATAAATCTTCAGCCGGAATTAAAAAGTCTTTAATGGTAACGGTATTTTCAGGTAAATTGATTCCGTTAAAGGTTTTGACGATCACATTTCCAATCTTGAAATCAACCTTACCATAATTGATGGATTTATTGGCCTTCAACCTCAGGGTAACGGCTAATCCTTCTTTTTCCCTGGCAAAATATACCGGCTCGGCAAAACTTAAACCAAGTGCCGGAACAATCCTTAATTGCTCGACCACATCACCTTTAACCGGGTCTAACTTTTTGAACGATAAAGGCAGTTTTACTTTAAATTGTTCCGTACCGATTTTAAGCGACAAAACAACATTCAGTGCAGCTTCATTCTCAGCCAAACCGATTAAGGTATCATTGGCCACACTAAAAGTAGCTGCATTTTTTGCAGGTTTTTCTAACCAGTAGGGTTCAGTTAACCCTGCTCCTGCCGGGATTTGAATCTTACGCTCAATGGTCAGCAGGGAATCGCCCGAAACCCTGCGGTTTAAATTATCTGTTTGGTTGATCCAATTTACCTGTTCTAACAATACCGGAACCGAGGACCGGGCAATTACATTTAAACGAAAGCTGTAACTGTTGCCTGCAATGGCTTCTGCCTGGTCGGTAACCACTTCACCCATAAAACCGGTACAGCTTAAAATAATGTGGTCGATAGCAGCTAGTTTATCTTTCCGAAGATTCGCATCCCGCAGTTCAGCAATCTTCTTGCGCAACATCAATAAACCATGTAAACTCTTATCCGGATGGTTATAATCAAAAGACAAGAGGGTAATATCAATTAACTCATCAATGTCATTGATTCCCCTGTCAGACCAGTTCATCGGGATTCTTTCAAACAAATTTGCTTTGGCCTGATCACCTAAAACCGGCGAAAAATATTCCGTTCGTACGCCAGCCACGGCTTGTGTGCCTGCACCCTGGCTTTTGTGTAAACTTCTGCTGAGTCCTGCCAGCTCACCATAACCCAATCCGAGCTGGGCATCATACTGCCCAACAGTTGCCTTCAACTGGTTTTCGGCTGTGGTATTGGTTGATCCAAATCTGAAAGTATTCCAAAGGATGCGTTTGGGTTGCCAAACACTTACATATTTCAATTGATTGGGGAATGCCGTTTGATCTCCTGCCAGTTTAAAAGCCTTTTCAGCTATCACTGCAGAAGCCGCATGTTGTCCGTGGCCTGCTGCTGCTGTTGGCGGAAAACGACAAATAATGACATCAGGTCTGAATTTGCGGATTACCCAAACTACATCAGCCGTAAGGCTGTCGGCATCCCATTGTTTAAAGGTATCTTCTGTATTTTTGGAAAAACCAAAATCAATGGCCCGTGTAAAAAACTGCTGCGCACCATCCAGTTTCCTTGCTTCCAGTAATTCATGTGTTCTGATTAATCCCAGGGCTGCACCCTGCTCGGTACCTAAAAGGTTCTGACCGCCATCTCCCCGGGTAAGCGACAGATAGCCGGTTTCCACGTTCTGCTCATTAATTAACCAGGAAAGTAAGCCTGTATTTTCATCATCAGGGTGGGCCGCCAGATAAAGTACCTTTGGAAGATGCTTAAGCGTTTTCAGTTCCCGGTAAATTGCTGAAGATTTCGCCGGCCGCACTTGCTGGGCAGCGCAAAAACTGACAAAGAAACTGAGGACGATTACTGGGCTTAATTTTTTAAACATAGCATTTGGTTTACGAGGTCAAATATGCTTAAAAAGGATTTATTTCAGGCGGTCGTAAACGAAAAAGTACATAAAGCTTATGCACCTTGCTTAAAAAGCGATTCCAGCAGACGAATATAGATCGTTATTCCTTCTTCAATTTCATCGATGTAAACAAATTCATCAGCTGTATGTGATCGTGCAGACTCTCCCGGTCCCATTTTTATCGAAGGCATATCCAACCATCCCTGATCTGAGCTGGTAGGTGATAAATAGGTTTTTCTGCCTAAACCCAAACCCGCCACCACAATAGGATGCAACAAGCTGATGTGGGATGGCTGTAAAATATTTGGCCTGACATTGAAGCTTGAAATGGTATGGTTGATGATGGTGTTCAGAATTTCTCTGGATGTATAATTGTGATCGAACCTGATATCCACGGTAAAGTGGCAACAGCCCGGAACAATATTATGTTGCATGCCCGCATCAATTTGCGTTACGCTCATTTTTACAGGTTGCGGGGCACCATCCTCAATCGGGAACTGATAACTGGAAAACCAGGCAATATCCCTCATGGCTTTGTAAATGGCGTTATCGCCCTCCTCTCTCGCGGCATGACCAGATCGACCTTTCGCCGTACAATCAATCACCATCGAGCCTTTTTCTGCAATTGCCATTTGCATGTTTGTAGGTTCACCAACAATAGCGAAAGAAATCGGTTCCAATTCATCCAGAATACATTTGATGCCGTTTCCACCTGAAGTTTCTTCTTCCGCCGTTGCGGCTAAACAAAGGTTGAAAGGCAAATTTTCGTCTTCATAGAAATAAATGAAAGCAGAGATCAGCGATACCAGCGCAGCACCGGCATCGTTGCTTCCTAAACCATACAGCTTGTCATCGTAAACAACCGCTGCAAATGGATCACGCGTATATTGTTCATTTGGCCTTACCGTATCGTGATGTGAATTGAGTAAAATAGTAGGCTTCTGCGGGTTAAAGAATTTATTGTAACACCATACATTATTCCGCTTGCGGATGGTATTCATCTGATGTTTCGTCAAATGCAATTCAATTTCATCAGCTGTTTTATCTTCAGCACCGCTATAAGATGGCATACTGATCAAGGTGGTTAAAAGAGCGATCGCTTCGTTATAAAGCCTGTTTAAATCTGGATGTGATGTTGCCCGTTTATTTGAAATATTCATGGTTCGGTTTGATTAATGGATGGCTAATGATTGTTGTTTTTTATCTGCTAAAGCGGCTTGGGTGACGATTTGATCAATGTGCTCAGGAGTAAACAGCATGGCAGTGCATAAGCAGTTACGCCGTTTTTTTCTTTCCAGAATATCGAAGTTGGTACAACTTGCGCAACCCGCCCAAAAGGCTTCATCTTGGGTAATCTGATCAAAAGTTACCGGCTCAAAACCCAGCTGGCTATTCATTTTCATAATGGCTGCGCCCGAGGTAATGCTGAATATCCTGGCCTGCGGAAAATGACGCCTTGACAAGTTGAAAATCCTGTTTTTAATGCATTTCGCTACGCCAGAATTCCGGAACTTTGGCTTCACAATTAATCCGGAATTGGAGATGAATTTGCCATGTTCCCAGTTTTCGAAGTAGGAAAAGCCTACCCATTCACCACCACTGGTTACCGCAATAATCGCTTTGCCGGTTTCCATTTTTTCAATGATGGATCCGGGTGTTCTTCTGGAGATTCCAGATCCTCTGATGATGGCGGAGTTCAGCGTTTCATCTACAATTTCACCTGCATAAATGGCATCTTCTTTTGTGGCAAGGCGGACAAATATTATTTGATTGTTCATTTTTTCTAAAATTTCATCATCCACCAGGACAAACCTGGTGCCCTGCAAACAACAAACCCATATCTATCTGATTGTCTGCATAAAAACTTTCAAAAAAAGGATTATTAAGCATTACCGGCAAAACGAAACACACCAAAATGGAAAGCTTTTTCCCAATATGAAAAGATTGCAGCTTAACCATTCCAAAATGATTGCTCCGAATGGAAAAAATGCAGGATAGATTATATTTCAATTTCTGTTGATTCGCCTTTTTTATCCTTAATATTGTAGCTTATTTCAAACCTATGAACGGGATCATCCTCATCATTGATGATGAAAAAAAAATCAGCAGTTTACTGTCCAGAATTATAGAACTGGAAGGTTTTAGAACTTTGCAGGCCGCTACAGGCAAAGAGGGCTTAAAACTTTTAAAAAACAATGATGTAAGTATTGTAATCAGCGATGTAAAATTGCCCGACGTAAATGGCGTGGCCATGGTGAAGGACATTAAACTGATCAAACCTTTTGTGGAGGTAATCAATCTTACCGCATACGGAACGATATCAGACGGTGTTTTGGCGATTAAAAATGGTGCTTTCGATTACCTGGTTAAAGGAGATGACAATGATAAAATAATCCCTTTACTTTATAAAGCAATTGAGAAAGCAAATCTGCAGCAACGTGTTGCCGAACTAGCACAAAAAATTGCCGGCAAACATCACTTCAGCACGATGATCGGTCATTCCAAAAAACTCACCGAAGCAATTGATTTAGCAAAAAGAGTAAGCCAGACCGATACAACCGTTTTGCTTTTAGGTGAAACCGGAACCGGGAAGGAAGTTTTCGCACAATCCATTCATTATGAAAGTCCGAGGGCAGCAAAGCCTTTTGTAGCCTTAAACTGTAGTGGCTTTAGTCCTGATTTATTAGAAAGCGAACTATTTGGTTACAAAGCAGGTGCTTTTACCGGTGCGAATAAAGATAAAAAAGGCTTACTGGAAGAAGCCAATGGCGGCACCTTATTCCTGGATGAAATAGGTGAAATGAACCTCGATTTACAAGCCAAGCTTTTGCGGGTGCTGGAAAATCAAAGTTTTATTAAAGTTGGGGATACGCACACACAACAGGTAAATGTACGCATATTGGCCGCCACCAATAAAGATCTTAAAGCAGATGCTGAATCTGGAAAGTTCCGTTCTGATTTATATTACCGCCTTTCGGTTTTCACGATCATGCTGCCGCCTTTGCGCGAACGCAAAATAGATATCCCTTTGCTGGCAAAACATTATTTGGCAGAATTTGCTGTTAAATCCAATCGGGCTCAGCTTAAAGCAGACGATAAACTGCTGGAAATATTGGAGAAACATCAATGGCGTGGTAACATCCGGGAGCTCAAAAATGTGATGGAGCGCCTGGTGATCCTATCTGACGGCGCCGAACTTAATTTATCAGCCTTACCACCAGAATTTTTTGAATTTGTGCCTGTTCAGAATCATTTCAATCTTCAACAGATAGAAAAACAACATATCCAGAAGGTGCTGATTCATACCAAAGGCAATAAAACGGAAACTTCCAGGTTACTGGGGATTGGCCTGACAACCCTGTATAGAAAAATTGAAGAATACGGAATTTTGGAATTATAAACAGGAGAAGGCAAAAGGTCATTTAAAAAAAATCATTAAATTTGGTACATGAGCATTCAATATTTATCAAATGAGCATGGACAAATCACTGCGGTTCAACTTACTATTGAAAATTGGAAAAAGATTAAAGACCTGTACCCAGAAGTAGAATCGATTAATGCTTCTTTACCAGAATGGCATAAGAAATTTCTGGATACCAGATTGCAATCCCTGTCTAAGGATTCAAATAAAATTGTGCCGCTATCCACATTAATGGAGGAGCTTGATCGAAATCAGGTATAAAAAACATCCGGTCAGTCTTTACAGCTGTTTTTCCGTATTCCATTTATTTTATCATTAATGATGAACTTAGCCGGATCGTAATTATCGGCATTTTACATCAAGCCAGGAATCCGGCACTTCAGTACAACAGAAATAGATAGTTTCGCAAGTCATTAAGATAGACCTTAATGCAAGCCCTGGCAGAAACATTAAAAATATTCAATCAATTACATTATTCATTTTAAATACATTACCATTAATTCATCAGCATGCAGAAATATATTCTAATATTATTATTATCAACACTATCTTTTTCCATCTTCGCACAGGAAAATTATTTTCAGCAAAAATTAACGTACAACATTGATGTTACTTTAAACGATAAAGAAAAATCACTCAAAGGATTCGAAACCATTGTTTATAAAAACAATTCACCATCCACACTTGATTTTATCTGGTTTCACATCTGGCCAAATGCCTATAAAAACGAATCAACTGCACTTTTTCAGCAAATCAGGAATGATACTTCCCGCAAGGAAAAACTTAAAAACGTAAGCTACGGCAGTATTGATGGCTTAGGTTTCAAGGTAAATGGAAAATTGGCTGAAACAAAAGCACACCCTAACCCACAGTACATTGATATTGTGAAAGTCATGCTTCCTGCCCCCTTAAAATCCGGTGATTCTGTAACCATTACAACTGGTTTTAATGTGAAATTACCCAGCTATTTCTCCCGGTCTGGCTATGCCGGTACCGAATTTATGGCAACACAATGGTACCCGAAACCCGCCGTGTTTGACAGAGATGGATGGCATGAGTTCCCTTACCTGGATATGGGTGAATTTTACAGCGAATATGCAGACTATAAGGTGAACATCACCCTTCCCACCAATTATGTAGTTGGTGCTACGGGTGTTATGCAGAATGCAGATGAACTTGCTGCTTATAAAAGTATAGGTGCAAAAAATACAGCGGCCAGAAACAACAAGCCTGCATTATACCGTGCTAAAAGCAGTTCAGGCACTAAAACCCTGACTTACCTGATAAATGATGTGCCTGATTTTGCCTGGTTTGCTGATCAGGACCTGGTCATTCAATACGATACCATAAAACTTGCTTCAGGAAAAGTTGTGGATGCTTTCAGCTATTACCATAATAAGGAAAATACACTTTGGGTAAATAGTATTGACTACATTAAAGATGCAACTAAAAAGTACAGTCAATGGATTGGCGAATATGAATACCCGGTGGTACAAGCCATTGAAGGGCCCAAAAACAATGCCAGCGGCGGAATGGAATACCCTACTATTACCCTGATAACTAGTCCGGATGCGAAAAAAGAAACCCTTGATGGGGTAATTACCCATGAAGTGGGCCACAACTGGTTTATGAGTATGCTGGGCAATAACGAAAGAATACATACCTGGCAAGACGAGGGTTTTAATACCTTTTTCCAGTTCCGTTATGAAGCCGAGAAATACAGATCGAATTCTATTTTTGGCGATGCCATTCCGGCAAAGATTAAGGAACTACCTGCTGATCGGTTTCTGGCCAGTGTTTATGGTGCCTTGTCAAATGTACCTATGCAATCAGCCATTGAAACACCCGCAGCTGATTTCAAAACTTCTGAAGAATATAGTTTAATCTCATATGCCAAGACGGCCCTCTGGCTTTATATTTTGGAATCGCAGGTGGGAAAAGAAAAATTTGATCAGGCCTTTAAAAATTATTTCAGTGAATGGAAAAATAAACATCCGCAACCGTTAGATTTTAAAATCTCTATGGAAAAATCATTGGGTGTTAATCTGGATAAATATTTCAGCTTACTGAACCAACAGGGGAAGTTTTAGTCTGAAGCCTATAAACGAATGCGAAAATGCTCTTCTGAAAAATAAACCATCCTTCCATAACGATAAAAACCCTTCCAAAACGGAAGGGTTTTTTTATGCCTGAAAATTTAATTCTGATCAAAATAAAACATAAATCAATATAAATCAGCAACTTATAATCATATACATTTCTGCGGCACAACAGTTGGCAATAGCCTTTCAAAAATTAATAAAGTTATGACCATAATCCTGTTTTTAATTATCCTTTTGCTCTGCTGGGCAACTTATAAATCAATTGATTGGTTCGAAAAAATTTAAAGCCATGTTAGCATTATTCATCATCGCCATCGCCGTATTTATCTATATGATTTACGTGCTGATCAAACCCGAAAAATTTTAATGGAGGAAATAGAAAATCGGTAAAAGAAAATTGATAAATCCATCTAAAATCTATTCCCTATTGACTAATTCCTATTCTCCAAAAAACAAAAAAAATGAACACTGAATTAACCGGCATTATTGCCACATTCCTGCTTACTTTGGTCATCGCCATTCCCTTAGGGAAATATCTGGCCAAGGTTTTTGCAGGAGAAAAGGTCTGGACAGACTTTTTAAAACCGCTTGAAAACTTAATCTATAAACTTTCGGGCATCAATATTAAAGTACAGATGGACTGGAAACAGCAACTGAAAGCTTTATTAGCCATTAATGTATTGTGGCTGGTATATGGCTTTTTCGTACTGATTTTCCAGAATCACCTGCCATTAAATCCGGATGGAAATCCAGGCATGACACCAGATCTGGCCTTTAATACCATTATTAGCTTTGTGGCCAACTGTAACCTGCAGCATTATTCTGGCGAAAGCGGCGTAAGTTATTTAACGCAGCAATTTGTATTGATGTTTCTTCAGTTTGTAAGTGCTGCAACTGGTATTGCTGCTGCAGTGGTCTTTTTTAAAGCATTCAGAGACAAAACTACGACACAACTGGGTAACTTCTGGGAATTTTTTGTAAAAGCCATCACCCGGCTATTGCTTCCGTTATCGGTAATTGTTGCTTTAATCTTAACTTTCAATGGTACACCTGCCAGTTATGATGCGAAGGATCAGTTCATATCGGTTCAGGGCGATACCGTAAATGTTTCTCGTGGACCAGCCGCTCAGTTTATCGCTATTAAACACTTGGGAACGAATGGAGGTGGGTATTTTGGTGCAAATTCTGCTCACCCATTCGAAAACCCAAGCTATTTAACCAACATGGTGGAAGCAATTTCGCAGACGATTATTCCATTGGCGATGGTCATTGCTTTCGGTTACTTTATTCGCAGGCGTAAACTGGCCTGGACTATTTTTGGAGTGATGACCATTGGTTTATTTATGTTGCTGATTCCAACCATTACTTCAGAATTAGGTGGAAATCCGGCATTAGCCAAAATGGGAATTTCTCAGGCCACAGGCGCTATGGAAGGGAAAGAAGTTCGCTTCGGACCAGCCGCTACAGCTTATTGGAGTACCTTAACCACTGTTATTTCAACTGGTTCGGTAAACGGAATGCACGACAGTACTATGCCTCTCACTGGTTTATGGCAACTGTTAGCCATGATGATTAATGGCTTTTATGGAGGCTGCGGTGTAGGTATATTGAATTATTTCATCTATCTGATTATTGCTGTATTTATTTCAGGTTTGATGGTAGGCAGAACCCCTGAATTTCTGGGACACAAAGTGGAAGCCAGGGAAATCAAAATTGCTGCGTTAATTACTTTGTTAAGTCCTTTTCTAATTCTTGCTGGTACCGCAATTGCAAGTTATGTTTTTACCAATCATGCCGATGCTGCCTGGGCTGTTCAGCCTAAAGCATGGTTAAATAATCCTGGTTTTCATGGTTTCTCTGAAATGCTGTACGAGGTAACTTCATCTAACGCCAACAATGGTTCAGGCTTCGAAGGTTTGGGAGATAACAATGTTTTCTGGAACGTATTAACCGGGGTGATCATCTTTCTCGGTCGTTTCCTGCCCATTATCGGCCCTGTAGCGATTGCTGGTTTATTAGGTGCTAAAAAATTCATTCCTGAATCTGCAGGAACCTTAAAAACTGACACCAAAACATTTGCGCTGATGACTTTAGCCGTGATTTTAGTGTTGAATGCACTTTCTTATTTCCCGGCCCTGGCCTTAGGCCCGCTGGCTGAATATTTTACCATGCTTAAATAAATCTGCGAAATCACTTTAATCTGTGAAATCAATTTAAAATAAATAAAATGAAACCCAATAATAAATTGTTTGAACCAGCTTTGGTCAAAACAGCATTGAAAGAATCATTCATCAAACTCGATCCCAGGGTAATGGTGCGCAACCCGGTCATGTTTACCGTTGAAGTAGGCACTTTGGTAATGGCTTATGTTACTGTATACTCCTTTAGTCACAGCGGGCAGGGATCGCCATTGTATAACTTCTGCATCTTTTTGGTACTTCTGCTTACCGTAGTATTTGCCAACTTTGCAGAAGCTATTGCAGAGGCCAGAGGAAAAGCCCAGGCAGACAGTTTGCGGAAAACCCGTGAAGAAACACCTGCAAAAGTCCTTTTAGAAAATGGTACAATTGAAATCCGTTCTTCAAACCAATTGCAAAAAGGCGACGTATTTGTTTGCGAAACCGGCGATACCATTCCAACCGATGGAGAAATCATTGAAGGTATTGCAACTATCGATGAATCAGCCATTACAGGAGAATCTGCTCCGGTAATCCGGGAATCAGGTGGTGATAAATCATCAGTTACCGGTGGTACAAAAGTATTATCTGATGAAATCAAAGTACAGGTGAGCACAGCGCCTGGTGAAAGCTTTCTGGATAAAATGATTGCTCTGGTAGAAGGTGCTTCACGCCAGAAAACACCAAATGAAATTGCATTAACGATACTCTTGGCAAGCTTTACGCTGGTATTTATTATCGTTTGCGTTACCTTGAAACCATTTGCCGATTACGCCAATACACCAATTACGATTGCAGCATTAATATCGCTTTTTGTTTGCCTGATCCCAACAACTATAGGTGGTTTATTATCAGCCATCGGTATTGCCGGAATGGACCGGGCGCTACGGGCAAACGTGATTACCAAATCAGGTAAAGCAGTAGAAACCGCAGGAGATATAGATGTGCTCTTGTTGGATAAAACCGGAACCATCACCATTGGTAACCGCAAGGCAACCCACTTCTATCCTACTGCAGGTGTTGTAATTAAAGATTTTACGGATGCCTGCGTATTAAGTTCGCTGGCAGATGAAACACCTGAAGGCAAATCGATT
Organism: Pedobacter sp. GR22-10; assembly: GCF_026239715.1. NCBI lineage: Bacteria > Pseudomonadati > Bacteroidota > Sphingobacteriia > Sphingobacteriales > Sphingobacteriaceae > Pedobacter > Pedobacter sp. GR22-10. The sequence goes on from NZ_JAPIVR010000002.1 coordinate 1,025,971, forward strand.
ATTGAATTGGCTAATGAACAGGGCTTCAAAACTGCCGGAACACCACAAGGTTCTACCTTTATCAAATTCACAGCCGAAACCCGCTCCAGCGGATTGGATACTGCCGATGGTAGACGCATCAGAAAGGGGGCTTTCGATTCCATCAGAAATATCGTGGAAAAAGCAGGGAATATTTTTCCATCGGATATTGAAAGTCATGTAAAAAATATTGCCACCAATGGCGGAACCCCTTTAGTGGTGTCAGAAAATGAGAAAGCACTTGGCGTAATTGAGTTGCAAGACATTATTAAACCAGGTATCAGTGAACGTTTTGAACGCTTGCGCAAAATGGGTGTTAAAACTGTAATGGTTACCGGAGATAATCCTTTAACAGCCAAATACATTGCAGAAAAGGCTGGTGTAGATGATTTTATTGCAGAGGCTAAGCCAGAAGATAAAATGAACTACATTAAGGACGAGCAGGCACTAGGAAAGCTTGTGGCCATGATGGGTGATGGTACCAATGATGCTCCGGCACTTGCCCAGGCTGATGTTGGTGTGGCCATGAACAGTGGTACCCAGGCCGCGAAAGAAGCTGGTAATATGGTCGATTTAGATAACGATCCTACGAAATTAATTGAGATTGTAGAAATCGGGAAACAGCTCCTCATTACACGCGGAACACTGACCACTTTCTCCATTGCCAATGATGTGGCGAAATATTTCGCCATTGTTCCGGCACTATTTATTGCCGCTATACCGGCATTGCAAAGCCTCAACATTATGGCCTTACATTCACCAGAAAGTGCAATTATGTCGGCTGTGATTTTTAATGCGATTATCATCCCGATATTAATTCCGCTCGCCTTAAAAGGTGTGGCCTATAAACCTATCGGTGCAACGGCACTGCTGCGCAGGAACTTATTCATTTATGGCATTGGAGGGGTTGTCGCTCCGTTCATCGGCATCAAATTAATTGATTTAGTAGTTGGGTTATTTGTATAAACATACTGTCAAGTTGAGCTTGTCGAAATGAAGATTAACTTCTTCGGCAAGCTCAGGATGACAAAACTAAATCTTCATCATCATTTAAAATCTGTGTAATCACATAATATCATGAAAAAATACATCATTCCATCCATACGCTTAACATTAGTTTTAATCGTATTGTTATGTATCATCTATCCCATCAGTATTGCATTGGCAGGCCGGTTTTCCAAAGGAAATGGTGCTGGTGAGAAAATCACTAAAAATGGAAAAACAATTGGCTATGCCTTATTAGGTCAATCATTTACTAAACCAGCATATTTCTGGGGAAGACCATCAGCAGTAAACTACAACGCCGCAGGCTCTGCAGGTTCAAACAAAGGACCTTCTAATCCTGATTATCTGAAAGAAGTACAATCAAGAATAGACACCTTGCTAAAATATAATCCCGGATTAAAAAAATCGGAGATTCCTGCTGATATGGTTACGGCATCAGGAAGTGGTTTAGACCCAAATATTTCTGAACAAGGCGCTACCATTCAAATTGCCAGAGTAGCTAAAACAAGGCATATCAGTGAACAGAAAGTTAAAGAACTGGTTGCCCTTAATACCATCAAACCTTTAATGGGTTTATTCGGCCCGTCATCAGTAAATGTATTAAAACTGAACCTGGCACTAGACAATCTGTAACACATCGTCATTTCTACCGGAGCAAAGGAAAATGGAGGAGGTCCTTGAAATTTAGTTGTTATACTTCAACGCTTTCTCCCCTCCGGTTGAAAAGACCATCAATTTGATCATCATGTTTAAAATCACCTTTAACAGGTGTAATCACCATACAAAAATGAAAAAACTCGTTATCCTTATTACCACTTTAACCGCATCAATTACCGCTTTCGCACAAGAAGCACCTAAAGTAAAATTTTCAGGTTATATTGAAGCTTACTATGGCTACGACTTCAATAAACCTGCCGACCATAACCGACCTGCATTTATTTACTCTCATAACCGCACTAATGAAGTTAACCTCAATTTAGGCTTTATCAAGGCTGCTTATGACGATGGCGCCATCCGTGCCAACCTGGCTGTAATGGCTGGAACGTATGCTAATGCCAACTTAGCTACCGAGCCAGGTGTACTTAAAAATATTTTCGAAGCCAATGCAGGCGTTAAACTCTCTAAATCAGCAAACTTATGGATTGATGCCGGTATCTTTTCATCGCACATTGGTTTTGAAGGCGCCATATCGAAAGATTGTTGGGTTTTAACCAGAAATATTGCTTCAGAAAATACACCCTATTATGAATCAGGGGCAAAACTAACCTATGGCACTCAGGATGGAAAACTTACCGCCACGCTGCTTTATCTGAACGGATGGCAAAGAATTACCCGCCAGAATGGAAATGACAAACCTGCGGGCGGCTTGCAGTTAAGTTGGAAACCCACACCAAAAATCACAGTTAATTACAGCAATTATCTGGGAACAGAGGGTGTTGATTCTGTTCGGGTGAACCGTTTTTATCATAATCTGTATGGTATTTTCCAGTTAACAGATCAATTTGGATTAACCCTTGGCTTGGATTATGGTACCCAACAAAAAGCTAAAGGTAGCAGCAGCGTTAATGAAGTCATTTCACCGGTAGCCATTGTGCAATATAAATTTGCAGATAAATGGGCTATGGCAGGAAGATTTGAATATTACGAAGATAAAAATGGTATTTTTATCTCAACGGGAACGCCAAATGGATTTAGAACAAAAGGCTATTCCTTAAATTTAGATTATTCACCAATCCCGAATGCAGTTGTTCGCTTGGAAGGAAAAACTTACGATAGCAAGGATAAAATTTTTAATCGTGGAACGAATTCCATAAATGCCAGTACCACATTAACAGCCAGTATAGCCGTGGCCTTTTAAATTGCCGCGTAACAAATGCAATATTTAAATATTGCCACGGAAATGCAGTGATAAAGGAAGATTTACCTTATGAAACTGTATTTCCGTGGTTAAAGAAGACAATGCAAAATAAAGAAGATTCTGTACAACATTTCCTTGAACTGATTCAGAAATCCAGGCGGGGAAAGCTCAAAATTTATATTGGGATGAGTGCCGGTGTAGGCAAAACCTACCGGATGCTGCAGGAATCTCATGCCCTGTTGCGAAATGGTGTTGATCTTTGTATTGGCTACGTAGAAACACACCGAAGAAAAGAGACAGCAGCTTTGGTTGATGGTTTGCCAATGATTGCCCGAAAGAAAATCTTTTATCGCGGTAAAGAAATCGAAGAAATGGATTTACAGGGTATTCTAAACCGTCATCCTGAAATTGTGGTGGTAGATGAATTGGCCCATACCAATGCCGAAGGCAGTAAGAACAGCAAACGCTGGCAGGATGTTTTCGATTTACTTGAAGCTGGTATTAATGTTATTTCAGCAGTGAATATCCAGCACCTGGAAAGCATCAACGAAGAGATTGAACAGATCACGGGTATCAGCGTAACCGAGCGGATTCCCGACAAAATACTGGAACTGGCAGATGAAATCGTGAACATTGATTTAACTGCAGATGAACTGATTACACGTTTAAAAGAAGGGAAAATTTATGATCAAAGTAAAATAGACAAGGCATTAGGCAACTTTTTTCAGGCAGATAAGATATTGCAGCTCAGGGAATTTGCATTAAAAGAAGTGGTACACCAGGTGGAAAGAAAAATTCAGATTGAAATTCCGAAATCAGTAAAACTACGTTCGGAACGTTTTCTGGCCTGTATTTCCTCAAACGCAGCAACGGCAGGTGTCGTCATCCGGAAAACAGCCCGGCTGGCTTCCTATTATCATTCTCCATGGATTGCGTTGTATGTGCAAAGTGATGCCGAAAGCTTTGATAAAATCAAACTGGATAAACAACGGCACTTAATTAACCATTTTAAACTGGCCACTGAACTGGGTGCCGAAGTGATCAAGGTAAAAAGCAATCAGGTTACACAAACCATCATTAATATGGCAACCGAAAAAGAAATTTCCACCATTTGCATTGGTAAGCCTCATTTAAATATTTTTCAGGTGATCATGCGAACGGCAATTTTTAATCAGTTGTTACGTAATTTAGCTGCAAAAGAAATTGATTTGGTTATACTTTCTTAAAATCTAATCTAATAAATTTTACCACCTAAGCACATCTAAACTTAAATATACTAAGGCTTCTTAGGTGGTAATAAACAACTTCACCATGAAAATAAAAACCAAGCTCCGTCTCGGATTCGGCTTCCTCTTCATCATCGTTTTATCTTTTGGTCTGATCGCCTTATTCTTTCTGAATGAATTGTCTGATAAATCCAAAGTAATCCTGAAAGACAATTATAAATCGCTCAAATATGTCAGTGCCATGCGGAATGTTGTAGATGAAAGCAATTTTCCTTTATCATCCGCAAAAGCAAAAATATTTGAAGAAAATTTAAAAAACGAAGGTCGGAATATTACAGAACAAGGTGAGAAAATAGCCTTTCAGAAACTTTTATCAACTTACAAATCTTTACAGGTTGCTTCTAGTACGAACAATATAAAAAACATGCGTACCGCCTTGCAAAGCATTGAAGAGGTAAATATGAAGGCCATTTACAAAAAGAATGATCAGGCAAATACGGCATCAGCAAGGGCCAATTTATACATTTCAATTGCGGCCGTGCTGAGTTTTCTCATCCTGTTTACGTTTATTGTCAACTTCCCTGGTTTTGTTGCCAATCCACTGGCTGAATTTAGTGCCGCTATCAAACAAATCAGCAGAAAGAATTACAAACAGCGGCTTCATTTTAAAAACCACGATGAGTTTACCGAACTTGCTGATGCCTTTAATGGGATGGTGGTGAAGCTGAATGAATGGGAAAACAGCAATCTTTCAAAAATCAAATCTGAAAAATCGCGGATTGAGGCCATCATCGCACAGATGCAGGATGCCATCATCGGCTTAAATGAAAAGGGTGAAATCCTGTTTTTAAATCACCTGGCAGCAAAGCTGATGAATCTGAATGAAGGAAAAGTCATCGGCCAGAATGCTACAGAACTGATAAAAAAGAACGAACTATTGAAGCGCATCATTAAACCGGAAACCAAAGACAAAACCTTAAAAATTTATGTGGATGAAAAAGAATCTTATTTCTTACTGGAGCATCGCGAAATTGTAATTCCGAATTATGAAGATCAGGATGAAAAGACATTAATCGCATCTTCAAAATCGGCAGGCAGTGTTTACGTACTGAAAAACATTACTCAATTCAAAGAATTGGATGAGGCCAAAACCAATTTCATTGCAACAGTATCTCATGAACTGAAAACACCCCTTGCATCCATAAAAATGAGTTTAAAGTTGCTTGGCGATGAACGTGTTGGCCTGATGAATGAAGAACAAAACCAGCTTTTAACCCATATCAAAGAAGATAGCGACCGGCTGTTAAAAATCACAAGCGAGCTTCTGGATTTATCGCAGGTAGAAACCGGAAACTTAAAACTAACCTTTGCGATAACCAAACCTGAGGATATTGTACAATATGCCATTGATGCGGTAAAATTTCAGGCCGAACAAAAATCAATTAAACTGGAATTAAACTGCGACGGGAACTTACCGAAAGTAAATGCCGACATCCAGAAAACAGCCTGGGTACTGGTTAATTTTTTATCAAATGCTTTGCGTTACAGTTCGGAGAAATCCAAAGTGGTAATTGATATTTTGCAAAAAGATAAATTTGTTCAGTTTTCAGTAAAAGACTATGGAAAAGGCATTGATGAAAAATATCAGAAACGCCTGTTTGAACGCTATTTTCAGGTGCCGACTGATGGACAGAACAAATCAGGCTCCGGCTTGGGCTTAGCCATTTCGAAAGACTTCATTGAAGCAGAAGATGGAAAAATCTGGGTAGAGAGTGCTATTGGCGAAGGAAGTAAATTTAGCTTTGCCTTACCTGTTATAGACTAAACTATATAGGGTTCCATCTCCTTATCAATGCTTTTACGGAGCTCCATCAGTTTAATGGCATAACCATGCATGGCAATTTCTTTTTCCGTTTTTGGTTTAAAGGCAGGAACTGCTTTAGGCTGCCCTTCATGGTCAACAGCAACAAAAACAATGATACAATGTGTATTTTTAACAAAATCAGCCTGATCAACAGGTTTTGAAAAGGCATCTACAGCAATATGCATACTGGTTTTACCGGTGTAAATAATCCGTGCTTCCATTTTAACCAAATGTCCGATATGAACCGGATGAAAAAAACGGATTCCACCAACATAAACAGTTACACAATACGTTTGACTCCATTGTAAGGCACAGGCAAAAGCAGCCTGGTCAATCCATTTCATCATCATTCCACCATGTACTTTACCGCCATAGTTTACATCTGATGGTTCGCTTAAAAACTGAAGTTCGATGTGATTTTTTGTTCTGGCCATGATTGTTAGCTCCCGCAGATTGAAATAATTTATACAGATACTTGTTGACAGCAATATGCGAAAATTATGGTATCTAAGAAACAGTACTAAAGAATTTCTGCTGATAAAATCAAATCTGCGTATATTATTTTAAATCTGCGGGAGATTTTTTATTACTGAATTTAAAACCAAATAGCTTTGAGACCATATAGTATTTCCCGCTGATCACACAGATAACTGCTGATAAAACCAAATCTGTATATATCGTTTTAAATCTGCGGGAGTTTTTTTATTACTGAACTTAATCAACCAAATAGCTTCGAGACATTATAATATTTCCCGCTGATCACACAGATAACCGCTGATAAAACCAAATCTGCGTATATCATTTTAAATCTGCGGGAGTTTTTTTACTACTGAACTTAAAACCAAATAGCTTCGAGACCATATAATATTTCCCGCTGATCACACAGATAACCGCTGATAAAACCACATCTGCGTATATCATTTTAAATCTGCGGGAGTTTTTTTATTACTGAACTTAAAACCAAAAGCTTCGAGAACATATAATATTTCCCGCTGATCACACAGATAACCACTGAAAAAACCAAATCTACGTATATCATTTTAAATCAGCAGGCGCATTTTAAACAGGTAATCATAAACAAAAAAGCCGTAGTTAAGCACTACGACTTAATGAAAAAGAAAAACTTTATATCATTTGCAATAAAACTCAGTCTTCCCGGCCATTAAATACAAAACTTATTTTGCCATAATACTGATCGCATAGCCACCACCCGGTGCACAATATTGCGTTAACTTCGTTTTATTGGTTACTTCCATTTTACGAATAGTGTAGGCTTTAGGTTTTTTTTCGTAATGTGCATCCTTCGCATCAGCATAAATGGTTGCTATATATTTTTTTCCTGCATCTAAAAAGGCAAAATTGATTTTTGAAGTGCGGGCGATTTCATCATTTGTACGACCGACAAACCAGTTATTTTTACCTTTTGCCTTACGGGCGAAAGTAATGTAATCGCCAGGTTCTGCCTCTAAAACTTTGGTATCATCCCAATCCACTGCCACATCTTTAATAAACTGGAAAGCATCCATATACTTATTATAGGTTTCCGGTAAATCTGCAGCCATTTGCAACGGGCTATACATTGTTACGTAAAGCGCCAGCTGACGGGCAAGTGTGCTGTGTACAAATGAATTGTTTTCTGGGTTATAAGCACTCACTTTGGTTTCAAAAATACCGGGTGTATAATCCATCGGACCGCCAATTAAACGCGTGAAAGGTAATATAGTGGTATGATCGGCATTATTACCACCAAAAGCCTCATATTCCGTTCCCCGGGCAGATTCATTTCCAATCAGATTGGGATAAGTACGGGCCAAACCTGTCGGACGGACCGCTTCATGCGCATTAACCATAATTTTATATTCCGCCGCTTTTTGAATGGCATATAAATAATGATTGTTTAACCATTGTCCGTAGTGATGTTCGCCACGTGGAATCATATTACCTACATAACCACTTTTTACCGCATCATAACCATTGGCTTTCATAAATTTATAAGCGGTATCCAAATGTCTTTCGTAGTTACGAACTGATGAGGAAGTTTCATGGTGCATGATCATTTTGATACCTTTACTTGCCGCATAACGATGTAATTCTTTCACATCAAAATCAGGATAAGGTGTAACGAAATCGAAAACGTAATCTTTGGTTTTGCCAAACCAGTCTTCCCAACCTTCATTCCAGCCTTCAACCAATACAGCATCTAAACCGTTTTTAGCCGCGAAATCGATATATTCTTTTACGTGCGCCGTATTTGCAGCATGTTTGCCATTTGGCTGAGTTTTCGAATAATCAGTTACGCCCAATTGTACGCTAGTTAAATTGTTGTAAGCCCAGGTGCTTTTGCCCGTGATCATTTCCCACCAAACCCCAACATATTTGGTTGGTTTAATCCAGGATACATCTTTGAATTTGGTAGGCTCATTCAGGTTGTAGGTTAATTTTGAAGTGAGGATATCTCCGGCTTGATCGCTTACAATGATGGTTCTCCACGGTGATACACATGGCGCCTGCATGTAGCCTTTATCGCCAATGGCATCGGGTGTTAACCATGATTCTAAAACCATGCTTTGATCATCAAGATTTAACGACATCAATGAATAATTGATGAGCGCAGCTTCGTGAATATTAATGTATAAACCACCCTTGCTCTTCATCATTAAAGGGGTTTGCAATCCTGTTGGCGAAAAGGTAGTTTGCGATGCATTTGGTGTTACCGCAGCTTTCATTTTACCACGAACTTCTGATAAATTTGAAGTCACCGTGCTATACTCTTGTGTGTCATAATCCCCCGGCAACCAAAAAGCTTTATGATCGCCAGCCAATGCAAATTGTGTTTTTTCTTCTTTAATGACGAAATAGTCAAGATTTTTCTGCTCTGGAAATTCATACCTGAAACCTAAACCATCATTAAACAACCTTAAACGAATCATCATATATCTGTTGGTTTCCTTTTGAGTAAGGGTTAGCGCTAACTCATTATAATGATTGGTTATTTCTTTCACTTCACCCCAAACAGGCTTCCATGTTTCATTGAAGGTACTTGTTTTCGTATCGGTGATGGTAAAACCATTCGTTAAGTTTTTACCATCCTTCAGCTCCAAACCCAGCTTACTGGTTTTAATGACATTCTTACCTTTATATTTTAAACTGTATGTGGGCACACCACCTTCAGTTAAAGAAAAATGTGCGGTTAAGTTGGCATCCGGCGATTTTAGTTCCTGTCCGGAAACGTTCCCGGAAAATAGCAAAATGCAAATAAATGCCAGAAATTCTGAGCGGTTGAGCGCTTTATTTTTTTTGTTCTTATTCACTGTATATATTTTGTTTATCATTCTTTTTGTTTGAACCAGATGCCATTTTCTTATCCAAAGGGATGCAGATTTCAGGCATTTAAGAAAACATAAGACTGTATTACTGATAGCTATTTTATTTTCTGACATCATATCTGTGATCATTTTAATCCAGCAACAACGTTTCATCATCGTCATCTGTTAAACTCAACTGAATACTGTCATTACCCGCAATGCCTTCAATGGAGCCTCGGATATGCGTAGCGTTCAACAATACTTTTTCAAGCTGCTTCTCACGGGCTTTCCATAAACGCTCCATAGCATCCCGTTCGCGCTGAATGGAAAGTTTCATACTCATAAAACCTTCGCGAATGGCTTTCCATTGCTCTGAAAATTCTGTACCCGTGAGATAATCATAAAGCATGTGCATTTTATCACCCCGGTTTTCCTGTGATTTAATGGCAGTTGACAAACGCAAAATTCCATCGCGCAGCACATAAGCCACAGCATTTACCTCTTCAAAAGAACAGATCCATACCCCATCGCGCTGACCGAAACTGCTCATGCCTTTTGGATAACACTGACTGACAATCACCGCCACATCAACGCCCATACTCCGCATGTCTTTTTTTAATTTTTCAATCCAGTCGCCACCAAAATCTTTAGTACGCTTACTTTCATAGATAATTTTGCCGCATTCCTGCCCAAACTGGTTGCGCACCACCTGCACACAATCTGCCCCACGAACGCCTTTACCTACTTCTTCAATTAAATCGAAAGGAAAATTGCTGCGCAACAGTTCTTCCAGAATCAGTTCCTGCACTTCACCCTGCAACTGCATACTGCCTTGCTCGGCTTTACGCTTCATTTCTTCAGCCAGTTTTTTCTGATCATCAAGCTGTTTTTCCAGCTCTCTTAAACGCAACTGGTGTTCGGTATCTTTAATGCTGTTTTTTTCTGCCTCCTGCTTACGGATCTGTTCTACAAGTTCATTGCGCTGCTCCTGCACTTTACGTTGAAAGGCCAGCTCCATCTCCTCTTCCTTTACCTTCAAACTTTGCTCACGGCGTAAAAATTCCAGCTCCTTTTCGCGGGCTAGTTTCAATTTTTCCTCATTATCCTTCGCATTACCTTCCAGCATCTGTAATTTGGTTTCAAAATCCGCAGCAATACTTTTACGCAGATTGCCTTCCAAATCATCTTTTAATTTGGTTTTTTCTTCAGCCAACTTTAATTCAAAAGCTTTTTGCTGAAGTTGCTTATCATGCTCCATTGCGGCAAGCTTCCGCTGAAATTCCTCATCCTTTTGCCGGGTAAAAGTGACCATTTTTTCACGCAGCTCTTTCTTATAATCTTCGGCCATGGCTTCTTCCATCGGAAAAACATGGGCACAATTCGGACATTTAATTTCAGTAGCCATAATTATTTACTCCAGATAAAACTGAGTGATACAAAGATATTAAAGCTTTTCAGGAATGTGTAAATGAGTTTTGCACCTTTTAAAGCACCTTTGATCTGACCTCATGTCCAACAGTCAGCATTTTACTCACCGGGCATTTGGCTGCGATATCTTCCAAACGGCTTTTTTGTTCATCAGTTAACTCCCCGGTACAGGTTATTTCTTCGAAGAATACCGTTTCACCATTCTCCGTATCAACATTTACCTCCACTTCTATTTTATCAACAGGCCATTCTTTCCGGTCGGCATACATCCTTAAGGTAATGGCCACACACGAAGCCAATGATGCCATTAATAATCCCTTTGGTGCAAACCCCTTATTTGTTCCACCCAAGTCGAAGGGTTCATCCACTATAATATCGTGTGAACCATTTGTAACCGAACAAGCATAATGTTCCCTGTTTATTGTTGCCTTTACCATTTTCTGCATTTATGTTAAGCTTAAACTTACCAAATCTTTTGCGCATCTGCAGCTGATTTAGATTTATTGAAACATTATACTTTAGCGATTGTTCCTTTTAAAAACGCATCGTAATGAATCCGAGGTCATTAACATTTTATAAGCACAATTGGCTTATTTTTAATACCGGGTTCCATCATATAATCTATACCTAAAACATAAACAGATGAAGTACAGAAAATTAATCGGAAAATATTTAGACCACAAATCAAATAACAACAGCCAGGTTGCATTGGCATTGGTTGCAGGTTTGGCAGCAGGAGCAATTGTAAGCATTTTATTTGCACCTGATAGCGGAGCCGGAACAAGAGATAAAATTGCCGGTGGCGCAAAAAACCTGCGTTATGGCTTTCAGGATAAATATAATTTATTGAAAGAAAAAGTATTTGGAGTTGAAGCCATTGAAGAAGACATTGTAGAACATGAAATACCTCATTTTAAGCATAAGGTGGAGAAGAAACCAAAATCCGACATCAGGGAATTGATGGACAACGCACATGAAAATGTTCAGGTTCAGGAAGGACAAGGCTAACCAACCAGTTAGATCAAAATAAAAATCATAGTTTTAAGGTGTAATTGCCTGACTATGATTTTTATTTTTTCTAAAGTTTTTTTATTTCTTCTCCGGCCAATAGTATGGATTTCTATCCTACTGTTGGTTGCATTATTGTCTAAACGAAGAAAAAAGCAACTGTTAATCGCCGCAATATTATCACTGTTATTCTTTTCTAATAACTTTATTGCAGGGCAGGTTGCACATGCATACGAATCCAGCTATCCGTTACGCAATCATCATGATATTGGTATCGTTTTAGGCGGTTATTCATCCTTTAACTTAAGGACACACGACATCGCTTTTGGGCCTAGCAGCGACAGGTTATTTCAGGCAGTTAAACTTTTAAAAGCGGGAAATCTCAAAAAAATCTTGCTAAGTGGAGGCAGTGCAAATTTATTAGACACCACAACCAAAGAGTCTGATCTGACCTATAATTTTTTAAGACAAATCGGAATCCCCGACTCTTCCATATGGGTTGAAAATTTGAGCAGGAATACAGTAGAAAATGCGCAGCGGAGTATTGACATGATCCACCGCAAACAACCAAATGCAAGTATCCTGGTGATTACCAGCGCCTGGCATATCCCCAGATCACGAATTATATTTGATAAAATTGCGAAGCAAAAACTGGATTATTACCCCACAAATTTTATTGGAAAATCTGCGTTCGAACTGACTGATTTTATCATTCCGGATGCAGCAGCATTTTCCATTTGGGATGTATTATTAAAAGAATGGGTAGGCTGCCTGGTAGACAGGAAAAGAGCTTAACTCCTGATTGTCAGCCAGTTTAACTGCCCAGGTTATTATGAAGCAAAATATACTGTTGACCCTATTTAGTTAAAAGGTTCAGCCTTCAATCGCTTTCCAGAGCAAATCTTTTAATTCCAGTATGTTTTTCTCCGCAACAGAGGAGATAAATATGGATGGAATACCTGGCAAATCCTGCTTCATTTCAGCAACCAATTCATCATCCAGCATATCAGATTTTGTAATGGCCAGAATATGTGGTTTCTGCATTAATTCAGGATTATAAGATTCAAGCTCACGTTTTAAAATCTCGTATTCTTCCTTTATCGATCTGCTGGTATCTGCCGGAACCATGAATAAAAGCACAGAATTACGTTCAATGTGACGCAGGAAGCGATAGCCTAAGCCTTTACCTTTTGATGCGCCTTCTATAATTCCCGGAATATCAGCCATAACGAAAGATTTTCCGCCACGGTAACTTACAATTCCGAGATTAGGTACGATAGTCGTAAAGGGATAATCGGCGATTTCTGGTTTGGCTGCTGAAACTACAGACAATAAAGTAGATTTACCTGCATTGGGGAAACCAACTAAACCCACATCAGCTAAAACCTTTAGTTCAAGAATATTCCAAACTTCTTTTCCCTGTTCACCTGGTTGTGCGAAACGGGGGGTCTGCTGAACAGCATTTTTAAAGTGGGCATTTCCCAAACCGCCACGGCCACCTGGAGTTAAAATTTTTGTTTCGCCATGTTTGGTGATCTCAAAAAGCACCTCACCGGTTTCTGCATCTTTGGCAATGGTTCCGAGTGGAACCTCCAGAATTTCATCTTTACCCTGACGACCGAATTTATGTGAACTCCCGCCAGCCAGTCCGTCTTCGGCAATAATATGTTTACGGTATTTGAGGTGCAATAATGTCCAGATGTTGCTGTTCCCGACCACGATGATATGGCCACCACGACCACCATCACCACCATCAGGACCACCCATTGATGTTAAAATATCACGATGCAAATGTGCTGAACCTGCCCCGCCCTTACCCGAACGGCAACAAATTTTTACATAATCCACGAAATTCGAACCCTGCGACATATTGCTTTACAATTTTAGATTTACGATTTCAGATCACCAAAATCGCTAAAAAACAAACATCCGCAAAAAATAACTGATTATCTTTTGCGGATGAGATTTATTTAATTTTTTAATATTAGAACTGATCAATTACAGCGCAAAGATCACTATAAACTTTTTCTATATCACCAATTCCATTTACTTTTTTCAATTTTCCCTGCTCCTCATAATAAGGTAATACATGAATGGTTTTATCAAAGTATTCTGAAATCCGCTTTTTCAATTTTTCTGCATCGTCATCAGGTCTGCCACTCACCTTATGGCGTTCGGCGATACGTTTGGTTAATTCAACCTGATCAACATCTAAAGCAATAACACCAGCAATTTTACTGCCTTTACGCTCTAGAAATAAGTCGAGTTCTTTTGCTTGTGGCACAGTACGTGGAAATCCATCAAAAACAAATCCTTTTGCATCTGGATTTTTATCCACTTCTTCTTCAAGCATCGCTATTGTAATCGCATCCGGAACCAATTCGCCATCTGCCAACAATTGACTTACTTTTATTCCTAATTCTGTTTCACCTTTTACGTGTGCCCTAAAAAGATCGCCTGTTGAAACATGTACCAACTGATATTTTGCAATCAGTTTTTCAGATTGGGTGCCTTTACCCGCCCCTGGAGGGCCAAAGAGAACTAAATTAAGCATTAACGTGGTTTAGGTTATCTTTAAAATTAAAAAGCCTTATTCCTATGGCTATACTATCAGAAAGCGAAACACAAAGTGTTGCCTTTCAAGGCTGCAAATATATAATTATTAATTTATAAGGCATTTATTATTCAGAATTTATTTAAAAAACAAGGTTCTGCAAACTCAATTCGAAGTATTTACATGAATAATCCTGAAGATTATTTAACATAAACCAAATATCACCACCATTTTAGAATAGTTTCTCAAAAAACAGTGCATTTAAGTAAAAAATCCAGACGAATTTAATGCAAATCTTACGCATATAAAACAATAAGCGGCTGACCATGATAATGATGCAACCGCTTATGCTTGTGTTTAATATGGATTAGTTTTTAGTGTAAATAACACCTAATTTATCTATCTCATCACCTGCATTACCATAAAAACCGGTAATTTTATAACCAGTCGGAGCAGTATAGGTTACTACATTTGAAGTTGCTGTACCAACTGCCAGTGTTCGGCCTGAACTGGTGGTAAGTTTAACGTAAAATATTCGTGTGCGACCTGAGTATTCACCTGAACATAACATTACCGATGTAACAGTTTCGCCGTTCTGCAAGGTAAGTGATTGTGCAGTACCACCGTTACCACCATGTTTTAGAATGGTTCCATTTGCAAAAGTCACTCCTATACCATCAACACGATTGGCTCCTTGCAGGGTAAACACTTTAGCGTTATGTGCTGAGGTAAGGGTTTCCAGATCATTAAATGGATTACCATGCGGACCTCCAAATAAATCACTTGCTCCGAAAGCAGACTGAAGCGTATAGGTAAAATTAGTTGTTAATGGCATATGGTCTGATAACTGCTGACCGGCATCATTTACAAAACTTTTTACCACATTATAACCAGAGGCCTGCAGCTTTATAAATTTGCTGCTGCGATAATAAATTTTATCTACAATTTCACAAGTGTTACTGATATTAGGAAAATCGCACACAATAGCCGCACTGCCCAATACCGGAATATTACCGCCACGGATCAGTTCAATCCAGGGATCAGTCATTCCATTTACATCCAGAAATAAATGCAGGTTATTATCGCGGGTATACCTGCCGTTAGAATCACCCATTACAATGACAGCATTTCCTTTAGAATTGGCAGCAATATAATTACTCAATTGCAATAGGTTATCGGCACGTGCATCTATAGAAGCCTGATCAGACTCCGCATTGGTATGCATATTATAAACATCTATATACACGCCACCGGATATTCTGTAACGGCAATATGTAAATCCCTTCGGAATAAGTGCATTCTCATTAATGCGTTTGTTCCAGGTAATCCGGGCAAAATCTGTCATAGGAAAATAAGACAGGGAATTTAAACCATCTCCAAAAGGCACTCCGCCACTTGTAGATGAACGATAAGGGTGGGCATTCCCTTTATCATATAATTCTGCATGGTAGTTAAAATCTTCCTGTACATGCACAATATCATAGGCATTCGCCATTTTACCTATTAACGCAGTACTGGCTGCCCGGGGTGTTTGTGCACTGGAGGCTATTTCTGGCAAACCCGCAACATTATAAGTTAATACCGAAAATGTACCACCTGTGGACGTAATTACCCGGTTACCGGCAAGGAATAGCTTGGATTTAGCACCTGATAAAGCTACAGGCTGCTCCTGCTGTTTATTACAGCTGGCTAAGGCAAGCAGTGCTGACATAGCAAGCCAAATTAATTTTTGAGATGACTTCATTTGAATGGCGATGTTTTTTATACTTAAGATTAAATAATTAATTATTAATCAAATATGTAAACACACTTTTAGCTCGAAGTTAACTCTGCATTACAAAATTAATCCGCTCATCAACTGAAAACTTTTCACTGCTCTTGCGGCATTATGCAACCAACAACTTTATGAGAATAGGCAATTTTTTTTTTGGGGGGGGTATAAAAAAAGCGGCTGATGATCATCAGCCGCTTTTGTGCACTTGTAGGGATTCGAACCCCAAACCTTCTCATCCGTAGTGAGATGCTCTATCCAATTGAGCTACAAATGCATTTTCCGTATCGTTAACGGACTGCAAAGGTATAATTTGAGATTTTAATTTCCAATTAATTTTTAAAAAAATCTCAAATTATATTCACCATTTTTTTGACTATGCCTTCAAAACATCATCAATTGCTTTAAAATCAGGCAATTCTCCGGCATTCTCTAAAACTTCAGCATAAGCGATCTTACCTTCTTCATCTACCACAAAAGCTGCTCTTTTTGAAACACCTTTCAAACCAAATGCAAATTCAGGATAAAAAGCACTATATGCTTCTGATACATCTTTATTAAAATCAGACAATAAAGGAAACTGATAACCCTGCACTTCTTTAAACTTGGCTAAAGAAAATGGAGAATCTACAGAAATACCCAATACCTGCGCATTAATACCTTCATAAAAGCTAAAGTTATCACGCATGGCACATAATTGTTCTGTACAAACTCCGGTGAAAGCCATCGGGAAAAAATGAATGATGACCTTTTTCCCTTTAAAAGCTGATAATGAAACCTCTGTTAAATCAGCGCTGTATAATTTAAAATCCGGGGCCTGATCGCCTACTTGTAGTGACATATTTAATTGTTTTATTGTTAAATGTTTTATTGTTATTATTAAGCTTGCCTGCCTAATGAACTAGTGACAAGTGAACTAATTATTTCTTTTCATCTGCTCGTCTAAGATTTTCAACCCTTCTTCAAAGCTATGCGGTTGGTAATTTAAATCATTCATCGCTTTATCCAAAATAAAACCAGTTTTAGCAGGGCGTTTAGCTGTTTGGTTTAAGCTTTCAGAACTGATCTGCGAAATCAACAATTGATCCAGCATCCAATAATCGGCAACTTTTTTTACTAAATCTGCAATACTCATGTAATCTTTGCCTGAAATATGGTATATGCCCTTCGCATTGTTTTCTACCGCCAGCAAACAGGCCTCGGCTAAATCTTCTGCCAGTGTTGGTGTGCGCCACTGGTCGTTAACCACCTGAATGGGCTGGCCTTTTTCTAATGCATTCTTTGCCCATAGCACGATATTGCTTCTGCTCATATCAGAATTAATTCCGTAAACCAGTATGGTGCGCAAAATAGCCCAGCTTACTTTCGATGCTTTAACGGCATCTTCTGCTTTAAGTTTAGTTTCGCCATAATAACTAAGTGGTCTGGGTACATCCTCCTCCCTGTAAGGGCCGGCCGACCCGTCAAATATAAAATCAGTACTTAAATGTATAAAATGAATACGGTATGCTTCACAAATGGATACCAGATTTTTAGTAGCCTGAACATTTAACTGATCACATAAAGCTTTATTTTCTTCACTGGTATCAACATTCGTCATTGCAGCAGTATGAATAACCGCGTCAGGTTGATGAATTTTTAGAATTTGTTTCACCTGATCAAAATCTAAAATATCCATTTCAACATATTGATAACCTCGAACAGCAGGATACCGGTTTGCGCCCTTTGAAGTTGCAATTAGTTTTACTCTTCCTTCCTTTAAAATTTTTTCCGTTATTTTCTGGCCTAAAAGACCATTGCTTCCGGTGACTAAAATGGTTTTCATTCGATTTTTTAAAGCCCTAAATTACCTATTAAAACCCTGTTAGAAAAATTTCTAATATATATTTAAAATTTACTAATAATAACTTAACTTTGCCAACCGAATTGGAGCCCTTGTAAACAGCTTTAATTCATTGACTGTAATAAATTTACTCACAACAGATATGCCTAACTTAGGAAAAATAGCACAAATTATCGGCCCAGTGGTTGACGTTAGCTTTGCTGATGATGCCCATCTACCTAAAATTTTTGATGCGTTAGAGATAACGAAAGAAAATGGACAAAAAATTGTTTTAGAAGTTCAACAGCACTTAGGTGAAGATCGTGTTCGTGCAATCTCAATGGACTCTACTGATGGTTTAGTTCGTGGAATGAGTGTGGTTGATACGGGTTCAGCGATTCAAATGCCAGTTGGCGACCAGATTAAAGGCCGTTTATTTAATGTGGTTGGAGAAGCCATTGATGGTATTACTGCTGTTGATAAAACTGGTGGCCGTCCTATTCACGCTACTCCTCCTAAGTTCGAAGATTTATCTACTGAAACTGAAGTACTTTTTACAGGTATTAAAGTAATCGATTTATTAGAGCCTTATGCTAAAGGTGGTAAAATTGGTTTATTCGGTGGTGCAGGTGTAGGTAAAACCGTATTGATTATGGAGCTGGTAAATAACATCGCTAAAGCTTATGCGGGTTTATCAGTATTCGCAGGTGTTGGTGAGCGTACCCGTGAAGGGAACGATTTACTTCGCGAGTTCATTGAATCAGGCGTAATCAACTACGGTGATGATTTCTTACACTCTATGGAAAAAGGTGGATGGGATTTGAAATCTGTTGACACTGAAAAATTAAAAGAATCTAAAGCAACATTGGTTTTCGGTCAGATGAACGAGCCTCCTGGTGCACGTGCACGTGTAGCATTATCAGGATTAACGGTTGCAGAATATTTCCGTGATGGTGATGGCGAAGGTGCCGGAAAAGATATCCTTTTCTTCGTTGATAACATCTTCCGTTTCACTCAGGCAGGTTCTGAAGTTTCAGCTTTATTAGGTCGTATGCCATCAGCAGTAGGTTACCAACCAACATTGGCAACTGAAATGGGTTTAATGCAGGAGCGTATTACATCAACTAAACGCGGATCAATTACATCAGTACAAGCGGTATATGTGCCTGCGGATGATTTAACTGACCCTGCACCGGCAACAACATTTGCCCACTTGGATGCCACTACGGTACTTTCACGTAAAATTGCTGAGCTAGGTATTTACCCTGCGGTAGATCCTTTGGATTCTACTTCACGTATCCTCTCTCCTGCTGTTTTAGGTGATGAGCACTACAACACGGCTCAACGTGTGAAAGAAACTTTACAACGTTATAAAGAATTACAGGATATCATCGCGATTTTAGGTATGGATGAGTTATCTGAAGAAGATAAATTAGTCGTATCAAGAGCACGTCGTGTTCAACGTTTCTTGTCACAACCTTTCCACGTAGCTGAACAATTTACAGGCTTAAAAGGTGTATTGGTTGACATTAAAGATACCATTAAAGGTTTCAACATGATTATGGATGGTGAAGTGGATGAGTATCCTGAAGCTGCATTTAACTTAGTTGGTAGCATTGAAGATGCCATCGAAAAAGGTAAAAAATTATTAGCAGAAGCAAACTAAGAGAGACGTGAGACACTAGATAGGAGATATGAGAGAGACCTGGTCTCAAAGCTCATGTCTCAAATCTCAAATCTATTCAAAATGAATTTAGAAATATTAACTCCAGATAAAAAAGTATTCGAAGGTGAAGTAACAGCAGTTACTGTTCCTGGTACTTTAGGTTCTTTTCAGATCTTAAAAGACCATGCTCCGATCATCTCAACTTTGGAAGATGGAGAAGTTATTATAAAAGCAGGTAAAACTGATGAACAACGTTTTTTTATTAAAGGAGGCGTAGTTGAAGCCATTCATAATAAAATTGTCGTTCTGGCAGAAGGTATCGCATAATAAAATTCGTCATGCTGATTTTATTTCAGCATCTCAAAGAAAAGCCTTTTCGATTAATTTCGGGAAGGCTTTTTTCTTTAAAACTGAATACACTAAAGCAATGCCTGATAAAATTGAATATATTAAAATTTACATTCCCTGAAAACGCCTAAAAAATATAGTTTTTAAACTGTTCTTATTTTCAATTTTCTTTAGTTAAAAACACATTTTAAGAAGAAAACCATAAAAATTGCAATGCAAGCATAACAAACAGACTGTATACCGTTTTGATATTTAGTCTACCATCACCCGTGGTATATCAGTAATTCTTATTAAAAATGGAATTATATTTCAAATTATCAAGTTATTAAAGAATTATATTCTGATTTCTTTTTTTTTCTATTTCTCTTGTTTATTAATATACCAAAAACTAAATTGGTATTTATAAAGAAACAGAAAACCATGGCAATTCAAAGCAATACTTTTTCACATTACACTACAGCAATTTCTGCAGTAAATGTTGTATTGTTACCTGTCATTACGCCGAACCTACTCCTACTGAATATTTTATGGAGCAGTAAGCAGGCGCAGATTAAATAGATTTTTCAAAAAAAATGATACTTAAAGCGTCCTGACACAAACAGGACGCTTTTTTTAAATAACAAAACGCAGTATTATGAAATATTATAATTCTAATACGATTATTTACCTTGACGGACGGTTTGAAAAAGCTGTAGATAGCAGTACTGATCTTTATGGTCAATCGCTACATTATGGTTATGCAGCTTTTGAGGGCATTAGGGCTTACAAAACCCATAACGGCAACCGTATTTTTAAGGCAGCAGCACACTTCGATCGTTTGGAGCGTTCCTGCCAATTAGCTAATATTCCTTTCCCCTGGGATAAGCAAGAATTAATCAAGGAAACTTATAAGCTATTAACCCTGAATAAATTAAAAGACGCTTATATCCGCCCTTTGGTTTTTTGCCACCCAAACATGAAATTGAATGGCCCGAGCGGGGTTTCTATTTTAATTTGTGCCTGGGATTGGGATGCTTACTCAGGTAATAAACTGTTGAAATTAACCATTTCGGATTACGAACGACCAAACCCGAAATCAACTCCTATGGAAGCAAAGTTGAGTGGAAATTACATAAACTCCATCCTGGCAACTACCGCAGCGAATATTAAAGGCTATGATGAGGCTTTGCTTTTAGATATGCATGGATTTGTTGCTGAAGCATCTGGTGCAAATATCTTCATTGAAAAAGATGGCAAAATTTATACGCCGTCATTAGGGAATATTTTACCCGGAATTACCAGGGCAACAGTGAAAGAACTTTGTACCATATTAGATATTGAATGTATGGAGAAAAAAATAACGGTAGAAGATTTAAAAAATGCCGATAGTGCTTTTTTATGTGGAACGGCCTCAGAAATTGCGGGCATTGCTTCCATTGATGACATTGTTTTCCGCAACCTTTGGAGGGAGTCTATTGGTTATACCATTCAGCGTGCTTACAAAAATCTGGTATTGGAAAAAGTAAACTATGAGGTAATTATCTAAAAATAATGAATCAAGAGATCAACCAGCAATTTCCGAATACCTACCAGCAAATTTTACGTGCGACTAAAGCATCAGGATTTGATATGGCATCTGATGTGCTGACTTGTTCCTTATTAAGAACACTTGCAAGTTCAAAACCTGGCAGCACTTTTCTGGAATTAGGTACAGGAACAGGTTTATCAACTTCATGGATATTGGATGGAATGAATGCATCATCTACCCTGACATCTATTGACAATGATGAAAAATTTTTAAGCATTGCGAAGGATTTCTTGGGAAATGATACCCGGGCAAATATAATTTTAACGGATGGAGGCGATTGGATTAAAAAAAATAAACACAAAAAGTTTAATTACATCTTTGCAGATACCTGGAATGGAAAGTATTTGCTTTTGGATGAAGTCATTGCCATGTTGAATCCAGGAGGACTTTATATTATAGATGATATGCTTCCTCAATTAAATTGGCCTGACGGTCATCAGGAAAAAGCAATCAAGTTAATAGCAGATTTAGAATCGCGTAACGATTTGCAAATAACTAAACAGGTATGGGCCTCAGGCATTGTAATTGGCGTAAAAAAAACAACAAACTAACAGACCAGTATATACATTTTAAACCATGAGCGAATTAAACAAATACAGTAAAACATTTACACAAGATCCCACACAACCGGCGGCGCAAGCCATGCTTTATGGAATCGGATTAACCGATGCGGATATGGCAAAGGCGCAGGTTGGCATTGCAAGCATGGGTTACGATGGCAATACCTGCAATATGCACTTAAATGACCTTGCAAAAGATGTTAAAGCCGGGGTTTGGAAAAATGATTTAGTCGGTTTGGTTTTTAATACCATTGGTGTAAGTGATGGAATGAGTAATGGTACTGATGGTATGCGTTATTCATTGGTGAGCCGTGATGTGATTGCAGATAGTATTGAAACCATTTGCGGGGGGCAGTATTATGATGGTATTATTTCTATTCCGGGATGTGATAAAAATATGCCGGGAGCGATTATGGCAATGGCCCGTTTAGATCGCCCGTCTATCATGGTTTATGGTGGTACAATTGCACCAGGACATTACAAAGGAGAGGAATTGAATATCGTTTCTGCCTTTGAAGCTTTAGGACAAAAAATTTGCGGTAATTTATCGGAAGAAGATTATCAGGGCATCATCAAACATACTTGTCCGGGTGCAGGTGCCTGCGGCGGCATGTATACGGCCAATACGATGGCCTCGGCAATTGAGGCTTTAGGAATGAGTTTGCCTTACTCCTCTTCGAACCCGGCCATTAGTCCGGAAAAAAAACAAGAGTGCTTAGATGCCGGGAAATACATTAAAGTTTTATTGGAAAAAGATATTAAGCCATCTGATATCATGACGAGAAAGGCATTTGAAAATGCCATTCGTTCCATCATCATATTAGGCGGAAGTACCAATGCCGTATTACACTTTATCGCAATGGGCAAAGCCATCGGCATCGACATTACACAGGATGATTTCCAGAGAATGAGTGATATAACCCCTGTACTGGCCGATTTTAAACCAAGTGGTAAATACTTAATGCAAGATTTACACCAGTATGGCGGCATCCCTGCAGTATTGAAATACTTGCTAAACGAGGGTTTATTACACGGCGATTGCTTAACCGTAACCGGCAAAACAATGGCTGAAAACCTGGCTGATGTAAAATCAATTATGGATTATGATCAGAAAATTGTTCAGAAATTAAGCGAACCCATCAAACCAACTGGTCACTTGCAAATCCTTTACGGCAACTTAGCCGAAAAAGGTTCAGTTGCAAAAATCTCCGGTAAAGAAGGTGAAAAGTTCGAAGGTCCGGCGCGTGTATTTGATGGTGAGCATGATTTAATTGCAGGTATTTCAAGTGGTCGTGTTCAGCCTGGTGATGTAATTGTGATTAAAAATTCTGGTCCGGTAGGCGCACCGGGCATGCCTGAAATGTTGAAACCTACTTCTGCTATCATTGGTGCTGGTTTAGGTAAATCAGTTGCTTTGATTACTGATGGACGTTTTTCAGGTGGTACACACGGTTTTGTAGTTGGGCACATCACTCCGGAATCATACAAAGGTGGCTTAATCGGCTTGGTGGAAGATAACGACCCAATTTTGATTGATGCCGTAAATAACATCATCAGTTTGCAAGTAAGCGAAGAAATTATCGCAGCACGAAGAGCAAAATATGTTCAACCAGAATTAAAAGTTACAAAAGGTGTTTTATACAAATATGCTAAAACAGTATCAGACGCAGCAAGTGGCTGTGTAACTGACGAATACTAAACCCTATCCCCTTTGAAGGGAGAAGGCAATAACAAAAAGTCATCCCGACTATAAATTAATATTTAAATGAAAACGATATGCAAATTATTAAGAGCATTGAAAGTAGAATTTATACAATCAGGGATGAAAGGGTAATGTTAGATTTTGATCTGGCATCACTTTACGAAGTAGAGACAAAAGTATTGAATCAGGCAGTGAAACGAAACATCACACGCTTTCCTGAAGATTTTATGTTTCAACTTACTTCAAAAGAATGGGAAAGTATCCGATCACAAATGGTAACCGGATGTGAAAAAGTTAACCCATTAAAAATTGAGTTGACTAATAACCCCAACTTGAAGTCACAAATTGTGACTTCAAGTTGGGGAGGCACCAGAAAAATGCCTTATGCTTTCACAGAGCAAGGCGTAGCCATGCTAAGTGGCGTATTGAAGAGTGAAAAGGCAATTAACATGAATATTGCCATCATGAGAGTTTTTGTTGATGTTCGAAAAATTTTGCTAAAACAAAGTAATATGAATGAACAACTAACAGCAATTAAAGAACGGATTGGTGAACACGATGTTCAATTGAATGAACTATATGATGCAATGGAAAATTTAATAGACGAAAAAATCACTCAGTTGAAATGGAAAGATAGAGAGCGGATTGGGTTTAAAATCAAAGAATAATAGAACCGTAAAAACATAATTATGGAAACTGCACAAGATACACTACAACAAACCGAGACTAAGGCAGAAGCCTCAAAAACCCTCTTTAAAGGAACAGGATCTCAGGTTTTGTTGAATGGATTAATTGAAGAGGGTGTAACTACCATCTTTGGCTATCCCGGCGGTGCCATCATGCCAATTTATGATGCACTTTATGACTATGCTGACAAATTAGAACATATTTTGGTCCGCCATGAGCAAGGTGGTATCCATGCCGCACAAGGTTTTGCAAGGGCAAGTGGTGAAGTTGGTGTAGTGTTTGCCACCAGCGGCCCTGGTGCTACAAATTTAGTTACTGGCTTAGCCGATGCCCAGATTGATAGCACGCCGCTAGTTTGTATTACCGGACAAGTTTTTGCTCATCTTTTGGGAACTGATGCTTTCCAAGAAACAGATGTCATTAACATTACTACGCCAGTTACCAAATGGAACTATCAGGTTACTGATGCAAAAGAAATTCCTGAAGTTTTGGCCAAAGCTTTTTATATCGCTAAAAGCGGCAGACCAGGACCGGTTTTAATTGATATTACCAAGAATGCACAATTACAGGTAGAGGAATTTCCTGAATATGTAAAATGCAATCATATCCGCTCTTACCGCCCTAAGCCCAAAGTTCGTGTAGAATATATTGAGCAAGCAGCTGCACTAATCAACGAAGCAAAAAAACCATTTGTTCTTTTCGGACAGGGTATTGTTTTAGGCAAAGCTGAAACAGAATTTAAAGCTTTTATAGAGAAAACTGGCATTCCAGCGGCCTGGACTATTTTGGGCGAAAGCGCGATCCCCACCGCCCATCCTTTAAATGTAGGGATGTTAGGAATGCATGGCAACTATGGCCCTAATGTTTTAACCAATGAATGTGATATTTTAATCGCAATCGGGATGCGTTTTGATGATCGGGTAACCGGGCGTTTAGATAAATATGCAAAGCAAGCCAAAATCATTCATTTGGATATAGACCCAGCTGAAATTGATAAAAATGTTAAAGCTGATGTAGGGGTTTGGGGCGATTGTAAGGAAACTTTACCCTTGTTAACCAAACTGGTGCATGAAAACAAACATGAAGACTGGCTGGCCAAATTCAGAGAATATAACCAACAGGAAATTGATCAGGTAATTACTCCTGAATTGTATCCAACCAGTGAGGAAATGACCATGGGCGAGGTATTGCGCAACATCAATGAAATTTGTGGTGGCGATGCCGTAATTGTGACTGACGTTGGTCAGCACCAGATGGTGGCCTGCCGTTATGCCAAGTTTAATAATACCCGTAGTAATATTACATCTGGTGGTTTAGGTACCATGGGCTTTGGCTTACCTGCAGCAATTGGTGCTAAATACGGTGCTCCTGATAAAACGGTAATCGCCATTATTGGAGACGGTGGTTTCCAGATGACCCCACAGGAACTGGGTACCATTATGCAATTCGGGGCAGCTGTTAAAATCCTGATTTTAAACAATCGTTTTTTAGGGATGGTTCGTCAATGGCAACAATTATTTCATGATAAACGTTATTCATTTGTGAACATTACCAGTCCTGATTTTGTGGCTTTAGCTAAATCTTATTACATCGAAGCTGATAAAGTTGATGATCGTGCTAACCTCAGAAAAGCTTTGGAAACGATGATCAGCCACGAGGGTTCTTATCTGTTAGAGGTGATGGTAGGAAGAGAAAATAACGTTTTCCCTATGGTTCCTCAAGGAATGAGTGTAAGCGAAATCAGGTTGAAGTAAGCTGAAAGACCAAAGCGAAAAATAGCATAAACAAAACCTTCATGGCCTTTGTGCCTTGGTGGTAAAAATTTTGGACATGAGTACTGAAAATACAATACAACATAAAATAGACAAGGCTGATTTAGACGGAAAGCAGGAATACACCATCACCGTATATGCAGAAAATCGTATTGGTCTGTTAAACAGGATTGCGATCATTTTCTCTAAAAGAAAAATAAATATCGAAAGTTTAAACACTTCGCCATCAGAAATAGATGGGATTCACCGTTTTAACATTGTAATTACGGAAAGTTACGAAGTGGTGAGAAAACTTGCACGCCAGATTGAAAAGCAAATTGAGGTATTGAAAGTCTATTTCAACACCAATGAGGAAATCATCTGGCAGGAACTGGCACTATATAAAGTTTCTACTGATGAAATTGCAGAAAAAGTAACGGTAGAGCGTTTGCTTAGGCAATATGGCGCAAGTGCCGTGGTAATCCGGAAAGATTATACGGTTTTTGCTGTAACCGGACACAGAGAGGAAACAGATGCTCTGGTAAAGGCCCTGGAGCCATATGAATTAATTGAATTTGTTCGTTCTGCAAGAGTTGCCATTATAAAAGACAGTGCCGGCTTCCACGAAAAGCTGAAAGAATTTGAAGCCTTTGAACCAGGGGAAGAATTAGTAGAGAATGAATTTTTAGATAAGGGAGAGAAGATTTTTACGATGTAATACAAAGGTGAAAGGTAAACAACACGATGCTTAGCGCTCTTTGCGGTTAAAATTAAAGAAATATGAAATGCAATAAAACCATACCGATTTTAAGAATATTCGATTATGATAAAGCAATCGAGTTTTATGTAAACTGGCTTGGATTTAAAATAGACTGGGAATACCCCTTGGAAAAGAATTCCCCGGTTTATATCCAGGTTTCATTAAACGGTCTTGAACTTCATTTAAGCGAACACCATGGAGATAGCGCCCCTGGTGCGCACGTTTATGTTGACTGTGTAGGTTTAAAGGAATTCCATAAAGAAATAACAGCAAAGAATTACAAATATAATAGTCCAGGCTTAGAGGAAACTTTTCATGGAACCTGGGCAGTAACCGTAAATGACCCGTTCTTTAACCAGATCACTTTTAACGAAGAGCGAAACTAAGCTGAAAATACAAAGATTAAAGAAAAAATATGAACGAAGTATTTGATTTCATAATAAACTCACGTAAGGCATTTATTAAGTTAATAGATGGCTTAACAATCGAAGAATTGAATAAAATTCCCGATGGATTTAACAACAACATCATCTGGAACTTTGGCCATATTGTAGTGAGCACGCAAACGCTTTGTTATGTTCGTACCGGTGTATTACAAGATGCTGCTTCGGTAAAATTTAACGAATATTATAAAAAAGATACAAAGCCATCTTATACAGTAACTAAAGAAGAGGTAGCAGAATTAAAAGCCATTGCATTACAAAGCATTGAAAAAATTAAGGAAGATTATGCAAATGGAAAATTTTCCATCATCACTCCTTTCACAACAGCTACCTATGGCGTGCAGATGAACAGTATAGAAGATGTACTGATCACCACGATTGGTCATGATAACTTGCATTATGGCTATGCATGGGCACAAAAAAATAAAATTTAAAGATTGAAGATGAACGATATGATCTGTGAAATCAACCCATCTGTGTAATCAAACCGAAGGAAATGTGAGATGGAAAATGGATAAAATCGGTGAAATCACTATATCTGTGAAATCAAACCGAAGGAAAAAAAAATATATAAACCGATAATTAAATAGAAATAAACCAATAAAACGATGTCAAATTATTTTAACACATTACCTCTCAGAGAAAAATTAAACCAACTTGGTGTTTGCGATTTCATGGATAGCAACGAATTTTTAGATGGCGTTAGCGCTTTAAAAGGCAAAAAACTGGTAATTGTTGGTTGCGGCGCGCAGGGCTTAAACCAGGGTTTAAATTTAAGAGATAGTGGTTTAGATGTAAGCTATACGTTGCGCAAAGAGGCGATTGAAGGTAAAAGAGATTCATGGAAAAACGCAACTGAAAACAACTTTAAGGTTGGTACCTACGAAGAATTAATCCCAACTGCAGATGTAGTGATCAACCTTACGCCTGATAAACAACATACAGCTGTGGTGAATGCTATTATGCCATTGATGAAAGATGGTGCTACTTTATTATATTCTCACGGTTTTAATATCGTGGAAGAAGGCATGCAAATCCGTAGAGATTTAACGGTGATTATGGTGGCTCCTAAATGCCCGGGCAGTGAGGTGAGAGCCGAATATGTTCGCGGTTTTGGTGTACCTACTTTAATTGCTGTACACCCTGAAAATGACCCTCAAGGTAAAGGCTTGGCACAAGCTAAAGCCTATTGCGTAGGTACAGGCGGTCACAGGGCTGGTGTATTAAAATCATCTTTTGTTGCAGAGGTTAAATCTGATTTAATGGGCGAGCAAACCATTCTTTGTGGTTTATTGCAAACAGGTTCTATCCTATCATTCGATAAAATGGTCGAAAAAGGAATCGATGCAGGATACGCTTCCAAACTGGTTCAGTATGGTGTTGAGGTAATTACTGAAGCTTTAAAGCAAGGCGGTATTACAGCCATGATGGACAGGTTAAGTAACGTTGCCAAAATCAAAGCTTTTGAAATCTCTGAAGAACTAAAAGACATCATGCGTCCGTTGTTTCAAAAACACCAGGATGATATCATGAGTGGCGAGTTTAGCCGTACCATGATGGAAGACTGGGCTGCCGGAGACAAAAACTTATTAAAATGGAGAGCTGAAACAGGCGAAACTGCCTTCGAAAAAACACCTGCCGGCGATGTTAAAATTGGCGAGCAGGAATATTTTGACAACTATACACTTATGGTGGCATTTGTACGTGCCGGTGTAGAATTGGCTTTTGAAACCATGGTTCAGGCAGGGATTAAACCAGAATCTGCTTACTATGAATCACTGCATGAAACACCTCTTATTGCAAACACCATTGCCCGTAAGAAATTGTTCGAAATGAACCGTGTAATTTCTGATACCGCTGAATACGGTTGTTACTTATTTGATCAGGCTTGTAAACCATTATTAGCTGACTTCATGAAAAAGGTAGATACTGATTTGGTTGGTAAAAACTTTAATGAAGGCAAGGATGGCGCTGTAGACAATAGAAAATTAATTGAAGTGAATGAGGCCATCCGCTCACATGAAGTAGAACAAATTGGTGCTACTTTACGCAAAGCGATGACTGCAATGAAAGCCATTAAAACTGCATAACCTCACCCCTAAATCCCCTCTGCTAAAAGAGAGGGGATTTAGGACAGGTTTTATAAAAATAATAATTACAAACTTAAATTCCCCCATTAGGGGGCTAGGGGGTAAAAATGTCAAAAACATTAGTAGAAAAAATTTGGGATGCTCACGTTGTAAAAAGTGAAGAAGGATTTCCTGACATTTTATACATCGATACACACCTCATTCACGAGGTAACTTCTCCTCAGGCTTTTGATGGTTTGCGCAAAAGAGGTTTGCCTGTCTTGCGTCCGAAACAAACGGTGGCAACAGCTGACCATAATGTGCCTACTTTAAACCAGTCGTTACCCATTAAAGAGGAACTTTCCCGCTATCAGGTGGATATGCTGACTAAAAATTGTGCAGAATTCGGTATTGAACTTTATGGTTTAGGACATCCATTCCAGGGAATTGTTCACGTCATCGGTCCTGAATTAGGTATAACCTTACCAGGAAAAACAATGGTTTGCGGCGATAGTCACACCTCTACACATGGTGCTTTTGGTGCAATTGCTTTCGGTATCGGCACCTCGCAGGTAGAACAGGTTTTCGCCACGCAATGTTTATTGCAATCGAAACCCAAAACCATGAAAATTGAGGTAAATGGTGAACTTGGTAAAGGCGTTGGCGCAAAAGATATTATTCTTTATATCATTTCACAAATCTCTGCAGCAGGTGGTACCGGATACTTTATTGAATATGCAGGTTCGGCAATAGAGGCTTTAAGTATGGAAGCCCGGATGACGATCTGTAACATGAGCATTGAAATGGGTGCCAGAGGAGGGTTAATCGCACCAGACCAAACCACTTTCGATTATATTAAAGGAAGAGAGTTTGCGCCTGCAGGTGAAGAATGGGACAAATCATTAGCCTACTGGAAAACTTTATACAGCGATGCTGATGCCAAATTTGATAGCGCACTCACTTTTGATGCAGCGGATATTGCGCCAATGATTACTTATGGA
This sequence comes from Pedobacter sp. GR22-10, assembly GCF_026239715.1. Taxonomy (NCBI): domain Bacteria; kingdom Pseudomonadati; phylum Bacteroidota; class Sphingobacteriia; order Sphingobacteriales; family Sphingobacteriaceae; genus Pedobacter; species Pedobacter sp. GR22-10. The sequence continues at coordinate 1,056,384 of NZ_JAPIVR010000002.1, forward strand.
ACCAACCCCGGAATGGGTATGGGCATCCAGGAACATATCCCCGCAACCAATGCACAACCAGAGAAAGAAAAGCTTTCTTATCAAAAGGCACTGGATTATATGGGTTTCGATGATGATGCATCTTTAATCGGCAAACCGGTCGATTATGTTTTCATTGGCAGTTGTACCAATTCACGCATTGAAGATTTACGCGAAGTAGCAGATTTCGTTAAAGACAAACGCAAGGCAGATAACGTAACGGTTTGGATTGTTCCAGGCTCAAAACAAGTGGAGCAACAGGCTAAGAATGAAGGTTTAGATCGGATTTTTGAAGCAGCAGGTTTCCAGTTACGCGAACCAGGTTGCAGCGCATGTTTAGGTATGAATGAAGATAAAATCCCTGCTGGTAAATACTGTGTGTCTACATCGAACAGAAACTTTGAAGGTAGACAAGGACAAAATGCCCGTACACTCTTGGCTAGTCCGTTAACGGCTGCCGCCGCTGCTGTTACTGGTGTAATTACTGATGTGAGGGAGATGCTTTTGCAAGATCAAGGATAAACTAAGATTAAAGATTGTAAAATACCTATTCATTAGTAATTGCGATAACAGAAACATAAAACATGATTTTAGAAGTTGCGATATTACACGTAAAAGCAGGTTTATCTGCTGATTTTGAAAAGGCCTTTAGCGAAGCTCAAAAAATCATTTCATCAATGAATGGCTACATTTCGCACCAATTAAAAAAATGCCTTGAAGAAACTGATAAATATATTCTGCTGGTCAATTGGGAAACATTGGAAGATCATACTGAAGGCTTTAGAGGTTCAGCTGCCTATCAGGATTGGAAAAATTTATTACATCACTTTTATGATCCTTTTCCAACAGTTGAACATTATACTGAGGTTTAAGGCAACAAAATCTTAAATGTACATAGGTTGTAAAATACGAAGGCTATAAAATAAAAATGGAAAAATTACAAGAAATACAAAATCAGTTTAATGCCGTATCGGAAAAGTACGATAGGCAAAGGCGTTTTCTGATTCCTTGTTTTGATGATTTTTATGGAACAGCTTTAGCCTTATCTGAACAAGTTTCAACTGTAAAGAACATTTTGGACGTTGGTGCCGGAACAGGATTAATGAGTGCTTTTTTTCAAGAAAAATATCCCGACGCTAAAATCACACTTGTAGATATTTCTAAGGATATGCTTAAAAAAGCAAAAGAACGCTTCGTAGGAAATGAGAACATCAGCTTTTTGAATACGGATTTTGCAACCATTGATTTACCTGAAAATCATTACGATTTGGTAGTTTCCGGCTTAGCCATACATCATTTACCAGATGAATTGAAACAACAGTTATTTGGGAAAATCGCAAAAACACTAAAATCTGATGGCTGGTTGATTAACGCCGACCAGGTTTTAGGTGAAACCGATTTAGCAGAAAAGATTTATACTGAAAACTGGAAAAACCACGTAAAGCAACATCCAAATTTAACAGATGATGAAAAGCAAAGTGCCTTCGATCGAATTAAAGTTGATATGATGGCATCATTAAATAACCAGTTAAATTGGTTGGAAGAAGCAGGATTGCAAAATGCAAACTGTTATTATCAGTATTACAATTTTGTAGTCTTTGCTGCAAATAAACAATAATTAATCAATGAAATCACTTTAATCGGTGAAATCTTTTAAACCAGTGAAATCATATTAAAATGAAGAAGTTCACAACATTAACATCGGCCGTAGTGCCCTTAAATATAGAAAACATCGATACCGATCAGATTATTCCGGCGAGGTTTTTAAAAGCGACTACGCGTGAAGGTTTTGGCGAAAACTTGTTCCGCGACTGGCGTTACGAAAATGATAATCAACCTAAAGCTGATTTCGTTTTAAACGACCCGACTTATAGCGGTAAAATTTTGGTTGCCGGTAAAAACTTTGGTTGCGGAAGTAGTCGTGAACATGCAGCCTGGGCTATTCAGGATGCAGGTTTTGATGCTGTGATCAGCAGCTTCTTTGCTGATATCTTTAAAGGCAATGCGCTAAATAATGGTTTGTTGCCCATTCAGGTGAGTGAAGAATTCCTGTCCCAGATTTTTAAAGCGGTGGATCAGAATGCTAAATCGCCACTGGAAGTTGATTTGGAAAATCAAACGGTAACCATTATTGAAACCGGTGCTCAGGAATCTTTTGAGATCAATCCTTACAAAAAATCATGTCTGATTAACGGTTATGATGATATCGATTTCATCTTAAACCAAAAACAATTAATTGAAGAATTCGAGCAAGCAAGATAATGTTTAAACCATTCGTTCACATACAGAATTTAAATTTGAGTTACTACAACAAAGTGGTGCTAAAGGATTTGTATTGGGCAATGAATGTTTGCGAAAATTATGTAATTGGTGGTAAAAGCGGAACAGGAAAAACTTCGTTAGCAAAAGCAATTGCAGGTTTAATTCCAGCTCAGGGAAGTATTGAGATTGATTTTGATGTATTGAGCACACTACCAAAAGAAGTACTTTATGTAGAAAGCTGGTACCAGTTTAAAAACTTAGAAGGTGTTGCCAATTTTTATTACCAGCAACGTTATACCAGTCAGCAGGCTAAAGAAACTTTAACCGTTCATGCAGAGTTGGTCAGTTATGGCAAAGAAAAAGGGCTTCACTTCGATCAGGTAGAACCGATATTAGAAGCTTTAGGTTTTGCGACATTTGCAAGTTCACAATTAATTGAATTATCCAGCGGCGAACATAAAAAACTGCAACTGGTTAAAGCACTTTGGTTAAAACCACAGTTATTAATTGTCGACCAACCATATACAGGTTTAGATGCGGCTTCGCGAAAGAACCTTAACATTTTACTGGACCGGGTGGCTGAAGAAGGGGTTCAATTGATTTTGATCTGTAATGAAAGTGAATTACCAACCTGTATCAATTCTTTTGCCGAAATAAGAGATGGACAATTAATTCAAGTAGATGCTTTAGAACCCTCTGTCAGTTCCGAAATCCATTTAAGAGAAATTCCGGATTTCTTAAAAGAATCGCCGGTTTATAGTTCGCAGAATATTGTAAAAATGGTTAATGTGAACATTAGCTATGGCGAAAAACAGGTATTGAAAAATATCAACTGGGAAGTTAAGGCTGGCGAAAAATGGCTTTTACAAGGGCATAATGGTTCTGGAAAATCGACCTTGTTAAGCTTGGTAAACGGCGATCATCCACAATCTTATGCCAACGAACTTTATTTATTCGGCAACAGGCGTGGAAGTGGTGAAAGCATCTGGGACATTAAACAGCATATAGGCTTAATCTCTCCCGAGTTTCACTGGTATTTTGATCCAACCGCTACTGTTTGGCAAAGCATCGCCTCGGGCTTTTATGATTCCGTAGGTTTATTTCAGCAACTGCCCTATTCAAAAAGTGAACAGGTAAATGAACTGATCAACTATTTTGGATTAACAGAAAGCCGAAATGAGTTATTAAGTACGCTCCCATTGGGTAACCAAAGATTGGTTTTACTGGCTAGAACCATTATCAAAAATCCGGAGCTGTTAATTCTCGATGAACCCTGCCAGGGATTGGATCAGCAGCAAACACAACATTTTAACCAACTGGTTGATGAACTGTGTAGCAATGGCATGACCTTAATTTACGTTGGCCATTTTGAATCGCAGTTGCCAACCTGCATAGAAAAAAGAATATTATTAGAAAAAGGCGAGGTAAAAGTCGTCGAAAGTTTAAATACCAAAACTCGTCATTACGAGGTACAAAGCAGTTCCATCTAGAAAATATAGTGCAAAAAATTGCTTCGTAACTGGCAAAGACGATAATATATCATACAATGAAGAAGAACATTTTAGTAATACCTGGAGACGGTATCGGACCCGAAGTAACCACATGGGGAAAAGCAGCATTAGAGAAAATTGCAGAAATTTTCGGACATGAGTTTGTTTTTGATGAAGCTTTAATGGGACATGCAGCAATTGAAGTTACGGGCGAGCCACTGCCTGACGAAACTTTAGATAAAGCAAGAAAAAGTGATGCGATTCTCTTTGGTGCCATTGGTCACGCCAAATACGATAACGACCCAAGCTTAAAAGTAAGACCTGAACAGGGCCTGCTAAAAATCCGCAAAGAACTGGGTTTATTTGCTAATCTCCGCCCGATATTACTATTTGATGAACTTCTGGAAGCCTCAAGCATTAAACCGGAAATTTTAAGGGGAACCGATATTTTGTTCTTCCGCGAATTGACAGGAGATGTTTATTTCGGAGAAAAAACCCGTTCAGAAGATAGAAACACGGCTTCCGATTTAATGATCTATCACCGTTACGAAGTGGAGCGTATTGCACATAAAGCCTATCAGGCGGCGCAGCAACGCAATAAAAGATTATGCTCGGTAGATAAAGCAAACGTTTTAGAGAGTTCACGCCTATGGCGCGAAACCGTTCAGGAGATTGCAAAACAATACCCTGATGTAGAAACGGAGCACATGTTTATTGATAATGCGGCCATGCAATTAATCAAAAATCCAAAGAAATTTGATGTGGTTTTAACTGCAAATTTATTTGGCGATATCTTAACTGATGAGGCTTCTCAAATTGCGGGATCAATGGGCATGTTAGCCTCCGCATCTGTTGGAGAAAGCACCGGTTTCTTCGAGCCTATTCATGGCTCTGCACATGATATTACAGGTAAAGATTTAGCAAATCCATTGGCCTCTATCCTATCAGCAGCATTAATGCTTGAAATTGGCTTCGGGCTCAAAGATGAAGCTAAATTATTGGTAGACACGGTTGATGAGGTTTTGAAAGAAGGTTTCAGAACGCACGACATTGCTGATCAAAGCACTAACCGATTTAAAGTTTTAGGCACTGCCGAAATGGGCAAATTGGTATTAAAATTCTTATCTCAAAAAATTACTCACTCTTAAATTTAGGATTATGATTCACGACCCAAACAAAGTTTATATATTCGACACAACCTTACGTGATGGTGAGCAGGTTCCGGGCTGCCAGTTAGATACAAACCAAAAGGTAGAAATCGCAAAATCTCTTGAACGGCTAGGCGTAGATGTTATTGAAGCTGGTTTTCCCGTATCCAGTCCGGGAGACTTTAACAGCGTAATTGAATTATCAAAAGCTGTAACCAACCCTATTATTTGTGCGTTAACACGTGCCAATAAAAATGATATTGATGTAGCAGTTGATGCTTTACGTTATGCAAAAAGACCACGGATTCATACCGGGATTGGTTCTTCTGATTTCCATATCAAACATAAATTTAACAGTACCCGCGAAGAAATTTTAGAACGTGCTGTAGAAGCGGTAAAATATTCGAAAAAATTTGTAGAGGATGTAGAGTTCTACGCAGAAGATGCCGGCCGTTCAGATATTGAATTTTTAGCTAAAATGGTTGAAGCGGTAATTGCAGCTGGCGCTACTGTAGTCAATATTCCGGATACAAATGGTTATTGCCTTCCAGACCAATACGGTTCTAAAATTCTTTATCTAAAAGAAAACGTAAAAAATATTGACAATGCAATTATTTCAGTTCACTGCCACAATGATTTAGGCCTGGCTACGGCAAATTCAATTTCAGGCTTACAGCATGGTGCCCGGCAGGTAGAATGTACCATTAACGGTATCGGTGAACGTGCAGGAAATACGTCGATGGAAGAAGTAGTGATGATTTTAAAAACCCATAAAATTTTGGGATTAAATACCCAGATTGATGCTACCCGCTTTTACGAAATGAGCCACATGATCAGAAACCAAATGAATATGCCTGTTCAACCAAATAAAGCGATTGTTGGTGGAAATGCGTTCTCGCACAGTTCCGGCATTCACCAGGATGGTTTCTTGAAAAACCGTGAAAACTACGAAATTATTAAACCTGAAGATGTAGGTTTCCCGGATGCAACAATTGTATTGACAGCGAGGAGCGGTCGCCATGCATTGAAACACCATCTGGATCGCTTAGGCCATAGATTGGAAAAAGACAATCTGGATATGGTTTATAAACAGTTTTTGGTTTTAGCAGATAGCAAACAAGGCATTAATGATCATGATTTAAACCATCTGGTTGCCCTGCATTTAGCGTAGCAGTTAAAAGGTTCAAGACTAAACTAAAAGTGAGCCGCGAATGGCGTGAAAAGTTAAGGGTTTTGCATTAAACAGTTAGCATTTTCAATTTAATGCACTGACTTAAGTTTCCTAAACCTGATAGCAGTGGAAATACTTTTTAATTGCATCAACCTTAAATATCATGTGATGCTGAGGCACGAAGCATCTGGAACCGATGAAAATGGATCTTCATTCTTCTGCAGGACAGGAGTTTTAAAAAGATTGGAACGAATAGCAGGACTGCAATAACCAAAAAGTACAGTAACCTGCTTTACAAAAATAGAAGAGAATAATGATCTTGTACTGAGTTCTCTTTACCTGATATGACAACAATGAACACAACAATACTGAATACATTGGATTTTAATGCTGCATCGCAACAACTTAAAGGCGTGGTAAAACGTACGCCTTTAGAATTTAACGCCGGCCTTTCTGCTCGTTATAATGCAAATATTTATTTAAAAAGGGAAGATTTGCAGATTGTTCGTTCCTATAAACTGCGTGGTGCATATAACAAAATCAGTTCATTGCCGCAAGAGGCCTTAATAAATGGCGTGGTTTGTGCAAGTGCCGGAAATCATGCCCAGGGTGTAGCCTATTCATGCAAGAAGCTAGGGATTAAGGGTGTGATATTTATGCCTGAGATTACGCCAAAGCAAAAGATTAAACAGGTTAATATGTTTGGGGGCGATAATATTGAAATCATTTTAGTTGGCGATACCTTCGATGATTGTTTAAAGGAAGCCCTGATTTATGCTGAAGAAAAAGCCTCAACCTTTATCCCTCCCTTTGATGACGATAAAGTAATTGAAGGACAGGCTACCGTTGCGATGGAAATTTATGAAGATCTGCCAGAGCTAGATGCCATAATCGTTCCGGTTGGTGGTGGTGGTTTAGCTTCAGGCGTGATTGCCTACCTGCAAACCGTAAAGCCTGCTGTAAAAATTTTCGGTGTTGAACCAATGGGCGCACCATCATTAAGCGAAGCATTAAAAAATGGCGGACCAATAACTGTTGAAAATATAGAGCGTTTTGTAGACGGTGCAGCGGTAAAAAGAATGGGATGGATCACCTATCAGTATTGTAAAGAATTGCTAAGTTCTACTTATTTAATCCCTGAAGGACAAATCTGCACCACCATTTTAAAGCTTTATAATGAAGATGCGATTGTTGTAGAACCTGCCGGTGCCTTATCTGTTGCTGCATTAGAACAGGTAAAAGATCAGATTGCAGGCAAAAACGTGGTATGTGTGATTAGTGGTGGCAATAACGACATTGAACGCATGCAGGAAATTAAAGAGAAATCTTTACTTTTTGAAGGCCTGAAACATTATTTCATTGTTCGTTTCCCACAGCGACCAGGTGCCCTAAAATTATTTGTGAATGAAGTTTTAGGTCCGCAGGATGACATTACCCGCTTTGAGTTTATCAAAAAAACCAATAAGGAAAATGGGCCAGCCTTAGTTGGAATTGAACTTTCAAATAAAAACGATTATGCCAGTTTATTGCAGCGCATGAAAGATTTTAAATTTGAGATTATTGAGTTGAACCAGGATCAGACTTTATTTGAGTATTTAGTTTAAAGGAGTTAACCGAAAAGGATGCCAATCTATTCGCAGAGAAAACAATAGATCTTAACTTACATTTCTTACATGGTAAATAAAACGCATCATGAATTTTAAAGATTTACCCAACAAAACATTAATAGAAGATAACGATATCGATTGGGACAATTTAGGTCCTGGTGTAAAGCGTAAAGTAATGCCATTTGATGAGCACCTGATGTTGGTAAAGGTCAGCTTTCAGAAAGGTGCAATTGGTACCATTCACAACCATCCGCATTTGCAATTGAGTTATGTAGCCAAAGGAAGCTTTGAAGTGACCATGGGCGATGATAAAAAGATTCTTAACGAAGGGGATATCTTTTTTGCGCCAACACGCGTATACCATGGTGTAGTGTGTTTAGAAGCAGGATTGTTAATCGATATTTTCAATCCACACCGGGAAGATTTTTTATAATAAATTTAACCACCTCAGCAACCCAAAACTACTTAAACGTTATCAGGTGTCTGAGGTGGTATATGTATTGCTACTCAAAAGTCAAACGTACATTTTTATAGCCCAGGCCTTCAATTATAGGTTTCAGTACACTTGCTGCATTGGTTTTGGTCTGTGCTAAAATATCTGATTTTTTTACTTCGGAGGTTATCTTTTGTTCAGCGGCCTTATAAGCTTCGTCTACCAGCTTAGCCTCCCTGAAATAAGCCATTTTAGTATCGTAAACCCTGGAGTTTTTGTGGTCAATTTTTACATAGCAAATCTCTGGCTGTGGTAAATTTACTACAGCAGAATCAGCATTGACCTGGATATGGTCTTTTGTAACTTTTGTGAGATCAATACAACCTACAGCTTCTGCTTTTACAATGAGTAAAACACTGGCCTCCGGTAAAAAATCTGTTTTATTTTTGTGTTCCAGTACATCACTAATCTGATAGCGAACCAGCTCCAATTTGCCTATAGCCTCTATTTTCTCTACCAGCAGTTGATGTTTACTTTCAACGGATGTACTGATGCTGAACTTTTTGGAGATAAAAAAATAGCCGGCTACAAGCAAAATTAACCACGGCAAAACCCTAAAAAACATTCTCATTGTGAAGGAATTAATTCAAATTTTATTATTGTGTGATAGCGATTAAACAATAATTAATCCACATTGTATGATTCAGCATTTTTGGCAGTTGTTTTGTATTAAGACAATTAACACACACAAATAAACAAAATCAACATGAAAAAACTTACTATCCTCATGCTTTGCATCGCCACACTAGGTTTGGCATCTTGCAAGAAAGAAACACTTGTTCAGAATATTCCTAACAAAACTATTATTGCATATTTAAATCCATCAGATTGGAAGCAAGATGTTGATGGAATTACATTATATTCTATAATAAATATATCTGATGTACTTGATGAAGCCACTTTTGAAGATGATGGAATATTAGTTTATATTTCTCGAGGAGATGTAGACAATTATGAACAAATTCCTAATGTTTATGCCTTTAACTCATATAGCTATTTAGTGGATAAAGTAAATAAGACTTTAGAAATTGACTTGCAAAGATCTGATCGTAGTTCATACCCTGCTTTTCCAACATCTAAAACCCGTATTAAAATTGTACTGGTAAGATCACAACAATAGATTAAGATCTAATACTACATATCACGGCTGAGTTAAACACAACTTAGCCGTTTTTTTTGTTAAAATCTAAAATAGATAATTATATTTTATAATATATTAATGTAATATTATACATACAAAATCATATATATAATAATATTATTTTTTTTTATTATGTTACTTATATATTTGTAATACAAAAAAGTAATAAATGAAAAGAAAATTTTTATTGTGGATAATTCCACTATTTTCCATTTTAAATTCTTGCAAGAAACAAGAAAATTCATCTTTGAAAAAAGAGGACTTATTAATGAACTCAGAAATCGTGGGTAATTGGGTGCCTACAAAAGTTTTGAACGCAATTACTGATAAGAATGGAACAACTGTTGTCGCAGACAGTAGTGTTTATGTCAAGTCCTATACTCTTGGGTATCTTATCAATAAAGATTTTTTGGTAACTGATAATAGGCAGCAAGGCTATAAGCTAACTAAGGAGGAAGATCAGTACTTTTTAGAATACAGTATTTTTGATATTCCTCAAAAAATTCCCATACTATCACTGAAAGAAAATGAACTGGTGCTTCAAAGAAAAGAGATCATTGGGTCGATTACTAAAACAGAAACTACCTATTACAAAAAATAATTATGAGATTTTTAAAATTAACGGTAGCCTTGAGTTTGTTTTTTATGTTTACAAATTCATTTGGTCAAAATGCAGTAATCGATTTTACAGGAACTCCACAAATGTATTCCGGAGACGGAGTTTATAACCCTAACTATTGGGCAAACGGTGGGTGTCCAACTTATCATCAATTTGGTCCAAATCCATTACCTGTTAATGGATATAATGTTAGGACCAGTGGAAGAGTGCTTATAGCTCCTACATATACCAATACTTCAACGACATATTCTATGAGCATATATGCATTTGGAAATATGTCAACCGGCCAACGAGAAAATAATGCAATTTCAGTAGAGTATCCCTTTCAAGCTAACAAATCCTATCTTATCGAGATTGTAGGAGTCAACGATCATAATTGGGACGGTAATGGGACAGCTGGAACGAGATATAATGGTGTATTTTGGGTTAAATTGGATGATAATGCTAACCTGCCTACGACATCACAGAGTCCATGTGTAGCCGTCTATACTCCAGTAGAAAAGAGTGTTGGAAGATATTCAAAATTAATAGCTGATCCTGATTTCTCTATACTAGCAAGAAATCATCAGGTAAAATTTTCCATGAAGGAATCAAAATCTGCCTTGAAAATAACATTTGATGCTTCTCCTTATGTTCCAGGAATTAAAATAGATAACATCTTTAGGCTAGGAAAGATAAAAATAACAGAAATACCTTATGAAGAAGATCAGCTTTCAACCTATCGCTATTTAAATACACCTAGAGAGACGTTAGGTCATAATGAAAGAAATAATCCTGAATATAATATATCATACACACCACCAATAAAACCTATAACACCCAGACCAGAGCGAGGGATTAGTTCTGAAGTATCTATCAATGCTGATCAATGGATCCTTAATCCAGATGGGAATAGCTATTCTTTTAATTTTGGATCAACAATAAATGATTTAGAAATATTCGAATTACTGTCATTAACTTTAATAACAGACGAAAATAATGACACCGCTGGTACAAGACCTGATCGCCCTTCATTAAAAAGAATTCAACTTCCATGTACATATCAAGATCATGATTATAGTTATGATTTATTTAATAGAGATATTTTTATCACTGTTCATAACTCTAATAATACAGTTCCTACTAAACCTGTGGCATTTACCTTTACTTATAAGTAATATATATAGAATTACTAAAACTTAGGAGACCTTGGCATCAATACATTCTGCTAAAACCCTAAAAAACGACTAATGTTCAACTGAACGTAGTCGTTTTTTTTATGCTCTATTATTCCCACATTAAAAAATCACGGATATAAATATGTTGTATGCCCTTATAAGTATTACCATTAAATCGGGTATTGGTAATTACATATTTAGGGTAATTGTTATCAATTTGAAGCAGGTTTTCAAATTCTCTCTTAATTGTTGCTTCATCATCCAATTTTAGTGCAACCTGTACATAAATAAGCTCATTGTTACGCTCTGCGAGAAAATCTATTTCTTTTGTATTTAGTGTACCTACCTTTGTTTTATATCCCAAGTATAAAAGATGGTTATGCACTACATTTTCGAGTAATTTACTTAAATCTTGTGGCCTGTATCCTACAATGGCATTTCTAATACCCGTATTTTCAAAATAAAATTTGCTACCTATTTCAAATATTCTCTTTCCGATAATGTCATATCGATCTACATCATGTATGATATATGCATTTACCAGATATTTGGCATATAACTGAATTTGATTTGGAGCTATTTTGGTTTGTTGAGATTTGAGAAAATCACTGATTTTTTTTGCCGAGAACAAACTTCCAATATTATCTGCTAAAAAAAGCACTAACTTTTCCAAAAAAATACTGGTTCTTAAATGATATCTTGAAATAACATCGCGAAACAAAATTGTAGTATAGATACTTTTGAGGTATTCAAATGCTTGCTCATTTAAAGGAAGATTAATTAAATAGGGTAAGCCACCATATTTAAAATAATGCTCCATACTTCCTTCATTATTTTCCAGCTTATGAAACAATAAGAATTCTGAATAAGATAAGCTGTATATGGTAATTTCTATATATCTACCACTCAAATAAGTAGAAAGTTCACCTGAGAGCATTTTTGCATTGCTCCCTGTGATATAGATATCGTTACTTTCATTCAGTAAAAGAGACCTTATGGCTTTTTCAAAATCAATTATATCTTGTATCTCATCAATAAAAATGTAATTATGCACGTCAGATTTTATTTTTGAGGTGATATAACTATTCAGATCATTTGCTTCTTTAATAAAATCAAACTGTAAATCTTCTTTGTTGATGTAAATGATATTTGCGTGCTCATCCTGCTCAAGGATATGATTGATCAGCTGAAAAACTATATAGCTTTTCCCTACCCTACGTTGCCCAGTAAGTACTTTAACTAGATTTTTTCGAATGAAAGGCTGTATTTGAGCAATATACTTTTCCCTTTTTAAAATATGGCTTGGGATATTCATAACTTATAATTATACTTATAAATATTACAAATATAAATAAAAGTTATAACCATACTTATAACTTTTAATAAAAATGCGGTTAATTATAATTATAGCTAAAACTCCAGAAAATGACTAATGTTCAACTGAACGTAGTCGTTTTTTTTATGTTCACCCCTATTCAGCTGTAAAGCACGAATGGTTACACCATTGCGTTCCAATAGCAGTTCATCATAAAAACCTTTGTAATAAACGTCTTTCACTTCAAAACGCCTGCTATTCCAATTGTTAGAGATTTCTGCCCATTCCGGATAAAAAACCACATGAGCTGAAAATGTTTTTAGTCCGATTTTTTCAGCATCACCACGGGATAGCACCACAGCATTGCCTAAAATCTGGGCCGTATAAATGTGTTTAGGTTTTTGATAAATTTCTGATGGCTTACCGGTTTGCAAAAGTTCTCCCTCACGAACAATCAACAGCTGATCGGCCAGAAATAAGCCATCGGCCGGATCATGAGAAACCAGGATTACAGTAACACCGGTTTCGGCGGCAACACGTTTGATATCCGCCCTTAACTGGTTTTTCAATAAGGCATCCACCTGACTAAAAGGTTCATCTAACAACAATACCTTTGTATCAGAAACCATGGCTTTAGCAATCGCCACACGTTGTTGCTCACCACCACTTAGTTCAATAATCTTCTTGTTTTTTAAGGGAAGAATCCGAAGGTGTTCCATAATAGCCAAAGTTTTTTCAGCCTTGGTTTTAAGATCAGTATTGGATAATTGTGAGGCAATATTATCATAAACCTTTGCATAGATATTCAGTGAAAAATCCTGCGTTACCATTTTCATCTGTTTATGCCCGGGGATTAGTTGTTCATCTGGTCCTTTAATACGTTCGTTTTCAAAAAAGATTTCGCCTGAATCTGTTTTTAATAGACCATAAATGGATTTTAATAAAGTTGATTTACCGCTTCCGCTTTCGCCAATAATGGCTACCACATCCCCCCTATTAATATCAAAACTAATGTTTTTAATTCCGCCAGCCTGATCAGCCTGGTATTGTTTGGTTAAATTTCTTACGCTGATAATGGTATCGCTCACAGAGGTAAAGATAAAGCTTAAAGCAGAAAGACTAAAGTTTAAAGCAAAAGAATATTACACAATTAAATAAACTAAGAGACTAAAGCTCATAGCTAAAAATATCACACGTGTATTTTTATTAAAATTTGCACGTGCAAGTACATCCATGTATCTTTACATCAATACATCTTGACGTCAATAATAAGAAGATTATGAATACCAAGCTAACCTTAACCATAGATGAGTCTGTAATTAAACGGGCGAAGGCTTATGCACAAGAGCAAGGGAGAAGTTTGTCTGCTGTTGTAGAAAATTACTTGAAAGCTGTAATTGCAAGAGAAGAAATTAAGCCTGTTCAAGAAGAACTTTCTCCACTGTTAAAATCATTATTAGCTAATCGTCCTAAAATTAATTTGCCTGCAGATTATGATTATAAAAAAGAATTAGAGAAAATTAGGGATGAAAAATATAAAAAATACTGGGATAATGAATAACATTGTTATCGATTCTGATATTTTATTAGACTTTCTTCTTCAAAGACAACCATTTTTTGATCACTCTTCAAAGGTTTTAGCACTCTGTGAAAGAGGAAAGGTTAAAGGATTTATTACAGGTTTAATTATAAGTAATACTTATTATTTGTTAAGGAAACATTTTCAACATAAATTGATTATGAATGACTTTAAACAGTTACTAGTTTTCTTAGATGTATTAACGATCGAAAAAAATACTATTTTAAAAGCTATTGATTCTGAATTTTCTGATTTTGAAGATGCCCTTCAAAATTTTTCAGCCGAAAGTAATGGCATCATTAATGCCATCATCACTCGTAATATTAATGATTATAAGAAAAGTAAGCTTAGCGTACTTACACCAACTATGTTTTTAGAAATATTATAAAACAAAAAATCCTGCCTCGCCTAACCGAAACAGGATTTACTGTGTGTTGTTTTGATCAAATACCCTTTTCAGGGTTTAAAATCAATTTAGTCCAAAGGTTACGCCGAAGCTCATGTTTTTCAAACCTGCCTGTGCTGTTGTATTAAACATATCGTTGAAATAGTATTTGGTAAATAAGCCAAAACCACCATAACCTAACCTAAATGTACCACCATAACGCACCGACTGGAAGTGGTAATTATCATATTGTTTTTCTTTTCCACGTTCATCGCTAATCTGTTTTATTTTTCCATTTAAAAGAAAGCTCACTTCAGGGCCTAAAATAAAATAGAACCTTTTGCCCTTGTCGTTTTCTTTGGTGCGTAATTCAAAGTTTAAAGGAATGTGAACATAACTACTGGAAAAACGATTCTTGGAGAAAGCGATATTTTCATTTACATAGGCTAATGTAGGTTGATTTTTCTGAATGGTAATGTTATCCCTTAAACGAATTAATGTCCAGTCGAAACCGCCCGCTACATAAACCTTAAAGTTCGAATTAAAACGATAACCAAATTGTAAAACATCGAAAGAGAACGTACTGGTTTTACCACCTTTATAATCTAAAAATTCATTGGTAGGTGATAAATTAAAACTACCATTATCAACTAACCTTGAAAAGCCCAGATCAACTCTGGTAAAGGTAATACCACCAACAAAACGACCTTTCTTAACTTTATCTAAAGAATCTGTATTTTTTGTGATCAGGCTTCCCCCACCAATATTTATCGTATATTTTGCTTTCTTTTTCATCACCGTATCTTTCACTACGGTATCTTGTTGTGCAAAAGCACCTGGAGCCATAACACCGGTAAGCCCGCTTACCAAAAGTGTTGTAAAAATGAGATGTTTCATATGTTGTGTGTTTTTTTAAATGAGAATTATTGAATGAGAGAATTATAAAATGAATGAGTTGTTTTTAATTAAATGATTGATCAGTTGAATGAAAGAATGGTTGAACCTACCAAGTCTTATCACCCTCTAATTTGGTTTATTTCCTGTTTTTCTTACCAATTCTAAAAGGCCCGATGTTTACTGCAGATATGGAAGAATCATCATCATCTGTTCTGAACTGGATTAATTTATCTTTCCTTTTATCCATTTTATTTACGATCAGGTTAACTACATCACCCACATTACGGATTCCTCTTTTTTCAGGTTGATCATTTTCTCCCGCCACCTCATCCGGTAAAATAGTGCTGGTATTTGCAGCCAGAATAACTTCTTCCTGAGGTTTTAATATCGCTTCCTCAATTTTAGTTTTAAGATCCTTCTGAGGTGTTTCAGTTTTAGCCATTAAGGTTTCTCGCTTTGGTATTTCAGGCGAAGTAATTGGCTTCTGACTTCCAGCAGGAGCAGTCTTTTCTTTTTCTGAACTTTTTGCAATCATTTCAACGGGTTTTGAAGCCTCAGGTAAAACCCGTTCTATTTTTTCAGCTGGAGTGATTACAGCCTTAGCAGTATCTGTAACTGGTAATTTTTCAATTGCTGGTTTAGCTACTTTAGGTGTTATATGATTTGCAAACTGTTTCGGTTTAACATCCTGCTGCTGATAAACCAAAACACTCGCGGTAGCGATTAATAGTACTGCTGCTGCCGATAACCAGTAAATGGGTATAATTCTTTTACTTTTCGGTTCTATTTTACTTTCAATCCTGCCCCATAAATCTTTAGCGGGTGCGATTTCTGCATCTTCAAAAGCATTTTTAAATAACTGATCAAAATCTTTATCCTGTATAGGTTGCATAACCAAATCCCTCCATTTTTATAATTTCTTCTTTTAATATCGCCCTTGCCCTTGATAATTGCGATTTACTTGCACCTTCAGAAATACCCAGTGTTTCACCGATTTCCTTGTGTGAATAACCTTCAATTACATACATATTAAAAACCATCCGGTAACCATCCGCTAATTTTTGTATTACCTTCATTAGATCCTGCATACCCAGTGTACCAAAATCAAATCCGGTTGAAGGTTGTTCGTATGCTTCATCAATATCAACTACATTCAGACTCCGTAAATTTTTCCGGTAACTTTCAATGGCAGTATTTACCATTACCCTTCTGATCCAACCTTCAAAAGAACCATCACCCCTGTATTCCTTTATCTTTTGAAAAATCTTGATGTAAGCCATTTGCAATACATCTTCAGCTTCCATTTTATCTTTTGCGTAACGCATACAAACAGCCAACATTTTCGGTGCAGTTTGCCTGTAAAGCAATTCCTGCATTTTCCGGTCGCCGGTTTTGCAGCCTTCCATCAAATCGTTTATTGTATAGCTTCGCGTCAATTTCATTGTGTGTTTGTATATAGAAGATGGCAGATAACAAACATTGGTTGCATGGGAGGCAAAAAAAAGTTAAATAAAGTTAAAATTATCAGATAGATATTGATTTTCAGATAGATATTTGATGTTTAATTTTTAGAAAGTTATAGTTTTTTGATTTGAAAAGCAAAGGCAGAGCATTTTTTAAGCGTTCGTCCCGCTATTCGCTTCAAAGCCTTGGCTCGTTCCTCACCTTCGTGTTTTTCGCTGCTATCGGGTTTAGAAATCAGGGAACAGTTTAAAAACAAGAAACCTCGTAAGTTTTGAAAACCTACGAGGTTTGAAATGGATCAGCTGAATCACCCTAAACCTTACACTTTTACCTTTCGGCTTTCTTCACCTTAAACAATTTAAAATCCTGTTTATACGTTAAGAAAAAAGAGTGGTTAAACTGCAATTGTTTATCGGTATGATCCAGATCAATATGTGGTTCGAACCGAACATCCAGATATAAATGTGGAATAAGTTCCTTCTGATAGGCATAACGCAGCGAAATGATATTTCTTCCACTTTGCTTTAAGCCATTGGTATATAAATTACTTGAAACAGATTCATACAAAGGCATACCTTTTATCGAAATAAAATTATTTCCTTTCCAGTATGATGCCACTAAGCTGCCCCATTTACTTTCCACGCCAGCATTCAGCCACATACCAAAACCACCTTGATAGGCTCGTCTTTTATCAGGCGAAAAATCTTTGTAAACCGCAATATAGTTATCGGTATAAACCTGTTTGATATTCGCACTAATATCTTTATGCAGTTTTAAACCCGTAGCGCCGTTAAAAACCGTACTAATCGGAATTTCCTTTAACACATCAATTTGTCCGCCCTGGTGGAAAGCCAGGAACTGGGCAGGCAAACTAAACTTCCATCCATTATTTTCAGCAATAGTAGTTTCGGTTGATAAACCACCTATTATTTCCTCTTTCGCAGCCTCTCCGGTGTAAATCATTTTCTGCCAGGCAATCCAGGCATCTAAACTAAATTTCTTCCGCTCTATCAATAGCTGTGTTCCATATTCAATTGGCGTAGTAATTATTCTTTCAAAATCATAAAGTGGTTCTATGTATTTATGCTGAATTCCTCCTTCCAAACTTCCGAAAACAAGGGTTAAATTTCTTTTATGGTATTTTAAGCTAAACAATGGTTTGGCATCTGTAACCCCATTTCTGCCAAAATCTTTTCTTATAAATGCACCTGCGGTGATGGCCAGATTCGGATGTGCATAATAAACGATCTGTGGCTGTAACTGTGTCCCGTAAAGGGTATAACCATCATGAAAATCGTTAGTATATTCGTAGTTCCGAACATAGTTTAAATTGTAAAAGTTAAAATGAACTTCATTGATTAAACTGCTATCAGGACGGATTCTGTTTTCAAAAGCCGATTGATTGAATTGTGCTGCTGCGAAATAGGATGTGAATGAAAAAGTTAGGAAGAGTAAGGCCTTTTTCAAACCTGTGTTTATGAACATGTGCTTGGATTTTATCGCTCAAATTTAGAATAGTTTTTCGTAAAGTATAAAGGCGTGAGGATCAAAGTACCTAGAATTGAATACAAGTTGACGAAAAGCAAACAAAGCACTTCATTGGATTTTGACTTTCTGATTTAATCTTTCAGTTCTATTCTTAAAAGCTTATTTCTTCAGCCGGTAATTCTTGTACAGCTTAACTGCAATCATAATTGCCATTGCTACCCCCATAATGCCAATTAAACCATAAATCCAGTTAATCGCATCTTTAAGGATAACCACAAAAACGATAGCAATCATAAAGATTGTCGCCAATTCCCGCCACAGGCGCAACTGAAAACTGCTCATTTTAAATTGATTGTTTTTAAGTTGCTTCACAATATTCTGGCAGATGAAATGATAGATTAGCAAACCGATTACAAAACCAAGTTTAACATGCATCCAGGGCATCTGTAATAGCATAGGATGTAATGTCAGCATGGAAACACCTGCCATAACAGAAATAACCATTGCCGGAACAGCAATAATTTTCCACAAAGTAGCTTCCATTTTAGTGAATTGCTGGAGAAGAATACTTTTTTCAGGCTCCGGCTTTTCAGTTGCCTCGGTATGGTAAATAAAAAGACTTAAAATATAGAATAACCCAGCCATCCAGCTGATGACAAATACAATATGTACCGCAAGAAAGTATGGATAATAGGGCTGCAGGGTTTCTATCATTAGACGTTGAAGAAATAAATGTTTGATTTAAAATAAATCAGAATGTGTTCCAACTCTTAATAAGATTATTACTCTTTCTTCCGTTACTTCAAACCAAATGATTAACAAATCAGGTTTAATATGAGCCTCCCAATTATTGTTATAATTTCCAATTAATTTATGAGGGCGATATTTCTTTTCAATTCCAACAGCTCCATCAATTTCTAATTTAAATAAAAAATCTTTAATGAAATCAGCATTCTTTGTTGAACGATTTTTCATTAACCTAACATCCTTATCAAATTGATTAGTTGGTTTTAAAACAAACATTATAATAAGTCGATATAGGTTTTTATATCTGTAATTGGTTCACCTATTCCAATACCTATATGAGCATCGTTAATAGTTTTTAATGTGATTGAATTAGGAACAGGATTAGAATTATTAGAATTTTCTCTTTTAAAAGTAACACCAAGCTCTTTTAGTAGCTGTTTAACTAACTCACTTTTTTTTTCAGGAATATTTATAATAAGTGTTTCCATATTTAAATATAACAATTTATATCCGCCGTTCAAAGCCTACCTTAGGAATTTAGGGCTTTAATACCTAAATTCCTTTACCACCTCAATTGCATACTTTACGTTGTCGAAAGGAATATCCGGCATAATACCATGTCCTAAATTGAAGATAAAACCTTCAGTTCCACGCATGCGTTCGAATAACTTATGAATCTGTGCTTTAATTACGGATTGATCTGCATATAAAATATGTGGATCTAAATTTCCCTGAACGGCAATACCCGCAGGCAAAGCATTCTTGATATTTAATAAATCAGCATTCCAGTCAACAGAAATTACGTCTGGTTTAGCTTCTGCCATAATCGGCGCAAAAACCGAACTTCCTTTACAGAAAGAAATTACCGGAATATCTTTTCTGTTTAGGTTGGCAATAATTTCCTGAATGTAACGATGCGAAAACTCCTGGTAATCATTCCATGATAAGGCAAGCGCCCAACTATCGAAAATCTGAACAGCATTTACGCCAGCAGCAATCTGCAGGTTCAGATAATCTGCGGTTACCTTTGCAATTTTACCCAAAAGTTTGTGCGCTAACTCTGGTTGGTTATGTATGAAGAGTTTGGTTAATTTGAAATCTTTAGACGATCCACCTTCAATTAAATAGCTCATTACCGTAAAAGGTGCGCCAGCAAAACCAATTAGTGGTATATTTCCATCTAAACGTTGTTGAATTACTTTAATCGCATCAGCTACATATTGTAACTCATCCAAACAATCCACATTTAAATTTTCAATGTCCTGAGCAGTACGTACCGGATTGGCAAATTTAGGACCAACACCTTGGGTAAAACTCAAATCGCCACCCATTGCTTCGCCCGTTACTAAAATATCGCAGAATAAAATCGCGGCATCAATTCCTAATAAATCTACAGGCAACATGGTAACATCGGCTGCAATTTCAGGCGTTTTACACATCTCTAAAAAAGAGTATTTGTTTTTGATCTCCCAATATTGCGGCATAAAACGACCAGCCTGACGCATCATCCATACTGGCGGACGTTCTGTTTGTTTTGAGAATGCAGCGTCTAAAAATAAGTTATTCTTCATGATTTGTAGTTGCTATTCCATTAAATCGCCATACTGAATTTATTTCAGCATCTTTCTTTATAATTAAAACCTGAACTAAATTCAGGATGACGAACGGAAAAAAATTAATGATGCAAAGCTATAAATAAAAAAAAAACGAAGTACCTTTTTATTCCTAAACTGATGCTTCGTTATTCAAAATGACAATATTAATATTATAATTTGCTGATTTCCCTTTCAACCTTCGCAATAATTTCTTTTGATCGGGTCGATTCTGCCAGCTCTTTAGCCAGTTTTGTATAGGCTTCTGCTTTTTCCTTATCTTTCTTTCTTAAGGCAAGATTGGCAAGATGAATCAGCACATAACCTTTCTGGTTCTTACCGCCCACCGGGAACCGGCTGGCCAGTTGAAAATGGTATTCGGCCTTATCATAATCTTCTTCTTTCAGGGCCATATTGCCCTGCATAAATTCATAATAGCCCCTTCGGTTTCTTGATAATCTTTCTGGATTAGGTACTTCAGCCAACATTAGTTTAGCTTTTACAAAATCATTATTTTTAAAATATTTGGATGCCATTAAAACAGAACTATGCCTAAAGTGACTCCAAATGATAAAAAGAAAAAGAAAACCAGCGACAGCCGCCAGCTCATACTGAGTATAAAAGATACAAACCAATGCTGCCAGTAAAAAAACAGCCATCAATACATACCTGCCAAGACTGTTATACATTAATGGATATCAGTGAATTTATAGCCTACCCCACGAATCGAATGAAAATAAACCGGATTTTTCTGGTCTGGCTCAAAATACTTTCGGAACGTTAAGATAAAGTTATCAATTGTTCTGGTTGATGGATAAACATCATAATTCCAAACGGTTTCTAAAATTTGCTCACGAGAAACGGCATCATTCTTACGCTCAATTAAAAGCTTTAACAACATCGTTTCTTTTTTGGTCAATGGTGTAATGGTACCATCATCATTTTTCAATTCAAAAGAATTAAAATAGATTGTTTTATCACCGATTTTATAAGAGTTTAACTCTTTCAGATCATCAGATTTTAAGCTGCGTTTAACTAAAATACCCACACGAAGAATCAATTCTTCTAAGTTGAAAGGCTTAACTAAATAATCATCTGCTCCTTTTTTTAAACCTAAAACACGGTCTTCAGAAGTGTTTTTGGCTGTCAGGAACATAATCGGAACTTCTGCATTTTCCAGACGAATCGTTTCACACACCTGGAAACCATCCATTTCGGGAAGCATAACATCTAATACAATAAGATTAAAACGCTCCTCTTTAAAAACTTTAAGAGCTGTTTTGCCATCTTTAACGGCGTGAACTTTATAACCCTCCAGTTCGAGGTTTAATTTGATAGCATCTAACAAGTGATCCTCGTCTTCTACCAATAGAATTCTTAATTTTTGTGACATAATTGAGATTAACTAAATGTTACTTCAAAAATACTTCCTTGAGGCAGATTATCTTTTACTGTAATATCTGCATCATGGTATTGTAAAACCTCTTTCACAATAAACAAGCCTAAACCTGTTCCTTTCGCTTTCCTGACATTCTCATTACCAACCCGGTAAAACTTATCAAATATCAACATTTTTTCGGCATCTGAAATACCCGGCCCTTTATCAATTACACTGAGTTGAATATGCCCTTCAACCTGATGCAAAAGCACATTTATCTCATCACAAGGGCTCGAATACTTTACTGCATTTTCTATCAAATTCGTCACGACTGACGATAAGGCAAATTTGTCACCTACAATCTGCAGATTTGGCTGAATTTGCGCATTAATCAATTGCTCATTACCGCAGGAGTGAACTTGCAACCTATCTGTGATCTTATAAACCAATTCAGAAAAATTAAATTCTTCTTTCGGAAAACTATAGGAACGATTTTCAATTTTAGTAGCCAACAACATGTTTTCAACCAGATCATCCAAACGTTCAATATCTTTTAATGAATTATTTAACAAAGAAACCTGACGGGCCTTATCCAGATCTCTTTTAACAATGGTTTGGATAGAAAGTTTTATGGCTGCCAGTGGCGATTTTAATTCATGCGTAATCGACATTAGGAAATTCTGCTGTTGTTCACGAAGTTTATCTTCACGTTTAAGCGACTGATGCAGAAAATAACCGCCGATACAAAGCAAAAAAAGAAAGACGGACCCTTCCCCCATAATCATTGTCATGCGGCTTGGCTGCAAACGCACAACCAAAGTTCCCCATGAAACTAACTGGATTAATGCATAAAGCAATAATGCGTAAAATATAATTATAGATTTCTTCATTTGTTCCTTCGGGTTGATTGCACAGATTGTTTGATTACACAGATTTATTTAACGCTTTTCTTTATTTCGAGACATGAAGCAATGACAACTTCTAATACAAAACTCTCTGTTCTCTGTGAAATCTCCT
The DNA here is from genome assembly GCF_026239715.1 of Pedobacter sp. GR22-10. Taxonomy (NCBI): domain Bacteria; kingdom Pseudomonadati; phylum Bacteroidota; class Sphingobacteriia; order Sphingobacteriales; family Sphingobacteriaceae; genus Pedobacter; species Pedobacter sp. GR22-10. Next base: position 1,079,352 of record NZ_JAPIVR010000002.1, read on the forward strand.
TGCTCTCTGTGGTAAAACTTTTACTTCTTAAACACCAAATCCAATGCTTCAAAAATAGCACGTTTTGCTTTCTCCAATTCTATTTTGGTGTGGGCCGCAGATACGAAACCAACCTCATAACCCGATGGGCCTAAATAAATCCCTCTATTGAGCAATTCACGGTGCATGATCTTAAATTTATCCATGCTTCCGGCATCAATATCATCAGCAGATTGAATTTTATCTTTCTCAGTAAAGGCAAACCAAAAAATAGAACCTATCGTAAAAACTTTAAATTTATAATTTCTGGCTGTAGCAAATCGTTGAATGCTGGCTACGAAATCTTGTGTTTTAGCATTTAGATCTTTATAAAAACCAGATCTGCTGAGTTCTGTTAGTGTCGCAATTCCTGCAGCCATCGCAACCGGATTACCCGATAAAGTACCTGCCTGATAAACACCTCCATCAGGAGAAATATGCCCCATAATTTCAGCAGAGGCACCATACATCCCCACAGGTAAGCCCCCACCGATGATTTTTCCATAAGTTACAATATCTGGTGTGATACCATAATGCGCAGCTGCACCTTCAAAACCAACCCTGAAACCAGTGATGACTTCATCAAAAATGAGCAGAGACTTGTTATCTGTACAGATTTTACGTAAGAATTTGATATATTCTTCATCCTGCATGATCAAGCCATTATTTGCCGGAATACCTTCGATAATTACAGCCGCTACCTGATCTTTAAACTGATTGAAAGCTTGTTCAATGGCATTTGTATCATTTAAAGGTATTACGATGGTTTCTTCAGCGAAAGATTTTGGAACCCCTGCTGATGACGTTTCACCAAAAGTAACCAAACCGGAACCTGCCTTTACTAATAATGAATCGCTATGACCGTGGTAACAGCCTTCAAATTTGATGATTTTATCTCTGCCGGTAAATCCCCTGGCCAAACGAATCGCCGACATCACAGCCTCAGTACCAGAACTCGTGAAACGAATTTTTTCTACAAAACGGTTATTTTTAATAATCAGTTCTGCCAATTCATTTTCTAAAGCAGTTGGTGCACCAAAACTCATTCCGTTCTGCATCACTTCGGTAACCTTCTCACGGATTTTTGGATGGTTATGGCCTAAAATCAGTGGCCCCCAGCTTCCACAAAAATCAACAAATTGATTACCGTCTGCATCCCAGATATAACAGCCATCACCTTTTTCAATAAAAAGTGGTGTACCATACACCGATTTAAAAGCCCTTACAGGCGAATTTACACCACCCGGAAAATAGGTTTTTGATCTCTCATACAACTCCGCTGATTTTACTCTCGAAATATCGGGCTTACTTCCAGTATTGACCGGAATATCGGCCTCATTGCCTGAAAATATTTTCTTTAATGAATCTAACATTTTTTTAGTTTTTAAGTTGTACGTATTAAGTTTTAAGTATTCGCCAAAACGCAGAACCTAAAACCTAAACTTACAATCTTCCTTTTCTCAAACCTATATATTAAGTTTTAAGTCTACACCTAAACGTAGAACTTACAACTTTAAATCCAATCGTTATTTAAAATATCTTTAATATGATAAGTAGTAATGATACTTGCACCGGCTCTTGCAAAGGCATGCATCGTTTCCATTACCACCTTTTGTTCGTCAATCCAGCCACGTTCTGCAGCAGCCTTAACCATGGAGTATTCACCTGATACATTGTAAACCGCTATAGGTAGATTGGTATCTTGTTTTAACCGTTGGATAATATCCAGGTAAGCTAGTCCGGGTTTCACCATCAGTACATCTGCACCTTCCTGTTCATCCAGCTGCGCTTCACGTAAAGCTTCTAAAGGATTTCTAAAATCCATCTGATAAGCTTTCCGGTCACCTTTGCCCGGGGCACAGTCTGCAGCCTCTCTAAACGGGCCATAATAAGCCGAGGCAAATTTCGTCGCATGGCTCATAATAGCTGCATTTACAAAACCATTATCATCCAGCAGATTTCGCATCGCTTCAATTCTGCCATCCATCATATCTGAAGGCGCAAGCATATCAGCTCCGGCTTGCGCATGTGTTAAAGCCATTTTGGCAATTACATCAACCGTTTTATCGTTTTGAACATAATCATTTTCCAAAATACCGCAGTGCCCATGAGTGGTATAAGAACAAACGCATACATCGGTTACCACATATAAATCATCGCCAAATTGTTTCTTTAATTCACGAACGGCTGTTGGCACCAGGGAATGATCATGATAGGCAGACTTCGCATCAGCTGACTTTTCATCTCCGACACCAAAAAGCATGATTTTATTCAAGCCCTTTTTCATTCCGGCTTCCACATCCTTAACCAAAGCATCAACCGAATAGTGGTTTACACCAGGCATGGCATCAATCGCATGTGTAACATTTGTTCCAGGCACTACAAAATACGGGTACACAAACATATCTTTCGATAGTCGGGTTTCGGCTACCATCTCTCTCACTAACGGACTTTTCCGTAATCTTCGCGGACGATTTAACATATAATTAGTATTTAGTATCAAGTATCGAGACTTGAGTATTCATTTTTCCTTGGAAGTGATTTCACCGATTCCTTATTAATAGCACTGTTATGAGTAAGTCGTTTTGCTTTCAGCACTAATCTTTTAGCTTCCAAACCCTCAACCTCTATTTAATTTCTATTCCAAAAACGGCCTCTGCTAATCCGATTTCATCAGGAGAATATGGCAAGGCATATTTTACGCCCATCTCATCAAACTTTTTCCCTGTTGAATTACCGATGGCAATCACTTGTTGCCCAGGTTCTAGCAAATTATCAGCAAAATAGGCATCTACATTGGATGGGCTGGTAAAAATTAATACATCAGCATAACTTTGGTCGATGTTTTCTTCAATTACCGTTTCGTAAATGGGTAAATCAATAATTTTAGCATCAGCTGGCAAAGATTTTTGGATAGACTGCAATGAATCCTGTGCCCTTGGAAACAGGATATTTTTTCCTGAAATCAGCTTTGCAAAATCTTCAGCAACTTCTGTAATATCACCACTTTCACCTACAAAATTGGCAACATGACCAAACTTACGCAATGCATCCTCCGACCCCCTACCCACTACACCAAATTGTGTTTTCTTAGGTAAATGCGGTTTAAGATTGAAAAAATACTCCACACTATTTCTGCTGCTAAAGAAAATCCAATCAATATTTTTTAAAATAAACTGATCTAAAACCGTTACGATAGGAAAAGTACGAATTAAAGAGCGACCTTCAATTTCAATTCCTTTGCTTTCCAGTGCTTTACGAAAATAGCTATGTTCTCCAATTTCGCGTGAGATAAAAACTTTAGCCGGCTTCTTTCTTTCCTGACTAAACTTGGCAACGATTTTTTCGGCCAAACCTTCCGTCGTTTCCGAGCGCAAAAACAAGCGTTCAGGAAAATCATCTGCGGTTTCAGCTTTTGATGTCCATACTTCAAAGACACCATCTTCTTCTTTGCAGTAACAGCCTAACGGCATATGGCACCCTCCCTCAAACAAGTTCAAAACTTTACGTTCCACACCAACTTCTTTAGCAGTTAAGGGATCGTGTAGTGTTTGAAGTGCTTCAAAGAGTTCATGATCATTTTCTCTGATTTGTATCGCTAAAGCACCCTGAGCCGGAGCCGGAACAAATGTAGTAGGTGCTAATTCCTCTACATGAAACTCACTAACATCTAAACCCAACCGTTTAATACCAGCTTTGGCGAGCATAATGGCATCATAGCTTTCATCCTTCAATTTCTGGATACGTGTAGGTACATTTCCCCGTAAATCTTCAATTTCCAAATCAGACCGTAAGCCCAATAATTGCGCTTTTCTCCTGTTTGAAGAAGTACCCACCATGGCACCCTTTTTCAATGAAAGTTTCTGGGATACATCTACGCAATCTTTTAAAATCAATAGATATTCAGTGGCTTCCTCACGTGGAGGAATAGCGGCAATAGTTAAGCCTGCAGGATGATTGGTTGGCAAATCTTTCAGGCAGTGAACGGCCAGGTCAATTGTACCAGCCAGGAGCTCTTCTTCCAGTTCTTTGGTAAAAAAACCTTTTCCTTCTAATTTATCCAATCTCAAATTCAGGATTTTATCGCCCTGTGTTTTGATGATTTTAATATCAGCTTCTATTCCAATTGCAGCTAACTCACTTTGAATATGATTAGCTTGCCATAAAGCAAGGTCGCTACCGCGTGTTCCGATGGTTAATTTCTTCACTATAAACATTTGATGAGTAGCAAATTTAAGGTAAATAGTGCTTGAAACTATAAATTGTTTAAAAATGAGACAGTGAGGTTACAGAGAAGGGAGATTGAGATGAAAGTAGCATAATTTAAATCACAATGAGAAGCTCCCATAGCTGGATAGTTATTTATTAATTAGGCTAAAAACCCTTTAGGGAACAGAGATTTAAAATGCTAAATTGTAAGTAAAATGAATTCGTTTGACCAGATCAGTAGGGTAAAAAAGTATAAGCTTTAATCGAAGAGCATTACATCTAGAATTTGTTCACCCTGATTAAACCCAAAAGAGATAAAGCCTAACTTAACGTACTTTGGGCATACCTTAAGCGTTCTTTGCAGTTAAATTAAGATTCTTTAACCAGAATTTCTTTGGCCATAATCATCGGTACACTGATGCACTTTTTCTCCATATAATTCATTACGCGTTCCAGAACTTCGCGGGAAGCTTCATCCATCTGGCTAATTTCATCTGCAAATACGCCATTCAATGCCGTATTTTTGATTTCTTTAATCTTCCGTGGAACATCCTGCATGGCCAGTTCAATCCGGCGTTGTTTCAGTACGGTAAAAAACTCAGCGATATTGGCATTGATGATATCCTCCGCGTGAACCAATTCATTATAACGTTCCTGGATATTTTTACGGGCAACTTCTTTTAAAGATTCTACTTCAATGTAATGAACCGGGTTATTGTGAATAACAGCGGGGGCCACATCGTTCGGGATCGCTAAATCAACAATTACCTTTTTCCCTGTATCGCCATTTAATAGCTTAGCATAAAGGGCTTCATTGATAATGGCTTCAGTAGAACCTGTACAGGTAATAATCACGTCAAAGCCTTCCGTAAAATCTTCTAAAGCTTCTAAAGGATAAGCTTTACCATTCAACTCTCCCGCTAAAGATTCTGCTTTAGATAGGGTACGGTTAAAAATAGAAAAGTTTGAGTATTTATGTTTGTTAAGATATTTTGCAATATTCTGGTTGGTTTCACCTGCTCCAATGATTAATACACGTGAATTGCCGCACATGTTTAATTCTTTAAGCTTGCGATAAGCAAGAGAAACCACAGAAACCGGATTTTTTGAAATGTTCGTATGCGTATAAACCTCTTTCGCAGTTTTAACCACCCGCTCCATAATCATACGCATATAATCGCCGGTAAAACCTGCATCACGGCAGTTTTCATAAGCTTTACGTATCTGTGCAAGAATTTCTTTTTCGCCAACCACCAAACTTTCCAAAGAACAAGACGTTCTTAAAAGATGGTTGAAAGCTTCTTCGTTTTCGAAAACGGTAACATTATCAAGGAAACGCTCCATAAACTCCGGAGGCAAACCCATGTCCAACACCGTAAGAAACCGGGTAACAAATTCTTTATCTGTTTTCTCTTTAGTCAAAAAAACGAACTCTACACGGTTGCAGGTTCCAACGTAAAAAATTTCGCTAACAGGAAGCTCAGTTTGAATATTCTTCAACCTGCTATCCAAACTCTGGTCACAAATAACTAATTTCCCTAAAGATTTCAGGTCGATGTGGTGATGCGTAAAAGCTATTACTTTTAAATATTCCAAGTGCTTCCGTTGTTAACTATTATCGGGATACAAAAGTAGCATGGATGATGCATGTCACCGTCATTCATCTGTAATTTAGGTTAATTTAGAACGGTTTTAAATAAATGCAAAACACTGACAATCGAAACATTACTTACAAAACTTTCCTAGTGATATATGGCCTCTTGTATATCCTGGCAGGGATTAATCATTTTATATCAACACCCGCATATCACGCCATTATGCCAAAATGGTTGCCGGCTCATGCATTTTTAATTTATCTATCTGGTATGATGGAAATTGTTTCAGGAATAATGCTGCTTTTTTCAAGAACAAAAAAACTGGCTGCTTTATTTATTATTCTGATATTAGTTGCATTCCTACCTGCACATATATACATGATTCAGATCGCACCCTTTCAGCTTGGCAAAATTTTGGTAACACCTCTTATTGCTTGGGTGAGATTACCATTTCAATTATTATTGATCGGCTGGGCCTGGTATTATTATCGAAAATAGGATAAGATAATGAGAATTTACTCCTCCTATTTTTCATAACACCAGCGAAAGGATATGATAAGCGCGCACAAATTTACAACAAAATCAGTTTTAGTAAGTTTATCTTATACACCAATTCCTTAAATGATGATTATACAAAATGATTTTAGCTTAAGTGGTTCAGATGGAAAACTAATTATTGGAGATATTACTTTTGATGATAAAAACCCTAATACCCCAATTGTACTTTTCGTGCATGGCTTTAAAGGGTTTAAAGATTGGGGCGCACATCATCTGGTGGCCAGATATTTCGCCAGCAATGGATACAGGTATATTAAATTCAATTTATCACATGGTGGCGTACCTGCAGATCATCCTGTAGATGTTACTGATATGGAAGCTTTTGCCAGCAATACCATTTCTAAAGAGCTTTTTGATGTAAATGCAGTACTCGATTTCATAACCAAAGCTTATGGAAGTGAAACCCGAGTAAATTTAATTGGCCATAGTCGAGGTGGTGGATTAGCCATCATTGAGGCCGCAAATGATGTGAGAATTAATAAGCTCATCACCTGGAGCGCTATTTCGAGCTTCAATAGTCTGTGGAAAAAGGAACAGGAAGCGGAATGGAAAAAAACAGGCAAAATTTTCGTAACCAATGCAAGGACGAAAGAACAAATGCCGTTAAACGTTAATTTACTGGAAGATTTTGAGCAAAATACTCAGACATTCAACATCATTGATGCAGCTAAACGCATTAACATTCCGTGGTTAATTGTTCAGGGTGATGATGACGTAAATGTCCCTTTTGAGCATGCACAAAAATTAGCAGATGCCAATCCGAATAGCAGACTGGCGAAAATTGAAGGTGCCAATCATGTATATGGCGCATCTCATCCTTATGAAACCGAAACCTTACCACCACTTTTATTGAAGGTTTGTGAACGGTGTTTAACTTTTTTAGATGAGTAAATTGATAGCAAAGGGGGGGGATGTTTAATCATTCCCTTTTTCAACAAATCTTCTCATGTCACTTCCACTAGGACTTTGAAAAATCTCCAGATCGAAGTAAGGTACGGCAGCCAGCAGGTGATCGAAAATATCTGCAGCAACCTCTTCAAATTTTTTCAATGCCTTTTCTTTTGAGAAAACGTATATTTCTATTGGGAGTCCGTTTTCAGTGGCCTGTAACTGGCGAACCATAAAAGTTAAATCGGTATTAATGGAAGGATTACTTTCCAGGTATTTCTCAGCGTAAACCCTAAAAGTGCCAATATTCGTCATATGACGCCCGTTTACCAGGTTATTGGGATTCACGGTATTTTCAGCGTTGAACTGCTCAATTTGTAATTGCGTTTCTTTGAGGTAATCCTTTAAAAAATCAATGCTTTGCAAACGGCTGATTAAATCATCATCACAAAATTTTATGCTCGATATTTTAATATTAATGTGGCGTTTAATCCTCCTCCCCTCACTTTCTTCCATCGCCCGCCAATTTTTAAAAGATTCACTCACAATGGCATAACTAGGCACAATAGTAACCGTTTTATCCCAATTTCTCACTTTAATGGTAGTTAAATTGATCTCGGTTACTTCTCCATCGGCGCCATATTTTTCTACGGTAATCCAATCACCAACACGAACCAAATCGATGGCACTCATTTGCACTGAAGCAACAAAGCCTAAAATTGGATCGCGAAATACTAGAATAAAAACAGCGGTAACGGCTCCAAATCCTCCAAAAATATACAAAAGCGACTGGTTAAGTATGATGGATAAAATCAACACAAAACCAAAGATATAAATGATAATTTTAGCTACCTGCTTGTAACTCCTGATGGGTTTATCAGCATATTTTCGTGACGATTCCATCACAGAAACCAACGCATTTAAAAAGGCATTAATGGCGAACATGGTTGCCAGCACCACATAAATTTTAGAAAAAATAATGGCGTAGAAATACCAGTTTTTAAAATCAATAAAAACATACGGAACGGCATTATAAATGATGTAGGCACCGAATATTAAGGCAAAAGCCCTGAAAACACGAAATTCGTATAAGGCTAGCTGCCAGTCTGATTTAGTTTTTGCACTTTTGACTACACCAATAAAAACCTGTCTCGTAACAAAAATCGTGATGAACAGAAAAAGTGTAACACCAATTGATCCAAGTAGAAAATAGCTGTAAATTAATGCTCCGCCTGTTAATCCCTGTTCGATTAAGAGTTTTCTTAATTCATTAAAAATGGATTCAAACTCGAATAGGTTCATGAGCGCAATTTAGGTTTATTCTTGGAAATGTTAGATGACTTAAGGAAGCGATTAAACCTTCTCTATCCAATTGCCGTCATTCTTAATGATTTCAATCAGTTCATCTAAAGCAAAAGCCGTATTAACATTCTTCTTCACCACTTCCTGACCACGATAAAGCGTAATTTTGTCTGGACCTGTACCTACATATCCATAATCAGCATCGGCCATTTCACCCGGACCGTTTACAATGCAGCCCATGATTCCGATCTTAAGCCCTTTCAAATGATCGGTCCTTGAGCGGATAAGTTGTGTGGTTTCCTGCAAGTCAAAAAGTGTTCTGCCGCAACTTGGGCAAGAAATGTATTCAGTTTTACTGATGCGTGTACGTGTGGCCTGCAAAATACCAAAGCTGGTGGAGTTAATTAATGCAAGATCCAGGCCTAGTGCATCTATCCAGATTCCGTCACCAAAACCATCCGTAAATAGTGCACCAAAATCTGTTGCAGCATAAAGCATTAAGGTATCTGCATCAAGATTTTCATAACTTCTTCTGATGATCACCGGAATTTGCATGTTCAGGCTTTGCAAAGCAATAAAAAATGCTCTTTGTTCTGCCATTCCGTGTTTAGCGGATGTTTCGAGAATGAGCACAACATTATTTAGTGATACAGTTGTTAAAGTGGTTAGTTGGCTCGCATCAATTCTGACGAAATTCAAAAACTCATCCTTCACTTCAGTCCTGCTAAATTCTTCTAGGGAAAATAGAGGATGACAGTTGTTTTTATCACGAAGATTTAGCCATGTATGATAGTTGTAAACCTGCTTTAAATTTCCAGGAAAAGAAAAGGAAGGCAGGTTGTCGCCAAGAAAAGCCAGGTCACATGCCTGATCGGCCAGGTTATATTTATCTAATCCCGCACTGTAATTATAGCCAACCGAACTCAAAAGGTAAGGATCTTTTAGGTTTTCTTTTGAAACATCAATCATGACCAAAGGGTGGTGATGATCACCAATGTGCTGAACAGACTGGGTAATTCTTCTTGAATAGGCATATGGAGAGTAAGTTGGAAGTTGAGTATTAGGAGTTGGGGGTATAATTGGCGACTCCGCACTCCGAACTTCAAACTCCAAACTCCTTTTCACATACCGATCAGCCAAAGCTTTTGCTACCGGTGCTTCAAATTCAGGGTCTTCCGTTAAGGAAACACGAATGGTATCACCTAAACCATCTTCCAGCAAAGTACCAATGCCTACAGCAGATTTAATTCGTCCATCTTCGCCATCGCCTGCTTCTGTTACGCCCAGGTGTAAAGGATAATTCATGCCTTCTTTCACCATGGTTTCAACCAATAAACGATAAGCCTGAACCATTACCTGTGTATTGCTGGCTTTCATAGAGATCACCAGGTTATAATAATTTTCGGCCTCACACATGCGGATAAATTCCATAGCAGATTCCACCATTCCTCTTGGTGTATCGCCATAATGACTCATGATCCGGTCTGAAAGTGAACCATGATTGGTTCCAATACGCATGGCAGTACCATATTCTTTACAGATTTTTATCAGTGGAATAAATTTTTTATTAATTCTTTCCAGTTCAGCGGTATAGGCGTCATGCGTGTATTCCAGATTTTCAAACTTCTTTTTATCAGCATAATTACCCGGATTTACCCTTACCTTCTCAACAATTCTTGCAGCCATTTCAGCTGCATTTGGTGTGAAGTGAATATCAGCAATCAGTGGGACATCATAGCCTCGGAAACGTAATTCCTTTTTAATATTAGCTAAATTTTCAGCTTCTTTTATGCTGGGTGCGGTGATACGAACATATTCACAGCCAGATTCTACCATGCGAATGGTTTGCTCTACTGTTCCAATGGTATCCATGGTATCGGTTGTTGTCATCGATTGGATACGAATGGGGTTATGACCACCTAAAGCGATGTCTCCAATCTTAACTTCGCGGGTTAAAAACCTGGAATACTGCGTTAAACTGTTGCAATACCCTCCACCTAACTCATGCTTTACCGATAAATTTTCCATACTACGGCAAAGATAGGCTAAATGTTTAATTGTTAAATTGATGGATTGTTAAAATTTTAAGATAGTAAAAATTTATTTTGCTAATAATTAAAAGCAATTTTCCCTTATTTTGCTATTTTTTTATAGCAATTTTTACTATTTTTGCTTATAAATACTATCAAAATGGAAAAGTTACGGCTTAAATCAAATTTAATTGTACAGCAACAAACAATGAATATTGTGAGGCCATTATCAAAAAGGATAGACTGGAGCGATAGACTTATTAGCATTTTGGGTGCCAGAGGGACTGGCAAGACTACCTTGATTTTACAGCACATTAAAGCTAATTATGGTTTAAGTGATGAAGCGTTATATGTTTCTATGGATGATATTTATTTCTCCAATAACAAATTATCAGACTTTGCAGAAGAATTTAGACAAAATGGAGGAAAAATATTATTTATTGATGAAGTACACAAATACCCGGATTGGGCAAAAGAAATAAAAAATATATACGATTTTTACAAAGACTTAAAAATCGTATTTACAGGTTCATCTATTATCGATATCTCCAGACAAAAAATAGATTTAAGCCGTAGGGCAGTACAATACGAATTAACAGGATTATCTTACAGAGAATTTTTAAGTTTTAGTAATATTATAAATCTTGATGCTATTTCATTAGAGGATTTTCTTCAAAATCATATTCAAATTGCACATGATTTAATTTCAAAATTTAAGCCATTACAGTACTTTAATGAATACTTAAAACATGGTTACTATCCTTTTTTTGTAGAAAATATCAATACCTATCACCTACGACTGGAAAAGGTTGTTAGATTAATTATAGAAGAAGATTTACAGTTTATAGCAGGTTTTAACCCACATCATTCCAGAAAAATCTATCAATTACTTTATATTTTATCAACTAATGTCCCTTTTAAACCTAACATTAGCAATTTAAGCGAAAAAACAGGAATTAGTAGAAATGCAATTGTAGAGTATTTGTATTACTTACACAATGCAAAATTAATAAACACGCTTTCGGCGGCTGGTAAAAGCATTAGTACCTTACAAAAACCTGATAAAATTTTTTTAGAAAATACAAATCTATCATTTGCTTTAAGTCCAAATAACACAGAGAAAGGTTCTTTACGTGAAGCCTTTTTTATGAATCAGCTTACAAATGCCGGGCATGCTATTAATTTACCTCTTAAAGGCGATTTTTATGTTAATGATCAATTCACTTTTGAAATCGGAGGTAAGGGAAAATCAACTAAACAATTAACCGGGATTGACAATTCTTTCTTTGCCGTTGATGACATGGAAGCGGGTATAGGCAATAAAATTCCTTTATGGATGTTTGGTCTACTTTATTAATTTATTATAATTTAGAAAATAATCAAAATAGAAGTAATATTATCAAAGCCGGAATATTGATTTCTGCTATTTGGCTTGTCCTAAATCGCAAAAGTATATCCAGCTTTTCTATATCAACCTATCTTTAATTACTAAAGTATCAGCAGTAATGTCGTGCCAGCATTGATTTTTTTTATTGAGAAAGCAATACAAATAGCCAAAAAAAACAGGAATTACAGATAAGATTTTAGAAAAATTGCGTGCCATGGAACGACCTGTATTTATCCTGCTTCCTTCCAAATCTGTCACCTTAATATTCAGCATCCTTTTACCAATGGTAGCTTGCCTTGATGATGATTCTGCAAATACACCATAAATTAATTTAACGATAAAAATGACAGGAAATGGCACTATAAAAGCCATAATTCTTTCATCCTTTCCTTGTATAAAAATATAACTGGTGAGGATGATAACCGTATAAATTCCAAAAATAATAAAGTGATCGATCACTGAAGCAAGTAACCGCTGGTCAAAAGCGGCAAAATATTGAGGAGCAGTTTTTTGGTATTTAAAACCGAGAAGCTCACGCAATTCGGGAATTGCATGAGCTTCTTTATAATCGTCCATTCCGGGTGTGCGAATGAAGGTATTGGGCGTTATGTTTAACCCCTCCAGATCTGATAAAACGTAAGGGCCTTGTGGCTTACCATTAATTACAACTGTATATTGATCAGGATTCATTGGATTTTTAGATTTTAAGATCAAAGTTTTTAAAGGCCAGACCATGTATAGCCTTCAACTTTCCACCCTCAAACCTTCAACCTTTTTAGTATCTACTTACTTCAAAGTTACTTAATCCGCCGTCTAAATTGATGAAAATTTTGTTTGTAGATGTTTTATAATTTGAAGTTTCATAAAGTCCGTCACTTATTTTTTCAAATCCTGCAAAATCTTTTGCCGATAAGCCGGTTTGCGTTTTTATTCTGCAACCAGAATTAACGGGAACCTTAATCTTCACATCTGCCACGCCTGATTTCACAATTACATCAGTAATGGGCAACAATTCACCAAGTTTAATATCTAAAGCTGCAGCGCCACCATCAAAACGGAATGTGCGCACTTTATAATCCTGAAAATCAAGATCAGCTGAACCTGCACCTAGTTTCATGAAAATTTCCCAGTTCGCAGTTTTATTTAAATGAAAGTCGACATCATTAGAACCATTATTAAAGTTCCATTTTTTTCTTTTATCATCCAGCTGGAAAGTAAGAATAGTGGCACTATCCGTTACTGCTTTTTTCAATGAAAAATTACCATTTTTCCCTTTAACATTCGCATCAATCAATTCAGAAGTTTCTCCATTTAAATTGAAGGATATTCCGCCTCCAGCAATGTTCAATATTGTTTTCTTTGCATTATCTGTAGATACAAAGGGTTCTGAAAGTTTAAATTCTCTCACGGATGATGTATCTCCATCATTATCATTGTCATCATCATTGTCATCATCATTGTCATCGATATCAATATCCACGCCTTTCTTAAAATGACTGCCCCACCATGAACCACGCTCAGGAATTTGTTGTCCTCTGATAAAGAGAAATGACAATGCCACTACCAATACAGCTATAGATATAATACTGCCGGTTTGAGAATTATTTCTGTTGAACAGAATATTCAGTCCGCCAATGATTAAGAATATTGGCCAGAAGCCCCAGACATTACGCCAGTAAAAGTTGATTATTCCAAAGTTTTCGAGTAGAAGTACACCACCTATAAAAAGCAGTAAAATACCCCAAATTAATCTATCTAATTTCATAAAATTTATAATTGAGGAGGGTGAGTTGTTATAGTTTCTTTAGACTCTTGAGATGTTGGATCGTCCGGTGTTGCAACAGCATCTGAAAAATCTGCCTTTTTATCTTCTTCAGCAGCCTTTTGTTGCTGCTGAAAAGCCTGCCAATCGTTTTTTCTTTTTGATTTAGCGATAATGCTGATTCCTAATGCAATAAAGATTAATGGCCACATAAACTTAAACAGGTTTCTGATGGTAAACCAATCCGGGATGAAATCCATTTCACGCATTAAAAAGAAACAACCAATCACCAGCATCACCAAGCCAGCAACTGTACGCCCGGTATCATTAGGCTTATTAAATTTATTGAAATCGGGCTGGGTTTCAAAAGCGGTTTTTGAAGCACCTTCATTTACAGGTTGCGTCCAGTTTGGATTTCCACTTCCTGCAGGTCCGGTAAATGGAGATGGATTACCAAATGGACTGGTATTTTTTTGATTAAAATAATCGTTAAATTTTGAGAACCTGGATGCCGGATCATTGTTAACCGGAACGATGATCCACATGATCACATAGGCGATCAAACCGGCCCCAGCCATAAAAATGGTTGACAATACAAATAACAATCTGATTATGGTAACCTCAACCTGCATATAGTCTGCAAGTCCTGAAGCTACCCCGGCAATCATCTTATCATGTTCGTTTCTAAAAAGCTTCTTTTCCATAATGCTGTTTATTTAGCGTTTAAAAATCCAGCGGTGTGATTAAAACCTCATCAACATTTGCCCCTTTACTTAAGTTTAAAATGGCATAAAGCGTTTCAGCAATATCGGCGGGTTGTACAAATTTCTCATCTGGTATAGTTGTTCCTTCCCAAGAAGCTGTTTTTGTTGAACCCGGCAAAAAGGCTGTTACTTTAACATGGTGTGGTGCTAACTCTTGCCGCAATACATGATTAAGACTTAACATCGCTGATTTTGTTACACTATAACTTCCACCATTTTCGACAGGGATTTTGCTCGCGACCGAACAGATGTTAAAAATATGTCCACAGCGCCTTGAACGCATTTCTTTCCCCAAAAATTTACTAATGTAATAAGCTGCATTAACGTTTAGCGCTTGTTGCGCTTCGAAAACTTCATCCGTTTCATCTAACAAACTGCCTGGCATATAAACACCTACATTATTAACAAGAACATCTATATCACCAAATTCATTTTTTACCTGGTGAAGAAATTGATAAACCTCTTCCTTAATAGAACAATCTACCAGATAAGTTTTAATCATTCGATCTGGCTGCGCAAGTTTTTCACACAGTTCATCTAAATCATGCGAACTTCTGGCTACCAATGCCAAATCATACCCTTCATTACAAAGTTTAACTGCTATTGCCCGACCAATGCCTTTTGTTGCGCCCGTGATTACCGCTTTCATTTCCCGTTATTTAATTTTGTTGACAAAAAACCATATTAATAATCAAAACCACGAATATTTTTGCAATTATCAAAGACCGACAACTTTTTTATCGTTTCTTTGTAGTAATATAAATGATCATTTAAATTAAGCAATACATACGGAATGAATTTTACCAATTTCGGGAGATACATCCTGCTACTCAAATCTGTATTCAGAAGGCCGGAAAAACTTAAAATATATTTGAAGGAAATTGCCAAGCAAATGGATTATGTAGGCGTGGGCTCACTGGGCCTTATCGCTATCATCTCCACATTTATTGGTGCAGTAATGACCCTCCAGATTGCTTTCCAGCTGGTGAGTGATTTTATACCTAAAACCATTATCGGTTCAGTGAACAGAGATTCGAGTATTCTGGAGTTAAGTCCAACCATCAGCGCAATTGTGCTGGCTGGAAAGATTGGCTCTGCTATTTCATCTGAAATTGGCTCTATGCGGGTAACCGAACAAATTGATGCATTGGAAATTATGGGCATTAATGCGCCGGGTTATTTAATTCTTCCAAAAATCATCTCAGGCATTACCATGGTACCTATGCTGGTAATCATCTCTATGTTTTTAAGTATCTCTGGTGGTTATCTTGGCGGTTCACTATCTGGTGCAGTTACTCCGGCAGAATATCTTCAGGGAATCACCACAGATTTTAACCCTTATACCATTGTGGTTGCTTTGGTAAAAGCTTTTGTTTTTGGATTTATTATTACTTCAGTTCCGGCATATGAAGGTTTTTATGTTCGTGGCGGAGCTTTAGAAGTTTCTCAGGCCAGTACCAGGGCAGTTGTAATTAGCTGTATCTCTATTCTTGTTTGCGATTATTTAGTTACCCAATTGTTATTGTAATGATCGAAGTTAAAGATATATATAAATCATTTTCGGGCAATGACGTTTTAAAAGGCATTTCCGGTAAGTTTGAAGAAGGTGTTACGAACTTGATTATTGGAGGTTCGGGCTCTGGTAAAACAACCTTGCTGAAATGTATGGTTGGTTTACATCAGCCAGATTCCGGTTCTGTTTTATATGATGGCCGCGACTTTACCCCTATGACTTACGAACAAAGGATCGAAGTGCGTAAAGAAATCGGAATGCTTTTTCAGGGTTCTGCCCTATTTGACAGTATGACGGTAGAGGATAATATTATGTTTCCGCTGAATATGTTTACTGATCAAACCAGAAAAGAAAAGCTGGAACGGGTAAATTTTTGTCTGGAACGCGTTAATCTGGCTGGCAAAAACAAATTGTTCCCGGCAGAACTTTCAGGCGGAATGAAGAAACGTGTGGGTATCGCCCGTGCCATTTCAATGAATCCTAAATACTTATTTTGTGATGAGCCCAATTCTGGATTGGATCCAAAAACTTCCATCGTTATTGATGAATTAATTCAGGAGTTAACCGAAGAATTCAAAACCACTACCATTGTAGTTACCCATGATATGAACTCTGTAATGGGGATTGGAGATTATATTTTATTCCTGCATGAAGGTAAGAAATTTTGGGAAGGTAGTAATAAGGAAATTGCGCATACAGACATTAAAGAGTTGAACGACTTTGTGTTCGCAAGTCGCTTTATGAAAGCTGCAAAAGACAAGTTTTAAATACAACTATCATTGCGAGGTACGAAGCAATAACGAACAACACATATTAATACATGATACAATTATTGACCCCAACGCACTGGAAAGATTATGAACTGATTGACTGCGGGGATTTTGAAAAATTAGAACGTTTTGGAAATGTGATTTTAATCCGTCCTGAACCACAGGCCGTTTGGAAAAAAACATTATCAGAATCAGAGTGGAAAAAAACAGCGAACATTACATTCAGAGGTCGGTCTGCAACTTCAGGAGAGTGGGTTAAAAAAAATCAATCCATACCAGATCGCTGGCATGTAGAATATAAAAATGACGAAGTGGCTATTAAACTTCGCTTAGGACTAACTTCCTTTAAACATGTTGGTGTGTTCCCTGAGCAAGCGGTTAACTGGGATTTTATTTCTTCTTCTATTAAAAAATTTAAAACGCCCCAACCAAAGGTGCTCAACCTTTTTGCCTATACAGGTGCTGCCTCTTTAATTGCAAATGCTGCCGGAGCAGAAACCACCCACGTCGATTCTATTAAACAGGTGGTAACCTGGGCAAATGAAAATCAAGAATTATCGGGTTTGAAAAATACCCGTTGGATGGTGGAAGATGCTTTAAAGTTTGTAAAAAAAGAACTGAAGAGAGGTAAAAAATACAATGGTATTATTTTAGATCCACCAGCATATGGCCATGGACCAAATGGCGAAAAGTGGAAACTGGAAGATCATATTCAGGAAATGATGCAAGATGTAGTTCAGCTTTTGGATGAAGAGGAACATTTCTTAATTTTAAATACCTATTCATTAGGATTTTCATCTGTGATTGTCGAAAATTTAATCCGGACCTCTTATCCAAGTGTTCAGAACTTGGAAACAGGCGAGTTATACTTACAAGCTACTGCAGGTATAAAACTACCTTTAGGTGTTTTTGGTAAATTCTGTAACGTATAATTTATTTGTTTTAATTCAGCAAATTTCCATATCTTTTCCGATTAAAAGCCAGTTGTAAAAACTGCAACACTAAATAACCCATTATATTATCTATGAAATTCCCCAAATTAGCAGGCACAATTATACTTGGCTTTGCTGCAATCAGTTTATTTGCAAACTGTAACTCAGATGGCAAGAGCAAAAGTGGTACCGGCCAGAACACATCTGACACCACTAAAAAGAAAGGAGATTCAACAGCAAACGTGATGAAGCCTGTTGATCCAAAACTATATGATTCTCTTGTAAAAAAACTTGCTAACGGTGATACCACAGGCAAATGGCCGGTTAAAAATCAACCTGTTCCACTTGCTGGCGCCATTTTGCCTTTTAAAAGGATTGTGGTTTATTACGGAAACCTTCACTCTAAAAAAATGGGGGCTTTGGGTGAGTACGCACCAAAAGAGATGTGGCAACGCCTGAATGCTGAAGTTAAACATTGGGAAAAGGCTGACCCTTCTACACCTGTTCAACCGGGTTTGCATTATATTGCTGCAGTAGCAAGCGGAACACCTGGAAAGGACAAAAAATATATCAACCGGATGGGTAACAAACAGATTGATTCTGTATTAACCATTGCCAAAATGCAACCTAATACCATTGTTTTTCTGGATTTGCAGGTGGCATTAAGCACTATAAAGGATGAGCTTCCGCATATTGCCAAATATCTTCAATTGCCATACGTGCATTTAGGAATCGATCCTGAATTTTCAATGAAAGATGGTTCTCTTCCAGGCAAAAAAATCGGAACTTATGATGCTGCTGATGTCAACTATGTAACAGGATACCTTGCAGATATCGTTAAAAAATATAACTTGCCTCCGAAAGTATTTGTTTTACACCGTTTTACGAAGAAAATGGTAACTAATGCTGCAAACATTAAATTACGTCCGGAAGTACAGGTAGTTATACACATGGATGGATGGGGTGAGCCAGAACTGAAGAAAGGCACCTATCGCCATTTCGTTTATGGTGAGCCTGTGCAGTTTACAGGTTTCAAGCTTTTTTATAAAAATGATTTGAAAAAAGAACCTAAACGTTTAATGACTCCGGAAGAGTTATTAAAACTTACACCGAAACCGATCTACATTCAGTATCAGTAAAAAAAAAGCCCATGATGATCATGGGCTTTTTTTATTTCATTTTAGGGTCTAAATCAAACTGGAATTTATACCCACCACTAATTTTCAAAAGTGAGCAATGCATGCTGACTTGCGGTATGAATATCTCGCCAAACCCGATTAATTTCTGATTCCTTTTTAGCGGCTTCCAACCCACCATAAGGGAAAAGCGTATCAGCAGCTCTTCTACAGGCATGAGCAAGTTTCCTGCTTATGCGACTCACCATTTGCAATTGATCTTCTTGTATCGAACCATTTTGAATAAGTTGATCCCATGATTGATCAAAGGTGGTATAAAATTGATTTCTCAACGATTCAACTTCGGTTTTGCAACCATTTAATTCAGAAGTAAAAAAAGCAACCTGTTCATCATTGTATCTGCTTAGCCCCGAACGTGCAAAAAAAGAATCTTCTACCAACCGGATAAAATGCCTGCCCATCCCCAGGCTATTCACAGCCAGCGTAGTTTCAGCCAGTTGTAAAAAAGGATAATCAAAGCCTTGATCTGCCACTTTAATATCGCTATTGATTTTAAAGGTTCTGTTTACTGGAACAAGCAGGTCTTTTACTTCAAATGCATGACTTCCGGTTGCAATCAACCCAAAATATGACCAGCCGGAAAGAATTTCCACTTCATTTTTCTTAAGGATAAAAGAGATGACTTCAGGATTTCCATCTTCATCTAGAAGATCAGTACCATCTACTTTTTTTATCGTACAATTGGCTGTAAAAACAGTAGCATGTAAGGCACCACTGGCATATTTCCAATGACCATTAATCAGGTAACCACTTTCCATTTGAACTGCCGTTCCTCCAACTGCACCACTGCCCGCAAAACAAACTTCCCTCTCTGAAAAAATTTCTTTCGCAAGTTCCTGATCTAAAAAACCCGCAAACCAGGCGGCACCAGCGCAAAGGGTTACAGTCCACCCTAAGCTCCCATCGGCTTCAGCCAACTCCTCTTCAAGATGTAGAATTTCGGGAAGTTTCTTCCCTGCACCACCATAAATTTGAGGCACAAAAAGTTTAAACCAGTTTTCCTTGTAGGCAAGGTCCAAAATTTCCGGATGCAACTCTCCCAACGTTTCAGATTGCGCTGCAAATTCCCTTACCTTATTTTGCCAGGTTGATGTTAACGTATTTTGCATGTTTTTTTTATCTAATAAGCATGGAAGGTATTCGATTCAAAGCAAATACTGCCTTTTCCATATTGGTAGTGTTAAGCCACCCTAAATTTCCTCTTGCCGATAATTTTCTTCCAATCTAGAAAGCCAAATATGGCGACTATAAAAAGGAAAGTAGTTAGGCAGGCCATGAGCGGTAGCTTTTTATGAAATAATAAAGGTATAGCCACTATATTGGAGATGTTGAGGAAAATCCAATTCTCAATTTTACGTTTTGCGAGCAGCCACATTCCGGCCCATGCGGTTGATGACACGAAGGCATCCAGAAGTGGTACGTCAGAATCAGTGTGGTGTCTTAATGCAAAATATAACACAAAGAAACCAACTACAGCAATTAACACTGCAATTAACAACTCCTGGCTGGTACTCCATGATACCTGGTTTTCACCGTCAATTTTACGCTTTTTCCAAATCATCCACCCATAAACACTCATCACCAGATAGTAAATGCTGAGCAACATTTCTGCATAGAGCTTAACATTAAGTAAAAGAAACATGGATAATAGAATGGAAATAATCCCGGTAGGATATAACCAGATGTTGTTTTTTTTAGCCAGTAAAACCTCAGAAACACCGAAACCAACGGCCAGCCATTCTATAATTGAAGTATGTAAAATTTGTTGTTGAAAAAGCCTGAACCACTCCTGAAAATTCATTTACAATAATTTTGCCTCACGGCAGATAAAAATAATTGAAACTGCTTTCAGGGCGAAACAGTATGTTGAATTAACCTCTTCCCTACGCCGGCATTATCCGGATCAGGTGCATTTAAGTTAAAAGTTTTGGGTTCAAAGTTAAAAGCTTAAACTTTCGACTTTGGACTTTTAACTTTCCAATTAAAACGGGTGTAATCTCAGCCTCCGATTGCAACAGCTGTTGCACAATTCAAAAGCACCCCTTTGAGTAAGGCAAATATAGATTTAAATTTTAAGATACGTAATCGAAAGATACTATTCTTTTAAACCCTCAACAGCTGGAGGATTGCCCGACCCACCAATTCTTTAAATGTGAAATAGTCGAATTTACCATCAGTATTTATGCTACAAAGGAAATCAGCATTTATATTTCAACCTAATGGTTGGTGTCACATCAACCATTAGGTTCTTGTATAGCGATTACATTAAGATTGCTGCGTACCTCAGCAATAACGACTTATTGTTTAAAAAAGTCCCAATTGACCTTTGTCATCAATTTCAATATCATTGGGATTGGTAATTTCGAAATCTACCTTTTTAGCCGGCTTTTCTTCAGCTTTCGGCTTATCCTTAATTTTAGGTTCTTCTTTTTTCGCCGGTGCAGGTTTTTCTACTTCTTCAACAGCTTTTTCTTCAGTCCCGGTTTCTTCCTCTTTAATCCCAGTTGATTCCTGAGCTGGTTGTTTGATTACCGGCTTTTCTTCCTGTACTACTTTCTCTTCAACAGCAGACACTATTTTCCGTTCAAATTTAGGCTTTGGCGGCTCTTTTATTGCTGTTTCGGCAACCTCCTCAACTACTTCTGGCTTAGAAATTTCTTCATTGGCTTCAGGCTCGGCCATATCATTAACTGTTTCTGTTTCTACTACCGCACCTTCAATACCTTCACCTGACTCATCATTACTCCCACTTTGTTCATTTTCATCAGCATCTTCCACTTCAATGGCGGGTTCTTCCAACACTACTTTTTGCACATCATGTGGCGATAAGCGGTTGCCATTTGCCTTTAAGCCTTTTACATCAATTAATTCTGCAAGCATCAAATCTAACGTCTCCGGAATTTGCGTTTTACCTTTAAGCACATCAACAATAATCCTTGCGGCAGGGTGCGCCGTTAAAAACAACAATTTAGATTTTTGTTCCTCACTGATAAAAATGGTTTTTCTACCAATGGATTGCAGTTCAAAAACAAAACGCTTGATGAAATAATTTTGTGCTTTGCCTTCAAAATGAACCGCAGCAAATACCTTTTCAGGATCAAACTTTTCGATCAAAATCAAGCCGTCATCAAAGTGGTTACTTAGTTCAAATGAGCTTAATTCATAATAACCGTCTTTATGTACCTGTAAAATCCGATCATCGCCATCAAACTCACCAAGATACTTCCCTCTTCCATCAACGTTTAGGCGCTTTAACAAATCATCATACCAAATTTTTAACCCTGATAAGGTAGAAACACCTTTACTTTTTAAGGTGATTTTTTTAACGGGATATTTAGAAATGATATTCCCCTGCGATCCACGACCTTTAATGGCTACTTCAGCAAAATCCTGATCAAATTGAAGCTTACGCAATTTAGAGTGCGGCTTCAGGGCAACATTTATAATTTCAGCTTCACCATTCGGATTGGCAGTAAAATATAAAACTTTCGAGCCTTTTGATCCTTTGGTTAAATCGTATTCCTTATCTCTTGTTACACCGACAACTGCAAAACGCTTAATGTAAGCTACTCCGGTACCGCCATCTTTGTAAATCATATTGTAGATGGTGCGCTCGTCGTTTTTTTTAAAAACCTGGGCATGAATAATTCCCTTTCCAACAAAGGTTTTATCGGCCACTTTGGTGATCATACACTTTCCATCTTCACGGAAAACAATCACTTCATCAATGTCTGAGCAATCTGCAATAAACTCATCTTTACGTAAGCCCGTACCAATGAAACCATCCTCACGGTTTACATATAGTTTCACATTTGCTAAAGCCACTTTTGAAGCTTCTACCCGATCAAACAAACGGATTTCAGTTTTCCGTTCTCTACCTTTCCCGTATTTATCTTTTAATTTCTGAAACCAGGCGATGGTGTAATCGGTCAGGTGTTTTAAATGATTTTTAACCACCTTGATTTCATCTTCCAGATTTTTCATTTGCTCATCTGCCTTTTTCACATCAAAACGGGTGATGCTACTCATTGGTTTATCGATCAGCTTTTTAAAATCTTCGGGTAAAATTTCCCGGTAAAGCGAAGGTTTGAAAGGATCAAAAAGTAAATGCAATACTTCAACAACGGTATCGAAATTACTGGAATTTTCATATTCAGGGTTTTTATACATCCCCTCCTGAATAAATATCTTAAGTAGTGAACTAAAAAAGATTTTTTCCTGCAGCTCATGCAGGCGAATCTCCAGTTCTTTTTTTAATAAACTTTTGGTGTGTTTGGTATTTTGAATCAGGATGTCGTTTACACTTAAAAAGTGTGGCTTATCATCCTGGATAATACAGGTATTGGGTGAGATCGAAACCTCGCAAGCCGTAAAAGCATATAATGCATCAATGGTTACATCAGGCGAAATTCCGGGAGCCAGGTGCACAATAATTTCTACATGCGCTGCTGTACTGTCTTCAATTTTTTTGATTTTGATTTTGCCCTTATCGTTGGCAGCCAGAATACTGTCGATGACAGAGCTGGTTGTGGTACTGTAAGGAACTTCCGTAATCACGAGGGTTTTCTTATCCTTTTCGGTGATTTTTGCCCTAACCCTGATTTTGCCGCCGCGCTGTCCTTCATTATAATTCGAAAAATCAGCCATTCCACCGGTAAAAAAGTCAGGTACAATATTCGGCCTTTCTCCTTTTAACACATCAATCGAAGCATCCAGCAATTCGTTAAAATTGTGTGGCATTACCTTGGTTGCCAAACCAACGGCAATACCTTCTGCTCCCTGTGCCAATAACAACGGAAATTTAACCGGTAAAGTGATGGGTTCATTATTTCGTCCATCATAACTCAATTGCCATTCAGTAGTATCGGGATTGAAGACCACTTCATTTGCGAATTTCGACAAGCGGGCTTCAATATAACGCGGTGCCGCAGCACTATCGCCGGTAATGGGATCTCCCCAGTTGCCCTGCATATCAATCAGCAAATCTTTCTGACCAATTTGTACCATTGCATCACCAATGGAGGCATCACCATGCGGGTGATACTTCATGGTATTTCCAATTACATTGGCTGCCTTATTGAAACGCCCATCATCCATTTCTTTCAACGAATGCATAATACGGCGCTGAACAGGTTTTAAACCATCATGAATATGCGGAACGGCACGATCCAGAATTACATAAGACGCATAATCGAGAAACCAGTTTTCATATAAACCATTAATTGGCGTTACGGTATGCTTGTGTTCTTCGTTTATGTTTTGGTCTAATTCTTCACTCATCTATTTACAAAATTGGCAGCCGTAAATATAATAAAAATGATCTCATCGAATGAACAGAGGTTATGCACATTCAAAGTTCAAATTTTGATGGAATGACTTGAATAATTAAATCTTGCCCTTTTATTGAAGTGGTTATTCTACATGACACCGGATTTTTAGCTTTAATAAAACGCTATCTTTCCAGCCTGTCTTCTACAAAAGAAAAAGGTAGTAAGCTTTTTACGCTGGGTACTTTTAAGATTTCGCCATTGAGGCAATAAAAAATTACTTCAATTGGTGTTGTTTGTTTACGTTCAAATTCTGCCATCACCTGCAAACAGCCTCCGCATGAGGTAACAGGTTTTGTGATCTGGAAATGATCAGTTTGCGCAGTAATGGCCATGCTTTCAATAATGGCATTGGGCTGATTGGATCCGATAGAGAATAATGCCACACGCTCTGCACACAATCCGGATGGATAGGCTAAATTTTCCTGGTTGCTCCCAAGAATGGTTTCACCGGATGCCAAACGGATGGCCGTACCTACCCTGAACTTTGAATAAGGTGAATATGAACCCTTTAAGGCCAGTTCTGCATTTTCACAAAGCAGCTTGTCTTTTGTGTTCAGTTCATTAAGGCCAGCATACTGCTCAAAACTAATATTCAGATTTAATAATTTCATTTATTGTTGATTATTATGCCGCCAATGTTAAATTTTTGCAGCGGGCGAACAATTTAGTTTATTTTTTGTATTATTTATAAATATGCCCTAAAATTTATTTAGGGGTACGCTTTTAGCATTTAAAGAAACCATCAAACATTATCAGCTTTGAATAAATACGTACGTAAAAGTTTAAAAATTTTACTCTGGGTAATTGCTTCAATTATCATCCTGGTTGTCGGTATAGCCCTTTCACTAAATATTCCTGCCGTACAAAATTTTGTAAAAGGAAAGGCGATTAACTATCTCAAAACCAAAACTAAAACTGAAGTCAGTTTGGAAAGCATTAAAATTGCTTTACCTAAAGATGTGGTTTTAAATAAATTTTACATCGAAGACCGAAAAGGCGATACACTGCTATATGCTGAAAAGTTAGCCGTAGATATCAGTCTGTTTAAATTATTAAAGAATACGGTTGAGATTAATAATATTGAGTTAAAAAATATCCGTGCGAATGTGAAGCGCATTAACCCCGATACCACATTTAATTTTTCTTTCCTGGTTGATGCTTTTATGAGTGACCAGAAAAAACCAGAAAAAAAAGTGGATCAGGATACGACTTCAACCCTCAAATTTTCTGTAGATAAGGTTTCTTTTGAAGATATTGGCATTACCTATCGGGATGATGTGGCCGGAAATGATGTAAAACTCTATTTAGGGGCATTTAAAACTAAATTAAAAACATTTGATTTAGCCAACCAGCACTATGTGATTAAAGCGCTTAACTTAAATAATACTTCGCTTAAATATCTTCAGCAAAAACCTTTAACCCAATTGGTACAGCACATTACCAATAGTGTAGATAGTAGCCAGAAAGAAACAGGGAAACTGCCTTTAATTGAAGTGGAAAATTTTGCCTTCAACAATGTGAAGGTAAATTATGATGATCAGATCTCCACAACGAAAGCCATTGCTACTGTGAATGAATTGGGTCTGGTCCATTTAAAGGTAGATCTCACTAACAGTAAATACACTGTAGAGGATGCTAAATTAAATAAATCCAATATTCTCTTCGCCTTTAAACCTGCACCAAGCAACAATTTAAAAAAAGTTAAAGATACGGTTGTTCCGGAAAAATCGCCTTTGGGCTTAATGATTAAAAATATCAGCCTAACAGATAATAATTTTCAGTTTGATAACCTTGGTGCAAAAGCCGCACCTAAAGGAATGGACTTTAATCACCTTAAAATCAGCAGACTTACTTTTGGTGCCAGCGATGTAAGTTACAGTGCTGATGGTATTAAAGCCAATGTTAAAAATGGATCATTGAAAGAAAAGAGTGGTTTTGCCTTAAATGAGTTAAAAGGAAATGCCATATATAATGATAAGCAGATTAAGTTAAGCAACTTCATTTTAAAAACGCCAAACACAACCGTTGAAAACGCGACGGAACTTAACTTTACTTCAATGGATGACTTAACTAAACATCCTGAAAAAGTGAAACTGGCACTAAGTTTCAAAAATACGACTATAGGGTTAAAAGATGCCGGTTATTTCAGTGATGCCATTCCGGCGAATTACCGCAATGAAAAAATTAAACTGAATGCAAAGGTAAATGGCTATCTTAATAACCTGAACATCCCACTTTTACAAATCAGCGGATTAAAGAATACACAGATAGACATTAGTGGTACGGCCAAAGGCTTACCTGACATAAACAAAACCTTTCTTGATCTGAATATTAAAAAACTTTATATCACAAAAAGCGACATTCTGGTGGCCGTACCTAAAAAATCACTTCCACCATCTATTGAACTTCCAAATGTAATCAATGCCAGAGGAAAGTTTACCGGATCAATGACTGATTTCAACACCAATATGAATATTCAAACGGATATGGGTGGTGCAATAGTAGTTGCAGGAATGAAGGGATCAAAAGGGAGAGAAAGCTATAAAGCAGATATCAGTCTGAATAATTTCAATGTTGGTCGATTGCTAAAAATGCAGCCTAAATTAGGTCGTGTTACGGTGAAGGCTGATGTGGCAGGTACCGGCCTTGATCCTAAAAAAATTAATGCAAAATTTAACGCACGGGTTTTAAATGCCTATTATAATAAATACACCTATCGCAACCTGAATCTTGCCGGTACATATGCCAATCAGAAAATAGCCATTAAAAGTAGCATGCCGGATAGCAATGCCAATTTTGCATTGAATGCCAATGTTAACCTGGCGGGAAAATATCCGGCGGTGAAGGCAGATTTAAACTTAAAGCAGTTAAATCTACAAGCCTTGAATTTTAGTCCGACAGTATTAAGTGCTGCAGGCCTTGTTAAGGTTGATTTGGCCACCGCAGATGCAGATTACTTAAATGGCAGTGTTGATGTTACAGGTTTACAGCTGGTAAAAGATCAGCAAAGAATTAATGTGGATACCATATCTGTCAGAGCTAAAAGCACAGCAACTGAAAATGAGCTGACCCTCAAATCAGAAGTTTTATCAGCAAAAATCGATGGTAAATATCAACTGACGAAAGTGAGCAATGCCATCATTAATGAAATTAACAAATATTATGCTTTTGGAGAAGTGACCAAAATACCAGATCAACGGATGCGTTTCTTCGTGAAGGTTTATGATTCAAAATTATTGAAGCAGTTTGTTCCGGAGTTGACCGTTTTTAAACCCTCACAATTTTACGGGTTAATTGATACCCAAAAAGACAGCCTGCTGATTAAAGGGAGCTTCCCACAGGTGGTATATGGTGATTTTAAAATCGATACCACACTGATAAACATCAATAACGATAACAATAAACTGGATTATGCCTTAACCGTTAAAGCTTTGCAAAGTCCATCAGTTTCACTTTTTAATACAGAAGTAAGTGGTGATGCGGCAAGTAATATCTTAGGTGTTAATATTTTTCTTCGCGACAGACAACGTAAAGATAAATATGTAATCGGTGGAAATTTTCAATCTATTAATAAAGACTTCAAATTTACTTTAGATCCGCAAAAATTATTGCTCGACTATCAAAAATGGGTGGTATCTCAAGATAATTATATTCAATTTGGTGCATCCGGCATACTGGTGAATCAATTTCAGATCAGCAACAGCGGTCAGTCATTATCGATTAACAGTAACCCTACACAACCCAATGCACCGCTATCCGTTGAGTTTAAAGATTTCCAGTTAGAAACCCTGACTAAATTTGCAGAAACAGATACTACTTTGGTGGGCGGGCGTTTAAATGGAACAGCAAATGTGAAAGATCTGGCTTCATCAGCTAAATTTGAGGCAAACTTAACTATCGATCAATTGCGTTATCAAAAAGATCAGTTAGGCACGTTGCGTTTAGCCGTTAATAATGACACACAAAATGCCTATGAAGTTAATGTGGCCTTAAGCGGCGTGCACGATTTAAGGGTAAACGGATTCTATTACACGGCTCCGAAAAGTGCATTGGATTTAACTGTAAACATTGATAAAATAGAATTAAAAAATATAGAGAGTTTATCTGCCGGACAATTAAAAAACGGAACCGGAACCATTACTGGTGCCTTAAGTGTTAAGGGTGAATTAACTGCGCCTAAAATTTTAGGCGACCTTACTTTTAATAACGCCGGGATTAATGTGGCCTATGTTAACTCTTATTTCAGAATGCCTAATGAAAAGATTTCCTTCACCAATGAAGGCATTAGCTTTAATAACTTTACGCTGATAGATTCTCTAAACCAGAAAGCAACCATCAATGGAAAGGTCATGACTACAGATTACAGAAGTTATCGTTTTGGTTTAGATATTAAGATGAATAACTTCAGGGCCATTAATTCTACTGCAGCTGATAATGACATGATTTATGGAAAGGTTTTCTTAACCAGTGATATTCAGGTTAGAGGAGATATGAATCAGCCAGATGTGAAGATGAATATTAAAGTGAATAAAGATACCAGATTCTTCTTCGCCCTGCCTTCAAGCGATCCATCCATTATAGATCAGGATGGCATTGTACAATTTATTGATGCAGATGCACCACCATTTAACGGGCAAAAAGCACTTAAAGTGGATAGCATCAATAAATCTTCCATGAAAGGTATTAACCTGGTCGCAGCCATTACCATTGATCCTGAAGCTGAACTTAATGTGGTGGTAGATCCTTCAAATGGTGACGCCTTGAATATTAAGGGTGATGCCAACCTGAATGCCACCATGGACCCAAGTGGAAAAATAAGCATGACCGGCCGTTATGAAGTTATTGATGGTTCTTATAATTTATCTGTTGGCCCTTTAGGCAAAAAAGAATTTAAGCTGGTTAAAGGCAGTACCATCGTATGGACAGGCGAACCGACATCAGCAAATGTAAACTTAACGGCACTTTATGAGGTAAATGCAGCACCTATTGATTTATTGAACCAGCCAGATTTATATGAAGCAAGAACCAAATTGCCTTTTCAGGTTTATCTTATGATGAAAGGTGAACTGTTGAAGCCGATTATTTCCTTCAGATTAGACCTGCCTGAAAATGAGCGTAATGCATTAGGCGGACAGGTATATACCAGATTGATTAACGTTAACCGGAATGAAAGCGAGTTGAATAAACAGGTATTCGCCTTACTGGCATTGAATAGATTTATCGCCAATAATCCTTTTGAAAGTTTAGCCGGTGGCGGTGGTGGTGTTTCTACACTTGCCCGCTCTAGTGTGAGCAAACTTTTGACGGAGCAGTTAAATAACCTGACTTCTGATTTAATTCAGGGGGTAGATCTTAATTTTGGAGTGAATTCATCAGAAGATTATTCTACCGGTTCCATGCAGCAAAAAACTGACCTTGAAGTGGGCTTATCCAAGAAGTTGCTTAATGATCGGTTAACGGTTACCGTAGGAAGCTCATTTGCATTGGAAGGTCCGCAGGCGCCAGGTGAAAAATCAACAGACATTGCAGGAAATGTAAATGTAGAATATGCCTTATCGGCAGATGGAAGATATAGGTTAAGAGCTTACAGAAGAAATCAAAACGATGTAATTGTGCAGGGACAGATTATCGAGACAGGTTTAGGATTTACCCTTGTTGTGGATTACAATAAATTCAGAGAAATATTCCAGAAGAAAAGAAACAGAAGAACAAGAAACATTGAACAGAAAGCACAAAATGAGAAAACTAACTAGACCTATCCTATTTCTATTGGCTTGTTTAGTTTACGCGGGCTGTAGCAGTACCAAATCTTTAAAACCAGGTCAGATTTTATATACCGGCGCTGAAGTAAAAATTAATCCTGATTCTACAGGTAAAATTGACGACGAAAAACAGATAAAGGCAGACTTAAAAGGTAAGACACGACCTAAGCCTAATAATAAATTAAAACTGGCCATTTATAATTTTGCCGGCGAACCTAAAAAGGCAAAAGGTGGATTAAGAAACTGGATTCGAAAAAAAGGGCAGGCTCCTGTGCTTTTAAGTGAGGTTAAACTTAAATACAATAATGATGTACTAACCAGTTATCTGTTGAGCGAAGGTTACCTGCAGGCCGAAGTAACAGGTGATACAGTGGTTAAAAATAGAAAAGGAAAAGCCATTTACACTGCTAATACTGGTCAGCGGTATAAAATTAATCAGGTAAATTTTCCGCCGGATTCTGGTGTGCTGACTAAAATTATCAATGCCAATAAAGCCAAAACCTTATTAAAAGCAGGGGATTTTTATGACCTTGACAATTATAAAAACGAGCGGATCAGAATTGATAACGATTTAAAAGAAAATGGTTATTTCTATTTCAGTCCTGATTATTTAATTATGCAGGTGGATAGTACCATTGGCAAAAACCTGGTTAATGTTTCAATAAAGGTGAAGGATATTGCTCCGGATGCTGCGTTAAAGCCGTATACCATTAAAAACATCAATATCTATCCAAACTATTCCTTAAGAAGAGATACGGTTTTAAGACGTTTAAAACCCCTGGAGTACAAGGATTTTAATATTTATGATGATCGAAATACCTTTAAGCCACGCTTGTTTGATCGTTTGGTTTTCTTCCAGAAAGGGGAACCATATAACCGTAAAGATCATAACCAATCATTAAACAGGATGGTTAATATTGGTGCCTTTCAGGATGTAAGAGCAGAATTTTTACCTGTAGACAGTTTTAAAAACAACCAGCTGGACCTTAATATTTACCTGACGCCTTTAAAGAAAAACTCACTGACGTTTTCCGTGACCGGAACCAGCAAATCCAATAACTTTGTGGGTTCGGAAGTGAAGGTGACACAAACCACCAGAAACCTTTTCAGGGGTGCAGAACAATTAGACTTAAGTGTAGGTGGTGGTTTTGAAACCCAAACCAGGGGAACATCACTGGGTAAAAACTCCTTATCACTCACCACTGAAGCAAAGTTAACCTATCCAAGATTTATTGTGCCTTTCTATAAGCCCAATAGCACCACAGCTTTCATCCCGAAAACAATCGCCTCGCTCTCTTATCAAATGTTAAACAGAGGTGGTGAATATACTTTGAATGCTTTTAAAGGTGAATTTGGTTATAACTTTAAAGAAAATCAGTATAAGGAACATAATTTTAATCCCATTTCGGTGAGTTACATTTCAACTGGTTTTCCTTCCAGAAAAGGGAAAGCCCCTAACTTTGTCAGGGATAGTTTATACGAAGTGAATCCACTCTTAAAGTCCACTTTAGAAAATCAGTTCATTATTGGTAGTAATTACAATTTCACCTATACTAACCAAATGGAAACCAACCGGAGGAACAATACTTATTTCTTCGGTGGGATAGAAACAGGCGGCAACTTATGGGGCACTTTTGTTCCGAAAGATGATGAAGGCAAACGTACACTTTTCAACGTTCCTCTATCGCAATTTATCAGGATCGAGGCCGATTTGAGAGACTATTATAAAGTGAACAGAAATGTAACCTGGGCCAACCGGTTAAATCTTGGTTATGGTTATGCGTATGGGAACAGCACTTCTTTACCCTTTGTACGGCAATTCTTTGCTGGGGGCAGCAACGATATCCGTGCTTTCCCGGCCAGAACATTAGGCCCGGGAACATATAAAGTTCGTGATGATGCTACTTTTGCAGATCAGGGTGGCGATATTAAACTGATGTTGAATTCTGAATTAAGGTTTAAGTTGGTAAGTGTTTTATATGGTGCCTTATTTGTAGATGCAGGTAATGTATGGTTAAGAAAGGAAGATGTAGGCGTACCAGGAACTGCTGATACCGGCCGACCAGGATCTGAATTTAAA
Organism: Pedobacter sp. GR22-10; assembly: GCF_026239715.1. Classification (NCBI taxonomy): domain Bacteria; kingdom Pseudomonadati; phylum Bacteroidota; class Sphingobacteriia; order Sphingobacteriales; family Sphingobacteriaceae; genus Pedobacter; species Pedobacter sp. GR22-10. Next base: position 1,111,448 of record NZ_JAPIVR010000002.1, read on the forward strand.
CTCAAAAACGCGTTAAATGAATTGGCTGTTGGTACCGGAGCGGGGTTACGTGTTGATGCAACCATCTTTGTCGTTCGTTTAGATGTGGCATTCCCGGTGCGTAAACCTTATTTAGCAGAAGGACAGCGCTGGGTATTTGATAATATCGCCTTTGGTGACAAGGACTGGAGAAGAGAGAATTTAATCTTTAACATTGGAATTGGATATCCGTTTTAAACATCATGAAGTTAGTTAGCAAGATCAGACATTTTTTTATAGCACTGTACCATCTTTTTATAGCAGCAGGTAAGGGTTTTGTGGAAGACAGGATTACGAAACTGAGCGCATCCCTTGCTTATTATACAATATTTTCGCTGACACCTTTAATTATTATTGTTTTATCTGCCGCCACCTTGTTTTTAGGAAATAAAAGCAATACCGATACACGAAACAGATTTTTTGCTCAGGTTACAGATATGGTTGGTCCTGATGCTGCCGTTCAGATTCAGGGTTTTGTGGAACATTCCACCAAATCGGGTCAGTCTACTATTGGCTTAATTATTGGTATTGCCACACTAATTATTGGTTCTACGGCCATTTTCATTGAAATTCAGGACAGCATCAACATGATCTGGAAGGTAAAGGCCATTCCAAAAAAGGGCTGGCTGAAAATGCTAACGAACCGGCTTCTTTCTTTCTCACTGATTGTTTCCATGGGTTTTTTGCTGTTGGTATCGCTCGTGATTAACAGTGTGGTGGTGGGCCTTGGCGATAAGCTGATTGCTTTACTTTCCAAGAGTGAAATTGATGAGGTGATTCCGGTGGCGGATGATACCATGGCCCTGATCATTTATATTTTAAATAATGTGATTACACTCGCAGCAGTAACAGCTGTTTTTACAGTCATCTTTAAAGTGCTGCCCGACGTGGTTATTAAATGGAAATCAGCCATTATTGGTGCTTTATTCACGGCTGTACTTTTCAGCTTAGGTAAGTATTTAATCGGAATTTATATTGAGAAAGGCAATCCGGGTTCTGCATTTGGTGCGGCAAGTTCTATCATTGTAATCCTGCTGTGGATTTATTATACTTCAATAATTCTTTATTTTGGTGCTGAGTTTACACAAGCTTATGCAGAAAAGTACGATGGCGGAATTGCACCGAGTAAATATGCCGTATTTACGAAAATTACCATTGTAGAGAAAAACGTGGACGTTCTTCCTCCTCAACATCCGGAAGAAACCGTTCATGCACCAGTCAACTAACTGAAGCAAATCCTTATTTTAGGAGATTATTTCCGCTATCGGATGTATTTTAAAATTTTCTCCAGTAGCTCATGTTCCAGGAACGGTTTCAGTACTAATTCATCCATTCCGGAGGCCAGGTATTTCAGCCGGTCTTCTAGTAAAACATTGGCAGTGATCCCCAGTATCGGGGTGCTGCGCTTTTTAGTATCGTTTTCATTTCTAATCTTACCAGCAAGTTCCATCCCACCCATTTTGAGCATTTGTATATCAGTTAAGATAAGATCATATTCATTTTCGCAAAATAATTTATAGGCTTCTTCTCCGTTATATACCGCATCATAAGAAATTTTATATTTTTTGAGAATGGTACCAGCCAGCATAATATTCAACTTGTTATCATCAGCCATTAAAATTCTTTTTCCTTCCAGTAATGTGGCTTTATCATATAATTCTGTGTTTACCCTTTCTGTAAAAGTATGATGAGTAATTTGATAAGGTATTTCGAAAGAAAACACAGCGCCCTCCCCTTCCTCACTCCTTACATAAATGGTTCCGCCTTGAAATTCAACTATTTTTTTACAAATGGCCAGGCCCAGGCCTGTACCATGTTGTCTTTCTTTTGTTGAAGTACCGTAAACCTGGGCAAATTCTTCGAAAATAATTTCCTGATCAGCAAGCTTAATGCCTATACCTGTATCAATAATATTTACTTTAAGTTTTGCCTGGTTTCTATTAGTTAAAGTGAGCAATGCTTCCAATGTGACGCTTCCATGTGACGTAAATTTGATGGCATTGCCTAACAAATTCATCAGCACCTGCTTTAGCCTCAAAGGATCACCAAGAAAATAGATATCCTCGTTTACAGACATCTCCAGATGGAAACCAATTTCCTTTTGTAAAGCCTGAATACGCATGCTTTCAAAAACATTTTTAATGGTAGTATAAGGTAAGAAAGGAATTTGAGCTAAAGTCACCTTGCCTGTTTCATATTTTGAAAAATCAAGAATATCATTGACAACATTCAGAAGCATCATGGATGATTCGCTGATGGCGGCAACCTGTTCCTTTTGTACAGGCGTAAAGTCAATCTGAATCAACTGTTCCGAGAATCCGATAATGGAGCTTAGAGGTGTGCGAATTTCATGACTCATGTTTGCCAGGAAGCAGCTTTTGGTGCGCGCATAAGATACCAGTTCATTGCTGTAATCAATTAAAGCTTTTTCATCCTTATAACAATGGTAGATCATGTAAAAGATAAAAGCCAATAAACCAACAGTGAGCGTAAGCAATACTTTGGTAAATTTATCTAAATTAATAACCGCATTCAAGGTGCTTTTATGAGTGATTTGCGATAAGTTGTAATAGTATTCTTTTTCAATGGATTGATATCTTTTTAATCCTTGAATGATGCCAGAAATTAATTGATAATCAATGTTAAACAATTGTTTTTCTTCATTGATAAGATCAAGTCTTAAATAATCATTAATGGCTTTAAGCTGCAACTCATTACGGGCTAAGCGGACAGAGTCAGTTGTTTGAACCAGTGCGGATGTAGTAATACCATTCTGGTCTTTAATTTTAAAAAGATTAGTTTCCGGAAGAGATTGCCGTTCAAGTACCTGATCAAGCTTTATTGAAAAACTGATCAGACTGTCACACAAAATTTTCAGCCTGATAAACTCGTTTATAGCCGGTTGGTTTTGACTGATTAAAGCAGGTTGACCTTTAGATATAAAATCATTTTGCTTTTTCCGGCTGATGGCATTAAGAATGAAGGAGATTTCCTTAATCTCATTCATAAATTCGTGGTGATAACAATGCTTTCTATTCACCATGAACATTCTGCAGTTGTTTTCTGCATGATATAACTTTAAAATACAACTATCAAGTTTAGCGTAATCATATTCTACCTGAGCAATTTTATCAACCGATTGGAGAAGCGGCAGGTTTGAAAAATTCACAAAAATAACGGCTGTTATTCCGAAAATGATCAAAATTGAAGAGACAATGATCAGGTATTTGTTTGCTAAACTTTTAGTGGATTTCAAATGCGTCGATTTAATTTTGTGATTATATCAACGCCGAATTTATGCTACTTCATCAATTATCTTAGGTTCTTCCTCCACCTCGTCTTTCTCCACACGAAGATTTCTGATGATATGTTGTTGCCTATCAGGAGTATTTTTTCCCATATAATATTCCAACAGGCTTTTAATGGTCTGATCTTTTAAAATAACAGGATCAAGCCTGATATCTTTACCAATAAACAAACCAAACTCATCAGGAGAAATCTCTCCCAATCCTTTAAAACGGGTGATTTCGGGCTTGCTACCTAATTTTGCAATAGCATTTCGACGCTCTTCATCACTATAACAATAAATGGTTTCTTTCTTATTTCTAACCCTAAACAAGGGTGTCTGTAATATATAAACATGGCCTGCTTTTACTAAATCAGGAAAAAACTGAAGAAAAAAGGTCATCATGAGTAAACGGATGTGCATGCCGTCCACATCTGCATCAGTCGCAATTACGATATTGTTGTAATGCAAACCATCCAGGCCATCTTCAATATTAAGCGCATGTTGCAGTAAATTAAACTCTTCATTTTCATAAACCACTTTTTTAGTCAGCTCATAGCAGTTAAGTGGTTTACCTTTTAAGCTGAAAACGGCCTGGCAATCCACATCCCTTGATTTTGTAATGGACCCTGATGCAGAATCACCTTCGGTAATAAACAAGGTCGTTTCATAGCGTTTTTCATGTGTACTGTTAAAATGAACCTTACAGTCACGCAGTTTTTTATTGTGTAACGAAGCTTTTTTAGCCCTGTCGTTTGCTAACTTTTTAATTCCTGCAATGTCTTTACGTTCCCGTTCAGATTGATTAATACGCTTCAAAAGGGCATCTGCCACATCCGGATTTTTGTGCAGATAATCATCCAGTTCTTTTTTAACGAAATCGTTAATAAATGTAGCTACCGATGGTCCTTCAGGCCCCATATTCTGAGAACCCAGCTTCGTTTTGGTCTGCGATTCGAAAACAGGTTCCTGTACCCGGATGGAAATGGCCGCTATAATAGATGAACGGACATCAGCTGCATCAAATTCCTTCTTAAAAAATTCACGAACGGTTTTTACTACTGCCGCGCGAAAGGCTGCCTGGTGTGTTCCGCCCTGTGTGGTGTGCTGCCCGTTGACAAAAGAATGGTAATCCTCACCATATTGCTGTCCGTGGGTCATGGCAATTTCGATATCATGCCCTACCATGTGTATAATCGGATAGCGAATTTCTTCAGGCTTATTGAATTTGGAAAGCAAATCGTACAAGCCCCTTTCTGAAAAATATTTCTGATTATTGAAATTGATGGTCAAACCCGTGTTCAGAAACACATAATTCCATACCATACTTTCTACAAAATCAGGGATATAATGGTAATTTCTGAAAATGGTTTCATCAGGATAAAAGGTAATGGCCGTTCCATTGCGCTGGGTAGTATCAATTACGGGTTGTTCATTTACCATTTCCCCTTTAGAAAACTCTACTTTTTTGGTTTTACCATCACGGTATGATTGTACGGTAAAAATGGTGGATAAGGCATTTACAGCCTTGGTACCAACGCCATTTAACCCAACAGATTTCTGAAAGGCATTGCTGTCATATTTCCCCCCCGTATTGATCTTACTTACACAATCAATCACTTTTCCTAATGGGATACCACGACCATAATCACGAACATTTATTTTCTGCTCAGAAACAGTGATTTCAATGGTTTTTCCGGTTCCCATCACAAACTCATCAATAGAATTATCTACAATTTCTTTCAACAAAACATAAATTCCATCATCTTGTGCAGAACCATCACCCAGTTTACCAATGTACATACCGGGCCGTAATCGAATGTGTTCTTTCCAATCTAATGAGCGAATGCTGTCGTCGTTATAAATTACTTCTGCCATAAATTTTTTAATTGTTATCAGGTTGGTTGAACTTTACGATTACACAAAGGAGCCTTACCGAGGGATGTTCGGAACAAGCCTTAACACTCAACATGACAATAAGTTTGGGATGATTTGTATCGCTTAAATGAGCCATCATCTGTGATGATGGTTCAAAAGCCGGATAGCAAAATTATTATACAATAATAGTTTTAATCTTTGAAGCTCGCAAATGAAAATTTCAACAATTGTTATGGGGATTGAGGAGCACGGAAAATGAGAGATGGAAAAGTGGGAATTTTTGAATGTTGAATGGTCAAATTACCAGCTGAAAACGGCTAACCGGAAACTTCTTCCATAATTTCCCTATCTTCGTTCTCTTTTATTTAAACCTGATTTAATGCAACCTAAAAAGCAGCTCTCACTCTTTGATTTATCCATGATCGTAGTGAGTTTGGTGATTGGAATGGGAATTTTTCGTACGCCGGTAAATGTGGCTGCAAAAGCTCAGATACCTGAACTTTTCTATTTGGCATGGTTTATTGGTGGCTTTGTGGCATTTTGCGGGGCACTTACGTATGCAGAAATTGGTTCCAGATACCCTGTAACAGGAGGATACTATAAAATCTTTTCTGCCGCTTATCATCCTTCAATTGCTTTTGCAATCAATTGCATCGTCATCATTTCAAGCGCGGCATCTGTAGCAGCTATTTCTATTATTGGGGCAGAATATTTAGGCAAAATTGTTTTACCAGCCCATATGCAAACTGATGTTTACCGGGTAGCCATTGCCATTACCACCATTTTAGTCTTTTATTTCATCAATTTACTCGGTTTAAAAGCAAGTTCAAAAACGCAAAATATATTAACCATAGTGAAAATCGGCTTGATTTTACTGCTCATCTCGGCGGTATTTTTTGGTTCACAAACCGAAACCATCATGCCTGTATTTAAAACGCATACGGGCACACGGCCAGGGTGGACAGATTATGGAAAAGCTTTGGGATTATGCTTAATTGCCGTGTCTTTTTCTTACGCCGGATACGCACAAACCATTAATTTCGGGGGTGAAGTGAAAGAAGCCAAAAAAGTGATTCCCCGTTCAATCATCATTGGCCTATCCATTATTGTTGCGCTTTACCTGATTATCAACTACGTTTATGTTCAGGTAATCGGTTTCGAAGAACTTAAATCTGCCGAAAGTATCGCAGCCATTTTAGCTTCCAAGATATTTGGACCTGCTGGTTTTAAGATGCTTTCAGTCATTATTTTTGTTTCCGTAATGGGTTATGTAAATGTGAATTTATTGAGCAATCCAAGGGCCATGTTTGCCATGGGTGAAGAAGGGGCACTTCCAAAAATTTTCAGCAAAATGAATCAGAAAACGGAAGTGATTACCATCAGTTTAACCGTTTTTACTTTAATTGCGGTGGTCATTATCTTTTATGCCAAAACCTTCGACAAAATCTTAAACTACACCATTTTTCTGGAAAGCATCAGTATGGCCAGTTCTGCCGCCACCATCTTTATTTTAAGAAAGCGGACAGCACATCTTAATCAGAAAAGCATTTATACCGTCCCTTTATATCCTATATTGCCCATTATATTCATTGCGGCTTATACTTTTGTTGCGTTTAGCATTTATGCAGACGATCCTGGCGCAGCGCTCAATGGTTTATTTATTTTTACAGGTTTTCTGGTTATTTATTTTGCGACCAAACTATTTCAAAAGAAACGTAATTTTTCTAATAAAAACTAATCAAAAGCATATAGTTTTCAACCACTTTCTGCAAATAAAGTTGTTACTTGAAACTAATTCGAAGCGCACAGGTTCGTTACCAAAAGAATAAATCAGATGGAAAAAATTTAATGAATAAAACGCTCACTTTAAAACAAGAAATTACTTATGCAGCAGGCATGATTGGCTGGAGTACAATGACAAATATTATCATTGTAATGCTGCCTTTTTTTTATTTGCCTCCAAATCATTCCGGCTTACCTGCTTTGGTTCCGCAACTTGTTTTTTTAGGCGCGTTCAATATTTTATCCATTATTGCCGCATCCGGAAGATTGGTTGATGCCTTGTTTGATCCCTTTATTGCAGGCAGAAGCGATGCCAGTAAAAATCCGAATGGCCGCCGGATGCCATTTATGAAATGGGCGATTGTACCGGCCATGTTGTTTTGCGGATTGGTGTTTTATCCTCTTCAAAAAACAGAGAGCTTACAAAATGCCTGGTGGCTGACCATCACCCTGTGCTTGTTTTTTATATCTGTAACCACTTATATTATCCCCTATAATGCCTTATTGGCAGAAGTAACCAACACCCCGCAGCAAAAAGTTAAATTATCCAGTTATCAGCAGGTTGGATTTGTAATTGGCATTATCTTTTCAGCTTGCACCAATAATTTCGCCGATCTCGTTCAGGACTACTGTACAGTGGCAAACCGGAGTGAAGCCATACAAATCGCCATTTGGGCTTTGTGTTTATTATCAGGCTTGATGATGGTGATGCCCATATTCACCATTAAGGAGAAAGACTTTTCTGTAGCCAGGCCAACACATGTACCCCTATGGCCCGCCATAAAAAACACCTTTAAAAACAAAAACTTTAAGTATTACCTGATTTCAGATTTTGCCTTTTATACCGCGTTAAGTATCATTTCAAGCGGATTATTATTTTTCTGCACCGTTTTACTGGGCTTACCGGAATCAGAGGGCGGGAAATTTATGGGTACCATGGTAATCGCTTCTTTATTATTTTATCCGCTGATTACTTTCGGATCGGCTAAAATTGGCAAGAAGCCTTTTGTATTACTGGGATTCGGCATCCTGTGCCTGATATTTGTAACCATTTATTTCTTGGGCAAACTCCCGTTCGGACCTTACACACAAATTTATCTTCTGGTACTCTCAGCCTCTTTTCCTTTGGCTGCCCTGGGTATTTTGCCCACAGCGATCTTAGCAGATATAGCCCAAAAGGATACTTTAGAAACCGGTGAAAACCACGAAGGAATGTTTTTTGCAGTGAAATACCTTTTTGTAAAATTAGGCCAGACTTTAGGCATCGCTATTTTTGCCATGCTCACGATTTACGGGAAAGATCCGGGAAATGATTTTGGCCTCCGCCTGAATGGAATTGTAGGATTCGGACTTTGTTTACTGGCACTTTTATTTTTTAGCAGGTTTAAGGAAGAAAAATAAATCTATTAAACGGGCTGGCATAAAAAAAACGCATGAAACAGTTCGCTTCATGCGTTTTTTAAAATTAAGACTATTAGTACCCTGGACTTTGTTTCAGGGTTCCGTTACTTCTGTCAATCTGATCCTGAGGTAATGGAAAATATTCGTCTCTTGATTCAATCGTTATACCATTCAGATAGTTGAAGTATTTTCCTTCAAAAGTAAAATAACTCTCCAGCGTCTGCTTGGCAATCCCCCAGCGCACCAGGTCAAAAAAGCGGTGTCCTTCCATCGCCAATTCCAGTCTGCGCTCAAAACGAACCGCATTCCTGGCATAAGTAGCATTTGGAAATGATGGATATGGGCTAACTTTGTAAGCTGCCGCCGGCGTACCGTTAATTGTTGTCGGGGATATTTTAGCTGCCCGAAGTCGAACAGCGTTCACTAATGTTAATGCTGTAGAAAGGTCATTTGTTTCAACAGCACATTCTGCGGCCATTAGATAAACATCACTTAAACGGATAAGATTAACATTCAAACCGGTGACGTTAGTCATACCCGGACCAGTACCCGATGCAATCTGAGAAGACTCAATTGAATTTTTTACCGCTACAAACGGGCCACCATTACTGGCATCCCTGATCCAGCTATCACCAGCCATAATTCCCCAATCACGATAAGGTACACCGCGGCGTCCGATGGTGGATTCTATTCTTGGATCAAATGCTATTGAACGATCTAACTGATAACTGGCTTTCTCTGCAGCTGATAAATTTAAATCAGAAGTATAAGCATTGGTTCGGTAGCTACCATCTAACAGTGGTAAGCCTGAAGCATCTACTTTAAAGGCATTGGCTAAATCAATAGTTGGTTGAAAAAATCCGCAGCAGTTAATTGGTGTTACCCCTCCATAAGGAAAATTTAACATATCACCCACATTGCCATTATCACCACCTGTACCGTCTGTACCTACCGAATGCTGTACAGCTACGATAGATTCTGGTCCGTCTTCTTTGGTAATATCAAAATTATCACCATAAGGCATATCTACCAAACTTCCTTTTGCCGTAATGACGGCATTAAGTTGAGCATAAGCTTCAGCATAGCGTTTTTGGTACAATAAAACCTTTCCAAGGTAAGCCTGAGCAGCATATTTATCCATACGACCCTTTTGACCTTTAGGTTTAGTGGTTCCAAGGTTGGCTACTGCAGCCTGAAGATCCTCAATGATATTCGGGTAGATATCCTTGTCGTTGGGAATAATGGCGCCGTTTGAGGCTTCGGTAACATAGGGCACCATTTTAAAAACCCTCACAAGAAAGAAATAATAATGCGCCCTGAGCAGCCTGGCTTCGCCCTGGATTTCTTTCGCCCTGCTATCTGAAAACTTTGTAGCACCACTTCCAGATTGTAGCGTTGCAAGTACCTTTAAAGTATTGTTACAACGTTGAACACCTTCAAAGCATCTATCGTACAAGTTAGAGAGGTTATCATTTGTGCTGGTAGGCGAGTGTTGCTCTATGGCATTCATATTAGGCTGATCTCCATTACTACTGCCTTTGTGCGCATTATCAGAAGCTACTTCACCAAATAACCATTGGCTCGGTGCTGCACCATAATTACCCCATGTGCCATTAATATTACCATTGAGCAGACCGTATGCACCTACAAGTAAACCCTCTACCCCATCCTGTGTGGTCAATTGCTCTGCTGTAAGCTCAGCCTGCGGGTTTAGCGAAAGAAAGTCCTTTTTGCACGATACGCTACTTAAAATGAATATGAATAAGAAAATATATTTTATATGTTTCATCTTGAAATCTTTTAATTAAAATCCAACATTTATACCTAATAAAAACTGTCGAGGTGATGGATATACCCCCTGATCAACCCCCGGAGCAGTGAAGCCATCCGTAATCTGACTAACTTCCGGATCTACGCCTGTATATTTGGTGATGGTAAATAAGTTACTCGCTGCAACATATACCCTGAATTTGCTGATACCTGCTTTAGATCCAAAAACTTTATCAGTAGGGATGGAATATCCGATCTGAAGATTTTTAAGCCTTAGAAAACTACCATTCTGAATATAGTAACTGGAAGAAGCAAATTCTACATCAGATGCACCTGTATAGGCAGACGGGATAGTACTGGTAGGGTTGCTTGGACTCCAGGCATTTAGCAAACGGGTACTTTTAGCCCCATCAAATGATGGGAAATCGGTAAAGTAACGGGTAGCTTCGAAGATATCATTACCTTGTACACCATATAAGAATGCTGTAATATCAAAATTATGATAAGAGGCGTTCAGATTAATACCATAAGTAAAATCAGGATTTGGATTTCCAATAATGGTACGGTCTTTCGGGTCAATCACACCATCTCCGTTAATATCCATGTATTTTAAGCCACCTACACGGGCACCAGTATAAGATGGGCTGTTCTGGATATCTGCTGCACTCTGGTAAATTCCATTGGTTTTATATCCATAGAAAGATCCGAATGGGGCACCTTGCTGTAGAACACTGGTTTGCAAACTTCTGTAATTACCATACACCTGGTTGAAAATTCCGGGAGCAAGCTGATCAATTTTATTTACGTTTCTTGAAAAGTTAACACCAATATCAAACTTAAATGGATTATCGGCTTTTCTGCCATAGTGATAGGCCACATTAAATTCGATCCCTTTATTGCTCATATCACCAATATTCACAAATGGAGAACTTCCGCCTCCAACTGCGCTTGAAGGTAAAGGCAGGTTATAAAGCATATCGGTAGTTTTCTTATTGTACCAGTCTACTGATCCATCAAAAGCACCTTCAAATAAGGTAAAATCTATACCCACATTCAGGGCTTTTAATGATTCCCATTTCACATCGGAATTTAGATAAGCATTTTGCCATACACCAGTGGTGAGCGTATTTCCACCTCCAACGGCATAAGCTGCATTCGTGATCGAACTTTGGTACCTGTTGATATACTGATATGGCGGAATCCGCTGGTTACCCGTTTGACCGTAACCTACACGAAGTTTTAAGTCACTTACCCATTTAACACTCTTCAAAAACTCCTCTTCCGATAATCTCCAGGCTATACTCCCTGCGGGATAAACACCGTATTTGTTTGCCGGACCGAAGTTAGATGATCCATCCCTTCGAACGGTTACGCTGGCCAGGTAGCGGTCATTAAATGAATAATCTACTTTTCCAAATATGGAGAAAAGGGAACCGATAGCGCCTGTGCTGGAATTACTGATATTGGAAGATCCGGTATTGAGGTAATAATAATCCAGATCGCCTAGTAAAAAGAAATCATTTCTTGATCCATTTAATTGTCTGGATCTTGAACGTATGGCTTCAGTACCAACCAATACATTTAATTTATGCTTTTCATTAAAGGTAGCACTATAATTTAAAGTGTTAGACCAGGTCCATTCTGTATTATAACCCTGGTATTCGCTTAAATTATTAGAGTTATTTCCTTCCGAGAATTCGAGGTTTGGATAACGCATAGACATCCCGTTATAATTTTCATAACGGATACCGAAATTGGTTCTCAATACCAAACCTTTCAGAATATCGCCTTCGGCAAACATATTACCGAAAAAGAAATTGCTTTTGTTTAAGTTATCCTTTGCCCTGTAAAGAAAAGCAACAGGATTTTCAGCATTTCCGAGCTGACTTCCACGGCTTCCGGCAAAATTTCCGTTAATGTCATAAACCGGAATAATTGTCGGAATCCTGTAGGCCCAGCTTAATGCACTACCCTGATCCTGGTAACCACCTGGCGTATTTGGATTTACACCAAAACCATATCCTTCAGAATAACTGTATTGCGCGTTTTCACCAAAACGAACGTGTTTGTTGAATGCACTAACGGTTGTATTTGATCGAAGGTTATAACGTTTAAAACCTGTATATTCAATTGTTCCCTTCTGATTAAGATAGCCTGCAGACAAGGCATAGGTTGAATTTTCAGAACCGCCTGTTGCGCCCAGCTGATAATTTTGTACCGGAGCCGAACGGGTAATCTCATCAAACCAGTTTGTTCCTTGTTTGTTGGCCTTGGTTATCTGGTAAAAAAGCGAAGGATCCCGGCTGTAATTGTATCTTGACGGATCAGCATCTGCCGAAGTAACATCCTGCCCTAAAACAGATCCTGCGACCAAATATTCTGGTAGTACCGGCGTTGTTCCAGAACCATAATTTCTCCCTGCAGCAATTGCTTTCCCGGCATTGGTATAGCTGTCAAATACATATTGCGCATATTGTTGCGGATTCATCATTTCTGGAAAACTGCCTTTCCGGGGTACCTGCGTGCCATAATAAGAATCGACGGTGATTTTTGGTTTGCCGGATGTTCCTTTCCTGGTAGTGATAATTACAACCCCGTTATTTGCCCTGGAGCCATAAATTGATGCTGATGATGCATCCTTTAGCACCTGCATACTTTCGATATCATTCTGATTAAGCCAGGAGAGTTTACCTTCAAACGGCACACCATCAATAACATATAGCGGCTCATTATTATTAATGGTACTTGTTCCCCTGATTCGGATCTGCGGTGTTGAACCTGGTGCACCATCATTAATAATCTGTACACCAGTAGCCTTTCCCTGCAAGGCTTCCACAGCACTTGCTGCAGGCTGAGCTTTTAAAACACCCATATCCACTACGGCTACGGCACCGGTTAAATCTTTTTTACGTTGCGAAGAATAACCGGTTACCACCACCTCGGTTAAATTGTTATTCTCCGCCTGTAGTATTATTGAAATATTGGTCTGGTTGCCAACTGTTACTTCTTTATTTGTAAATCCGATAAATGAAATTACCAATACATCTGATGGCTTTGCACTGATTGAAAATGCGCCATTGGCATCAGTTGTTGTACCTCCTGCCGCATTTTTAAGTTTGATTGTTGCACCTATAATAGGAAGTTGATCATCACTGGCAATAACCTTACCAGTAACTTTAGTTTGGGCAGTTGCGCCAATGGCATACAACAAACCCAAGCACAGAAGAAGGAATCCCCTCCTGAAAAAGGATAGATTTTGTTTCATAATTTATATTTTGGTTAGTATTCGTTTTTAGATCCGACTCACCTACTTGTAAAGGAGTTCGAAGCTATTGGCCCTATCATAGATCTGTTAGTAACGGAGAATGGTTGTTCGCCCGATGTGAGGATTTAAAGGTGTTACGAGATAGGTTAAGGAACCAATTTGTGGATAAAGTACAGGTAATGCCATACGTAGAATTTTATTTGGTTAGTTAATAAGTTTATTCGTAGTTTAAATCATACTTTACAAACAAATTATGTATATTTCTGATTATAAACTGATTACAAATTAATCATAAAATCATTACAAGCCAAATAATATTTTTTTTAATCGGATTAATACAGCCATTTATAATGGGGAGCATTATTTTCATCCCTGATCTTTTGTAAAAATAATTTTTCTCGTCTCTCCGATTATTTCCCTATCTTTGTTGCCGAAGCAGGAATAAGGGCTTGCCATTCTGAATGGCATATTCTCTCCGCAAGTTAGTCCTTCAACAAATGATTGTTCTAGCTTCTTCAATAAATATTACAAAAATTCATACATGTTATTCAAAGAATTAAACCTCATAGCGCCTATTTTACAGGCACTGGAGAAAGAAGGTTATACACAACCTACCCCTATTCAGGAGCAATCCATCCCAACCATATTAAAAGGAAAAGATTTATTAGGCTGTGCGCAAACCGGAACCGGAAAAACTGCTGCCTTTGCCATCCCGATGTTGCAGCTATTACACGAAAAACACATCAATACCAAGGCAAATAAAAATATTAAGGCCCTGGTTTTAACACCAACCCGCGAGCTTGCTATTCAAATTGAAGAAAGCTTTAAGGCTTATGGCAGTAACCTTAACTTGCGCAGGCTGGTTATTTTTGGTGGCGTAAACCAACACTCACAGGTAGAAGCACTTAGAAAAGGTGTTGATATTTTAGTGGCAACTCCCGGCCGTTTACTGGATTTAATGAACCAGGGATTCATTAGCCTAAGTACCATTGAACTTTTTGTGCTGGACGAAGCAGACCGGATGCTGGATATGGGTTTTATCCATGATGTAAAGAAGGTGGTGGCCAAATTACCGGCAAAACGCCAGACTTTATTTTTCTCGGCCACGATGCCTGATGAAATTCAGAAATTGGCCAATACCATTTTGTCCAGTCCGACAAAAGTAGAAGTTACACCAATTTCTTCTACGGCTGAAACCATTGTGCAATCTGTTTATTTTGTGGATAAGCCTGATAAAAAGAAATTATTAATCCATCTGCTGGAAGATAAAAAAATCGAGACCGCTTTAGTGTTTACACGTACCAAGCATGGCGCTGACCGGATTGTGAAAGATTTAGCTCATGCCGGAATCAAAGCAGCCGCCATTCATGGCAATAAATCGCAAAATGCCAGACAAAGGGCTTTAACTGATTTTAAAGATAGAAAGATTCGTGTATTAGTGGCGACAGATATTGCTGCAAGAGGTATTGATATCGACCAGTTATCTCACGTTTTTAATTATGAGTTACCGAATATACCTGAATCGTACGTACATAGAATTGGTCGTACAGGTCGTGCAGGTGCAAATGGTATTGCCATTTCTTTTTGCGATGCAGAAGAAAATGAATATCTATTAGACATTCAGAAACTAATTAAAATCACACTACCTGTTGTTGACGATCATCCTTATCCACTTAGCTGGGAAAGCATGTTGGCTAAAAACCAGGTTAAACGTAAACCTCAGGCACAATCTAAAGGTGGTGGTGGCGGTAAAAGAAGCGGTGATGGAAATATGAGTGGCAAACCGCGTAACGCCAGCAATAATAGAAGACCGGGCGGAAATAGAAATAAGGCGAAAGCTTAAGCCTGTGCGTTGTTCTGAACTTGATTCAGCATCCAATATGATTTAGATGCTGAATAACGATTTCCCATAAAATCGGGAATGAGGATAGCCTAAAGAAGCAAATCCCGAATTGATTGCTCAATCCGGGATTTGCTTTTTATTAAAGAATAGAAAGAAAGACCCTATGCCTTAAACTTTCCATCCTCAACCTTAAACAACTACATTAATAATCTTTCCCTTAACAAAAATGATTTTTTTCGGTGTTTTGCCATCCAAAAATTTCTGGAATTGTTCATTCGCCAATAGAATGGCTTCTACTTCTGGTTGTGCCAGGGTTAAACTCAAATTCAGGTTCATTTTCATTTTACCGTTCACTGAAACGGGATAAGCAAACTCATCCTCCACCAGGTGATCCGGATTAAAGGTTGGGAAAGCTGTATAAGATAAACTTCCTGCTTCATTCCCCAGCTGTACCCAAAGTTCTTCACAAATGTGCGGTGCATATGGCGATAAGATCACCACCAGATCCTGCAAAACAGCACGTTTGTTGCATTTTAAATCGGTCAGCTCATTTACCGCAATCATAAAGCTAGATACAGAAGTATTGAAAGAGAAACGCTCAATATCGTCCTGCACTTTTTTAATGATTTTGTGTAAAGCTTTCAGTTCTGCCTTGGTTGGCTCCGCATCAGAAACCGTAAATTCCCAGGCTTCATTGTGGAATAATCTCCAGAATTTCCGCAGGAACTTAAATACGCCTTCAATCCCATTGGTATTCCAGGGTTTACTTTGCTCCAACGGACCTAAGAACATTTCATACATCCGCAAGGTATCAGCGCCATAACGTTCAATCAAATCATCCGGATTCACCACATTGAATTTTGATTTCGACATTTTTTCGACTTCAACACCGCAAATGTATTTGCCGTTTTCCAGAATGAATTCGGCATTGGCATATTCTTCTCTCCACGACTTAAATTTATTCAAATCTAAGGTATCGTTCTCCACAATGTTAACATCAACATGCAATGCTGAAGTTTTGTATTCCCTCCTTAATCCTGCGGAAACAAAAGTATTAGTTGGCTTTCCATTCTCGTCATTGATGCGGTAAACAAAATTACTTCTACCTTGGATCATCCCCTGGTTAATCAGTTTTTTGAAAGGTTCTTCTTCTTTGGTATAACCCAGATCTTTCAAAAACTTATTCCAGAAACGACTGTATAGTAAGTGGCCCGTTGCATGTTCAGAACCGCCGATGTATAAATCAACAGCCTGCCAGTATTCAATCGCTTCTTTAGCTGCAAAATCAGCATCATTACTGGCATCCATATAGCGGTACCAATACCAGCTGCTTCCAGCCCAGCCTGGCATGGTGCTTAGCTCGTAATGATCACCGGCAGAAGGCGTCCAGTTGTTTGCCCTTGCTAAAGGTGGCTCACCCGTTTCTGTAGGCAAATACTTATCAATTTCTGGCAAGATTAAGGGCAATTCTTCTTCTTTAATTAAGAAAGGTAAACCATCCTTGAAATAAACCGGAATCGGCTCACCCCAGTAACGCTGACGACCAAAAATAGCATCTCGCTGACGGAAATTTACTTTTGCTTTTCCAACATTTTCTTCTTCTAACCAGTTATTTAAAATTGGAACCGCTTCTTTATAGGTTAATCCATTGATGAAACCTGAATTAATATATTTCCCCTCTTTGGTTGGGTCGGCCTGCACATCAATGTCTTTCTGTGCGTCTAAAATTTGAATAACCGGCAGATTAAAATGCGTCGCAAATAACCAGTCACGCTGATCGCCGCTCGGCACACCCATCACCGCGCCTGTTCCATAACCTGCAAGTACATAATCTGCAATGTATAATGGAACACGTTCACCACTCACCGGATTAATGACATAGGTGCCGGTAAAAGCACCTGAAACTGTTTTAGTGTCCGCCATGCGGTCTAATTCAGATTTCTTTTTGGTTTGGGCTATATAATTTTCTACTTCAGCTTTTTGCTCAAGCCTAGTTAATTCAGCAACCCATTCGTGTTCAGGCGCTAAAACCAGGTAAGAAACCCCGAAAATGGTATCTACGCGGGTGGTGAAAACCTCAATATAGTCTGAAGTACGGAGTACAGCATCAGAAGTCTCATTTGTAGATCGTAAATCTTCAATCTTAAATTTAACTGATGCGCCTACGCTCTTTCCAATCCAGTTGCGTTGCATTTCCTTCACGGGTTCCGGCCAGTCGATGGTATCTAAACCTTGTAAAAGTCTGTCAGCATAGGCAGTGATTCTCATGCTCCATTGCATCATTTTTTTCTGCTCCACCGGAAAACCGCCACGTTCAGAGAAACCATCTTTAACTTCATCATTGGCCAGAACTGTTCCTAAAGCCGGGCACCAGTTCACCGTACTTTCCCGTAAATAGGTTAAGCGGTATTTCAACAATTCAGTTTGCTTTTCTTCTTCTGTAAAGGTTGCCCAATCACTTGGCAGGAATGATTTTACGTCTTCATCGCAAGCGGCTTTTACATCAGCCGACCCTGAAGCATTAAATTTCTCGATTAAAGTGGTGATGTCTTCTGCACGATCATTTTCAAGGTTGTACCAGGAATTGAACAATTGCATAAAAATCCACTGTGTCCATTTATAGTATGATGGCTCGCTGGTACGCACTTCTCTGCTCCAGTCAAAAGAAAAACCAATCTGATCTAACTGGCGACGGTAAGTGGCAATGTTTGCCTCAGTGGTAATGGCCGGATGCTGACCAGTTTGTATGGCATATTGTTCTGCAGGCAAACCGAAAGAATCATAGCCCATTGGATGCAAAACATTAAAACCTTTAAGGCGTTTGTATCTTGAAAAAATATCAGATGCAATGTAACCCAGTGGGTGACCAACGTGTAAACCTGCTCCTGATGGATAAGGAAACATGTCTAGCACATAATATTTTGGTTTTTCAGAATTGCTTTCGGCTTTAAAGGTTTGATGATCTGCCCAAAATTTCTGCCACTTTTGTTCTATTTCTTTGAATTGGTAATCCATTGCAAGTTTTAAATTTTTAAAGGAGCGAAAATACGGAAATAAAAAGCTTAAAAAAACAGAATAGATGACTATTCAAAATCCTTTAGGTTTTTAAACCCCATAAGGATTGAAATATAAAAAAGCGCCATTGGCTATCAATAACCAATGGTGCAAGCAAACACTAGGGAATTAGATTTTATCTGGTGAGGTAATATACCTTTACAATGTTGGTTTTATCTATTTTAGCAGTAAACTGAAATTGCGATTGTGTCAGGCTTTTAACGGTTGCATTTGAAACACCTTCGGGAAAAGACATCACGAAATCGTCTCCAAGGGAGGTTGTGTACGTACCTATAGTACGCTGATTATTTAAACTCAATTCCACCTGGTCGTCATTATCAGATTTGAAATCCAAATAATCATTAATGGTATAATTAAATGTTCCGTTAAGAGATGGGTTTGTATTTCCGGAAACTTCAATTTTATTGACGGTCCATTTCCCCATGATCCGGGCTTTTAAAGAAACAGTATCTTTTTTACAGGATAATAATGCTGTTGTTGCAATAAATAATAAGCCAATTACGGTAATTTGTTTTTTCATTCAGAATAGATTTTAGGTTTTTACTAGCATTATAAACGCCTGATCTCCGGATTTCGTACCGGTTTCAAAAATTTGGGTACTGCGCTGCAATATTTTCAAGTGAACTAAATCACGGGCAGGGCCGTTATATTCATTTAGAATAGCTTTATATTGGTGTTTATCAGGTATAATTTATATTTTCGCAAAAACAAAATTGAAATACATGGAAGAATTCGAAGTAAGTGACGCATCTAAGAAAACCAAAACCGTATATATCTCTACCATTATTAGTATTGCGCTGGTTTTATTAATGCTGGGCCTGCTTGGGTTGGTACTTGTACATGCCAAAAACCTGTCCAATTACGTTAAGGAAAATATTGTTTTAAATATTATTGTTGATGAAGGTGCAAAAGAAACGGATGTGCTGGCTTTTCAAAAAGAATTAAATGCCAACCGTGCCGTGAAGCAAACACAATATGTAAATAAAGAACTGGCGGCGAGAAACCTGACCCAGGATTTAGGTGAAGATTTTGTTAACTTTTTAGGCTACAACCCGCTTACCTCTACTTTTGATGTTTATCTGAAAGCGGAATATGCTAATAATAAAAGTATTGAAACTTTAAAAGCCAACATTGCTAAAAACCCTGTTGTAAAAGAAGTGGTATATCAGAGTTCTTTAATTGATATGGTAAATAAAAATATCAATACCATTGGCTTAATTATCCTGGCATTTGCGGCATTGCTTTTAATTATTGCCATTGCACTGATTAACAACACCATACGCTTAGCCATCTACTCACAAAGATTTTTAATTAAAAGTATGCAGCTCGTTGGTGCAACGAAAAATTTTATCCGACGTCCTTTTCTATTATACGCAGCCTTACATGGTTTAATCGCAGCTTTCATCGCGATTATTATCTTACTGGCTACATTAATATATGCACGGAAAGAAGTTCCTGAAATTATTATTTTAAACAACTATAAAGAGTTTGGCTTTGTATTCGTTGGCTTAATTATTATGGGCATTTTTATTACGGGCATTAGCACCTGGTTTGCGGTAAGCAGGTATTTACGTTTAAAATCTTACAATCTTTATAGATAATGGCATTAGAAAAAAAGACAAGTCCGGTAACGAAGGACGTAAAAAGTGAATTGGTTTTTACCAAAAAAAATTATCAGCTATTGTTAATCAGCATGGGTATTGTAGCACTGGGCTTCATATTAATGATGGGCACCACTGGGGATATTTATGATTTTAGAAGGACCTTACTCGCACCCCTCGTTGTGCTTTTTGGCTTTGCCTTCGGCATTTATGCAATTCTTAAAAAATAACTTTGCTTTAAATAAAGTCTTTTTTAACTTTATGATATGACGACTACAAATCTGCAAATAGAAATAAATTCTTTGCCCTTGGATCTGAGACAGGAGGTGGCAGATTTTGTAGAATTCTTAAAAACGAAAAAAGCAAATAAACCAAAATTAAAGTCACGAGAATTTGGTTACGCAAAAGGTAAAATCAAGTTAGCTGATGACTTTGATGAACCATTGGAAATGTTTTCAGATTACATTTAATGGCTTTTTTGTTAGATACACATACTTTCTTTTGGTTTGTTGCCGGCGATAATCAATTGTCTGAATTGATAAGAAAAAAAATATTAAACCTTAATGAATCTTGTTTCCTAAGCATTGCATCACTTTGGGAGATTGCCATCAAAAAGCAGATTGGAAAATTAGTATTAAATGTAGGTTTTGATGAATTATTTAGATTTGCAGAAAGAAATCAAATTGAAATCGTTTCAATTAATGAAACCCATCTAACAACTTTACTAACTATTGCCTTGATCACCCATGACCCGTTCGATAGAATTATTGTATCTCAAGCACTATCAGAAGATTTAACTCTCATTTCAAGAGACAAAAAACTCAAAAATTATAAGATAAAATTACTTTGGGACTAACCCACATTTACCTACTATGAACTATTTCCAAGCCATTATCCTTGCCATTATTGAAGGACTGACGGAGTTTTTGCCTGTATCAAGCACCGGTCACATGATTATTGCGTCATCATTTATGGGCATTGCTAGCGACCCCTTCGTAAAGCTCTTTACAATTGCCATTCAACTGGGGGCCATACTCTCCGTGATTGTATTGTATTTCAAAAGGTTTTTCAAATCGATCAACTTTTATATTAAACTTTTGGTAGCTTTTATCCCGGCAGCGGTTTTCGGATTGCTTTTAAGTAAAAAAATTGATGAGCTTTTAGAAAGCCCGATGGCAGTTGGCATCTCTTTACTCGTTGGCGGAGTAATCCTTTTATTTGTAGATAAATGGTTTAATCAACCTACCATTCATGAAGAAGAAGAAATAAATTATTTAACGGCCCTGAAAATTGGTTTTTTTCAATGTATTGCCATGATTCCAGGTGTTTCACGCTCCGGAGCCACGATTGTTGGTGGCATGAGCCAAAAATTAAGCAGAAAATTAGCGGCAGAATTTTCATTCTTTTTAGCCGTGCCAACCATGTTTGCAGCAACAGGTAAAAAACTATTTGATTTTTATAAAGAAGGAAATACCATTACGCATGATCAGGCTAATCTTTTAATTATTGGAAATGTAATCGCTTTCATTGTCGCACTTTTAGCCATTAAAAGCTTTATCGGCTTTTTGAATAAGCATGGTTTCAGGGTATTTGGCTGGTATCGTATTATTGCAGGTTTAATCCTCATTATTCTATTGTACACCGGACATAACTTGCAAGTGATATAATCCGTATCTTTGCGGAAAAAAGATTTGTGAGTACAGAAAATTCTAAGTTTAAAGATTTCAATTTTGCCGAGGGCGAACTGCTTTTAATTAACAAACCTTACAAATGGACTTCATTTGATGTGGTGGGCAAAATCCGTAACGCTCTAAAACCATTAAAACTAAAGGTTGGTCATGCGGGCACATTAGATCCGCTCGCTACCGGCTTATTGATCATTTGTACAGGGAAACTCACCAAGCAAATAGACACTTTTCAGGCAGAAGAAAAGGAGTATACCGGAACCATGATGCTTGGTGCCACTACCGCATCATTTGATATGGAGACAGAAGTTGATCAGACCTTCGACATATCCACCATCACTCCTGAACAGATATACAATGCTACAGCACCATTTATTGGTGATATCGAGCAATATCCACCTGCACATTCAGCTGTAAAAATCAACGGCGAACGTTTATATGTCAAAGCCCGTTTGGGTGAGGCCGTAGAATTACGTAAACGTTTTGTAAGCGTTCCGGAATTTGAAATTACCAGAGTTGAACTGCCCGAAATAGACTTCCGCATTGTTTGCAGTAAAGGCACTTATATTCGTTCTTTAGTGTCTGATTTTGGGAAAGCATTAAATAATGGTGCCTATTTATCTAAACTCACCCGAACAAGAAGTGGAAACTTTTTGCTTTCAAATTCGTTTGAGGTTCTGGAGCTCGTTAATTATATTCGTAGCAGGAAAGAGGAAACTAAAATCCAGGAGTAAAAAATGAACCGAATAAAAAACAAGAATGCCCGGTTTGCAAAAGAAATTCTCTTAATTGTGGCGGGCGTTACTTCAGCTTGTTTTGGTTTAAAGAGTTTCCTGATGCCCAGTCATTTCATTGATGGTGGCGTGACGGGTATATCCCTGCTTTTAAGCACATTAACCGGATGGAACCTCTCCTACCTGATCGTCATTATCAATATACCTTTCGTTATCCTGGGTTTCAGGCAAATTGGAAAGGGCTTTGCCATTAAAACGGCAATAGCCATAGCAGCCTTATCCATGGCCTTAATTTTTTTGCCGTTTCAACCCATTACCCATGACAAACTCCTTATCGCCTTCTTCGGTGGTTTGTTTTTGGGAGGAGGAATTGGCATGGCCATGCGCGGCGGTTGTGTGATTGATGGAACAGAAGTACTGGCACTTTATATCAGTAAAAACAGTATCCTTACCGTGGGCAATATTATCCTGATATTAAACATCATCATCTTTGCCTTTGCAGCATACTTTTTAAATATCGAAACGGCACTTTACGCCATATTAACTTACCTCTCAGCCTCGTATACCATAGATTTTATTATCAACGGTATAGAGCAATACACCGGCGTAACCATTATTTCAGAACATCAGGAGGAAATAAAAGATTATATTATTACAGAGATGAAACGTGGTGTAACCATTTATAAAGGAGAGGGTGGTTATGGAGAAAGAAAAGATATTGACATCCTTTTTACAGTAGTCACCAAGTTAGAAATGAGCAAATTGCAAACAGCCATCAGAAACATAGATGCTGATGCATTTGTGATACAACAACAAATTGCAGACTTAAAGGGTGGTGTTGTAAAACGCCATGCTTTGCATTAATAAATATAATTATAGAAATTTGGGCGTGCCCCCGAGCTATGCAAGGGGTCGGGCTGTACGCGATATCTTTTTCGTTTTTATGTACTGATATTATCCGTTAGAAAGAAAAAGTATGCCGCTTCCATCCCTCACGCAAACCCCATAGTTTAAAAAGATTATCCCATTGAAAATATATCATAACCTATCCGAATTTACCAGGCTTAACAACGCAATCGTAACCATAGGTACTTTTGATGGTGTTCATTACGGACACCAGAAAATCATCAAACAGTTAGTTGCAAAAGCAAAAGCAGATCATGGTGAAAGTGTTATTTTAACTTTCTTTCCTCATCCACGGCTAATCATTGATCCCGAAAATCAGGACCTTAAAATGATCAATACCATCAACGAAAAAGCTGAAATCTTAAAAAGCCTTGGTGTTGATCATTTAATCATCACCCCTTTTACCCGCGATTTTTCAAACCAGCTTCCTGATGATTATATCAAGAATACATTGGTTAATAATATCGGGACCAAACATATCATTATTGGATACGACCATCGTTTTGGAAAAGACCGTACCGGAAACCTTGCTGATTTAAAGGCAGCAGGTATTCATTTTGGTTTTACCGTTGAAGAAATTATGGAACAGGATATCCACGATGTTGCGGTGAGTTCAACTAAAATACGGCAGGCACTTCTAGCTGGCGATGTCGGCCTTGCATCAGATTATTTAGGCTATGCCTTTTCTATTTTCGGGCGCGTAATTAAGGGCGATAAGATCGGCAGAACCATTGGTTTCCCAACGGCCAACATTTTTGTAGAAGAAACCTATAAACTGATTCCAGGTGATGGCATTTATGCGGTAACGGTTGAAATGGATGTCCGGAGTCAGAAGTCAGAAGTCGAGAGTCAGAAGTCGGGAGTTAATGCTCCAGCCCCTCAACCCTCAGCCCTCAACCTTCAACCTTCAACCTTTAAAGGTATGGCTTATATCGGTCAAAGGCCAACCATCAATGGCATGACGAGAAACATTGAAGTAAATATCTTCGATTTTAATCAGGAAATTTATGGGCAGGATATCAAAATGAATTTCTTAAAATTTCTACGCCATGATGTAAAATTCACTGGTTTAGAAGCTTTAAAAGTTCAACTTCAAAAAGATAAAGAAGATACACTGGCTTTCTTTTCATCTCTTAAATAGTTAAGCTTAATCGAAATTTAACTTTCAAAAAAGCCTCATTTTCGCTATATTAGCAGCAATGAGGCTTTTTTATATCCTATTTTTTTTTAGTACGCTGGTGAGTTTCGCAAACTTTGCTGCTCCAAAAAAAGATAATGCCTTAAAAATTCAATTGGTGCAGTGCGCTCCTACCTTAAAAAAAAGCATTTTTAAATTACACTTTGGTAATAATCAGGAAAGTCTTCAAAAAGACCTGATCGATCATACCTTAGCTAAAATCCGTTTAGATCTACTTATTGTTGTGCTGATTGCTTTGCCTTTCTTTTTCTATTTGAAGATAGATGAGTTGGTATTAAGTCGACCTAGATATAAATATTGGTTTCTACTTAAAATGCTTTACCCGAAACACGTTTTCTGGTAATTTACAAAGCCCACCACCATCAGGTGGAATACAACAACCGGTTTAGCCGGAAATCATTTTACCATTATACCGATTACCACCAATGCACTTACCAGATTTAATTGCCGATTTAGGATTAATCCTCGCCGCAGCGGGAATTACCACACTCATATTTAAAAAAATTAAACAGCCACTTGTTTTAGGTTATATTTTAGCAGGCTTATTGGTTGGCCCGCATTTAGATTTTTTTCCCTCCGTTACCGACACCAAAAATATTAATATCTGGGGCGAAATTGGTGTGATCTTCCTCCTATTCAGTTTAGGATTGGAATTTAGTTTTAAAAAACTGGTTAAGGTTGGCGGTTCCGCTTCGGTGACGGCCATTGTCGAAGTTGTTTTTATGCTTTTAATCGGTTTCTCTGCCGGCAAATTGATGGGCTGGAAAACCATGGACAGTATTTTTCTTGGTGGAATTTTATCTGTTTCTTCTACCACTATTATTATCAGGGCTTTTGAAGAACTTGGCGTAAAACATAAAAAATTCGCAGGTCTGGTTTTTGGTGTGCTCATTGTAGAAGATTTAGTGGCCATCTTGCTACTCGTTCTCCTCTCTACCCTTGCGGTGAGTCAGCAGTTTGCCGGTAGCGAAATGCTGATATCAATCTTAAAACTGGCATTTTTTTTAGTGCTCTGGTTTTTAGGCGGAATATTTCTGATCCCGTCTTTCCTGAAAGCTACCAGAAAGCTGATGAATGACGAAACCATGCTCGTGGTTTCTCTGGCCTTATGCCTGTTAATGGTGCTCCTGGCTGTAAAGGTTGGATTTTCTCCTGCATTAGGTGCCTTTATTATGGGCTCCATCCTTGCCGAAACTACACAGGCCGAAAAAATAGAACATTTAACCAAATCTGTAAAAGATTTATTTGCAGCAGTATTTTTTGTTTCAGTAGGCATGCTCATTGATCCAAAAATACTGATAGATTACAGCATCCCGATTGTAATTGTAACACTAGCCACTATTTTTGGAAAGTTTTTGAGTTCAAGTCTGGGCGCACTCCTTTCCGGCCAGCCGCTCAAAACTTCTGTTCAATCTGGAATGAGCCTGGCACAAATTGGTGAATTTTCGTTCATTATTGCCACATTAGGATTAACCTTAAAGGTAACCAGTGATTTTCTCTACCCGATTGCCGTGGCGGCATCAGCCATCACTACTTTCACTACCCCCTACCTCATAAAACATTCTGAGGCATTTTATAATTTCCTTAACCGGATTCTACCTAAAAAATGGCTGGATGGGATTTCAAGATACAGTTCCAGTACGGCAGGAATGACCACCTTGAGCGACTGGAAAATTCTTTTGCGGAGTTATGCCTTTAATACAGTTATCCATTCCGTTATTATTGTGGCAGTTATTTTTCTGGCATCCCGCTATATTCAGCCTTTTATTGCCAAAAATTTTGTAAATGGAATTAAATCGACCATTATCAGCCTGGTGGTTTCATTTATTATCATGGCGCCTTTTTTATGGGCATTATCCATCAGAAGGATTCAAAAAACGGCTTATTCACACTTGTGGCTGAATAAAAAATATACCCGAGGACCATTAATCGCGATAGAAGTATTCAGAATAGCACTAGGCATCTTTTTCGTTGGATTTTTAATGTACGAATTTTTTGATACCTGGATTGCCGCCGGAATTGCTTTAGCTTTGATTGTGCTGATGATGTTTATTTTCTCCAGGAAACTCCAGGCTTTTTACAACCAGCTGGAAAAACGTTTCATTTTAAACCTGAACGCACGAGAAAATCAGAAACCAGATATTTTACCCTGGGATACCCACCTGACAGAATTAACGGTTTCGCCAGAATCTGAGGTGGTAGGACAAACACTCGCAAGCCTGATGATCCGTGAAAAATTTGGTGTAAACATTGCCATGATTGAACGTGGCAGAAACAGCATCCCTACACCTGGAAGAGATGAAAGACTTTACCCCAATGACAAATTGCTGCTCATCGGTGCAGACGATCAATTGGCAGCAGTAAAGGCAATTTTAGAGGTGGATGTACCGGAAACAGAAAGTGAGAAAAACTTCCCTGATAAGGAAATGACCTTGCAGAAAGTGGTGGTAAATCTGGAATCTCCGGTTTATGGACTGAGCATCCGGAATGCAGGAATAAGAGAAAAAGCACAGGCATTAATTGTTGGCATTGAACGCGGATCAGAACGCATTTTAAACCCCTCATCAGACTTCACATTTGATAATGGGGATATCATCTGGATTGTGGGGAATAATAAGAAAATTAAAGAGGTGATATAGGTAGTCCAGAATTTTTAGTCAGTAGTCTGAAGTCGATATAACCTCCAGACTTCAGACTTATTTTTATATCTTCGTGATAGAACCTAACCTATGAAAGTTGATATAGAAAAAAGTGAGTTTCTTAATGAAATGATTGAGCAATGGCAAAACGATGGCTTAATTAACGAAGAAACAGGCTACAAACTTCGACAAAGCTATGAAGCTAAAAATTTCGACTGGTTAAGACTTGCCCAGTATGCCTTTTGGGTAGCATTGGCCTGTGGTTTTATCGCTTTAGGATCGCTCTTAATTGATAACGCTATACTCAATTATCTTAAACGCGTTTACAATACTCCAAATATTGTTATTGCACTGGTATCTGCCGGGATTGCCGGATGGCTTTATATATTGGGTTTCCGAAGGAAGAAAAAATTGCCTAATCTCAGATTTAGCAATGAGGCCATTGTATTTTCAGCCATTTTACTTACGGCGAATGCCATTGCCTATTTTGGCAAATCACTGGATAACGGTTCTGGAAATTTCACCATTCTGATATTAATTTCCGTATTTATTTACGGCGGACTTGGTTACTTCTTCAACTCAAGATTGATCTGGATATTTGCATTAATATCTTTAGGTGCATGGTTTGGTACGGAGACAGGTTACCTCAGCCGCTGGAATTATTATTTCCTGGGTATGAATTACCCGCTCCGGTTTGTCGTTTTTGGAGCCGTTTTAACCGCTGCTTCCTTTATCATGAAGGCCTTACCTAAAACCAGGCAATTTTTTCAAGTCACCTACATTGCAGGAATGGTTTATCTATTCATCTCATTATGGGCCTTATCGGTTTTTGGCAATTTCGCCAGTTTAGAAAAATGGTATGCAGTGCGACAGTTAAGTTTATTTTATTGGGCTCTAATTTCTGCGGCGGTCTGCGTACTCAGTACCTTATTTGGGTTAAAATACCGTGATGACATCGCAAGGGAATTTGGGATTACATTTTTGTTTATCAACCTCTATACCCGTTATTTTGAATATTTTTGGGATAGCTGGCACAAGGCGCTTTTCTTTTCGGTATTGGCCGCTTCATTTTGGCTGATCGGCAGAAAAGCAGAGAAAATATGGAATGTAGAATTTTTAAAGTAAGTCTTTCTTTGTATTAATTTATTGAAAGATTTAGCCAGATGTATTATGAAAATCGACAATCAAAATTTGTACAAAAAGGTAATTGAACTACTCAACCAAGCCAGACAAAGTATAGTATAAACTATTAACAATACAATGGCCATGACCTACTTCGAAATTGGTAAAATGATTGTAGAAGAAGAGCAGCATGGTAAAGAAAAATCTGAATATGGAAAACAAGTTTTAAAGGAACTTTCAGAAAAGTTAGTCAATGAATTTGGCAAGGGCTTTTCGGAAACTAATTTAAAGCAAATGCGGCAATTTTATATCAATTATTCAATTCGTCAGACGGTGTCTGACCAATTCAAACTTACCTGGTCTCACTATCTTAAACTCATGAGGATAGCTGATTTGAATGAGCGTAATTTTTACGAAATAGAAGCTATAAAAAACAATTGGAGCTTACGAGGATTACAACGCCAATATGACTCTGCATTATATACGCGTTTAGCCTTAAGTAAGAATAAGAAAGAAGTGATTTCTCTTGGACAAAAAGGTCAGATCATTGAGAAAAACAAAGATTTAATAAAAGACCCTTATATTTTAGAATTTTTAGGCCTGCCAGATAAAAGTTTCTACTCTGAAAGCGATTTAGAGCAAAAACTGATTGATAAATTAGAACACTTTCTATTAGAGTTAGGTAATGGTTTTACCTTTGTAGCCCGCCAAAAAAGAATAACCTTTGATGAACGTCACTTCAAAGTAGATTTGGTTTTTTACAATAGGATACTTAAGTGCTTCGTATTAATAGACTTAAAAATTGGCGAATTGAAGCATCAGGATATAGGCCAGATGCAGATGTATGTAAACTATTTTGATAGGGAAGTAAAACTTGATGATGAAAACAAAACTATTGGAATTATTCTTTGCCAGGATAAAAGCGAATCTGTAGTCAGATATACGTTACCAGAGAATAATGAGCAAATTTTTGCCAGTAAATACCTTACCGTATTGCCTAGTGAAAAAGATTTTATCCAAATCATAGAAAACCAATAAAAGTAACAACTAGCTTAATAGCATTATAATGCCTACAATAAAATAATCAATTGCTTCACTACTAAATAGGCCGCCAGCACATACAAAAATATGGCAATGGATTTATTGATAATCAGGCTGCTCAACGCAAATTTCTCCTGAATAAAAGTGGCAAAATGAGCATATACATATAAAGCTCCCGCAGAGCCAAAGCCTGATCCGATAGCAAAGACAATTAATGATAAATAATCCGTTTTAATCCATTCATGCAGGATGACATAATTACCAAAAAATAGCCAAAAAGGGATCTGAACCGGATTTAATACCCCTAATATTAAGCCATACAGTACACTCCCACTTCGCTTATCATCTTTTTTACTACTGGTTTTCGGAACTTTTTTACGATTTACCCAAGTGATGGTTCCCATGACAATAAACATGAGAATCATGAAACAATCAACCAGTGTTCCCAACCGCACTTCACTTACCGCCTCATTGGGATTGATATCACTCATCGCCCAACGGGCAAAACGCATCATCCCGAAAGTAAAAAATACTTCTACACAGGAAAATGAGAAGATAAAGTACCATACCTGCCGCATGCCTTTATTAATAGTCAGCTGTGCAACCGTCAAATTAATGTTACCAGGGGGAATATAACCCATGGCGTTGAGGAGGATGCCTATAATAAAGGTTAGAAAAAGCATTGCCGAAATTATGGATTTAAATTTAAATGCGATGCTAAATATTTACCTGTATAAGAACTTTTCTCTTTTACCAAGTCTTCAGGTATACCTTCGAATACTAATTTTCCACCGCCATCACCACCTTCCGGACCAATATCAATCACCCAATCAGCACATTTGATCATATCCATATTGTGCTCAATAACCAATATCGTATTACCTTGTTCTATTAATGTATTCAGTGCCTTCAATAATTTTTTGATATCGTGAAAATGCAATCCGGTAGTTGGCTCATCAAAAATAAATAATGTTTTATTGGCATTATTCCCCTTAATTAAAAATGAGGCCAGCTTAATCCGCTGCGCTTCTCCACCTGATAAGGTGTTTGAAGACTGCCCTAAATGCACATAGCCTAAACCCACATCTACCAGTGGATTTAATTTATTTAATATCTTCTGTTCATCTTTAAAGAAATCAACGGCCTCATCAATGGTCATATCCAGGATTTCAGAAACATTTTTTTCTTTATAGGTTACATCTAAAACTTGTTGCTTAAACCGCTTTCCGCCGCAAGCCTCACAAGGCAAATAAATATCCGCCATGAACTGCATTTCGATTTTAACTTCACCCTCACCCTGACAAACATCACAACGGCCACCTTCTACATTAAAAGAAAATGCAGCCGGTTTTAGTCCTGCCGCTTTGGCTGCAGCCTGTCCTGAAAATAACGCACGAACATCATCCCAGGCCTTCACGTAAGTAACCGGATTGGAACGGCTTGATCGACCTATTGGATTTTGATCCACCATTTCTACAGCACTGACCAAATCTACGTTCCCAAAAATCCCATCGTATGCACCTGTTTGCTCACCGGCATAATTACCGATGGCCTTTTGTAAGGCCGGATAAAGTATTTTTTTTACCAAACTGGTTTTACCAGATCCTGAAACACCACTTACGGCAGTGAAAACACCAAGCGGGAATTTAACATCAATGTTCTGTAGATTATTTTCTCTGGCACCTTTAATCAGGATGTGATCCTTCCACTTGCGACGCTTCTGCGGAATGGCAATTTTTTCAATTCCCGCCAGGTAGCGGCCGGTTAAACTGTTCTGATCTTTTAGAATTTCTTCATAATTGCCACTGAAAACCAGGTTCCCTCCATGCGTACCTGCTTCAGGACCAATATCAATGATGTAATCGGCAGCACGCATCATCTCCTCTTCATGCTCTACAACAATTACGGTATTCCCAACATTTCTTAGTGAAATTAAAACTTCAATAAGTTTGTTGGTATCTCGCGGATGCAGACCGATACTGGGTTCATCCAGAACGTAAATCGAGCCTACCAAACTGCTTCCTAAAGAAGTTGCCAGGTTAATCCTTTGCGATTCACCACCAGATAAGGTATTTGATAAACGATTAAGCGTCAGATAACCTAAACCCACATTATTTAAATAGAGGAAACGATTATCAATCTCTGCCAGTAAACGTTTGGCAATTTTCGCATCATTTGCACTTAACTTCAGGTCATTGAAAAATACCAGTGCTTTTGACAAGGGCATCAGCACGATATCAATAATGGACTTTTCAGCAATTTTTACATAAGAAGCATCTTTACGCAAACGCGATCCTTTACAATCCGGACAGGTGGTTTTGCCACGGTAACGGGATAACATTACCCGATATTGGATTTTATACGTTTGCTCTTCCAGTTCCTTAAAAAAAGCATCAAGTCCTGAAAAGTGTTTATTTCCCGTCCACAACAAGCGTTGTTCTTTGGCCGTTAACTGGCTGTAAGCCCGGTGAATCGGAAATTCAAATTTTGGTGCAGCCTTAATGAAATTCTGCAGCCAGATACTCATTTTTTCACCACGCCATGGCGCAATGGCATTATCATAAATACTTTTACTCTTATCAGGTATCACTAAATCTTCATCAATACCAATTACATTTCCATAGCCTTCGCAACGTTTGCAAGCACCATATGGATTATTGAAAGAGAAAAAATTAGGCGTTGGTTCTTCAAAGCGAATTCCATCCAGTTCAAAACGATCGCTAAAATGTTTGGTTTTTTCTTCAGCCTCTACATAACAATCGCCTTTACCTTCAAAGAAAGCCGTTTGTACGGAATCAGCCAGCCGGCTCAAAGTTTCTTCTTCCTGATTGGTAACCAGGCGATCAATCAGAATCTGTACCGTTTTATCGTCAGTCAATTCTGCATCCTTAAAGTCTGCGTCATCCAGCACCGATTCAATTTTTAATATTTTATGATTAATCAATACCCTTAAAAATCCCTTTTGCAATAAAATGGCAAGTTCTTCTTTAATGGTCCTGTTGTTATGTGGATAAAGCGGACAAAATATAGTAACGGTAGTATCCTCGGGCAGCGCACCCACATAATCAACAACCGTACTTACAGAATCTTTTTTTACCTCCTTCCCGGATACCGGGGAGATGGTTTTTCCGATACGGGAAAACAATAACTTCAAATAATCATAAATTTCGGTAGATGTGCCTACCGTTGAACGGGGATTAGAGGTTATTACCTTTTGTTCGATGGCAATGGCAGGTGCAATTCCTTTAATGTAATCTACATCAGGTTTATTCATCCTACCCATAAACTGACGGGCGTAAGAAGACAGACTTTCGACGTAGCGACGTTGTCCTTCAGCATATAAAGTATCAAATGCAAGCGAAGATTTTCCCGAACCCGACATTCCCGTAACCACCACCAATTTATTTTTCGGAATAGCAACATCGATATTTTTAAGGTTGTGCACACGGGCACCTTTTATGATTATATTTTTATGCGGATCTTTTTCGGCCTCTTTTTTGCTCATGTATGGTTAAGAATATATAATGAAAACCCCAGAAAGTAATTTGGGTTTTAAGATGATACAAAAATAGGGTACTGAGATGGTTAATTTATTTTTTAACATTTTATTTTTTGCATTTTGGTAAAAAATAACTTTCTTTGAACATTAACGACCTCAGAACCAAACTAACTCAATCAAAAAAAACATAGGAGATCAGCTATAGAAATTAAACATCTACAAATTAATTTTTAGCAAACAGTACGGGATTTAGTGTAGGTAAACCTATGAATTTACAATCATATAACGATCAGGACCTTGTAAAGGTATATATTGCCGGAGACGAGAATGGATTGCAGGAACTTTTACGAAGACATAAAAGCAAGATTTATACATCCATTTATTTATTGGTTAAAGACCAATATCTGGCGGAAGATATTTTTCAGGATGCTTTTATTAAGGTGATCAATACCCTTCGATCAGGAAGATATAACGAAGAAGGTAAGTTTTTACCATGGGTAATGCGTATTGCGCATAACCTTGTCATTGATTATTTCAGAAAAGAAAAACGAACACCCATTATCACCAGTGCTGATGGAATGGATGT
Source organism: Pedobacter sp. GR22-10 (assembly GCF_026239715.1). Lineage (NCBI taxonomy): Bacteria > Pseudomonadati > Bacteroidota > Sphingobacteriia > Sphingobacteriales > Sphingobacteriaceae > Pedobacter > Pedobacter sp. GR22-10. Next base: position 1,144,777 of record NZ_JAPIVR010000002.1, read on the forward strand.
ATTCAATATGCTACACTTTTATGATGAGAGTGCAGAAGAAAAAATGCTTCGCGATCAAACCCATAAAGATTTAAAAGCCATGATTCATTTATTGCCTGATGAACAGAAAGAAGTATTGTTAATGCGCCATTACGCCGATTTAAGTTTCAAGGAAATTGCTGATTTGACTGATGTGAGCATTAATACCGCTTTAGGCCGTATGCGCTATGCACTAAGCAATCTTCGGAAAATGCTTAAAACAAAGGAAATGACATACAAGGGGTAGCATAAAAGTTACAGAAATTATTCCGGGGTTTAAAATAAAGTATCTGAAGTACCGTTAAGTTTATAAACTTATCACATTCAGTGCTTATGACAAAAACCTCTACATCAAACTCAAGTGTAAATTCACCAATTCAAAACATGTTTCAGCCAAAAACTGACATAGAATCTGACACAGAGATCGACTTATTTTATGATCAAATAAAAGGTAAGTTAGATCGGTTAGCTAAAGATCCTCAGGATGAAACCATCAGGAAGATTTTAGCCTACAGCAGAAAAAAATAAGAATTTACAAGAGCTAAGGAAGGCTGTTCTACAGGTGTAGGGCAGCCTTTTTTTGCTTTTTGGTTGAGCTAACATTTTAATCATAGAAAATTCTCAACCCGTCTTCCTTTTTAAGATGTCCCGATTTTTACAATTGGAAAAACAAAAACCCATACCTTTGCATAGTGTAATTTTAACACTAAGAGCAATGAATAAAAATCTTCTTCCACTTACTTTGGGTGGTTTAGGCATCGGAATTACAGAATTTGTAATGATGGGATTACTCCCTGATATAGCTAAGGGTTTAACGGTATCAATTCCAAAAGCCGGACACCTGATTTCTGCTTACGCATTGGGTGTGGTAATTGGTGCACCTTTGTTAATCATCATTGCCGGGAAATATCCACCTAAAAAGATACTAATCGCCTTGATGGTCATGTTTACAGCATTTAATGCTTTTTCTGCGTTTGCACCTACATTTAATACCTTATTTATTGCCAGGTTACTTTCTGGCTTACCGCATGGTGCCTTTTTTGGTGTAGGCTCAGTAGTCGCTAGCCGCATTGCACAAAAAGGAAAAGAAGCACAAGCCGTTTCGATGATGTTTATGGGTTTAACCATCGCGAATATAATTGGCGTTCCGCTAGGTACATATATTGGGCATAATTTCTCCTGGAGGATCTCTTTTGCGGTAGTGGTAGCTGTTGGATTAATTACTTTGTTAAGTCTTAAATTATGGTTACCTGCTTTAGAGGCGGCTAAAAACCGTGATCTGAAAGCTGAACTTGGCTTCTTCAAAAAGAAAGAAGCCTGGATTATTATTTTAATGATCTCCATCGGTACCGGTGGTTTGTTTACCTGGTACAGTTACATTGCACCACTAATGACAGAGGTTGCCGGTTTTTCGCCAGGAGCAGTTACCTACATCCTGATGCTGGCAGGCTTAGGCATGATGGCCGGAAATTTTATTGGTGGCTTACTGGCGGATAAATACTCACCAGCCAAAGCATCGGCCGTATTGTTGCTGGCCATGATGGTTGCCCTAACCATTGTACATTTTGTTTCTGCAAACCAGGTGCTGGCGCTGGTGATGACCTTTATTACAGGTGCCGTGGCTTTTTCCCTGGCCGCCCCCATTCAAATGCTCATGATCCAGTCGGCCAAAGGCTCAGAAATGCTGGCAGCATCTGCCAGTCAGGCCAGTTTTAATATTGGTAATGCATTAGGCGCATTTTTCGGCGGACTTCCGCTGGTTTATGGTTTCGACTACACCTCACCTGCTTATGTTGGTGCAGCGATGGCTTTAATTGGCGCTTTCTTTGCCTTCTGGTTGATTAAAAGCAAATCAAATAATAACATTGCCGAACCCAAACAAAAATATGCCGTGATGCATTAATTATTGTAATGGATAGCCTACATTAATGGCTTATCAGCAATTTGCTTATTATATTTGTCCATGCTTAAAAAAGAACGTTATAAACTTTTTGTAGAACATTTTTCGGCTAAGCAGCCTGATGCGGAAACAGAGTTACATTATCATAATCCTTATCAGCTGCTGGTTGCAGTAATTCTTTCGGCACAATGTACTGATAAACGGGTGAACATGGTTACGCCAGCCCTATTTCAGCGTTTTCCGAATGCAAAGTCCTTAGCTGAAGTCACTCCGGATATTGTGTTTGATTATATTAAAAGTATCAGCTATCCGAATAACAAGGCTAAACACCTGGTCGGAATGGCGAATATCCTGGTGAATGAATTTAATGATGTTGTTCCTTCAGGAATAGATGATTTACAAAAAATGCCGGGTGTGGGTCGGAAAACGGCAAACGTAATTGCTTCAGTGATTTATAACGCACCAGCGATGGCTGTGGATACACATGTATTTCGTGTAGCAAACCGTTTAGGTTTAACCAATGGCAAAACACCATTGGCAGTTGAAAAAGATTTGGTTAAAAATCTGCCTGAACAGGATATTCACATTGCGCATCATTGGCTGATTTTACATGGCCGATATGTTTGTTTAGCTAGAAATCCGAAATGCAAAGTGTGTGAGATTACATATATGTGCCGCTATTTTGAAAGATTAACCGCACAAACAGAACGTGATCAACTAAAAATGAAAATAATTTAATTTTACTATTGACATTAGCTAAAAAACAATTAACTTAGCTAAATATTTTAGTATTACAAATTATTAACATCAGTATATTTAGCCGACAATTCAATTATATTTACGGAATCAAATCTTAAAAAAATGGCAAGCGCAAATCCAGATAAATTAAAAGCATTACAGTTAACCCTAGATAAATTAGAAAAATCTTACGGTAAAGGAACCATCATGAAACTTGGCGATACCGCTATTGAACCTATTGATTTTATTTCTACAGGTTCCATTAGTTTAGATATTGCTCTGGGCATTGGTGGTATTCCAAAAGGAAGGGTTATTGAAATTTATGGACCGGAATCTTCGGGTAAGACAACTCTGGCTACACACATTATTGCAGAAGCACAAAAAAAAGGTGGTATCGCTGCATTTATTGATGCGGAACATGCCTTTGATCAGTTTTATGCCAAAAAATTGGGTGTTGATACTGATAACCTGTTAATTTCTCAACCGGATAACGGTGAACAGGCATTGGAAATTGCTGATAACTTAATCCGCTCCGGTGCCATTGATGTTATTGTGATTGACTCCGTTGCAGCATTGGTTCCTAAAAGTGAGATTGAAGGCGAAATGGGCGACAGTAAAATGGGTTTACATGCCCGTTTAATGAGTCAGGCACTTCGTAAATTAACCGGAACCATTTCAAAAACCGGATGCTGCTGTATTTTCATCAACCAGTTACGGGATAAAATTGGGGTGATGTTCGGTAATCCGGAAACGACAACGGGTGGTAACGCATTAAAATTCTATGCTTCGGTACGTTTGGATATCCGTAGAATTTCACAAATTAAAGATTCTGATGAGGTTTCCGGTAACCGTGTTAAGGTTAAGATTGTAAAAAATAAAGTGGCTCCACCGTTCCGGATTGCAGAATTCGATGTAATGTTTGGGGAAGGAATTTCTAAAAATGGTGAGATTGTAGATTTAGGTGTTGATTTCGGCATTATCAAAAAGGCAGGCTCATGGTATTCTTACGGAGATACCAAATTGGGTCAGGGTAGAGATGCCGTAAAACAATTATTAAGCGATAATCCTGAACTGGCTGAAGAACTGGAAGTAAAAATTAAAGCTGAAGTAACAGGTGAACACTTGCAAGAGAAATAATTAAAGTACTTTCATACATAAAAAAGCGTCCCGATGTAAAACCCGGGACGCTTTTTTGCTTTCATTAACCTGGCATTTAATAGCTTACTGAAATACCAAAATTGACAGAAGTACCTCTACCCTTCGAATAGAAACCTGGCTGCATAAACCACTGTGCCCTGGCAGGAAAATAATCCTGGTTAAAAATATTATCCACACCCAGTGAAAGTTTTGTATTCTTTTTAACCTGATAAATTCCTGCAAAGCTAAATAAGTTATATGCCCTTACCTCACCTTCGTTTCCATTGTATACACCATTGCTGTTTTTCTCAAATCTGTTACGGGAACCGATTCCGGTAAAATTCATGGTTAAATCCAATACCTTTAACGGGCTATAGGTTAGGGAAGCGGTAACTTTTGGTGCAGCAATACGGCGGCCATTAAGGTAAAGGTCTGCAGCATCGTTATATTGACCGTTTTTGTCGATATCGCGTTTGCCTTCTGTATAACTATAACTTGCTGATAAACCAAGGCTCTCAAACAAACGGTAATTTGCAGCGAGTTCAAAACCGTATATTTTTTCCGGACTTCTTGCTGTATTAAACAAACCAGTCACCGGATCATAAACCACTTCGATGCCCAATTTGGAAGTACTGATGTAAGCAGAAGCTGAGAGGATCAAGCCTCCTATTCTACTTTCAAAACCTGCTTCATAATTGTTAACCTTTACGGCATCAGTATTGATTTTATCTATGCTGTTCACTTTTGCATCACGCAGGGCAAGACCAATATCCATTACCGAAAACCCTTGTGAAAACCCAACAAAAGGGCTGAAGATATTGAACTTATTATACCTTAACCCTGCATTAAAGAGATATGTACTGTACTTTAGATTCCCTCCTTTTACATCAAAAGATGGCGTAATGGTGGTATTGTTGGCACCAGTAGTTCTTAAAGTACGGTAATCATCAACAGCTATAGCAACATTTTCATAACGCAGGCCGGTTTTAAATACAAGATTATGCAGGATATTAAAATCTACTTGTGCAAAAGGCGCTACATTGGTCATGTCCATTGTCGGCACCCATATCCTGCCATCTACCAATGGCTGTGCTGTCTTATCTTTCATAAAATCAGCACCATAGGCAATACTGGCTTTTAAAAAGTTAAAGTTGAGCAATGGTGTTTCCAAAAATAAACGCGCACCTTTTTTATCATTTCTTGCCAGCGACTGTCCATCTCCCCCATCAAAACGACCTAAAGAAACGTAGAACACATCTTTTCTTGTTTCATAATATACATCTGCATTTAAACTGGACTGAAGAAAAATGCTGTCAATTTTATATGATAAGTGCAGGTTGTGGTTATAATCTACACCAGTCGGAATACCCAAGGGTTTACCCAGCACACCCGTTGCTTTCTGCCCGGTTGCCAGATTACCATTAACAAGGGTAAAATTGCTGTTTTGCAAACTGCTGTAAGTGTTATAGGTAAACTGGATACGCTGGTTCATTGCCGGCACATAGCCGATTTTTGTAAAAGCATTGTAGCTATCTGTTTCACCTAAACTGTAATTTGGCCCTACCACATCGCCTTTAGCATCTTTATATTCACCGGTTTGTTCATACATCCCACTTATCACATAATCGAACTTGCCCAGTTTTCCGTAAAACATTTGGTTGATCCTGCCACCTGCTGAATTTTTAACTTTCACAATTGATCCGTTGAGGTTGACCTGAGTTTTACCTGCAAATTTTGCAGCCGTATCCGGAACCATAGTGATGTAATTGACCAAACCTCCGGCAGCACCATTGCCATAAATTGCCGTTGCCCCTTTTACTACCTCAATTCGTTCGAGCACTGACGGATCAATAGACCTTAAATCTACTTCCGCATTCCTGAGCGGCGAAGATTGTGAAACACCATCAATCATCACCAGCATGGGGCGGCCACGCAGATTCTGCCCCACATTATTACCTGTTTGTGCGGTTGGTGCAAAACCAGGTACCTGATTGGCCAATATGGTACTTAAATCCGGGTTGATGGCCATCTCCCTCGAGAGTTTTTCCTTATTTACGATACTGACTGAAGTGGTAATGTTTTTGACATCCTCTGGCTTTCTGGAAGTAGATATCACAACGTCATCCAGTTTGTTAGGAACTGGATCTAAACCAATATTAATAATGGTATCACCGCTAAGGGATAAAACATTTTTGGTAAATGCTTTGTAACCTACAGCCTGTGCACTCAGTATAAATGGAATACCACTTTTAATATACACAGCATAATAGCCCTTGCTATCAGCCTGAACTTTTTGCCCTGAAAAAGAAATGGTTACATAAGGGATTTCGCTTTTATTATCTTTAACATATCCCTCAACCTTTACATTTTGTGCATGTAAACGAAGAATATTCAGCGAGATGAGTACAATGATGAGTAGGCTTTTTTTCATCTATATTTGAATTTTTTCGCCAAATATAGTGAATCATACCTATCTAGATTAGATCTAAATAAAAATTAAGTCAGTAATCTAATTCTGACTGAATACAGCATTGAAATCTTTCGTGACATAGACAATCACCAAAAGTGCTGCGATAACCAAAGCACCTAAAATAATTACTCCCCAGCTTCCTTTCAGTTTATTTTTATCCTTCCGGATCAGGTAATATAAAATTCCGACAAGTGGTATTGCACAGACAATCCAAAATACCAATGATGCTCCAGTCATATATACGATTTTACTATTTCTTTTTTGTAATTACTCTTTCTTCAGCCAACTCAACACCTAACCAACTTTAACCTAAAACTCCATCCGTGCCATTGGTGATACTTCCTGTCCGGCAAAATCTTTCGCCAAAAACTTTTGATAACCGGCAATGGCAATCATTCCGGCATTATCTGTACAATACTGAAAAGCAGGAATATAAATTTTCCAGCCCAGTTCATCAGCAGCTTCCTGCAATCCCTTTCTTAAGCCCGAGTTGGCCGATACGCCACCTGCAATGGCTATTTCCTTAATATGATATTGCTTAGCCGCCTTTTTAAGCTTGTTTAATAAAATTTGAACGATACTATGCTGTACAGATGCGCAAATATCATTTAAATTTTCGGCAATAAAGTTTGGATTCTCTTTTTCCTGCTTCCTGATGAAATAAAGGATAGAGGTTTTAAATCCGCTGAAGCTAAAATTAAGTTCAGCAATCTGTGGTTCGGCAAATTTAAATGCCTTAGGATTACCCATTTGAGCATATTTGTCAATTAATGGACCACCGGGATAAGGCAGCTGCAATATTTTAGCCGTTTTATCAAAGGCTTCCCCCGCGGCATCATCAAGGGTTTCACCAACAATTTCCATATCAAAATAATCTTTCACCAAAACAATCTGGGTATGCCCGCCTGAAACGGTCAGGCATAAAAAAGGAAAGTTGGGTTTAGGATCATCAATAAAATGCGCCAATATGTGCGCATGCATGTGATTGACAGAAATTAAAGGTATATTTAAGGCGAGTGCAAAAGATTTTGCGAAGGAAACACCCACTAAAAGAGAGCCAAGTAAACCTGGGCCCCGGGTAAAAGCCACGGCATTAATGTCCTGTTTTGTAACCTTCGCGTTCTTTAATGCCTGCTCAACAGTTGGGACTATATTCTGCTGATGTACCCTGGATGCCAATTCAGGGATTACACCACCATAATTTTCATGAATTGTTTGGTTCGCAATAACATTGGCCGTAATTTTGCCGTTGTTACATATGGCGACTGAAGTATCATCGCAAGAGGACTCGATAGCAAGTATAACAGACAAATTATTTAAATTTTAAGCTGCAAAATTATTAAAAAACTATTTAAAATACTCCTTTGGGTAATTGCATCAATAATTTTGCTGCTTGCGCTTATTATTTTCTCACTACAATTTAAACCAGTTCAGACTTATGTTGCTCAAAAAGCCGCGGCATATTTATCTAAAGAGCTGAACACCACTATATCCATTAAAAGCCTTTACATCAAGCCTTTCAAATCAGTCGTACTGGAAGATCTGCTGGTTCTTGACTTACAAAAAGATACTTTACTGCGCACGCCACAGTTTATGGTAGATATCAATTACCTCTCACTGGAGAAAAAAATAATTGATATCAGTACCGTTCAAATCAATAACGGACAATTTTTCCTAAAGGAATTCAAAGATAAGTCATCTAACCTCGATTTCATCATAGACTACTTCGATTCCGGTAAACCTACTGTAAAGAAAAAGAAAACAAAGCCTTTTGATGTCAAGCTGGGCCGGCTCATTTTAAACGAATTTGCCTTCCGCTATACTAATTTTGCGGCAAAAGATCTTAAACAAGGCACAAGTGTAAACTTTGATAATGTTGATGTGAAAGCTTTAAGTGGCATTTTTGAAGGCTTAGATACTAAAAACCACTTATTTAAAACACAGATTAAAAACCTGACTCTAAAAGAAAAGAGTGGCTTTTACCTTAAAAATCTGACTGCCCAAACAACCGTTGACAGCAATGCCATAGAGCTAAGAAACCTTTTATTGGTGACTGATCATAGCCGGCTGACGAATTATTACCAAATGAAGTTTAAATCTTTTAAGGATTTTAACCATTACATCGATAACATCAGGATGAAGGCCGTTTTTAAAGACAGCCACATGTCATCCAGAGATGTGGCATTTTTTGCCCCGGAATTAAATGATATGAAACTGGACCTGGATATCGATGGGCAAATTACAGGCCTGGTGAATAACCTCAGGGCTAAAAAATTATCCATCAAAGCGGGTAAGGCCACTTATATTAAAGGAGATTTCGTACTTCGCGGACTTCCTAAATGGCGGGAAACTTTTATGGACCTTAAAATTGAAATGGCCGGAACCAATAAAACAGATCTGGACCAAGTTCTGGCGGGTATTACCAACAGCAAAAAGAAAATAATCCCTGTCATTGTAAATAAGTTTGGGAATATCAATTTTAATGGCAGCTTTACTGGTTTTCAAAATGATTTTATCGCATACGGTGAGTTTAAGACTAAATTAGGCAGAATCGTTTCGGATGTAAATATGAAGATTGATAAAAATGATATCCCTTCTTATACCGGCAACGTAAAAACCTATGATTTTAACCTGGGAAACCTGATCGATGAAAAATCTTTAGGCAAAATCACTTCTTCATTATACGTGAAAGGCCGCGGCACTGAACTTAAAAACCTGACCGAGAAAATTAACGGGGATGTTGATTATATCGATTTCAATAAATATAGATACCGCAACGTTAAAATTGATGGTACATTTGATAAAAAATATTTCGACGGAAAACTCAGCATTAATGACCGGAATGTTAAGCTTGTTTTTGATGGCGGTGTAAACCTGAATCCAAAACTCCCTGTATTTAACTTTAATGCAACCATTTCAAAAGCCAGGTTAAAGACTTTAAAATTAATGAAAGACTCTTTAACGGTTGATGCCAAATTCAGCACCAATTTTTCAGGAACCAACCTGAATAATATTGAAGGCAGTTTACTGGTTGAAGCAATCAGGCTTCAGAACCCCAAAGGCATTTACCATATTGACTCGGTACAGTTAATGGCAGAAGGAACGGGCATTAACAGGAACCTGAACATCAAATCAGATATTTTAGATGCCAGCATCAGCGGACAATATGATCTCAATTCTATTGTTTCCTATTATAAGGCCATAGCCAAAACTTACATCCCATCGCTTAAGGCGGATATCATCAAATACAATAATCAGATCTTCAAGTTTAATCTGGTGGTTAAAAAGTTTGAACCACTGGCACAATTTATCTCTCCGGGTCTTGAAATGGAAGAAGGCGCCACCATAATCGGCGATTTTGATTCCAGGAACAATACGGCAACACTGTCTGGCTTTGTCAAGAAAATGAAGTACAATGGCATTGTAGTAAACAATATTATACTGGATGAAAACACCACAAAAGAGCAGCTTCAGCTAATTGTTACTTCAGATCGGGTACAGCTAAACGACAGCTTGTTCATTAAGGATGTGAACATTTCCAATATTCTCCGAAATGACAGTCTCGCTTTTAACATTAAAATGTCTAACGCTGATGAAGCCAACCAACTGGATTTAAACGGATTGGTGGAATTTACCAAAAATCAGGATACCACAGCCCGGCTAAGCCTTTTACCTTCCATTTTAAAAATTAACAGTGAAGAATGGAGAATACAGGAAAAGGTAAGAATTATCCTGAATAATGGTAAAACACTCATCAGTAATTTTGATTTAACCAACGGGAACCAGCAGCTTACCGTTGATGGCTTATTATCTGCTGATCCAAAAGATTTGCTTCAGGTGGGTTTTAAAGATTTCAGTCTGAAAACGCTTAATCCATTTACAAAAGGCTTTGGGGTAAAACTAAGTGGAAATGTAAATGGCGATACCAAACTGTACGGCATATTAAAATCACCAAGAGCAACTGATAACCTGAAGGTAGACTCGCTTAATTTTAATGACATCTACATCGGAACACTTCAGGATACCTCTTCATTTAATGGCGAAAACAGTAAAGTGAATATTTTCACCAGAATAACAGCCGATGATACGGAAACTTTTAAACTCACAGGTAACCTGGATTTAAATGAGAAATTCATCGACATGAATGTTAAAATGAATGAAAGTAAACTAACCATTTTAGAGCCATTTGTAAAACAACTGGTCTCCAACCTGAAAGGAAATATATCGGCTGATTTAAGCGTAAAAGGAAGTTTAGATAAACCTGCCATTAATGGAGACCTGTCATTAGATGAGGGGCAGTTAATGGTAAATTACCTCAAAACAACCTATGTAATTACGGATAAGGTAAATATTGAAAACAGTATCATTAATCTGGATAAATTCAAAATCCGCGATTTAGAAAATAATGAAGCAGTTGCAGATGGATCCATTGATTTGAATAAACTTGATGATCCTACGCTAAATATCCTGGTTAAGGCAAATAACTTCATTTCCTTAAATACGACGGCTAAAGATAATGCTGTTTATTTCGGAAAGGCTTATGGTACAGGCGAATTTAAGTTTAGCGGGCCAACCAGCAGGATGAAGATTGATATTAAGGCCAAAACCGAAAAAGGAACAGTGTTCAATCTTCCTTTAAACAGTTCTGAAACCGTTTCAGATAAAGACTTCATCAACTTTATCAGCCGGGATTCGAGTAAGGTGGTGAAAAAAACCACCAGTTTTGATGGCCTTACACTAACTTTCAAACTCACCATCGATCCCAACACCACCGCTAATATTTTCACTACGCTGGGTAATCTGAGTGGAAAGGGAAACGCCGAGCTGAACCTGAATATCAACAGCCTGGGCGATTTTGAAATGTCTGGCGATTATATCATCGAAACCGGTAGCTTCGATTTCACGGCACAAGAGGTGATCAATAAAAAATTCGAGATCAGGCAGGGTGGAACCATCAGGTGGACAGGTAACCCTACGGCTGCTCAGATCAACCTGAAAGCCGTTTATGCCTTACGTGCAAATTTAAATGAACTGTTTAAGGCCGCCAACAGGGATGCCAGCAGTAATGCCAACCAGCGGGTAGATACCGAAGTTGAAATGGGATTAACAGGATTACTGCTCCAGCCGGAAATTAAACTGGACATCAACTTTCCCTCACAACCTTCTATCAAAGAGCAACTGCAAACTTATTTAAGCGACCAGAATAACCTAAACTTACAAGCTTTTAGTTTGATCATCAGAAGGAGTTTTGCTTCAGGAAACGGCGGGGAATCAATCGGGAATCAATTGAGTTCTACCGCAACAAGTACGGCTACGGAGCTTGTATTCAACCAGTTTAACAATGTACTCTCTTCACTAAACCTGAACTTTGTGGATCTGAACGTACGTTCATTGAACGAAGCCAATGCTTCATTTAAATTCTTTAACAACAGGTTGATCATTAATGCCGGTATTGTTGACAGAAACAGTGTGAACGATTTTAATGTCATTAATTTCAACAATGATAATGTTGGCCGGGAGGTTGAAGCCCTCTTTTTAATCCGGAAAGATGGTAGCCTGACAGTAAAGGCTGCCAACAAGCCGCCTACGCAACAGAGTATCTTCCTGAATAGCGGAATCAGTCCGACTGCAAACGTAACTTCATTTGGATTGGTATACACCCAGCAGTTTGATACTTTTAAGGAGTTTATTCAAAAAATTTCGGGTTCTTACCGCAGGAACCTGAAACGCAGACAAAGTGAGGCGCCGGTTAAAGTTAATAAATCAATCAGTAAAGAGGCGATTATCAATCAAAGCAAGGGAAATCAGCGGAAGTAAATTTTAGTTATCTGTTGATAGCTGGAGCCCGCTCTTTTTAAGGAAGAGCGCCTTACCAACAAATCCGTCATGAAGAGATGGCTTCTTTACAAATGAGATTACTACCATTTATACAGCCCCTATCCACCTATCGGCACGGTTACCGATATAAAATCGGCATGCACCCCAGAAGGGAAAGGCTCTGGGAAAAAAGCAATCCCTATTTGATCGACACTCCTCTAATCATAAAATACAGTAAATAAAAAAACCAGTGGTTAAACCACTGGTCTTAATTATTCTGAACGCCTGATTGCGGATTGAACTATAAACAGCATCTATCCTTTCATAATGGAATGCCCCATTTTATCGCGTTTGGTTCTCAGATAACGCTCATTATGTACGTTGCTTTCAATTTCAATGGGAATATTTTCGATAACCTCTAAGCCATAGCCAATCAAACCGGCTCTTTTAGTTGGATTATTGCTCATTAAACGCATCTTGGTAATGCCTTCTGACCTGAGTATTTGTGCACCCACGCCATAATCGCGTTCATCTCCTTTAAAACCCAGTTTAATATTGGCTTCAACGGTATCAAAACCCGCATCCTGAAGATTATATGAGCGCAATTTATTAATCAGTCCGATGCCCCTGCCCTCCTGATTCATGTACACCACAATGCCTTTGCCTTCTTTCTGAATCATTTCTAATGATTTATGCAACTGCGGACCGCAATCGCAGCGGCAGGAGCCAAAAATATCACCGGTAACACATGAGCTGTGTACCCTGGTCAGTACAGGTTCATCCTCTTTCCATTCCCCTTTCGAAATGGCCAGGTGTGTGGCATTGTTATCCAGCTGTGTGTAAGCTGTCATTTTAAAATCGCCCCATTCTGTTGGCAAATCAATGGTTACTTCCCTTTTAATTAAACTGTCTATGTTTAAGCGGTAAGCAATCAGGTCTTCAATAGAAATGATCTTTAACTGGTGTTGTTCTGCAATTTTAAACAGATCCGGGAGCCTGGCCATTTCGCCATCCTCTTTCAAGATTTCCACCAAAAGACCAGCAGGTTTCATCCCCGCCAAACGGGCCAAATCTACCCCGGCCTCAGTATGACCAGCACGACGAATCACGCCGCCATCCTTCGCAATTAAAGGAAAAATATGCCCTGGTCTTCCCAGTTCTTCCGGTTTGGTTTGAGGATTGACCAGCGCCAGCATGGTTTTTGACCTGTCGCTTGCCGAAATTCCCGTGGTACAACCATGGCCTACTAAATCAACTGAAACCGTAAAATTGGTTTCGTAGGCTGCTGTGTTTTTCCCCACCATTAAATCCAGGTTTAATTCCTTACAACGCTCTTCAGTAAGTGGTGCGCAAATCAAACCCCGCCCATAGGTGGCCATAAAGTTAATGACTTCGGGCGTTGCATTTTCTGCGGCGGTAAGAAAATCGCCCTCATTCTCCCTGTTTTCGTCATCAACAACAATAATTACTTTACCTGCTTTAATATCAGCAATGGCTTCCTCTATGGTGTTTAATTTTGTTTGCATTTGTTCAAGGCATATTTATCTAGACTGATCAGGTTATTTACAAGGTGCTAAATAACATACAACTAATTTGCCGATACAAAGGTACAACCTTAACAGACAAAAAAATCTTTAAAATATCATTTATAAGTAAAGGAAAACGGCTATTGTTTTTGCTTAATCCGGAATAGTTTAATGAAGAACTGCTTATAATAATTGACATCAAACAAGGCCGAATCAACCGTAGCTTTATAAGTTAAAAATGCCGCCAGCGGAGACAATACAATCACGGCAATCCACATGGCTACGATTGGATTGGTTGAACCTTCACGGGCTGATTTTTCAGCGACTGTAGTGATGATGTGGTACACCAGGAAAAACGAGATGGCAATCACCACTGGCAGGCCCATACCGCCTTTGCGGATAATGGCACCCAGAGGCGCACCAATAAAAAACAATAGGATACAGGAAGCTGCCAGGGTAAATTTTCGCTGGTATTCTATCCGGGTAAAGATAAATTCGCCTACTAAATCGGCATGTCGCGGTGCCGTGTTGGATAAATTCTGCATCATTCCGGCCACGATGTTCACGGCATTGTCAAGGCTTGCCTGTTTTGACCCGTTCGGAATATCTTTAATAATGTTATCGCTGATTTTTTTCGGCGTAACCTTTAAACTGGAGTATCCTTTGGTGGTGGTATATTGTTTCAGGTTACCAGAGGCCATTCTTACGGAGTATCGCCCCAAGGTATCCAGTACCCTGGTTAATGAATCGCCTTTTTTAGCTATCCCCCTTAAATTCAGCATCGGTGTACTGTTTCCGAAAGCATTAGGGTCTGTTCTGTTCATATCAAATGATTCGAGGCTAAACCTCGGCTCTGTTTCTTTAAAGCGGGTGCGGTTTAAAATCTGCCGTGGATTGTACGCCCCACTGGTACTGGCCTGCTCCTCATATTGTACGCCGTCTTTTAATTTAAGCAGCAGGTATTTACCATCAGAAGTTTTATTCATTTCACCTTCTTTGGCCATGATCACTTTCGGAATCCCATTGTTGCCCCTGTGGTCGTATATGAGGATGCCGCTTAATTTTCCGTTTTCATCTTTGGCATCTACCCGGATGGAGAAATTCGGAATACTATTGTTGAATACGCCGGGTTTGATCAGAAAAGATAGTTTTTTATTGCGGATGTCGTAAAGCAATGAACTGAATTTCAGGTTCGCCTTAGGTAGCATGTAATTGGAAAAAAGAAAGGAACTGATGGTGAGCATGATGATCACCACGAACAAAGGTCTCATGGCTTTCTGCAATGAAATACCGGCAGATTTGATGGCTACCAGTTCATAATTTTCACCCAGCGTACCAAATGTCATGATGGAAGAAAGCAAGACAGACAGTGGTAATGCCATGGCTACGTTAGCGGCCGAGGCATAATACATCAGCTCTAAAATGGTATACCACTCAAAGCCTTTGCCGATTAAATCATCAATCCACTTAAACAGGAAAAACATCAAAAGGATAAACATTACCACAAAAAAAGTGGCAAGGAATGGCTTGATGAATGCTTTAATAAGAAGAAGGTGTATTTTTTTCACCCTACAAAGGTAAGCAATACGGTATTAAACTAGGCACCTAAAACGCTAATCAAATAATCAATTTGATTATCCCAGATCAATTTTTTCTCTGCCAGTAAGTCATCCGTGGTAAAATCGGTAATGGCCAGTGCTACATCATTGGTGAGTTCGTCCTGCACAATTTCCATTTCAAAATAGCATTGTGGTTCGTCATCCAACCACTTAAACTTAACCAGTTTGTTTTCTTTGATCGAAACCAGTTTAGCTTTTAGTTGCTCATCATCCCAGGTAAAGGTATAAACCTGATCGCGAAAATTTACATCGTCGGCAAACCATTGTGATAAGCCATTTGGCTCACTGATAAAGCTATACAAAATTCGTGGTGACGATTTAACCTCGTACTCAAGCGTAAATTTTTTCTTTTCTGCCATGTTCATTCATTACCAGAATAAATCTGGGTGTATTTTTTTTATTTTATTTTTCTAAAGAAAGGTAAATTATTCTATATTTGCAACTCCAAAAAATAACCAGCTAAATATTTGATATTATACACAAATATTTATACCCGGCGGGGTAGCTCAGATGGTTAGAGCGCAGGATTCATAACCCTGAGGTCGGCAGTTCGATCCTGCTCCCCGCTACATTGATTACCAAGCCTTTAGCTTTTTACAGCTAAAGGCTTTTTTATTGAAGGTACAACAGCACAGGGCGGTTAAATATATATCAGCCACTATCCCAAAAAATCAAATCCTACAAATAACAGATAATTTAAGGGAAATTTTATTCGCCTTAAATATTATCATCGAACATTGTAGTTTTGAAACTTGTGAACTAGACTGATTTAAAAGAAATTTAACTATATCTCTTTCTCCATTCAAAATAAATGACTCGTCCCATATTTTAGGCTCTTCATTTTCCACCCGCACAGAATGTTGGTATGCATTTCTGTTTGGTTCCTTGGAAACGGCTCGTACAGTAATAATACCTTTGTTCTTTAGGCGTATAATCAATGGGGCAAGCTTATTTGCAAAATCATCTGCCACTTGCTTGTTAACAATAGATTGCACTTTTCCATTTTCACCTAATTCAATCCCTCTTTTCTTTGCTTCACACAAAACCTCATTTGTCGTTTCACTTATTCTACGTCTCTGTTCTTCTGCTACTGCAGCCAGTATATAAATTGTGAACCGATTGACATTCGGATTATCTACGACAATGATCTCGACCTTAGGTTTTACAATCCCTGCGATTTGTTCTACATATCTCCCCAAACGATCAAGTCGTGCCACAATGAGTACTGCTTTCTTTGTTTGCAAAGTTAAGTGCATGAAATAATCCTGATCGTTGTTTTCTCGGCGATTTGACCTCACTAACTTCATCCAAAATTTCGTATTCATTTTGCTTGCGATAGTAATCAACTGAACTTTGTTGAGCTTCTAATCCCAAACTACTTCTTCCCTGGCGTATTGTAGAAATCCTGTAATAGGCGCTGGATAAATCCGGGAGATGAACAGCGTACCAACGTCCCTTCGTATGATGCCAATTCATCTGATGCTCAAAGTCGCAGAGACGTTACTTATTATAGCCGTGCAGACATTAACGTGGTGAGTGCATCTTACATTAAAATGCGTGACATTACGCTTTCTTACAGCCTGCCTTCCTTATGGATTAAAAAGCTGAAAGCCGATCAGGTTACTTTGCGTGCCCAGGTGTCTAACGTGATGTTATGGAAAGCAAATAAAGATGGTATTGATCCGGAATTCCAGGAAGCCAGTTTAGCCTTCAGGAATCTGCGGATTAACCAGGGCTCCGTATCATTTGGTTTGAACGTAAAATTCTAATAAACATGAAACAGATATTTAAAAATATAAAAACTGCGGTTGTGCTTGCCTTGCTTTCGACCGTTTTTTTCTCCTGTAAAAAGTCTTTTCTGGAAGTGACTCCGAAAGGCAAGCTGATTGCGCAAACCGTATCAGACTATAATTTGCTGCTCAATAACCTGGACCTGATTAATCAAATCTCCTCAAATGCGCAGATCACTTTGGGCGATGAAATGGCTGCAATTGAACCTTATTACAGCGGAAAGACTTTAAGAACTCAGCGCTTGTTCCGCTGGGACGATGTAGTTTATGAACCGAATGAAGATGCCGGCGAACTTTCTGCCCCATTGAAAAATATTTATACCTACAACAAAATTATTACCGAATTGCCCAATGCCACAGATGGAACCGAACTACAAAAATCGTCTATCAAGGCTGAAGCCATGGCAGGCAGAGCATGGACTTATTTTCTATTGATTAATTATTTCGGTAAGCCCTATAATGCCACGACATCTGCCAGTGATCCGGGTTTCCCGATTGTAACCGCACCCGATGTCACGCAAACAAAATTTACAAGGGCAAGCGTAAAAGAAGTGTATGATTTTATTATAAACGACCTGGTTAGTGCTATTCCTAACCTGCCTCAGAAAGTAAGCTCCCGCATCCGGATGTCGAGACCTGCGGCAGAAGGAATTTTAGGTAAGGTCTATGTGTATATGGGCAAGTTTTCAGATGCGCTACCCCATTTAAATGCATCGATACAAGGTTTGGCCAATGCATCCATCCCGGTAGGGCTTTATGATTATAATGTAACCTTTGCGCCAGGCGGACAATTTACACCAATTGACGATTTTGGCGTTCCATATCCAAACCTGGATGGAATTCAGGAAAATATATATGGAAAACAGTGTTATAACGATGGACCTTTTGGAAATGCACTTGTACTCGATAAAAAGACAGTTGATTTGTATCAACCGTCAGATTTAAGGCTGAATTTTTATTCGTCAAATGCCGTCTTTGGTCCAGAATACCCTCAGGGCTTTCTCAGAAGAACCAGTCCTGGCACCATTCAATTTGGGGTGGTTATTCCGGATTTATACCTTCTAAGTGCAGAATGTAAGGCACGTACCAACGATTTATCTGGCGCGAAAACGGATTTGGAATACCTGCGTATCAGAAGATTGCCCTCAGATAGCTACGAGGTACCGACTTCCATTGCCAATCAGCAGCTGCCCTTGTTGAAATATATCCTTGATGAGCGCATCAGAGAATTTTCAGCCATGGGTTACCGATGGTTCGACATGAGAAGGCTTTCAGTAGATCCACTCTTTAGTTCCAATGCCTATACCCACACATTATACTCGGCAACAGGTACGGTCAGTAAGACATTTACCTTAAAGCCAAATCGTTTTACACTCCGTTTTCCTCAAAAGGTAATTAATGAGAATCCGGGTATGGAAAACAACCCATAAATGTAAACCATAATTTTTTCTAAATAATTCAAAAAACATGTTAAAAATACTAGTTACTGCAGTAATTGGCCTGGCCGCTTTTTCTGTAAACGCGCAAACCGGCTTTTCCATTAAAGGAAAAATTCCAGCTAAGTATGATGGTCAGAAAGTGATGCTGGAATATCGGACTGAAAAACAGGAAGTGAAAGATTCTGCTGTAGTCAAAAACGGTTCTTTCTCATTTAAAGGCAAAGTGAATGCTGTTGTAAAAGCATACCTCAATTTAAAACCGACCGAAGAAAACAAAGAAACGGCAAATAACGATGATTTCTATTCCAGAAATTATCAGACATTCTTTTTAGAAAACACCAATATCAGCATTGTAGGCAATCAAATCAGTAACGCCACCATCAAAGGCGGACCCGCACAATCGGATTACCTGCTTTTAAAATCTCAGTTAAAATCGCTGGAAGCAAAGCAGATGGTCTTGAATGAACAGGTGATGCGCAGTTTCAGAAACAGCAAGGAGGATAGCACAAGTAAAGATGCGCCAAATGAATTTGCGCCGCAACTACAGCGCTTGTATAGCGAAATTGGTAAGGTACAAAATGCGTTTATCCAGCAGCATCCAGACTCTTATGTAAGTCTTGATTTGATTAATGAAAGGAATGACGGCGCGGTTGAACTGGAAAAGCTAAAGCGTGATTTGAAACGTTTGAGCCCCAGAATGAAAAACACGGCCATTGGCAAGAATTTACAGGTTAAATTGGCCATGGCCGAAAAAACCGGCATTGGGCAGCAGGCGTTGGATTTTACCCAGAACAATACTGAAGGAAAGCCCGTAACCCTATCTTCTTTAAGAGGGAAGTATGTTCTGGTCGATTTTTGGGCCAGCTGGTGTGCACCTTGCCGGGAAGAAAATCCAACAGTGTTAAAGGCTTACCAGAAATTTAAAGACAAGAATTTTGAAATTATTTCCATTTCCCTGGATGATAAAAAAGAGCCCTGGTTAAAAGCAATTGAAGCAGATGGCTTACCCTGGATCCAATTGAGTGATTTAAAAGGCTGGAAAAATTCGGTAGCCAGGTTGTATGGGGTAACCTCAGTTCCCCAAAACCTTCTTTTAGACCCGAATGGAAAGATTGTAGCAAAAAATCTTAGAGGTGAAGAACTACAAATGGAACTGGATAAAATCTTTAATTAAAGAAAACTGATGCTTAAGAATTGTCAATTAGTGGTCTTCGTTACGCTGCTGTTTACGCAAACAGCTTTAGTGGCACAACCAAACCATCAATGGAAAACTGCTGCTTCCGGTAGTTATACCTACAAATATGTAACTGATGACCCCACGAAATCCCGCTTTTACACCCTAAAGAATGGACTAACTGTGGTCTTGTCACAAAATACACAGAATCCGGTTATTGAATTCAGGTTGGCCGTGAGGGCGGGGAGCAATACCGACCCCAAAAATACGACTGGTTTAGCACATTATCTTGAACATTTACTTTTTAAGGGTACCGATAAATTCGGTACCCTTAATTATGCCAAAGAAAAACCGCTTCTGGATGAAATAGAGAAGTTATTTGAACAGTACAGGCGAACCGTTGACCCGGTAAAACGGAAGGCGATGTATGCGAAAATTGACAAGATCTCAAATGAGGCCTCCAATTACGCAATTGCCAATGAATACGACCGGATGATGAAATCAATCGGTGGCAAAACCACCAATGCCCATACGCTCTATGAGGGAACAGATTATAACGAAGACTTTCCGTCTAATGCCGTAGATCAGTTCCTGGCTTTACAGGCAGAACGGTTCCGAAGCCCGGTATTCCGTCTTTTTCATACCGAGCTCGAGGCCGTATATGAAGAAAAAAACAGCCATTTAGACGATGACAACGCTAAGATGGATGAAAAAGTTTTAGCCGCATTGTTTCCTACCCATAATTATGGACAGCAAACCGTAATCGGCACCATAGCACATTTGAAAAACCCATCACTCGTCGACATCAGGGCATATTATAATCAATATTATGTCCCGAATAACATGGTCCTTGCCTTTGCCGGCGATTTTAATCCGGACGAAATGATCAGGAAAGTTGATCGTGCTTTTTCCTATATGAAGGCAAAACCACTGCAGTTATACCATCCTGCGCCTGAAAAGCCATTGACTAAAGTTCAACAGATCGTTGTTTATGGTCCGAATAAGGAAAATGTTAAGATATCTTACAGGGGCTATGCTCAAAATACAAGGGAAAGCATGTTGCTTAAACTCATTTCCAGTATTATGTCAAACGACAAAGCTGGTCTTACGGACGTAAATTTGAACCAGCAGCAAAAGGTGCAAAGTTCGGGTACAAATTATTATCAGATGAAAGATTATGGCGTGTTCAGTTTGTACGCAAGCCCTAAACAAGGTCAAAGCCTGGAAGAGGCCCAAAAGCTATTGCTGGAGCAGATTGCACAACTTAAACAAGGTAATTTCGATGAAAGTCTGATCCAGGCAATTGTTGCCAATAACAAGCTGAATTCACTTTATGAATTTGACGATAACGGCATGCGTGTAAATGCAATTGTTAAGGAGTTCGTGTTAAACCGTTGCGAAAACTGGGATGAAACCTTAAACATGCCGGAGGCGATGGGCAGGATTACCAAAAAGGAAATCGTAGAATTTGCCAACAAATTCTTCAAAGACAATTATGTAGTCGCCTATAAACGCCAGGGTGAAGATAAAGAAACGGTTAAAGTTGAAAAGCCCATCATTACCCCAATCAACACCAATCCTTCAGCAATATCCACATTTGCAAAGCAGCTTTATGCAATGCCCCTGAAACCAATTGCGCCCAGGTTTTTAGATTATAAAAAAGATTTAAATTTATCAAAGGTGGGCATCGCTGATGTGGTGACCGTTCAAAATACAGAGAATAGCCTGTTTAGCTTGTCTTATAAATTTGATATTGGCAGCTGGAACCTGAAGCTATTGCCATATGCTGCGCAATACCTGGATTTTTTAAGTACGGACAAATATACTTCAGAAGAGATTAAGCGACAGCTTTATCAAATTGCCTGCGATTATAATTTCTCTGTTGAAAACGAAACGGCTTCCATTTCCATTAGCGGTTTACAGGAAAACTTTGATAAAGCCGTAAATCTGGTAGAATATATTTTCGCAAATTGTAAAGCCAATGAGCAGGCCTTAGCCGAACTTAAAAATGGGATCATCAAAGAACGGGAAAACAGCAAATTAAGCAAAGATGATATCTTAAGGGGTATCAGCATCTATGCACAGTATGGACCGAACAACCCATTTAACGATAAATTGAGCAATGAGGAGATACAAAATATTTCATCAGCAGAACTGCTCTCGATGTTGCATCACTTTAGTAAATACAGGCATGCCATCACGTATTACGGGCCAAAGCCGCTGGCCGATTTTACAGATGATATTGGAAAGCTTCATCATTTGCCCGATCAGTTCGTAGCAGATCCACCGGTTAAAAAATTTACGTATACCATAGCAGCTAAAAACCAGGTTTATTTTACGCCATACGATATGGTACAGGCAGAGGTATGTTGGGTGCGCAATAATGGCGGGCCTTATGATCCCGCTCAAGCCGCAAAGATTAATTTATTTAACAGTTATTTCGGTCAGGGTATGAGTTCAGTAGTGTTTCAAACCATCAGGGGTTCTAAAGCTTTGGCCTATTCAACCGGCGCCCTATATTCTTCGCCTAAGAAAAAGGCTAAAGAATATTCTATGTTTGCCTACCTCACCTGTCAGGCCGATAAAATGGGTTATGCCATCAATAGCATGAACGATTTGCTGAACAATTTACCGAAAGAAGATCACGCTTTTGAACTTGCTAAGGCCAATGCGTTAAATGAAATAGCAACTGAACGGATTAATAAAGAGGAGATCATCAGGACATATTTTAAGGATCAGCAATTGGGTATCGACCATGATTCGAGGATCGACCAATACGAGGGGCTAAAAGCTTTAAACTTCTCAGCTATCAAGGCATTCCATGAGCAAAAAATTGCAAACAAGCCTTATTACTACTGTATCGTTGCTTCGGAAAAAAATGTAAAAACGGAAGCACTGCAAAAAGCTGGTCCGGTAACGAAACTAAGCCTCAAACAGATTTTTGGCTATTAATAATCATGCCCATGAAATTCAAATTACTATTGCTGGCGGGCCTGCAAATTACATGTTTAAGCTTAATGGCCCAAAACACTTATCAGTGGAAAACTGCCATTTCCGGTGGCTATTCGTATAAGTATGTCACCAATGATCCAACCAAATCACGCTTTTATACTTTAAAGAATGGCCTCACCGTGGTGCTTTCACAAAATACCAAAGCACCAGTCATTGAATTCAGGCTGGCTGTGAGGGCCGGAAGTAATACAGATCCAAAAAACGCCACCGGCCTTGCGCATTACCTGGAACACATGCTCTTTAAAGGTACAGACAAATATGGTACCCTGAATTATGCCAGAGAAAAACCTTTGCTGAATAAGATAGAAGCTTTATATGAGGAATATCATGAAACAACAGATCCGGTAAAACGAAAGGAAATCTATGCAGAAATTGACAGGGTCTCTGGTGAGGCCTCAAACTACGCTATTGCCGGCGAGTACGATAAGGTGATGAAATCCATAGGTGGAAAGTCTTCCAACGCATATACCTGGTATGAAGAAACCGTGTATAAAGAGGACTTTCCTTCCAATGCCATCGATCAGTTCCTGGCTTTGCAGGCAGAGCGTTTCCGCAATCCGGTATTCCGCCTTTTTCATACGGAGCTGGAAGCCGTATATGAAGAGAAAAACCGGGGTTTAGACGATGATGACCGGAAAGTAGATGAGCAATCCTTCGCGAAACTGTTTCCCACGCATAATTACGGACAGCAAACGACTATAGGCACCATAGCACATTTGAAGAACCCATCCTTGGTAGAGATCAGGAAATACTATAACAGGTATTATGTTCCAAACAATATGTTACTGGTTTTTGCAGGTGATTTCGACCCGGATGAACTGATTAAAAAGATCGACCGATCATTCGCCTATATGAAGCCTGAACCGTTAGAGTTTTACAATCCCGCACCCGAGAAAACAAGAACGAAAATTGAAAAGATTGATGTATATGGTCCAAGTTCGCCCAGAGTAAGGATCTCCTATCGCGGTGGCGCACAGTCTGCAATGGAAAGTAGAATGCTGTCTTTGATTTCAAGTATTCTTTTTAACGAAAAGGCTGGACTGGGTGACATCAATCTTAATCAGCAGCAAAAAGTTCAATACGCTGGTGGTGCTTATCAGCAAATGAAAGACTATGGGGTTTTCCAATTATTTGCGCAGCCTAAACAAGGACAAACGTTAGACCAGGCCCGTCAGTTATTGTTGGAGCAAATTAATCTGCTTAAAAAAGGCCATTTTGATGAAAGCTTAATCAAAGCCACGGTAGCCAATCAAAAATTGAACCTGTTAAAAGAATCTGGCGAAAACCGATCCCGGGTGAATGCAATTGTACGTGAGTTCATCTTAAATCGTGGCATAAACTGGGATAAAACATTAAACGCTCCGGATGCCATGAGCAAAATTACCAAAAAGCAGGTTACAGATTTTGCAAATCAATTTTTTAAGGATAATTACGTAGTTACCTATAAGCATCAGGGCGCAGATAAAGCCATTACAAAAGTAGAAAAGCCAATCATCACCCCGATAAATACCAATGCACTGGCGACTTCTGAATTTGCGAAGGCACTTTTTGCCATGCCTGTTAAGCCCATCCTGCCTGAATTTCTGGATTATAAAAAGGATCTTAATTTTGGCAAAGAAGGGATTGCTGATGTGGTAACTGTGCAAAATAAAAACAATGGTATTTTTAGTGTAACCTACAGGTTTGATATTGGGAGCTGGAATTTACCATTGTTGACTTATGCCGCGCAATACCTGCCATTCCTAAACACAGAAGAGTACAGTGCAGAAGAGATCAAAAAGCAATTTTACAATATTGCCTGTAACTACAACTTCAGTGTAGGAGCTGAAACCACTTCCATTACCATCAGTGGCCTACAGGAGAACTTTGCCCAGGCAGTAAGTTTGGTTGAGCAAATTTTTGCCGGCTGTAAAGCCAACGAGGGGGCATTGGCAGACTTGAAAAATGCAATATTACAAGATAGAGAAAACAGCAAAACTGACAAAGATTATATTAAGGTCGGGCTGGAAAGCTATGCCCTGTATGGGGCTAAAAATCCGTTCAATAATAACATAAGCAACAATGAGGTTAAAGAAATTACTTCAGCGCAATTGCTTTCACTGCTCCACAATTTAACTAAGTATAAGCACATCATTGCCTATTATGGTCCGGAAACAATGGCTGAGTTTACGTCAGGTATCAGCAAACTTCATCATTTGCCAAAAGCATTTATTCCCAAACCTGCAGCCAAAGAATATATCCCTGTTCCGACTGATTCGAATGAAGTTTACTTTTTTGACTACGATATGGTGCAAGCTGAAGTCTCCTGGGTGCGTAACACTGAAACCTACGAGCCGAAATTGGCACCGAAGATTGCCTTATTTAATAGTTACTTTGGTGATGGAATGGGATCCGTCGTCTTCCAGTCCATCCGGGAATCTAAAGGTCTGGCCTATTCTACCGAGGCATTTTACCTTTCCGCCAACCAAAAAGACAGGTTGAATGTAATGACTGCCTACGTGGGAAGCCAGGCAGATAAGATGAACGAGGCTGTAAAAAGTATGAACGAGTTGCTGACCAATCTGCCTGAGGTAAACAAATCTTTCGAAGTTTCTAAAAGCAATACATTGAATGGGCTGGAAACCAACAGGATTACCGGTGAACGGATTATATCTGCCTATTTTTCCGATCTAAAACGAGGTTTGGACCATGATTCCAGGATCGACTTATATGAAGGCGTTAAGCAGCTGAATTTTGCAGATATCAAAGCTTTTCATAAAGACCATGTAGCTGAAAAGCCTTATAAGTATTGCATTATTGCTTCAGCGAAAAATGTAAAAACGGAAGATATGCAGCAATTTGGTAAGGTGACTACATTAACGCTGGAACAAATTTTTGGGTATTAGACTTAATTCTGTTTCTCGACTATCATTCATTATAATTGTTTGTATTTGCATATGAAAGTGAACGGACCACGGTTGTCAGAACATATTGTATTATTCGGTTAATACCTAACACACCATATCAATCGCAAAATAATTTGACTCCTGGAAAATGAATGAAGAGTGTGTTTCCCGCATTATTCAGAAAGTTTTTACAGGCTATCTTACAATGCGTAACTTAAAAAAAGTATTGACAGCTATTGATTTTTAGCTAAAAAACAGGATTTATCATTTGGAAGTGATACATCCTGTTTTGTGTCATCTGCAAACATTCCATTGCTTCTTTAAAATTTAGTCACTTCCGTTTCAAAACTCCATCAAAGTTTGCTGTGTATTCATTTAATAATACATCGAAAAAGCGGTTAGATTTCTGTAGATATTTCTTTCTATTCAGTATGCCACAATTCTTTTAAGATAGCCTTGTTCTTACAATCTTCGAATACGCTCACCTATTGTTGCTATAAATTTATGGCGCTTAAAAGAAATTTCGTTATTGATTAATGAAGCATCATGCTGTAAGCATTTTAAAATTTCTATATCAACCTGGTGTAATCCCGTCGCATCATATTGTTATTGACTAAATCGTAAAAAAATACAGTATGCTTTTAAAAAACACTGTCTTACTGAATTAATCATTATAAATATTTAAAAAAAGCTAAAATTTTACGGTAAAAACTAACTTGATTGATTTGAAAAATTATAATATAGAATTTTACCGAAATTAAGTCATAGTAATTCACATTAAATCTGAATTTAAAACAGGGCATGAAAACATTAACAGGAAAAACGCAGCTGGCTGATATAGAGGGGAAATTTGAGCATTTATCGCTTCTGGTTGGCAATACGCCAATGCTCGAACTAACTT
Organism: Pedobacter sp. GR22-10; assembly: GCF_026239715.1. Taxonomy (NCBI): domain Bacteria; kingdom Pseudomonadati; phylum Bacteroidota; class Sphingobacteriia; order Sphingobacteriales; family Sphingobacteriaceae; genus Pedobacter; species Pedobacter sp. GR22-10. Next base: position 1,171,203 of record NZ_JAPIVR010000002.1, read on the forward strand.
ATTTCTACAAAGGCAATAAGAGCAAAATTTACGTCAAATGTGAACACTATAACTTAACCGGAAGCATTAAAGACAGAATGGCCTTATATACCTTAAAGAAAGCGTACGCTCAGGCCAGGATAAAGGTTGGTGACAGAATTGTGGAAGCTACTAGCGGGAATACCGGAATTGCATTTGCTGCTATTGGTAAGGCACTGGGTCATCCTGTTACGATCATAATGCCAGATTGGTTGAGCAGGGAGCGGATGGATATCATCAAAAGTTTGGGCGCGCAAATTATTCTTGTCAGCAAGGAAGAAGGTGGCTTTATAGGCAGTATCAAGCTTGCAGAATTAATGGCGACAAATCATCCAAACATTTTTTTACCCCAACAGTTTGAGAATACCGCTAACCCGGAAGCACATGAGCTTACCACAGGAAAAGAAATCTGGGAACAGCTGCGTTTAAAAAATATTACCCCTCAGGCTTTTGTAGCTGGAGTAGGTACTGGTGGGACTATAATGGGAGTAGGTAATTTCCTGAAACAACAAAATCCAGACATCAAGGTACATCCCCTGGAGCCAGCTGAATCACCAACATTAACGACAGGCTACAAAGTGGGCAGCCACAGGATACAAGGGATCTCAGACGAGTTCATACCGGACATTGTTAAACTCGGCGAACTGGATGAAGTTGTACAGGTAAATGACGGCGATGCGATCCTAATGGCACAGAAATTAGCCGAAAAATTAGGTTTGGCAGTAGGTATATCATCTGGTGCTAATGTTATCGGCGCCATAAAACAACAACAGAAAATGGGGATAGAAAACTGTGTGGTAACTATTTTTTCTGACAGCAACAAAAAATATTTAAGTACTGACTTAATGAAAGTAGAACCGGTTAAAGAAGGATACCTGACACCAGAAATAGATTTTATCGATTACAAGGCCTTTAGCAGGCTATAATAAACATCACTAACACAAACCAACCAAACATGAAAAAAATCATTTTTTTACTCTCCGTTCTATGCCTGATTAAGGTCTGTGCATATAGCCAGATCCTGAAACCGGTAACATGGAGTTATGCAGCAAAAAAAACAGGGCCAAATACGGCTACTGTATTTATCAAAGCCAACATAGATCAGGGCTGGCACCTATATTCGCAGTTTGTTAAGGAAGGCGGGCCGGTTAAAACAACTTTTACTTTTCCCTCATCGGTGGCTTATGTGCTGATTGGAAGCACAGCCGAACCAAAAGCGGTTTCTAAATACGAATCTACCTTTAAAATGAACGTAAGTTATTTTGAAAAGTCGGCCATATTTCAGCAAAAGTTAAAACTGAAAGGTAAAAGTGCAACCGTGAAGGGCAGTATAGAATTTATGGTGTGCAATGATAAACAATGCTTGCCACCGGAGCAGATAGACTTCAGTATTTTAGTGAACTAATCATTATAACGCATATGATATACATCAAAAAAATATGCTTTGGTTTTCTGTTGTTTTGTGCAATATCCTTAAGTGGCAATGCACAGGAACACACTGATACTGATGATCTCAATTTTACGGAGATCAGGCAAGAAACTGACAGCAGCTCATTCAAAACTGCCCCGAACACTATAAAAGCAGCCGAACGTACAGATATTAACAAACCTGTTTCTGTGCCAAAGCAGGAAAATAAAACATTATTGGGGATTTTTATCGCCGGCTTTCTGGGTGGTATGGCAGCTTTGCTAATGCCATGCATCTTTCCTATGCTTCCTTTAACAGTTAGTTTTTTTACAAAAGGCTCCGAAAAAGGCAGGGCTTTCAGACGGGCAGCACTTTATGGAATTTTCATTATACTTATTTATGTGGTGCTTGGATTGCTGGTCACTGTGATTTTTGGTGCCGATGCATTGAACAGCTTATCAACGAATGGCATATTTAACTTCTTTTTTTTCCTTTTGCTGGTTATTTTTGCAGCTTCCTTTTTTGGGGCTTTCGAAATTACCCTGCCTTCTAACTGGGTAAATAAAATGGATGCCAATTCTGATAAAGGTGGGATGGCAGGTCTGTTTTTCATGGCTGGAACTCTGGCACTGGTATCTTTTTCCTGTACCGGCCCCATCATTGGCACTTTATTGGTCCAGGCAGCTACTACGGGTGCTCTCTTAGGCCCCGCAATTGGGATGTTTGGTTTTTCGTTAGCACTTGCTATTCCCTTTGCCTTATTTGCATTATTCCCTTCTGCCATGAACAAATTACCTAAATCTGGCGGGTGGTTAAATAGTGTGAAGGTGGTACTGGGCTTTCTGGAGCTGGCCTTTGCACTTAAATTCCTGAGCAATGTAGATTTAGCGTACCATTGGGAATGGTTTGACAGGGAAATATTTTTGGGTTTATGGATTGTAATTTTTGGGATGATGGGGATTTATCTGCTCGGTAAACTAAGATTTTCACATGACAGCCCGCTGGCATTTATCTCCGTACCCAGGCTTTTCCTGTCAATTGTAGTATTGGCTTTCACGGTTTACCTCATCCCGGGAATGTGGGGTGCACCACTACGAAGCGTTTCAGCATTCCTGCCGCCTCAGGAAACCCAGGACTTCGACCTCTACACCTCAGGATTATTGGCAGGAAAACAGCCGGCAACAAATGATGGCCCTCATAAATATGCTGATAAATTCCACGCCCCGTTAAAGCTGAATGCATATTTCGATTACAAGGAAGGACTAGCTGCTGCAAAAAAACTGAACAAGCCCTTGCTGATAGATTTTACCGGACATGCCTGCGTAAACTGCCGAAAAATGGAGGCTAACGTTTGGCCAGACAAAGATATTTATAATATGCTTAGCAATGATTATGTACTGATCCAGCTGTATGTAGATGACAAATCAGAAGTAGATCCAGCAGATATAGTCGTTACCCCGGAAGGCAGGAAACTGAATACGATTGGCAAAAAATGGAGCGACCTTCAGGCAAGAAAGTTCAAGTCCAATTCACAGCCATTTTATGTGCTGCTTGACCCAAGATCAGAAGAGATTTTAATTCAGCCTCAAGGTGCAGATTACGAAATAGTCCACTATAAAAAATTTCTGGAAAATGGCTTAAAGGCGTATAACAGATAAAAACACTGGTGTTGTAGCAATCATCAATATCTTGTTCTTCAATAATTTTTCAAAATTATGTATCGCTTCAAAACCTTCATACAAGTTCGATTTCTAGCGGTTTAACTCTACTAATTGGAAGCTCATCGAAAGATGGGCTTTTTTTGTTTAGAGGGAAGTAGTTTTGCACACGCGGCACGCGTGCGACAGCGAAGGCAGAGCCAGTACAGTACGGAATTCCCCCGCTAGCGCACGCGTGCCGCGTGTGCTTTCCAACTCACCTCCACTCCCGGCAATCCAAATACATCATACTCTTAAGAATTTGTTGCGCAGAAGCCATTTCGCTCTCTAAAACACCAAGTTGATGCAAACCGCATAATTTAAGTTTCACTAAACACCTGATTTCTAGCACGCCAGCATAAGGATTAGCTGCTTTACCTTTCAAAATTGATTTTCAATTCGTTAAGCAAACGCCACAGTTTACGTTTGATGATGGCAAAAAGTGTCAATAAAGCATTTTTCATATCAATTGAGTAAACCTAAGATCAGAAGATTATAAACCTAAATAGCTCGCAATGATCACTAAACATATACAATACTGCCGTAAGATCAAAAAATGGTAGTATGGTTATTAAAATTAGTTATAAATACTTTGCCTCATAGTAGAGATATTTATATAGTCATGTTAATCAATAACTTATTTGGTACTTTCCATCCCTTTCTTTTGTAAACATTCCAGTGCATTTGCAACATATACCAAAGGCGCATTCCAATTGATGGCTATTTCATTACTGGCATAAGAAGCCACATTATCCAGGTAAGACAATTCCGGTTCTGCAGATTCATATTTTAATCCATCCTGCTTTTCCGGATTGGGGCCACCAACCAACATCCCTGGAACCGGATCAGCCACACCATCAGCAAAAGAAATCCGGTGATGTGGGTTCATGGGTGAATAGGTACCAATACCGGTAACAAAAGAATAACCGATTGCATTTCTTCCCAGGATATAATCCAGGTTTCCAGCGGCGGCATTCAGATAATCTTTATTTTGGGTGAATAAGTAAGCATTAATGAGCAAAACAGACTGGTTCATGGCAACCGAGTTACTTCCCCATACAAAATCCGATCGTGAACTGCCCATTACTGAGCCATAGGCACTTGTCTTGCCTTCCAGCAAATAGCGGTCTGCAATAGAAAGTACCTTTTTCTTCAATATACTGGTGATGCTGCTGTAACTTACAGGAAGTTTATTATGACACCTGATCAGTGAATAATACCCTAAAATACCTACGGAACTCCAGCTGGGTAAATTTACTTTTGCATTCAGGCGCGCAAAGAAAGCCTCATAATATGGCGACTCACCGGTAGTGGCCAGGAGTTCAGCCGCGGCCCAGCTCCATTCATCTTCGAAATCCTTGTCGCCGTAAGCACCTGTAGTAACTTTCAGATCAGTTGTCTTGTTCATCAGCTGCTGATCATAAGGCAGATTTGGATTTTTAAGTGCCCATTTCCAGGCTAGAATTGCGGCAGCGCGACAACTGTCGGCCAGGCCGGGGTACTGTTCAGGAAAATCCCTTAAAATCCGGGATGCCTGAGCGGCAACCGCAGCAAGGTTCAATGTTGCGGCAGTACCTTTTGCCACCACATATCTGGGTGCCAAAGCCTGTGCAGGCATAACCATCGCATCGAAACTGAGATTTGTACACTTATTGTATACACCACCATCATGTGGATCCTGCATTTTCAGCATCCAGCGTAAATTGTAAATGGCCTCGGTTAATATATCCGGCACCCTGTTCTTCGCATCCGGAAGCCTCGTTTTCAGCTTCAGGAAATAGTCAGGAAAGTCCTCGTAAGCGGATAGTAAGGTAGCGGTAGAAATCCCGCTGTTAACGATGTACTTATTATAGTCGCCCGCATCATACCAGCCGCCCGCCACATTAATCCGGCTTCCCGCTGCCCTGTTTTTAGTGGCAGCAGATGGATGAATCAATACTGCGGTATCCGGATGTCCGGATGCGCGGTACCATTTCCCGGCATAATCTTTATCCAGGGCCGAAGAAGCCCGTTGGTAATAGAAAGCTTTCAAGCCAGCCAAAGCAAGATCCTGATGCACACTGTCGGCAATTTTAAAAACCGGAGAGTCGCCTACACCCGGAACCCGGATCAAATAGTTTCCGGGCTGCTGGAAACTGCTAAAATCGGCGATCCTGGTCTTCATTCCGGAATAGCCGGTGCTTTTTAACCCGGAGAGCGCCCCGGTATAGACCGGCTTTCCCGCCGGCATGGCAATCAGTTCAAAACCATCGCCCGCAGCAGCTTTGATAATGACAGCCCTTTTATCCAGACCTGGATAAAAACCTGACTGGTCTACAAGGATTGTCTGATGCCCGGCCTTTTGGGCCTGCGCTTCGGTTAACCCCATACCGATTAGCATGAGCAGCACAACATAAATTTTCATAGGCTTATAAATATTTCTCATAATCGGCCTGGCTGATCACTTTAAGACTAACATCATCAACGAACAGGGTACCCGATACATAACCCAAAGCAAACAAGAGTTTGATACCAGCAGTACCCGGCGGAACAATATATGCACGTTCATAAAGCTTCCAGTCCTGATCGCCGGTAACTGAAGCGATATTAATCCCTTCCCCGATTTTGGCTTCGCCCTTCCCCAGCATTTCAAAAAGGAAGAGTGCACCATTCCAGTCTTCCTTTCCGGTACTTACGCCATCTGCTTTGATCCTGGCAGACATCAAAATATACGGTGCATTTTTAGGCAGCGCAACAATTTGATGCATGCCCGTCCATTTAGAAGGATCGCCGGAGAATAAAGCAGCACTCATTTTTCCGGTACTGAAAATATAGGGTGTAGCTTTTGCAGAATAGTCTACCCATCCGCTCAGTTCATCTTCAAAGCCCCCATTTGTCACCAGGTTTTTTTGTGCCATGCTGGTGTAATTCACGGTTAGCATCAGGATTCCAACAGCTGCATATTTTATTATGTTCATGACTATAAATTTTATTTTTAATAAACTATAAGAAGGGGCTGTTTCATAAATCAGTTTATCTTTGAACTTGTACCGAATCTTCGGGAAGCTCAACGTAACAGGTTCAGGATGACATTTTGTATTTATGAGACAGCCGCTTTTTCGTCAGACTATTTTTGACAATAAGAATTAATATACACCGATATCATCGAGGAAGATCGTTTCCGGCGCATTACCACTCAACTCCTGAAAGCCAATCCAGTTGAGGCTGGTTGGTTTACCTGGCTGGCTGGCATTTTGGAAACGCTCCAAAGGCACTACATAGGTTGTCCATTTACCGGCATGTAATACAATGCTAACCTGACGGTTGTCGAAATCATTCAATCCGATCTTTACCACCTTGCCTTCGGTTCCGGTTGTTCCATATATCGAGAATTTAACATAAGTTTTATCGCTCAGGTCTACAGGATCATTGCTACCCACAGCATATCCGGCATAATTACCGGTGTACGTAAGTTTGATGGCGTGGCTGCCCCTTTTAACCATCTCTGTGTTACTTACATCTCCACTGGCACCGCCAAAATTGAAATCGTAACCTGCTGTGATCTGATCGTCGTAAAACAAGTGTTTAAATCCAAATGGCAATAATATCGGCACTGCCGTTCCATCGTAAGATACATACGGACCAGTACTGGTTCCTCCCGGGGTAGTTACACTTACCGCACCAAGGCCACCGTTAGGTACGGTTACCTTTAGTTCTGTACTTTTCGAGGAAACTATCCTCGCTTCAACCGTCCCAAATTTAACACTGGATACCTGATCGAAACGTAAGCCGGTAATGGTTAACTCATCACCAGCATTTCCGGCAAACTGGCTTAAGTCATTAATTACCGGAGGTGGTTGTTTGATGCTAAAATCAAAACTTACCGTTCCAGATGCATTAGTCAGCACCAATTTACCGGTTTGATTGATCCAGGAAGCTGTGGCAGGAATCATCACCACGATACTGTTATCGCTGAACAGGGCAGTATTCAAATAAGCTGCTGTGCCATTAAATTCCACTTTGTTTGTACTCTTCAGGTTTGCACCTTCAATTACATAAGTCACGCCGACATCACCTGAGGTGACTGTAGAATCTAAAGCCGTTGGCTGAGCCACTCCAGGCTTCACCAGGGTGCGCACCCTGGTGATAGCGGGCATGCCTTGCCCCTCTCCCTCCTTTTTGCAGGAGGCGATAAATATCAACATGAAAAATAGTCCTGTCAGAGAAATGACTATAGGGTTTTTATATATGATTTTCATAATAACTATTTAAAATTGTAAGGTACCGGTGGCAGTAATAATTTAGGATTAAGGGTAGATTCTGTTGTAGGGTATGGCAAACGGAAATTGGCATCAGTGGCCGTATATTTTTGTCCCCAGATGACTACAGGCGTAGTGTTGCTGTAAATGCCCCTTTCCTGGTTGGCAATAATGGCGATGGCCTTAGGATGGGAAGTGACATTAAACCCGTCTAACCTGCCCAGATCAAACCAATAATCAGCCTCAAATACAAATTCCATACGGCGTTCCTGATAGATATCCATAATGGAAATGGAGGTTTTAGGAATCAGCCCGGCCCGTTGTCTGATTTTATTAAAGGGCACCAGTGCTGCAGCATCTGATGTACTTTGCGCACCAGCAAGAACGGCTTCCGCTTCAATCAGAAGCACATCTGCATAACGCATCAGATAAGTATTATTCGCTGTTGAAAACGAAGCACCTTTACCGCCATTGTCTGCCGGAGTGCCTACCACATACTTTTTGATAAATGCCGGCATTCCCTGTGCAACCGCTCCCGCCGGCAAGGTATAACCGCCTTTGGCCTGGTTAATTTCAGGGTAAACATCACCCTGCATCATCACCGTAGGTTTTCTTCTTAAATCACCCGGCTCAAAAGCTGTCAGCAAATCAATGGATGGCGTTACGCTGCCATATCCATCTCCGGTACCCGTAATTTCAGAGTTATAGGCCAGGAAAGATTGTAAGGCATTCCCGTGTCCGTAGGCAGATCCGCCCAGCCATTGTATAGCAGCGATACTTTCTTCATTGTTGTTATTGGCTGTTTTAAATAAGTCGGCATAGGTCTTCCCGGAAACATCGATGCCGTACAATTTGAACTCTCCGCTATTGATGACCTGTTCTGCTTTCAAACGGGCATTCGGATAATCACGCATGTACAGATAAACTTTGGCTAAAAGTGCAGACGCAGATCCGCTGGATACCTTACCCTGAGAAACAGATCCGGTTCTGATCATTTTGTCGCAGTTTGCTTCGGCAAACTTCAGGTCATTGATGATAAAGGTATACACATCGGTTACCGGATTGGTATTGATCTGATAGTTGCTGACATGGTCCAGGCTATTTTCTATAATCGGCACATTTCCCCAGGTTCTCACCAGATAGAAATAAGCCATGGCCCGCATAAACCGGGCCTCCCCAATGGCATTATTCACTACGGCAGTTGGTACACTGGCCGGAACTTTAGATTTCAGATTATTGATGAGTGCATTGGATTGGGCCACTACACTGAACAGGGAATTCCAGGCCGACAACAATTGGGTATTGTCGCCCGTTACCGAGAAGTTTCCAAAATTGATCACATCCGGAGAATAGGTATGCGCATTGCCGCTCAACAACTCGGAGATACACCAGGATGCTTTTGCATTCCAGTCAAACCACGGGGAGTTGTACAAAGCAATCGTGCTGGCCTGTACCTGCTCGGTATTCTGATAAAAATTATCCGCACTAAGCGCATCCTGCGGCGGAATATTAAAAAAGTCCTTTTTACAGCTACTGCTAATGGTGGCTATGAAGACTAATATATATAGGAGATATGATTTCATTTTCTTACAATAATTTATGGTCACTAAAATTGTGCGTTGATGCCAAATGTGATGGTCCGGGCAATCGGGTATCTGCCCAGGTCAATGTTATTCAGGATAGCACTTTGGTTAATTGCACCGATTTCCGGATCGTACCCTTTGTATTTCGTAAAGGTGTACAGGTTCTGCACACTGGAATATACTTTCAGGTTGCTGAATTTAAATTTCCTGATCCAGGCGGCGGGCACTTTATAACCAAGACTCATATTTTGAATCCTTAAAAAAGAACCGCTCTCTACATACCGGTCAGATACGACCAGATTTGGATTATCAATACCAATTTTTGGAGCAGGAATATTGGAGTCCGGGTTTTGAGGTGTCCAGAAATTGCTGTAAGCAGCATATTGGTTTTGATAAACGTTCGCCAGGTTGCCCATGGTGTTGTTCAGCAAATTCATGATCTTAGCTCCATAAGATCCATTTAAAAACACAGTGAAATCAAAAGCCCTGTAGCTGAACGTATTGGTAATCCCATAGGTAAATTTAGGATTCGGATTCCCGATCGCGGTGCGGTCTTTCTCGTTCACTACGCCATCACCGTTTACATCTTCATATTGCACATCACCCAGCCAGGTGCTGTTGCTGTTATTGGCAATCGTTCTGCCAAACTGAACCGGTGCAGCACGCAGCTGATCCTCTGTTTTAAAAATTCCTTTTACCCGGTAACCATAAAATTCACCTACTGATCGGCCTACAACCGTACGCGTAACAGGTGTTTGCAGGTAAGCATTGGTTACCGTACCAAATAATTCGGTAAGCCCGTTGCCCAATTCCTTCACTTCATTTTTATAATGGGATAAAACCACATTGGTATTCCATTTAAAATGATCATTATCAATATTGCGGGTATTGATGGTCAAATCAAAACCTACGTTATCAATTTTACCCAGATTGACGTAAGGCGGATTAATGCCACCCAGGTAATCAGGTCCGCCTACCAGGTATGCCGGTAATGTCAGCTGAAACAAAAAATCTTTTGATGTTTTTTTATAAACATCTATACTGGTGTTGATCTTCCCATTCAGGAAACTCATGTCCAAACCAGCATTATATTGAATAGAGGTTTGCCACTTTAAGGCCTTATTGTCAATTCGTCCGGCAAGAAAACCTGTACCCAAACCGGTCTGAGATGACCTCAATAAAGAACTGTACAGATAATTGGGAACATCCTGATTACCAACCTCTCCATATCCAAGACGAATTTTAACCCCGCTCACCACCTTATTGATTCCCTTCATAAAAGATTCATCAGACAATTTCCAGGAGGCAGCAAAAGAAGGGAAATAACCAGACTGTGATCCTTCTGCAAATTTAGAGGTCTTGTCTTTACGGATGGTTGAAGTCAGGCTATATTTTGAACCATAGGTATAAATGGCACGGGCATATACAGATTCCTGTCGCTGTGTTCCAATGTACTCATCATTGGTGGCTGTTATGGCCTGCCCTAAGTTTAATGATTGCACGTCATTACTGAAAAATCCCTGCCTTCTTCCTTCTATACCTCTCCACGTGGATTCCTGAACTTCATAACCTAAAATTGCACTCAGGTTGTGTTTTCCGAATGTCTGGTTATAATTCAGGTATTCTTTCCAGATCAGAAATGTACTTTGCTGATGGCGTTCCTGCAGTGAAGCTGTTGGGTTGGTAAAGCGGCCCCATGAATAACTTGGCGTAAACACATTATTATCAGAGAAATTAAAGTCCCCACCCAATTCTGACCTTAAAGACAGGGGTTTAAGTACCTTGATTTCATTATAGATATTTGTATTGATGTTGCTCCTGTTTAGTTTATTTTTAATTTGCTGCGCCTGGGCCACTGGATTTAATGCCGCAGCGGCAGCCAGGGGATCTGACAAAGGTGGCCCGGTATAGGAACCATCAAGATTGGTTACTGCGAGATCAGGTCCCTGCAATAGGGCATTGTAAATGATTCCATTGTTGTCACTTGTGATTACGTTTTCGGCAGAACGGCTGGCCGTAAGTGTAATACCAAGCTTAAACCATTCTTTAACCTGGGCATCCACATTGGTACGCAGGCTGTAACGACGGAAATCAGACCCGATAACGGTACCATCCTGCCCGAGATATCCACCTGAAATATAATAGTTCAAGCCCTCTTTACCGCCAGAAACAGCGATCTGGTGACTTTGCTGAGCCGCAGTTCTGAAGATTTCTTTTTGCCAGTTGGTACCTTCTCCTAATATGGAAGGATCTGCAAATTCAACTCTTCTTCCCGTTCCATAGATGTCGCCCAGCGAGTTCTGCAATCTGGCATATTGCTTAAGGTCCATGACATCCATATACTTCGCTACGCGCTGGAAACCGTAATAGCCATCGTAATTAATAGCCGAATTGCCTGTTTTTCCTCTTTTTGTCGTGATGATGATCACGCCGTTAGAAGCCCTGTTCCCATAAATTGCAGTGGCTGAGGCATCCTTTAACACATCGATAGATTCAATGTCATTTGGGTTGATCAGCGACAAAGGACTAACGGTAGTTTGAGAATTGGCATTTGAAGAAGAGGCCTGTAAGGGTGATCTTCCACTTGTACTTTGGTTGCTGGCATCACCTGAAATGGGGACACCATCAATCACATATAAAGGTTCATTACTCCCGCTTAACGAAGTTATCCCGCGCACACGAACGGATGTATTGCTGCCGGGTGCCCCTGAATTCTGGCTGATGGTTAGTCCTGAAGCCCTGCCCTGTATCATCTGGTCGATGCTCACCTGGGGTACATTTTCGATATCTGAAGCCTTGACAGAAGAAATTGATCCGTTAATGTCCGAACGTTTCTGAGTACCATAGCCAATTACCACCACATCGCTGAGTACTGTATTTTGGTTCTTCAAAACCACATTTAATGTGTTTCTTTTACCAGGGACAATTTCCTGGGTTTCCATGCCTACAAAAGAAAATACCAGAATCGATGTAGCGGATGGAACAGAGATTTTATACCTCCCGTTGATATCGGTTACTGCGGTCACTTTCGAATCCTTCACTTTAACCGCGACGCCGGGAAGGGTTACCCCCTTCTCATCGCTGACCGTTCCGGAAACCTCAATCTCCTGAATTTGTATCTGCGTTGATGGCAAATAGGTTCTTTTCTTGAGAATAATTGTTTTTTTAATAATCTTAAAATCCAGGTTTGTATTTTTTAAAACCATCACCATGGCCTGCTCAACAGGCATGTTGGTTACATTTACATTGATTTTGGATTTCTCATCAATATCGGCACGCCTGAAAAGCAAATGGTAGCCACTCTGTTTTTCAATTTGCTTAAGAACAGAAAAAATGTCGGCATTGGTATGTTTAAGCGTTAAATTCTGACTAAAGCTACTTGCGCTCACCTGCATTAAAGTCAGAATAAAAAGAAGCACGGTTAGTCTCATTGTTAATAAAATCTGGTAAGAATCACGGCGCAATAGCAGCCTGATCCTATAAAATAAATTCATATCTTTATAGGGTTTGGGTTAAATTATAATGTCGTCTGAATGGGCTTGTAAGTAACCTTTACAATGACCGGATGTGCTGCAAACACAATCCGGTCTTTTTTAAAAACGGTTACGCCGGTTGATTATGCAGTGTTGTAGTAGTTGCTCATATTTGGTTATTTATATTGGTTAAATTATTGGTTAAGCAGTTTTTCCATTATTCTATAATGGTGAGCACATGGTCGTTCAATTCGTATTTTAATCCTGTAAACTGAAGCATACTCAGCATTTCGGAAAGCGCTACATCTTTAGCTATGGTACCGGTGTAGGAAACTTTTGAAGGGGTGCCTTTAAATACCACCCGGATATCATACCATCGGGAAAGTTGCCGGGCAATTTCGTTGATCTCCATATCCTTAAAAATGAAAAGGTCGTTTCTCCAGGCCATTACCGCTTCGAGATCAGCATTGTCGCTGACTTTGATCGCGGATGACGGATTTACACTGGCTTGCTGACCAGGTTTCAACAGTTTTGAAAAGTTTCCTGAGGATAAATGAATACGACCTTCCAGCAGCGTTGTTTTCTGATCAGCTTCATCGTCGTAGGCCATCACGTTAAAATGTGTTCCGAGCACACTGATTTCGGTTCCGCCGAATCGCACTTTAAAAGGTTGCTTCGGATTCTTCACGACCTCAAAATATACCTCACCGGTCATTTGTACATTTCTTTCTGCACCTGTAAATGAAGTCGGGAACCTCAGACTAGACTTGGCATTTAGCCAGACTTTACTTCCATCCGGCAATATCACGCTGTATTTTCCGCCAACAGGTGTTGTGATGGTGTTGTATACCATTTCAGAAGGATTTTCTCCCTTCCTTTTCTTATAGCTCAGCTCTCCTTCAGCGGTTTTGACCACACTCATATCGTACTGATCAGCCACCTTGCCCAGGTTTGCATCAGTAAGTACCAATGAAGATCCGTCATCAAGGGTGAGTACGGCCTTATTGCCTCCCGGGAGGATGCTTGCAGATTGACTTGATTTAAAGCTTTTCTCCGGAGAAAATGAGGAGGAGTATTGCATCCAGAGCAAAGCCATGCTTAAGCATAAAAACAGTGATGCGGCAACCGCCAGAACTTTCCAGGAATAGCTTGACTTTTCAGGTATGAAGATTGGTTTTTGATGCGACTTTGCTTCGATGTTCCGGAGGATGCGTTCAAAGATTTTGGTTTCCATCAGCGCACGTTCCTCATCTGTCAGACCTGAAATATGATCTGGCACAGCATCCATCAGATCAAACCAATGTTCAACCGTTGCGGCTTCACTGGCCGTACAGCTGCCTGAAAGATATTTTCTGATTAAGGACAAGGCTATTGATTTGCCCATATTGGTTTTCAATTATATTTGGTTGGTTAATGGTATAGTCGGTTGGACAGGCTTTTGCCCCCAAAAAAAAATAAAAAAAAATTTAGTGCGGCTAAAACAGCAGCCAGGCGAAGGATGAAGCGATCAGAACTTCCTTAAAGTGCAACCTGAAAAGTTTCAGCGCATTGGTGATATGGTTTTCCACTGTTTTCTCAGAGATTCCTAATAATTCAGCGATTTCCTTATTTGATTTATGATGTTGCCTGCTCAATTCAAACACCCGCCGGCATTTTGCAGGTAATTTCGAGATCACCCGGTTGATTCCATCTTCTACCTCATGCAAAAACACCGTCTCTTCAGTAGTATTGGCTGTTTCCGTATAACTAAAAGAAAGCAATTCCAGGTAATTGTTCCGGGTTGCTTCCCTGGCCAGGTAATCGATCACTGAATAACGGATGGAAGTATGGAGATAAGCCTTTAAGGCACCCCTGATGTTTATTTTTTTGCGATTGATCCAGAACAGGGTAAAAAAATTCTGGATAATTTCTTCAGAAGCTTCTTTAGACCTCAGCCGCTTATTGGAAATCAGGTACAAATCATACCAATACCGGACATAAATCTCCTTGAAAGCAAGCATGTCGTTTTCCTTCAAAAGGATGACAAGTTCTTCATCGGTATGTTTATGCCCGTTGCTCATAGTGAGTAAAAGTATAAAAAAATAGTTTCATTCAGCATGCTGATTTTGTTTGCTGAAAAATATCAACAGCAATGTTTATCACCAGAAGAAATCGGGTTTAATATTGCGTTTTAATCCTGGCGTAAAAGCCAGTATTCAGGTAGATGAGGAGGTAGATTCCGGGAACCTACCCTTCACCTTTGCAAGATTAGAGGAACCTTTATCACAGCCTATCTAAAAACTTTTTCACTCCATAAATAAAAATTACACATGCTCTCCGAGAAACAAAATTGCAAGAAACCCTTTTTTGTTTCTCGATAAATTGTTTCTCCAACCCGAAACACTTTTCCTTGAAACTTTTTTTTGTTTCGGGAAAAAGGGTTTCAAATCATCTATCTAAAATGGTAAAGTCAGCCTCTGCTTACACTCTGTTCTTGAAAATTATTTAGTGAATTAAATTTTTGTCTTTTAAATTGGCGATGCAAATCAATAATCAATAAAATTTATAACATTAACAGAGACGTGGACTTATAAATACTGCTGATGTAATTCAGGCATTAAAATCTGGTCAGCTTGGTTATTTAGGGCTTGATGTATATGAACAGGAATCAGCCTTGTTTTTTCATGACCTATCTAACGAAGTTATTCAAGATGATCAGATCACTCGCCTGATGTCGTTTCCAAATGTTTTAGTCACTTGCCATCATGGATTTTTTACGCGTGAGGCCATGCAGCAAATTGCAGAGATTACTTTTGCTAACGCCGATGCTTTCGCTACAGGCGCTGTAATGCCGAATGAAATTAAGCCATAACGGAATAAGAACAAATTGAAATTAAATCGCCTTACATTTTTCTGCCAGCCATGAGGCTTCCTCGTCAGTTAATTCTTGCTTCAACTGGTCATAAACCAGTTGATTATATGCATTGAGCCAGTTAATTTGTTCGGGAAGCAACCAGTCTTTCTGGATCATCGAAGTATCAATATAAGCCAGTGTTACCGTTTCAAACTGAAGAAATTCACCAAAAAAAGTGGTTTCACCCGCAACGGTGAGCACAAGGTTTTCAATCCGCACCCCATGTTTGCCCGGCCGGTAAATTCCGGGTTCTATGGAAGTAAGCATACCCGGATCTATTGCTACCGCAGCATTTGACGGACCAATATTTTGCGGCCCTTCATGAACATTCAGGTAATAACCCACGCCATGACCTGTGCCATGGCCATAATTAATGCCTTGCTGCCACAACTGCTGGCGGCAAATTCCATCAAGCTGATATCCGCGGGTACCTTTAGGAAATTTAGCCGCAGTACCAAAAATCAGTGCAGAAAGTACCAGCGTGTAATCCCTTTTCTCCTCATCGGTTGTTTCGCCTAAGGGAACTGTTCTGGTAATGTCAGTTGTGCCGTAGAAATAATGCCCGCCGGAATCTAACAGGAAAAGTCCCTGAGGAAGCAATTCAAGATGGTTAATTTCATCAGGAGCGTAATGTGGCAATGCGGCATGTGGTCCGTAACCTGCAATGGAAGCGAAGCTGATGCCTGCAAAATTTTTACCCCGCTCACGAAATGCTTTAATTTTCTGCGATGCAGACCATTCCGTTATCCTGATCTTGCCAAGGTTTTCTTCCAGCCATTTAAAAAAACGGGTAAGTGCCACACCATCACTCACCATCGCCGCCCGTATATGCGCTATTTCAACCGCATTTTTAATAGCCTTAAACCCTACCACCGGATTGGTTTCCCTGATTACCTGTACTGTTGAGGATAACTGCGTTAAAAACTGATAGGAAGTTCTTTTACCATCCAGCAAAATCCTACCATTTTCCAGCTGCTGAATATCAGCGTTGATTTCGTGATAATCCTTCAGCTTCACGCCTCTTTCTGCTAATAAATTCACATCAGCAGGAGATATTTTTTGATAATTAAGGTATAATGTCACTTCGTTTATGGTAATTAACGCATAACAAAGTACCACCGGATTATAACTGACATCATTTCCCCTGATGTTAAAAAGCCAGGCGAGATCATCCAAACTGGAGATCACATGAACATTCGCCTGATGTTCTGTCAAGGCAACCCGAAGTGCAGAAAGTTTGCTGTTGAAGGTTTGTCCGCAATCTTTTTCAGGCAATAAAACAGCAGGAGCTGTTGGCAATGCTGGCCGGCTCTGCCAAATTTCAGCTATTAAATCTAAATGCCTGATATCAATGTGATGAGTAGCCAGGGCAGTTTTAATTTCTTCACCTAAAACCATCGACATCAGTTGATAATCAAATGCCACAACAGATTCTTCAGTCAGTTTTTCACCTAACCAGTCGATATACTCCGGCGTATGCTGAACCTTTAACCTGACCAGCTCATATCCGCTTCCTGCTAATTGCTGTGTCGCTTGTTCGAAATAACGGAAATCTGCCCAGAGCCCGGCAAAATCAGGCGTAATTACCAATGTTCCGGCAGAACCGCTAAAACCTGAAGCAAACTGAATGCACTTATAGCGATCGGGAACGTATTCACTCATGTGCGGATCAGAAGAAGGAATGATATAGGCATCTACGCCCGCTTCCTTCATTTTTTCCCGGAAGGCATTTAATTTTTCCTGATGGGTCATATCCATTAATAAGCGTTGTTTCTGATTTCTTCTACTTCGCTGATTTCGATCGCTAAAGGTTTACCCAATAACCGGAGGCCTTCGGTGGTCATGGCATAATTATTCTCCAAACGGATACCACTAAAATCCTTAAACTTTTCTACTTCGGCATAATTGATAAAGGATTCAAATCTCCGGTCAGCTTTCCATAAATCGATCAGTTCAGGAATCATGTAAATTCCGGGCTCGATGGTAAATACATAACCGGGCTCCAAAGCACGTCCTAACCTTAAGGATTTAAGTCCAAACAGTTCTTTTTCTTTCTTTAAAGTATCGTCATAGCCCACATATTCTTCACCCAGATCTTCCATATCATGAACATCCAGTCCCATCATATGGCCCGTACCACACTGAAAAAACAGGGCGTGGGCACCGGCAGCAACCGCTTCGTCCATATCACCTTTCATTAATCCCATTGCTTTCATGCCTTCAGCCAAACTTTTACAAGCCGCGTAATGCACATCAATATATTTTGTATGTGGTTTTGATCCTGCTTCAGCACTTTGAAGTGCAGCTTGAACAATAGCATACACCTCACGTTGCCTGTTATCGAATTTTTTACCTACCGGAAAGGTCCTGGTTAAATCGCCACAATAACCCATTGCTGTTTCCATTCCTGAATCATTCAGCACCAGCTGTCCATCCTGCATTACATTTCCGTGAAAATGATTGTGCAGAATTTCGCCATGAACGGTTAAAATAATCGGATAGGCAATATTGCCACCGGTTCGCAGTGCTTCGCCATGAATCAATGCGGCAATCTCTTCTTCTTTCAGGCCTGGCCTGGTTTTTTGCATGGCCAGCAAGTGCATATCAATGCTATGGTTAACCGCTTGCTCTATTTCGGTAATTTCTACAGCTGATTTGATGGACCGTTGTGCCGCAACAGCTTGAATAAATGGTAATGATGCCGATGGCTTTAACTGATTCACATTGAGGCTTAATAAATCAGCCAGCTTAATTTTATTTTCTGCCCGGTAAGGTGGTAAATAGTGAATTGTTCTTTTTAAGGAAACTGCCTTGCGGATATGATCAGACAGTTCAGCCGATGGAAGTACTTTGGAGATCCCCGCAAGATTTGCTTTTTCCTGAATAGTCTCCTGTCTGCCCATCCATACGATATCATCAATGCCCATTTCATTTCCGAAAATCATTTCCTGGTTTTCATCTATATCAATCATGGCCATTAAGCCCGGGTGCGCAATTCCGAAATAGTATAAAAATGTGCTGTCTTGCCTAAAGCTATAGGCATTATCAGCATAGTTCATCGGACTTTCTTCATTTCCAAAAAAAAGAAGTAAGCCAGATTTTAATCTCTGAGCCAATGCGGCTCTTCTTTCTACATAAACACTTGTTTGGAACATTTGCTTTATTTTCTGGTGGATCAAAAATTTAATCAAAAATAGCAAAAGCAATAAATAATGCCTGCTCATTTACGTCACAATCTTAAACAGGATAAGATCATGCACTATAGGGTGAAAATCAGTAAAGATAGCCCGGCAGATTTACACCAAATTAGCATATGGATAAAATGGAATCGAAAAAAAGCAGTTACCCCAAAAGTATTGGGTACATCATTGCCAATGAGGGTGCTGAACGCTTTAGCTTTTATGGCATGCGGTCCATCCTTGCCACCTTTCTGGTGTTCCATTTCTTTAACCCTACCATGAATGCGGCCTTGCAGGCTACAGCAGAAGCCAAAGCCAATGAAACCACACATTTTTTTGTATCACTGGCTTATGCACTTCCCTTCGTGGGCGGCCTGGTGGCCGATTGGTTCTTTGGGAAATACAAGGTAATTATCTATGTATCCGTGGTGTACTGCATCGGGCATTTGTGTCTGGCTTTATTTGATCACGACCTGGAGAAATTTAAATATGGCTTAATTTTAATTGCCATTGGTGCCGGAGGCATTAAATCTTGCGTTTCGGCGAATCTTGGAGATCAGTTTACGGCAAGCAACAAACACCTGATGTCGAAAGTTTATGGTTGGTTTTATTTTAGCATTAACGCCGGATCTGTATTGTCCACCATCCTCATCCCATTAGTTTATGACCGTTATGGTGCCAAATGGGCATTCGGAATCCCCGGAATTTTAATGGCTTTAGCCACGGTGATTTTCTTTCTGGGCAGAAAAACTTACGTCAATGTTCCGCCATCCGGTGTCAATAAAAACAATTTTGTGTTCATCTCTGTATACGCGCTAATCAACTGGCGGTCAAAAAAGAAAAAACAATCGTTACTGGATGTAGCGAAAGAAAAATTCGACCATCAGAAAGTGGAAGATGTCAAAACGGTTTATAATGTACTGGCGGTATTTGTTTTTATCCCGATTTTCTGGGCACTGTGGGATCAGAATTTGTCGGAGTGGGTGTTGCAGGCCACTAAAATGGACCGGCATATTCTCGGTATTCAATTCCTTCCTGAACAAATTCAAACTGTGAATCCATTTTTCCTGCTGTTATTTATTCCCATATTTAATTACTGGCTCTATCCATTTCTGGATAAAAAAGGGTTAAAAACAACACCGCTTAGGAGAATAGGTGCCGGCTTAGTGCTTTTGGCGGTATCTTTTACCATTATTGCATTGATCCAAACCAGCATTGATAAAGGGGCAAGTCCATCCATTGTATGGCAGATTCTGGCTTATGCCGTTCTAGCAGCGGCAGAGGTTCTGGTTTCTATTACCGGATTAGAATATGCCTATACACAAGCCAGTAATTCAATGAAAAGCACCATGATTGCCATCTGGTTACTTACCACTGCCCTTGGAAATCTCTTCACTGCTTTGGTAAACCGAAGCATCTCAAGCGGTGGTTTTTTTGCCCAGTTTAAGGGTGCAGATTATTACTGGTTTTTCATCGGCCTGCTCGGGATCTTTATTGTGGTGTATTTCTTTGTTTCGCCGAGGATTAAAGAAAGACAGGAAACCGAAGTTATACCAGTTATTCAACCTGAATTAAATTAGCAAATATGATTGTTCAATTATGTAAAAAACAAAGATGCATCTCCTATGCAATCTTCACCGTCGCAGGACTTCTTTTTACCTTAAGTACCAATGCGCAGGAGCAAAAAAGTGATGTAAAACCGCTGGCGTCGAACCTGGAGCAACTGTTGATTACGCGTCCGCCAGATTCACTGGGTTATCCAAAATTTTATGAAAAATATACAGATGCCTTTGGGATTCCTGTGGTTTCATCGGCTAAGGTTTCTGATGCGGCATTGTTAGTAGCCCGGGATATCATCAATTATATGCTGGTAAAAAGGCCGGATATCCGCAGTGCAATGATCAGTATGAAAGCCCGCCTATCTATCATGGCCTGGTCTGAAATGCAAACTGATCTGCCTGAATACAGCAACTGGAAAAAACCGGCACTTACCGACGGGCGCCTTACCCCAACAGAAAAAGAAAACTATAACAAACCCGGTGGAATAGCAAGCTTAACGGACAAGGGGTACTGGAATCAGCGTGCCCGCGGGATGGGTGGGATTCAAACTTCCTGCGCGGAAGAAAATCTTTTGGGTTTCCCCGGAACAAAGTATTATGGCGAAAATATTATGGTGCATGAGTGGAGCCACAATGTCATGTCGGCCTTGCGGAAAGCCGATCCGGAGCTTTACAAGCAAATTGATGTGGCCTACCAAGCCGCAAGGAAAAAGGGCATGTATAAAGATCAGTATGCCATTAATACCGTTGCAGAGTATTGGGCAGAGGGTAGTCAATGGTGGTTTTGGTCGAATTATGAGTTTAACGATGGAAAAGTCAGGGTGCAAACCCCTGATGATTTGAAGGCATATGACCCAACGCTGTATCATATTCTTTCACAGGTATATGCCGGGCATCATATTCCTGCAGACGTTTATTATGGCAGGAACATTCCTTTTGGCGGCCCGACAGTGAAGCATTGAGTGATAACTTTGAGCAAGTTACACAAACGGCATATGTGCGGGGCATTCAGCAATCTCTCCTGCAAAATAGATTGTTTCGTCGGCTGAAAAAGCCTTTCCTCGCAATGACGACTAAAAGTCTCATTTCAAATTTACTTCTTCTGAAAAACCTTAAACCCTTTAAAAGCACCATAGCCAGCAATATCACCATAAGTTGCATGATAAACCCCAACTTCCAAAACCTCAGCCGCCAGATCATCACGTTTAACAGGGCTTCCGGGAAGATTTACCCAGTTCCTTCCATCACTGCTTCCCCGCATAAAAAACGTATTCCCAATCCGCTGGATTTGCAGGTAGCTGTAAAAATCCCATCCTGAAAGATTATTGAACTGCCTCCGCCCTTTCGTACTCAGATCAGTGATGATATTGCCAATGCCCCAACCGGGCATAATACCATTTTGAATAAGTTTATGATTCGTCTCCGGTAGTTTCACCATGATTCCTGCCTCGTTCGCACCATAGGCTTTTTTTTTAGCAAGCCCAATGAGATCTGAAAGTTTCACTTCAGCAACAAAATCTCCCTTTAAATTAAGGTATGCAAACGGGCCTGAATTACCCGAACCATCCCAGGCGGTGTTATGCGAGATCATTTTTAACACACCTTCCTGCTGAACAAGTGTATCTGCTGACCCCACGAAACCATCCCATGATGTCCCGGTTAATCCTTCTTTTGATCCCGGAATTGATTGAGCATTTCCATTCTGCCTTTTAGTGATCAATAGCGAGGAATCAGTTTTTACAGTAAGGGTGGACGAAGGTTCCGTTACATTTCCAAAATTATCTTTCACCTTCAGCATATATTGATAACTATGCTCCGGCTTCACGGAAAAATCAATAAAGGCGGCAGTATCATTCCACTTGGCCACACCATGATCTACATTGGTGAAGAGATATTGAAAAACACTACCGGGCAATTCCGGCCGGTCAGCTACCATATATACCATATTAGGTGTAACCAACGCAGGAGTTGAAGCAAAGCTTGCCTTTAAATTCCTGACACTTTGCCCTTGCTTCCAAAAGTTGAACGCATTTCTTCTGGAAAGCTCATCTAAACCTTTATCATAAATGAAAAAGGAAGATATTGCTGTCTGACCGCCTGATGTTTCCAGCAACAGCTGCTGGTTGTTCTGTATATTTGCATCAGCTAAACGCGCATTGAGTTTCCTGTTGACAAAAACCTGAAACTTTCCATGTAAATAGTTGAAGATGATTTGCTGCCATTTACCATTGCCTAAAATGGCCACCTTTTTTCCGGCTCCAAAATAAAAACTGGCTTTCGAACCGCTGGCTGACATCATAGAAAAAACAGCACTGAATGGTTTGGTAAAATTCACTGCTTTGGTACTTTCGTCCGGCAAATGCAGCTGTGCGCCATCATGTAATACAACTGAAACTTTCCCGGCCACATCTTTTACCTCCAAAAGGCCTTTGGTGTGCAGTTCACCTAAAGCCTTCCCATGGTTTTTCCATTTCTTCAGCTTTCCATAATCAAGGTTCTTCGCATCTGCATAAACCACTGCATGATTATCAGTTCCTTTGGCGTAAGCTGTTGTTATTTCTTCAAAACTTAAGGGCTTATCATAAACTTTCAGTGCTGCGAGGGCTCCGGAAAACCCTGCAGTTCCATCTTCATTCCCACCAACCAGAAAGTGTGATAATTTTTTAATAAAAAGCATTCTTCGCGCAGCCCGATCCAGTTTCCCATCCACATAAATACGCTCCAGCGTTCCATCAAAAACCATTACCATGTGGTGCCATTGATTTGCTTGAGGAACAACTTTGTAGCCTAAATCTGCCCAACCCAAATGAACCGCTGCACCAGAATTTTTACTGGAGCCATAACCTACAGAAACATTTGTAAGATCATCACCGCTTCTATCTGTCCAGGAAACCAGTGTTTCTTCTTTTTCAATTTCCGGATTAAGTACCCACATACTTACAGTGTAGCTGCTGTTGCCCAGCAAAGATGGCGGGGCCAAAATTGAAGAAGATAAACGTTCTTTTCCAGAAAACAGCAAGGCCTTCTTTCCATCTATCATCGTAACTATTGGTTTCGCTGTTCCTAAAGCAGAAAATGTACCGCCTGATTTCCCAGGATTTGGAATATTTTGAATGGCCGAACCGATACGGAGCTTGCTAAAATTCAAATCAATTAATAAACCCCTCGAATCAAAGCGCTGTAAAGATTCCCACCTTTTAATTGCTGTATTCATCACAGGTCGATAGGAGGCATCATCAAAAACCTGAACATTCCAGATAGCCTTGTTTAAACCGGGATATTCGGTGTGCAGAATGGTATTGCGTATATACCTGGCCTTCACGTTTCCAACATCAATCATCGGACTT
The DNA here is from genome assembly GCF_026239715.1 of Pedobacter sp. GR22-10. Lineage (NCBI taxonomy): Bacteria > Pseudomonadati > Bacteroidota > Sphingobacteriia > Sphingobacteriales > Sphingobacteriaceae > Pedobacter > Pedobacter sp. GR22-10. The sequence goes on from NZ_JAPIVR010000002.1 coordinate 1,194,598, forward strand.
CCATGTTGGGTATTGCGGCTTTTATCAGCATACCATTTCCAGGTTTTGCCATCAAGAGAATATTCAATTTTATACTGATAATACCAGGTGGCATACTCAAACTGGGTATGTACACTTCTAACATTCATGACCTTGCCCAGGTCTATCTGCAACCAGGCCGGTCCAATGTTGTTTTTTGGTTTCCAAAGCGTTCCCTTGTTATCGTCCACCGCATACTCAGCTTTAAAATCCTGGTCGTAAACAGATGATGCGGTTACTGTTTTTCCTAAAGCAAGGTTATCATGCGGATTTTCATTTTTTGCCAGATAACCAATCCCCGTATGTGTTGGTATCAGTTTTAGAATATTTCCCTTTTCGTCAAAAATAATTTTATCGGCTGCCACTTGCCTGTGGTAACCGCCATCATTGTGCGGATTGTTGTGCCGGTGATAGATCAGATAAAAATCTTCACCCTGCTGTAATACAGACTGATGGCCTGGCCCATGCACCGTTCCATCATTATTGGTTGCCAAAATTGGGTTTTCAGCAGCATATTTGAAAGGCCCCATCGGATTTGTTGCCGTTGCATATTGCACCCGGTAAGTTCCATCTTCACAATAACCAGATGAATAAGTGAGGTAATAAATCCCTTTTCTTTTAAAGACAAATGGTGCCTCGAAAAAATCTTTTGCATCTGTATTGGGAATTTGAGCCAGTTTTGCAAATGATTTCATGTCTGCATTCAGCAAGCCAACGCCACAGCCATGGTTCGGGTAAATGCCCCAGGTGCCCCAATACATGTAATATTTCCCATCATCATCTTTAAAAGTCTGGCCATCAAGTGTAATGACATTAGGCACCAGAAAGTTAGGAACAATGGGTTTGCCTGGTGCCAATAGCGGAGTCCACGGCCCCACTGGTGAAGCAGATGAAGCACCGAAGATTTCTACGGGCTGGCAATAATAGAGGTAATATTTTCCATCCGGACCTAAAGTAGCATCTGGCGCCCAGTAATGATGGGTAGTCGGCCAGTTCATATCCTGCAGGGTCCAGTTCACAAAATCTTTCGAGGTCCAGACTTGCGAGGGCCCGAAACCACCGCCATTGCCATCTGTAGTTGCATAGATATAATAAGTATCTCCAAATTTCTTTACCGTGGGATCTGCAAAATAACCTGGAATAATCGGATTCCCATTTCCTTTTTTCAACTGTGGCGCTTGTGCCAAAGCAGATAAACTAAAAGAGCCGCTCAGAATGGATAACAGCAAAAGGTTTAGAACAATGTTTTTCATAATGATCAATTAATGTAAAAACCAACACATCCTTTGCCTCCCAACACAGCTGTACAGATCATTATTTTGCCGGTGAAACCAGGTTTACATTTGGTGTTTCAGCCTTTAAAAGATGCCTGATAAAGAAATCCCTTTTGCGCCTTCGGCCATAAACGCCACCATCACTATGCCCCATCCCTGGAATGCTTAAAATATCAAAATCTTTATTGGCCTTAATCAAAGCATCAGCCAGGCGATAAGTAGATTCTGGCGGAACATTTTCATCGGCTTCGCCAACAATCAGAAATAAATTGCCCTGAAGTTTTGCCGCATTGGTAATGTTTGATTGTGCGTCATAATGTTCACCTACCGGATAACCCATCCATTGTTCGTTCCACCATTGTTTATCTATTCGATTATCATGGCAACCACAGGCAGAAACCGCAGCCTTATAAAATTCGGGGTGAAAGAGTAACGCACCGGTAGAATTCTGTCCACCGGCAGACGTTCCATACACACCAATTTTATTGATATCGGCGTTAGGATATTTTTTCGCCATGGCCTTCATCCATAAAATCCGGTCTGTGAAACCTGCATCAGCCAGGTTATGCCAGCAAACATCATGGAAGGCTTTTGAGCGGTTGGCTGTTCCCATTCCATCAATCTGAACAACAATAAAACCCAATTCTGCCAGGCTTTGCATTTCACTGGCTGGTAAAAAGCTCTTCGGCACAAAGCTATCCTGCGGACCCGCATAAATATTCTCGATAATGGGATAAGTTTTATTGGGGTCCATATGGGATGGCTTACAAACCACTCCCCAGATATCGGTCACCCCATCACGGCCCTTACTGACAAAAACTTCTGGCAATTTTACACCCGTATTTAAATATGGAGTAACATCACCATGCTCAATTTCCTGTAGCGGTTTTGTACTTGCCGTAACCTTCAATTTGGTTACGGGCGGGATGTTTACCTGCGAATAAGTATCGAGATAATATTTTCGATCAGGAGAAAAGCTGACATTGTGGTTCCCTACCTCTGGCGTGAGGTTAACCAATCCCTTTCCGTCGAAACCAATTCTGTAATAATGCATAAAATAGGGATCCTCACCTTTATTCATACCGCTGGCTCTAAACCAAACCTGGCGTTTAATGATATCCACACTATCCACATCACGCACTACCCAATTGCCTTTGGTGATAAGGTGTTGCTTACCTGAAATGCCATTGACAAGGTAAAGGTGCTGCCAGCCATCCTGCTCACTGGTATATAGAATTTCATTTGTTTTTGGGAGATAACGGGTATAAATCCGGCTCTCGTAAATGAATGTTTTTGTTTTTTCATCAATGATGTTTCTTGTTTTTCCGGTTAATGCATCTACCTCAATCACCCTGAACCGCTGATGCCCCCGATCTGCTTTTTCATAGGTATAGTATCGGTTATTACGCCAGTGCAATGGCTGCGGACTAAAAAAATCAGTGGCTTCTACATCTACTTTCTTTGAAGTTTTAGTGTTCAAATCAAAAATATAGGGCTGGTAAGATGTAAAATCATCTCCTGGTTGCGCATACTCACGAGATTTTAACGCTCCCCTGGTGGTTCCCGGAACAGAACTTAAAACATAATGGACTTTCTTAATTTCCTTCGGATCAGTTTTATAAGCCACCACCGTTTTTCCATCCGGCGACCACTCAAAATTTCCATAAGGTTTATCAGCCGTGCCATCCTTACTTATTGGCGTTTCAGTTTTCGATGCCACGTCAATTAAGATCAAATTCCCCCCACGAACTTCTATTTCACTTTTTCCGTCAGGCGATTGGCGCACAGTTTTGCTTCCCTCCCAACGCGAATATTTACGCTGCAAAGGCATTTTTGAATTATATTTAAAAATCGCTGTATCAGTAGCAGGCTTGATGCTATAATCATCCAGATTTACCTCATACCACTTATTTTGGGATTTCAGCTTTAAGGTATGCTGATCAGTGAAATAAAGCATTGAAAATGGTAACCGCATGGCCGATTGCTTTTGACCACTAACAGCCGATAGCCTCTGTGCAAGTTGTTCTGCATCGAAAGCAGATTTTCTACTGCCACTGGCCACATCCACATAAATATATTCCCAGTTTTTATTTGGAAGGTTTTTCTTATACCAAAAAGCTGTGCCATCCTTTTTCCAGAATGGAACAATGTCGTTATTAGTTGGAACATTACGTATGGCGGTATCCAGTTGACTGGCCCTTTGGTAGGCCTCAACAATGTCTGCTGCAGTTGGCGCATAAGGCTTTTGCTGTGCCAGAACAATTAAAGAAGTGAAGGAAAAAAAAGAAGCGAAGGCCATTTTTCCAATCGGGAAATTCATTTTCATCTTGCAGGGTTAAGCTGTAAATATAATTTAACAGGCAAAGAATTTCCCGTTATATTTTAATACATAACATGATTATTTTAACCGACTTAATATTTATTTAGCGGTATGAAGACGCTTGATCAGATAGTAGATTGGAATTCCAATCAGGGTAATGATTAAGCCCGGCCAGGTAAATTTTGGTTTAAATACGATGAGCAACATACAGAAAGCCAAACCCATCAAAATATAAATAACAGGCAAAACCGGGTAACCAAAAGCTTTATACGGCCGCGCCGCATCCGGACGTTTTTTACGAAGAATGAAAATCCCAAAGATGGTGAGCATATAAAATCCAACCACCACAAATGAAATCATGTCAAGCAGATCACCATATTTCCCACTGAGGCACCACAAGCAGGCAAAAACACATTGAATCCATAAGCCAAAGCCTGGAACCGAGTTCTTGTTAAGTTCGGCCACTTTCTTAAAGAACAGACCATCTTTCCCCATGGAATAATACACCCTTGCACCAGCCATGATCAGGCCATTATTACAGCCAAAGGTAGAAACCATAATCATCACTGCGATAGTAATGGTTCCGGCGGTGCCGAAAATATGATTCGCTGCAGAAACCGCCACCCGATCTTTATCTGCATAGGCGATATCGTGCAAGCTCAACACACCAGTGTACATTACATTGGTTAAAAGATAAAGTACAGTTACTATAATGGTTCCTAAGGCCAGGCTTAAACCAATATTGCGTGCCGGATTTTTAATTTCACCTGCAATGAAAGTAACATTGTGCCAGGAATCGCTGCTAAAAATTGACCCGACCATGGCTGCGGCAATGGCACCAAAAGCGGCTAGAGTTGTGTATGGCGAGATTATTCCATCAGCATTTAACGATCCTAAATGCCACATGTTTTCCCAGTTTGCTTTCCAGATTCCTTTATCTAAAAAGAATAAACCAAATACAATCAGACCAAAAAGACTGAGCAACTTGGCCACGGTAAAGGTAGTTTGAATAGCTTTCCCGGCATTAACTCCTCTGCTGTTTACGTAAGTAAGTAGTACGATAACACCTATAGCCAGCAATTGAGCAGGAGAAATGGTGAAAAAGCCTAAATCTATAGCAACTAAATCTTCACTGAACGCAGGCAATAAATAAGCTGTAAATTTGGCAAATGCCACACCAACTGCGGCTATGGTTGCCGTTTGTATAACTGTGAAAAAACTCCATCCATATAAAAAACTGATGAGTGGGTTATAGGCTTCCTTTAAATAAACATACTGACCTCCGGCCTTTGGAAACATTGCACTCAGTTCACCATAACTTAAGGCCGCAGTAAGCGTCATAAACCCGGTAATTAACCAAACCACCAGCAGCCAGCCGGCACTTCCTACATTTCGGGTAATATCTGCACTGACAATAAAAATTCCTGATCCAATCATACTACCTGCCACTAACATGGTGGCATCCAACAATTTCAATGAGGGTTTGAAGCGGCTTTTTTCTTGTTCCATGGCATTTTTTTGAGATTAATAATAGGATACACTCCTCCCATCCGGTTAAAAACCAGAACTATTTTAAGATTGAAATGTTAAGAATCGTATTGTTTGGAGAGGTAATTTGATTTCGCTGGCCAAAATCCTAAGATTGATGGTAAAGGGTTTGCAGTTTTATTTTTATATGAGTTCCCAATCAGATTCAGAATGACGGTTTCTTTTTCAAAAACAACTATGCTCCCATATAGCTCACTCTGCTTACCATATTATAGCTGTCTACATAAGCCCTTGGCGATTGGCCTATAATACTTTTAAATACCCTGTTGAAATTGGTGATGCTATTGAAACCGGCTTTATAAGCTACGCCAGAAATACAATCTGTTTTCGCTCCTGAAATCAGGCTTTTACAGGCATCATTAATTCTGACTTCATTTAAAAAAGAGACAAAGGTATGGCCGGTATGTTTCTTAAAATAACGACAGAAAGCCTGTGGTGTCATAAACGCAACATTGGCGACATCTTCCAGGGTAATCTGGCTATTGTAATTTTCGGTAATGTAGCCAATGATTTTGCTTAAACGCATGCCTTCATTTTCACTTACATTTGACGAATATAAATCAGAACATAAAGGAATGGTATCATCGCCGATAGATTGCAACGTGACCATTAATTTAACAAAGGCAAATAACAGATCGGTACCGGAAGCCTCCTGAACATCGATCATTTTAGCCAAAATTTCTTCGGTATATATAAAAGGTACCTTAAAACCATGTTTGTTTTTGGCTAAGAAAGCATTGGCTAGCTTCATTTCCGGAAGGGAAAACAGTGGTCCTAATTTTCCATTTGAATTAAAGTAAACAGAATATGATGCCACAGACCGCTCACTTTTACTTTGAAAATATTCCGGGTTGCTTTTAAACAGGTGCGGAAGCTTTGCGCCGATGACAAAAATATCTCCGGGCCTGAAGGCGTGCATATCACTCCCGGCTATCAATGTACCTTCTCCTCTTTCAATGTAAGTAATCTGCCATTCGTCGTGCCTGTGCAGATATTGATAAAAATAAGGTAGTTCAATGTGCTCAGAAATAACACTCTTGTCATCAGGCACAAGCATGGTAAATGGCAATACTTTCATGTGGTTGGTTGGTTATTTGTTGATGATTGAAGATAAGGATATTAACTGTAAAAATTAAAAAAAACCTATGTTAGGTTAAAATCCTGCTACAATGCGATAATATTCTACACAATATCAACGCAACCACTATCATTTTACATTATTAAATTGCCTGCTTAAACAGATTACGATCTGCTTACTAAAAACGGCTCTACTGACATTTGCAGCTTTTCTTCGGCAATGATCTGGCTGACCAGTAAACCGGTTGCCGGTCCAAGACTTAAGCCCATCATTCCATGACCCGTAGCAATAATTAAATTTTTTCTGTGCGTACTTCGCCCAATGTATGGTAATCCATCAGGTGACGAGGGTCTGAATCCATACCAGATGTCCTTTTTATCCGGAAGTGCCGGATGCAGATCAGGGAAATATTGAGGTACAGATTCTACAATCCCCTTAACCCTTTGCATATTTATACGGTTGTTAATGCTATCCAGCTCCATCGTTCCGCCGTATCGAATGCCACCATTCATGGGCGTAATGGCCACCCTCGCCTCGCATAGTAGAGCCGGAATGGTTAAGCGTTGCTTTGGTTCCGCTTCCATAAAGGAATAACCTTTACCAGGCATTAAGGAAATTTTTAAATCAGCCATTTTGGCTACAGCCGGAGACCATGATCCTGTAGCAATTACATATTGATCTGCTTCCCATGCCGTGGCACCAGTGAACACTTTCGTAATTTTATTTCCGGCCAATTCGATCTTATCTACTTCTTTTCCACTCACCAAAGAAACGCCATTACCCCTTAAATAAGTCAGTAAAGCATTCATGAGTTTGCCCGGATAGAGGTGGGCATCACAACGATAATGAACAGCCCCCAGTACATCAAGATTTAAATCTGGCTGTAGTGCTTTACAATCAGCAGCACTTAAAACAGCCATATCCAGTCCAAGTGCTTTGGCTTTATCAGCCAGATGCGCTTCTTCTTCACCGGCTTGCTCCGTTTTATAAAAAGCTAAGATACCGTTATTGGTAAGTTCAAAGTTAAAACCCGGTTCTTTTGATAAATCTTCGTAAAGTTTTTTGCTTAAAAGGGATAAATCTCTGAGGGGTTCTGCAGATTGCGCGACATGCTTTTCAGTTGCATGTTTCATAAATTTCAGTCCCCAGCCAATGAGGCTTGGATTTAAAGATGGGCGAACGTAAAAAGGACTTTTACTATTGAACATCCACCGGATACCCTTGCTGAGCATTCCTGGTGCCGCCAATGGAATAAAATGACTGGGCACAATCATGCCGGCGTTTCCAAAGGAACAATTATCGCTTAAATCGCCTTTATCCAGAACAGTTACCTCAAATCCTTTTTTTTGAAGATAATATGCCGACGTGAGTCCAACAATTCCTCCTCCTATAACTAATACTTTCGACATTATACTTTTATTCTATAAAAACAATTACTAAATCACCTGAAATCCGTGCGCATAAGGATCATCTTCGGCATCTATCTTGATCGTGTTGTAACCGAAAACTTTTGCCCAACCTTCTACACTTGGAATAATGGCTTTAAAACCATCCAGTTCAATTTCTTCTTCTACCCTTCCGGTAAACTTGCTGCCAATAAAACTTTCATGGATAAAATCTTCTCCTTTTTTAAGTTTTCCTTTTGCATGCCATTGGGCCATACGGGCAGATGTACCTGTACCACAGGGTGAACGATCAATGGCTTTATCTCCATAAAAAACTGCATTTCTGGCGGTTGAAGTTGGATCTAAAGTCGCACCTGTCCACAATACATGGCTGCAACCATTAATGGTAGCGTCTTGTGGATGAACAAAAGTATATTGCTCATTGATGCGCTTTCTGATTGTCTGACTCCAGGTGATGAGCTGCGATGCCGTATAATTTTCCAAACCCAGGAAGTTGGTTTGCGGATCAACAATGGCATAAAAATTCCCGCCGTAAGCCACATCAAACGTCAGCGTTCCCAAATCCGGACATTCAATTTCCAGATTTTCTGCAGCCAGATAAGAGGCTACGTTTTTTAACTTAACAGATTTTACTTTTTTCCCTTCCTGCTGGTACTCAATCTGAACCAAACCTGCCGGCGCTTCCATTCTGATTACACCCGGAATTTTTGGCTGAATCAGTCCTTCTTCTATCGCAATCGTAATGGTACCGATGGTTCCATGACCACACATGGGCAGGCAACCACTGGTTTCGATAAAGAGAACAGCCACATCATTCTGAGGATCATGTGGCGGATAAAGAATACTTCCAGACATCATATCATGACCGCGGGGTTCAAACATCAATCCTGTTCTGATCCAATCAAATTCTCTTAAAAAGTGTTGTCGTTTTTCGCTCATATTGGCACCCACCAGCTGTGGCCCGCCACCTGCCACTAGCCTTACCGGGTTTCCGCAGGTATGCGCATCTACACAAAAAAAGGTTTTACTCATAAGTCTTTCGTCAATTGCTGGTTTACCATTCTAAAAATACCCAAAGGGTTCCCATCTTTCAACTCATCTGGCAAAAGATCTTGCTCCCAATCCTGATAAGCCAGTGGTCTGACAAAACGATAAAGTGCTGTAGAACCTACTGAGGTAAACCGGCTGTCGTTTGTTGCCGGGAATGGCCCGCCATGCTGCATCGCTGCACAAACTTCAACACCCGTTGGTACACCATTTAAAATAATACGCCCTGTTTTAGCTGTTAGCTTATGAATGAGGGACTGATATTGACTAAGCTCATTTTTATCGGCCATTAAGGTCACCGTAAGTTGCCCCTGCAATACAGCAATCACGTCTTCCAGTTCTTGTTGATCTTTCGCTACCACTAAAAGTGAATATGGTCCAAAGATTTCTTCCTGTAATTTTGGATTTTTGATGAAACCTGCTGCATCTACCTGCGCCACTTTCGCTTCAGACTGGTTTTGTAATGCTTCATTTTTCACTTCAGAAACCGCAAGTAATTCAATGCCATTTTCAGCAATGATGTTCGCTGAAAGTTTAGTATAATTTTTCGCAATTCCTTCAGTAAGCATAGTTGCAGATGGAACTACTGAAATTGCGGTAGCGATGGCTTGTTTAAATTTTTCAAGCCCCGGAGATGCAATAGCCAACATTAAACCCGGATTGGTGCAAAATTGCCCTGCTCCCAACGTAATGGATGCTGCATATTTTTTAGCGAGTTCTTCCGCCTGATTTTCTATCGCCTCCGGCAGCAATATAACAGGGTTAATACTTCCCATTTCAGCAAATACCGGTATAGGCTGTGGTCGTTGTTGCGCCAGATTAATCAGCGCCATTCCGCCATGGTATGAGCCTGTAAAAGTTACCGCTTTTGTAAGTGGATGTAATACCAGGGCCGCACCTACCTGATAGCCATCATCATACAGTAAAGAAAATACACCCTTTGGCATACCTGTTTTTTCTACGGCCTTCACAATGGCTTCACCAACTAGGGCACTGGCACCATAATGTGCAGGGTGTGCTTTAACCACCACTGGGCAGCCGGCAGCCAGGGCCGAAGCTGTATCTCCACCTGCTACTGAAAAAGCCAGAGGAAAATTACTGGCACCAAATACCACGACTGGTCCCATCGGAATCAGCATCCGACGAATATCTGATCGGGGCAGAGGTTGTCTTTCCGGCAAGGCCGTATCAATAATTGCATCAACCCATGAGCCTTCTGCTACCAGGTTGGCAAAAAGCCTTAGCTGGCCGGTTGTTCTGCCTAACTCGCCTTGTAACCTGGGTAACGGCAAGCCACTTTCTGCAGATGCACGAGCCACCAAATCTTCTCCAATAGCCGAAATTTCATCTGCAATGGCATTTAAAAATGCTGCTTTTTTATCTTTATGGATATTTCTATAGGTTTCAAATGATTCGGTAGCCAATACCAAAGCCTCATTGATTTCCTGTTCACCGGCCTTACAAAATTCACCATCAAGCAATAAACCCGTTGCCGGATTTACTGCTTTAAGCTTAAGTTCAACGGCTTCTTTATAAGCGCTGGCCACTATATTTTTTCCGTTCATATTTGATTGTGTTATTTACCCCAGCTTCCTGCAGGTAATTCCGGACGAACAGCTAATGCGTCGTTAATAATTTTTAATACTTTTTCTCTTTCTGCGCCTTCAAGTGCTAAACGTGGCGCTCTTACCGCTTCCGTACCTAAACCTGTAGCTACTTCAGCAAGTTTAATGTACTGAACAAGTTTCGGATGAATATCCAATTCTAACACAGGCAAAAACCAACGGTAAATGGTTAATGCTTCCGGAATACGGTTTTCTTTAATCAGGTTAAAAATAGCGACAGTTTCTTTTGGGAAAGCATCAACAAGACCGGCCACCCAGCCATGGGCACCCATTACAATACTTTCCATGGCTAATGGATCTACACCTGTAAAAATTTTAAAACGATCACCAAAACGGTTGATTAACCGGGTTACGTTTGAAATATCCCTGGTGGATTCTTTGATGGCCTGTACATTTGGATATTTGGTCAGTACTTCAAACATATCCAGGGTTACTTCAATTTTATAATCAACAGGGTTGTTGTAAATCATGATGGGCAATGAAGTGGCTTCAGCAATGGCCCCGAAAAATGCCAATGTTTCATCTGCCGATGCATTGTAGCGCATTGGAGGCAATAACATTAGGCCTTGCGCGCCAAGAGATTCTGCCTTTTTTGCTACTTCAATTCCTTTTTTTGTGGTAGATTCTGAGATGTTTAACAGAACAGGCACACGACCGTTTACTACTTCTAAAGTGTGGGATAATAACCCGAATTTCTCTTCATCTGTTAATACACTGGCTTCGCCAAGTGATCCGCCAAGGATAATACCCTTTGCACCAGCTTCCAGTTGGGCTTCGATGTTTACATCAAAAGCAGCGAAGTCTAATTCATCATTTGCTGTAAATTTTGTCGTTACAGCCGGGAAAACCCCTGTCCATTTTATTGCCATTTTACTATTAATTTTTATAATTATATTTTTCAAAAAATTTATGAGATGCTTGATGAGTTATTCCAGAGAACAAAGCCTGCATGTAACTTTTATATTGTAATTCTCATCTTATATTCAAAGTTACGCCATAGCTTCAGGGTGGAATTGTTGTATTTTAACCGATACCAACTATAAATAGACCATTTAGGTTAAAATCTAACTGTTCATTTTAACCTGCAGGTAATACATGAATTCAATCGCTGCTTTTTCCAGTAAAGATTCTTGCCCTTGCAATAGTTTGCAATGTGCCCAGGTTGGTGTCGGAATAAGTTTTAACGTTTTAACACCCTCTTTTTTAAGGATTAACGGCAAATTAAACCCGTCAACACAGTTAGTATACCGGTAAAACACTTCATCATTTTTAATGTAATATTCAAATACAGGTACCTGGGTAGTTCGTAAATACTGATCAAAGACTTTTGAATAAGAATAACCGGCTTGTTTGGAAACATAAGCTTCTACCTGAGCGCTTGTTACCGTTTGGTGATAAAAAACTTTATTTAGTCCCCGCAAAATGGACCTGAAAAGTTCATCATTATCCAAACTGTGCCTGATGGAATGCAGCATATTGCCTCCTTTCGGATACATGTCTCCGCTACCCTGAGCATTTACGCCATAAGGTGGAATAATCGGCCGATCATTTCGGATCCCTTTTCTGATGCCAAAATTATACGCATTACCTGCGTCAGTTCCGAAATTATAATCCACAAACAGGGTTTCGCTATAATTGGTAAAACCTTCATGTACCCACATATCCGCAAGATCTTTGGTGGTGATGTTATTGCCGAACCATTCATGACCACTTTCGTGGATGATGATAAAATCCCATTTTAACCCCCAGCCATTGCCAGACATATCCCGGCCTAAATAACCAAACTTATATTTATTGCCGTAAGAAACTGCTGACTGGTGTTCCATCCCGGTATGAGAGGCATCGATGAGCTGATAGCCATCTTCATAAAAAGGATATGGGCCAAGCCAATGTTCAAAGCTTTTCATCATTTTATGAACCTGATCGGGCATGTAGGTGCTGGCTTTGCCAAGGTTATAATCCAACACCCAGTAATTCAGGTCTAGCTTTCCTTTTTCACCTGCATACTGTTCCTTAAAATTTACATATTTACCAATGTATGGAATAATGCAATAATTACTAATGGGATTAACTACATTATATTTATAGGTTACTGTACCATCGTGATTATCTTTTTTAAAAACCAATCTGCCATTGCCAATACCTACAAGGGTATCAGGAATGGTCATTGTTAAGGAAGCGCCTAAATCTGGTTCATCACTTTGATGGTCTTTATTAGGATACCAGACTGATGCGCCCAAACCCTGGCAGGCAACAGTCATCCATGGCCTGGATAGAGAATCAGTTGTGAAAATGAATCCTCCATCCCAGGGCGCACGTTTTGCCTGATGTACATTTCCATGATAGAAGATTTTTACACGGTTAACTGTTTTTAATTTCTGACCGGGAACATGGGCATACCAAACACTTCCTACGTGCTCAAATTTAAGTTTTGCATGTTCATTATACCAAATGCTATCAATCACCAGTGGTTCCTGAAGGTCAATTTGCATGCGGGTTTTTCCATCATTCGGTTGAACTACCTTATAAATGATTTCATTGGCACCAGATATGCTTTTGTGCCCATAATCAGGTTTAAAAGCAAGCTCATACCGTTGTACATCCCACCAGGTTCTTTCAGCATTCAGGCTTCCCCTAAGCGTATCAGCTAAAGTGTAGGATGGCGATTTTACCTGAGCAAAAACTGCTGGTGCATATAAACCGGCAAAAAGCAAAAAAATGCGGATTAAATTTTTCATCGTAAAAAACTAAACAGATAATGCGGTTGATATTGACGCTGTACGAAGATGGCCAAAGTGTTTGTTAATCAGGAATTTTTAGTACAAACCGGATAAAATACGGGATGAATCAGACAATTAATGGCAATTGCTATGGTATCATAATCACCTTAATTTAATCATATATTTAAAACAGGGTTAAAATATGCTTAATAATGGCAAATTATAGGGGTTTACAAGCTATACCTTTTGTTTAATTTTATTGATTAGATAAACCCTTACCATCATGAATAAGATTATGATTAAAGGCTTGCTGATATTGGCCCTGTCAGGCGCTGTAGATACTCAAGCTCAAAATTACTTTCCACACTTTAACGATAGCCGGATAAAAGTTAAAAACAGCACGCCAATTAAAGCCTATGCTTTTGATCTTTCGCAGGTAAGCTTGCTGGAAAGCACATTTAAAACCGCTATGCTGGCAGATGAATCCTATCTCGCCGTCATTGATCCGGATCGCCTGTTATCGGGTTTCAGAAAAAATGCAGGACTTGAGCCTAAGGGCAAAATTTATGGCGGCTGGGAAAGTGATGGTTTGGCCGGCCACTCATTAGGCCATTATTTATCGGCCATATCCATGCAATATGCCACCACTAAAGATCCGGCGGTTTTAACCAAAGTAAATTATATTGTTGATGAACTGGTGGCTTGTCAGAAAGCTAGAAAAAACGGTTATCTGGGTGCTTTTGGAAATGAAGATAAAATCTGGGGTGAACTGGCAAAGGGAAATGTGAAAACCGGTGGCTTTGATTTAAATGGCGGCTGGTCTCCATGGTATACCGTGCATAAAATTCTGTCCGGACTTTTGGATGCCTACTTTTACACAGGCAATAAAAAGGCCCTCAGCGCTTCAGTAGCCCTGGCAGATTGGACTCAACATATCGTAAGCAAACTAAATGATGAGCTTTTGCAAAAGATGCTTTTTTGTGAATACGGCGGAATGGCCGAAACATTGGTTAACCTGTATGCCATAACCGGCGAAAAAAAATACCTGGACTTATCTTACAAATTTTATGATAAACGCATCCTTGATCCTCTGGCTAAAGAACAGGATATCTTACCCGGAAAACATTCCAATACGCAAATTCCTAAAATTATTGCCAGTGCCAGAAGACATGAAATTACAGGCGATCAAAATGACAAGGCCATTGCAGATTTTTTCTGGAAAACGATTGTTTACCACCACTCTTATGCTACCGGAGGCAACAGTAACTACGAGTATTTAAGCGAACCCAATAAATTAAATGATAAGCTAACCGAAAATACCACCGAAACCTGTAACACGTATAACATGCTGAAATTAACAGGCCACCTCTTTGCGGAAAATCCGTCAGCAGAATTATTTGATTATTATGAAAAAGCCTTGTATAATCACATTCTGGCCTCGCAAAACCATGATGATGGAATGATGTGCTATTTTGTGCCATTACGCATGGGCGGTAAAAAAGAATACAGCGATCAGTTTAATACCTTTACCTGTTGCGTAGGCACGGGTATGGAAAATCATGTAAAATACAATGAAAGCATTTATTCCAGAGGCGATGATGGCAGTTTATATGTAAACCTTTTTATTCCATCAGTTTTAAACTGGAAAGAAAAAGGACTAACCTTAACGCAGCAAACGGCTTTACCACAGGGAGACCATACCACGCTCAAGCTCAAGTTAACCAAAGCATCTACATTCGCTATCCGGGTAAGAAAGCCTAAATGGTCAACTGAAGCCACTATAGCCGTGAATGGTGAAATTCAAAAAATTATGCCTGATCAAACAGGTTATTATGTGATTACCCGAAAATGGAAAAATGATGATCAAATCAGCTATGTTACACCCGAGAAATTATATACGGAGGCCATGCCTGATAATGCAGACCGCCGGGCTGTATTTTTCGGACCAGTATTACTTGCCGGAGTTTTAGGAACGACAGAACCAGATCCAATTAAAGGTGTTCCGGTATTTGTAAGTGCCAATAAAGACCCTAAAGATTGGTTAAGTGTGGTAAATCAGGCTGAACTTAAATTCCAGACTAAAAACATTGCCCAACCGCAGGAGGTAACCATGATCCCCTTCTATCAAACAAAAAACCAGTTTTATAGTGTTTACTGGGATGTATTTACCCCTGAAAAATGGGCGGTACAGCAGAAAATTTACGATGAACAGAAACGGAAGCAAAAAGAACTGGAAGATAAAACGCTTGATGTTTTCAGATTTGGCGAGATGCAACCAGAACGCGACCACAATTTCACGGCAGCTAAAGAGTCAATGGGAGAAGAACATGGCAGCAAGTGGCGTATGGCTGGTGAAGAGGGTTTTATTCAATTTGAGGTTAAGGTAGATCCTAATGCACAGAATACCATTATTGCATCTTATTGGGGCATGGATAACCGGGGAAGAAACTTCGATATTTTGGTTGATAACGTAAATATTGCATCAGAAGATTTAAACCGGTATAAAGAGAGTCGCTTTTATGAAATTTCCTATAAAATCCCTCCAGAATTAAGTAAAGGCAAAAAAAAGGTAACGGTTAAACTATCTCCGAAAGCCAGGAATAGTGCGGGTCCTGTTTACAGTATCAGAGTGATTAAAGAAAAATAATCAACATGGCAGCAAACTGATTACATTTCTGATATCAGCTTTTTATTTGAAGATTTCAGAACCCAACTTTCAAAAGCTTGGAAAAAAAGCAGTGGCTGTATCATAAATTCAAAATGTCAAGGAGCCTGTCGAAAGACTTGTTAAAAAATGTTCTTAACGGTGTTTCGACAAGCTCAACCTGACAAATCTGAGTTATTAATGAAGGTACAGCCTTCTGAAATAATGAGCTGGTGAATTTATTTTTGAATCAACACTGCTGTGGTTCCCGTTGGAGAAAGATTAATAAAACTTGCTCCACGTTCCTTTGTGTTTACAGACTTTATCTCATAAGTACCTACACCCGATATTTTTGCAGGCTGGGCAATTCGGATGATGGCAGTTGGTGTATATGCATCTGCCTTTTCTAAGTTCAGCTTTACTTCACCAGTTGAGCTATTATATTGCAGGGATGCTATTTTACCGGCATCAAGTGAAATCCACAATCCAATTGGGGCTAAGTAAACCGATGATTTTGCGGCAGTAGTTAGTTTAATATCAATCTTATTCTTGATCTTCTTCAAGTTCCCGCCAAAAGCCAGCCAGCCAAATTCAGGATGTTCCAGCACATACGTTGAGGTATTTACGGCATAACCAAAAAAGCCAGAGCCATAATCTCCTGTAATGCCATCATTCTTTAACGTAGATGGATAAGCATGAAAAGCTGCAGGTGCAAATCCATCTTTAGTGATATTAGAGATGGAACCCATTAAGCCACCATAGCCGGCACGCAACAAATAAAAATCAGCAGGATTTTTGCGGTAATCCATCAATAACGGAATGGCATTTAATGCAGAACCATAGTGGTGAATCATCCTTTCGATGCGCTGCAATTTACCTCCGTATAAAAAATCCCAGTAACGGCGGGCATTTCCATTATATGCCCAATGTGGGATTACTGGCATATATGCTAAAATAGCATCAAGCGTTACTTTTGCTTTATCATTATAGCCAAAATAATTCGACCACACATAAACTTCTTCCTGCCCGGTAGAATCCCAGGGCATTTCGCTACCAAAGGGGTATTCCAGTGATTTCCAATGATCGGCACGTTTTTTCATTTCCAGTTCCAGCTTAGCCGCTTCTTCCATCAAACCTTCATTTTTCAGATCAGTTAGGATAAGATAAAAAATGGTTCCTTCCATTTGCCCGAATTGCGCATAATAAGGCGCAATGTTTACCATGGCCATTCCTGTTTCGGCAGCATCAATAAGGTGTTCTTTCCAGGTGGATGGATTTACCAGGCCTTTATAATTTCGGGCTAAGCGATACATCATCCAGTGTGCAGCTGCAACATGTGGATAATTATAGGAACGGCCCAGATTATCAGCTTCTTTTTTAGGCCAGGCAGACCAGGTTTTAAAATTTATGCTGCTGGAATAGGTATTTTTAGGCATCGAGTCCGGCTCATAAAAAAACAAACTCTTTTTTACGCCATATTTTTGCGGACCGTTTTTAAGCTGAATATTTCCAAACATTACGGTATCTACAAATTTTTGCAACTTATCAATTTCAGCCTTCTCCGGATGAACCAACTGTTTCATAATGGCACCAAGCCAGGAGCCAGCTCCTCCTTCATCACTCAGGCCGGCAATCCATGCGCGATTATCCTGTATCACCTGTTGCTGTTCTTCATTGTCATAAGTAATCACCGATGGCGAACGTTTAAATTGATCATTAGGTTGTTCAAACCATTGTTTTGTCGTTAAGAAATTTCCATAACTGGCAATAACATTGGCTTCGGGCTCAATAATTTTATAATTCACCGTCTGCTCCAAGCCATCTTCATATAAAATGGTTAATCTGGCTCTACCCCATGTCCTGCCATTAACAGCATAACTTTTCCAGCCATTTTTGGTTGTGCCTATAGCCTTAATTACCATCGAATTTTCCGGAAAGGCTTTGATTGTTTTAATTTTACTGCCATATTTAAGGAACAATTTAGCATCTACATCTCGGGGAATTACATAACCCGGAAAGGAAACTGCCACTGGTCGCTTATTTTCGATCAGTTTTTGTTCCGTATCTCTTGCCGTACCGGACAGGACAAACTGGAGTCCATACGTTCTGGTTTCATTGGGCTTTAAGCTGGTTGATGTTGGCACATTCCATTGATCAGCATTTTTCCATTCATTCTCCGCATAGGCCTTGCTATAAATCATCCACTCATAGAAACCTTCAAAGGCAATTCCTCTGGGTGTACGGTCATCATTTAAAGGGTTATAGGCTTCAAATGGTGTTTTGCCAAAAGGCAAAACTAATAAAGATGGCGCATGACCACTTAACCGGGTTACCTGTAAATAACCTGCATCATTTCCAATATAGGGATCATAAAAAACATTTTTAGCATGGGCTTGCTCCAGTGTCCGGCCTTCCAGAATATTATCAAAAATCATGGGTATACCCAAAGCACCAATTTCTATATTTTGAGCAGATTTGTTTCTTAATTCAAATTTTAAGATCAGTTTACCATCATTCATTTCCCAGCTTCGGATGATTTGTAAAGGAATATCTGCAGGCAGAGTAGCGGCAAGATCTGCTGATGCCAGCACCTTACCATTCGCAGCCAATGCTTTTACCGGCATCCTTTTGCCCGCGGTGCTGTAGCTGGTCCACGCTTTACTATTTTCTGTTTTAATCTTCAGGT
Organism: Pedobacter sp. GR22-10; assembly: GCF_026239715.1. NCBI lineage: Bacteria > Pseudomonadati > Bacteroidota > Sphingobacteriia > Sphingobacteriales > Sphingobacteriaceae > Pedobacter > Pedobacter sp. GR22-10. Next base: position 1,212,964 of record NZ_JAPIVR010000002.1, read on the forward strand.
TAAGATCACCCAGGTGGTAAAGTCCGTCTGAACTTCTGACTTTCAAACTATCACCCGGCACAAAATCAAAATCTTTAACGTTTTTGGGTTGCAATCCAGCAACTGTCTGAGCTGATTTAACCAGTTTTAAATTAAATGCGCCGGCATCAAAAGAGAGATAACCTTTCTCTAAACCTAATGTGGAAGGTTTTTTACCTAAACTGATCCACGGTGATTGTGCATTTACAATCCCCGTGCTTACAAAAAGCACGATCATAAAGATTATGGCGGGTAATAATGGCCTTTTGCTCCTTCTTGTTATTTTAAGTGTTTTATTCATGATGGTTAACATTAAAACTATGCTCAGTATAGTCAATCAAAAATACTCTTTAAAGAAACAAAGGAAAACCAATCTGACAATTTAGACAAGATTGGTAAAGTATCAGCTTAATTATGGTGAATGGAAGTTTCCGAAATTAATAATTTCATTCAGAATCAGTAGAACTTAGAATTATCATTCGATCATACCCGGCAATCAGACTATTTGAAAATTCGGTAATCAATCATTTTAAAGTGATGAAGCGTATAACTTTTCTTTTAATCAGCCCCATAATGAATATTATATTTAATTAAAAGATAACAGCTGGCTGGGGAATGGATGATGTACAATCATAGCCCTGTTGTGGATCATTAAATTCATTATATTTGCCCAACCAATCATATGAGCACAGTAACAAACTCGGTCTTTTCTAAAATTTTTGCCTTTTTACAAAAAAAACAATGTGTTATTGGCATATATGTTATATTGGCTATTGTTGCCGGTACAAAACAATACCTTCACCATTCGTTCAACAATTACCTTATTTTCAAATATGTTTATCTGCATACACTTGATTTGCAGAATTTATATAACAATTATGCAGAATATGGCGACAGCAACCATTATGGAATCATTTTCTCTTTACTGATTGCTCCTTTTGCCTGGCTGCCTGATGGCCTGGGCATGATTTTGTGGAACATTGCTAATGTTTTGGTACTACTCTGGGGTATTTATAGTCTGCCGCTTTCACTCAATAAAAGAACAGTTATTGCCTGGATTTGTGCACATGAAACACTTACAGCCCTATTCAGCTTTCAGTTCAACATTGCTTTAACCGGATTGATATTGCTTAGCTTTTCTTACTTAATAAAAAAACAAGAAATTAAATCTGCCATTTTTATCGCTTTAGGCACATTTGTAAAGCTATATGGCATTGTAGGTTTGGCATTTTTCTTCTTTACCCGGCATAAAGTAAAGTTCATTTTGGCAGGTGTGCTAGCTGTATTTTTACTCTTCCTGTTGCCAATGGCCATTTCCTCACCTGACTTCGTGATACAATCTTACGTAGATTGGTATCATTCCCTTGTTCATAAAAATGCTTCAAATGCTTCCCTTACTTCTTTTCAGGATATTTCTGTAATGGGCATGGCAAGAAGAATAAGTGGAGACGTCAATCTTCCAAATATGCCTTTTTTACTTGGCGGGTTAATCCTTTTCGCTTTGCCCTATTTAAGAATCAGCCAATATAAACACCTTGCTTTCCGCTTAATGCTTTTGGCATCTACGTTAATATTCACGGTGATCTTTAGCAGTGGATCTGAATCGCCCACTTATATTATTGCCTTTGCAGGTGTGGCCATCTGGTTTATCGTTCAAACATCGCCAAAAAGTAAATGGGCAATAGGCTTGTTTGTGTTTGCGTTTTGCTTAACCAGCTTATCTCCAACAGACCTGTTTCCAAGAGCTGCAAAAGAATTTATTCGCCTATATTCACTCAAAGCCCTACCTTGCATGATCATTTGGTTTACGATTATTTACCAAATGATGAAAGAAGATTTTAAATCATATTTGATTGCTGATAAATGAAGAAATTAGTTTCTATAGTCATACCAGCTTACAATGAAGCTGATAATATTTTTGTGATCTCTGAAAGTATCAAGAACGTTTTCTCCACCATCAATTATAATTATGAAATTATCCTGGTAGATGATGGAAGTGCAGATCATACCCTTGAAAAAATCAAGGAGTACTCATCCACTGCAGAGAACATTTTCTTCCTGGAATTTAGTAGAAATTTCGGCCATCAGCTTGCAGTGAAAGCCGGTATGGATCATGCCTTCGGCGACTGTGTGATTTCAATGGATTGTGACATGCAGCACCCGCCAGAGCTAATTCCTGAAATGCTTAAAAAATGGGAAGCTGGTTTTGAAGTGGTTTATACCATCAGGGCAGAAGATAAAAGTCTTTCTAAAGGAAAGCGAAGCTCATCCAATCTTTTTTATAAAATACTGAATTGGTTATCAGATATTGATCTTGAACCTGGTGCCGCAGATTTCCGCTTACTGGATCAGAAAGTGGTAAATGTTTTCCGGAATTTTCACGAAAATGAACCCTTCCTTCGTGGTTTGGTAAAGTGGTTAGGCTTTAAGCAACATGCCATAAAGTATCAACCGGCAGCACGTTTTTCCGGATCAAGTAAATATACCCTAAAGAAAATGATTCGATTGGCCCTGCATGGCGTTACCGCATTTAGCATAAAGCCACTATATTCGGCTGTTTACTTGGGCTTTATCTTATCATTAGCTTCCGTTTTATACATTCCCTATGTAATTTATGCATTCGTTAATCATGTTGAAGTTTCCGGTTGGGCATCCATGATTATGACCATTGTATTTTTCGGTGGTTTGCAATTAATTATTTTAGGAATCATCGGTATCTATGTAGGTAAAATGTTTATGCAGACTAAAAACCGTCCAAATTATATTATCCGTTCAACCAATATCCCTCAGCAATAATGGTATTATTAAGTTTTGATATTGAAGAATTTGATATGCCTTTTGAATATGGCAAGGATATTTCGTTTGCAGATCAGATTTCCATTTCAAGAGCAGGTACGATCGCCATTTTGGATTTATTGGATAAACACCACGTTCAAGCGACGTTTTTTTGCACGGTTACTTTCGCCGAAAATGTACCTGATCTAATTGAGCGCATAACCAAAAGCGGACATGAATTGGCTTCACATGGCTATTTTCACTCAGATTTTAAACCGGAACACTTGCTTCAGTCTAAACTGCGACTACAAGAACTCTCCGGAAAAGAAATTACTGGTTATCGCATGGCCCGCATGATGCCTGTTGATGAAAAAGAAATAGAAAAGGCTGGTTATACCTATAATACTTCAATTAATCCCACTTACTTACCTGGCCGCTATAATAATTTCAACATCTCCAGAACCTTTTTTACCAAGCAAAATGTACTGCAAATTCCAGCTTCTGTAAGTCCAATTATCAGGTTTCCGCTATTCTGGCTTTCCTTTCACAATTTGCCACTTGGTGTCTACAAGTTCCTGGCTCGCTGGACTTATCAAAAAGATCGATACTTAAATATTTATTTTCATCCATGGGAATTTACTGATCTTAATGATGTGGAGAGGTTTGGCTTTCCTGCTTACGTGAGAAAAAACACAGGACAAAAAATGATCAGAAGAATGGATCGTCTGATCGCCTGGATGAAAGCAAAAAAATATCCGTTTGCTACCTTTCAGGAATTTATCAATACAAGAACTAAAGCCAGCTGATATTAATAAGTTGCCGCTAGTTTTAAGGCATTGTATGCATTTACTATACCACCACTAACACAAATTTCACTAAATAGCGCCCTGGTATTCTCACCTTTTTCGTTTTTATATTTGACCTTGCGGTTTACTTTCGAAACAGATTTAATAATGATCTCCCTGACCTGAGCAGGCTTAAGTTGAGGGTAATAACTCAAAATCAAAGCAGCCAAACCCGATACCACCGGCGAAGCCATACTGGTACCATCAAGCTCTTCATATTTACCATCAGGAATAGTAGAGTTTATTAAAAAGCCAGGCGCAAAAACATCAACATTATATTTCCCATAATTTGAGAAATCAGCTTTCAATGTTTCATCGTCTTTATATGCACTTGCGCCAACCTCAATCCAATTGGTAGCACTGGGTAAACTAAATTTCGCAGAATCAAGTGGTACCTGTTTTGGAACAGCAATACCCATTGGAGGCCTCATGCCCATGGTATGTTGTCCGACAGGTTTTTGTGGTATAAAATCTGGTTTCAATGGTTTGCGGTGTGCCGACTTGTATGCCTCTGCTTCAGCACCATCATAATATTTATTTGGAAAATTTTCTTCAACATCATTATTCTGATGATCATTGCCAGCAGCATGAACCAGCAGTACACCATTAGATTCAGCATATTTTACTGCTTCATCAACAACCTTTTTATCCCATTTATATGCCTTTCCGAAGCTCATGTTAATCACCCTGGCGCCGTTATCTACAGCATATCTGATTCCATTAGCTACATCTTTATCCCGTTCATCGCCTGTTGGTACAACCCTGATGGCCATTATACGCACATGATTGGCCACGCCCAAAATACCTGAATTATTATTACGATCAGCACCAATAATCCCACTTACATGCGTTCCATGCATGGCATCCGGCCCTTTTACATCTGCATTTCCATAGTTTCTATCCTGACTATTAGCATAATCATCCCCTACCAGTTCTGCCCTTTTATCATATTTAGGATTCAGATTGTATTTCAGCATAGCATCATATTGCTTATAACCATCTTTAATATTCTTATAAAACTTATCAAAGCCACCATCTTCTCTTGAACCTTTCCTGATAATGGTTTTAACCTGCTCTTCTGTCTCATCATCAGCCTTATATTTTTCTATATCTTCATAAGTTGGAATTTGCTTATGATTTATGGTGGCCACAGAATCCAAAACCTTATTAATGGCAACAAGTACAGAAAACGTATTACTGGCATCTTCATATTTCTTTCCGAAATCACCCACCATTTTTTTATAAAGCCTGAATTCTTCCTTTTGATTACTATCTAATGGTGTCAGATTGGTGGTAGACTGATACTTTGGTGTATAGATTCTAAGAAGCCGGACCAATTCCAGATTATCAAATTCCAGATTACCTTTCTTTGAACCAATAAAATTCCATCCATGAATATCATCGATATAACCATTACCATCATCGTCAATACCATTTCCAGGAATCTCTTTTTGATTAACCCATAAAACCGGTTTTAAATCAGGGTGATTAATATCGACCCCGCCGTCAATAACAGCTACAATGATATTTTCTTTTGGTTTTTTATCCTTTAAAAGATCACGATAAGCTTTCTCTGTACTAATTCCAAAATAACCACTCTCCGTCAGATCCAGATTAAACCAATTCGCAGGAAGCTTTACATTTTTATTCTGTGCAGAAGCACCCATTTGAACAAGGATGAAAACAATAAGAGTAAGTAATTTTCTTTGGCTGAAATTAGTCATATGATGAAGTACGTAATGGTACAATAATACGGATTTATTAAATGGGCACTTAAAGATTTTACATTTTTTAACAGGAAGAAAGTGAATCATTTGCAAAAGAAAGTCAGCAACAATTGGCTATTTCAGTCCTGCTGTACACGACAATCTTTTTGTTGAGATATTTCTAAAAATAGAACGTTATGGTTAACAAAAAGGATTTTCGTTGCCATCAGGTTTATTAAAGACAGGCCTGGTGCCTTTTTTGAAAGCCTGCTTCTGCTGAGGCGTTTAAATCCACTCTTCTCAGATCCTGAATCCCATTCAGGAGAACCAGACAAGGGCTTCGGAAAACATTGATTGAGAATAACTTTAAACTGGCTCTTCTTCAGACTCCAAATGCGACTACACAACGTTTCATCACCCTAAATCTGCGAAATTCTCTGAAATCTGCGGGAACCATTATAGATAGGTTCTAATCTCCTGTTCTTCTATCGTTATGGATTAGTACCCTTAAAAACATCCCGGATTTCAACAACACGATCTTTCATCACCTTAAATCCGCGAAATCCCTGAAATCTGCGGGAAACAATTATAGATGGATTCCTAATCTCCTTGTTTTTCTATCGTTATGGGTTAGTACCCTTAAAAGATCCTGAATTTCAACGACACAACGTTTCATCATCCTAAATCTGCGAAATCCCTGAAATCTGCGGGAACCATTATAGATGGATTCTAATCTCTTTGTTTTTCTATCGTTATGGATTAGTAGCCTTAAAAACATCCTGGATCATGTCTCAGCAATATTCAAACAACAATTCAGCCTTTGCTCTTTAGCCTTTGCTCCTCGGTCTTTGCTCCTTATTCTTTGCTCATTGTTCCTTGC